>NZ_CEEDAI010000009.1:0-1499857 GCF_979252805.1 Pedobacter sp. AC402 | reverse complement strand
AGGACAAAGTACACAGGAAATCCATTATACAGTTGCGGTTTATTTTTACGATGTGTTCCGTAATATTTCTTACCAGGATTTATTGGAACAAGACATCCGCGACCGCGAAAAGCAATTGGCAGAAATTAACCAGTTATATAAAAACGGAACGATATTAAAAAGTGATGTATTTAGGGCAGAATTGCGCCTTTCTAAGCAGCGTATGTTGTTAACTGAAATTAACAACAGTATCAAAATCGCTAAACATAAACTTAATATTTTAATCGCAGGGCAGATGATGCGCCTCTGAATCCTCAAATATCTGACAATGAACAGACGCCATTGCACTAAAGCAGATTGACGAATATTTTAATGATGCCAAAACAACTTCTTACAAAATAAAAATTTCGGAGAAAGAACAGGCCCTTGCAAAATTGAAACTAAAGAATGTAAAATCCAATGTTATGCCCTCTTTGGGTTTTTTTGGAGAATATGCCTTTGCATACCCGCAAATTCAGTTTTATCCTTATGCGTTATCGCTTTATAGTAATGGTATGGTTGGATTAAAACTTAAAATTCCGATTTCACCTGGTATACCAATCAACACAAAGTTAAGGAGGCGGAAATTAAGGTGCATCAGCAGGAAGTTGAAGATGAAGATGTGAAAGATCAGATCCGCCAGGAAGTGCAAGAAAATTATATCCGCTATAAAGAATCGGTACAACGCATTGCACTTGCAGAAGAAAACATTAAGCAGGCCGCAGAAAGTTATCGGATTGTACAAAATACGTATTTCAACCAACTGTCGCTTTTAACCGACTTGCTGGATGCAGAAACACAATTATTGCAATCGCGGTTCGAACTCACCACTGCAAAGGTAAATGCTAAAATACAATACTATCAATTACAAAAAGCCGTAGGAAACTTATAAAAATGAACACACAGAAACAAAGCAAAGCCGATAGGATAATCAGTAGAATTACCACAATAATAGCACTCATCGTTTTAGTGGTATTGATGATATGGGGTGGGAAAACGCTCATCGGCTATATGAAATTTGAAGAAACAAACGATGCACAGGTGGATGAATACATCAACCCGGTAACTGTACAAGTGAGTGGTTACATTAAAGAAGTGAAATTTGAGGAAAACCAGGAAGTAGAAAAGGGTGATACCCTTGTTTTAATAGATGATGATGATTATACCGTTCAACAAGATGAGGCAGCGGCTTCGTTGCTAAATGCGAAAGCACACGTTTCGGTACAACAAAGTAATATTAAAACAGCCCAAAGTACGGCCTTGGTTGCGGAAGCAGGCGGGTCAATTCGTTCAAACCGGCCGAACTACTTCTTATCTGGTTGATCGGACAGCTGGAAAATGGGTGGTGGCTAATTTTGAAGAAAAAATTCAGATAGCTAAAATGCATGTTGGAGAAAAAGTAAATGTTGAGGTTGATGCTTTTCCTGGTCGACAGTTTATTGGAGAAATCGAATCCCTATCTGGTGCTACAGGCTCAAGGTTTTCGCTATTGCCCCCAGATAATGCTACAGGAAACTTTGTAAAAATTGCACAGCGTATTCCGGTTCGCATCCGTTTGGGTAAAAATGACCAGGGCATTGAGCTTTTAAGTGCAGGAATGAGTGCTAGTGTTAAAGTGAAAAAAAATGACTGATCATTTGCCTATATTTAAAGTTAAAGTACCCGAATGGGTGGTAATTCTGAGCATTTTTGCGGTACTTTTATCGTCGGTATTGCTTTTTGCACTCTCTACCGCTGATGGTACCGCTGCGGCTGGCTATTATGGTGCAAGTGCATCGGATGTTCAGTTTTCATTATTGATGTTTTATGCCGCAGTTGCCAGTTTTGCCGTTGTAGAACGCCGTTTTTTTGCCAGGGTAATTACTAAAGATTATTTATTGATCTGCATCATTCTTGAAATTCTTATTGCGTACTGGTGTTACCATACCCGCGAAATCTGGTTGGTTTTTACACTGAGGTTTCTACAAGGAATTGTGAATTGCGGCCTTACCAGTATATCACTAAATTTACTTTTTAGCAGGTTAAAATCCGAACACGCAAAAGAAACCGGTTATACCATTTTTTATGGAATGATTCTCTGTGTATCTCCGGTTACGGCACTTTTTTCTGTCCCGATTGTTGAAAATTATGAATATAATGTTTTATATAAAGCCATTATATTCTGTTTTTTACCCAGTGCAATATTGCTTTTTAGTGTAATGAACAGGGTACATCTTTTACGCAAAACACCACTTTATAAAATTGATTGGCTGAGTTTTGTGCTTTTTTACTACCATGCTCGTACTTATTGCCTATGTTCTGGTTTATGGTCAGCAATACGATTGGCTGGATGATACAAGTATCCGTTACGCTATTTCAGCGATTTTATTTTTGTTTGTGGTTTCTATTAGCCGGCAGCTTACCCTGAAAAAGGCCGGCAGTTTACGACCTCAGTATTTTCAGATCGAGGAATTTTGCCATCGGAATTGTTTTCCTGGTTATTCTTTATATTGTTCGTGGTGCTTTCAGTTTAACATCTTCATATTTTATTAACGTTTTGGGGATGGATTCTTTGCATGCCAACGAGATTATGATCTTCAATATTGCAGGAGTTGTAGTGGGCCTCGTAGTTGCGATTCGATCGATCCGTAAAAAACATTTAAGGGTGTTGTGGATAAGTGGTTTTGTATTGCTTTTTGTGTTTTTTTTATGGATGTGCCAACTGTTTGCCAGTGAAGCAGGAACAGAAAACTTTTACCTGCCGCTTTTTTTGCAAGGTGTGGGCGCTGGGATGGTGATGTCGCCAATTGTGATGTTCATTATGTCATCTGTTCCCGAAAATTTAAGCCAATCCGCATCATCTGTTGGTGTATTTGTGCGTTTTTCTACTTTTAGTCTCAGTTTGGCTTTAATTAATTTCTATCAGCTATATTTTAAAGGAGAACAGAGCGATGATCTGCGTAGCGGTATTACCTTGTTGGATTTTAACCTGTCGGAAAGATTAAAAATGTATCAATCTGCTTTAATGGGCAAGGGTTTACCTCACAATGAAGCGGGTAAAGTAGCTGTGGGTTTGCTGAACAAAGCCCTGCAAAAACAAACATTCCTACAGTTTTGTGTAAGCTATTATGAATGGATTGCAGCCCTTTGTTTTTTATCTATCATCCTGATAACATTGCAGCCGGTAATTAGCAAAACGGTGATTAATTTGAGAAACAAACAACCTGCAGCGGCAGGATTTTAAGTAACCATTAGCAAAAACCCTCATTTTGGGGCAATACGCAATCTTAAAGCGATGGCTGCATGTAATAAATCTTTTAACCTCTGATCAGGAAATTTTGCCATAACAAAATGCTAAAACAAACTCAGTACATCGATCTGGTTAAATAAGTTGTAATGAAAAAAACCGCAGATTTAAAAGAAATTTATCTCTAAATCTGCGGTTCGTTTATCTGCAATCAACTATAAACTGTTAACTGAAAATTGTCAACTGTCAACTGTCAACTAACTATGCTTCTATTGTAAAAGCACTTAAACTTACAAATTCCTGAATTCTGGCTGCAACTTCTTCATCTGTTAAATTCAATAGTTTTTCGGTTCCGAATTTTTCTACGCAGAACGATGCCAATGCTGAACCATCTATGATAGCACGTTTCATATTATTAAAGCTAATTGTGCCTACTTTTTGCCAAATAACCAATAAAACCACCAGCAAAAGTATCACCGGCACCAGTCGGGTCGAATGCTTCAGCCAAAGGCAATGCCGGAGGCAGAAAAGATCTGATCTTCATGGAACAATAAAGCACCATGTTCTCCTTTTTTAATAATCAGGTATTTTGGCCCCGCATCGCAAGAATTTTCTTTGCCGCTTTAACTAAAGAGTATTCGCCAGATAGCTGACGGGCTTCTGCGTCGTTAATGGTTAATACATCTACCAGTTTAATGGTTTCCAGTAAATCGTCCATCATAATATCCATCCAGAAATTCATGGTATCCATTACAATTAATTTCGGACGGTTTTTAAGGCGTTTAATTACCGTTTGTTGTACTTGTGGAGTAAGGTTTCCCGGCATCAAATATTCACAATCCTGATAGCTTTCTGGTATAACCGGATCGAAGTTTTCCAATACGTTCAACTCTGTAATCAAAGTATCGCGGCTGTTCATGTCGTTATGGTATTTCCCCGACCAGAAGAAAGATTTTTTCGCCTGTTTTAATCTGTAATCCTTCGGTATCAATCCCATGCGAAGTAAAGGTATCAATATCTGCTTGATGAAAATCATCACCAACAACTGCTACGATTTTTGCTTTATTATAAAAGTAAGATGCGGGCTAAACTTGCGTAAGTTGCTGCGCCACCTACAATTTTATCCGTTTTTCCGAAAGGAGTTTCAATAGCATCAAAAGCTACAGTACCTATGATTATCAGGCTCATATCTATGTGTTAATTTTTTTTTAAAATTTTTCACTGCAAATATTGCATAAATAATTTAAAAGCCCGAATATTGCATTCCCAAACCGAACAAGGCTATGTGCGCTTTTAGTGTAAAAAACCTCGTTTTAGGAAACAACCAGCACTCCTTCTTAGCTCAGCTGGTTAGAGCATCTGACTGTTAATCAGAGGGTCGCTGGTTCGAGCCCCAGCAGAGGGAGCTCAGATTTTCAAGTCCGAAAATCGCAAAAAACCCCATTTCTAGCAATAGGATGGGGTTTTTGTTTGCATATAGGAATTCTGCTACCCACTGAACACTTTCTCAATTACTGTTATTCGTCGTCAAGTTTTACACTAATAAATGTCAAACTTTTCGAAAAACCTTTACATGGGGGTTCCGCTAAAAGTGGCCACTGATTTTCATCCATCGTGGCCATCTCTTTGGCCTATATTGTTCACTAGATTTCGCTTGAAAGCTGGCCACTCGGCTCATTTTAAAGTGGCTTTAAGCTTCTGGAAAGCGGGGATGGATTCATTGGTCGTTTCGCCTTAGAGAAACCGAATTGGACATGTTCTGATGGCCTTAAAATCAAAAAAAGAAAACACTTCTTTATTCTGATGTGTTTTTAAACATGAGCTGATTTGCTGTAAATCTTGTTCTGGGAAGGCCGTTTTTCTTCCAAAACCATCTTCTGCTGGAGGATTGACAGAACAAATGCAGGAAAGATAGATTGGAAAATGAAAGAGAAGCTGAACCTGGGAGGATTTAATATATTTGGCTCAGTCTTTACGATTCCATCAAGACCGGATGGTAAAAAGCGGGGTGTACAGTTTGGAATGAAAACTGGTGCACACTTTTAGCGAAATCCCCCAACTCTCTGCATTGCCTTGTAATCATTGTCCACACTTTCATTTCTTTCTCTGGAGTAATATGGCTTATCACAGGCAACTGTGATTAACATAGCACGACCTCTTATCGCATCAAATCGGTCGCAGTGTTGTAAAACAAGAATGATTAAGTTCCTATCATCATTTTCTTTGCTCACCATATTGTGTATCCATTATGTCTTCAAGGTCATACGAATGCCTAGACTATCCATCTATTCTAATTTTTTGAGAGTACAATTAAACCTTCGCTATTTTGTAATCCAAATTATCAAAAATTCTATCATCAAAACCTAAAATTTTGATTTGAATAATGGAATGGGTTTATGATAATCGGCAAAAAGAAAAAGAGATATTAAATGCTTATCTGGAACGGTTTACTTTCCTTAAAGGCATCGGCATTTGCTCACAATCCATTATCAGAAAAAGAAGGCTTTTTTTTCAAAATACTTGCCTGATAATATTAAATTAAGCCCAAACTTTCCTTCTTTGAACTGGACCGGTGTAATACCGCTTTTCTTTTTTAAATAATCGGGAGAAATATGGTGGGTTTTCAAAGCCTAGTTGGTAAGCCGTTTCTGATATAGAATTATTAGTAGCTAACAAGATGTTTTTAGCTTTGTCTATCAAAAATATATGAATATGGTCAAGGGCTGTCTTACCCGTCTCCACTTTCAGTTGATCGGTTAGGTAACGTGTAGAATGGCCAGTCGCGATGCCATGTACCCAACCGTGGGTAAGCCTTCTGTGATCAGTTTACCGCTTTCCTGATATTCCCTCATAATCAAGTTAAATCTGGTGATCAGACTTCCCTCATAATCCGCCCGATTAATGAACTGACGTTTATAGAATCGCTGAGAGTATTTTAAAATAGAATCGATGTGCGTTATGATGATCTCTTTGCTGAATTCGTCCTGGTTATTATGGTATTCCGACTGGATTTTACCATAAAGTTCCCAGATGTTTTTTTCTTCAGCTACCGATAAGTGTAGGGCCTCACTAACTTCATAATCAAAGAAACTATACTTGCTTATTTCAGAATGTAATTTTGTGTTCAACAAATAATCTTCATGTATTAATATTAGAAAACCTTTCTCTGATAATACCAAATCCGCAAACTCAATGATTTGCCTAGGTCTTACATCAGATCATCGAACCATTATCATTATCATACTTTCTGCGTCCGTACCGAAAATTGCCGGAAACGAATTTTTTGAAACTGATCAGATAAAAATCCCCGCTAAACTTGTTTTTTCCCAGCGAACTGCTCCTATAATCCTGGCAGGTCATGATGCTTAACAAAGGGTTTTCAGGCCGCTTAATTCCGCTGTCATCATGTAAGGCGTTCAATGTTGTATAGTGCTTCATATGCATGTTATAAAATGACGAAAGCCAAACGAATGTCATTTGGTCTTTCGTTACAAAAACCGGTTACTTTTGGGCAGCAATGGAAAATTCCTTCCAAGCTTCCCATTCCGCAAGGCGTTTGGCATAAACCTCTGATGCAAAGGTATAACCTACTTTACCAAAAAATACACGAAGCGGAGGATTTTTCGTATTCACGATCTCTAAAATAGCAGGTATGGTCGCTAATGGATCACCCATCGTGTCTTCGTTAAAACCTGCAAGGACTGCATTTTTTACATCATCATAAATGTCGATAGACCCACTGTGCAGAGCCGAATCACCCCCAAAATCAGTTGTGTAGGCGTTAGGCTCAATAAGGGTAGTGTTGATGCCCAGGTGATTCACTTCCCCAGACAATGCTTCTATGATGGCTTCCAAGGCAAACTTCGTTGCATTATAGATGCTCATAGTAGGAATGCTAACAATTCCCAGTAAGCTGGATAATTGTATAATGTGACCGACTCCGCTGTGCTCGCATAATCGGTAGCGCAGCTTGTATAATCCAAAGTGAGCCATATACATTTGTTTCGAACTGATTCTTTACATCAACTTCATTCACTTCTTCTACCGCACCAAAAAGGCCGAATCCGGCATTGTTGATCACTACATCCAGTTGTCCAAAAGTTTCTTTAGCAAAGTTTACCACTTCGATACATTGCGTCCTGTTTTTGACGTCCAACTGAAGCGGCAATACCATATTGCCAAATTCTAACACGAGGTCCTCTAGGTCGGCCAAATTTCTTGCGGTTGCCACTACCTTGTTACCCGCTTCCAGGAACGCTTTTGCCCAGAGTTTCCCGAAGCCTCTGGAGGCTCCGGTGATTAAGATTACTTTACTCATCTGTTTATTTATTTTATGATTCAAAGTTGCATCAGTCGTGGCCTTTTCGACTTATACAGATGTATCCATTTCAGATACAAAAAAACGGTAGTGGCAAAAGGTCAAAACTGCCCGATGAAAGGATTTTGCCATAAATCAAACGAAACCACAATATTGAAATCAATGAAAACCTAATTCGTCATAAGCAAAGCATGGAGAAAACGAACAGGAAGAAGGAATGTAGAGACAAACATCGAATGGTATAAACCTACTAAATACAAAGAGGCTGCATCATCTAATTGGATACAGCCTCTTCATTAATTAAAAGATTCAAACAATAACGGCAATATCAATTTTTATTGGCTGAGATTCCGCTACCGAAAGAATAATCCTCGGCAGTTGAATGAGAATCAAAAATGATCATCACATCTTCAGGACGAACACCTGGAGATTTTGACAAATGTTCCACTATCGATTTAAAAGCTGCATCTTTTTCTTCGGTTCTCCTTGCATTCGATTTAACTTCCACAAGTATAAAATCATCAGATCTCGGGCCTCCACGATAATGTCTGTCATAGATAAATGCCCCTGGTTCTAACTGCAAAAATCTCTGGAACAAATCATTCGGCGGCAACATATAGGATTCAAGTAATGCGTTATTGATACTACCGGAAACCTGCTCAATATATTGTTGAGGTTTTCCTTTTGTTAAAGTTACTGTTACTAATGGCATCTTTTTTTTGTAAAAATCCTCTGACTGTATTGTCGCCAACATGCACCTGCATATCCAAATATATTAAATAAGAAGTATTATTATAATACTACTTTTGCAAATGACATTGCTTGTACAAATACAGTTGATAACAGTATAGAGTGGTTGAATATTACGTCGATAACCAACTTTATAACTCGTGATTATGTTATAAATCACAGTTACAGAAAGATCAAACCGATCTACCTATCATGATGCTATCGATAGATAAGAGATAAGATTATCCTGAATTATAATATTATATTTTAATTGAATTGGGCTTCCTTTGAAATTTCCAGATACCTTTAGTGTAAGAACATGCCAGCATCTGTATGCTCAAAGCTTATTGGCTCGTTTTGCGTATTGTATTCGCTATTGGTTTGTTCATTCCATGCTTTAATTTCTTGAGATCCTTTATGGTGTTTTCCTTCATCAAACACCTCTGCCTGAGCCATGAAACAGGCTACAAACGCTGTGCTGTCATGCTCGTTCTGACTGTTGATCAATGCGGTAATTATTGGTGGCAATTCTAAATTCCTGATTTCCATATTTTATTATTTTTTTAATTGAAATTAAATTGTTGGTAATGTACCTCCGTCGATGACAAACTCTGTCCCGGTAAGGTAAGACGCTCTGGGGGAAACGAGGAATCCAACCAACTCTGCCACTTCTTCTGGCTCGGCAGGTCTGCCCATGGGAATTCCACCTAAAGAATCCATCACCCCTTGTGTTGCTTCTTCTATTGTTACACCTGAACTTTCTGCTAAGCGTTCCATCATTCTAATTGCAGAAGTGGTTTTAATCCATCCCGGAGACACTGTAAGTACTCTTACTCCTTTAGATGCGAGTTCATTAAAGAACAAGCCCTTACTGTAATTTATTAATGCTGCTTTTGCGGCAGCATATGGCAAAGTTGAATCATATAATGGCAGCTTCCCTTGTATAGAAGCAATATGAATGATGCAACCTGACGCTTTTTTCAGCATTGAAGGTAAAAGGCCCCTATCAAGTCTAACAGGTGCAAAAAAATTAGTTTGCAGCGTTTGCTCCCAATGCCTCATCTGTTAATACGCTAAATCCGCCCCCAGGTATTTCAGAACCGCCCATATTGTTAATTAGAATATCTACCCCTCCAAACAGTGATTTAATTTTTTCTAATACTTGGTTTGTACCAACTACTGTACTAAGATCCGCGGCGATAAATGTGAAGGCATCATTTATCTTTTCGGGATGATTACGCGCCGTGACGATAACTTTTGCTCCCGCCTTGGCAAGTCGCTCTGCGATTGCCTGTCCCGCACCTTTTGTACCACCTGTAACCAAAGCGATTTTTCCTGCTAATTCGTTGTTATGATTATAATTTTCCATTTTCTTGTTTTTATAAGGCAAAATTGGAGGATAAGCGCGGGTGAAACAAGTACGGAAAAACGATTCAATAGGGACAAATTTATCCGTATAGACATTCTTGAAGATATGTTTTACCTTTGCAATATGGCATATAAGAAAAAAATACAACCATCACTTAACTGCGGTCTGGACGTATTGGGAGAGGTTCTTTACGGGAAATGGAAAATACGTCTTCTATACTTTATTAATCAGGGTCATAAACGGCCAGGCGAATTACAGCGCCAAATCCTAGATGCATCAAGGCGAGTCTTAAATATGCAACTGAATGAGCTGGAGGCACATGAGATTGGTGACCAAGAAGATTTTCCCTCAGTTACCTCCTAAAGTTGAATATTCTTTAACGACCATGGGTGAAAGTTTAATGCCAATAATTAATGCCCTTGGGCAATGGGGAGACGCCCATCAGGAAAAGTTAAGTGCAGTAATTAGGCAAGCAGCCATAAATGAAACCAAAGTAATATTGATAAAAACAGAATGATGCTGCAGTATTAATGAAAACCGTGGGCCCTTATGGCAACTTCTTTCCAGTCTTCAAACTCAGCAATACGTGCCGAATAAACATCTTTTACTGCCGCGTAGGCATTTTTCCCCAATAAAAAATGTAAAGGTGGGTTATCGCTGTCAATGAGCTGTAGAAAAGCTGACACAGTGTTTTCAGGTGTCCCATAGGTATCAGGAGTTAGTGAATCTTCAAATTCTTTTTTACCCAGAGAATAAATTTCTTGAGGCTCTGTGTGAACTGAAGATATAGTAGCCCAGTCAGTTTGAATAGCCATTTGGCTCTATTATGCTGACTTTTATTCCAAAAGCTTTAGTTTCGCTAGCAAGGGTTTCACTCAAACCATTAACTGCATATTTTGAAGCATTATACAAACCAAGAAATGGAATGGTAATTGATCCAGGAAGCTGGAAACGCTGGACAATGTGTCCACTTTGCTGGGCTCTCATTATTGGTAAAACTGCCTGCGTAATCCAAAGTAGACCAAAAAAATTAGTTTGCATTTGGTTGCGTGCCTGCTCGCTCCGTAGTTTCTTCAACAGCTCCGAACAAACCAAAACCCGCATTATTGACCACAACATCAATACGTCCAAAATGATCTTTAACTTGTTGAACAGCGGCAAAACACGCTTTCCGATCATCCACGTTAAGTTCAATTGGAAACACTGCACTTCCAAATTCCGTCACCAGGTCATTTAAATCCTGAAGCTTTCTCGCTGTTACAGCAACTTTATCACCACGCTGTAGAAGAGCCTTTGCCCATAATTTACCGAATCCTCTTGAGGCCCCGGTTATTAATATAATTTTTACCATTTCGTTTTATTTGATTGATAGTTTTAAGTTCTTCTTTCAGTAGTAAGTGGAATAGGGCAATTTGCTACAAGTTCAATGCTAAATTCGAATAATGGCTGCCAATGATCTCTACAGAAAGATTTGGGTGCCTTAACTGCGCACTATCCATAGCCTGTCTCCAGGCTTCTTCCGGTTCATTACAATCTAGCTCAACGACTATAGCAAAATTTATAGCAACTTTTTGGTCTAAGACCCGAAAAACTTTTTCATTTATCCCTAACGGACATCTATTATTATTTTTCATTTTGATTTTTAAGAGAGAAGGATTAATAAAGCCTCCTCTCTTTTAATTAAATTATTAGTCATGACTGGCCCTACCTCGACGGTATCTCTCTGCCTGGTTAGAGAATAATGGAAGAGTTTGTCGAAAACTAAAAGCGTTTTCAAATTACTAAGCTTGTAATATCAGTCTTCAGCGAGAATTCATTCAGACATTATAATAAAACTCCGAGGATTCTACACACCAATAGCATCATTTCCCTTTTGCGGCAAAATCCGTCCTGTGCTAAAGAAATATTCGCGCATGCCAGTTTCAGATCAATATTACGACTACACTTTGCTGAATGTCAATCTTAAACATTTATTTTTCACAGCTAATTAATTCGTTAATAAATAACCTGTTCCCAAACTATTGTTTTTTTGATTCTGATTATAAAGTAAAGTCAAGCAAGACTTTTTCGCCTTTGATAGAATGTTCTACAGCTTCGCTAAAGGCACTTAGCGGATAGCAAGCTGCTATAGGCACATTGATGGAGCCGGATGCCATTAATGAATCGGTTTCCCGGGCAGCGGCATCTAGCTTTGGAAGAAATTCAGACAAATACATCCAGAAACCATGGATTTTTAAACGTTTAACAATAAGATCTACCTGGCTTACCACTAAAGGTTGTCCGCTTAAGACAGCATAAGCTACCAGATGACCTCCCTGTCCAAGAATTTGGGCTAATATTGCAGAGGATTTTCCGCCTACCCCATCAAGACCCAGCTTAATATTAGCACCGCCAGTAGCCTCTTTTACTTCTTGTACAACAGTTTCACTTTCTACTACAACAACATCCGCACCTGCCTGACGGGCAGCCTCAACAGCCTCAGGTCGCCTAACAATTGCAACGCATTTAATACCCCGTGCCTTAGCGAATGTGAAAATTACATTAGCTATACTTGAGTTTCCTGCATTTAAAACTATCCAATCACCTTGTTCTAGCTTGGCATATTCATCAAGTAATAGTATAGCTGTAGGTGGATTGATTGATGCCATTGCAGCTTGTTTGGGATCAGATGTCAAAGATAATGCAAACAATTTTTCAGCTGGAGCTTTAACAAATTCTGCCCAGGCATATGTACCAAAAGATAATACAACCCTATCGCCAACTTTAAGACTGATCTACATCTGGGCCGATCTCAGTGATTACGCCTACACCTTCACCACCGATCACGGCAGGCAATTCAGGCTGCACAAAGTAAACACCCTTAGCCACCATCAGGTCGCTAAAGTTAACTGGGCTGTATTCCATTTTAATGATCACCTCACCTGAATTGGGTGCAGTGGGTGTAGGGATTTCTACTAGTTTCAAATTTTCTATCGGATTTCCAATAGCTGTTAGGTGAATTGCTTTCATGATTTTTTAATTAATAATAATTGAGTTCATTACAAAGTCATAATTTGTCACTTGATAAAATGATGTTACATATTAGCGAATGCAGATACTGCAACTTTTTTATTGGCAACATTTATGTGTACATTTGTGGTATTATTTCGATACCACAAACATAAACACAAAGTAGTATTAAAAATGTACTACTTAATTTAATGACATTATGAAAACAATTGGAAGCAGATCGACATGTCCTGTAGGCTACACACTGGACGTTTTTGGAGATAAATGGACTTTGTTATTATTGAGAGATATGATTTTTGGAGACAAAAATTCCTGGCTGCGAATGGAGGGCTTCTGACGAACACATTGCGCCCTCGGTTTTATCAGACAGAGTCAGTTTACTATTGGATGAGAATTATTTGATCAAAAAGGTTTCTGAAAGCAATGCTTCCAAGTTTCTTTATTATTTGACGGATAAAGGGCTTGACCTGATACCGCTGATGGTAGAACTGATGGAGTTCGGATGTAAATACAATCCAAAAGGCGGATCAGCATACTGGATGAAGAAGATCGAAGCCAGCAAAAAGAAAACTATTCAAGAGCTATATGAGAAAATGCTTGCTGCCCGTAGAGAGGCTTTTCCGTAACTTAAAGTAATTTAAGATGTAGTATGGTGTACACAACCTTTCAAAGTAAAACGGTAAAATTCAAGGTATCAAATTACTAATCATTTGAAAAGGGTATAGTGATCTATGTCATTGATCAGCTATTTAAAAGTCTAAATCTGCATCACTGCTAATCGTTTGCTATCATCTTTCCTGAAAGAGTAGTCAAAGCAATATCAAATCGCAAGGCTTATAACCAAAATTTAATTATGGTAAAAGTTAAGGAATTGGGAAATTATGTGCAAAAAGAAATTCTTATCTTCATAAAAAAAACCGTTACAAATACATTACAAAATTTCTTTGATAGGTTGTAACTAATTGGCAAACATATTGTTAGCAATGGGCGGCGTCCGTCTGTTAATCAGAGGGTCGCTGGTTCGAGCCCAGCAGAGGGAGCCAAAAAGCCAACTTTCGAGTTGGCTTTTTTCATTTAAGGCTGGCGAGAAGTTCTTCGACTCCGTTTAGACTGACAATTATCAATTAAGCCATCGAGCATTATAAAAATAATCGCAGCTTTTACAATATCAGGGCACGATAGAAAAATATACGCTCATATAACCTTTTATATCTTTAGAAAGTTTTTTGAATTGCTGTAGTAATTCCTAAATTTAAATTAACTAATAGAATGGGCATATATTATCCTGGTATTTATTCCGGCATATAGAAAGATTGTTCCTGCTAATTTATAACCCGATGAATCCTAAAGTTGATTTTTATTTTAACAAAGCCAAAAAATGGCAAGAGGCGGTTACTATTTTAAGAACAATTGCCCTTGATTGCGGACTTAACGAAGAATTAAAATGGGGCTGTCCATGTTACACGTTCGAAGGAAGCAATATTGTTTTAATACACGATTTTAAAGAATACTGTGCTTTTTTATTTTTTAAAGGGGCTTTGTTGAAGGATGAAGATGGCATATTGATTCAGCAGACGGAGAATGTGCAATCGGCAAGGCAAATTAGGTTTACCAGTGCATTGGAAATAATCGAGCTAAAACCTGTTTTTAAAAACCTATATCTATGAAGCAATTGAAGTAGAAAAGGCTGGATTGAAGGTAGAACTGAAAAAAACTACAGAATATGAAATTCCGGTGGAGTTTAAAAGTAAATTGGACAGTATACCAGATTTAAAAACTGCATTTGAGGCATTAACACCCGGACGGCAAAGGGCTTACCTATTACATTTTTGTGCACCCAAACAAGCCAAAACCCGTGAGAACAGGGTTGAGAAATACCTGCCGCAGATTTTAAGTGGAAAAGGGCTGAATGACTAACTCTGGTGATTCCATAATTTAATTACCCAATTTATGAATAAAATAAAGACCAATAAAAAAGAGTTATCGTTCGAACAGACCGCAGCACTCATTCTAACCTTGAAAAACCGTTTTGAAAATAATATGAACAGGCATAAAGGTATGCTATGGAGCAATGTGCAGCAAAAACTCGAAGCCAATCTGCAAAAGTTGTGGGTACTTGATGATATGGAAATAACTGGAGGTGAACCTGATGTGGTTGCTTATGATAAAGTTACTGGCGAATATTTTTTTTTCGATTGTGCTGCAGAAAGCCCCAAAGGCCGCAGGAGTGTTTGTTACGATTTGGAAGGTTTAGAATCCAGAAAAGAGCATCAGCCGGCTGATAATGCAATTGATATGGCCGCGGCTATGGGTATTGAACTTTTAAATGAAGAGCAGTACAGGGCTTTGCAGCAATTGGGAGCGTTTGATGTGAAAACATCAAGCTGGATTGTTACCCCTCCTGAAATTAGAAAACTCGGCGGAGCGTTATTTGCCGACCGCCGTTATAATCATGTTTTTGTATACCACAATGGTGCGCAATCATACTATGCCGCCAGAGGTTTCCGCGGTTCGTTAAGGGTTTAATTACAAAAGTTTTTCATAGCAAAAAAATCGTAGTCCTGGGCGTTTGGCAAGACTGATTTCGCCACTAAACTGATAGCCAAGTTTAGGAAAAAGTGCTTGAGTGGCTTTGTTTTCGCTATTCGTATCAACCCTTAAAATGGTAATATCTGATGATTTAGCCACATCTTCGGCCTGCATCATTAACGCTTTGGCAATGCCCATTCCCTGGCGATCGGGATCTACTGCTAAACGGTGCGTAACAATGGCTTTATCATTAATATTCCATCCCGCATCGGCATATTCCGGATCCTGATCTGTTGTAATGGCCGAAACCCCAACAATCTGCTCTTCCAGTTCGGCAACCCATAACTGATTTATGGTAATATCAGCGGTAAATACTTCAGGATTCGGATAATCATTTCCCCACTGAAAATTTCCGGCAGCTTGCATCAACGGCACAACCTTGCTTACCAACTGCATTATTTGTGGTATATCTTGTTTTTTAGCTAATCTAATTGTCATTACTGCAAAGGTAATACATAAGGTTTATTGGTTCAATAGCGAGTTGCTTATCCGAGTGGAGTAGTTAATTTTTTAAAATCAGTTAACTGATAAGAGAAAACCGCCAACTGAAAACCGCAAACTTCATCAAATCTTCATCTTTGACTTTGATATTTGAGCATATTGCTCTAAATCTTATTCCTGCCCGAAACCGGGCTGTTAAGGAATTGTTTTCCTATTATTTATTTCCCGTTTTTATATTGTTAACACCAGGTTAAACTTAATCTGATGTTAATATTGAATTAACATTAAGGCTGTTGTTTTGTACCAAAAATAAAATAACAGAAAATGAAATCACGTATACTATCCCTGGTAAGTATTCTTGTGCTACTGGTCACATTTGCTCAGGCGCAGGTTACAACATCCAGCATTAACGGAAAGATTAAGGATAACAAAGGTATCATCCCTGGGGCAACCATCGTTATGGTGCACGTTCCAACAGGTACAGTATCAAAAGGTTCGTCGAACGAAAACGGCCTATACCGCATCGGCAATTTAAATCCGGGCGGACCATACAAAATCACGGTAACCTTTGTTGGTTATAGTCCGGTTGTAAAAGAAAATATATACTTAACCCTGGGTGCTGATGTTAAATTGGATATCGATCTTCAGGAGCAAGGCAACCAATTGGCAGAGGTAAGTGTTAAAGGTCAAAAAGGCGGAACAAAATCTGGCGCAGGTACCAGTATTGGTGAAGGGCAGATAAAAACCTTACCAACCATGAACCGCAGTTTGCAGGATGTAACAAGAGTTACCCCTCAAGGCAGTAAAGACAATACCTTTGGCGGTACCAACTTTAGGTACAATAACGTAACCATTGATGGTGCAATTAATAATGATGCCATCGGTTTTAGTCCTTCACTGGGTGGGCAGAGCGGAAGTTCGGGCATGCCTGGAAGCAGTACACGTACCAATCCCGTTTCGCTTGATGCCATTCAGGATGTTACCGTTTTGCTTTCTCCTTACGATGTTAAAGTGGGTAACTTTTTAGGCGGTAGTATCAATGCGGTAACGCGTGGCGGAACAAATGAAGTGGTAGGATCGGTTTATGGCTATGGCCGTAATGCTTCGTTAATCGGCAGGAATAAAATTGGCGATAACAGCAAAGAGCCTTCTGCTTTCCACGATTATCAAACTGGTTTCCGCGTAGGCTTTCCAATCATTAAGGATAAATTGTTTTTCTTCACCAATGAGGAGATTACCCGCCGTCAGGACCCGGTAATTTTAGGTGCAGGATCATCGGATATGAAATTGCTTACCTTAACTGAGGCGCAGCAGATTTCTGACCGTATGAAAACCGCTTACGGCATTGATGCAGGTTCGTTTGGCAACTACAATATCTATTCACAATCGAACAAATTCTTTAACCGTTTAGATTGGAATATCAGCGAGAGCACGCAGTTGACGATCAGAAACAATACCATTATTTCGAAAGCCACAAACTTAGAAAGAGATCAGTCTAACTTTAGGTTTGGTGGTATCGATTTTAGGCAGAACAACAATCAAACTTCAACAGTTGCCGACCTTAAAACCCGTTTCGGAAATTCAGCTACCAACAACTTAATTGTAGGTTATTCTACCGTTCACGATTACCGTGATCCACTATCTAATCCAGCTGTACCGCAAATCGAAATTGCTTCTAACGGTGGAACGTTGTTTCTTGGTACCGACCGTGAGGCCAGTATCTTCAACATGAAACAAAACACTTTCGAGTTTACCGATAACTATACTTACAGCAGCGGTAACCATACTTTTACCGTAGGTACACACAACGAGTTCTATAAAATTAACTATGGTTTTGTAAACTCATGGAATGGCCGTGTAGCTTACAGCAGTGTTGCAGATTTTCTGGCCAATCAGCCAAACAGGGTACGTACAAGTTATAATTATGACGACAATACCCGCGATAACATTATTGCCAACCCAACTGCAGAATTTAATGTGAACATGTACAGCGTTTATGGTCAGGATGAAATCCGCATAGGCGACCGTTTTAAATTAACTCCAGGTTTACGTTTCGATATGGCAAACTTACCAGATATGCCTTCTTTAAGTACAAAAACGACAAACTCTCCGGTTGATGTCAATTATGGAACAACTTATACATATACACAACCCTCGTCAATTACTGGAAAATTTTTAAATAAAATTCAGATTTCTCCACGTGTAGGTTTTAATTTTGATGTATTGGGTAACCAAAGTTTGGTAATGCGCGGTGGTACAGGTTTATTTACCAGCCGTGTTCCTTTTGCCTGGATTGGTTATGCATATTACAACAATGGTGTAAACTATGGTGCATTTGATAAATCGTATGTTTATGCAAATGCTGATCCGACCAAAATTGTGAAACCTGCAGCAGGTTCAGACCCGATTAAAGATGCTTTAACTGGTAATGGCGAAGCAGGTTATGTAACCAACCAAGGTGTTAATGTTAAAGATGCCAAAGGTGCAACACAGGTAGATTTGGTTGATAATAACTTTAAAATGCCAAAAGCATGGAGAAGTAATTTAGCTTTCGATTATAAAACTGACGATCAGTGGAAATTTACAGTTGAAGGAATTTTTAGCCAGGTAATCAAAGATGTGCAGTTTCAACAGATCAACTATGTAGATAACCCTACTTACATGGTTTACGATACGCAAAAACAACAGCCAATTTACTCAGGTACCAAAATTAATCCATTGTACACCAACGCCTATCTTTTGTCTAATACAGATAAAGGATATAAATACAGTTTAACTGCTCAGGTAAGTAAATCGCTTCCTATTGGTTTGGATATGATGGTGGCTTATACCTACGGAAGATCGAAAGATATTGCGAATGGTATCCGTAACTCTATGGAATCCAACTGGCAGTTAAACCAGGCCCTTAGTCCAAATAATCCAGGTTTGGCTTATTCTAACTTCGATATCCGCAACAGAATTATCTCTACCATCAACTACAGGTTAGATTGGGCTAAAAATGGTAAATATGTATCTAATTTCTCATTATTCTTCAGCGGCCAGTCGGGTTCACCATATTCATTGGGCTTAGTGAATACGAGAATCAACGGAACCGGACAAACGGTAAGTTTAATGTATGTGCCAGCTGTAGGTCAAACGCAGAAATTCTTTGCCAATACACCTGATGGTATTGCACAAGCTTCGGCGTTCGATAACTACATTAATGGTGATAAATATTTGAGTAGCCGCCGAGGTGATTTTACTGAGCGTAACGGTGCCCGTACCCCATGGAATGTTCAGGCTGATTTCCGTTTCTCTCAGGATATACAGGTTGCAAAAGGGAAACACCCGCATGTACTTACTTTAACTTATGATATTGTTAACCTAACCAATTTGGTAAACAAGGATTGGGGAATTCAATATTTTTCTCCTAATACGTATAACTCTATGGCCAGTATGGGTATTAAAGTTCAAACGGCAGGTACACCAACAGCCTATCCGGTATATACCTTTGCTCAAAAAGACGTAACGTCTTATTCAAAAGATTTCTTTGCATCACGTTACCAGATGCAATTGGGATTGAGGTATAGCTTCTAATCTTTTTTTAACTAATATATAGCGGTCTGGCCTCAAAAAGGTCAGGCCGTTTTTTTGTCAGTGGTCGCTCGTCACCCTGAATTTATTTCACGGTCTGTAATGCAAAGAAGATGAATAAATCCGATAGCTATCGGATAACATAACTTATGTTTTTAGTTAAAGACAATTAAACCTTTCCCGTGCTCGGCCCGTCAAAATGATACACACAGCATAAAGCTCGAATTATTTTTTCACTTAAAAAGGTTAGGTTATGAAAAAGATTGTAAATGCATTGCTCTTATTGGTTATGGCAGTTAATTTTAGTGCATGCGTGGTAAGTGCACGTGCACCACGCGCCCATTGGGTACCCGGCCATTATATTGTTGGCCCCTATGGTGGCCGCCATTGGGTAAAGGGCCATTACCGATAATAAGTAAATTAATCAAATCAATTGGTTTGCACCTATCACATTGAGCCTGTCGAAACAATTTAAATAATTTTAAGTATTTCCATCGGCAGGCTCATGGTGATAAATCTAAGTTTGACGCTTCACCCTCAAAAAAAATGTGTTTAAACGTAACTAATGCGATGGTTGGAATCAGATTGTAGGAATAAAATAATACATTAGCGTCATTAATACACTTTTAACATGCAGGAAGAAATTCTTTTACAAATAAGCGTTAAAATTAAGGAAAGACGCAAAGAACTTGGCATTACCGTTCAGGAACTTGCAGATAAGGCAGAAGTAAGTAAAGGCCTTATTTCTCAGATCGAAAATAGCAGAACCATCCCATCTTTAATGGTTTTGATGGATATAATCAAAAGCTTGCAAATTGATTTGAACAGTTTTTTTAAGGATATCAACTTCCATAAAAAAGATGCCCCTGTACTGGTAAAACGAAAAGAACAATATCAGAAATTTGAAAAAGAACAAGCCGTTGGCTTTAACTATTCGCGTATCTTAACCAAGAATATTAAATTTTCTACAGCAGATTTTGTATTGCTTGAGCTTGAGGTAAACGCCCAACGCCCAATGGTTAAAACTGAAGCTTTCGAATTTAAATATATGATTGAAGGCAGGGTTGAATATCAGTTTGCAAAAAAGAAAATCGTTTTAGAAAAGGGTGATTCAATGCTTTTTGATGGAAGGCTTTCGCATACTCCTGTAAATGTTGGCGATACCAAAGCTTTAATGCTCGTAGTATATTTCTTCGAGTAACAATTTAGTAAACACTGTTTATAAATACTTAACAAATATTTACCTTCATGTTCATAAACCATTCCTAGTTTTGAGGTGGTAAAATTATGAATATGAAAAAATTTTTAAAAAGTATTGTTTTGTTGCTCTGCGTAGCCGTGTTGGCACAGGCTCAGCCAAAAAAAGTTAAACATGTTGTATTAATCGGTTGCGATGGCTTTGGGGGTTATGCCCTGCAGGAAGCAAATATGCCCAACCTTAAAGCCCTAATGGCCAATGGCTCGTGGACGGATAAGGCACGTTGTGTATTGCCATCATCAAGTGCGGTAAACTGGGCTTCTTTATTAATGGGTGCAGGGCCTACTGAGCATGGCTACACCGAATGGAACAGTAAAGTGCCAGAAATTCCTTCCATAACCAAAACTTCTTATGGTTTATTTCCCGGAATATTCAGCGTAATCAGGGATCAGAAAAAGCTGGCTAAAACAGCTATAATTTACAGTTGGAATGGGATCGGTTACCTGTTTGAAAAAGAAGCTGTAAATATTATCGTAGATGGGAAAGAGAAAGACGATTTCTGTGCAGACACTGCTGCGGCCATTATCAAAAGAGAAAAGCCCTATTTTACTTTCCTGCATTTTGATGAGCCTGATGAAACCGGCCATTCGATCGGTCACCGTACACCAGCCTATTACAAACAGCTCGAACTGGTAGATCAGCGTATTGGAAAAATTGTTAAGGCAGTTAATGATGCTGGTATTGCCGGAGAAACTGTTATATTAGTTACCGCAGATCATGGTGGTACAGGTAAAGGCCATGGCGGAAAATCACTTGATGAAGTGCAGATTCCATGGATTATTACAGGGCCTGGCGTACAAAAAAACCACGAGTTAAAAGATGCCATTATTACCTATGATACTGCCGCTACATTAGCCTGGCTAATGGGGTTAACTGCGCCGCAAAGTTGGAGGGGAAAACCGGTGTTGGAAGCTTTTGGCAAATAATTTTTGCCACGTTTTTAAACTTAACAATTTAATAACTTTGACTTTGTTTACAAATAATAAACATTGTTTACTATTGTTTTAAATTATAATAGCTATGTTAATTAAGTTTGTAAAGTTCTATAGCATGGGCAAAACCTTCGGTGCAGCAAATACAGCTGACAAGTATATAAGTGTGCAATATTGGAAATCGTTAAGCTAAAGATGAATTTACTTCAAATTGCCCGCAAAAAAGCATTAAACTGGCCGTATTGGTTAATTACTGTGCTTGGTGGTGTTGCAGCCTTTGGTTGTTATACCAGTATGTATGCTTTCAGAAAAGCATTCGCATCAGCCACTTTTGAGCACCAGGAATTTTTGCATATTGATTACAAGGTGTGGCTTGTTATTGCGCAGATGGTAGGTTATACCCTCAGTAAATTTTATGGGATCCGTTTTATTTCCGAATCCGGAAAAAGCAACCGCGCCAGAAGCATTATTTTTTTAATTGTTTTTTCGTGGCTTGCACTGCTTGGCTTTGCGCTGGTACCTGCGCCTTACAATATTGTATTTCTTTTCCTAAACGGTTTCCCGCTTCGGGATGATCTGGGGCCTGGTATTCAGTTACCTCGAAGGTAGAAAAACCACCGAGTTTATGGGAGCGTTAATGTCGATCAGTTTAATCTTTGCCTCAGGTTTTGTAAAAACTGTGGCACGTACATTAATGAGTTTTGCAGCCGTAAGTGATTATTGGATGCCTTTCCTTACCGGTTTGTTTTTTTTGCTTCCCTTGTTCCTTTTTGTATTTTGTTTGGAGGTTATTCCACCGCCTTCAACAGAAGATCAGGCTTTGCGTACCAAGCGGGTGCCGATGGATGCAAAACAACGGAAAGCTTTTATTACCGCTTTTTTGCCGGGTATTATTTTAACCATTATCATTTATGTACTGCTTACCTGCATCCGCGACATGCGCGATAATTTTGAAGTTGAGATATGGAATGGTTTGGGTATACACAACAACCACATTTATACGCAGATAGATACCTTAATATCGGTTGTGGTATTGGTAATGATGGGGCTTTTGATTCTCATTAAAGATAACCTTAAAGCCTTTACCGTAATACACATCATGATTATTGCAGGTTGCTTATTAATTGGGGTAAGTACATTCTTTTTTGACCGCGGATATATTGGTCCGGTGAGTTGGATGGCTTTGCTTGGTATGGGGCTTTATATGGCTTATATACCATATAATGCCATTTTTTTTGAGCGGAAGATTGCCAATTTTCATTACAAAAGCAATATCGGTTTTATTATGTATGTGGCTGATTCTATTGGTTATGTAGGAAGCTTTTCGGTGCTGATGTTACATGAATTTGGAGGAACCAATACCAGCTGGATGCATTTCTTTAAGCAGTGTTTGTTTGCTGTTCCGCTAATTGGTGGGGTATGCAGCGTACTTTCATTGATTTATTTTAGAAGGAAAACATTGGCTACCAATAAAAAGATGCAAGCGGCAGGAAGCGTGGTTTTAACGGGGAAATAAAAAAAGTTTTGGCTGCTTTTTACCATTTATCGTCATTGCGAGAAGGCTTTTTCAGCCGACGGAGCAATCTTTATGGTGGCCGTAAAGCAAAGATTACTTCGTCGTTCCTCCTTGCAATGACGGCTTTTCTATTTGGAGTTTGTTAATGGTAACGGAGCGCAACGAAGTTGAAGCGGCTTTTATAAACAGTATCGTCATTCCTAACCCGATAGCTATCGGTCGATTGGGAATCGTAACGTAATAGGCTCTAAGATTCCAGCTTGCGCAGGAATGGCAAATAATTTTTAAAATATTTTAACATCGATGATGATGCTATTTAAAGCATCTCGCACAAAAACATAAACAAAAAATGAATAAACATTTCGATCTTATTGTAATTGGAGGAGGAATTTTAGGAACATTTCATGCTTACCATGCTTTACTTTCTGGCAAAACGGTATTGCAGCTCGAAAAAGATAATTTTCCGGTAGGTGCTACAGTACGCAACTTCGGCCAGGTAGTGCCATCAGGTATGGAAGCCGAATGGTTTGAGTATGGTGTTGCAGGCCTGGAAATTTATAAATCCATTCAAAAAGAATTTGATATCTCTGTGCAGCAAAATGGAAGTGTATATATCGCTTCCGATCCTGATGAACAGACACTGATCCATGAGCTTAAAGCACATTACGATACGATAGGTTACGAAACAGAGCTGCTTAGTCAGGAAGCTGTTTTAAAAAAATATCCTGCTATAAAAGCTTCCTATGCTAAAGAAGCCATTTTTTTTCCTCAGGAAATTAGTGTTGCGCCAGATCAAATGATTTACCGCCTGCATACCTATATGCAAACCAAGTTCAAAAACTACACACTTCAATACAATAGTCCAGTTACAGCCTGTGAAAGCAAAGGAACCGGTGTAGAGGTTGGTTTAAAAAATAAAACAGCACTTTTTACAGCCGAAAAGGCCATTATTTGCAATGGTTATGAATTTAAACTCCTTTATCCTGAGTTATTTAGCGAAAGTGGAATTGTGGTGAGTAAATTACAGATGATGCGCAGCATCCCTATGCCTGATGTAGCTTTGGAAGGTAATATTTTAACAGGGCTTACCACCAGGCGTTACGAAAGTTTCGAGCACTACTGCCCTTCGTTTAAAAGCATTAATACTCCTGAGCATTACGAAGAACTGAAAAAATGGGGCATCCATATGTTGTTTAAAAAAGCAGCTGATAATACCATTATAATTGGCGATTCACATGTATATGCAGATGTAAACCATTTTGATGATCTTGGTTTTGATTTAAGCCATTATATTAATGAGCTGATGCTGGAAGAGGCGGCGCGTATTGTTGATTTTGATGTGCGGAAGCTCCAAACCACCTGGGCAGGATTTTACCCCCAACACCCCACAAAGCACATTGTAACTTATGATATCGACGACCGCATCCACATTCGCACCGCTATTGGCGGTAAAGGAATGACGGCTAGTGCAGGTTACGCTGCTGAAAGCATTAAGAAAATACTTAGTTAACAAATACTAAACAAAAATAGTGTTATTTGTTAACTAAAAGTTGGCATTAGGCTAACATGCATACCTTATCATTGCATCTATAAAACCTAAAAAAACTTATAGATAAATGAAACATCTCTACAAGATGAAGATGTGCATGTTAGCTTTATTGCTTTTATGCCTCACGCCCTATTTTACATGGGCACAAACAAAAATTACCGGTCAGGTAAAAGATGATGCACAGCAGCCAATTCCTGGCGTAAGCGTAACGGTTAAAGGAACCAAAAAAGCAATTTCTACCGATCAGTCTGGCCGTTTTACATTAGATGCCCAAACTGGTTCAACTCTAGTGGTAAGTTCTATCGGCTTTCTTCCGCAAGAGGTGCAGGTTACAAGTGCAAACCTTACTATAACCTTAAAAACAGATTCAAAAAATCTTAATGATGTAGTGGTTACCGCGCTCGGTATCCGCAAAGAAAAGCGTAACCTGGGTTATGCCATTCAGGAAGTTAAAGGTGCCGATCTGGTAAAAGCCAGGGAAGCCAACCCCGTAAATGGATTGGTTGGTAAAGTTGCTGGTTTAACTGTAGGTGTATCTTCAGAACTTTTGGGGCGCTCATCGCTTTACCTGCGAGGTAATGATGTAAACCTGGTAGTGGTAGATGGGGTGCCGATCAATTCGGATACCTGGAACATCAATCCTGATGATATTGATACCTATACTGTGCTTAAAGGCCCTGCTGCAGCGGCACTTTATGGTTATCAGGCTTACAACGGTGCATTATTAATTACCACCAAAAGAGGTAAGCTCAGCGATAAAGGCTTTACTGTAGAACTAAATTCGAGCACGCAATTTAACAAAGGATTTATTGCTTTACCAAAAAGTCAGGATGAGTATGGTCCTGGTGAACACAGTGCCTATGCTTTTGGCGATGGAAAAGGCGGTGGCTTAAATGATGGAGATTACGATATCTGGGGGCCAAAATTCGAAGGTCAGTTAATTCCTCAATACGATAGTCCTGTTATAAATGGCGTGCGCCAGGGTACTCCATGGGTGGCCCGCGGTAAAGACAACCTAAAGCGTTTTATCGAAACCGGATTGCTATCTGCCAATAACATTGCACTATCATCTGCAACGGATAAATACAATTTGAGGGTTTCCATCTCTAATAACTACCAAAAGGGAATTATACCGAATACCAAATTAAATATCAATAGCTTTAATCTGAGCGGTTCTTATAACATCAGTCCAAAATTAAAGGCCGAAGCATACATTAACTACAGCCGCCAGTTTTCTGATAATATTCCTGATGTTAACTATGGCCCAAACAGTGTAATTTATAACATGACGCTTTGGGGCGGTGCCGATTGGAATATAGATGATATGAAAAACTATTGGCAGCCTGGTAAAGAAGGCATCCAGTCTGTTTATGCAGAATACCAGCGTTACCACAATCCTTATTTTATGTCGTATGAGTGGTTACGCGGCCATAAAAAGAATGATATCAATGGTTATGCATCACTAAACTACAATGTAACCAAAGGATTGGATGTGTTGTTAAAAACACAAATATCGACTTATGATCAGTTACGAACCGAAAAAATGCCATTTTCTGCTCACCCTTATGGACGTGAAGAAGGTTTGGGTGATTACAGGGAAGACCGCCGGAGCATGTTCGAAAACAATACACAGTTGATTTTAAAATATAACAAAAATGTTGGCGATTTATTCGAAATCAGCGCTTTTGGTGGAGGTAATGCCCGTAACTTCAGTTACAACTCAAGCTTTACCACTACCGATTATTTAAATGTTCCTAACGTATACAACTTCTCAAACTCTAAAAATCCGGTAAAGGCATTCGATTTTAATTCAAAAATGTTGGTATTAAGTGCTTTTTACTCGGTTGATTTAAGTTTTAAAAAATACCTTAATATCAATACTACTGGCCGTGTTGATAAGAATTCTGCACTTCCTCCAGGCAATAACGCGGCATTCTATCCTTCAGTTTCATTAAGTTCGGTGATTTCTGATTATATAAAAATGCCTGCTTTTATTTCTTTTGCTAAAGTAAGGGCATCGTATGCCAACGTTAAAGACCCTGGTTTAGGTACGCAGGATTTTATTGGTGCCACGCCATTGCAATCTTATCCTGTCGGTTATGGTGCAGAATACTCATCATCATACGGCGGCCCGGGTTATGGTTTGTCTTCTCCATATAGCATCAGGCCAACCTATAATAACCAAACAGGTGCCTATTATACCAATAACCTGATTGACCTCAATGCCGTAAAAGCGCAGAGCAGAACCAATTATGAAGGAGGTATAGATTTAAAGTTTCTTAAAAACAGGTTGGGTTTCGAAGCTACTTATTTCAGGTATATCGACGGGCCTAAAATTATCAAACAAAATATTTCAGCAGCTACTGGTTACCAAACCAACACCATCAATGGCCGTAAAACACAAAACAGCGGTTTAGAGTTAAGTTTATCGGGCGCACCAATTATGACGGATAAGTTTGGTTGGGATGTAATGATCAACTGGTCTACCTATAAACAGGTTTACAAAGAACTTGCACCAGGTGAAACATCGGTTGATCAATTTTTTAAAACCGGCGACCGTATCGATAATATTTACGGTTCTGTGTTAGCTAAAACACCAAGCGGACAGGTAATTCATACTTCAAGCGGTACACCGATTTCATTACCGGTTAGCCAATTGTTGGGGCATGCCGATCCAAATTGGGTATGGAGCATCGGCAACAAATTCCGATATGAGAATTTCTCTTTCAGTTTCCAGTTAGATGGTAAAGTGGGTGGGGTAATGCAAGATTATGTGAGGTTGAAATCGTTTCAGGGTGGCCGTCAGATCGAAACTGTTCAGGGTAAAATGGGCGAAGCCAGATACCAGGATTACCTGCGTGTAAATGATCCAAACTATAAAGGTACATGGGTAGGGGATGGAGTGGTTGTTGCCAATGGCGGCAAACTTAACTTCGATCCGGTTACAGGGGTTATCACCAATTATGGAGAGCTTTCTTTCGCGCCAAACACTACCCCTCAATTGTTGCAGGATTATTTGGGCGTTTTTTATGGTGCCAAAGAAAATACAATGATGAGCCGTACCTATGCAAAATTACGTGAGGTAACTTTTGGTTATCAGTTGCCTAAAAAATTATTGGAGCGCAGCTTCATCAAGTCGGCCAATTTCTCTGTAGTAGGGCGTAACCTGCTGTACTTTATCAATTCTACTTATAATGATGTGGATGTAGATCAATATTCGGGCAGAGAAGGTACTTCGTCGCTGCAAACCCCAACTACCAGAAGTATAGGTTTTAACCTGAATGTTACTTTTTAATACCCAGAACATAAAAATAAAAAGATGAAATCAATATATAAAATCCTGTTTCTTTTTATCATCGTAGCTTTTTGCAGCGGATGTAAGAAAGAATTTGAAGATAACTTTAAAAACCCTAACCAGGCTGAAACCGTTCCGCCAAATTTATTGCTGAATGGCATTTTGTTCGATATGTACGAAGCTCCCTTTTCGAGTTCAGAAAGATGGAATCAATATACTGCTGCCAACTATTTCTATTACGCAACCAACAACTACGATTGGACCGGTGCATCTTTAGATTATACAACCTTAAAAAACGTGGTTAAAATGGAAGAAGAAGCCAATCGTTTAGGTGGTGCTGTAGCAAAACCTTACCTTGCCCTGGGTAAATTTTTTAAAGCCTATTTCTTTGTAAAAATGAGTTTAAAAGTGGGCGATTTACCAATGACAGAAGCTTTAAAAGGTTTTGCTAACCTGACCCCAAAGTACGATACCCAAAAAGATATTTTTAAACAATCGCTAACCTGGTTGGAAGAATCAAATAATGACTTAGCCGCTTTAATTGTTGCGGGTAACAAAGAGTTAAAGGGTGATATTTACCTCAAAAATGATTTGGTAGCCTGGCAAAAGGTGGTAAACACCTTTAAATTAAGAACGTTGATCAATCTGAGCATTAAGGCGGGTGATGCAGACTTAAATGTAAAACAACAGTTTGCTGCGGTATTGGATAACCCTTCAAAATATCCGGTAATGGAGAGCATGGCTGATAACCTACAGTTTGTATATAACGAGAGTTTTAACAAATATCCCAACAATAAAGATAATTTTGGTAATGATGCCTTGCGTTACAATATGGCGGGCACCTACTTAAATACACTTTCGGCACTTAAAGATCCTCGTGCTTACATGGTTGCCGAGCCAGCTCGCGGTATTGCAGAACAAAATGGTTATGCCATTACCGATTACCGCAATTTCATTGGTGCACCTACAGGAGAAGATCAGGGCGTGATGTTGGATAAAGTACAAAAAGGTTTGTATTCGCTCATTGGGCGCTACCGTTATTACAGTGGTTACACGGCCGAAAATACCTTTATTATAGCTTATCCAGAACTTTGCTTTATTAAGGCTGAAGGTATTAACAGAGGTTGGGCTACCGGCGATGCCGAAAGTTGGTATAAAAAAGGTATTCAGGCTTCTATAGGCTTTTATGGCATTAAAGATGGCAATAATGTAGTTACTTTTTTAAAGAAAGATGGAAAGTTGGGCGAATTTGAAACGTATAATGTAAATTTCAATTTCGAATCAGATTACTATGCACAACCGGTTGTAAAATATACAGGAAATACAGACGATGGTTTAAAGCAGATTCTTACCCAAAAATATCTGGCTTATTTCCGTAATTCAGGTTTAGAGGCTTACTATCAATACCGCCGTACGCTTGTGCCAACTTTTGATACTGGCCCTGGTGTGGGTAACAGTAACAGGATTCCTAAACGTTTTCAGTACCCTGATATTGAAAGAGCAACTAATGGAGAAAACCTAAAACAGGCATTAAGCCGTCAATATAATGGTGCCGATGATATAAATCAGGAACCATGGATTGTTAAGAAGTAATTGTTAATGGACTGATATCCAGTTTTAAATCTGTAAAATGATCTTCTGTTCAAAATAGAAGATCATTTTATTGTATTTTATTCTTGCATAAATAATTTAAAAGCACTAATATTGCACTCCCAAAACGAACAAGGCTAAGTTTGCTGCAAAGTACATTAAGCAACGTTTTAGGAAAACAACCAGCACTCCTTCTTAGCTCAGCTGGTTAGAGCATCTGACTGTTAATCAGAGGGTCGCTGGTTCGAGCCCAGCAGAGGGAGCAAAAAGCCAACTTTCGAGTTGGCTTTTTTCGTATACGCCGGGGCGAGAAGTTCTATTCGTTATAAATCAATATAAAAATACATTTAGCAGTAAAATCAGCTGTGTAATTTTATGGAATAATAGTTTGTAATGCATCTTCTCTAAAACCCAAAGCATGAAAAGCCTGCAATTGCTATTAACCAACCCTTGTACACAACAGTGGCGCGACATCGAAAGCGCAGATGGAAATCACCATTGTAGTAAGTGTGAAAAAAACATTATTGATCTTTCTGGCAAATCGGATAAAGAATTGCTTCTTTTTCTTTCAAAATAAAAAAGAAAATGTGTGTGGGCGGGTATTGGCCAGTCAGTTAAATAGATCGCTTATATTGCCTTCTTCCAGGCTGAACTGGCAATGGTTAGTGCCCTTTGCCCTGAGTGCATTTATAATTAGTCCGGCGGATGCACAAAATTTAAAACCTGTAGTTTTGCTGAGCGAGCAACATCCTAAATCTTCTTCAATATCGAGTGAATTATCATATCATTTACCTGCTCCAAATACAATAATTACCGGAAAGGTAGTGCAAAATAATAATGGAAATGCATTAGTTGGTGTAAAGATCAGGAAAAAGGGAGATGAGCAGGTTCTTGCCGTAACAGACTCCACTGGTAAGTTCGAATTCAACATCAAGGATATAGACAGGCTAAGTAAATTTATTTTCAGTTTAAATGGTTTTGCGAATGTTGAAACGGATATACATGACAAAATTGTTGTAAAGTTAGCCACGGAGCAAAGGATTATGTTGGGTGGCATTTCAATAGTTTCGAAAAATAAAACGCCGCTTTACTATGTTATGGCCGGTAATAAAAGTTGTATCATCGATCCTTCCAAAATAAGTGAAATATCTCCGGATTGGATTGAAAGAATTGAAGTACTTAAAGATGCAAATACAACAGCAATGTATGGTGCCAAGGGTGCAAATGGTGTAATCTTAATCGAAATTAAAAAAGCCTATAAAAAGAAGATCAAATTCTCAAAATAAAAAATTTAGCCAAGTTGCTGTAATCAGATAAAAGCAAAAAGAGGCAGGTAAGGAATTTCCTTATCTGTCCTTTTTAATTCCTGTAATATCTTACCCCTGATGCTCTGGCATGCCGTTCGGATCCATCCAAACATATTCCCAATGGTGACCATCAAGATCATCAAAACTGTGTTGATACATAAAACCATAATCCGTAGCCGGGTTTGGAATCGTTGCGCCAGCAGCTACAGCTTTATCTACCATCTCGTTAACGGCATCTTTGCTATCGGCAGATATGGCAATGGATGTTTCTATGGCTTTGTGGGCATCAACAATTTCTTTTTCGGTAAAAGTTTGGAAAAAAGTTCTGGTGAGCAGCATAACGTAAATGGTATCGCTGATGATCATACAGGTTGCTTTTTCATCGGTAAATTTTGGGTTAAAAGTATAACCAAGTTTGGTGAAAAACGCTACCGATTTGTTAAGGTCGCTTACCGCCAGGTTTACGAAAATTTGAGTTGCCATGTTGTTTCTTATTTAGTTTACTCAAAAATACAGCAATATAATATAGACGCAGATGTGCAAAAACGACAAGTTAAGGGGTGATATGCGACTTGTTTTGTCGCTAACAAATTTAGTTTGAGTACCTCATTTCAACCGTTCAAAATTTAAATGCATCGTGCACATCATGATTTGTAATTCTTTTTTATCTTTAGTTTCCGTTGGCAATCTTTAAATGCAATCCCTTGCAAAATCTTAAATCTATTATTCGCTTATGAAACAAATATTACTCATTGCAGCAGTGTTACTTCCCTTTTCTATTTTAGCCCAACAGAAATTACCAATTGTTAAAGCCGGAGCTGGTGAGGCAAAATTTTACGAAGCGCATAAGGCCTCATCAAACTGGTACATCAATCCTAAAATAAAGTTGGATGTGTTTACAACGGGGAAAATAACCAAATCAATAAACATAAAATTTAAAACAGATATAGATTCTATTGTATTCAGAATAGGCCCGGGGGCAGAAAAAGAATTTATTGTTTTATTAAACGGCAAAGATTCCTGCCGAACAAGGATTGTGTGCCCACCTTTAAAGAATTTTAGTAAAATATCGCCTGAAGTACACGATTCTATTCCATTTTTCATAAATAAATACAATACTAACTTTTTACCAGTGGTTTTCAATAAAACGGATTCCCTTTTGTTGAACTTCGATTCTGGTGCAACCGAAGTAGACCTCACAACCGCTGCTTTGAAGCAAAAAGTTAAATCTAAGCCAAAGCTTTATAATACCGATTATGATGTTAAAATTGGGAATCAAACTTATAAAAGCAAAATTTATGATATCGAACTGGCTGGTGATGAAACGGATGGACTGCTGGGCTGGGATATATTCGACGGCATGATTGTAGCCCTTGATTACGACAAAAATAAACTGATAGTGCATTCAGTGATGCCAAAACAGATTTTATTGGATAAACAATACACTAAATTTAAAATCACCTATATCAAAAACAAACCTTTTATTGAAAGTGAGATTTTGCAAAGCGGTACCAAAAATAAAAGTCTGTTTTTCTTTGATTTAGGCTATCAGCGTACCGTAATGCTGGATAATGATTTGCTGCGGGAAATGAAATTTCCGACAGATAAGATGGAAGTTATAAAAAAAGTGATGATGCATGGCACTAGGGGAAACGAAGTACCTGTAACTACAGTAAAATTACAAAGTTTAAAAATCGGCAATTTTGAACTTAAAGATGTTCCGGCGCAGGTAATGGAGCAAAATAAACCAATGCCAGGTGTAAACGTTCATTATTTAGGTACAGATATTCTGAAAAGATTCAATACTGTTTTCGATTTCCAAAATGATGTAATTTATTTAAAGCCAAACCACCTTTATAATGTGGCCTATGCAGATCAAAAGAAAAGCGGAGCATAATCTTAATGATCATATTTAAGTGTCCATAAACATTTATTAATTTGGTTTAATACTTGTTGGCGAAGCTGTGCATTGCCTTGGTTTAGGTTGGCAATTAGCAGGCGTTTTTTATTTAGGTATTTTGTAGCATGTTTTTGATCGTGCTGCATCATCCAGTCAATATTATCCATTAAATCGGCATATTTTACGGTCTGGGCAGCGGCACTTACCTTAAAAAGCCGCTCGGCTTCCAGTTTTTTTCGCTTCACTTTATGAAGGTAAGGATAAGCTTTTTTAGTGTATACATCTGTTAATTCGATTACACAATTCATAATTTCAGATGCATCAGGTTTAGCATAACCAAAACGGATTAATGCATTTTGAAGGTCATCGCCATTGGTATTTGTATCTTCCAATAAATCATGACAAAGTCCAATTTCGTAACCCAACCTTATTACAGGCCCTGCAAGCGTTGCAACAGTTTCCAAATGACTAAAATAGGGCTTACTCGTATTTCTTACGAGTTGCCCCGCATGTTTTTCTGCCACCCACTTTGCCAATTGTGCTGAAGCCGTCATTTATACTTTTCCTCCATGCTTTTTAACCAATAATATTAATCTAACTGGATAATCAGTGTTTTGTTTTGGTCGATAAAATGGCAAAAAAAAATCAGTCACCCGACTGATTTTTTAAATTATTGCTCGAAGCTATATTTAATGGCATTTTATATGCCGTTTACAGCATTAGTTTAACAATTTACAGTTTCTAAGCGCTAATTGATTCGCATCTACTTTACTACAGTTGCTTCTAATTCTACGCTTAAGGTTTCGTACAAACTTTTTACTTCTAATAAGGTAGTGGCTTGTTTAATACCATGTTTTGCTATCCACGCCTGAAAAATATCGAAACATTCGAAAAATTCAGCTGATTTGGTGGTGTAAATATTTAAACGGACAATACCTTTAGGTTCATATCCAGCTTGTGCAATTACCTGTTCCAAATGCTGTATGGCTTCAATAAGTTGGGTTTTTACGTCGGCCGTGCTTGATATGCCATCTGCACTGGTAGCTGTTTGCCCCGAAACGTAAAGCGTGCCTGTTGCTTGTTTAACTTCTACAGCTTGTACATAACTGCGCTGATTTTGCCACTGCCAGGGATTAATGATTTGTTTTTCCATCACTTTGTATTTAAATTTTAATGATACAAAGTTGCAGCCGATGTTAGGGTTTAAACGGTGATGAACCGCAAGAATTTGGAGTGAGGTTTATCACAGTATTATTGAGAAAACCGACTTAAAGTTTCGCGGGAAACGCCCAGGTAAGCTGCAAGAAGCGATTTGGGTACCCGTTGAAATAAGGCTGGATATTGCTTTAGCAACTGTTCGTAACGCTCTTGAGCATTTGATGTAAGTAATGATAATATCCTTCGCTGCGATCCAATGTGTCCGTAATTGGCTTTCTGCAGAAAAAAATATTGCATTTTTTGAAATTCCGTACACAGGGTTTGGTAATTTTTAAGGGTAAAGCAACACACTTCGGTATCTTCCAGGCACTCCAAACTCATGGTGGCAGAGCTTTGATTAAAATAGGCAAGATAGTCGCTTTCCCACCAGTTTTCCATAGCGAAAGAAACGATATGCTGTTTTCCCGAATCGTCCGTATGCACCAGTTTTAAAAGCCCTGATACCACAAAATAAGAGTATTTTACCTGTTCACCCTCCTGGATTAAAAATTGATGTTTTTTAAATTTTTTGGTGATGAAATTTTCCTGTACATAATCAAATTCATCATCCGTTAACGTTACAATTTCTTCTATATGGGTTCTTAATTTGTGGTTCATGCCTGTAAGGATAAAGATAAGAGCTATTTTTCTGTAGTACAAATCTCCTGTAAATGAGGAAATAGTTTAGCGTTATAAAAACATGGAAAATAAGCCTAATATTTGTTAAGGATAAACAATTCAGTCCGTAATTCACGTTGAAACTGGTTTCAGATGGTTGACTATATACTTTTCTTCAGTACCTTACTTACATGGCTTTCATCGGTTAGGCCAAATTCGGCGGCAATCTGTTTTAGGCCAAACCTGCCATTTTCCATGCGCTTTTTAATGAGGTTTTGTCGATAATCCTGAACATACTGCCTAAGGGTAATGCCTGTATTCCTTTTAAAGTACGAACCTATATAATCTTCTGAAAGATTAAAATGCGCAGCCATAATGCTGGCCTTTAAGTTTTGTGGATGGTAAATGTGTTTATGCAAATAACAGAAAATGGCCTGAATATCTTTCGAACGTTGTAAACTGCCTTTAATTTCTGGCATGTTGCGTTGCATAATATGCGATAATGTTAAAATCTGTATCCAAATTAGCGCTTCATTTTGCAACATATTTTTATGGAGTGAGGATATGAGTGCAATAATATTTTCCACCACCAACTGGTCATCTTCATTAAAACTGAAACCTAAAAAATGTGTTTCCCGGCTTTTAATCAGGTATTCTAAATGTTGTAGGCCAGTTGAGTTAATTTCTTGCTGATGGATATAAATATCAGTAAACTTAATGTAAACGAAATGCGTTTTCTCATCAATTTCAAAGCGATGATCATCATCAGGGCCAATTAAGAATACATTTCCCTTTTGATAGGCTATAGGGATATTATTAATGATATGACTGCCGGATCCATTTTTGATGTAAATCAGTTCATAATGGTTGTGCTGGTGCACAGGATGTTGCCATTCGTTTGCTTCGAAATCCGAAATAACAATGGGCTGAAATTGGATGTATCGTTTCATCTTGGAATTATACAAATCTATCATACTATTTTACAAAAACACATTTATTTTTTGAGCTGAACTTTACAACTCAATTTTAAGAGATGAACAGCAAAAAAACAGCAGTAGTGGTAGGCGCAAATGGCGTTATCGGCAGCAACCTCATCAGCCATTTAGAAAGCCTTGGCGATTGGCAAATTATTGGCCTATCCCGCCGTGGGTGTACTGGTAATGGGAACGTTAAATATATATCGGTTAATCTTCTGGATAGTGAAGATAGTAAGCTAAAATTAGCAACATTAACAGCCGTAACGCATATTTTTTATGCAGCCTACCAGGATAAGCCATCATGGGCTGAGCTGGTAGCCCCTAATTTGGCTATGCTCGTTAATGTAGTTAATGCAATAGAAAATGTTGCTGTGGATTTACAGCATATTAGTTTAATGCAGGGATATAAAGTTTATGGCGCGCATTATGGCCCTTTTAAAACGCCCGCCAAAGAAAATGATGGCGGGCATATGCCACCGGAGTTTAATGTAGATCAGCAGCAATTTCTTGAAGCGCAGCAAAAAGGAAAAAAATGGAGCTGGTCGGCAATTCGTCCTTCAGTGGTTGCAGGTACAGCTTTGGGTAATCCGATGAATTTAGTGCTGGTAATTGCTATTTATGCCTCCATATCAAAAGAATTGGGTTTGCCACTTCGTTTCCCTGGTAAGTTGGGTGCCTGCGATAAACTTTTGGATATTACCGATGCTGGCTTATTGGCAAAGGCCACAGTTTGGGCAGCTACAAATCCTTTATGCGCCAATCAGGCATTTAACATTACAAATGGCGATCTGATCCGCTGGAATGATCTCTGGCCAAAAATTGCCGCTTATTTTAAAATGGAAGTCGCGCCACCGCTCCAAATGCCTCTTACAATAGTTATGGCTGATAAATTGACTTTATGGACGCAGATGCAGGAAAAATACGGCCTGGCTAAACACCATTATTCGTCGGTATCCTCTTGGCCGTTTGGCGATTTTGTTTTTTCATGGGATTATGATTTCTTTTCTGATGGAACCAAAGCGCGGCGGATGGGTTTTCATGAGTATGTGGAAACCGAAAAAATGTTTTTTAGTTTGTTTGATGAATTGAAACGTAATGGTATTATTCCAGGTTAATTAATTGAACCAAGGGAAATATCCCCTGGTTCAATTGTTTATTATAAATTATACATGCCGCCATCTGCGATAAGTTCTGATCCCAAAATAAATGATGAGTCATCAGAAGCAAAGAAAGCGATTGTTTTAGCAATTTCTTCTGCTTGTCCGAATCTGCCTACGGGGATCTGTTTTACCAAATGCTCTCCCATTTGCTGCAAATCTTCTTCACTTAAGCCAAGTTTTTCGCTGGTATGCAAGGGTGTGCCAACAGGGCCAGGACTAACCGCATTTACCCTTATTTTTCTGGAAGTTAATTCTGCAGATAGATTTTTTGCTAAAGTTAATAATGCCGATTTGCTTGCAGCATAAACGGTAGCACCAGCCATACCGATGTGTGCGTTTATCGAAGTATTTAAAATAATAGAACCGCCGTTGTTAACTAAAGGCAATAATTGCTGCAAGCTAAAATAGGCACCTTTAAAGTTGATATTCATAATTTCATCGAACATTTGCTCTGTCATATCTGCCAATGAGTTAAATTTACCTATGCCTGCGTTTACCACAATAATATCTAATGTGGGTGTTATCGTTTTTACCTGTTCTGCCAATTTTGTAATTTCTTCCATATAGGCGCTGTCAGAAACTATTCCGAAAGCATTTTCTCCCAGTGCAGCAACGGCATCTTTTACCGATTTTTCATTTCTGCCTGTGATGATTACTTTAGCACCCTGAGCTAAAAACTCTGCTGCTGTTGAATAACCTATACCGCTATTTCCACCTGTGATGATTGCGGTTTTTCCTGCTAATTTTTTCATTATCTTTATGTTTTAATAGGTCAAAGAGACGGCTAATTATACCACCCATCAAGTATGTACTTTTTGGTTCGGTACGCACTTTTTAGTACGAAATGGTCCGAGATTCTTTAAACACCTGCATCGAAATTTTTATATGACAAAGAAAAGACAAGCCTATTACTCCTGCTCAATGGAAGCGGCGCTGAATGTAATTGGCGGTAAATGGAAACTAACTATTTTGAATAGGCTTTTGTCGGGTCCGAAAAGATATGGAGAACTTCACCGTAGTGTTGCAGGCATAACGGAGAAAATGCTTACCCAGCAATTGAGGGAGTTGGAGGAAGATCAGATTGTGGAGCGGAAAATTTATCCCGTGGTACCGCCAAAGGTGGAATATTCGTTTACCGAATCGGGTAAAAGGCTGACTGATGTTTTTAAAGCATTGGAAATTTGGGGAAGCAATTTTCAGCATCGTATAAATCCAATTTCAGGAAATGCTGATCACGACAAGAGCTGTTACACTTTTAAGGATGAGGAGCAGCTTGCTGAACTTACCCACAATGCGTAGCCAATAATAAGGCTATTGTGCTTATTATTTCGATATTTGCAATTTGCTAATATCATTCATTAATGAAACCCTACCTGCAACTTTTCGATTTTTCGAAGAAAATAGATTACAAAACTGAAATACTTGCAGGCTTAACTGTAGCCATGACGATGATTCCCGAATCGTTATCATTTGCTATTCTTGCCGGTTTTCCGCCATTAACAGGTTTGTATGCTGCATTTATTATGGGCCTTGTAACAGCAGTTTTGGGTGGCAGGCCAGGTTTGGTTTCGGGTGGTGCGGGTGCTACTGTAATTGTGCTTATTGCTTTAATGAAAACCCAGGGCATAGAATACGTTTTTGCCGCAGTGGCGCTTGCCGGCACAATCCAGATTTTAGTGGGTTTATTTAAACTTGGCAAATTTGTGCGCCTCGTTCCGCAGCCTGTAATGTTCGGCTTTGTGAACGGTTTGGCTGTAATTATTTTTATGTCGCAGTTAGAACAGTTTAAAACCATGGTAAATGGTAAAGTAGAATGGTTAAGCGGCACACCTTTATATATTATGTTGGCTTTGGTGCTGCTTACTATTGCAATTGTAGTTATCCTCCCAAAAATAACCAAAGCTATTCCTGCATCTTTAGTGGCCATTATTTTGGTTTTTATTGTTGTTTTAGGTTTCGGAATCGATACCAAATTGGTGAAAGATATTGCATCAGTTAAAGGAGGTTTTCCGCCATTTCATATTCCTCTAGTTCCATTTAACCTGGATACAGTTAAAATAATTTTTCCATACGCGCTCATTATGGCAGGTGTAGGCTTAACTGAAGGATTGCTTACCTTAAACCTGGTTGATGAAATTACAGAAACGAAAGGGAACCGTAACAGAGAAAGCATAGCACAGGGTATAGCAAATATTGCAAACGGCTTTTTTACCGGCATGGGGGGCTGCCCAATGATTGCGCAAACATTGGTTAACCTTTCGGCAGGGGCAAGGGCCAGGTTATCGGGTATTGTTGCTGCCATTACCATTCTGATCATTATATTGGTAGGTGCGCCTGTAATCGATCGTGTGCCTATGGCTGCATTAGTAGGGGTAATGATGATGGTTGCCATCGGAACCTTTGAATGGATGAGTTTTAAGGTAATTAATAAGATGCCCAAGCAAGATATTGTGATCGGCATTTTGGTTGCGGTAATTACCATCTGGTTGCATAACCTTGCACTGGCCGTATTAATCGGGGTAATTATTTCTGCGCTGGTTTTTGCATGGGAAAGTTCTAAAAGGATAAGGGCGGGCAAGCACATTGATGCCGATGGTGTAAAGCACTATGAGATATACGGACCGTTGTTTTTTGGATCGGTGGCCAATTTTAATGAGCTTTTTGATGTTGCCCAAGACCCTGCTTTTGTAGTTATAGACTTTAAAAACAGTAGAATTTACGATATGTCAGGCATTGATGCCTTGAATAAACTTACCGACAAATATAGCCATGCAAATAAGAAGCTGCAATTGAAGCACCTGAGTAATGATTGTAAACGTTTACTTAAAAATGCCGGCGAAATTATCCAGGTAAATATTATTGAAGATCCGGTTTACCGGGTTGCTACAGAAAAATGATCGCTCATAAGTCATTTTAAACCATAAAAGAATACTGATGTGGCAATAATACTGTAACAAGCAGTGGTGCTGTTGCAAAGCGAACACACCCTATTGTTCAGCGAGATATGGGCCTCTTTATTAAATGCTTAGTAAAACGTTTAACTAGATTCAGGCTTAACAACAGAAAATTGTTCAATTTATTGTAATTAAGACTCAAAAATATCACTACGTGCTGTTTTATAGGATGTTAAAATATTAACAAATATTAATAATATTTAATTTTTTACGTGTCGATTTGACATTTATTTTAATAGAATTTAATATTATTACGTTGTTTTATAAAAATTTCATAAAAATGACATTTTGTTGTTAAAACGATTTAGTATATATATATTTGATTTAACCAAATGCTAAATTTTATGAGAATCCCTAACTATTACTATCGAAGTACCTGTCTTTCTAACCCGAGACCTATCTTGCCGTTTCCGAAAAACTAAGTTTTAAAAATCATTTTTTTTACCAATTAAAGATCCATTAACTATGCGATACTTATGGGTGTGCCTTGTCTTTTTTGCCGCGTTTACATTAAACGTTTTACCGACTTTTGCAGCGGGCAAAAAACTTCATAAAGGCCTAACAATTAATTACCTGGCATTTCAGGATACGACAAAAATTAAGATCGTAACTCTGAAAGATTCCTTGCGAAAAGACAGTTTAGACCAGATTAAGCAAAAAACACTTTACAACAAGCTTTCCGGAGGTGTAAAAAAAGATCCGAAAGATCTGTCTCTTTTTCCAGCCATTTCATTACAGCAAAATTTAAAGGGCAATTTTGCTGGTTTGTATGTTCAGGAGCCATCAGGCGAACCGGGCTCTATACAAAATATGTTTATCAGAGGGGCTGCAATGCCGCTATTGTCTAAAAAGGATTTATATGATGTACAGCCTCTGGTTGTGCTAGATGGAATCCCTTTGGTAAGGGAGCATCCTTTCGCTTTTGATATACAACAATTTGATTTTAATAGAATCGGCCCTGCAACTAATTTATTGGCAGGTATCGATATGAATAATATTGCATCTGTTGAAGTACTAAAAGATTTGGGTTCTACTTCCATTTATGGCCCACGGGGTGTTAATGGTGTAATTGTGCTAACTTCTAAAACAGCAGTTGGTAAATACCGTTCAATTTCCTTCAATTCTTATATCGGTATGGTGCAAAAACCATCTGTTAATACCATTAATGGAAGATATGAAAATGAGTTCAGACAGCGGTTTTACGATATTTATACCACAAACGGCAGGTATTCTGATGATGAAGAATATCCGGTATATCTAAGTGATTCATTAAACAACGTATATAGCGGTAAATCAGATTGGACGGATTTGTACTATAAAAATGCCTTGGTATATGGCATTAATTTCTCGCTTGCGGGGGGTACCGACAGGGCTAACTTCAGGTTTGCATTGGGTAACACTAAAAGCGAGAGTGTAGCCGATCAAGCCGGCATAGATCGTTATAGTGCCACTTTTAATATTAATATGAAGCCCACTAAGTGGTTGCTTTTTTCTACCATGATTAATGCAAACCGCCTAAACCGTGATAGAAACAGGAACCTGCGCGATCGGTTTGCACAACTTAATTATTTTCCTGATTTAAGCGCCCCGCTTCCTCCGAACAAAGATTTTTATGCCTCTTATATACAGCAATACGCAAAAGGCTTTGATGATAATAAAACCAACAGCATCCAGGGATATGCCAAATTAGAAGGCACTTTTGGCAAGTTTAAAGTTATATCGGCCTTTAATGCCGATTACAGTGAAGGTTACAGGGATGTTTTTTATGCCAGAACGCTTTTGCAGGGCAACAGTTATGCCTCTAACTATTACGGCTTTAGCCAAAGGTTAATGATGGATAATAAAGTAACCTATGATTTAAATCTTAATCAGGTTCATGATTTTCATTTTGCAATAGGCCAATCCATGCAATGGGATATTTACAAATACAGTAACGCTTATGCTTATAAAGGTGTTAACGATTACATTAAAATCAACTTGCTCGATTCGAAACCTAAAAATGATGATGGTTCGGATAACGGAAATTATTTAATCCCGGTTGCTTTCCCTAGAGAATTAACTTATCGCTTTATTGATAAAACTGAAGATAATTTACTGTCTTTTTATGGCAAAGCCGATTATTCATTTAACGAAAAATATTTCTTATCAGCTATATTACGTTTAGATGGTTCTTCAAATGCACAACCAACAAGCCGCTGGTTTTATTCACCAACTATTTCTGCTGCCTGCAATATCAAAAATGAATTTTTGAAAGATAACAGATTGGTTGATGATTTGGTGTTACGTGCAAGTGTTGGTAGAATGGGGCGTACATTTAGCTACGATAATTACGCACAAGGGCCACAATATACAGCTTCTGTTGGTTATACAGGTAACTTAACCGTGCCCGGATATAACGCGTTTGGTGTGTTAACCCGTTCTTATCAGTTTGGCTGGGTGGGTTATGGTGTGCCTTGGTCGTATTCCGATCAGGTTAATATCGGTGCCGATGCCGCATTGTTAAAAAACCGTCTCCACCTTTCGGTTGATCTTTACAGCAAAACTGATAAAAACCAATTAATTGGTATTCCTGCTTATGCCGAATATGGTTATAAGCAATCTATCGAAAGCGGAATGTCAGTTAATAATATGGGGGTTGATGTAACCATCAGCGGTCAGGTAATTGCCAAAAGTAAATTCTCCTGGAATTCTGCCTTAAACTTTAATCACAATTCGAACGAACTGAAAGCCCTGCCTAGAGGTTTGGACCAGCTTGTTGTAGGTAACAGGTTTTTAAAGGTTGGCCAGCCTGTAGATCAATATTGGTTATTGGTTAATAACGGTATTTACACTTCAGATGCGGATGTGCCGGTAGTGAATGGACAAAAATTAAAATACAAGGGAATTGCTTTAAAAGCTGGCGATCCACGTTGGCAGGATCAAAATGGCGATAATACCATTGATGATGATGATAAAGTATTAAAAGGACACTCTTTACCAACTATTGCAGGTGGTTTTGATAACAACTTTAAATATGGCAACTGGAGTTTAGGTACAAGCTTATATTTTAATTTAGGTAGAAAGCTAATTAACCAGGAGATGGCTAACCGTTTTGATTTCGTTAACCGCGAAGGCAATACAGATATCAATTCTGTAAAAGAAATTACCTTTTGGGGAAAAACGCGGCGATTACTCAAAATACCCGCTTTATAACCCTTGGAGTACGGTAATTCCTTATCGCGCAGATCAGGATCTTTTCTTAGAAAATGCATCATTTTTGAAGTTGAGGCAGGTATCGTTAGGTTACGATCTTGGGAACCTGCTTAGTAAGAAAAGCATCAAAATCAGTAAATTTTTCGTGTACGGTGCAGTGAGTAATATTTTCACCCTCACACCTTACACCGGTCAGGATCCTGAATTGGTTAGCTACGATGGCGTTGATACAGGCTATGGCCAGCCAATTCCAAGAACATATACTGTAGGTGTTAAAATGGAGCTATAAGATGAAAACAAGAACTAACGAAACATCAAGCAAGATGAAAAATATTTTATACATACTTCTGATTTCTATAGTGGCCTTTGCGAGCTGTAATAAAGCTTTAGAAACAGATTCTACCAGAGTTGTTGGCGAAAAAAATGCCTGGAATACCGTAGAAGATGCCCGATCTGGAATTTTAGGGGTTTATGCTTTAACAAGGGCTGCTTTATCAGATAATAACGGTCACTGGATTTATGGTGATGTAAGAACAGGAGAGTTTCTTAAGTCCTAAAAGGCAGGATTTAAAGGCAGTTATCGGTAATAATTTAAATGCATCATATCCGGTACTCGAGTCGTTATCCGATTGGACAAGGTTTTACGCCATTGTTAATGGTGCCAATGTTTTTTTAGAAAATATAGCACATGTGAAAGAAACAGATAAGCGTTACACCAGCAATAACATGACTGTTGATATTGCCCAAGCTAGATTTTTAAGGGCTTTTGCTTATTTCTATATGGTTAGGATTTGGGGAGATGTACCTTTTATAACCTCTTCGGATGAAGGTAAGTTTACCGATAAACCCCGCGAAAGCCAGGCAAGGGTTTTAGCATGGGCCGAACAGGAAATTTTAAAAGCAGCAGCCGATATGCCATTCATTTATAGTGGTGGTGATGTGCAGCAGCCTACTGATTATTATAATGAAACATCAGGAAGATGGGGTGGTGCTTTGGCTACCAAAGTTACAGCCTATGCCATTTTAGCCCATATAGCAGCCTGGAATGGTGATTACACCAATGTTGCTAAATATGCCAAATTTGTTGAGGATAATTATAACAGAAGTGCAGGTGGTTTTACTTCAAGTGGTGATCTATCAAATTCTAACGGGTTCTTTTACAATAAAAACACCAGACAAATGTTTGGTTTTAACTCCGATTACGGACATGTTGATGGCTCATCTACAGGGCACATTGAAGAGCTAACCCTGGCTGAGCCTTGGTTATGACCAAATCTGTACCGGATATATACCTGCCAAAAGATTCGATCTTAAAATATTTTAATATCGCTAAAGATCAAAGGTTTGCTGTTGATACTTTAGGTCAGGCAAAATATGATGGCAGATACTTTACAAATTTAAACGGTAAGTATCCCATTTTTAGCAAAATCAAAGTGATTCAAGGCGGAGGAACAGATCCGAACTTCAGGTATTTTACCAGTGCTTTAATTTTTACAAGGTTAGAAGATATTGTACTCTTAAGGGCAGAAGCTTTATCAGTTTTAGGCGATCAAAATGGTGCTTTAAATGAATTGCTTGTTGTACAAAGCAGAAGATTTGAAGACCCTATAGAACTGCTTAATTCACTAAATACCAATGATATTATTAAAGTCATTTTCGAAGAGCGCCACCGCGAATTGTTGGGCGAAGGTTCTAGATGGTACGATTTGATCCGCTACAATAAAATTAAACAAAATGATGCCAAATTTATGAACCTCATTAACTCTGGCGGCATTTATTGGCCAATATCAAGGAGACTTATTTCTCAAAATAGTTTATTAACCCAAAATGCTTACTGGCGCTAATTATACGGATATGAAAAATTCAATAAAATACATGAGCGCTTTAGCAATTTTAACGTTGCTAATTCTAGTCAATGCAGCTTGCAAAAAAAACGGAGGGTTTTATGATGCTCCAGAACAGGATGTAACCTTTGCCGGTAGTACTTACGATTATTTAAAAAGCAAACCAGGCGTTTTCGATTCGCTAATTGTAGCAGTTGATAGAATGGGTTTGAAAAAAACATTAACCGATAGTAATGTCACTTTATTTGCTGTAACAAACCCAAGTTTTCAACTGGCTTTGAGGAACTTAAATACTTTAAGAAAAACTATCAGATAAAGATCCACTTTTTTTAGCCAATATTGATGCGGTTCAGTTAGATACAATGACCTCTTATTATATTATCAGAGGTAAAAAAACAACTGATTCCTTAAAACTTCAGGATGGTTTAAACTTAACCAGTGTACATATTGGTTACCCGATGCATGCCAGCATTACCAACATCTCTGCTTCGGGCCAGGTTGGCGCAGGGCCGGCAGTTATAAATTTTGATAATACCAAAAAAAGCAAATTTGTTCGCAACTGGGCAACAAGTACAACCTCATCAAACAACATTAAAACCAAAAATGGTGTGGTACACGTAATCAGTGCCGATCACGTATTCGGTTTTAACGAGTTCGTTACCAGGTTAACTTTTGTACCGCCACCACCAAACCTATACCTCGAAATAGGTGGTGTGTTTTCATCTAACCGCGAAAATGGCGGAGGTATAACCAGTGGAGAAAATTCAAGAAAAGTGATTGATGGAGATGACCATACTAAGTTCTTAGCTGATTTGCAGGGTGAATTGTGGATGAGGTTTGAACTTAAAACCCCTGCGGTGTCATCGGTTTATACCTTAACCTCGGCAAATGATGCCAACGAAAGGGATCCAAAAGCCTGGACTTATGAGGGCTCTATGGACGGTGTAAACTGGGTAGAATTGGATAGAAGATCTAACTTCTTCTTCGAAGAAAGGTATCAGCAAAAGATTTTCAGGTGCACAAATACTGTTGCCTATAAATTTTACCGCATTGATATTACCGAACTGCGAAACAGCGGATTATTCCAGTTGGCAGAGTTTACCATAAACAAAACGAAATAATGATGCGGAATAGAAACATTAAAATAAATACTCCAATGAAATTTATCATAAATAAATATTTTGCGCTCTTTTTACTTGCCCTCACTGTTTTTAGTAGCTGTAAAAAGATTTTCGACCTGCCTGACGAGAAGGATTATATGAGTAATAATGTGAATTTTAGTAATAAAATTCTCGAGCCTATAATTGGCAGAACCAATCTTATCGGTGGCTTTAACAGCGACAATTCAACCAATCCGATTACGTTTGAAATTTTGAATGTTAGATATGGCGATGGAAAACCAGTAACAGATCTTTTTACAACTGCACCTACTTATGTATGGATTGCACCTTATACAGGTTTAGAAAAAAGCCTCGCCGAAATCGAAGCAAAGAGAAAAATAGAAACGCATCCAATATTTGAAATGCGTTCATCAGGCGAATTTATTTTATGGCCTTCGGCAACCAATCAGATATTAAAGCCCCGTCCGACAGATAGTACCAATTTCGCTCAGGATACGCGCTTTTTTGATGTTAAAGTGAAAAATACAGGTGGAGAAAGGTTCATCAGGGATTTTCAGATCAGACCGTTCAGGGAGCGCCCTTACGAGCCATCGAATGATTTTAACGCCTATACAGGTTTGCCTGCGCCTGATCCAAAATTTCCGTTAGATAAAACTCTTCGGGATTATATCCGCCCTTATCTAAACAACGTAATCGGTGCTACATCTAACTTACCGCTGGTAAGTAATAATGATAAAAAGGACGCAATCGTTTACATCCGTCCATTTACTTCCGGTGGTAACGGGCATTCGCTTAGAATTAAGGTTTTGAACAAAGATTCTGTAGAAATTAATCCATCTGCATTTAATGAAACCGTTTGGGACAAAATGATCCATGGATTTAATATTCAAAAAACAGATAAATATGTGCAATACGATGTTGCTTATCCCATTCCATTGGTAGAGGTTCCAACATCTTACGCAACCGGAGGTTCAAGAGCAAAAGTGGATCTGAGCTACTCCAGAATAGGTTTTGGAGGTATACGTACAGTGGGCAATTTCGGTATCGATTTCGCCATTTATAAAGCAGGTGACTGGGAGATTGTATTTTATTTCAAAAACGAAAACCCAAAATTTGCTAACGAATAGTTGATCAATAAAGCTAATATTATGAAAAGAAATATACTTTTATATACATTACTTATTGTATGTATAATATGTTGTACGAATGCCTATTCGCAAGAAAAAAATATCATTATAAATGGTAGGGTTTTAGATAAAGACACAAAACAAGGCGTTCCAGGAGTATCTGTGGTTTTACAAGCCACCAATAAAGGCCTAACACAAACCAATGGCGACGGAAAGTTTTCTGTAAATGTACCTGTTGGAGGCACACTTTTATTTAAATTTTTAGGTTACAACACCTCTTCGGTTAAAATTACCAATCAAACAAATATTACAGTTACCATTAGCGAAGACCGTAAAGATCTGAACGATGTTATCATTGTAGCTTATCAAAATAGGCCGAAAGAAACTACTGCTGGTTCGGTAACCGTGCTAACCAATAAAGATGTAGCAGATGTACCTGTATCCAATATAGAAACCTTATTACAGGGTAAAGTACCGGGATTAAATATCCAGAACAATACGGGTGCTCCGGGTTTTAGAGGATCGGTACAGCTTCGTGGTTTGTCGAGTTTAAGTATATCCGGTAGCGGTAACGATTCATTTCTGCAACCTACATCGCCACTGTATATTATTGATGGTGTACCTTTGGATGCAGATAAAGCAGCTGAATTTGGTTTTCAAACACAAGGTCCGGGAGTTAGTCCGCTTTCATTAATCCCTCAGGAGGATATCGAAAATATCCAGATCCTGAAAGATGCACAGGCAACCTCCATGTATGGATCGAGAGGTGCTTATGGTGTAATTATTATCACTACAAAAAGAGGTAACTCTAAAGTGCCACGTATTAAATACGTATCAAACTTTTTCGTTAATTCTCCACCAAAATTACGCGAAACCCTAGGTGGTAATTCAGAGCGTTCATTAAAAATTCAGCAGATCATTTTAAATGCTCAAACCATTAATCAAATCAGGGGAATAAGTAATACACCTTTTCTTGCCGATAGCTTAAATGCCTATTGGAATAATTCTACCAATTGGCAGGATGTATTTTACCAAACTACCTTTAACCAAAGTCATAACCTGGCTTTAGATGGCGGTGATCAAAAGTTTAATTACAAAGCCAATATGGGTTATTATTCCGAAAAAGGTGTGATTAAAAACACAGGTTATAACCGCTATAATTTAAACATGAACATGGAGTTTAAACCGAATGATAAATTTAGATTTTTCGGTTTTGTTAACGGTTCAGTTGGTAAACAAAATAAAGGTAACGGTGCCGGTTTACTTCAATCGGGAGTAGCTTCAAACGGGCAGGCTTCAACACTTTTGCCGCCACCATCATTTTATCAGGCCTCGGGCGGGGTATTATCGGCCTTACAAACTTTAAATGATAATAACTCGCGAAATTTAAGAGCAAATATTGATGCCCGCTACGAATTTATCCCGGGTTTGGCAGCTTCATCAACCTTGAGTTACGATTATACATCAGATACTGAAACCACATTTACACCTGCTGCGGCAAACGGACAGTTTGCCAAACTATACGATTATAATGGAAGAAATTTCCAGTTGTACAATAGAAATGCCATTACTTATGCAACATCGATTGGCGAAAAACATAATTTCTTTATCAACACGTTTAATGAGATCTATAAACAAGGCTCACAATCGTCAATAAGTCGGCAGGAGAGAATTCCGAATGATCAGCTTCAGGGCCCAATTGGTATTGATGGTTTTTATTCAAGAGGTGGTGGGGTTTTAAGTAGCTATAGAAATGCTACAATTGCCTCATTCGCAGGCTCATTATCCTACGATTACGATAAAAAATATGTTGCTGAATTTTCTTACCGTTTGGATGGTACATCATCAAGCGGTTTAGAAAATCCATATTCTAAAAACTCATCAGTTGGTTTAAGGTGGAACTTTAACAAAGAAAACTGGTTAACCGATAAAAAATGGTTGGATTATGGTAGTTTAAGGTTAACATGGGGGCAAAATATTGTGCCAACAGGTAATCTTCAAAGTATTTATGGTATTTACAACCTTAATGGAAATTACAACAATACCCAAACCATTGGTATAGATTACGATTTAATTCCAAACCCGGCATTAAAGCCAACTACAACAAGTCAATACAATTTAGGGCTTGATATCGGTTTCCTGAACAGATTCTCGATCGTTGTTGATACTTATTTCAAAAAAGTAGATAATTTATTGTTCGATCGTATTTTATCCAATACTACAGGTTTTAACAAATTATCAAGCAACGATTTAGGTATTGCAAATTATGGTACCGAGATCAGTTTAAATGTGAAAGCCATTACCAGTAAAGATTTTGATTTATCATTTTCAGTAAACGGCGCTTATAACCGCGATGTGCTTTTAAAATTGCCTGAAGAATATAACGGCCAATATATCCGCTTTGATGGTTCCAGTTACCTGCAACATAATGTTTTCCGTGTGGGTAGAAATACTCTTTCCAACTATTTAAGAATTAACCAGGGTGTTTACCGCACTGATGGTGATGTACCTGTAGATCCGGTTACCGGAAAAAGGTACCAAACCAACAATACCTTCTTTTATGGAGGAGACCCGATTTTAAAAGATGTAAATGGCGATTACATCCTGGATGGAAGAGATTACGAAATTACCGGAAACTCACAACCATTGTTTACAGGAGGTTTATCATTTACCATGAGGTATAAAAACTGGGGCTTAAATATGTATGCAAGTTATACCGCAGACAGAACAATTTTGAATAATGCCCTTGCCGATCGTATTGCCATTATGAAAGATCCTTTTGCATTAAATGCGGTAGTGCCTTTAGGTGATTTGAACATCTGGCAATCACCTGGTGATGTAGCCAAATATCCATACCCTTATGATTTTGCCCGCTACGGAAGTATACAGCCGTTAAGAGCCGATCAAACCTTATGGCAGGAAAGTGGTTCGTACCTGAAAATCAACAATTTAACGCTTTCTTATATGTTCGATAAAAAGTTGATACGCAGATTCGGGCTTGCCAATTTAAGGATATTTGGTTCAACCAATAACTTAATTACCTTTTCTAAGTATAGTGGTCCAAATCCAGAAAATGTAACCGCATTAGGGCGCGATATTTCAAATGGATATCCTGTACCACGTACCTATAATATTGGTTTAAACTTAGAACTTAATACAGGCAACTAAAAATATTTATTATGAAAAAAGTTATCATTTACACTTTAGTTATTGCGGCATCTTTTTGCTTGCCTTCATGTAAAAAGTTTTTAAACGTACAGCCTTTGGATAAATTAACGGGTAACAACTATTTCCAGTCTAAAGAAGATGTTGTTGCCAATATTTACGATTTATCGAGGATTGTTTTTAGTAAAATAAACGAAACACACTATGTTGGTGCGGTTGGAGAATATAGGTCAGGTGAAGTGCTGCATGAAAGCCAGTCTGATAATGCCCCATCGCGAGAATATGTAGAATATTTGGGCAGGAACGATATATTAAATCTAATCAGAAGGGGGCAGCCCTGGGATTACTACAATTTTGATAGAATAACAAATTGGACAGGTTATTACAGGGCCATTCAAGGTGCAAACATTTTAATTGCAAAATTAGATGAGGGCGTACCAGGCGTTAACGATACCGAAAAAGGACAGTTTAAAGCTGAGGCTGCTTTTATCCGCTCACTTTGCTATTTCACCATGGTACGATTATTTGGAGATGTTGTTTACTATACAGATGCATTTCACTCTACCTCATTACCACGTGAAAATTTTGTTTCTGTACTGAATAAATGCATTGCCGATTTAAATAGCCATAAAAACGAAATTCCATTTACTTATAGCGATCCTGCTTTAAAAGGTGTACGGGCAAGTAGAGGCAGCATTATTGCCTTAATGATGGAAATGAATATGTGGAATGCCGGTTTCGACAATGCAAATGCAAAAAAATATTATGAGGCTACCGCAGATTTAGGTAAAGAACTGGTTGCCAGTAATGCCTATCGGTTATTGCCGCTTAGCGAATGGTCAACCGTGATCAAAGGTCGTTCAGAAGAAAGTTTGTTTGAATTTTATCAAAGTATCAATTATGGAGATGCAGTATTGAACGTTGCGCCAATTGCCGATATGTTTTTGCATTACCCATATAAAAGGCCCGAGTATACCCACCGTGTAAGTTTTGCTTATTACAGGGGAGAGTATATGCAGAAAATTTTTCAGGATGGTAGTGATAAAAGAATAACCACCTGGTTTAACGAAGATATTTTTGCTGATAACGGAAAGTTCATGTTGTTGAAATATGCAAAAAACTCCTTCATTGTTGGTGAGGAAGATGCCAACCCTGATAATACTTTTATGATTTTCAGGTACGGCGGCGAATTGCTGCTTTATGCAGAAGCCCTTGCCAATTTAGGAGAAGATGCAGCGGCCATTGTATTGGTGAATAAAGTAAGAGAGCGTGCACAAGCAACAAAATACAGTGGTGGCGGAGGCTCAGAACTGAAAGATTTTATCTTCTACGAAAGATCTAGAGAGCTTATCGGCGAAGGCCACCATTACTTCGATCTGGTTAGAACCAAAAGAATTTTAAACAGTCAGTTTTCTTACAATGTACTTACATCAGATAAATTTAGTCGTGGTGCCTGGACCTGGCCTATCAGCTCAGATGCTGTGAACAATAATCCATTTATGAAACTGAATGAATACTGGGTTAATGGTGGTAATTAATTATTATAATAAAAGATATATGAAAAAGCTAATTTTTGCTTGTGCTGCTGTACTGCTTATATTAAATGCTTGTAAACGTGATGAATATTATCGTGATGGAGGATTGGCTGATCCTAATTTTAAAGGTAACATGCTTCAGTACCTGCAGGCTAAAAAAGTTCCTTTTGATACTGTAGCTAAAATTGTAAAGCTGGCGGGCTTGGAAAGTACGTTTTCTAATGATGACTTCACTTTTTTTGCATTCGATGATGATGTTATTAAAAGAACAATTGGAACAATTAGAACTGATGGGTTAAATAATTTTCTTTATTACTCAGGAAAAGATACCGTTAAAACTTTGGATCAGATTAGCCCGGCGATATGGAAAAAATATTTAATGCGCTATATGTTTAAAGGGGTAAACAGGTTAAAAGACTATCAACAGATAGATTTTGATGTGAGGACAGTTTATCCGGGTGGCTTATACTATTCGCTTGCAGGCAACATTGCCAACATTGGCGTAACCTATGCCACCGCAAACAATATCAAATACATCGGGTACCGCCAACTAAATTTAACTTATATACCAGATGCTTCAAAGCCTAATGATGATTGGCGTATAAATAAAGTATCATCATCAGATATAAAACCTACCAATGGTGTAGTACATGCTTTAGCCTTTAATGATATAGTAAACGGCGCCTATTTTGGATTTAACCGCGATGATTTTTACAGCGACGTATATTTTAGTGGTTTAGCTCCGTCTGATCCCACAAAATAAGTCATAACAGGTTTTACCTCAAGATATAAAACAATGAAAAATATTAAATTTATACTCGCAATAATCACTTTGATTGCTTTTAGCTTTCAAGGATGTAAAAAAGCAGATGAAGTGATCCCCGATCCTTATGCAGATGCAAAATCACCCCTGGGTGTGGCCATTTCGCAAACTGATATCCCTGTTCCGGCAGTAGGGCTGGTGGGTACAACAGTAACCATTAAAGCATCAGGCTTTGATAAATATAAAGATCAGTTGAGCTTTATGTTCAATGGCGAAAAAGGCGAAGTACTTAGTGTAACCGCTACTGAAATAAAAGTTAAAGTTCCTGAAACTGGAAGTACAGGCGTTACGTCTATCGCCATTGGCGATCAATTATTTATTGGCCCAACATTTACCGTAACCGGCCTTATCCAGGTCGACCCTACTTTTAAAGCTACGGCCGGTACTAATGGGTATGTAAGCCAGTTTTACGAAATGCTTGATGGACGGGCAATTGTTGTTGGTAATTTTACCAACTTCGATAATAAAGGTGGTGTAGTTCCAATTAACCGAATCGCTAGAACATCAATTGATGGTGAATATGACCGTACATTCCGTACCGGAAAAGGTGCAAATGGAGGCTTATCCAGTATTGTAGAAATTGGTAACCGTTTTATTGTAGCAGGTGGCTTTAGCGGATTTAACCAGCGTGCTGATAACATCAGCAATATTACCAGTTTGTTTACAAGTGGAGCAATTGACACTGTAAAAATTCAGACTAAAAGAAAACCAACAGCAACCGACACTGTTACGCAAAAGTGGTTTCCGAAGTTTAATGGTGGTACAAATGGTTATATTGACCGTGTATACAAACACCAGGGAAAAATTTTAGCAACCGGCGATTTTAGGTTTTACGTAAAAAGAACTTACGATAAGTTTAATTACGATTTATCAAGGGATACTGTAATATTGGACAGTACAGAAATTCGACAGATTTTACGCTTTAATTTAGATGGCAGTCTGGATAAAACATTCCGTTTTAACACCGTTACCAATAAGGGAAAAGAAAGTGCAAACGGACGTTCCTATACTTATATGCATACCGATGCAGAAAAACTTGAAAAACTGGTTGTATTCGGTAATTTTAATACGTTTGATGGTCAGCCGGCCAATCGCATTGTGAGGTTAAACCCTGATGGAAACATTGATCCTACTTTTACTCCTGGCTCAGGAGCAGATAACTCCATAATTTCGTGTGTATATAATGCAACTACAAAAAAATATGTAATTACCGGAATTTTTAGCCAATATAATGGTAAACCAGCATTTGGTTTGGCCGTACTAAATGATAACGGAACTTTAGATGAAACATTCTCTTCAAGATCATTTGAAGGAGGCTATCCTAGTTTTGCGAAACAGCTTAATAACGGATTAATTGTGGTAAGCGGATCTTTTATAAAATATGGAGCTATTACCAGAAACGGTTTTATGGTTTTAACGCCATCAGGTACATTGGCAAAAGGATACAATGCAACAGGTCCGTTTACAGGAAAATTATCTGATGTTATAGAAACAAAATCTGCAGATGGTAAAAAAGCATTATTGTTAATCGGCGAATTTTATCGTTTTGATAATTTACCATTGTATCACATTATTAGGGTAACCATCGAATAATAGATTAAGCTAACCAAAATATAAATTAGGATGAGTATGATGAAAAAATATAAATTATTGATTGGCTTAATCGCAGCAATAATCACTACGGCTATATTTTCTTGTAATAAGGAGTTCGACAGAACAATTGGAGATAAGAATGCCAACGATACCACAACTGTAAAATACGGAAACCGTAAGGTGCTCTATTTAATTGTTGATGGAGCAAGGGGCCAATCGGTTTTAGATGCCAATACACCAAATATCGATGCAATTTTACCACACTCCATTTACAGTTGGGTGGGGTTAAGCGACCTTGATGCAACCGCAAATGCAACCAATTGGGCCAATATGTTAACCGGTGTTTCAAAAGATAAACATCAAGTTACAACCGATGCGCTAACCAATAACGACCTGCAGAATTATCCAATAATTTTTAACAGAATTAAAGAAACGAGTGCAAAAAGTAAAATTGTTACCTACACTTCATCAACTGTATTTAAATCATTAACAACAGGAGCTGATGTAAGTAGCCTGGTGGCAAATGATGATGCCGTAAAAGCAGGATTGATTAGTAACTTAAACAGCGATACAGCAACTGTTGTTGTCGGGCCATTTTACTGGGATTAATGCAGCAGGAGCAGCATCCGGGTACGACATTTCTTATCCGGCTTATAAAACAGCTATCGAAAAATTCGATACTTCGGTAGGTGAAATTTTGGCCGCTTTAACAAAACGACCAAATTACAATAATGAACAATGGTTGGTTGTTATTGCATCAAGTGCAGGCGGCCAGTTTACCTTGCCCCCAAATGCCGATGATCAAACCATTTTTAGCCAGCCTAAAGCCAACTCATTTGTTATTTATTATACGCCAACATATAGCAAACGGATTCTTACCAAGCCATTTACCGGAAACCGGTACCTAGGTAAAACAATCCGCTTTAAAGGGAAAGATGTTAGGGCGCAAATTGATAGCGTTGATGCGACCGTTTACAATATAGACGATACCACAAAAGTAACCATAGAGCTTAAGGTTAAAAAGAATGAAGAAAAATTTTTCTGGCCAAGTGTTTTGGGTAAACGTAACGAGTGGTCTAGCGGTCACCCAAGTGTGGGTTGGGTAATTTATCTGGAAGAAGATTATTGGTATTTCGAATGGAGAGGTACCAAGGATGGAGATTACCATCAATGTAGGGGAGGCAGTTTTAGCAAAGGAAAATGGACAAATTTAACCGCTAAAATCGAGGTGCGTAATGGCCAAAGATTTGTTCGTACCTATACCAACGGTAGCTTTAATAATGAAGTAGAAATTACCGGATCAGGTTCATTAGCAAACTCAAATTCCTTAAAATTAGGTTATTTAAACGGCAATGGCCATGGAGAGCCTGATGTATATGTAAGTGATATCCGTTTCTTTAAATTTTCTGTTCCAGATGGAATGATCAGTAATTATGCCTGTCAAACCTCTATTGATCAGAGCCATCCATACTTTAATTTCTTGGTAGGATACTGGCCTGCAACTGATGGTAACGGCAACATTATGGCCGACTTGAGTTCTCAGGCACATGATTTCAAATTTCAGGGAATTTATACCTGGGAAAATTTTAACGATTTAATCTGCCCGCCAGCACCAGAAACACTGGCCATATTTGTTCCGCAAACTTCAGATATACCCGCACAGGTTATAAACTGGTTAAAAATTGCCAATAAGCAATCTTGGAGGTTAGATGGCCGAGTTTGGTTAGATCAATAAGGATTATTCGATAATTAACATATCATAAAATGAAAAAAATTATATACATCGCATTGGTAAGCCTAAGCATTATTGGTGTTTATTCTTGCCGCAAATCACAGGTAGAGGATTTAAAACTCCCCGATCCCAATACCAGGAGTATTACAGGAGATGGCATTGTAGCCGGAAATGTTTCTATCGACAACGAATTTGTTAAAGTCCCTTTCAAAATTTCCCTAACAGGAATTGCAGAAGAAGCATTTCAGGTTGGTTTAACTTTAAATAACGATACCGTTACCCAGTTAATTAAAAATGGTTCAATTACGAATGGCATACTTATGCCATCAGCCGGAGTAGAATATCCGAACGTAATCAACGTAGCCTTTGGAACAGATAACAGCGAGGGTATTGCCATTGTACGTAGGTCAGTATTGGAGCGTAATTATGGTAAAAAGGTTGTTTTTGCCTTAAAACTTTCGGCCCCGGGCAAAGGAAATAAAATTGCAGCGGGTAAATCTACTATTGTAGTGATAATTAATACTGCCGAGCTGTTAAAACCAACTGATATCCATTATCTAAGCTTAAATGGGGGTGGTACTTATACCGTGGTTTATCAAGGCAAGTACATTATAGGTCCGGCAGGAGTAACCATACCGCTTACAATAAGTTTGGAAAACCAGCCATCTACAGCATTTAATGTAAAAATCAAAGAGAACATAGATACCATTGCCACTTTAGTGGGAAAAGGAACTTTACCTGCGGATGCAATCCATCTGGCAGCGAAAGATTATTCACTTGATACTTTAGTTCGATTTGCTACAGGAGCAACAAGTGCAACCGTAAGGCTTCAGATCCCATGGCCTGTATTTGATGCGAATATTGTTGCAAATAAGAAATTTGCATTTGCTTTAAATATCAGCGATGCAACAAACCACGTAATTCATCCAACAAAAAGCAAGTTAATTGTGGTGATAGATCCGAATGTAAATTTGGATAACAATTCTTATATCACCGGAAACGGGACTGGTTTAACTGCAAAATATTATACCAATACACAATTGGATCCGGATGACGGGCGTGCACCATTTGTAACAAGGGTTGATGAAACCATTAACTTTAGTGGTGATGGATGGCCGGATAATGTTAAAAATACCAGCGGAACGCAGTTAAGCAGAGATAATTTTGCAACCAGATGGAAAGGTGAGTTTTTGGCTCCGGTACGTGGCACTTACACCTTCTATCAAACCCGTTGGGATGATGGATCAAGATTATATGTAAACGGAGTTGCCTTAGTAAACGATTATACCACCCAATGGGATAAAGATACACGTAAGGGCACCATATTTTTAGAGCGCGGCAAGCGGTATACAATTGAGGCACATCACCGTGAAAATGTAGGTGGGCAGCAAGCTTATTTAGAAATTGAAGTACCTGATATCTTGTCGAAAAGAGTAATACCAAAATCTCAATTATTTCCAACACCTTAAATATTAATAAGATATGAAAAATAACACAAAAAGATTATTCAGTATTCTATCTCTTTTAATACTTATTGTAATTACAACAGTAAAGTGTAAGAAGGATGCAGAAGAGGTGATTCCGGTAGTGGATGAACCTAAACCTACAGCAGGTTTTGATTACGCGGTAGCAAGCCCAACCAAGTTTTTAGAATATCAGTTTACCGGAAGCTCTACCAATTATAAAACATTGCTTTGGCAATTTGGCGATGATAGTACATCAGTAGCAGTTAATCCAAAGCATGTTTATCGTTTTCCAGGCAAATATAAGGTTACTTTAACCACCAGAAACGGACAAGGTTATTCAGCTTCTAAAGAGGTTTTGTTAAATATTGTAGATCCTAATTTCGATCCAACCAAAATTGGCGAAAATTATATGCAAACTATTGGCGGTAAATTTTCGGTAAACCTCGAAGCAGGTGCAGGTGCCGATTCTAATGAGGGATCAAAAAAACTGGTTGATAATGATATTAAAACCAAATTTTTGCAAGCAGGTTTTGATGGTACCCAGAGGTGTACTTTCGAACTCGCAACGCCACAGGTTGTTGGTGCTTATACGCTAACTTCAGGAAATGATGCCGAGGATAGAGACCCAAGGTATTGGATTTTGCAAGGATCGTTAGATGGCATCCAATATACCGATTTACACACGGTAACCACTTGTCCTTGGCCAAATCAAGGCGAAAGAAATGTAACCAAAAGATATTATTTCGACAATTTTGTAGCCTATAAATTCTATCGTTTATACATTAAAGCCAACAGAGGAAGTAGAGTTTTCCAACTATCTGAGTGGACAATCAATAAAAAACAACCCTAATTCATTTTACCCTTATACACAATTTGAAAGATACATGGAGCTTAAAAACTTCATGTATTTTTTTGAAGTTTATTTTTAATTGTCTAAATGACAATTAAAAGTTTTAATTCACGCTTAAAAGTTAATTATATTTTATACTTTAGTAAAACGTTTAACTATAGTTAAAATCTAACCAGAATATAATATCAGATTTCAATACACACACAAATTATGAACAAAATCAACACTTTTAAACGCATAGGCATACTGGGCTGCATGTTTATTGGCAGTTTGCTTAAGGCACAGGAGCGAAAAGCCCCGGCTTATCCCTTAATCACGCACAATACCTATTTCAGTATCTGGTCTACCACCGATAAATTAAATGAATCTGCTACGCAACACTGGACAGGTGCCGATCATTCTCTATTGGGTATGATTAACGTTGATGGCAATATTTATCGTTTTTTAGGTAAAGAAACCACTACTTACAAAACTGTTGTACCCGCTTCTGATGAAAAAGGATATGAAGTAAAATATACTGAAACAGAACCTCAGGGCGATTGGAAAGCTGAGCAATATACTGCAAGCAACTGGCAAACCGGTGCAGCACCCATTGGCGATGATGCAAAGAATGTTAAAACCCTCTGGAAATCTCACGATATCTGGGTACGAAGAACCTTTAATGTTGCTAATCCAGCATCTATAAATGAACTTTTTCTAAAAATAAACCACGATGATAACATTGAAGTTTATTTAAACGGGAAAAAAATTTATAACAAAGAAGGGTGGACAAACAGTTTCCAATATATCGCTTTAAGCAATGGTGATAAAAGCACATTAAAAGCAGGTGCAAACGTAATCGCAATCCACTTATTAAATACCGCTGGTGGCCGTTTCCTTGATTTTGGCTTGGTTGAAAAACTGAAAGATAATGCCGAAAAGGTGCAGGTTGCAAAGCAAAAAAGTGTCGATATTAATGCTACACAAACCATTTATAACTTTACTTGTGGTAAAATAGATCTTAAATTAACATTTACTTCGCCATTATTAATGCAAGATTTGGGCTTGTTTGCCCGTCCGGTTTCTTATGTTTCTTACCAGGTAAAAGCCAATGATGGTAAAACGCACCAGGTAAAAGTTTTGCTAAGTGCATCATCAAATATTGCCGTTTACCGCCCTACGCAAGAAGTTACCGCAAGCAAATACAGTACCGCCAAGTTATCGGTGCTAAAAACAGGTACAGTAGAACAGCCGATTCTACAAAAAGCAAGTGATGATATGCGTATTGATTGGGGTTACTTTTATGTAGCTGCACCAAAAGCAAGTAATGTAATACAATTTGTAACTGCAGAAAAAGATGCATCAGATGCTTTTAGAAAAGGTAATTCTGCTTCAACAGCTAAGCAGGGCAAAATGCTGGCTCTAAATACAATTGTTCCTTTCGGTGCGGTAGGCAAGGCCCCTGTAGAAAAATATGTAGAATTGGGCTACGATGAAATTTATTCAGTTCAGTATTTTAATAAAAATTTAAGGCCATGGTGGAACACCTAAGGTAAAGAAACCATAGAAGCACAATTAACTGCAGCAGCAGATGAATACAAAAATGTGATTCAGAAATGCGAAGCTTTTAACAAAACTTTATATGCCGATGCATTAAAATCAGGTGGCAAAGAATATGCAGATTTATGTGTTTTAGGCTATCGCCAGAGCATTGCAGCACATACTTTGGTTAAAAGTCAGCAAGGTGAAATTTTATGGTTATCAAAAGAAAACAACAGTGGTGGTTTTATCAATACTGTTGATGTAACTTACCCATCAGCACCATTATACCTGATATATAAGCCAGAATTGTTACAGGGCATGTTGAACGGAATTTTTTATTTCAGCGAAAGCGGGAAATATCCCCATCCATGGGCAGCTCATGATTTAGGTACATATCCATTGGCAAACGGACAAACTTATGGTGAGCCAATGCCTGTGGAAGAATCGGGTAACATGATTATTTTAACTGCCGCCATTGCAAAAGCGCAAGGAAATGCTAATTATGCAAAAGCGCACTGGAAAACATTAACCACCTGGGTTGATTATTTAACAAAAGAAGGATTAGATCCGAAAACGCAGCTTTGTACCGATGATTTTGCCGGTCACCTTGCCCGTAATGCCAATTTATCGGTAAAAGCGATTGTGGGTATTGCCTGCTATGCACAAATGGCTAAAACATTGGGTTATGATGATGTGGCTAAAAAATACCGTGCAATTGCTGAAAGTATGGTGCCAAAATGGATTGACATGGCTGATGCAGGCGATCACTATGCTTTAACTTTCGACAATAAAGATACCTGGAGCCAAAAATATAACCTGGTTTGGGATAAGGTTTTAAATTTAAATCTGTTTCCTCAGAAAATTTACGATACCGAAACCAAATATTACCTGACCAAACAAAACAGGTATGGCATTCCGTTGGATAGCAGAAAAGCATATACAAAAAACGATTGGATTTTGTGGACAGCTACTTTCGCCCCAACACAAAAAGAATTCGAAGCCTTGGTACATCCAGTTTACAAACATGCCATTGAAACCGATTCGAGAGTGCCGCTTAACGATTTTTATGATTCAAATACCGGTATACGTGATAATTTTAAAGCCCGAAGTGTTGTAGGCGGTTTTTATATGAAAATGCTTGCCGATAAATTAGCTGGCAAATAAGATTACCTATAAATTAACAATCAAAGGTTCTGCATTAATTTGTAGAACCTTTTTGTTTTTGTTCCCATGGTCTGTGTCCCCACAGACCGCATAGATAATTCTATATATTAATGCTGGGCTATACTCTTGTTTGGAGTCTCATCTTCCGAAATTAATGTTGTTGTATAAAGCAGGAGATATTTATTATTTGACCTATCGGTCGGTGTCTCACCGACCGAAATAACCAAGCTAAACAATAGTTTTACTCCCTGCAACCCTCAAAATGGAATGCTATTCTGGCCATTTAGCCCCGGTTGAAGCGTTACCCTGCAGCAACGAGGTACGAGGCAGCGAAGCGTAAAAGCGCAAAACGGGCGGAAACGTATTATTATGTACAGGCCTTGCGCTCCAAAAAATAAAGATTGTGTAATTATTCCTTTCTATTTGGCTATGCCCTTATACTATGCTCAAGGTGACACTGTTTTTCGATTGACCTATCGGTTGGTGTATCACCGACCAAAAAAACTAGTTTGAAAACTAAGGTTTTTTGCTCCCTATAACAAAAAAAAATAATTTACTAGCTGATTTAGCCCCTGTTAAAGCGTCAGCCCTGTAAGTAAATGCCTTATCTAAGTTCAAAATAGCGCATGAAGATTGGTTTTATGCTATAAAAGCCTGTATAACAATGGCCAACAGTATTTTTAAAACTCAAACTCCAGCTGATTATCTTCAGGTTTTTCGATCACTACATCATCATAAAACCTTGATAAAGTTATTCCTAAAAGCCTTACCTGTGTTGTGCCAATTGCTGCTTCATCTAAAAGTTTAATGGCTTCGGCGTAAATCACTTCTGCTTTATTTATTGGCGTAGCAAAAGAGCGACTGCGGGTAATGAGCTTAAAATCAGCAAATTTAATTTTTAAGGTAACTGTTTTGCCACTCAGCTGGTGTTTTTCTAGTCGGGTGGCCACCGTTTCGCTAATTTGCTTCAATAGGTCGTGCATTACCGAATCTTCATTGGTATCTTCCGAAAAGGTATCTTCGGCACCTACAGATTTGGCTTCGCGGTTTGCCCTAACCGGGCGTTCATCAATGCCACGCACTATTTTATAATAAAACTGCCCTGATTTTCCGAATTGAGCAACCAGTTGCGATTCCGTTAATTTTTTTAAATCCGCTCCAGTATTAATCTGCATGGCTTTCATTTTTGCTGCGGTAACCTTGCCTACTCCGAAAAACTTTTCAACGGGGAGTTTCTCCATAAAAGCCTTAATTTTCGAAGGCCCGATAAACGTTAAGCCATCGGGTTTATTCATGTCAGACGCTACTTTAGCCACAAATTTATTGGTAGATACCCCTGCTGAAGCTGTTAAATTTAACTCATTTTTAATTGCATCTTTAATCGATTGTGCAATGTCGATTGCCGAGCCAATTCCCAATTTATCTACGGTAACATCAAGGTAGGCCTCATCTAGTGATAAAGGTTCGATAAGATCTGTATAACGGCTAAAGATTTCTCTAATGGCTTTAGAGGCAGTAGTATATGCATCAAACCGCGGATATACAAAAATGGCCGATGGACAGAGCTGATAAGCCTTGCTTGATGGCATTGCCGAACGGATTCCGTATTGTCGGGCTTCATAGCTGGCTGTAGATACCACTCCTCTACTATCGGGTTTACCGCCAACTACGAGTGGTTTACCTCGGTATTCGGGGAAATCGCGTTGCTCTACAGATGCATAAAAAGCATCCATATCAATGTGGATTATCTTTCTTAACGCTATTGAGGTTTCATCGGGCATGTAGAATAGCTAAATTTCGCTATTTTTTTTAGTATTTTAATATAAGATTTTTTTCTTTACATAATATTGCCTGTTGCAATCGTTTTACACAAATGAAAACCAGGAATGTGAATGATAGAAACTGCTGAACAATGAATCAATCAGATATGAAGATTTATAAATATAGAAGCAGGCTTTAAAACGAGGTATTTTACTAAGATGTACTCAGGAAACTAAGTTTGACCATTAAGAAATTAAAGTAATGATCTTAGGGTTCTATTGCCTTTGTGATTATAAGGGATAATTAATGGTAAGTTTTAGACAATATTTAATTAAAAACGATTTTCGCCTTTGTAATGAATTCAGGATGAGGTTTTTAAAACGATATCAGTCTAATTCAGCAACATATCTACTTTATTCAGCAATGAATCCATTTCGAATGGTTTTTCCATAAAATCGTTTGCGCCGGCGTCCATTGCAGATTGCCTGATATCTCTGCTGGCAGAAATCATTAAAATGGGAATCGCCATAAATTCGGGGTCGTTTTTAAGTTGCTTGCATATATCCCTGCCATCGTGGCCACTCATCCAAATATCAAGTAAGATTAAATCTGGTCTGTTTTTTACAGCATCAATTACCGCACCACCATCATACGTATATTCTACGTCATAACCCATCACTTCCAAAATCATAGTAACAGCGTCAACAATGCCCTCATCATCATCTGCGATGAGTATTTTTTTATTTGCCATTTTGTAATTTTATTTTCATTCAGTTTCGTTTAGCGTAGGTAGGTGCGAAAATGTTTAATAGTATTACTATTAAAGCTGTAAAGATGCTTTTTTATTAAAGCTGTAAAGATGCTTTTTGTTTTAAAAAAAATGAATATTTATTTGAATAATTTATTGGTTTGGCGGTCGTCACTTTTTTAATCTTGGCATTGCTTGCAATCGGGCAATAGCTATAAATTGATAAATTGTGGTTCTTAACAAATATTTGGTGCATTTATAGTTTATATTTACAGCATTAATTCAAATTAATTGAGTTAAATAGCCAAAATGGATAGTATTAATATTAAGAAGTTAGCAGAAGCTTTAAATTTATCTACTTCTACAATTTCGAGGGCTTTTAGAGATAATAGTGACATTAATGATGTTACCAAAGCACGCATATTATCTAAAGCGAAAGAATTAAACTACCAGCCAAACCATTACGCCAGTAATTTAAGGGAACAGAAAAGTAAAACTATTGCGGTTATTGTGCCCGAGCTGGCCAATAATTATTTCTCGCAGGCTATTCACGGTATAGAGCGCGTAGCGCGTGAAAATGGCTACCACATTCTGATTTATGTAACGGATGATGATTACAAAAAAGAAGTCAACTTTATACGGCATTTACACAACGGAAGAGCTGATGGTATTGTAATGTCGGTTTCTGGTGAAGCAAATGACCACAATTACCTGAATAAGTTTGGTGCTAAAAGATTGCCCCTGGTATTTTTTGATAGGATTTACGAAGATATTGATACGCCGAGGGTAATTACCAACGATTATAACAGCAGCTTTTTGGCTACCGAGCATTTAATAGAGCAGGGCTGTAAACGTGTTGCCTACCTGGTGGTGAATAAAAGTTTATCAATCGGTAAAACACGTATGCAGGGTTATATTGATGCATTGGCCAAACATCAGGTTCCTTTTGAAGAAAACCTGATTGTAGATTGCAGCAATAGTTATGAGGAGAACAGCACTATCATAAAAAATGCCTTAACACAGTTAAAACCAGACGGCATTTTTACTTCGGTAGAACGTTTGGCCTTTGCTACATATTATGCCTGTTACGACCTCAACCTTAATATTCCCAAAGATTTAAAAGTAATCAGCTTTTCCAGTCTGGAAATTGCACCATTGCTAAACCCTTCGCTTACCACCATCACTCAGCCGGCAGCTGAAATAGGGGAGCAGGCCGCAAAATTACTGTTTACTATTTTAGATGATCATGCTGATAAAAACGAATCAAATGAGGTGGTTTTAGAGTCGAAAATCATTAAACGGAATTCGACAAAAAAAGATTAAAAAACGGCCTTAAAAACGGGGCTGTTTTGAACTCCAAATTCTCAAAAAATTTCTTCACTTAGTGTAAAATACGCAGAATTCTGACCGATTTTCGGGAACGTTCCCGAAAGATGACTAAATTTTGATCTAATTTTTTCGGGAACGTTCCCGAAAAAAGCCTCAAAAATGGCTTAGTGTAGAATTTACACTTTAATTTGAAATTTAACATTTATAAGTAATTGATTTATAATTAATTAAATATTTAACAATTATTTAATGTGACTTATTATGGGTACAAAAAAACAGATTTTTGAACTAGTTTTTATTAAGCTTTTGCTGCGCCAAATATATTTTTTAAATAAATTTTGAAATCTCCATAACAGCTGTAAATTAGTCCTATGTGTAAATCACTATAATATTTAACCAAATTTTTATACTTAAACGAGCTTCAAATATGAGAGTATTTTACCTGTTAAAACAGGGGCTTTTGGTGCTGTTGGTTTTTTCAGCATTAATGGTAAAAGCACAAACCGGATCAGTATCTGGTAAGGTGCTTGATGAAACCGGCCTTCCACTACCCGGTGCTTCTGTAGTTGTAAAAGGTACAACAAGAAGTACATCAACTGATGGAAACGGTAATTTTAAACTTGCAGGCCTATCGAGCGGTTCGGTAACCCTATCTGCAAGTTTTATCGGTTATCAAACCCTTGATAAAGCAGTTAGCGTTTCGGCAAATGCAACTGTTGATTTTAAATTGGTGCCAGATGCACAAAAACTGAACGAAGTTGTGGTAATCGGTTATGGTACTGCCGAAAAGAAAAACCTAACGGGATCTATCACTACAGTAAATTCGAAAGATTTTCAAAAAGGTACCATTACTACACCCGAGCAATTAATTCAGGGTAAGGTAGCAGGGGTAAACATTATCTCAAACAGCGGGCAACCAGGTGTTGGTAGTACCATCCGTATCCGTGGTGGTGCATCTTTAAATGCAAGTAACGATCCGCTTATCGTAATTGATGGGGTGCCGTTCAGTGGCAACTCTATTGGTAATGCGCCAAGTCCGTTATCATTGGTAAACCCTAATGATATTGAAACCTTTACTGTATTAAAAGATGCCAATGCAACGGCCATTTATGGATCAAGAGCATCAAACGGGGTAATTTTAATCACTACTAAAAAAGGTGCATCAGGTGCTCCGGTTTTTAATTTTAGTACCAACAACTCAATCGCTACCGTAGCTAAAAAAGTTAATATTTTATCTTCTGGCCAAATCCGCGATTTTGTAAACGCCAATCCCAATGCATCATACGATGATGGTAAAAAATATACTGCGTTGTTGGGCAATGCAAATACCGACTGGCAAGATGAAATTTACCAGAATGCATTTTCTACCGATAACAGTTTAAGCATTGCAGGTTCATTTAAAGGTGTTCCTTATCGTGTTTCTGCTGGCTATTTAGATCAGCAGGGTTTGTTAATTACCGATAAATTTTCTCGCGGTACCGGGGCAATCAGCATTTCTCCACGCTTATTTCAAGATCACTTAAAAATCGATCTGAATTTAAAAGGTGCATTAACCGAATCGCATTTTGCCAATGCAGGTGCTGTAGGTTCTGCCATTCAATTCGATCCAACACAACAGGTAACGGCCAATAACAAATTCGGAAATTATTTCGAATGGTTAAGAAGCGATGGTTCTGTTAACCCAAATGCACCACGTAACCCGGTAGGGTTAATCAGATTAAACGATAACAATGGCAATGCTGAAAGAAGTTTCGGTAATGCACGTTTCGATTATTCATTTCACTTTTTGCCTGAGTTGCATGCCAACTTAAATTTAGGTTACGATTTATCCAAAGGTTACGGATCGGTTAGTGTTCCGGTTTATGCAGCGCAAAGTATCTCTACTTCAGGCTCTTATACACGCTCATTAAATACCGAAACCAATAAGCTTTCGGAGTTTTATTTAAACTATGCGCACACTGTGGCAAGCATCAGAAGCCGTTTTGATGTAACTGCTGGTTACGGTTATTACGATAACTCGAAAACGGGTTTCAATTTTACTTCATACAAAGGAACAGGTGAAGAACTGGTAGTTCCGGTTTTCCCTTTCTCTACAGATCGCGATAAATTATTGTCGTACTACGGAAGGTTTATATACACCTTGGCTGATAAATATATCTTATCAGGAACATTAAGGGCAGATGCTTCTTCTAAATTTTCTGAGCAGAACCGTTGGGGTTATTTCCCTTCAGCAGCGTTTACCTGGAGAATTTCGGGTGAGAATTTCTTAAAAGACAGTCAATCTGTTTCCGACTTAAAGCTTCGTTTAAGTTATGGTGAAACGGGAAATAAAGATGGTATCGGCTATTATGATTATTTATCAAAATATTATGCCAACAGCAATACCGGCCAGTACCAGATTGGCAATACTTATTACAACTATTATACCCCGGCAGCTTACGATCCGGATTTGAAATGGGAAACCACAACCACCTATAACGCAGGTTTGGATTATGGTTTTATGAAAGGCCGTTTATATGGAAGTATTGATGTGTATTACAAAAAAACTTCTGATCTGTTGAGTAAAATCAATATCCCTGTAGGTACCAACTTCAATAACGAATTAACAACCAATGTTGGTAATATGGATGTTAGAGGTGCTGAAGCCAGCATTAATTTTGCAGCCATTAAAACCGAAAACATCAGTTGGGATTTTGGCGTGAACGTTGCTTACAACAAAAGAAAAGTTACCAATTTAACTTTAAACCCTAATTCGGGATTCAAGGTTGATGCGGGAGACATTACCGGCGGTACTGGTATCCACTTAAAATACAACGCCGTTAACCAGATTCCAGGATCATATTTTGTTTACAAACAGGTTTACGATCCATCAGGAAAACCATTGGAAGGTGTGTATGAAGATTTAAACGGTGATGGCGTGGTAAACACCAGCGACCAATACTTTTATAAATCTGCCGATCCTAATGTTACTTTCGGATTTAACACCACTTTTAACTATAAAAAATGGAGTTTTACCACAACATTAAGGGCTAATCTTGGCAATTATGTTTACGATAACGTTTCTTCAAATTTCGGTATCAGGGCTAATATTTTAAGCTCGGCTGGTGTGATCAACAATGCATCAAGCGATTTTTTAAACACAAATTTCCAGAACAACCAGTTTTTAAGCGATTACTATGTTAAAAATGCTTCATTCTTAAAAATGGACAATGCAGGTATAGCTTTTAATGCAGGTAAGCTTTCTAAAAACGGCACAGCTACTTTAAGGATTTCGGCAAACTGCCAGAATGTTTTTACCGTAACCAATTACGGAGGTATCGATCCTGAACTGAGCAGCGGTATTGATTATAACTTATATCCAAGGCCACGTACATACACATTAGGGTTTAACGTAGGGTTTTAATAAAGAGATAAAGAATGAAAAATTCATTTAAAATAATATTGGCATCAGGCGTATTACTGCTGTCATTAAATTCATGCAAAAAAGACAATTTAAATGTATTGCCTACCAACGATGTAACTTCTGCTTCCGTTTATGCAACACCGGCAGGTTACAAACAAAGTTTGGTTAAATTGTATGCAACCTATGCACTTACCAGTTCTACCGGATCCGATAACAGTGATGTGGGTGGCTTAAACTCTGGCTTTGCAGATTTTTTAAGGTTATTCTGGACTTCGCAGGAGTTAACCACTGATGAAGCTATCTGCGCCTGGGGAGATACCGGTATTCCAGAACTAGACAATTCTACCTGGGCTGTTGATAACCAGTTTTTACGTGGCTTATACTCAAGAAGTATTTTACAGATTACTGTTTGTAACGAATTTCTTCGCGAAAGCACACCGGATAAATTGGCCTCTCGCAACATAACAGGTGCTGATGCAACTGCAATTCAGAGATACCGTGCAGAAGCCCGTTTTTTACGTGCTTATCAATATTGGGTGTTGATGGATGCCTTTGGTAATCCTCCATTTGTTACCGAAGATGATCAGATTGGTAAAGTTGCACCTAAACAAACCAGTAGAGCAGCTTTGTTTACTTATATAGAATCAGAATTGAAAGCTATAGAAGGCGATTTGGCTGAAGCCCGCTCAAACGAGTATGGCCGCGCAGATAAAGGTGCCGATTGGGCATTATTGGCAAGATTATATTTAAATGCACAAGTATACACAGGTACTGCAAAATATACAGAAGCCATTACCTATTCAAGCAAGGTAATTAATGCAGGTTACACTTTAAAAGCCAATTATATGGATCTTTTCAAAGCTGATAACAACATTAACAATACTGAAAATATTTTAACCATCAATTACGATGGCGTAACCGGTACCAACTATGGTGGTACAACATTTTTGATTAATGCAGGCATTAATGCCGATATGGGTACAGCTTCTTATGGTGTGCCAAACGGTGGTTGGGGCGGTAACAGAACCCGCCAGAATTTGCCTGCGCTATTTCCTGATCCAAACGGAACACAGGATAAACGTGGTGTTTTCTTTGGTGCAAAAAGTACGGTTGATGAAATTGGCACTTTTACCGATGGTTTAAGGGTAACAAAATTTAAGAATGTTACTTCAACAGGTTCTACACCTGCATCGTTAAATGGAACATTTAGCTCACTTGATTTTGCTTTGTTTCGTTTAGCTGAACAATATTTAATTTATGGAGAAGCAGTTGCCCGTGGAGGTTCAGGAGGTAGTGCTGCACTGGCTTTAACATACGTAAATGCATTACGTCAAAGAGCTTATGGAAATAATAACGGGAATTTAACCACAGCTTCACTTACAGTTGATTTCTATTTAGATGAGCGTGGCCGCGAGTTATACTGGGAAGGTCACCGCCGTACAGATTTGGTACGTTATGGTAAATTTACAGGTGCTACCTATTTATGGCCATTTAAAGGTGGTGTAAAATCAGGAACCAGTGTTCCTGCGTACCGCAATTTATATCCAATTCCATCGGCAGATATTATCGTTAATCCGAATTTGGTTCAAAACCCAGGTTATTAATCTTAAAATTTATAAGAGATGAAAACAATATTTTTAAAATCCCTTGCTTTAAGTCTGATAACCTTATCGCTATGGTCTTGTAAAAAAGAAGAAACGCAAACCGTTTCCAATGTAAGTGCGGCAGGCACACTTACAGCTTCGGCAACTACTTTAAGTCTGGTACAGGCAAACGGGGCAAAACCAGCATTAACACTAACTTTTCCGGCACCAACAGTAACAGGTTATACTATTCCGGTAACTTCTACATTGCAGTTCGATCTTAAAGGGAAAAACTTCGCAGCGCCGAAAGAATATGTAATCAGCAACACCTCATATTCGCCAACTGTAAACGATTTTAATAATATGATGTTGGCTTTGGGTGGCAAAATTGGTACTTCAACCCAATTAGAAGTAAGATTAAAATCGGGTGCTGCAGCAAATTCCATAACCTATTCTAATGTAATAACGATTACTGCAACCCCTTATTTGGCTTCAGCATGGATTTATGCTCCCGGAGCTTATCAGGGTTGGGATCCTACTACTGCAGACAGTTTAATTTCGCTATCAAGCAATGGTATTTATACCGGAATGATTGCTTATACCGCAGGAAATCTGGAATTTAAAATTACACCTGCCAAAAAATGGGATGTAGCCTATGGCGATGCAGGTGCGGGTAAAATCAGCAGTAGCGTAGGAGATAACTTAAAATCACCAGATGCCATAGTGAAACAGGTAACCGTTGATTTAAATGCCAAAACCATAGCTTTTACAACACCGAACGAATGGTCGATTATTGGAGATGCAACTTTGGGTGGCTGGAACAATGATACCGACATGAAAGTGGTAAATGATGGAAAATCAAATAATTACTCCGTTAAAACCACTTTAACCACTGGTGCATTGAAATTCAGATTCAAACACGATTGGACAGTTAATCTCGGTGGTAGCATAACTGCTTTAACCACTGGAGGCGATAACATTGCCGTAACCGTTCCCGGAACTTATACCATTACTTTAGATGTAGCCGCTAAAAAAGCTACAATGGTTAAAAACTAATCCTTATTATCTGCCCTGCAGTTACATGCTGCAGGGCTTTTTTTAAAATCTTTAAAGTTTTAGCATGAACAGATCTCATACCCATCCAAATTATCCGTTTCCAATTCATAATCATACTAACACTTCTTTTTTTAAATGCGTAACATCCATTTTTACCCTATTGGTTGTTTTGCTAACAAACAATCTGTTTGCACAAAAGCTGGAGCGTGTAGAACCTATGTTCTGGTTTACAGGCATGCACAACCCTAAATTACAATTACTTGTGCATGGCGATAACATTGCCAATGCTACAGTAAGCCTTACTTACCCAGGCGTAAAACTGGTAAAAGTAAACAAAGTTGAAAATCCTAATTACCTTTTTCTCGATTTAAACATTGCCCAAACCGTAAAACCAGGAAGCTTTCCAATTAATTTTTCGGTAAATGGCAAAAAGATATTCAGTTATGCTTACGAATTTAAAAGCCGCGATAAAAGTGCCGGCAGAATTCAGGGCGTAACCAATAAAGATTTTATTTACCTGCTTATGCCCGATCGTTTTTCGAACGGAGATGAAAGCAACGACATTGTGCAGGGTTTAACAGAAACCGCACTCAACCGCGATAGCATGTATTACCGCCATGGCGGAGATATCCAGGGGGTAATGAACCACCTCGATTACCTTAAAGATTTAGGCGTAACCACTGTTTGGATGACCCCTGAAGTAGAAAATGACATGCCACACGCTTCATACCATGGTTATGCGGTAACCGATCATTACAAAATAGATCCCCGTTATGGAACAAATGCACTTTACAAAAAATATGTAGAGTTGGCCCATGCCAAAGGATTAAAAGTGATTAAAGATATTGTACACAACCACATTGGTACCCAACATTGGTTTTATAAAGATTTACCAATGAAAAGCTGGCTGAACCAGTGGCCAACATATACGCAAACCAGTTACCGCGATCAAACTGTAATGGATATACACGCCTCTGCGGCAGATCGGAAACAAATGCTCGATGGCTGGTTTGTACCTTCAATGCCCGATTTAAACCAAACTAACCCTTATGTGCAAAATTACTTAACCCAAAACCACATCTGGTGGATTGAGTATGCAGGTATTGATGGTTTGCGCTTAGATACTTATGGCTATAACGATCCGGCTTACATGGCAGACTGGGCACTTAAAGTGCAGGCAGAATTTCCGCATTTATCTGTTTTTGGCGAAACATTGGTAACTGCTGTAGCCAATCAGGCCTTTTTTACAGGTGGAAATACGGTTAACCGTGGTTTTGACACCCACTTGCAAGGCATAACCGATGCCACTTTAAAAGATGCCATTTACGAAGGAATTAATGGTAAAAACGGCTGGGTAGATGGAATTAACCGTTTATATGCCACCCTGGCACACGATTTTCTTTATAAAAATCCAAATACCAATTGCATCTTTTTAGATAACCACGATATGAGCCGCTTCTATTCGATGGTTGGCGAAGATTTCGACAAATATAAAATGGGCATGAGCATTTTACTTACCATGCGTGGTATCCCTGAAATGTATTATGGTACTGAAATTTTAATGAAAAATTTTTCCAATCCAGATGGGTTAATCCGCTCTGATTTTCCTGGGGGCTGGAAGAATGATAAAAAGGATAAATTCATTGCTGATGGTCGTACAAACAAAGAGAATGAAGCTTTCAACTTTGTAAAAACATTGGCAAATTTCCGAAAAACCAGTGCAGCTTTACAAACCGGAAAGTTGATGCAATTTGTGCCTCAGGATGATATTTATGTTTATTTCCGTTATACCAACGAACTAAAAGGCTCGGTAATGGTTATTGTAAACAATACTGAAAAAGAAAAAACTTTAAATACCGATCGTTTTGCCGAAAGAACAAAAGGAATTACCACTGCAAAAAATGTAATTACCGGAGAAAACGTCGAATTTAAAAACATCAAAGTGCCCGCTAAAACAACTTTAGTGCTCGAATTAAGGTAGAGGTTGAGGGTTTAAGGCGGAAGGTAATTGCCTATTGCCAAATAAATACTATGCCTTGAAACCTGATACTTATTAAAATATATAAAATAAAGATGCAAAATAATAGTCATATAGAACCTTCTACCTTCAAACTTACGCCTTCTGCCTCAATAAAGGCTTGCCTTTTCGATTTAGATGGTGTACTGGTTGATACTGCGGTTTACCATTATAAAGCGTGGAAACGTTTAGCCAATACCATGGGTTTCGATTTTACCGAAGCGCAGAATGAGCAGTTGAAAGGCGTTAGCCGGGTAGAAAGTTTAAATAAAATTTTAAGCTGGGGTGGTGTAGAAAAAACTGATCGAGAAAAAGAAGAACTGGCCAGTTTAAAAAACAGCTGGTATGTAGATATGATCACGAAGATGACGCCGGCTGAAGTATTACCTGGTACAGTTGATTTTTTAACCGCCATTCACAAAGCGGGTTATAAATTGGCTTTAGGCTCAGCAAGTAAAAACTCAGGCATCATTCTGGAGAAAACGCACCTGGCCCATTTCTTCGATGAGATTGTAGATGGCAATATGGTTACCAAATCAAAACCCGACCCTGAGGTTTTTTTAAAAGGTGCCGAACTTTTGGGCTTTAAACCCGAAGAATGTGTGGTTTTTGAAGATGCCGTTGCAGGCGTAGAAGCCGCAAAAAGAGGTGGGATGAAAGCCATTGGAATCGGCGAAAAAAGTGTGCTTACGCAGGCCGATGTAGTAGTAAGCGGATTAAACAAATTAACAGTTACAGATTTAGAGAATTTATAGTTTAGTGTGCGGTACAAGGTTTAGAGGCATGCCCTCCAATCTTTGCACCTCACTACTCAATTTTCAATTATGAAAAATTACATTAAGGCAGATGAGTGGAATATTATCGAAGAAGGCTTTGATCCACATTTGAATAAGATTTCGGAAAGTATTTTCAGCCTGGGCAATGGTCGCATGGGGCAGCGTGCAAATTTTGAAGAAACTTACAGCGGCGAAACCCTATCTGGTAACTATGTTGCAGGGGTATATTATCCAGATAAAACCCGTGTGGGATGGTGGAAAAATGGCTATCCTGAATATTTTGCCAAAGTATTAAATGCGGCAAACTGGGTTGGTATTGAAGTAAAGCTTGATGATGAAATTCTTGATCTGGCAACAGCAGAAGTACAAGATTTCAAACGTGTATTGAATATGCATGCCGGTTACCTGGAGCGGACCTTTACCGCAAAATTAAAAAGCGGAAAAACCCTGAAAGTAAAAGCTACCCGTTTTTGCAGCATAGCCGATGATGAAGTTGGTGCCATTAAATACACCATTACCCCCTTAAATTTTGATGGTAAGTTAACTTTAACGCCTTTTATTGATGGCGATGTTAAAAACCAGGACAGTAACTACGATGAAAAATTTTGGGATAAGGTAGCTGATGAAATTTTAGGAACCGAGGCCTATATCAAATTAAGAACAAAGAAAACTGAGTTTGAGGTTTGTACCGGAAGCAATATCGAACTGTATAAAAACGCCGAAAAACTAAACATTAATCCAGAGGCGGTACGTAAAGAAAAATTCGTTGCACAAACTTTTTCTCTTGATGTTAAAGCAAACGAGGAGATTACCCTGGTTAAAATTGCTGCTAATTTATCTTCAGAGAATTATGCTAAAGAATCTCTTTTAAAAGAAACAAAAGCAGTTATTGCCAAAGCATCTGCTAAAGGATTTGATACTTTATTAAAAGAACAAACCGAAGCCTGGGCAACCAAATGGGAAGAAAGTGATATCATAATTGAAGGAGATGTTTCGGCCCAGCAAGCCATTCGCTTCAATATTTTTCAGCTTTTCCAAACCTACACCGGCAAAGATGATCGATTGAATATCGGTCCGAAAGGTTTTACAGGCGAAAAATACGGTGGCTCTACCTATTGGGATACTGAAGCTTATTGTGTGCCATTTTACCTGGCTACAGCCCCACAGGAAGTAAGCAAAAACTTGTTGGTGTACCGCCATAAACAATTGGGTAAAGCAATTGAAAATGCAGCAAAATTAGGTTTTAAAGATGGGGCTGCATTATACCCAATGGTTACCATGAATGGCGAAGAATGCCACAACGAGTGGGAAATTACTTTTGAAGAAATTCACCGCAACGGTGCCATTGCCTTTGCCATTTTTAATTACATCCGTTATACAGGCGACGACAATTATTTATCAGATTTTGGTTTAGAAGTATTAATCGGTATTGCCCGTTTCTGGAAACAACGTGTTAACTGGAGCAACGATAAACAACAATATGTAATGCTTGGCGTAACCGGACCAAATGAATACGAAAACAACGTAAACAATAACTGGTACACCAATATTTTAGCTACATGGTGCATGAAATATGCAACCGAAGCCGCTGAAATTGTAAAAACACAACAACCAGAAAAATACAACAGCTTACTAAAAAGCATAAATTTTAATCAGCAAGAGTTTGCGGATTGGGCCGATATTATTGAGAAAATGTATTACCCTCATGATGAAAAACTTGGCATTTTCTTACAACAGGATGGTTATTTGGATAAAGAACAGACTTTGGTTAGTGATCTCCCTGCAAGTGAACGACCAATTAACCAGAAATGGAGTTGGGACAGGATTTTGAGGTCGTGCTTTATTAAACAGGCCGATGTTTTACAAGGATTGTACTTTTTTGAAGAAAATTATGATCTCGATACTTTAAAACGAAACTTCGACTTTTACGAGCCGCGCACCGTGCATGAAAGCTCTTTATCGCCTTGCGTACACAGCATATTGGCTGCAAAATTAAATGATGAAGCGCGTGCCTACGAATTTTACCTGCGCACAGCACGTTTAGATCTTGATGACTATAACAACGATACCGAAGATGGCCTGCACATTACCTCAATGGCAGGTACCTGGATGAGTGTGGTAGAAGGTTTTGCGGGTATGCGGGTTAGAAACGGTAAACTTCAATTTAATCCCTTCTTACCTGATAAATGGAAATCATTTTCTTTTACCATTGGTTTTAGAGGCGCAACCTTAAAAATTAACATTACCGAAAACGGTATCAGTATAAAAAATAATGCAACAATCGATTTAGAAATCGGCATTAGAAACCAGGTTTATAAATTGGCTGGAAATACCGAAATCGAAGTAAATAATGCAGCGTTGGTATGAGGAATGTAAAGGGTTTAAAGGCTGTGGGTAACGGGTTAAAATTTCAATCTTCCGTAAATAGAAAAACCTTTTCAGTCCTATCTCTGTTCCCTTTTGGAGGAGGTAAGGGTAGGTACATAACACTTTTTATTACTTTTGCCATTCTTACATTATCATCCTTTGCACAAAAAAAGCGTACAAAAATGAACGATAAACAAATCGTTATTTACCAGTTATTGCCCCGTTTATTTGGGAATAAAAATACAACCAATATCCCTTACGGAACCATTGAACAGAACGGTTCTGGCAAGTTTAATGATATCAGCGATAAGGCTTTAGCAGGCATAAAAGAACTCCACGTAAATTATGTTTGGTATACCGGCGTACTGGCCCATGCAAGTTTAACTGATTATAGTGCTTACGGAATTAAAGTAGACGATGCCGATGTAGTAAAGGGCAAAGCAGGTTCTCCATACGCTATCCGAGATTATTATGATGTTGACCCTGATTTAGCTGTTGACGTTAAAAACCGGATGAAAGAATTTGAGGCTTTGGTAAAGAGAACACATGATCATAACCTGAAAATGCTTATCGATTTTGTGCCCAATCACGTTGCCAGAAGCTATCATTCTTATACAAAACCAAGTGGAGTAACCGACTTTGGGGAAAAAGACGATGTTACAAAAGCTTTTAGTACCACCAACGATTTTTACTATACCCCTGGTCAACCATTTTCAGTACCCACATCAGGATCAAAATCTACCCCCATCTCCGCCTTACAAGATGGGAAATTTGAAGAAAATCCAGCAAAGGCAACTGGTAATAACGTTTTTTCTGCCCAACCCAAATATGATGATTGGTACGAAACCATTAAATTAAATTATGGAGTAGACTACCTGAATGGAGAAAAACAATATTTCGATCCCATTCCACCTGTTTGGCTTAAAATGCGGGATATTTTAATATACTGGACTAAAAAAGGCGTAGATGGCTTTAGGTGTGATATGGCCGAAATGGTACCCATTGCCTTTTGGAATTGGGTTATACCACAAGTAAAACAAGTTAACCCCGATCTTATTTTCTTGGGAGAGGCTTACAATCCAACAGTTTACAAGCAGTATTTGGATGAGGGTAAATTCGATTACCTATATGATAAAGTGGGTTTATACGATGGCCTTAAAAAACTGATCAAAAATGAACCAACTGCAGATGTAGCAGCAATTAAGCAGGTGTGGCAGGTAGAAAGTGCTGGTTTTGGCAAACATATGTTGCGCTTTTTAGAAAATCACGATGAAGAACGCATTGCATCAGCAGGATTTGCAGGAAAAGCCGAACTGGCTTTGCCTGCAATGGTTATTTCGGCTACCCTGGGTTCAGGTCCGGTAATGCTTTATTCCGGGCAGGAAGTTGGCGAGCAAGGCAAAGGGCAAGAAGGTTTCGGTGGCGATGATAACCGCACAACAATATTCGATTATTGGGGCGTTCCCGATCACCAGAAATGGATGAACGGAGGTTTATTCGATGGTCAGAAACTAAGTGCTGCGCAACAAAGCCTGCGAGCATATTACACACAATTGCTAAAAGTTACCACAACCAGCGATGCGGTAGTAAATGGAGAGATATATGAAGTTCCTGTTACTGGGAATATGAATAACCGCATGTATGCTTTTATCCGGTACTCCGGTAAACAACGTTTATTGGTTGTGGCCAATTTCGACAGAACACAAACTTTAAACGCCAATATCGAAATCCCAGATCAGATTTTAAAAGTTAAACATTCATCCCCGGTTACAGATTTGTTAACCGAAAGGAAATTAAACATCCCGGCAGGAACTAGTATACCCGTAACCGTTACACCCGTTAGCGCACAGGTGATAGAATTCTAATCATTAGCAATGCGTTAAACGTAACGCGGGTAGCGATTGAACATTATTTATAACCAAAATGTAACGCCATGCGCCCTGCGCTAAGCGCTTAAACAAACCAAAATGAGTTTAAAAACAATATTCGAGAACCCAAAATTAACACTTGTTCAAATCATTAACATGAGTGTAGGTTTTTTTGGCATCCAGTTCGGTTGGGATTTACAGCGTGCCAACATGGGGCGTATTTACGAAAACCTGGGGGCCAATCCCGATCAGGTTCCGTTATTGTTTTTGGCAGCACCTTTAACAGGCTTATTGGTACAACCGATTATTGGTTACCTGAGCGATCGTACCTGGCATCCAAAATGGGGCAGAAGAAGACCATATTTTATGGTTGGTGCGATTGTAAGCAGTATTGCTTTAATTTTTATGCCACATAGCAGCGTATTATGGATGGCAGCCGGCCTGCTTTGGGTTTTAGATGTTTTTGGAAACATTGCCATGGAACCTTTCCGCGCTTTTGTTACCGATAAATTGCCTGATAGCCAGGTTAACCGAGGTTTTATTATGCAAAGCATGATGATTGGATTGGGTGGGAGTGTGGCATCGGCTTTGCCATGGATTATGAACAATGTTTTCCATTTAACCAACACAGCAGAAAAAGGCAATATTCCTGAAAACGTTAAATTTTCTTTTTATATCGGCGCATTTTTCTTTTTAGCCGCTGTATTATGGACGGTTTTTACCACTAAAGAATACCCGCCACAAGAAGTGGATTTTAATGAAAAAGTTAAAGAAAGCAACAAAGGTTTTGGTGGTGGTGCCCGCGAAATTTTTGGTGCATTAAAAAATATGCCCAAAAGGATGCAGATTGTTTCTTTGGTGCAGTTTTTTACGTGGCCAGGCTTATTTTTAATGTGGTTTTATTACACCACGGCTGTTGCTGTGAATGTTTTTGGCGGGAAAGATGCAGCAGATCCGGTTTATGCACAAGGTGCAGATTTTGGAAGTTTAACACTTGCCTATTATAGCGTAATCACTTTTCTTTTTGCATTGGTGCTGCCAAAAATTGCCGATGCATTGGGTAGAAAAACCACGCACGCGCTCTGTTTAATTTGCGGGGCCATTGGCTTAATCAGTGTAGCCTGGGTGCACGATAAAAATATGTTGTATTTATGTATGACAGGCGTTGGTATTGCCTGGGCGAGTATCCTTTCTATGCCTTATGCCATGTTAAGCGGATCGTTACCAAAAGATAAAATCGGGATCTACATGGGGATTTTTAACTTTTTTATTGTTTTGCCAGAGATTATTGCCTCATTAGGTTTTGGCTGGCTGATGCGTAATGTTCTGAATAATGATAGACTTTTAGCCGTTCAACTCGGTGGCGGTTTAATGATTCTGGCTGCTATAATCTGTTATCTGTTTATCCACGAACCAAAAAAAACTGATGAAATTTTGGCATCGAAACTCGGTGTTGAAGAAAATAGATCGGTCTAAACCTACTCCATGGTCTGTGTCCTCACAGACATTACTCATATTCCCGTGGTTTGTGTCCTCACAAACCACTAGCGAGATTTTAGTCCATTACTCATATTTCGGTCTGTGAGGACACAGACCGAGGAGATAGTGAGGATTTCGTTCTGTGGGAACACAGAACGAGGTACATAAAATATTTATTTTCAGTGCGCTCTGTGATAACTCGGTGTTCTCTGTGGTAAAACCAATAATAATCCTAACCAAATGAAAAGAATAACTAACCGCCTTGGTTCGTGCCTGCACGAAACAAAAAGAGTCAAAACCATTGTTTACCTTTTACTATTAGTAATAACTTTTAGTACAGCATGTAAAAAAGCATCAAATGACAGAGGTATAGAGCCAACGCCAACCAATCAAAAGGCAGATTTACCTTCGGGAGCAAAAGATGGAGTAGTATTTATCAATAATGGCACATCAGCCATTGTAACACTTTATGCCCCGGGTAAAAAATCAGTTTCATTGATTGGCGAATTTAACAATTGGTTGGTAACTGCTGCACCGATGAAAAATACACCAGATGGAAATTACTGGTGGATTCAGCTCGATAATTTAAATCCGAATTCAGAATATGCCTATCAATTTTATGTAGATGGGAATTTAAAAGTTGCTGATCCTTATTGCGAAAAAGTACTCGATCCTGATAACGATCAACACATCACTGCTGCAACCTATCCAAATTTAAAAGCATATCCAACGGGTAAAACCACTGGTGTTGTAAGTACAATGCAGGCCAATCAGCCAACCTATACCTGGAGAAATGCCAGTTTTACACGTCCCGATAAAAATAACCTGGTGATTTATGAATTGCTCGTCCGCGATTTTACATCCGATCATAATTATGCTTCAACCTTGGCCAAACTCGATTATTTGGTAGGTTTGGGTATAAATGCAATTGAACTGATGCCCGTAAATGAGTTCGAAGGGAATTTAAGCTGGGGTTATAATCCATCGTTTTATTTTGCACCCGATAAATATTACGGTACCAAAACGGCTTTGCAGAATTTTATTGATGAGTGCCATGGCCGTGGCATTGCCATAATTATGGATATGGTGTTGAATCATTCATTTGGGCAATCGCCCATGGTACAATTGTATTTCGATGGCTCAAAACCAACAACTGCCAGCCCATGGTTTAATGTTGATGCCAAGCATCCTTTTAATGTGGGTTACGATTTTAACCATGAGAGCCAGGCAACGAAAAAATTCTCCAAAGATGTAATGAAGTTTTGGATGCAGCAGTATAAAATTGATGGTTTCCGCTTCGATCTTTCTAAAGGATTTACACAGAAAACATCAACAGATGATGCACAATTCAGGCTGTTCGACGCAAGTCGTATTGCCATTTGGAAAGATTATAATGCCTTTATAAAAAGCGTTGATGGCAATAATTTTTATGTGATTTTAGAGCATTTTACAGAAGAATCTGAAGAAAAGGTGCTGGCCGATGATGGGATGATGTTGTGGAACAACCTAAATGTAAACATGAACGAAGCCACTATGGGCTGGCTGGGAAACTCGAATTTTCAATGGGGTTTTTATGGTAACCATGGTTTTACTAAATCGGATGGACTGGTTACCTATGGCGAAAGTCATGATGAAGAAAGGCTGAATTTTAAAAACATCAGTTACGGTAACGGGTCAGGTAGTTATACAATTAAAGGGAATTTGGCAACAGCATTAAAAAGGGAGGAATTGGCCGCGGCATTTTTATTTAGTATTCCGGGGCCAAAAATGGTGTGGCAGTTTGGAGAATTGGGTTACGATATTAGCATTGATTATAACAACAGGACAGGTGAAAAACCAATTAAGTGGGATTATTATACCGATCCTAACCGAAAAGCTTTGTACGATGTGTATGCCAAATTGATCAGGCTAAAGAAAAATAACAGCATTTTTAATTCAGCAAATTCTACGTATAGTTTAGCTGGCGGAATTAAATATATTAAGTTAATTGAAGGAAACAATACCGTTGTAGTGGTTGGAAACTTTGATGTGGTAAACCAAACAGCCAATATTGATTTTGGTACAGCAGGTAATTGGACAGATGGTTTCGGGAGCAATATTAACCTGGCCGGCAACATTTACACACAAACATTGGCACCAGGAGAATACCATATTTTTAGTAAAACTGCTTTAAAGTAAAATAAACTGATAAGTTTTGGATAGTGGAGTTTTAGTTTTTTCACTTTGATCAAAATCCGGACGTAATAATCTTGTTGTTTTTAGTTAATATTGCGATAACAACTAACAAATTAATGGACAACAAATTAGCGCATCACTTATTATGGGAACGATTACGAACTGGCGATAAAGATGCGTTTTTTGATCTCTATGCTGCGCTTTATTATCCATTGGTAAATTTCGGAATCAGGGTTTGTGCCGATGCCGATACCGCAAGTGAAGCCACCGATCTTGTTTTTAGCACCATTTGGGAAAAACACGAAAGCTTAACCCGGGTAGATAATGTAGAAGCCTATCTCCGTACTTTCCTTAAGCGTAAGTTGCTCCGCATTTTAGAAAGAAAACGCAAAATTAATGATGCACTTTTTAACGCCGGGGCCGATGGCGATTGGATGGAAATGAGTTACGAAGAATTTATTGTTAAAGTACAAAGTGATGAGCTCGGTAAAACATCAGCTCAAAAACGCGTTGGAAAAGTTGACATTTAGGCAGAAACAACTCATCCATCTGAAATTTTTTGATGGATTAACTTACGAGCAAATTGCCGAACAAAGCAATCAAACCATTAAAACTGCCTACAATACCATTTATGATGCGCTTAAAATCCTGAGAAAGGAATTTAATGCGTAAATCATTTTTTCCAGGCTTAGTAAAAAAGGTCTTGAATTGCGTTAACGATAGCAGCGGCATCCTTTTGGTATACCTGAAGCTTAATAAGCGAAGGGATAACCAAAAGATACAGCGGATAGCGTGTTAAAACGCCCAAAAAAAATTACGACATAATCTATATTGAAAAAATCACCGGATTTTTTATCCATGAAAATTCTTTTTTTACCCCTCTAAAGTTGATTTCACAAATTAAATTTCCTTCTTCTGTCGCTATTCAACGCATATATTCGGTAATGTTAAAAAAAAGTTAAAATTTCCTTAGGAAAAAGTAAAGCTTTTAGGCACTGCTATATAAAAGGCAAACAATAATGGTTGATAGAAGTAAATTTAATGCAGAAGACTTTTTAGTCGACAGCACTTTCCAGCAATATTGCGCTGGAACAGATAAGCTTTGCATTGGATATTGGGAGAAGTATATTAATGCCCATCAAGAACAGGCGGAGGTAATTGCAGAGGCAAAAAAACTGTTTGTGATATTGAGCGGTAACAAACGTCCGTTAAACAAACAAGTAGAAACATTTAAAGAAAGTGTATTCCCGGTAGGAAAGGTTGTAAAGATTAACCCTTATTTATGGCTTAAAATTGCTGCGGCAATCATTTTCATTATTGGTTCGGTACTTATTTATAACAACTATAATCATTACAATAGTGTTAAAAACGCTGCGCAGGTGATTAATACGTTCACTACCAAAAACGGCGAGCGCAAAAAAATCAGGCTTCAAGATGGTACTGCTGTGTTATTGAATGCGAAAAGTTCTTTATCCGTTAACAAAGGTTTTAACGATCAAACCAGAGAAGTAACCTTAACTGGAGAGGCTTTTTTCGATGTTACACACAACAAAAATAAGCCATTTAAAGTGCATACTACTGATTTTAATATCAATGTGCTGGGCACGGCTTTTAATGTAAAAGCCTATCCTGATGAAATTACTTCAGAGGCAACCTTAATCCGTGGGTTAATTACAATGGAAGCTGTAAATGGAAATGGAGGTACCATTACCCTTAAACCAAGTCAGAAAGTTACTTTTTATAAAAATGTTGCTCCTCAATTAAAAAGTAAACTGGTAAAGCCAACTGCGCCCCAGCCCGAAATTACCATTAATCATTACACTAAAATTAAGGATAGCACGATTGTAGAAACCGCGTGGACGCAAAACCGGATTGAGATTTACGATCAGGATTTTGATGAAATCAAGAATGTTTTAGAGAAATGGTATAATGTAGAAATCAAATTTACAGACCCCGCCATAGAAAAATACCGTTTTACGGCAACCATTACAAATGAGACTATCGAACAGGTTTTGAATGCCTTAAAAGCAACTGAAAATAATTTTAAATATGAGATAAAGGGAAAACAGGTAATCATCTCAAAATAGGAAGAAAAAAAGGACGGTGTTGGAGCACCGCCCTTAAATATTTCTCTTTTGATTAATTAATGGCAGTTTATGCGCAAACAGATTGCTGCCAAGAACTTATGCAACCAAAAAAACAAAAATATGATTTATTATTACTTACTGCAAGGGCGCCCAAAATATAAAGCGCTCTTAAAATTCATTATGCTAATGAAACTAACCTGTATTATGGTTTTCATTACCTGTCTTAATGTTTCGGCATCGGTTTTTTCTCAGGAAAAAATTTCTTTAGATGTTAAGAAAACAAAACTGGCCAGGGTATTACAGATTATTGAACAGCAAAGCAGTTACCATTTTGTTTACAGTTCTTCTTACGTTCCTGTTAATAAGGATGTAAGTATTACTGTTACCAATACTTTGGTTACTGATGTGTTGGCAGCCATTTTAAACAGAACGAACCTGAAATATTCTGTTTCTGAAGGTGGCTTAATTGTAATTAGCAAAAATAAGGAAGTACCAATCGGCGGAACGGTTAAAGATGCACTTGGAGGTGCACTACCCGGAGCAACTGTTCGGGTAAAAGGAACAGGTATTGGTACCTCAACAGATGTAAATGGTAAATTTTCTTTAAATGCGCCAGAAAATGCGGTTTTGGTGGTTTCATTTGCAGGTTTTCAAACAAAGGAAATTTCAATCGGTGCTCAAACCAGTATCGATATAGTGCTTTCAGAAGATACCAAACAGCTTACCGATGTAGTGGTTACGGCTTTGGGCATCAAAAAAGAAAGAAGAGCTTTAGGTTATTCAGTTACGCAAATTGGTGGCGAAACCTTAACACAGGCACGCGAAAATAACGTTACCAACTCATTGGTGGGTAAGGTAGCAGGTTTGGATATTGCGGGTACTTCTGGCGGTGCTGGTGCAGCAACCAATGTTACCATTCGTGGGGTTTCGAGCATGGGCCCATCAAAACAACCACTATATGTGGTAAATGGTATTCCGATGGAAAGTGCCCCTGTTGGTTTTGGAAGTACAATAGGTATTGGAAACAACGGCGGTCAATACGATAACGCTCCCGATCTGGGCGATGCGATTAGCAATTTAAATCCCGATGATATCGAAAGCATTTCGGTGCTTAAAGGTGCCGCCGCTTCAGCTTTATATGGCAACAGAGCAAAAGCTGGGGTAATTTTAATAACCACCAAAAGCGGAAAAGGGAACAGCATCGAATTTAGCAGTAACTATGTAGCCGAACAGGTAATGGATAGAACCAATTGGCAATATGTTTACGGCCAGGGTGCCAATGGGGTAAAACCTGCTGATGCAACCGCAGCCGCCCAAGTAGGCGGTTCGAGCTGGGGAGCAAAATTAGATGGATCAAACGTAGTTCAGTTTGATGGGGTGAGCAGACCTTATTCGGCCCAGGAAAATAATATTGAGGATTTTTATAGAACAGGGGGAACCTTTACCAATACCCTGGCATTAAACAAATCATTTACCGGTGGCGTAATGCGCCTATCGGCAAGCGATTTAACTAACCGTTCTGTTGTGCCAAACTCTGGCTTAAACAGACAAAACTTTACCCTATCAGGTACTTTCGATCCCATTAAAAATTTGGTAATTGATGCACGCTTCAACTACATTTTAGAACAAGCAAATAACCGCCCTATGGTTTCAGATGGTGCAGGTAATGCCAATTACAACGCAGCGTTTTTACCAACCAGCGTAAATATTGAAACACTTAAGCCGGGTACAAAACCCGATGGATCTGAGCTTTCGTATAACACTGGCAATACCTATGCAACTAACCCTTGGTTTGCCGCTTACAATTTTATCCACAATACCAAAAGAGAGCGTTTATTGAGTTCTATCAACGCAAAATATACTTTCGATAACGGACTGTTTTTACAGTTACGTGCAGGTAGAGACTCGTACAACGATAATTATTTAGGTATTACCCCTTCAGGTACAGCGTACGATGCTGATGGGGGGTATACAGAGGCAGATCAGTAAATTTTCTGACCTTAACGTTGATGCATTAATTGGTAAATCTTTTAAAATAGATGATTTTTCAATCACACCTAATTTTGGTGCCAGTTATCGTCGTACCAAAGGGGCCGGAACCACAAATACAGGTGGTTCGTTCCAGATTTTTGGCGTGTATAATTTAGCCAATACCGGCGGTAAAGCTGTTGGTATTTATCAAACAGATCAAGAAACTCAATCGGTATATGGTACTTTGGAATTAGCCTATAAGGATATTTTATATTTAACAGGAAGTTTACGCAATGACTGGTTTTCTACACTGGCAACCCCAGGGAAAGATAATAAACTCAATAGCATCTATCCCTCTGTAAGCGGTTCATTTGTTTTCTCAGAGTTATGGAAACCATCTTTTTTGAGTTTTGGTAAACTCAGGGCAGGTTATGCAATGGTTGGACAGGCTACAGATCCGTTCCAAACCCAACTATACTATAATTTACGTAGCGAAACCGTTAATGGAAGCTCATTGGGTAATATTGTTAATCCAGCAATTCCAAATGCTACGTTAAAAGCGTCAAGTGCTACAGAATTAGAGATTGGTACGGAGATGAAGTTCTTTGGCGATCGTTTGAGCTTCGATTTAACCTGGTACAATAAAAAATCGAAAGATGAAATCCTGGCTGTTCCTGCTTCTACCACAACAGGTTATAACGCTGCCATTTTAAATATTGGCCGTTTGCAAAACAAAGGGATAGAAGGCTTGGTATCTGGAGTTGTTTTAAAGAATAAGGATTTTAACTGGACATCAAGCATAAACGGTTCATACAATGATAATAAAGTATTAACCCTTGCACCTGGTACCGCCTCGCAACCATTAGCAACCTCAAGAAGTAATGTAGGCTTTTTGCAAAATTTAGAAGGATTGGCTATTGCGCAGGTTATGGCTTACGATTATAAGTATGATGCAAATGGCAATATTGTTAAAGGTGCCGACGGGATTCCGGAAAGAGGGGAATTGAAACCTTATGGTTCGGCATACAATAAATGGACTGCCGGATGGAATAACGAATTTACTTACAAAGGAATTAATCTTTCATTCTTAATCGACGGTAAATGGGGTGGCAAAATTTTCTCAGCTACTGATTATTATGGTTATGTGTTTGGTTTGCATCAGTCAACACTCGAAAACCGTGATGCATTGGATGCTGCCGCTGCTGCTGACCCTACCAAACCAAATGCGGCAACTTATTACACCAATTTTGCTAATAATGTATCAAAACAATTTGTGCAGGATGCGAGCTTTATAAAGTTCAGACAGGTGATTTTAGGCTATAATTTTCCTGCAAAAATGTTCAATAATAAAATTAAAGGTTTAAACGTAAGCTTTGTTGGTCGTAACTTATTCATTCTGATGAAGAAAACAGACAACATTGATCCCGAATCGAGCTATAATGCAACCATTCCTGGTATGGAGTTAGGTGGTGTGCCACCAGTACGTACCTACGGTTTAAATTTAAGTGTTAAGTTATAATCCTTTAAAAAAAATTGAAATGAAAACGATCATAAAATTATACGTACCACTTTTATTATCTGGATTAGCCATGATAACTGGTTGTACAAAAGACTTTGAAAAAATTAATACAGATCCAACAGCTATCAGTCAGGAGCAATATAATCCAAACTTCCTATTATCTACGGCTCAGTTAAATTATACAGGGAGCATCGATTTTGCTTACGAAACCTGGAGAGGTAATTTAATCTATGCCTCAACCATGATGCAGGGAATGTCGTCTGTTATTAGTTATTGGGCAGGAGATAAATACTTGCTTAACGAAGGTTACACCGCGGCTTATTGGGAAAAAGCTTATCCCGATCAGGTTAAATATGCTGCCGATCTGGTTGAATTTACCAAAGGAAAGCCTCAATATAACAACGTTTACCAAATGGGTAGAATCTGGAAAGCACTCATTTTTGAAAGATTAACCGATTTATATGGCGATATACCTTATTTTGATGCAGGTAGAGGTTATTACACCGCAAATTTGTATCCTAAATATGATGCACAACAGGCTATATATGCCGATCTGTTAAAAGAGGTTGATGAAGCCAGCACAGCATTAAATGCAAGCGGTGATAAAGTTACAGGCGACCTTATTTTCGCTGGTGACATTGCCAAATGGAAACGTTTTGGCAATAGTTTGATGTTGCGTATGGCCATGAGGCTAACCAAAGCCGATGCAACATTGGCACAAAACTATATCAACAAAGCGGTAGGGAAAACCATGACCAGCGACGCTGATAATGCATTTTTTAAACATGATGCCAATGGTGACCGTGTAACTAAAAACAGAAATTCGCAGGTGCTTTTGGGAGATGGTGGTCAAGAGAATTTTTATACCCGCTGGAGCAGCACCTTTATCAATTATTTAAAAACCAATAACGACCCGCGTTTAGGTAAGGTTGCTGTAACCAAGCTATATTTAACCGATGGAACTAAGGATCAAAATCCTGCTTTCATTACAACTGCTGCAGTACAAAAGGGCATGCCAAACGGTAAAGATTTAAGCGGTATTGCAGCCAGGGATGTACGTCAGGATCCTTCTTATACAGATTTTACCGATTATTCCTCACCGAATCCCGGTATGTTGAAAAAGGATGGTAATACCTTTATTTTAACTTATGCAGAAACAGAGCTGCTTTGGGCAGAGGCTGCACAGCGTTATAATATTGGTGGTAGCGCAGCTACACATTACAATGCAGGCGTAACTTCGGCAATGACGTATTTATCGCAGTACGACCCATCAATGACTGTAAGTGCTACTGATGCTGCTGCATATCTGGTGGCACATCCTTATGTACCGGCAAATGGTTTGGATATGATTGCTACCCAATATTGGGCACATACCATTACCATGTTGGATTTTTACGAAACATGGTCTAACTGGCGGAGAACAGGCATGCCTGCTTTAACTCCAGTAATTTATAGTGGTAACGCAACCAATGGAACAATTCCACGCCGTTTTCCTTATCCGCTTTTTGAAGGCGTTACCAATGCAGTAAATTATAAAGCTGCATCAGCCGCCGTACCTGGTGGCGATAAGTTGGTAGGAAAAGTATGGTGGGATAAATAACAAGGCTTCACGGTTTTTATACTGGCCGACATTGCATTGCGCAGTGTCGGCTTTTTTATTTTTGGGTACTTGAGTAGCGTTTCACTGCATTTAATACTTCGCATGAGCATTGCATCAAACGTTTGCGCAATACTTGCTTAAGCATATGGAAAAAGTTTAATATATCTTTAAACTAAATGGGCCTGTTTGTAATGTCAAGGCTTCAGCAAAGGGAAATTACCACTAAACGCCAAATACAATTCACTACATGAAAAATATGCTAATTACCGTTGGTTTAATCATCATTACCACGGGGTTTTTATTCGGTCAAACCGATAGTACAATTGTAAAATCAGTAGCTGATGTAAAAGAAATAAAAGCAGGTGACCAGAAGATCGTCTTTCCTGGAAGTCCTAAAGGATATTCCCTCGTATTTAAAGGAAGCAATCACGAGCCCATTATAAATCCATCAGGCAAAATTACCACACCACTGGTTGCAACAAAAGTGAAACTCTACTTTCAATTGATTAATGAAAAAATTGATTCGATAAAGTACGATGTTTCAAAAGAAATTACTGTACCCGGAAAATATGCCGACGCTGGTGTTAATCCACAACCCTTCGTTATTCCGGCTTTACGCGAATGGCATGGAGATAAAGGTAATTTCATACTCACAAAAACCAGCAGGATAGTTTTAAATGCAAATGATGAATCAGCGTTGAAAAATGCTGCCGGTATTTTAAAACAGGAATTGAAAGATCAGCTGGGTTTTACACTGTTGATCGTAAAAGGAAAACCTAAAAAAGGAGACGTTTTCTTAACCTTAAATACCAAAGATAAAAGCATTGGAGAGGAAGGTTATTACTTTAATATTGACGAGCATGTAACTATTAGTGCCGAAAAATACCAGGGATTATTTTGGGGAACACGGACTTTGTTGCAATTACTGGAACAGAAAAATAGTATTCCAAAAGGCCTGGCCAGAGATTACCCTGAATTTAAAGTCCGCGGCTTTGTGCTCGATGTTGGCCGTAAATTTTTTAGTCTGCAATTTTTGAGGGATTATGTGAAATTTATGTCTTACTATAAACTGAACGATTTTCAGATTCATTTAAATGATAACGGTTTTAAAAAATATTTCAACGACAACTGGTCTGAAACCTACTCTGCTTTCCGTTTAGAAAATACAAGCTACCCTGGCTTAACTGCAAAAGATGGTTCTTATACCAAAAAAGAATTTATCGCCTTGCAACAACTGGCAAATGATTATGCCGTGCGTATCATCCCTGAAATTGATGCCCCGGCCCATGCACTGGCTTTTACCAAAGTGGTTCCCGAAATTGGTAGTAAGGCATATGGTATGGATCACCTCGATCTCCATAACCCATTAACCTATACTTTTATGGAAAATGTGTTTAAAGAATACATTTCAGGAAACAACCCCGTGTTTATGGGTAAAGCGGTTCATATTGGCACGGATGAATACGCCAAAAAAGATGCAGAAGTTTTTAGGGCTTTTACCGATCATATGATCAGGTATGTAGAAGGTTTTGGGAAAGAGGTAAGGCTTTGGGGCGCATTAACACATGCCAAGGGCAATACCCCTGTTAAAGTAGAAAATGTAGTGATGAATACCTGGTACAACGGATATGCAAATCCTGTTGAGATGAAAAAACTGGGCTACAAACAGATCAGTACGCCAGATGGATGGCTTTATATTGTGCCCGCTGCGGGCTATTATTTTGATTACCTGAATATTAAAAACCTGTACAGTAAGTGGACTCCCTCTATGATCGGTAATGCTCAGTTTCCAGCCGGTGATCCTACCATACTTGGTGGATCTTTCGCCGTGTGGAATGATATTGTAGGCAATGGCATTACCGAAAAAGATGTGCACGATAGGGTGTTTCCGGCGATGCAGGTACTGGCGCAAAAAATGTGGGGTGGCAGCAGTACGCCTTTAACATTCGATGATTTTAGCGTTTTGAGTAAACAAATAGGAGAAGGACCATCGCTAAACATTAGTGGAAAGTTATCAAAAATGGAAGCTCCATTTACAGCACATTATAGTTTTGATGAAAAGAATAATCAGGTTAAACTTAAAAATACACTATACACTCCAGGATATTTAAAAAATGCCTTAGCATTTTCAGGTGAAAATAGTTTAGCCGAATTGCCTTATACCGAAATTGGATACAATTACACGGTTTCATTTTGGGTATATCCTGCAAGTAACAATGCTGATAATGCGATACTGTTTAAATCACCTAACGCCGTTGTAAAACTAAAGCAGGCGGGTACGGGTAATCTGGGTTTTTCGAGAGAAGGCTATAATATTGATTTTGGATATCGCTTGCCAGAAAATAACTGGACGCATGTAGTGATAACAGGTACGAATAAGGGTACCAGCCTTTATGTAAATGGTAAGCTGCAAAAGAAATTGTACGATAACTGGATCGAGTTTACAGATAAAGACAAAACAAAAATGCGTAAATCTGAAACACTGTTTTTCCCTTTACACACTATCGGTGGATTTAAAGGAAAGTTAGATGAACTGCAAATTTGGAACAAGGTATTGTCTGATGAAGAAATTTCCGTACTAAAATAAATGGATGCTGTAAAATCAATAACAAGCCAAGGTGATCATTATATAAGTATTGCTTATACATGCGTTATGCTTCGGAATGCAAAATTAATCAAACGTTTGTGCGATAATTGATCGAATAGCTTTTTGTAAAAGTAATAACTTCAATTATAGGTTGCTTTTTTAAGTATTGTTGCTTCTCATTGGCAATCTGTTTTAATAACTAAATTCTTTATAAAATTTTACCACTTCTTTGAAGTAGTTTTTTGCAGCGCCGGCGTTACTAAATGTAATGTCGGCTTTTTATTGCTAGCTTGCTTTGCAATTATCCGATAGCTGCGCAAAATAAATTTTTAAAAATTGTGACAGAATTTTATGTGACAGAAAAAATTGTCACAAGGTTACCGTAACAGGAATAGCAAATGAAAAACATCAGAGAGAAGCTCGGCCTTACACAAGATCAAATGAGTGGCCTACTTGGGATAAACAGAAGTTCGGCAGCAATGTATGAAAATGGTTCACGAAGTATAGCCACAAAAAACCTGCTTCTGCTTTCAGAAATACAAATATTTTTAAACAACAATGTACCTAAAATAATCCATAGCGAAATCAACACAAAAACTGACCATGCAAAAAGCGCGATTATAACCAAATTAAATAAGCAGATTGATCGGGCTGCTTATACATGTTTAAAGCTAAAAAGAAAGCTAAAGTTACTGCACGCTACTAATCTTAAAACAAAGAATTTATGGTCTGTTTTGGTTCATTTAAAATTAAAAATGCCTGAAAACCTACCATTATTGGCATATCTAGAAATTTTGGAAATAGACTGTTTGGAAAAAACAGCTAAATGCGGCCTTGATAAGCAGGCAGAAATTTCTCTCAAAATTAAAACTTTAGAATTTGAGCAGGCTGCGGCAAAATCAATGATTGAGGAATTAAAGGCATAAAGCAGCAGTAATAAATATGCTTGGCGCTTTTATGGTAACATTTCCAATGCGATTTTTGATTAACGCTGCATTAGTTTGATATTTAACAACCAAACCAAACTTTCGATGAAATTTAAATTTTTACTCACCACATTACTGTGTGCAGCCATTTATGTGCAGGCACAAGGACCAAGAAAAAATCAGTCAAAAGAAACCGTAACCACCACACAGGTTACCGTAAAAGACGAACCAAAATCGCTAACAAACGAAAGAACCATCAAAGTAGAAAGTGCTGTGGTTACCAACCATTCGGTAAACATCGATGGAAAAGTTGTTGCCTATAAAGCCACTACAGGCACGCTTCCGGTTTGGGATGAAGATGGAAAACCCATTGCCGGCTTGTTTTATACCTATTACGAACGCAGCGATGTGCAAAACCGCGATAAAAGACCTCTTGTAATTTCTTTCAATGGTGGGCCGGGCTCTGCCTCAGTTTGGATGCACATTGCTTATACTGGTCCGGTGGTGCTAAATATCAATGATGAAGGTTACCCCGTTCAGCCTTATGGTTATAAAGAAAACCCATATTCTATTTTAGATGTTGCCGATATTGTTTACATCGATCCCGTTAATACAGGTTACTCAAGGGCAGTAAGTAAAGATATTCCGACAAATAAATTTTTTGGTGTACGTGCTGATATAAAATACCTTGCCGAGTGGATTAATACTTTTGTAACCCGCAATAACCGCTGGGCATCACCCAAGTTTTTAATTGGCGAAAGTTATGGCACCACCCGCGTTTCCGGCCTGGCCTTAGAGTTACAGAATAGCCAAGTGGATGTATTTAAATGGTGTAGTATTGGTATCGCCTACCGAGCTTGGTATAGAGCGGAGCGGCCCTGTTGATGCAGCTTTACGTTTACCGTATTTTGCTGCTACTGCATGGTACCATAAAGCCCTGGCAGCCGATTTACAAAGCAAAGATTTAACGGCGATGTTACCCGAAGTAGAAAATTTCACCATCAACGAGTTAATTCCGGCAATTTCGCAAGGCGGAATACTTGGTGCAGATAAGAAAAAAGCAATCGCAGCTAAAATGGCGCGTTATTCGGGCCTTTCGGAAAAGGTGATTTTAGATTATAACCTAAACGTGCCCACAGATTTCTTTTGGAAAGAATTGTTGAGAGATAAAGGTTTTACCGTTGGCAGATTGGATTCGCGCTATCGTGGTATCGATAAAATGAGTGCTGGTGAAGGACCTGATTATAATGCCGAATTAACCTCATGGCTGCACTCTTTTACGCCAGCCATTAACATGTACATCCGCAATGAACTTAATTATAAAACCGATTTAAAATACAATATGTTCGGTTCGGTTTACCCTTGGGATAAAACCGGCGACCAAACGGGCGATAACCTCCGCCAGGCGATGGCGCAAAATCCATATCTTCATTTGTTGGTGCAATCGGGTTATTATGATGGTGCCTGCGATTATTTTAACGCTAAATATAGCATGTGGCAATTGGATGCCGCCGGTAAACTGCAAGATCGCATGAGTTGGGAAGGTTACCGAAGTGGGCACATGATGTACCTGCGCAAAGATGACCTTAAAACAGCTAATAACCATATCAGGGAGTTTATCAAAAAAGCACTGCCAAAGGCAGGAGAGGCGGCTAAGTTTTAAAATTAGAGTTGACAACTTTCTTATGCACCTTGCTATTAAAGTTGTCAACTCTTTTAGCTTTATTTTTTTTAGAGTTGACAACTTTCTTATGTACCCTGCTATTAAAGTTATCAACTCTTTTAGCTTTATTTTTTTAGAGTTGACAACTTTCTTATGCACCCTGCTATTAAAGTTATCAACTCTTTTAGCTTTATTTTTTTAGAGTTGACAACTTTCTTTTGCACCTTGCTATTAAAGTTGTCAACTCTTTTAGCTTTATTTTTTTTAGAGTTGACAACTTTCTTATGCACCCTGCTATTAAAGTTGTCAACTCTTTTAGCTTTATTTTTTTAGAGTTGACAACTTTCTTTTGCACCTTGCTATTAAAGTTGTCAACTCTTTTAGTTTTATTTTTTTAGAGTTGACAACTTTCTTATGCACCCTGCCATTAAAGTTGTCAACTCTTTTAGCTTTATTTTTTTTAGAGTTGACAACTTTCTTATGCACCCTGCTATTAAAGTTGTCAACTCTTTTAGTTTTATTTTTTTAGAGTTGACAACTTTCTTTTGCACCTTGCTATTAAAGTTGTCAACTCTTTTAGCTTTATTTTTTTTAGAGTTGACAACTTTCTTATGCACCCTGCTATTAAAGTTGTCAACTCTTTTAGCTTTATTTTTTTAGAGTTGACAACTTTCTTTTGCACCTTGCTATTAAAGTTGTCAACTCTTTTAGTTTTATTTTTTTAGAGTTGACAACTTTCTTATGCACCCTGCCATTAAAGTTGTCAACTCTTTTAGCTTTATTTTTTTAGAGTTGACAACTTTCTTATGCACCCTGCCATTAAAGTTGTCAACTCTTTTAGCTTTATTTTTAGAGTTGACAACTTTCTTGTGCACTTTGCTATTAGAGTTGTCAACTCTTTTAGTTTTATTTTTTTAGAGTTGACAACTTTCTTTTGCACCTTGCTATTAAAGTTGTCAACTCTTCTAGCTTTATTACTTGCTATTAAAGTTTCCAGCTCTTTTAAGCGATTTTTCAGCTCCAAAAACGCAAACAAAAAACTGTTCGCTTCAAACTAAAAATAATTACTTATTTTTGTGGTTCAATTATGCAGCAAATAAAAACATCATTCGATTTTGAAAAACCTATTGCCGATCTAGTTCAGCAGATAGAAAAGGTTAAGCAAGTTGCCGATAAAACCAAGGTAGATATGTCTGCCACTTTAGATGAGCTTGATGGTAAATTAGATGAAACTACCAACAACTTATATAAAAATTTAACCGGTTGGAACAAGGTTCAGATGAGCCGCCACCCTGATCGTCCGCAAACGCTCGATTACATCAGTATGATCTGCGATGATTTTATTGAAATGCACGGCGATAGAACGGTTAAAGATGATAAGGCTATTATTGGTGGTTTTGCTACTATAAATGGTCAAACCGTAATGGTTATCGGTCACCAGAAAGGTAAAAACACTAAAGAGCGTCAGTTCCGTAATTTCGGTATGGCCAATCCTGAGGGTTACCGGAAAGCTTTACGTTTAATGCGCCTGGCCGAAAAATTTAACAAACCGGTAATTTCTTTTATCGATACCATGGGTGCTTACCCTGGTTTGGAGGCAGAGGAACGCGGGCAGGGTGAAGCAATTGCCAGAAATTTGTTGGAAATGTCTATTCTTCGCGTTCCGATTATCTGTGTTGTTGTTGGTGAAGGTGCATCGGGAGGTGCTTTGGGTATTGGTATTGGCGATAAAGTGTATATGTTGGAGCATACCTGGTACTCGGTAATTTCACCTGAATCCTGCTCATCTATTTTGTGGAGAAGCTGGGATTTTAAAGAAAAAGCTGCCGAATGTTTAAAACTGACATCCGATGATATGTTTGGCAACAAGCTTATTGATGGAATAATTCCTGAGCCGCTTGGTGGTGCACACCAGGATCCGGAGTTAATGGGAAAAACTTTGAAAGATTACATCATTAAGGATTTAGCTGCATTAGGCAAATTAAAAACTGATAAACTTATTGAACAACGAATTGAGAAATTCTGTGCAATGGGTGTAGTTAACGAATAATTATTACATAATAAAATAATCTGAATCCTGTTTGGCAATGCTGAACAGGATTTTTTATTTTAAACAGTGAAGATAGACACAAGATATATGGAGATTCGTCCTGCTGAACTTATTTCAGCATCTATAATGCTATTGATAAAAGACCCTGAGATAAATTCAGGGTAATGTATGTTACGATATTTATTTCCTATTTGGCAATGCTCAATGGAGATTCGTCCTGCTGAATTTATTTCAGCATCTATCATGCTATAGAAAAAAGACCCTGAAATAAATTCAGGGTGACGGATGTTACAATACCGAATACCCCTTTTGTATTAGCTAATAAACAAAAAAAGCAGCTACAAATTAATGTAGCTGCTTCGTAAAATGTTTTCAGCATCCGCTTATTGCTGCGGACCTTGCTGAGGGAAAAACATTGATAAACGGCTTTCCAGGCTATTAAATGTTTTCTGTAATTTATCACTCAATTTATCCTGGCCAGCGGCTTTACTGGTTTTAATCATTCTATCCAGATAGTACAAACCAGTTTGAATATTCTGCGACCCCGTTAAACCCTTCGATTGTGAAATATCTGCAAGGTAGTTTAGTTCCTTGTTGATGTAATCGCCAGATTTATCTAAAATATCGTTTGCTCTTGCTGTTTCGCCAAGCTTGTATAAGTTTTCGGCCATGTAGAACTTTACTACCACAGTGCGTATACCGAAAAATTTATCAGGCATTACAGCGTAATATTTATCAATTACTTTTTTAGCCTCATCAATTTTACCATCTTTAATTAAGCTTCCTGTTAGGCTGCTGAAGATGTTGGTGAAGATAAATGTGTCATCAGATGATTGTGGATCCAGATATTTAGCGGTTTTCATATTTCCCCACTTAAATTTATTCATCACGTTGTTATATAGAACAGGTGTGTTTAACTGCTCAGGTCTGTCTTCAGATGCTGTTGTATCAGCCTTAAGCGGCAATAAACGCAAGGCTAAACCTTCGCTGTATAAATACTTATCTAATCCGTTATATTGCTCAGAAGGCACTGTAGAAGCAAAATAAATAGGACGCTTCCAATTGTTGTGCGCAAGAATATCAAACATGGCTAAAGTTCCTTTGGTAACATAACCTTTGTTAAATTTCCAGTCCATTTCTGAAGCAATTTTAGCGGCATCAGCGGCAGGCACAGTACCGGTACTCACCACTTGTTTAGGATCGATCGTAATTTTCAGGTTTTTTGTTGGTAAGAAATTAGATTTTGTTCCATCCTGCATTGGTACTTTATCGCTTTCATCGTTCGATAGTAATAAATCTACAACGTTTTTAAGCTCAACGCTACCGGCAATTTTGTAATCATCGTATGGCATTACATCTCTTTCACCCTGCACATATTGCTCAGGTTTCATCGAGATTGGCAATGGTGCCGATTCATTTTGTTTTTGCCTTAAACCATTAATATACCAATCTGTATCGAATAAACTTAAGTTTACAATACGCACATCCGGACGAACATTTTCAACCTCCTGAATATACCAAAGCGGGTAGGTATCATTATCACCATAGGTAAATAAGATGGCATTTGGTGCGCAGGATTGAAGGTAATCCAAAGCAATATCGTGAGGAACCAATTTGGTAGAACGATCGTGATCATCCCATCCCTGCTCAGCCATAATTACCGGAGCAGCCAATAAACCAATTACAGTTGCCCCAATAGCACCAGCGGTAGGACTTACTTTTTTAAATACCCATTCTTTAATGGCGAGCGCCCCGAGCCCTATCCATATGGCAAAGGCATAAAACGACCCTACATAGGCGTAATCTCTTTCGCGTGGCTCTAAAGGTTTTTGATTTAGATACAATACAATTGCAATACCGGTAAAAAAGAATAATAAACCCACAACACCAGCATCTTTTTGGTTGCGTTTAAAATGCCAAAGTGCGCCAATTATACCTAAAATTAGAGGTAAAAAGAAGAAACGGTTATACGCTTTATTATCAACTGTTGATGCCGGTAAATGGCTTTGATCGCCTCTCAGCATGGCATCAATTGGTTTGATACCGCTAATCCATTCGCCTTCAAAACCACTTCCCTGACCTTGTTCATCGTTCTGGCGGCCAACAAAATTCCAGAAAAAGTAACGCATATACATATAACCAATTTGGTAACTGGCTAAAAAGCCAACGTTATCAACCAGATTAGGGTTTTTAGAATCATCCAAATGCATCCACTCTTTGTAAAAAGCAGCATGTTTAGGATCATCACTATACATACGTGGCAATAAAGTGTTGTTGCTATACTCATAGTCGGTTTTTTTGCCTGCTACTTCATATTTGTCTTTGCCTTTTCTCCAGATTGTTTTTCCTTCAGTAACACCTGTTCTTTCAGAATTATAATTAGGTCCGTAACCCAACGGCCTATCGCCGTATTGTTCACGGTTTAAGTAACTTAAGAAAGAGAAAGCATCTTTCGGTGCACTGTTATTTAAATTCGGGTCTGCTTTGGCCCTGATGATGATCATCGAGAAAGAAGCATAACCGAAAATGATTAAAACGGTAGAAATTAAACCTAAGTTTAACAATTTCTTTTGGTGCTGAATAGAATAACGAATACCCCAAACTAACGCACCGATTAATAAAACGGCAAAGAATAAAACACCTGTTCCGAAGCCCATTCCCAATGTATTTACAAAAAACAGATCGAAATATGCACCGAATGAAACCAGGTACTGGATAATACCATACTGGATTACCGCAAGGATTAAGATACCAACAATAAGGGTTTTGATAATTCCTGATGTTGTTGCCTTATCTGTTCTTTTAAAGTAATAAATAAAAGCTAGCGCTGGGATGGTTAATAAGTTTAACAAGTGAATACCGATCGATAAACCCATAATGTATGCAATAAACAATAACCACCTATCAGCCCTTGGCTCATCGGCATGTGCTTCCCATTTAAGGATAGCCCAGAATACAATCGCAGTAAATAGCGACGATTGCGCGTAAACTTCTGATTCTACAGCAGAAAACCAAAAACTATCAGAAAAAGTATAAGCCAGTGCACCAACGGCTCCTGCACCCATAATGCTGATCAGTTTGCCTGTTGTAAGCTCTTCGCCAGCTTTTAGCACTGTTTTTTTAGCCAGTGCGGTAATTGTCCAAAATAAGAATAAGATAGTTGCCCCGCTTGAAACAGCCGAACCTACGTTCATCCAGTAAGCAATTTTAGTTAAATCGCCAGTTGCAAAAATGGAGAAGAAACGTTGGATCATTAAGAATAAAGGCGCGCCAGGTTGGTGAACAACCTGCATTCTAAATGCTGATGCGATAAATTCACCGCAATCCCAAAAGCTTGCAGATGGTTCTAAGGTTAAAACGTAAGTTAGTGTAGCAATTAAAAAGCAGATCCAGCCTACTATATTATTAACTTTTGAATAATTCATTGGTTTGTTTAATGATATTAAAAATTGTTTTCACATAAAAATGCTGCCGAAATTAACTATTCTAGTCGATAAAACAGGTAAATTTTTGGATTGATTTAACAATTTTTAACGGCTTAAGTCTATTATCTTAAAGGATTTTAATCTATTTACAAATTAAAAACCGATAAGCAGAAATGTAAAATCTGCCTATCGGTTAAAATTTAGAATGTTTTTGATTAACCCGCCGCAAAAGGAGTAAATCTTACAATCAGATCGTTATACTGTTTTTCTAAACTTTTACTAAGTGCTTGCTGCTTAAAAACCTCCGTTAATTTTACCATCTGTCCTAAATAGCCTAGGTAAAAACGAACATCCTGCTCTGATGACAATTGATTTTTACTTTCCGAAACATCAGCCAGATGGGTAAGCTCTTTACCTACATAATCAGCAGACTTTATGATCATTGCATTTGCATGGTTTAAATCGTTTAATCGGTATAGGCTTTCCGTAAAATAGTAGGTGCTCATTACCTGGCGCATGCTGTAAAATTTAGTAGGAATTACTTCGAGATATTTGTTGGCTACTTTTTTACTTTCAGCTACTTTACCTTCATTGATCAAACCATTTAAAAGGCCGTTAAACATGTTGGCCAACATGGTTACATCATCAGCAGATTGCCTGTCTAAATGGTTGGCGTATTTAATATTGCCAAAAGCGTAAACATTCATGAGGTTGTTGTATAAAGGTTTTAAGTTTACACGTTCATAATCTTCGGTTATTGCGGTATCTGGTTTTAAAGGCAGCAATCTTTTGTTTAACCCTTCCGAGTAAAGGTATTTGTTTAGCCCCAAATACTGTTCATTCGGCATTGCGCCACTAAAATAAATGGGTCTTTCCCAGTTGTTATGTGTTAAAATATCAAATAAAGCAAGGGTGCCTTTTGTTACATATTCCGAACCGAAAGTCCATTCCATGCTGCTGGCAATTTTACCTGCATCTTCTTTAGGCACGGTTCCGGTATCCAGAACCTGTTGCGGGTTTACTGCCAGTTTAAGGTTTTTGGTTGGCAATACATTATACTTTGTGCCATCGTTCATGGTTACCTTATCTTCATCACTGTCGGATAGGAGCACGTCTAAAATCTGTTTTAACTCGATATGCTGGGCTATTTTATAATCCTGGTAATACATAATATCCCTTGTACCCTCAACGTATTGTTCAGGTTTTAGCGTAATTGGCAATGGAGCAGATTCATTTTGCTTTCTGCGCATCCCATCAATGTACCAATCAGCAGTAAATAAACTTAGGTTTACAATGCGCACATCCGGACGGATATTTTCTACCTCCTGGGCATACCAAACGGGATAGGTATCATTATCGCCATAGGTGAAGAGGATGGCATTTGGTGCGCACGATTTTAGGTAATTTACCGACATATCTCTCGCCACATGGATATCCGAACGGTCGTGATCATCCCAGCCTTGATTGGCCATTATAACCGGAGCACCAAACAGTGCTATAAGTGATGCAAAAATACTTGCCTTTGTTGGCGTTAATTTTTGAAAAACATAATCTTTTAAACCAAATACACCTAAACCGATCCATATGGCAAAAGCATAAAATGAACCCACATAAGCGTAATCCCGCTCGCGAGGCTCAATTGGTACAGAATTTAGGTAAAATACAATGGCAATGCCGGTAAAAACAAAAAGTAAACCAATAATGCCGGCATCTTTTTGGTTGCGTTTAAAATGCCATACCGCACCAATCAGTCCGATAATTAACGGCAAAAAGAAAAATCGGTTATATGCTTTGTTCTCTACAATTGAAGGTGGAAGGTTTTTCTGGTTACCAAGCCTAATCGCATCCAGGGGTTTAATGCCGCTAAGCCAGTTGCCGTCTTTTCCTCCAAACTGTCCATCCTCATTATCCTGCCTGCCAACAAAATTCCACATAAAATAACGCATGTACATTTGTCCCGCCTGAAAGGAAAATAAGTACGTCAGGTTATCCATAAAGGTTGGTTTGTGCTCATCGTTAAAACCCATATAACTTTTATAAAACCTGGTGTGTTCGGGTTTATCGCTGTACATGCGCGGCAATAATGTTTCATCGGCAAAAACATAAGCAGATTTAGTTCCGGCAGGTTCATATTTCTTCTCGCCCTTACGGATAATTTTACCAGTTTCTTTAATGTCTGTTTTTTGCGAATTGTAATTCTCACCATAAAGCAGAGGTCTGTCGCCATATTGATCGCGACCCAGATACCTTGAAAGCGAAAAAACGTTATCTACATTATAATTGTTCAAATTCGGTTTAGCCTGCGCCCTGATTACCAGTAAAGCATAAGAGCTATAGCCAAATAATAATAGCACAGTAAAGAGCATAATGAGGTTTAAGGCCCTTTTGTTTTTTAGGATGGAGTAGCGGATGCCATAAACCAAACCAGAGATTAAAAGAACAGCAAAAAACAATATTCCCGATCCAAAACCCAGCCCCATGGTGTTTACAAAAAAGTAATCGAAACCTGCCGCAATAGATATAATATACTGGATGATACCAAATTGAACCACCGCTAATGCCACAATTGAAATAAAAAATACTTTTAAAATACTTTGCCAGGTAGGTGATGGATACTTTTTAAAATAATAAACAAATATTAGCGCGGGGATGGTAAGTAAGTTTAAAATGTGTACGCCAATGGAAAGCCCCATAATATAAGCTACAAGGAGCAGCCATCGGTCTGATTTTGGTTCATCGGCCAGCGATTCCCATTTTAGTATTCCCCAAAACACAACGGCACTACAAAGCGACGACATGGCATAAACTTCTGCCTCAACTGCCGAAAACCAAAAACTATCAGAAAAAGCATAAGCCAGGGCACCAACTAAACCTGCACCCATAATGCCGATGATTTTTTGATTTGTAATTTCTTCGCCTTTTTTAATTACCGTTTTTTTTGCCAGTGCTGTAATCGTCCAGAATAAAAAAAGTATCGTTCCGGCACTGGCAAGGGCCGATGCTAAATTCACAAAATAAGCCACTTTGGTTTTATCGCCAAAAGCCAACGCAGAAAATAACCGCTGGATCATTGATACAATAGGAGCGCCGGGCTGGTGTACCACCTCCATGCGGAAGGCTGCAGAAATAAATTCGCCGCAATCCCAAAAACTTACAGATTGATCTAAAGTTAAGATGTACGTGAGCGCGGCAACGAAAAAACAGAGCCAGCCTCCAATGGTGTTGATCCTTGAGTAATTCATAGTTTAATTTTAGTCTTTGATAATAAATGATTTAAGTGGTTCGCAGTAAAAAAAGTCGTAGAAAAAAATAAAATGTTGCACCAGATATGATGATTTTTTTATCTTTGCAACGCAAATAGGAACAGCAGGAAAGAAATTAAAAATATTTTAAAATCACTCTTGCATATTTAAAATAAGGTTCCTACATTTGCATTCCCTTTCGAGGAGAATATCCTTGAGAAGTTTTTGTCCGATAGTATAAGGGTAGTACAACGGTTTTTGGTACCGTTTGTCTTGGTTCGAATCCAGGTCGGACAACTAAAATTTAATGTCGGATCATGTTTTAAATAGACATGATCCGATTTTTTTTAACCGTAAACTACACGAACCCATGCCATTGCAGTTTAACCCGGTAAAGCTTTTTTCCGGAACAGGTTCTAAGGGATTATCACTTAAGATTGCCGAACATTACGGTAAGCCGCTTGGTAGCGTAACCATCCACAAATTCAGCGATGGCGAGTTTCAACCCTCCTTTGATGAATCAATTCGTGGTAGTGATGTCTTTCTAATCCAGTCTACTTATCAGCCCAGCGATAATTTAATGGAACTTTTGTTGATGGTAGATGCCGCTAAAAGAGCATCCGCACATTATATTACTGCAGTAGTTCCTTATTATGGTTTGGCCCGTCAGGATAGAAAAGATAAACCCCGTGTAGCAATCGGTGCCAAATTGGTGGCAAACTTATTAAAATCAGCAGGTATTCACCGCATCATGACGATGGATTTGCATGCTGCACAGATACAGGGTTTCTTTGATATTCCGGTTGATCACTTAGATGGATCGGTAATTTTTGTACCTTATATCAAAAGCCTGGGCTTAAAAAACTTAACTATAGCATCGCCGGATATGGGCGGTTCATATAGGGCACGTACTTTTGCAAAGTTCTTTAACGCTGAGGTAATTATTTGCGATAAACGCCGTAAACGCGCCAATGAAATCGAATCAATGTCGATTATTGGTGATGTTACCGGACAAGATGTAGTATTGATTGACGATATCTGCGATACTGCCGGAACCCTTTCTAAAGCAGCAGCTTTAATTATGGAAAACGGAGCAGCCAGTGTAAGAGCAGTTTGTACACATGCAGTGTTATCGGGCAAAGCAATAGAAACGGTAGAAAATTCGGTATTAACCGAACTGATTGTTACGGATACCATTCCTTTAAGACAGGAAAGTCCGAAAATTAGGGTGCTAAGTACAGCAAGTTTATTTGCAAGGGCAATTGCCAATGTAAACGAACATGGCTCAATTAGCGATCTGTTTAGAGTATAGTACAAAGCGTTTAACGTATTGCGAAGAGTGCTAAAAACGCCAGCCGCAGAACGTGAAACCATAAAAAAGAGTTTAATTAAATAATAAATATAAAAATGAAAACAATCGCAATTAGCGGTTCTCCAAGAGAGAACGTAGGGAAACGCGATGCCAAGGAACTTCGTTACGAAGGTAAAGTTCCGGCGGTATTGTATGGTGGAAAAGAGCAACAACACTTCGCAGTGGTTATTGCTGATTTAAGAGATGTTATTTATACCCCGGATGTAAACTTTGTGGAGATTGATGTTAACGGTACTAAAACTAAAGCTATCGTAAAAGACACTCAATATCACCCACTTACCGACGTATTAATGCACATCGATTTTCTTCAGTTATTCGACGAGAAAGAAATCGTTATGGAGATCCCGGTTAAATTAACAGGAACTTCTCCAGGTGTTAAAATGGGGGGTAAATTAATCCAAAAATTACGTAAACTACGTGTTAAAGCATTACCAGCTAACATGCCTCAAAACGTAGAAGTAAGCTTAGAAAAATTAGAAGTTGGAAGTTTATTCCGTGTTCGCGACCTTAAAGGCGAGAGCTACGTAATTACTAACACTCCTGAAGATACTATCGTTTCTGTTGCAATGTCTAGAGCATTAAAACAAGCAGAAACTGAAGCTGCTAAAGGTAAAAAATAGTACACTGATATCACATATTAATGTGATTACACAGATTTTAAAAGCGGTGCAAAAGCAATTTTGTACCGCTTTTACTTTTTACGTGAGATAACCCTCATACGTTAAACACCATGCTCTTGCAAAGGTAAAGACTCCGAACTTCCTACTCCGAACTTTTTTCATCTTCCACCATCCAGCTTTCCCGCCCTCAACCTTTTTATTATCTTTGCGCCATGAAATATCTCATCGTTGGCTTAGGAAATATCGGACCGGATTATGCACACACCAGGCACAACATTGGCTTTGATATTGCCGATGAACTGGTTAAAGGCCTAGGAGGTAGTTTCGATAATATTCGTTTGGCCTATTATTCGGAAGTAAGCTATAAAGGCAAAAAACTACATGTTATAAAGCCAACTACTTTTATGAACCTTAGCGGTAAGGCAGTAAACTATTGGATGAAGGAGTTAAAAATAGCTCCTGAAAATGTTTTGGTTGTAGTTGACGATCTGGCATTACCTCTAGGGAAGTTAAGACTTAAACTGCAAGGCTCCAGTGCAGGCCATAATGGCTTAAAAAGCATTGAAGAAATGTGTGGCGGACAAAACTATGCACGCTTGCGTTTTGGTATTGGCAGCGATTATCCAAAAGGCAGGCAGATTGATTTTGTTTTGGGCTTGTTTGATAAAAATGAACAATTAGAACTCCCTGCATTGATTGATAAAAGTGTTGAACTGATTAAAAGTTTTGTGACCATTGGGCCTGCCTCACACTATGACAGCTTTTAATAAGTAAATTTTATAAGATCGCCATGCTGATCCGATAGCTATCGGATTTATTTCAGCATTTCTGGCAAAACAAATCCTAAAATAAAATTAAAGTAGGCGAATAGTTTGGCTGAACTACGAGTAATCGAAAAAAAAATTTTTGAAGCGCAATTGCATAAGCTCTTTTGAATGTTCGCCCTGCTTTATGCTTGTAGTCCCGATTAGAAGGGAATCGGGAGCTACCGCGTCAATCAGGTCTATAAAGCAAAGTCTTTACTGTTATTAGGGGCTGATTAGCATAGTTTTATATAGACTCCCTCTACGAATCCATGGTCTGTGTCCTCACAGACTATTCTGCATGAATTTAAATCTTTATCAGGACTACTTTCAAACAAAAAAAGACCATCTTTCGATGATCTTTTTAATGAATATATTTTTAGTTAATGATTATTTAACTTTTTCTTGAGCTCTTGCAATATAAGCATCAATTAATTGCGCTTCAGCACTTTCAGGATATTGCGTTTTTACCTTAGTATAGGCATCAACAGCACCTTTAAAATCATTTTGATTTTCATTTACCAAACCTAATTTCTTTAAAAACATTGGTGAAGTAAATTTGCTTGCTTTATCAGCTGCTTTTTTATAATAAGTGGCGGCTTGTTTGTAGTCTTTCAACTCACTATAAGCATCTCCTAATAAACCTAAAGCCAATGGATCTGCAACCGGGCTGCCAGTAGCACTGTATTTGCTTAACGATTCGATAGCTTGTTTATATTCGCCTTTACGTAAATAAATGCCACCTAAATAAAGATTTGCTAAATTTGCCGATTTTGTGTTATCGTATTCTTTTGCAATTTGCTCCAGGCCCGGGTAACCACCTTCACCTTTAACAGCTTTGTTTGATAATGAATCTACACCAACATATTGTTCTGCTTTGTACATTTTGCTGGCAGCTTCTTCTGCACGGCCTTTTAAATACACGCCTTGATACCAAAGATATATTAAAACTAATAAAACTACAGCACCTGCAATAAACAGTAAGCTTTTGTTATTCTCTTGTAAAAATGAACCTTTTTTAGATGGTTGAATTGTCTGGTTATCTGTTGTAGACATGTTTGTTTAAAAAATTTAAGATTGCAAAAATACATTTTTCAATCAAAGTATCAATCTTTATTTTGAAGTATTTGATTAAACATTAGTTATTTAGGCATGCAGAACTGTAAAATTGCCAGCTCAATTACCGCAATAACCTAATTAGCGTGTTAAACCAGGTTTGGTTATCGCTAAAAATGCCCGTATGGTTTATCACCAGGTATACGGTTTGGCTTTCTGAGCGGCTTATGGTTGATTTAATTCGGATGGGTTGCCAAAATGCTCCGAAATTTTTGGCTGATGAGGCAGGAAATACATCATCGAAACCCATATAAACCTCTTCAATATGTGATAGTGGAAGTTCCAGCTGCTCGTCTCCGGTAATAAAAAGTCCGTTGGAGGCCAATAGAATATTTCCTTCATGATTATGGATCGGCTTTAAAAACGAAAATAAACCAGCGATTTTTTTAATCCAGCTTGAGCTTTTTTCATTGGTCAGTTCATGATCGTAAGACCATAGAACGTTTCCCTCTAACATTTTTTGTGCAACCATGTAATTTTACTTGCTATGAAAGTACAGTTTTTTTAAATGTTATTAACGTTTATTTTAAACAATGAATGTTAAGAGGTTAAAAAACGGTAAATTTGTGACATATTTATGTGGTTAAAAAACATTACCCTTCTAAATTTCAAAAACTATACGGATGCAGATCTTCATTTCTCAGAAACTGTAAACGTTTTTACGGGTAATAACGGCTAAGGTAAAACCAATATGCTCGATGCCATTCATTACCTGTGTTTGTGCAAAAGTTACTTCAATCCAATCGATAGTCAGCAGATTAAAACCGGAGAAGAAGTTTTCATGATTCAGGGTGATTTCGACCGCAGTACCAAAAACGAAAAAATTTCTTGCGGCGTTAAACGGAATCAAAAAAAACAGTTTAAGCGCAATAAAAAAGAATACGATAAACTGGCCGATCATATAGGTCTGTTCCCTGTGGTGATGGTTTCGCCTTATGATGTAAACCTGATTATGGAAGGAAGTGAGGAACGGAGAAAATTCATCGATAATGTGATTTCGCAAACAGATGCCCATTATCTCGATCAGCTGATTACCTATAACCGCATCTTGTTAAATCGGAATGCGCTGTTAAAACAGATTGCCATTACCCGGAAATACGACCCAACATTACTCGAAATTTTAGATGAGCAATTGGTTTTTGCCGGCAATAAAATCTTTGCCATCCGTAAAACCTTTATGGATGAGTTTATTCCGCTTTTTAACCAGTATTATACTTACCTTACCGAAAACAAGGAAACGGTTGAGCTCAACTATCAATCGCAATTGAATGAGACAACATTTGAAGAACTTTTAAAAAAATCAGTTGAGAAAGATCGCGTCCTGGAGCGTACCACCACAGGCATACATAAAGATGAACTGGCTTTTGTAATTAGCGGTATGCCTTTAAAAAAGTTTGGTTCCCAAGGTCAGCAAAAATCATTTTTAATTGCTTTAAAACTGGCACAATACGCTTACCTAGCCAAAAATAAGGGTTTTAAACCTTTGCTTTTGCTGGATGATATTTTTGATAAGCTGGATGATAACCGTGTTCAAAAATTAATGCAAATGGTTTCCCACCATGATTTTGGGCAAATATTTATAACAGATACAGGAAGGGAAAGAGTGAAATCAATTTTTGAAAAAATAGAAGTTGATGTAACTTTGTTTGAAGTTGATAACGGAAATATACAAAATGCGTAAACCCAATGATGTTACAGTAAAGGATGCGATTAGCAAAATGCTCGATGTATACCGTTTACGCCGTAAGTTTGATGAAACTTCAATTTTATCGATCTGGCCTGAGATAATGGGAACTGCCATTGCAAATAGAACCAAACAGATCTACATCCACGATAAAAAACTTTTTCTCCGGATAGAATCATCCGTTATTAAAAACGAACTGGTTATGGTTCGTCAGGGCATTATCCAGAAACTTAACGAACATGCCGGTAGTGAGGTCATCAATGACATGGTCTTTTTGTAAGCAAAATAAAAGGGCATTAGTTTTAAATTCATGCCCTTTTATTTTATTGGAGATAAAGCTCCCGAATAAAATGTGCACTAGAGACTAACTTCTGCCTCCGCCAAAAATCTTTGATAAAATCCAAATTACGATTGCAACAACAACCACAACCACAATAACGCCTACCCAAACGCCGGCTTTAAATATACCTTCTACCAGTTCACAACTGCTTAAGGTGGTGCATAAAAATGCGATCAATACTAAAGGAAATGCTTTTTTCATATCAGTTAATTTGTAATAGCTAACATCGAAGGTTGAAGAAAGTTTTAGTAAATGACTTATTTGCCTCCAATTGCTTATCAGTGATGTTGGATTTGACCACCCGATAAATAACTCATCATACAATTCCAAGTTCAAATTATTTAAAATAAAAAACGGCCAGATGTGAACATCTGACCGCAAATAATAAATTTAACTTCGGTGAACCTTCAGGTTCTTAGCCATTTAAGACGATTAACTGCAAATGTCCGTTCTTAAATCGCCTTAAACTTTATTTTCCGTTCACTTTTAACAACTCAACCTCGAAGATCAAAGTGCTGTAAGGCGGAATATCTGCACCTGCGCCACGTTCGCCGTAAGCCAGGTTATAAGGAATAAAGAATTTGTATTTAGAGCCAGCAGGCATTAACTGTACGCCTTCTGTCCACCCCGGTATTACACGGTTAAGTGGGAAAGAAATCGGCTCACCTCTATCATAAGAGCTGTCGAACTGTTTTCCGTTTAATAGGGTTCCTTTGTAATGAACCAATACCGAATCTGTTGCTACCGGTTTAACTCCTGTTCCTGGAGTTAAAACTTCATATTGTAAACCGCTTGCAGTTGTTTGCACGCCTGCACGTTTTTTGTTTTGTTCTAAAAAATCCTGTCCTTCTTTCATAATTGGTGCGTATTTAATTTTATTTGCTTCTGTTTCTGCTTTGTTTTTTACTGCCGAGGCTTTAGAAATCGCCTCATTTATACACTGCTGAGCCTGTTGTTGCGTAAGTACTACCTTGCCGCCACTAAATGCATCTTTTAAACCCTTTAATAATACTTCGTAATTTAAGGTAGATAGGCCGGTTGTTTTTAAGCCTGCGCCAATCGAAGTACCGAAAGCATAACTGGTAGAATCTAATGAAGATTTTAACACGGTAAATATTGAAGTTTTACTTGCTGTAGTAGATTTCTTTGCGGCAGGCTTTTTTGCTGCTGTTTTGGTTTGTGCATAAGATGCAAAGGCGATACCTGATAAACATACCGCCAGGAAAATTCTCTTCATTGATTATTTATTTGTAACTAATTCCAACAGGTTTATTGTGGATTATTTTATGGGCGAAAGATACAAAATAGATAAAACAATAAAAGCCCGAATATTCGGGCTTTTATTGTAAATTTTTTGTGTAGAGAACTAGAAACGTTCGTCTGCTTTAAAAAAGAAGTTACCTTCAATTTCTGCATTCTGATCAGAATCTGAACCGTGAACTGCATTAGCATCGATTGATTTAGCATATTTCTTACGGATTGTACCTTCTGCAGCCTCAGCTGGGTTGGTAGCACCGATTAATTTTCTGAAATCTTCAATTGCGTTGTCTTTTTCTAAAATAGCAGCAACAATTGGTCCTGAAGACATAAAGCTTACTAAATCTTTGTAAAAAGGACGCTCAGCATGTACAGCGTAAAACTGACCGGCAGTTTCATCTGTAAGTTTGGTATATTTTAATGCAATGATTTTGAAACCTGCATTGGTAATGTCGTTAATGATCGATCCGATGTGGCCGTTTGCTACTGCATCAGGCTTAATCATGGTAAAAGTTCTGTTAGTGTTCATTGTGCTTTTGATATCAATTTTCTGCAAAAATACGTTTTAATTGATGAATAATCAACAGGCATTGTTCATGTTTAGGAGAGGCTTTAGCTATAATGCGACTGATATTGTTACTTAAAACTGCATTTCTATATTAAAAATACTTAGCTTTGCAGCGCAAAAAATATATGCTTACATTAACTGAATTAAAAACATTATTGGCTACGCCACAACGAATTGTGATCACTACGCATCACAAACCTGATGGCGATGCGATGGGTTCATCTTTAGGTTTATATGGATATTTAATTCAAAAAGGCCACCACGTTAAGGTAATCACTCCAACTGATTATCCTACTTTTTTACATTGGATGCCAAACAATGGTGATGTAATTATTTTTACCGAGCAGCAAGAAGAAGCCGCGAAGTTAGTGGATGAAGCTTCGATCATTTTCTGCCTTGATTTTAATACCTTAAGCCGTATTAACGAACTCGGCGAATTGGTTAGGGCTGCAGGTGCTAAAAAAATCATGATCGATCACCATTTGGAACCCGAAGATTTTGATGATTACCGCCATTGGGATATCAATGCCTGTGCTGCTGCACAATTGGTTTACGATTTTATTGTAAATCAGCTGGAAGATAAAGCGGGCATCAATAAAGATGTGGCAGCCTGTTTATATACAGGTATTATGACCGACTCAGGGTCTTTCCGGTTTCAATCTGCCACCTCAGAAGTTTATCGCATAGCAGCAAATTTAATAGATTTGGGTGCAGAGCATTGGAAAATCCATCAACTCGTATACGATAATGCCAGTGAAAACCGTTTGCGCTTTTTAGGTTATTGTTTATCAAATAAACTGGAAGTATTAAGAGAATACAATACAGCCATCATTTCGGTTACAAAAGATGAACTTGCAGAATACCATAGTGCCACAGGGGATACAGAAGGTGTAGTAAATTATGCATTATCGATTAATGGTATCCGCTTGGCCGCCTTAATTGTTGAGCGTAGCGATAAAGTGAAATTATCTGTTCGATCTACAGGTGATTTTCCCGCAAATGAAATCTGCAAAAAATATTTCAACGGTGGCGGACATAGAAATGCAGCTGGTGGAGCGGCAGAAAAACCATTAGCTGATGTGGTTAACGAATTTAAATCGATATTAGCAGAATATAAAGAACAATTAATCGCCTAAGGGCAATAAATAAACACAAAACTTAAAAAGTCAAATTAATAAATGAAAAAGGGAATTATTATTCTAGCAGCAGCTACTTTAGGCTTAGCGGCATGTAAACAAGAAAAAAAGGGAGCTGGTGGCTTATTATATACCATTCACCACTCGGCAGGTAACGAAAAAATTAAAGAAGGTGATATCGTTAAAATGAATTTTATTCAAAAAAACGATAAAGATTCAGTTTTATCAAGCACTTTCGATAGCGAAACCCCTGCAGTATTTCCTGCACAGAAAAAAATGTACGCTGGTGATATGAATGATGTTTTAACATTGTTTGGAGAAGGCGATAGCGCAACTTTTAAGGTGAATTTGGATACTATGGCTTTCCATAGCAAACAACCAAAACCAGAGCAGTTTAAAAATGATAAATACATCACTTTTACGGTGAAAATTGAAAAAGTATTCAAGAAAAAAACTGGCGAAGCTGATTCTACTTTCAATAAAAGAGCAACAGAATTTTTCCAGGCTGATTACAAAGCTTCTTCAGAGAAAAAGAAAGCTGCTGAACCTGCTAAATTAAAAGCTTATTTAGACGATACTAAATTGGCTACCAAAACTACTGCAAGTGGTTTACATTACATTATTGAAGCACCAGGTAGTGCTGAAAAACCAGCTTTAGGTGATACCGTATTAATTGATTATACAGGTAGAGTAACTAAAAAAGGTAAAGATGGTAAATACAAAATCTTCGATACAAGTGATGAGAAACTTGCTAAAGCAGAAAATGAACTTAAACCAGGTAAACCATATGGTCCTCAAAAAATGCCAGTTGGTGGTACAATCCCTGGATTTACTGAAGCTTTACAAATGATTGGTAAAGGTGGTAAAATCAAAGTGATTATCCCTTCTAATTTAGGTTACGGCGAGCAAGGTGCACCACAAGTTGGTATCATGCCTTTCAGTCCGATTGCTTTCGATTTAGAAATCAAAGATATTATCAAAGGAAAACCAGCTGCAGCGGCTCCGGTAACAATCCCTGCTCCGGTAGTTAAAAAATAATCAGATAACTGATATACAAATCCTGCTTATTCATTTAAGCAGGATTTTTTTTGCCTTTTTTTTTGACGCTGAGCCAAGAAATATCATATCCTAAAGATTTATAAAAACTTAATATAGTCTATCTTTGTAGTGATGTAATAAAATAACTTAAATCTCCTTTATAAGGAATTGAAGTAGTTTTTAATAAATAAAATTAAATGAAAAAAGCAATTATTATGCTCTTAGCGGCAGCATTAGGACTATCTGCCTGTAACAAGTTTGAAAAGGGTGAAGGAGATATGACTTACAAGATCTATAAAAGTGATGGTAAGCCAAAAATTCAGGATGGCGATTATGTAAAGCTAAACGGAGTTCAAACAGTCGAAACCAACACCAATCCTGATTCGGTAATGGTAAATACTTACGATAATGAGCGACCTGCCTTTTTTGCCATTAGTAAATCCATGTTTAAGGGCGATTTGGCATCTGGGTTAAAGTTGCTTGGTGAGGGTGATAGTGCGGTTTTCAAATTGAATCTAGATTCGATGGAGAAATACTCAGGTCAGCCGAAGCCAAAAGGTTTAAAATCAAATATTGCTTCCTTTACAATTAAAATAGAGAAAGTATTGCATAAGGGAAAAGATCCTGATTCTATTTTTGATGCCAAGAAAAGACTGTTCTTCGAAGCAGAATATAAAGCGTTAAATGAGAAAAATAAGATTGTAGAGCCTACTAAAATAGCTAAATACGTTGAAGAGAATAAGCTAAAGGTAACCACGGCACCATCGGGCCTGCAATATGTAATTACTTCGCCCGGAAATTCAGAAAGAGCAACTTTAACCGATACGGTGGTGATGGATTATACCGGTCAGTTTACCAATAAAAAATCAAGCGGAGCATTAAATGTTTTTGATACTTCAGATGCAAAAGTGGCTAAAGAAGCTGGTATATATTCTGAAAATGTACAATACGCGCCGCGTAGTTTGCCATTGGGGCAATTGCCTCAAGGTGTTATCCAAGGCATTCAATTAATCGGTGTTGGCGGTAAGATTAAAATGATTTTACCATCTAAACTTGGTTTTGGCGAAAACGGTGGCGGACCAATTAATCCATTTACGCCATTGGTTTTTGATGTGGAACTGAAAAAGATCATTAAACCGGGCGAAGGCTCTCCGTTAGCAAAATAATTAAGACCAAAATAAAAAAAAGCGCAAAGAACAGCATTGATTGCTGGTTTTTGCGCTTTTTTGGCAATAAGGATAGAATAAATCGCTGGTAAGTCAAATATTTGTTTAAATTAGATCAACAAAACATTCTTTTATCCTTATTGTCATTATGCGCTCAAGCTTTACCGTTCCATTTCCGGGTATTAAAAGTTTGCTAAATGGCATGTTTTTCATCCTGCCTTTTCCGCAGTTATGCCCAGTAACTACAAAATTTATTCAAGGTTATCCCATTGATCAGTTAATTATCAGCCGATTACAAATTTTCGAAATCCCTATACTATCTATCTTCGTTAAAAACATAAATTTTCTGGCTTTTAATAATATGCCCGATATAGGTTTCTCAGCGTAGCTTATTCCATCGGCTGCTTTGTTTTTCCCGTAATCAGGTAGAATGCTTAACGTTAAAACTAAACTTATGGAAACGATTAAGGTGTTTTTACTTAATGATCCTGATGAGCTGCTCGGCGGTGTTGAACTGATGCTGAGTGCTATTGAAGGTGTTATCATTGTAGGGAAAGCCAGTTCTGGTTTGGTTGCAATTCAATTGATTCGACAAAAATTACCGGATGTTGTTATTGTAGATGCCAGTTTATGTACAATAAGTAGTACTGATTTAATTAAAACACTTAAAAGAGCGTTTCAAAAGATTAAAATTATTGTACTTTCTTGGGAGGATGATTTTACAGATATTTCAGCAATGATCAAATCTGGTGCTACGGGTTATCTTTTAAAAAATGTAAAATATCATGAATTGCATAAAGCAATAAATAAAGTATTACAAGGCCAAACCTATATACAACATTCCATAACCGCAAAGTTTATAAATGGTTACCAGCGAGAAAATCACATAGAGGAACTTAATATTTTATCAGCGAGGGAAATTGAAGTGATCCGGTTGATTGCCAAAGAACATACCTCAGCAGATATTGGAAGAATGCTTTTCATTTCCGAGCATACAGTAGAAACCCACCGTAAAAATATTTGGCGTAAAACTGGCGTAAAATCGATAGTGGGTTTGCTAAATTTTGCCCATGAGCATCAGCTTATTTGAGGAAAAGTGCTGTGTCGTAATTATAAAATTTTCACGGTCAATCTATTGGGCAGAAATTTTTTTGATAGAGAAATCCTTAAACCAGTTCAAAGATCTCACGCGGTGTTTCGGTAAAAAAGACGGTCTTTCTAATAGGATGTCTTTCAAAAAAATTGCTATTTATGATGCAATTTCCTGGAAATAATCGCTAAACCCAATCCTTAAATGGATTTATGGTTAAATTTGAATTATAATATTTTTCTTCTTCTGTAACTTCAATACTTACCCAATCGGGTATATCAAAAAATTCATCTTCGGTTTCCAGTTCAATTTCTGCAACGGTTAATCCTTTATTATCGCCCAAAAACACGTCTACTTCCCATAATTTATTTTTAAAAGGAATTTCATAACGGATTTTAGAAAGCTCGGATTTTGAGAAGTTATCTAACAATTCTATGGCTTCAGCAACAGGAATTTCATATTCATATTCCATTCGTGTAGCGCCAATAGTTTGCCCTTTTATGGTTAAAAAACCTTTGGTTTCTGTTGCTCTTACCCGTATGGTTTTGTCTTTATCGGTTAACAAATAACCTTGCCTAAATAGGTTTCCCTTTGGTTTGTTGAGGTTATTCCACTTCTGTTGATCGACTAAAAATTTGCGTTCTATTTCTTTTCCCATTACCTCGCTCTTTTTTGCAAATCTGTTATTGGCATGCTGATCAGCCTTCCGATAGGTTGTTTGCCACGATAAGTAATTACACGCAACATACTGGCATCTTTCGGAACCTGCAATGCAGTTGTGTATTTAGGGTAAAAGCGGTCGGGAGTGGAGTTATCGAAACTATAATAAATATCCAAACCATCAATTTCAGGTGTTAATTCGATAATCAACTGTTTGTCGGCACTGCGTTTTACAGTAAAAATCGGATCATAAATGGCAGGAGAATATTTGATCTCAGCCAAATCCAAACGTTTGAAATGCTGTTCCGTGCGGTCAACAAAATTTGTCCAGTTCTTCTTTTCAATCGGACTCCAAATCGACTCTGAAATGGCAAAAGCACGTGGCCAAAGCATATATTCTACCTGGCGGAAAGTAAAAACCTGCTCCGTCCATAAGTTTGCTTGTCCACCAATTACATATTGTGGTTTTACGCCCGCAGGCAATGGATTAAACTGATAAACTTTATTTAACCTCAATGAGGCATATACTTTAGGCTCAGTAATGGGATCAGCCTGCATGTAATCTAAATAAGCGTAATCAGTTGGGCTCATCACCACATTATGCTTGTCATTTGCTGCCTGAATGCCGTATTTCATTCCACGCCAGCTCATTACAGCAGCCGTAGGTGAAACCCCACCTTCGAGAATTTCATCCCAGCCCATAAATTTTTTACCTTTTGAAATTACGATCTGTTCTACCCGTTTTTCGAAATAGGCTTGCACCTGAGGAATCGTTTTTAATCCTTCACGTTGCATTAGAGCTTTAACCTGATCGTTTTTCTCCCAAAAATTGTGCGACGCTTCATCGCCGCCCATATGGATATATTCGAACGGGAAAAGCTGCGCAACTTGTGTAAGTACTGTATCTAAAAAGCCATAAACTTTCTCATTAGCAGGGCAGAGCGTATTATCTACCAAAGCGATAGGAGGGGCACCACGACTCCAATCCATAATTTTTTCGCCTGAACGCACTTTGTAATTCACGGCATCGGGTGTGCATGATAATTCGGGATAGGAAGCAATTATAGCCAAACTATGGCCAGGAACGTCTATTTCGGGTAAAATATTTACAAAGTGTTCTTGTGCATATTGAACCAGTTCCTTAATATCTTCTTGCGTGTAAAAACCACCATAAGTACGTGGTTCATCAGCCGTTGGAGGAACAAAATCACCAAAAGTGCCGGTTTTTTTAACACTCCATGCACCAATTTCAGTTAATTTCGGCAAACCCTTAATTTCAATTCTCCAGCCTTCATCATCTGCTAAATGCAAATGCAAAAGGTTAAATTTATAGCGCACCATATCATCAATAAACTGCTTCACTTCCTGCTTGGTGAAAAAATGACGGGCAACATCAAACATAAGGCCTCTCCAACCTAATTTAGGATAATCGACCACATCAACACAAGGTGCTTTCCATTTGATATTGTTTACCAGTTCTTTACTCTCTATTTCGGCAGGAAAAAGCTGAAGCAACGATTGAACACCATAAAAAATACCCGCTGGTTGATTTGCGGTGATGACAACCTGAGTTGGGTTTACATTTAATTTATAACCTTCTTTACCTAACTGTGCATCTTCTTGTGCATTTAGAATCAGTTTGATGGTAGGATGGTTTGATGCGTTTACTGTACTCACAAATTTGCCTGTGGCGGTAGTAATGCGGTTAGTAAGGTATGCAATAGATTGTTTTAACTCTCCACTTTTGACGGCCTGTATGGTTATATTTTCGGGTAAAATGAAAGTTCCTGCCTTTTTCATTAAAGATACAGGTTCGGGAATAATGGCAATCGGCGTTTGTGCAACTGCACTTTCGGCATCGCCGGTTTCAGTTTCTGTAATGATAGATTGAGCGAAAATATTGGCTGTAAAAAAACAGCATGAGATAATAAGGAATAATTTTTTCATTAAAATAATTAAAACGGGTTATCCGGATAAGTATAATTCGCAATTTATTAAAAAAGATTTAATTTGAGCAGTGAGAAATTAGCAAAACGTTGAGCATATAGCGTTTGGAGCTGAAAAAAACTTATAAAGTTGACGTGAATTATTTGGTTTATTTGTCTGATTATCATTTTTTTATAAAATATTTCGTCATTGCGAGGCTGGATATGAGCGAGCCGAAGCAATCTATCATCTAATTTATTATTAAAAAGATTGCTTCACGCCTACGCAAAACGCCTTCTTCAGTTAGCTATGACGAAATTAAGACCCAAAACTCACGTTAAAGTTAATCTATTTTATTATTAAAGATTTGTCAGTCTGAGCGTAGTCGAAGACTCAATTGCTAAATCTGTCTACTCCGGATACTTCATTTCATTACCAATGACGGATAAAAAAGAAAGCTCGACATTGCTGAGACACAAGATAACCGAACTAAGCGAGTTCATGAATGCCTTTAAAAACATACGCAAAAATGAATAATCTTAAAGCTGGTAGCGATCGTTTTAAGATTGTTTCGTCGGCTAAAAAAAGCCTTCTCAGCAATGATGATTTCTCGTAAACTACAAAAACTTCGTCAACCATTCTCTCGCCTTTTCATCATCCGTAAATGATTTCATCGGTATGGGCGGGTTTTGAAACTTAAAAAGGATTTTCATAATCAATTGCGCCAAACCAGGTTTCGAAACAATTGCCATGGCCGTATAAATTTGAGGCAACTGCTCAGTAGAAAACTTGCGGGTTTCTTTATCCGGGACCGGAGAATTTTTTAAATAGATTAACAACGGAACTTTCTTGTGATTTGTAATTTCCTTAACCAATTTAACATTCCCCGAAATATTTTCTACCGTACGTAAAATGCTTTTACTATAAGAAATTAATATCCCATCATCGGTTAATAAATAATCGGCAATTTCGCCTTCAATCATGTGATTATCTCTGTCGTTTTCCATTTTATTATCCCCTTAAATGATAACCTTTTGGTTTAGTAAAAGCCCTCAATCCCTGGTGTGATAGAGTAGCACCGATGCCAGAATATTTTCTACCGCTCCAAGGGAGGGCTGCACTCACCCGGTCGCAGCAGTTCCAGTAGCCGGAGCCGGAATCAAGCTGGGCTAATATTTTTTCAGCCCTTGCCTGATCTGCTGTATAAACCGAAGCGGTTAAGCCATAATCGGTATCTTGCATCATATTAACGGCTTCAATATCATCTTTAACTTTCATAATGCCTATAATAGGCCCGAAACTTTCTTCCTGCATCACCAGCATATCGTTGCTTACATCAGTTAGCACTGTAGGTTCAAAGTAATAACCTTTTCCATCAACAGCCTTGCCGCCAGTTAATAATTTTGCACCTTTACTTAAAGCATCATTTACCTGGTTTTCAAGTACGGCAATCTGTTCTTTCCGCGTTAATGCACTAATGTAAATACCATCAACAGTAGGAAGACCGGTTTTCCAGCTTTGAACCTCAGTAACAAAAGCATTTAAGTATTCATCATAATTTTTTTCGTGCACATAAATGCGCTCTACAGAACAGCAGCTTTGTCCGTTATTGTAAAAAGCACCATCAGCTGTACCAATTGCAGCTGCCGTTACATCTGTAACGTCATCGGCGATGTACAATGGATCTTTTCCACCTAATTCTAATTGACAAGGAACCATTTTAGGGGCTACTTTTTCGTAAATAAATTTTCCTGTTTTGTATGATCCTGTGAAGAAATAACCATCGAAGCCTATTTCTAATAGTGAACTTCCTGTTTCTTTTGCTCCAATCGCGATATGGAAAACATCATCAGGCACCCCCGCTTTTTTTAACAGTTTTTCGATCTGTAATCCGGTTAAGGTGGCATATTCTGATGGTTTGTACATCACTGCATTACCACTTAAAAGTGCAGGAATAAAAACATTTACGCCAACCAGGTAAGGATAGTTCCATGCCGAAATGTTGCAGACCACACCCAACGGTTCATATTTAATAACCTCTTTCAAACCTGGTTCCTCAACCATTACCTCATCACTTAAATATTTTTCAGCATTATTGAGCATCCATTTAATGCGTGCCCTTGCGCCATTAATTTCATTACGCGATTGCTGAAGCGGTTTGCCTACTTCTGATGTTAGCACTGCAGCCAGTTCTTCTACATTAGCTTCCAGTAAATCACTGAACTGGGTAATAACCTTAATCCTTTCGCCAAGTGTTTTTTGTGCCCATAGTGGCTGAGCCTCTTTTAAAGTCTCAAATTTAGCTTGAAGCGTAGATGGAGTATCCTCCGCTAAATTCGCAATAACTTCTTCTGTTGCTGGGTTGATGATTTGCATGTTCTTTGTTTTTACCACAGATTTTCACAGATGAACACAGATTTTAAAATGTAATAATCATTAGGATCTGTGTTTATCCTTTTTATCTGTGGTTAATATTTAAGTTTATCGCATGAATAAAAGCCTCGTGTATATTTTTGCTAAAAGGACCCTGCTGATCTTTTAACCGTTCAGGATGCCATTGTACAAATAGCAAAAAAGGTTTTCCTTCAGGTTTCATCCGCTCCATTGCCTCAGTAACGCCATCAGGAGATATTGCACTCACCACAAGGCCTTTTCCGGTTTTATCGGTGCTTTGATGGTGGTTGCTATTAACCAAGCCTTTATCTGTATTTACAATTTGATTTAACCATGAGGAAGGATTTACAATGATTTCGTGGTAACGGTCTGATTTATCCGGCATTTTACCATGATCGAACTTTCCCCAGGTTGGAATATCAGGAATTAAGGTACCGCCAAAAAATACATTGCCCACTTGCATGCCACGACAAATACCTAAAACCGGAATTGAGTTTGCTTCAGTATAGGTTAAAACCTTAAACTCAAAGTTATCCCGTTCTTCATCAATGTCATCATCATAACAATAATGATAGTATTCGGGCTGGTTATAAAAACGGGGATGAACATCTTCACCACCGGTTAAAACAATACCGTCGCATTTATTTATTTCATCAAAGTTGTTTAGTTTATAGCCGAGCTGGATAACCTCAACACTTTTATTGTAAGATAATACCCAATCCCGGTAAATGGCGTATTTGCTGCAATCGGTAACGCCAATGATTATTTTATCAGACATAGTCCTTTATGTTTTCATCCTCCTTATTTGTGGTTAATAACTGCTTTAAAGTGCATTTAAATATAGTTGTTTAAAATCCGCTCTGCTTACCGGTTTTGGGTTGTTTGGATGTGCAAAATCGGCAAAAGCTAAATCGGCAAGGGTTTCGATATGTTCATTTTTAACACCAATATCACTCAATTTATGCGGAATATTCACTTTTGTGTTTAAATCAAACAGGTATTTTACAACAGCCTCACCATTTTCATCTTTAAGCGCTAAAGTACGGGCAATTTTTTTAAAACGATCTTCAAAACCTGCAATATTGAACTGCATACCGTAAGGAATATTAACGGCATTGGCCAAACCATGGTGGGTATCCAATAATGAAGAAAGCGGATGCGCCAACGAATGTACAACACCTAAACCTTTTTGAAAGGCGATTGCACCCATCATTGATGCCATTAACATCTTACTGCGACTTTCTAAATCCGGATTGTTGGTTGCCCGTTCCAGCGAATCTTTTATCAAAGAAATGCCTTCAAGCGCAATACCATCACACATTGGGTGGAAATTTTTGGCCAGGTAGGCTTCCATATTGTGTGTAAGTGCATCCATACCTGTTGCAGCAGTAATAAATGGTGGTAAATCCATAGTAAGCTGCGGATCTGCAAATACAATCTGCGCCATTAATTTAGGGGAGAACAGGATTTTTTTCTGATGGGTTTCATCATCCGCAATAATTGCGCTACGGCCAACCTCACTTCCGGTACCTGATGTGGTTGGAATGGTAATAAAATGAGGAACATCATTGGTGACATAAATATCACCACCAATTAAATCGTCGTATTTAAATAAGTCTTCCCGATGATTCACCCGGAGCACAATTGCACGGGCAACATCCAGAGCCGCACCACCACCAATACCAATAATGCTATCACGATTAGTTGCATCCCAAACATCAGTACCTTTGTAAACATCACTTTTAACCGGGTTTTTATGGATGTCGCTAAAAACCTCGACAGAAATGTTTTTTGCCTTCAAATCTTCTACAATGCTTTTAAAAAATGGAAGTTGCGCAATGGTGGCATCGGTAACAATTAATGGTGCTTTTAAATTGTGCTTGGTTAAATAGAAGGGTAATTCTTTTACTGCACCAGCACCAAAACGGATGGTTGTAGGGAAATTAAACTGATGAATCTTATCAAATATCATGGCAATTGTTTTTTGTTCCTTTTATGGTTCTTAAGTTCGCGTTGTGTTAAATTTTTCCAGTATTTAATCTATAAAAGATTCTGAATCAAGTTACGAATCACAGATTCTAAAAAATTGTCGTCATTCTCGCGCTGGCGCTAATCTTAATGCAGCTCACAAACCCTGCCCTAGTCTTAAAATTCCCAATTAACCCGATAGCTATCGGGTTTGGAATAACGATAACCCGTATTCTCTCATCTTTAATCCATTTTTTTCTAAAAATTTGATTTCAGCACGAAGACTTTAGATTAAATAATTTCTAAATACCTTTTCAGCTCCCAATCGGTTACTACTTTGGCATATTGCTTACATTCCCACTCGCGGGTCATGGTAAAATGATCAACGAAATCTTCGCCCAATAGTGTTTTGGCCAAATCAGAATTTTTCATCTTTTGTGTAGCTTCAAATAAATTACGGGATAGTATACCATTTGATAAATCGGTATAGCCATTCCCTTTTGTAGCCGGTTGATTGAGCTTTAATTTATTTTTAACACCATACATTCCTGCAGCTAAACAAGCCGAAAGTGCCAGGTATGGGTTAGTATCAGCGCCAACAATCCGGGTTTCCAAACGCGATGCTTTTTTGCTTCCTGGCAATGCACGTAATGCGGTTGTGCGGTTATCAATTCCCCAGGTTACCGTGGTTGGTGCCCATGCACCTTCTACCAAACGTTTGTAACTGTTTATAGTTGGAGCAACCATCGGCAATAGCTCTGGCAGGCAGTATAGCTGACCAGCGATATAACTTTTCATTATTTCACTCATTTTAGCCGGATCCTTTTCATCGTAAAAAAGGTTTGTTTTTTTATCGGTATCCCACAAACTTTGATGCACATGGCCGCTGCATCCTGGCAGGTTTTCACTTACTTTTGCCATAAATGTGGCCATTATACCGTGTTTGTAGGCAATTTCTTTAACAGCTGTTTTAAATAAAATGGCTTGGTCGGCCGCTTGTAAGGCTGGTGCATATTTGATGGCAGCTTCGTATACCCCAGGCCCTGTTTCGGTATGCAAACCCTCAATGGGAATATCAAATTTATTGAGCAGCTCGAACAGGTCGCTCATAAATTCATTCCTATAGGTACTCCTTAAAATGGAATAACCAAACATACCCGGACTTAAGGGTTTTAAGTTGGCAAAACCTTTCTCATGAATGCTTTCTGGTGTTTCCGAAAAATTAAACCACTCAAATTCTTGTGCAAAAAGGGGCGAAAAACCTTCATGCTCACATTCGGCAATTATTTTTTTTAAGAGCTGCCTTGGACAAACAAAATTTGCATGGTCCTGATCATCAATGAAATCGCCCAAAAAGAAAGGAACTTCATTTTCCCATGGGATTTTCCGGAAAGTTTCAATATCAATTTTAACCTGCGCATCCGGATAACCGGTATGCCAGCCAGTGTATTTTCCGTTTTCGTAAGCCAGATCAGCTGCATCCCAACCAAAGGTAACATCACAAAAACCTAAACGACCTTCAACCAGCGAAGCAAACTTTTCGGCTGCAACATATTTTCCCCTTAAAATACCATCAATATCTGCAACAGCCAATTTGACTTTCCCAGAAGGATGATTTTTAACGTAATCCAGAATTTCTTTGCTTGTACTCATCAATCTGCCTTTTTGAATATTTTATATAAAAGAAATATGCCTAAAACGATACCCAAATAAATTAAACCCAATTTAAGATTATAAATCAGCATTGCGATGAAAGAAACGCACGAAATAATTAAAGCAATGATGGGAAACAGTGGGTAAACCGGAGCTTTGAAAGGCCTAGCCATCTCAGGCCGACTTTTCCGCAGCACCATTACCGAAATCATTGAAATAATATATAACGTTAGGGCCCCGAATACTGAAATAATAATAATTTCAGCGGTTTTACCCGATAACAGCGCAATGATGCCGATTACCATATTGCCAATTAGCGCATTTGCTGGTGTTTGAAATTTGGGTGAAATTTTCCCAAGGATAGCCGGAATACTTTTTACACGCCCCATTTCGTAAGTAGAGCGACCAGCAGCCAAAACCAAACCATGGAAAGAGGCGATTAATCCAAACAACCCCACGGTGATGAGTACATGATACATCAGGTGGTTATCGCCGGTAATCAGCGATAAGGCAAGCGGTAATGGCGAATCAGAAGTTTCTCCTGATTTTCCGTTTTTGTATACAATGGCTTCCCAGCCGCCAATGCCAATGGTAGCGATAAAAACAAGTACACATAAAACAACCAACGTAAAAATACCCCATCCAAAACCTTTGCTGATATCGCGCTGCGGGTTTTTAGTTTCTTCTGCTACATTAGCAACACCCTCTATACCCAGGAAAAACCAGATGGCAAAGGGTATGGCGGCAAAAACACCACTCCAGCCGTTCGGGAAATTATTTTGAATCAGATTTTCGGATCGAAATTTAGGCAATGTGATTCCAGAGAATAACAACAGCTCACCAACGGCTAAAATGGTAATTATTACCTCGAATGATGCCGCCGCTTTTACGCCATAAACGTTAAGTGCTGTAAATATAAAGTACACTGCAATTGCACTGGTAAGAATGGGTACTTGCGGAAAAAAAGCATTAAAATAAGCACCTATTGCAAACGCAATTGCTGGAGGTGCAAATATAAATTCGACCATTTGTGCAATGCCTGCTATAAAACCTATGTTTTTGCCCAGTGCGGTATTTGCATAATCAAAAACACCACCAGCCTTTGGTATTGCGCACGCAAGTTCGGCATAGCTGAAACTAAAGGTAACATACATTACCATAATGGCAACTGTGGCAATGGCCATACCTAGCGTACCGCCCTTCTCCAGGCCTAAATTCCAGCCGAAATACATTCCGGAAATTACATACCCAACACCGAGCCCCCAAAGCATAAAAGGAGTAAGCGTTTTTTTTAAGCCATCTTTTTTTCCATGGATAGGATGTATAAGATTGAAATAAGTTTATATAATCTGCTCGAAAATGATCACTATTTGCTTCGGTATCTGATGGTTAAAGTAGTAATTATTTTCCAGTGATTTAACTAATAAAAAGTTTTGTTATAATAATTTACTGTTTTTTTTAAAAGTTCTTTAACCTGCCTGTGTGTTTTATTATCTTGCATTACCAAACATTATTTTATGAACAAAAACGCTCTCCAACCATCTGAAAATTTTAAGAAGATGGCACGAAAATCTATTCAAGCAATTTTATTATTCATAGTAACATACCTTATATTAATTCTCGGTGCTGTATGCTTAACTGTCCTTTGTGCATATGCTGGTTTGATGCTAATTGCTCTTAAACCGATGTTTTTTACCTTCATGTTGGGTGGTGGGTTGGTCTGTTTTGGTGTTTTAATATTGGTTTTTTTAGTGAAATTTATATTTAAGGTTAATAAAGTTGACCGCTCTCATTTAACCAGGATAACAAAAGCCGAACACCCTGATCTTTTTAAAATGATTGATGAAATTGTTGAAGAGGTAGGGACAGATTTACCTAAAAAAGTATACTTATCCTCCGAGGTTAACGCTTCTGTATTCTATGATTCTAGTTTTTGGAGTATGTTTTTTCCAGTAAAGAAGAATCTACATATTGGTTTGGGCCTAATGAATACAATATCCATTAATGAACTAAAAGCTATTCTCGCACACGAATTTGGCCATTTTTCCCAAAAAAGTATGCGTACAGGGAGTTATGTTTATAATGTTAACCAAGTAATTTATAATACCCTATATGATAATGATGGGTATGGCAATTTCACTCAAAAATTAGCTGGTATCAGTAATTATTTAGCGATTTTTGTGGTTTTGGCAAATAAAATCATTGCAGGTATACAATTTATTTTAAAGAAAAATTATGATTCAGTTAATTTGAATCATTTGGCCTTATCAAGAGAAATGGAGTTTCATGCCGATGCAGTTGCTGCTAGTGTTGCGGGTTCTGATGCATTAATTACCGCACTTCATCGCCTGCAACTGGCTGATTATTCATTAAATAACGTGTTTAATTATTATAATGCTAAAATTATTGAGAAGGAGAAAACCATTAATATTTTCCCTCAGCAAAAATTTGTATTGGATTTTTATGCTAATCTGCAAGATATCACCGTTGAAAATAACTTACCTATTGTATCTGAAGAACATTATAATAAATTTAATAAAAGCAAACTTGTGCTTAAAGATCAATGGTCATCGCACCCAAGCACTAAAGATAGGGTAGCGCATTTAAGAAAATTAGATTATCCACTTAAAAGTTATGGTGTAGGAATTGCAACAGATTTACTGACAAACAAACACCTGGTTTTGGAGGAGATTACTAAAAAGCTCTTTGATGCAATTGATTATGGCAATTCTCCAATTATATCAGATCCCGGCAAATTTGAACTTGATTTTTGGGAAACTCAAAAACAGTATTCTCTTAATAATATGTATAATGGATATTTTGATTTTAGAGATCCATTAATTGACTTTAATGAAGATGCTTTCGAAAAGCCATTGCCAATTATACAAAGCCAGATAGGCGACTTGTTTAATGATGAAAATTTAAGTTTAATCTATCTGCAAGATGGTATTAAGACTGATTTAAATACACTAAAGCAAATTGAGGATGAAGTTTTTAGCGTTGATACTTTTGATTACGATGGACAGCGCCATATTAAAACAGATTGTACCGAGCTTATAGTGCGGCTGAATGCTGAAAATGAAGAACTGGAAAGCCAATTAAAGCAATTGGATAAACAAATTTTTGAATATTTTTTGTCAGTCGCTTTTAAGCAGAACATAGTTAACGATCTTAAATGTCTTTATGACAGCAATAAAGTGATCAACGTTCTGCTGCAAAACCAGCAGGCCTTACTAAATAAAATTATAGAGATTACTTCATTTATGCGCGTCAGCACTGCTTTTGAAACAATATCGCAAAAAATGTTTTTAGTAAAAGATGAAGAAGTGATTTTTAAAGAGCAGCTTGAATTGTTGCTTACAAATCCTATTTATACTGATGAAGTATCGGTTGAGGATAGAGATAAAATAGAAAAATTTATAGCAGCCAATTATAAATATTTTGCTGGCGGTAGTTATTTCGATGATCAGGTGGATGATCTTTTTGAATGTATTAATTTGTTCAGTAAAATTACTAATGGTGCGGGTTTTAAAGCGAAAAAAAAATTACTGGACTTTCAGGCAGATTTAGAAGTTGCCAATGTAGGCAAAGTAAATGGCTTGGTAACAGGTTGATTATAAGGTTTGCTGCAAAAAAAACTGCAGGTTTTATGAAATTAATTCATAAAACCTGCAGATAATTTAATTTAGATTGCTCGTTGTAAATATTGGCTAAACTAATGAGCAAGGCAATGCAATTATTAAGTATATCCTTGCTGCACCCAATAATCTATTCCAAATCACGGTTTTTATTTACCATCTGACTGTCCCTTGTGTTTTTCTGCACCGTAATGGCACCAAAAAGCGAGAGTAAAAATGCAAAGGCATAAAATCCTTTTTCACTGGGCAGTAAAGTTGCATTCCACAAACCGATTACCAATAAGGTGATGGTTAAAAGCGTAGAAAACCAACTGATGCCATAATAAATTTCAGTAACCGGAATACCCTCCAGCTTATCGCGAACAGCCTTTTGTAAAGATATTACGGCGAAAAGGCCAAACATCAATACCGTAAAATAATATCCTTTTTCATTAAGAAGCATATCAGAACGCCATAGCCCTACAATAAAGCCGATCATTCCGATACCTAATGCCATCCAGGCAGCTGCCACGAATGCATTTGATGGTTTTTGATTCATTGTTTTGAGATTTAATTTAATTCAATAGTCAACGCTAAAGATTCGCAAAAGGTATAAAATTAAAAGATAGTATTTTAAATTATTTAAGGAATCTGAGCTACTAATGGAATGTGGTTATTTAAGCCATTGTGCATGAGTAAACTCATATGTGTACAACCTGATAAGATTTTCGGAAAATAATAAGTTTACCAAGCAATTTTGATAAACAAGCTTATGGAAGTAAAATCCGTATTTATCTTTTTATATTCGAGGTTAAAACTCATCATTTTATTCAATTGCATTGTGTTGATAAAGGAAAAATCAAACAAAATCCTATCTTTTGCATTATAGCTGTATAATATTACCTTAGTTATATGCAAATATTGCTTACTTCTGCCCAAATGCGCAGTGCCGATCAGTTTACCATTGCCAATAAACCCATAGCATCGATCGATCTGATGGAAAAAGCTGCGCGCGCTTTCGTTCAAAGTTTTTTAAGAACTGAATTTGACACCAATAAAAGTGTGGCCATATTTTGCGGAAAGGGGAACAACGGCGGCGACGGGCTGGCAATAGCCCATTTGCTTATTGCGAATGGTTACGAAAATATAAAAGTTTACATCATAAATTTTAGCGATAAACAAAGCGGCGATTTTGCAATCAATTTGCAACGGATTGAAGAAACACGGTGTAAAAAAATCATCATTAATCAACCTGCCGATTTAAAAAATATCAAAGCAGACCTGATTATCGATGCCATCTTAGGATCTGGATTAAACAAACCCTTAAGCGGACCATTTGAGGAACTCGCTTATGGAATTAACAAGCTAAATAAAAAAGTGTATGCAGTTGATGTTCCCACAGGTTTTTTTGCTGAAGGTAAATTGCCTCAAGATTATAATGGTATAAAAGCATATAAAACGATCTGTTTTCAAAGACCTAAAATCAATTTTTTCTTTCCGGAATCTGTTCTGGCTACTGAAAAGTATGAGGTGGTTGATATTGGCCTGGATGAAGCCTTTATCCAAAAACAACAGGCTGGTTTCTTTCTGGTTGGACAAAATGATATAGAGAAAATCCTAAAGCCGCGAAAATTATTTAGTCATAAAGGTACTTACGGTCATGCCCTGATTATTGCCGGTGATGCAAATACAATGGGAGCAGCATTACTATCATGTATGGCCTGTTTGCATGCTGGAGCCGGATTAACCACGGCATGTATTCCAACAAGCGGTTTAAATGCACTAAATACTACTTTGCCAGAAGTTATGGCTCTGCCAAGAGCGGATGATGTTACGATTAAAGATCCGAAAAGGTACCAGGCGATAGCCATAGGCCCAGGCTTGGGTACAGATGAAAATAACGAAAAACTGCTCGAAGACTTAATTTTGAATAATCAGGCTTTAATTATCGATGCCGATGCTTTAAATATTCTTGGAAAAAGACCAGATCTGATCAAAAAATTGGTGCCTAACACCATCATTACTCCCCATATGAAAGAGTTTGATCGGTTATTTGGAGAACATGATAGTTGGTGGGAGCGGGTAGAAACTGCAAAAAAACAAGCAGAAAAGCTTAAAATCGTAATCGTGCTTAAAAATCAATATACTTTTATCTGCTTGCCAACAGGTCGCGTTTTAATTAATTCAACCGGTAATCCAGCTATGGCACAAGGAGGAATGGGCGATGTTCTTACAGGTATTATTGCTGGTTTAGTTGCACAGCAATATTCAGCCAGTGATGCCGCTGTTTTAGCCTGTTACTTACATGGCAAAGCTGGTGATCATTTAGCAAGCGAAAGTTTTGTGGTTACCGCATCTCAGGTTGCTGCCAGAATTTCTAAAGAAATTAAACTCTGCATGGCCAATTAGTTAAAAGAATCTTATTGTGGAAAAAAATGAATTGAATCTACTATGGTTCTAGTTTAAAAATCTATAGCTTAAGGGAATATTTAGAAATTAGAAACCTAAAAACGGAAAACAAATTATTATGGCACAAAAAGAATACACGCTGAATGAATTAATTCAGGAATCAGCTGAAAACCCAAATGAGAACGACTTTTTTGAATTGGAAAAACCAGCCATGCTGGAAGTAAACCTTAAAAATCAAAAGATTTTGGCTAAAGCAGGTTCTATGGTGGCTTACATCGGTAATATCGATTTTAAAAGAGAAGGTTTATTGAGTAAAGGTTTAGGAGGTTTGTTAAAAAAAGCGATATCAGGTGAAGGTACTTCACTAATGCATGCCACTGGCACAGGTAAATTATATCTGGCAGATGAAGGCAAGAAAGTAAAGATCATCAAACTTCAAAACGAATCGGTTTTTGTAAATGGCAACGACGTACTTGCACTTGAAGAAAATATAAAAAATGAAATAAAAATGCTTAAAAGTATTGCGGGAATGATGAGTGGAGGCTTATTTCAGGTTAAACTTTCGGGAAGCGGATACATTGCCATTACCACACATGGAGAACCAATTTTGTTAAGGGTTACAGGCAATCAACCAGTATATACCGATCCAAATGCTACAGTGGCGTGGTCTGAAAATTTAACACCCAACATTAAAACAAATCTAACTTTCGGCTCATTTATTGGAAGAGGAAGTGGCGAATCTTTCCAATTGGAGTTTTTTGGTGAAGGATGGGTATTGGTACAACCTTATGAAGAAGTGAAGTACGCGGCGAAATCTTAATTGTCAACCAGGTTGCAGCGGAGAGATCTATTTCAAAAAGATGTCTCTCTGCCTTCCTTATTTGATCAAGTAAGTTTCTTGCCCCCAATGTCGATTAATGGTAAGAAACATCGATCAAAATGTTATAAAACAAAAATCCCGACACTTTTTAATGTCGGGATTTAATATATTAATTAAATACTTTCTATTTAAACACCACCCATAACGGTCAGTTTATCCATTGTTGGATTAACACTACCCCCAGTTGGCTCTAATGTAACGGCAAAAGCTTGTGCTTCCTGGATAGTCTGCATTTTTACTAAGGCTTCGTTACTGGTAGAATCGGTTTTTCCGAATACACCTAAACTTACTGGTTTTCCATTTACAAGTGCCCATAATTGATATTCATGTTCGGCATCTGTTTTAGGTAAATCCATTGCCACATAGTTAATCAGCACGCTTTTATCTTTTTTGTTCCAATAAACCTTCATTTTAGAAGATGGACTAAAAGCCTGTCCTGCCATACGAATGGTTGCCCATTCTTTACTATCGGCCATAGTAGCCATGTTATCTAAACCTTGGTTTTCAAATTCAAGCTTACTAACTACTCCGGCAAATTTCTGTTTGTCGAGGTTTAAACTTGCAATTTGGTCGTGCGCAGCATTAAGTTTATTATAAGTAATAAATAGTGCTGCAGTACTTACTACCAATAAAGCTATACAAGCAACTAAGGCATAACGCAAAGTTCTCACTTTTGCACTACTTCCATCCAAACGTATAATTCTTGGTTCTTCTGTATAAACTGGTTCGGGTTGAACATTCACATTCTCTTCAACTTCACTTAACCCCAACTTCTCGAATAATCTTGTTTCTACATCTGCAGATGGCTCTACAGCATTTTGCATAGCATATTGCTCCATAGCTTGCTCAATGGCAGCTATTTCATCTCTAACCTCTAGGTTTTGAGATGCCATTTCCTCAACCTGCAACGCTTCTTCAGGTGATAAATCACCTAAAACGTACAGCTCAAGTACTCCAGATTCGATATATGCTTTTAAATTTTCCACGCTCAATTAAAATTCCTTCTCAATTCAATAATAGCCAACCGGATCCGGGTTTTCACCGTACCTAATGGCAGATCTAACTTTTCTGCGGCTTCCACATGTGTGAAACCCTTGTAATAAACTAAATCAAGAACTGCTTGTAAATCCGGTTTAAGGTTTTCTACAAGTTGCTTAACTCCAAGAACATCCGGATTAAACGTAACCTTGTTTTGTTCATCAACGAAACTTACGTTATTTTCTATATCTTGGTTTTTGAGTGAATTCTTAAAATCTTTAGAACGAAGTTTGTCGATCGATAAATTGCGGGCAATATTCATCATCCACGTAAACAAACGTCCTTTAGTATGATCATAGTGTGTAGCAGACTGCCAGATTTTTACGAAAGTTTCTTGTAAAACATCTTCTGCAAGTTCAGTATGGGTAATAATGCGTGAAATAACGCCGTAAAGCGCTGAGGAATACATGCTGTACAGTGTTTTTAGTACCGCTGGATCTTTCGATTGCAGTGCTTGAACAAGTTCAGGCTCGGTTAGAGTTAATTTTTTTAATGCAGTCACTATCGGTCACTAAGATACAATACAGAACATTAAAACCAAAAAAATGTTTTATAAATTCATTCCTTTAAGGAGTGCGATTTAATAAAAGAGGTTAAATCGCTTATAATAATAGATTTAGGCAATTCCTTCAATCGGAAAAAGGTGTTTTTCGGCATGGTAAGATGAACGAACCAAAGGACCGCTTTCTACATACTTTAAACCTTTTGCTAAACCAGCCTCTTTATACATAGCAAATGTATCTGGATGGATCCAATCAACCACAGGATGGTGATTACGTGTAGGTTGTAAATATTGGCCTAAAGTTAATATATGAACACCATTGGCAACTAAATCGTCCATTGCCTCAAAAATATCTTCTTCAGTTTCACCTAAACCAAGCATAATGCCCGTTTTAGTTCTTAAACCAAATTCCGAAATCCTTTTTAAGGCCTCTAAACTTCTATCGTATTTTGCCTGGATACGCACTTGTTTGGTTAAACGCTTAACTGTTTCCATATTGTGCGAAACCACTTCTGGTCTTTCTTCTAAAACGCGGTATAAATTATCCCACTGTCCTTTAAAATCAGGAATTAATGTTTCTAAAGTGGTAATAGGGCTTTCTCGGCGGATGGCTTGTAATGTTTCTGCCCAGATGATTGAACCACCATCCTTTAAGTCATCACGATCTACCGAAGTAATTACGCAATGTTTAACGCCCATTAACCTTACAGAATCGGCTATGCGGTTAGGTTCATCTACATCAACAGCCAAAGGACGGCCTGTTGCAACGGCACAAAAAGAGCAGCTACGGGTACAAATGTTACCTAAAATCATGAAAGTTGCCGTGCCTGCACCCCAGCATTCGCCCATATTAGGGCAATTACCACTTTCGCAGATGGTGTGGAGCTTGTGCGTATCTACTAAACTGCGAACTTGGGCATATTCCTTACCAACAGGTAATTTTACACGTAACCAATCGGGTTTACGTTTAACTTCAGTCACAGCAGGTACTACCGGTAAATCAATCATGCCACAAAGTTAACGAATAGGATTGAAATGTTACAATAATGAAATGTTTGTGGGTTGTAATAATAGTTTGGTTAACTGGTTAATTGTTTAAAACGGTTAACTGGGTATAAATCCTAATTTTCATCGTGGTGTAAGATATTTCTATCTGACACTGAAAAATTAATCCAGATCCATTTCAAAAGCAATCTGCCTTTTATTCTCTTTAAAACCAACCCGCACGTAAAATTGATGACTTTCAATACGTTTGGTGTTGCACCTCACCTTTAGTTTTTTCACCTGATGCTGTTTTGCCCAAAGTTTTACACTATCAATTAATTTTTTTCCGATTTTTAGGTTACGGTAAGTTTCGTCAACAATCAAACCTCCAATTTCTACAAAAGCATCAGATTCTATTCTTAAAGTATAAAATGCATGAATCCAGCCTACTACTTTGCCATTAACTAATGCGACAAATGCGCAATTTTCAACGCTGTTATTGATGAGTTTGATCCGGGCTGTTGTTTGTTTTACATCACTTTTGTAACCCAATTGTGTAGAAAGTTTGGCTACAATATCTGCATCTTTCTCGGTTATCGCTCTAATTTCGACCATTGTTAAAAGGGTTATTATGTTAAACTAAATTAAGATTAAAAAATTGTTCTAACGTCAGATGGTAACATCTGACCGAACGGATACCTGATGCTGGCTAATCGGTATAATGTTACTAAGTTAAGCCATTGGCACAGGTGAAAATAATTTAACCACAGATAAAAAGGATGAACACAGATATAAAAATCCGTGTTTATCTGTGTGGATCTGTGGTTAAAAACCTTAACTTAATGACATTCCTCACAGCGGCCAGCGCTGGCTAACTTCGTAATTTTACGATTATAAAATCATCAAACCCTGCCACCTAAACCCTATTGAAGCGGCAGCCTGAGCCCCTTCGGCGAAGCTATAGCGGAAAGAGGGACTACCATTACTCATAAGCACTAAAGTACCTTTCCAAATAATAATTAAAATATTTGTGAGCATTTGCTATTTGCAAGTGATGACCGATATTGCCTTTTCAAATGTTAGCTTAAAATCATAACCTAAACATTGCAACTTTAAACGTTTTTACTTTCTAACTAAATCTTACATTTGCAGTATGAATACTGGCTTACAGCTTTATAATACGCTTTCGCGCAAAAAAGAACTTTTTCAACCCTTAAATGCACCTAATGTTGGGATGTATGTTTGCGGTCCTACCGTTTATAGTGATGTGCACCTGGGCAATTGCCGCACATTTATATCATTCGATTTAATTTTTAGGTACCTTAAATATGCGGGTTATAAAGTGCGTTATGTACGTAATATTACCGATGCTGGCCATTTAGAGGGCGATAGGGATGAAGGTGATGATAAATTTGCAAAACGTGCAAAATTAGAACAGCTTGAGCCAATGGAAATTGTACAGAAGTATACTTTAGGTTTCCACGATGTATTGCGGATGTTTAATACACTGCCGCCAAGTATCGAGCCTACTGCTACCGGACACATTATTGAGCAAATTGAAATGATTAAAGTAATTATAGCCAATGGTTATGGTTACGAAGTGGATGGCAATGTGTATTTCGATGTGGAAAAATATAGTAAAGAATACAATTACACGATTTTAACCAACCGTAACCTGGAAGATATGCTGAACAATACCCGCGAATTGGGTGGTCAGGATGAGAAACACGGGAGGTTGGATTTTGCCCTTTGGATTAAAGCAAAGCCAGAAACGTTAATGCAATGGCAATCGCCATGGGGCATGGGTTTTCCGGGCTGGCATATCGAATGTTCAGCAATGAGTGCTAAATATCTGGGGGCCGAATTTGATATTCACGGAGGTGGAATGGATTTAGCGGCCACGCACCACACCAACGAAATTGCACAATCTGAGGCTTGCAGCCATAAACAACCTGCCCGTTATTGGATGCACACCAATATGCTTACGGTAAACGGTACGCGGATGTCTAAATCGGCGGGGAACGGTTTCCTTCCGTTAGAGTTGTTTACGGGCGATCACCCCTTACTGAAAAAAGGCTACAGCCCGATGACGGTTAAGTTTTTTATGTTGCAGGCACATTACCGTAGTACTTTGGATTTTTCTAATGATGCCCTGGATGCTTCAGAAAAAGGCTTTCGCCGATTAATGTCGGCGGTTGGTTTGTTGGATAAACTTCAGGTTGCAGAACAGAATGATTTTGACATTGATGCCTTAAAAGAGAAATGTATCCATGCGATGAATGACGATTTTAACAGTCCGATTTTAATTGCAGAACTCTTTGAAGCAGTAAGAATTATCAATACCGTTTATGATGGTAAAGGGAAAATCTCTGCCGAAGCGTTAGAAAAATTAAAGCAACTGATTAACGATTTTGTATTTGATATTTTAGGCCTTAAAGATGAGGATGCAGGAGGAAATGACTTAAACGGCGTTTTGAATATGGTAATTGATTTAAGAACCGAGGCTAAAGCGAATAAAGATTACGCAACTTCAGACCGGATCAGAATTGGATTGCAGGAATTGGGTATTCAGCTTAAAGATGGCAAAGAAGGAACAACCTGGAGTAAGGCTTAACGAGTTTAGAGTCGGGCGTTTGGAGTAAAGAGCCGATAAACGATAAATAAAATTGGTTTAGTTGGTGTGTAAGCTGGGTATCGACAATGGATTATTATCGGTTTATAAATGAGGGCGTAAATGAGCGCTTGGGCGGATTAAATTTTGCTGAGTGTTTAATTTACTCCCTTAATTTTGGTGATGTTCAGGATAAAACCTGGGAAGGATCATTTGACCTTTTACTGGCTGCTTGTGAGAGTTTAAAGCGTATTGGTGTAGAAGCCATTGTGTTATGTGCAAATACTGCCCATCTTTTTGCCGATCAGCTTCAGGAAAAAATTGCATTACCGATTATCCATATCGGCACCGAAACTGCTAAGGCCATAAATGCTACAGGAATTAAAAAAATAGCTTTATTGGGTACAGTGTTTACTATGGAAAAAGACTTTTATATCAAAAAGCTCGAAGAGCATGGATTAAGCATATTGGTGCCAGCAAAAAAAGCAACTCGCGATTACATCCAGTTTACGCTTAAAGAAGAATTAGGCAGAGGACAGATTTTAGAAGAAACCAGGGCGCAATATATCAAAATAATTAATGACCTGATCGCGGATGGAGCCGAAGGAATAATCCTGGGATGTACAGAAATCCCCATGCTGATCAGTCAGGATGATTTCGATATTCCGGTATTCGATACCACTAAAATTCATTGCCAGGCCATTGTAAACTATATCCTTTCGTAAATTTTTAATAATCGCCTCAAAGGGTAGGCACAGTAAATTAGTGTGATTTACACTAATTTAAACAATTTTGCGTTAGTTTGAAAAATGAATAAAAAATTATTGGTACTTCCTCTGTTAGCCTTTATTGGAATTGTGGGTTGCCGGAATAAAACTACCCAAAAAACTAATGGAAATGGGGAAACGCAAGTAACATTATCCTCACCTGACTTTAATGCTGATAGTGCCTATGCTTATACCAAGGCTAAGGTAGAATTTGGTCCACGCATTCCCGGTACTGTGGCTCATCAAAAATGTGCTGATTATTTAGTAACAAAATTGAAATCTTTCGGCGCAGATGTAAGCATAATGGGGCAGAAAACACAGATTTATGATGGTAAAAGTTTTCAAATGAAAAACATCGTTGCTGCTTTTAATCCTGATCAAAAGAATAGAGTTTTAATTACTGCACATTGGGATGCACGTCCATTTTCTGATCAGGATACAGATCCTGCAAACCGTAGTAAATCTTTTGATGCAGCTAATGATGGCGCAAGTGGTGTGGCAGTAATTTTAGAAATGGCACGTCAGATTCAACAAAAAGAGCCAAATGTTGGAGTCGATTTTATTCTATGGGATTTGGAGGATTATGGAAAGGCTGATGATGAAACACTTGATGATGTTTCATGGTGCTTGGGTTCTCAATATTGGGCAAAACATGCGGTTGCTACAGGTTACAAGGCATTATATGGTATCAATCTTGATATGATAGGCGGGGGCAACGCTCAGTTTACACAAGATGAAATTTCACGACAGGCCGCTCCTGATCTGGTAAAAAAAGTTTGGGAAATTGGTAGTGAAATCGGTTATGCTTCGTATTTTACAAGTATACCAAGTGGAAAACTGGTAGACGATCATTTTTGGATGAACAAAGCAGGAATTCCATCAATTGATATTATCCATTACAGCGATAACAGTGGCTTTTATATCAATTGGCATACCCAGATGGATAATTTGAATAATATAGATAAGAATACGTTAAAAGCAACCGGACAAACGGTTTTGGAAACTATTTATCGCGAAAAATAACCCTTTAATGTGTAATTGTTAATTACTTTTGAAATCATCCATCAAAGAAAATTTTATATTCGCCAAACATATTATCTTAATTAATAATGAAACAATTATTTTCAACCGCAATAGCTTCGCTTTTAGCCCTTAGTGCTTTTGCACAAAAAAGTGACGGAACAACCAAATCTTTAGTAAATGCTGAAAAGGATTTCGCTAAGTCGATTGCCAAAAATGGAGATAAAGAAGCTTACATAGATTATTCATCTACCAGTACTTTGGTATTCAGGCCAAACCCTGTTAATGCTAAAACTTTTTATGCTGGTAAAGCTAATGCTGAAAATGATGTAACATGGACACCAAATTTGGCTAAAGTATCGCGTAGTGGTGATTTAGGTTTTACTACCGGCCCTTATGAAATCGGAACTTCAGAAAAAAAATACGGTCAGTACCTTTCTATCTGGAAACCAGAAAATGGCAAATGGAAATTAGCGATTGATTTAGGGACAGAGAAGCAACAAACCGCTAACTAAATTTACACCTTCGTTTGTTGAGCCTAAAGACCACGTTGCACCTAAATTTTTGAATGAAAGAGAAATTAAGGCCGGAAAAGAAATCATTTTAACCACTGAGAAAACCCTTAATACTTTATTAAAAACACATGGAATTGCTGCTTTTGGAGGTTTTTTAACCAATGATGCACGTTTGCTTTTCCCTGGTAATGAGGCCATTGATGGAAAAGGAAAAATTGTTGCTTTTTATAATAGCATGATCAGCAAGATCAATTTAAAAACTACAGGTGTAGATAAAGCAATAGGTAGCGATTTGGCTTACACTTATGGTGTTGCTACCATCGATTATAAAGCCGACCTGCGTGAAAGCTTTAATTATGTTTTTGTTTATGAAAAAGCAGCAGATGCAAGCTGGAACTTAATTGTACAGGCATTCGTACCTGCAGAAAGATAAAATAACAATGTGAATTAAAAGAGGGCTATCCATAAAAAGAAGCCCTTTTTTTATTTCTTAAATTATTGCTTCCTGCAACTTTGTTAAGGTTCAGCCACAGTTGGATTACAATTTGATGAAGCGATATCCATCCAGCAACGCGATAATATAACTAAATGCAGCATCTTTACGCTTTAGGGAAGATTATCACAAATAAAAATGTTCATTTTACGTTTAAAATTCATGAATAAAAAATTACTTCTACTCTCCACGCTCTTATTACTTTTTTTAAACGTATCGGCACAAAAAAGAAAGTTCGATCTGCAGGGTAAAGCGGGCGCAAGGGGTATTATGCCAGAAAATACCATTGAAGGAATGTTAAAAGCTTTGGATTTGGGTGTTAACACGTTAGAAATGGATGCCGTGATTTCTAAAGATAAACAGGTTGTACTTTCTCAAGAGCCTTATTTTAACAACGAAATCTCACTTCAGCCTAACGGAAAAGCGATTTCTTTGAAAGATCAGAAGAAATACAACATTTATAAGATGGATTATGAAGAGGTAAAGAAGTTTGATGTAGGGAGTAAAGTTCATAGTCGTTTTCCTGGTCAAATGAAATTTAAAGCATATAAACCCTTACTTTCTGAAACAATAGATGCGGTTGAGGATTATGTTAAAGCGCATAAATTGGCTAAACCAGTTTATAGCATTGAAACAAAAACCATTAAAAACGGTGATAACGAATTTCATCCGGAGCCTGCAGAATTTGTAGAGCTGATTATGGGAGTGATCAATGAAAAAAAGCTTGCCAAAAGGGTAATTATCGAATCGTTTGATATGCGTACACTACAATACCTGCACGAAAAATATCCTAAAATACAAACTTCGTTGTTGATTGATGAAAAAGAGCCTTTTGAAGATTATATAGAGAAATTAGGATTTAAACCAACCATTTATAGTCCATATTCAGTGTTGGTTGGTAAAGGTTTGGTAGATCGGTGCCACGATATGGGTATTAAAATTATTCCGTGGACGGTAAATACAGTTAAAGAGCTTAAATATTTTATGGATTTAGGTGTAGATGGGGTAATTACTGATTTTCCTAATATTAAGGGGCAAATTAAGTAGCTGAAGTAAATCGTAGTTTATAAGGTCATGATAATGATTTCAATGGAGCATAAACTGTTGTTAGGGTAAGAACGAGTAAACAAAATATATAAAAATAAAAAAAGCGCTGAAACCAGCGCTTTTTTTATTTTTCTCTTGAGCTATGCCTAGTGGTGTGATTCAGGAGCTTCTGTATGGTTTACCTCAGTTTTCTCGTGAGAAGAAGTTTCTTCTTCATGGTGGAAAATTGGTCTTGTAAAAGCTACAAGAAGGATTAAAACAATAATCCAAGCCGTTAATGGTAATGCCCAAATGCCTTTAGTTTGATGAACCGGTGCGTGTGAATCGTGAGCTGACATATCGAATATTTTTGATTTAAAGATTTATGCTTTGTAATTAAGTGGTAAAGATACTAACAAAATTAAAATAAGCGTAATTTGACCAATTGTATTTTAGGTAGCGCAAGTAATTAAAAGACAAGAGATATAATTTTAATACTTGTGCTGTTAACAATTCGTTTTATGAATTAAATTGAGCTAAAGCATTCCTAATTTGCCGCCTGTGCCGTAATATATGAACAATGGCATGACTCAAGCATTTGTTCTACGTCATACTGCTGTCCCCATCGTGTATTTATTTTCCTGGCTGGATTTAGCTCTTCCACTGTAATATTAGGATTTCGGTTGAAAAAGTCCTCATTATATTTAAGTGCTTCCTGGATAAGGGAAACATAGGGTAGTACTTCATCAAATTCTTGCCGTTCTGGTCTAATGGCCTGCAATCCGACTGAGTTTTCGATATATATTGCGTAACTGAACATTGAAGCCGCTACATGCGTTAAAATGGTTTGGATGGAAATGCAATCTGTATTTGAACTAACTGGCTCAATGGTTTTAAGCAGTTGCTGCGGGTTGATTTGTCTGATAACTATTATCAGTTCATCAACTGCCTTTTTATATTCGTCCATTAGTGCGGCTATTGCACCGGTGAGGTTGTTGGTATCCATCTTAAACAAATGTAATAATTTAGTTGGTCACCATTTGGAACCACTAACTACTTTAATGTTGATTTATAATCCTTTAGTGCAAGAATTATAAATTTCGCTGATTACAACAAGTCTTTAATTATTTTTTCGATAGACAAACCTTCGGCTTCAGCGCGATAATTGCGCACAATACGGTGGCGCAAAATAGGTTCAGCAACGGCTTTAACATCTTCGATATCGGGAGAATATTTTCCCGTTACTGCGGCATGGCATTTTGCACCCAGTACTAAAAATTGAGAAGCACGAGGGCCAGCACCCCAGCTGATATATTTATTAACCGCATCTGTAGCAAATTCGCTGTTCGGGCGGGTTTTGGAAGCTAATTTTACAGCATATTCCAAAACATTATCTGTAATGGGAATATCGCGGATCAGTTTCTGAAAATATTGAATATCGTCTGCATGAATAATTTTTTGCAGTTGAATGGTTTTATTACTGGTGGTGTTTTTAACAATATTCAATTCATCAGCAAAAGCAGGATAGTTTAACTGAATATTGAACATGAAACGATCTAGTTGCGCTTCGGGTAGGGGATAAGTTCCTTCCTGCTCAATTGGGTTTTGTGTGGCCAAAACGAAAAAAGGTTTCGGTAAAATATGTGTTTGCCCAGCTGCGGTAACCGATTTCTCCTGCATGGCTTCTAACAAAGCGGCCTGCGTTTTTGGAGGGGTACGGTTAATCTCATCAGCGAGGATAATATTAGAAAAAACAGGCCCTTTTATAAACTTAAAGTGCCTGTCTTCTCCTAAAATCTCTGCGCCAATAATGTCGCTTGGCATTAAATCTGGTGTAAACTGAATTCGATTGAAATCGAGATCTAAAACAGAAGCTACAGTTTGTACAAGTAAAGTTTTGGCTAATCCCGGTACGCCAACCAACAAACAATGTCCGTTGCTAAAAATGGCGATTAAAACAGATTTTATGATGTCATCCTGTCCAACTACTACCTTGCTTATTTCGGCTTTAATATTGTTGAAAGATTGATGAAGTGCATCAACAGCTTCTACTTCGTTCTTATACTGCATTGGTGTTATTTTGCGGCTGTGGTTTTAGTCCAAATTTTTAATTCATCACAGGTATTAAATTCGTCGTCAATTTTAATGTAAGTACTTTCGCGACGTTTTTCAAACCATTCGCTTAAAGTACGATTAATTTTATCACTTTGTGCGGCATCTCTGATTTTTGGAAAATCTTGCGCAAGATTTGCTTTGTGAGGAGGTATTTTAGATTTTAAGTATAAAATACGGTAGCCTTGTTTTCCATCAGCTGCAGTAAATAAATCTGGCTTAGAAATGCCACCGATTTTCATTGTGTCAATTACCAAAAATATTGTTGGATCTAATTTATCAACCGGGATAAAAGTACTTCTAGCTTGTACATTTTCTGCATTAAGCATCATACCGCCATTATATTTACTTTCTTTATTGTCAGAATAAAGGTTTGCTGCTGCTGCAAAGCTCAATTTTTTGCCAATAATATTGTTGTAAATACTATCTGCATGCAGTTTTAAACGGGTTAAACTTTCTGGCGTGGTTTTAGGCATGATTAAAATATGCCTAACGTGTACTTGTTCACCTCTACGCTCTAACACCTGCAAAAAGTGAAATCCATAATCAGTTTCAAACACTGGTGAAATTTCTCCGGCCTTTAATTTAAAAGCCCATGCTGTAAATTCTTTAACCATGGTATTTCTGTCGATAAAACCATAATCACCACCATCGGCAGCAGAACCTGGATCTTCAGAATAGGTTTTAGCCAAAACGCCCATATCTTCGCCGCTTTTAACCCTTAAACGAAGGGCTTCAATTTTATCGCGGAATTTTTGTTTTTCTGCTCTTGTTAACTGGGGATTTAAAACCACCTCACCAACTTCTACCTCTGTATTAAATTCAGGAATGCTATCTCCCAGCGTTTTGAAATATTTTTCAACCTCCATTGGTGTAACATTGATGTTTTCTGTGATTTTTTGCTGCATTTTCTGCGCAATCAACTCATCTTTTACGGATGGTCTGATCTCATCTTTATACTGAAGAACCGATTTGTTTAAAAATTGCTCTAAGCGCTCCTGTCCACCGGCACGTTGCATACTGTAACGCATGCGTTTGTTAACCTCATCATCAACCGCACCATCTTCAACCATTACCGAATCGATTTCAGCTTGTTGTTTAAGTAGTTTTTGGGTTAAGGTTTGTTGTAAAATTTTGCATTTAATATCATTATTTGGTTGGTTTCCCTGGTAAAGATATTGTGTGTATTGTTGGTTTAAATCTGATAGCAGGATAATATTGTTTCCTACAACAGCAGCAACTTTATCAACGGTATGCTTTTGCGCGAAACTGTTTAAGAACAGGCAAATTAAAGCGGTTGCTACTAAAAAAACTTTCTTCATTCTATTTATTATATTTTGCAAATTTAATACTAATGGTTTTAAAATCAGATCGGTTACAATTTGGCGAGTTTTTTAAGCTCGTTTTCGTTAATCTTGACCTGATATTTTTGTTTAAGGCTTTTAAGCCATTTATCTTCTAAACTTAGCTGGTAATCGGCAATCACCTCTCCTCTAACTTCACTTAAAGGTTTATTGTAATTTTGTTGGTTTTTAGTGTAAAAATCAAGTATCGCCTGTTCATCTTCCTAGCCTTATTCCAAATTTTTTGTTCCGAAACATTGAACATTAAAACACCCTCGCGATATTCGTTCAATAAAAAATCGCGGTCTTTATTACTTACCCCAACTTTCTTATGCGTGGTTAATGCGTCCTCATAAGTCTTAATTTCTTCCTGATAACTGGCATTTTTATCCAAACCCATATCACGGGCATCCAAAACTTTAAGTTTAAAATTTATATACAAGTTTAAATACGTTTGTAAGGTATCATAAGCCGCACTAATGTTGCCATTATGGCTTTTTTTGTAGGCCCACATAAACTCCTTGGCACTTATCGATTTACCGTTTACCACAGCAACGTTTTGTGCAAACGAAATGCTGTAAACAAAGCTGAAAATAAATAGGCAATAAGCTTTCCTCACGCAGAGCACTCTATAAATTTTAAGGGATAAAAGTAACAATTAGCGGCGCTATTATAAGATATTTAACTAATTTTAACAGATATTATTATTCAACAAAAATACGAATGGAAAACCAGGTTACCAACAATGCGAATGCTTTACGCTTATTTTTTACTGAAGAGGTTTTTTTGGTTAAGGATGAAAGCGTAGAAATTCTGCCTTTAGGTAATTCTGAGCCAGTTTTTGCTGACGAAAATGTTTCAGTTACCGAAGTAAAAGAATCTGTTTTAAAACCGGAAATAGCGCAAATTCCTCAGATTAATGCTACAAATATACCGAAAGTTAATACGCAAGAACTTGAAATTCCGCAGATTGTGGCAGAACCGCTACCCGAAAAAACGTTTAAATTTTTAGGCGGAAATAAAAAATCGGTATTGATTTTAGTGAACGACAATCAGAACGATGTTAGTAGCGAACAGGGAAGGGAACTGCTGAGGAAAATAGTCAAAGCAGTAGATTTGGGTACGCCAGACTTTGCCATTTTAAACTATGCAAATTACACCGGCACTGATTATCAAACTTTGCACAGGTTTTTTAAACCCCTCATTATGCTGTCTTTTGGTGTAGAAGTTGCCGAACTTAAATTAAACCTTAGCTGGCAAAATGAAATTATCGTTCACGAAAGCACCAGAATAATTTTCGCCCCTAATCTTCATCATCTTGAAAGTGATATAACCGCAAAAAAAATGCTGTGGGGGCATCTTCAGAAAATCAGATAAGCCTGTATAATGGTAAATAATGAGGAGGCATTAATATTTTGTAGCAACCTTAAAAATTTCTAAACATTCCAATTTAAAAACGCCCAATATTTCAATGAAAAAACTTGTTTTTGCTACAAATAACCAACATAAAACTGAAGAAATACGTGCTGCACTTGAAGGGAAGTATGAAATTCTGAATTTGGAAGATATTGGCAGCCTGGTTGATATTCCTGAAACGGCTGATACTTTTGAAGGAAACGCAACCCTAAAAAGCAGTTATGTAGTAGCGCATTTTAACCTGGATTGTTTTGCTGATGATAGTGGTTTGGAAATTGAGGCATTAAATAATGAGCCCGGGGTTTACTCTGCCAGGTATTCAGGAAGCCGTGATAATATGGAAAATATTCAGCTGGTTTTAAAAAAACTTGAAGGCATTGCCAATAGAAAAGCACGGTTTAAAACCGTAATTTCCTTAATGCAAAATGGTGAAAATCATATTTTTGAAGGCACAATTGAAGGCACAATCCGGACAACGCTATCTGGTTCAAACGGCTTTGGATATGATCCGATTTTCCAGCCAAATGGTTATGAATCAACTTTTGCCGAAATGGATCTGGCGGAAAAAAATAAAATCAGCCATAGGGCGATTGCACTTGGAAAGATGATGGAGTTTTTGAAAGGGGAGTTATAAGAATCTTTTCTTCCTTTTGCCACTTTGTCGATTGTCTATAAAAGTTACAATCTCTAAGATATCTTTTTTGGTTTTAATTCGGTAAACAACTGATATGTGAGGGATGATAAAACCTATGTGGGTATTTTTTGTCTTATAGGTTTTTCTAGAAATTAGTGGTTCTTCAGATAGTGTTTCAAGATATGTAAATACCCTGATGATGAATTTTTTTACTTCAACTTCAGTCCAGTTTTCCTTTAAATAATCAATATTTTTTTGAAAGGTTTCGCCTGCTTTTTCAGACCAAATAATAGTCATTAAATACTAAACCTTTTTTTCGCCTCTTCATGGCTAAAACTTTCGCCACGATCTAATTGGCTTATTCCTTCAAAAATATCATTTTTCTGACTATCGTTCAGTTCATCAAACCAATCAATATCCCTTGCAGTAATTAATGTTTTAATATCCCTGATTAAACTTTCATCATCAGAATTAATAATCTGTTGAAGTACACTTAGTTTTTCTGATTGTAAATCCATAAATAAATTTAACCATTAATTTAATGAATAGCAAAAAACTACATCTTGCCCGCTACCTTTTTTACCTGTATTGAATCTTTTTTTGTTAGCGTAGAATCCCTTTTTTGCAAAATAGGTTTGATACCAAAATTACTGGTGTCTGCTGGTTTGGTTTGAGGCAGTTTTTTATCCAGATTTAAACTGTCTTTTCCTGTGGTAATTTTTGGTTTAACAACCGTAGTTGGTACAGTTTTGGCTGGCTTTGTCGCCTTTGTAGCTACTGGAGACTTACCTGCAACGGTTTTAGTCTTTCCTTTGGGCTTAGCCTTTCCTGATGAGCCAACCGCATCCTTTTTGGATTTTGGCCGTTCTGTTGGTTTCCATGAAAATCCTTTTAAAACATGGTCTTTTGCAATGGTATTTTCTGGATTTAAAGCTCCCTCTACACCTTTTATGTAAACAATGTCTTCAATTGCATTTTCTTTATCCTTAAAAATGAATTTTATCCTGCTGCTCAGCGTTTGGTTCATCTCTTTATACACTTTCGTGCTATCATCCTGTGTATAGTATATACTTTCAGCATTGCCATCAACATATAGGTTTTTAAGTTTTCCATTATAAAAGAAACCAGTCATTAACCTGCCTTTTATCTGGTTAAACCTTAATGAATCTTTTGGCGTATTCACTAAGAATGCATTTCTGAATGCTTGTAAATTATTCAGCTTTTTGTTCTTAAACTGAACAAAAATGGTATCACCCACCTGTTGCGAGCCTTCCGACCATATAATTGGGTTACTATAGCAGCGCAAAGTAGAATCGGCACTGGTATAAAAAAGGCTATCAGTTTTAGCTTGTATGTTGGTTTTAAAAATTTTAACACCATGATAAGCCTTAATAATACGTGTTTGAACGGTATCTGCCGGATTAAATTTTGCAGTATCGTTTGGCTTGCCTGTTTTCAAATTCGCTATAACTTTTGTCAAACTATCTTTAACACCAGTTTTAATTGCCTTTTTTTGCAGACTATCAATTTTTGTTTTCGATAAATCTTTAACGATTGGTGTAGCTTTATCAGTCAGTTTTTTCTGTAAACTATCTACCTTTGTTTTTGAAATACCTTTTATAGCCGGACCAATTTTATCCGTTAATTTTTTCTGCAGGCTATCTGTTTTTAGTTTAGGTAAGTTTTTAACAATAGAATCTGCCTTGTTTTTTAAAACATTGTTTTTTTGTAGGCTATCCAGCGTAATTTTCGGCAATCCTTTTCCGAGCGAATCTGTTTTTGATTTTAAACTGTCGATATTTTTATCTTTCAGGTTAAGCGGATCATCTTTTTCGTCGTCTTTATTCTTTTTCTTTTTATCTGCTCTACTGTTTTTACGCTTATTTTTATCTTCTTTTTGACTAGATTCAGCCTCAGGTTTATATTTTGCCTCACCTTTTGCTTTCTTTTCTCCAGTGTCTTCATCATCTTCACCAACCTGATTGTCGGCTTTGATCGAAATTTTAGGAATCAGTTTTAACGTCTTTTGCAATACCATTTGAGTTTCCAAGGTATCCGCACCCATCCATAAACTATCAGGCCTTTTTTTGTTCTTCACCATGATAGAATCTTCGGTACCTATCCCCAAGTAGGCATTTCGGGTAACCAATGTCCGCTGATCCAGTTTATAATAATAACCCAAATCGCCAAACATTTTCATTTTATCTTTTGTATCAGAAAAAACAATATTCTTTACAGCTTTGCCAATTCCTTTTTTGCCGTAATAATATAAACTATCTCCTTTTAACGATCTGGTACCCTGAGTGTATAAATTTTTCTTTCCGAAAAAGGCATCTTCGCTCAGTGTATTGTACTGTCCGTTTTCAGTATACAGGTTATCATCTTTTCCTTTAATGTTGGTCGGGCCATAGAAAAAAGTCCACTTGCTTTGCGTATTATAACTCATCGTATCCGATTTGATAACCGATTGCGGCGTAACTACCACTACATCATATCTAAAATAGGCATCGTTCGAATTGCTAAAATAATAGCCGTTTTTACTTGTCAGCGTTACTTCCTTGTTAACAATTTTACCGCCACTGGTATAAGTGCCAATTTTACTTAGTGTATTATAATCTAAAATATTGGTGGTTAAGATCGATGTGGGATCGATCATTTTTACATTACCGGTCAAATGGGCATGTTTTTTATTTCCATCATATTCCAATTGATCAGAATAAATATCGGTGGTAAGCTGGTTGATGTGCACATTTTTAAAAGCTTCGAAATAATTCCGCTCGCTGTAAAAAACGGCACTATCACAGGTTAATGTTGCATTATCCTGCTGGAAAACAGGATTACGGAGGTAACTTATTTTTTTCTTGGTATCTCCGGTTATCTTTGCAAATGAAACGATTTTAATCTTCGAAGCAGGTTGCTGACCGAATAAAAATACTGGACTGATTAGAAGAAATAAAAAGACAAATAGTTTTTGCACACTACAAAGTTAGTTTTTTGTTCCGAACGTTCGGAATACCAGTTAAAATTAAATATTTTTGATTGATGTTACCTCTTAAGCAATTTCAGGATTTTATTGAACAGCAACAGCTATTTGTTCGGGGTAACAGGATTCTTTTGGCCGTAAGCGGAGGAAAAGATTCGGTATTAATGTTGCACTTGTTTAAAGCAATAGGCGTTGATGTTGGTGTGGCACATTGTAATTTTAATTTAAGAGCCGATGAGGCACAACGTGATGAAAGTTTTGTTGCGCTTCTGGCTAAAAATTTAGAGTTACCTTTCTATGTAACGCATTTTGATACCAAAAAATATGCCACAGAAAATAAAATTTCTACTCAGATGGCAGCCCGCGATCTCCGTTACTACTGGTTTGAAGAAATACGGATTAAAGAAAGATACGATTACATTGCATTGGCCCAACACCAGAACGATGCTGTTGAAACCGTGCTTATTAATTTAACCCGCGGCACCGGAATAAGTGGTTTACATGGTATTTTGCCCAAACGCGAAAGGCTAATCAGGCCGATACTCTTCTTAAACCGCCAGCAAATTGACGATATTGTAATTGCTAACAATATTAATTTCGTAGAAGACAGCTCGAACGCAAGTACAAATTATACCCGGAATAAAATCAGGTTACAAGTTGTTCCTCACCTGCAAGAGATTAATCCAAACCTGGAAAAAACCTTTGCAGAGAATATAGCAAGATTTGCAGAATTAGAAACTTTTTTAAATCTACAGGTCAACAAACTTGAAAATAAGATTTTAAATAAGAAAAATGATGGAATTTATATTCCTTTGGATGAGATTGCTAAACTAAATCCACAAAAATTACTACTATATGAATTGCTCAAACCTTTTGGGTTTGGCGAAAATTTAGTTCAGGAAATTTTAGATAGTTTAAAGGCACTAAGTGGAACACATTTTTTTAGTGCAACTCATCAGGCCATTATCAATAGGGGTGATTTGGTAATTGTTGAAAAAGATACTGTTGTGGTATCCAATCAATTTATCCACCCAACAACCAAAAGTATTGCTTTTGCCAGTGAAGAGATCTCATTAAAATTCACTGATGATATTAAATTCGAAATTAATGTAAATAAGGCATTTGTAAATGCAGATAAACTGATTTTTCCATTGGTGCTCAGAAATTGGCAAAACGGAGATAAATTTATTCCGTTGGGCATGCGCAGCCCTAAAAAAGTAAGTGATTACTTTATTGATGAAAAGGTTCCCATTCATTTAAAAAACACTACTCCAATATTGGTGAACGGAAATGGTGAAATTGTTTGGATTGCAGGCATGCGACAGGATAACCGATATAAATTAACAGGCACAACAAAAAAAGTTGCTATATTCGAACTCAAAATTAAATAAGTGGAAAGCAGATACGCCTATATCGAAAAACAGTACATCGGCCGTGATTATGTTCGCATTTTCATTAGGCTTATTATGGCTGCATTCTGTTTTGCAGCATATGTTTATGAGCGCGATCGCGACAATACCCAAGATTTGTTCCTTGTTGTTGGATTTGGAATTATAGGTGTTTCCATGCTTTTGCTGTTTTTGATTCAATACAAAATTGTGGTAGATAATGGCAGTATGATTTTGGATGGCCTTTGGACAACCAAACGGGTTAAAATAGATTTAAATAGCATTGTTGATGTGCGTAAAGCTACTTACAGCCGTTATTTTTTCAATAATCCGGTATATAACCTCCACACAAAAGGAACAATTCGTTTTTATTCATCAGGTAAAGATGCGGTTGTGCTAACCGATCGTGATGGATTAGAATATTTTATCGGCACGCAGCGTCCAAATGAACTCTTCCTGGTAATTAAGGATGAAATGAGAAACCTCAAATCCTAATCTTCTAATTTTTTTTCGATTTTCTTGAGAAAATCTCTACTCAATTTCTCGTCTTTTTTATTGCAATAGACCGACACGCATTATACATTAAAATCGGGTACATTTGCGGTAACAACAATACACATACAATGAAGATAGGAATTGTTTGCTACCCCACTTTTGGCGGTAGTGGAGTAGTTGCAACAGAACTTGGTAAGGCGCTTGCTAACGAGGGTCATCAAGTTCACTTTATCACATATAGTCAGCCCGCCAGGCTCGATTTCTTCTCTGCCAATCTGTTTTATCATGAGGTATCGGTTAGAGACTATCCACTTTTTGATTATGCGCCATACGAATCCGCATTGGCGAGTAAACTGGTAGATGTTGTCCGTTTCGAACAATTGGATGTATTGCATGTACATTATGCTATTCCACATGCTTCCGCTGCTTTCATGGCAAAACAGATTTTAGCGAGTTATGGTATTCATATACCAGTGGTAACTACTTTGCACGGTACAGATATTACTTTGGTAGGTAAAGATCCAACATATAAACCAGTGGTTACCTTTTCAATCAACCAGAGTGATGGTGTAACTACAGTTTCGGAAGATTTAAAAGAAGATACCTATAACCACTTTGAAATAACTAAAGAAATTAAGGTAATTCCGAATTTTATCGATTTTTCGCGATTCAGTTTACAGGCTAAAGACCATTTCAAAAAAGCAATTGCCCCGAATAACGAACGGATTTTAATTCATACCAGCAACTTCAGGAAAGTGAAACGCACTTCAGACGTTATCCGGATTTTCGAAAAGGTGCAGGCGGTTATTCCTTCGAAGCTGTTAATGGTTGGCGATGGACCTGAGCGTGCTTATGATGAACAACTTTGCAGATCGTTAAATATTTGCGAAAGTGTAAGGTTTTTGGGGAAACAAGATGCGGTAGAAGAAATTTTATCGGTTTCGGATCTTTTTCTGATGCCTTCAGAATCTGAAAGTTTTGGTTTGGCTGCCTTAGAAGCAATGGCTTGTAAAGTGCCTGCAATTACTACAAATGCTGGTGGCTTGCCAGAGCTTAATGTAGATGGATTTTGTGGTTATATGAGCAATGTTGGCGATGTTGATGCAATGGCAGCTCATGCAATCGAAATTTTGAAAGATGATGAAACATTAAACCGTTTTAAAGAAAATGCTTTTAAAAGGGCTCAGGATTTCGATCTGAAAAAGATCTTGCCTATATATATCGATTATTACAAAGAAGTGATTGAGAATTCGTTACAGCCCAAATATTAACTACAAGTTATTTATTTAACTCATTCAAAGTTTTGCCGTTTTTACGCAGCAAAACTTTTTTAGTTTTGGGGTATTGAATGGGTATTAAGATACTTCTAAATGCACAATTTATCATTACTATCTGCAATATTTGAAAAAAGTAAACTTTCTCAAAATCAAATGATTATAAATCGTATCTTTGCGGCTTGAAACGCTTTAGCGATTTAAAAACGTTTCAGCAAAATTATAAAAGAGGTTAGTTCCCATGAAGAAAATAGTTGATTACAGAAAGCTTTTGAGCGTAGACAAAAATGCTGAGTTAAAAGAGCTTAAATCGGTGTACCGTACATTGATGAAAGATTGTCACCCTGATAAATTTCAGCAGGAAGAAGAGAAATTAGATGCAGAAGCAAGAAGTAAAGAAATTATCGAAGCTTATCATTTCCTGGTAAGTATTGCGCCAGAAACACGCGAGCAGAATATTGAAACGTATACACAAACCACAACATTATCAAATATTCAGGATTTCGAATACAAACAACAGGTTTTAAACATCCAGTTTTTTGATGGGAGTGCTTACGAATATTTCGATGTGCCAAAAGCAATTTATGTGAAATTGGTGAATGCGGATTCTCCTGGTCGTTTCGCCCGCAGGCATATTTTTAATGAATTTCCATACCGTAACGTTGCAAGGGTTGCAGAACCAGCATAATTACTAAAATTAAAATAGTTAAGAATGGTCGCGATGAAAATCGGGGCCATTTTTTTTGCGTTGATCCTTCGAGATGAGGTGGTTAAAACTATCGTCGACTGTTATAAGCGTATTATAAATCCAGGGTGAAGATCGTACTATAAATTAAATTTACGCAAGCGTATTAAACATGCGTCCTGCTGAATTTATTTCAGCATCTATTATAGCAGCTTTAATTATTTAACATGGGTTTGAAACGGTTATCCTTATTTCTTAAATCCAAACCACCTTCATAAATTGATTTTAAATTCAAAAGATAAAAACTCCAGCCGTTATGGCAGCCTAAACGGATATTCCTTTTGGAATTATCATCAAGTGGAATATTTTTTTGCGTAAGTTCTACAACAATGTATTCGAATTCTTCCCTCAGTTTGATATCTACCAAGCAATCGCCTGCAAAAGTAAACTGAAAATAATCTTTACCGTTCGCTTCGGTTATGGTTCCATTTTCGATATCATCATACAAATACCAGATCCATTTGTAGCGATCGCCTTTTAGCGCATTTTGCGTTTTGCTCAGTAATACATCATTCTCATCATAAAACGTTGCTTCGCTTAAAAACCACTTTTCAATTTCACTTGGTTTTGTCCACGCGTTGTATAGGTCTGCCATATTAACCTTAATCGCTATCCTGATGGTAAATTTTGTCCAATCGAAATTTTCCATTGGTTTGGTTTTAGATCTTAATTAAATACCAAACATACAGGAGCGCCAACATCAATTCTTTTCCCGCTATCGGTCAATTTGCCGGTTGTTTTGTTGCGGTTAAAAATCACGATGTTGTTGGTATACTGGTGTCCAACAAGTAAAAATTTTCCAGTTGGATCGATGGCAAAATTCCTTGGGCCTTTACCCAGGGTGCTTACGGTTTCGATAAATTTAAGTTTTCCCGTTGAAAGGATTGAGAAAGTAGAAATGCTATTGGCATCGCCACGGTTCGTTTCATAAAGAAATTTTCCGTCTGGTGAGACGTGAATATCTGCACCATCAATCTTGCCTGCAAAATCTTTTGGCGCAGTGCCAATCTCCTGTATTTTAGTTAATCTTCCATCAGAATAAGCAAAAGCTGTAATGGTGCCATTAAATTCGTGCGCCAGGTAGGCAAACTTTCCATTCGGACTAAAAGTTATATGTCGGGGGCCGGTACCTGCATTGGTTTTAATTACCGATTTAACCGTTAGTATGTTTTCTTTTGCTGTAGGCTTGTATGTATAAATATAGGTTTGATCTTCGCCCAAGTCGTTCACTATTAAATATTTGTGGTCTGGCGTGAATACCGTCATGTGCACATGGGCACTTTCCTGTCTGCCTTTTGGGTCGATGCTCTTTCCCGTATGCTTAATAATCTGCAAAGCTTCGGTTAAAGCTCCATTGGCCTTTCTTGCAAATACTGCTAAACTGCCGCCGCTATAATTTGCAACTATTACATTTTTTGTATCAACGGTAATAAAACAAGGATCGGCACCATGACTATCAACTTTGTTTAAAAACGTTAAATCACCAGTTTTTGCATTGTATTTAAAAGCACTTACAGTACTTGTGGTGCCGGTTTCATTAACCACATAAATAAATTTTTGGTCGGGAGATATGGCGAGGTAACTCGGATTAGCGGTATTTTTGGTAATGCTTTTTATCTTGGTAACAGCGGTTAAAGCATTAAAATCGTAAGTGTAAATTCCTTCACTCTTTCCCGGTGCGGTATAGGTTCCAACGATAAGATTGTAACTGCTTTTTTGGGCAAAGGCTAATGTAGACAATATGATAAGTATAAATAATGAACTGAATTTTTTCATGGAGAATGATCTTGATTTTAACAAATATAAATAAAGTTGGCCACGGAGGCACAGAAAACACCGAAGATGTTTCCCCATTTTCTTCTGTGTTTGTAATCACGGTGATTGACTGCTGCATTTGTGATGCACGTTACTATTACTAATTAACTCTATAATCGTTTTTCTTTTGCATCCTCTTACAAACGAGGGCGATTGGATATAGACTCCAGCTCTGTGAACGCTGTGCTTTCTCTGTGCGCTTTGTGGTGAAATTAGCAATATAAAAAAAAGGCAACCATTGGCTGCCTTTTGTATATTATTTAATTAAATGCTTAATCTGAATCAATTCATGATCTTCTAGATAACGCCATCTACCGCGGGGCAGATCTTTTTTGGTTAAATTGCCATAAACCACACGGTCTAATTTTTCTACGCTGTAACCCAGGTGCTCGAAAATACGACGAACAATTCTGTTTTTACCGCTGTGAATCTGAATGCCGATTTCTTTTTTGGTTCCACCTGCAACATAAGAAATGTTATCCGGTTTTATCAATCCATCTTCTAATTCTAAACCAAAAGCAATTTTGTTTAAATCACCTTGTGATAAAGATTTATCCAGTTCAACATTGTAAATTTTGGTAATTCCGTTTTTAGGATGAGATAATTTATCCGCTAAATCACCATCATTTGTCATTAATAATAAACCGGTAGTATTACGATCTAAACGGCCAACCGGGTAAATACGCTCGCGGCTTGCTTTATCAACCAGTTGCATCACTGTACGGCGTTCCTGTGGATCGTCAGTTGTGGTGATGTAATCTTTTGGTTTGTTCAATAACACGTAAACTTTTTTCTCACGTTTTAAAAGTTCGCCATTATAGCGTACTAAATCTTTAGCGGGATCAACTTTATGCCCTAATTCGGTAATGGCTTCTCCGTTTACGGTAATAATGCCGGCAGCAATTAACTCATCAGCTTTACGACGAGAGCAGATGCCTGCATTTGAAATATATCTGTTCAGGCGGATTAAGCCTTTATCTTCATTCGTAGTTCTGCGGCCCTGAGCAATTACAGTACGCTCCGGGCGGTTAAATTCTGTATCTCTAGGCTGCGCATCCTCGCGTTTTCTAAATGGACGGGTGTCACCTTCTTTTGGTTCCCTAGGTTTTACATCTCTTGAACTTCCAGCACTTGGTTTAAAATCGTCTGATTTGCCTCTTGATTTAAAATCTTTGTAGCCACCTTCTCTTGGTTTGTAATCTCTTGATCCGCCTTCTCTAGGCTTGAAGTCGCGGTCGCCAGTTCTCGGTTTAAAATCTCTCGAATCTCCATCCTTAGATTTGAAATCACGTTCTCCTGTTCTTGGCTTATAATCTCTTGCACCACCTTCTCTTGGTTTAAAATCCCTGTCTCCTGTTCTTGGTTTGTAATCTCTTGATCCGCCCTCTCTCGATTTGAAATCACGATCGCCTGTTCTTGGCTTATAATCTCTCGATCCGCCTTCTCTAGGTTTAAAACTACGGTCTTCTGATTTTGAATTGCTATCTTTTGATTTAAATTCACGGTCGCCAAATTTGAATCCTTTTGATTCCCCGTCTTTTGATTTAAAATCGCGGTCTCCTGTTCTTGGTCTGAAGTCTTTTTTGTCTCCGAAAGATTTTGATTTGAAATCTTTACCGTCTGAGCTTCTGGGTTTGAAGCCGTCTTTTGAATCGGATGATTTTTTGAATTTGCTGTCTTTGTCGTCTGATCTTCTTCTGTCAGACCCGGCCGAACTGCTCCTGCCCTCTGTTTTCCGACTGCCTGGTTTGGACTTGTCATCCCGACTGTTCCTGTTGTTTTTATTTATCATGATACGCTTTTAACCACATTAAAAATGCGGGTTGCAAATTTATGAAAAAATGATGAACATAACAATTTTAAGAGCGGAAAAATTAGCTAAAAAAATAGCCTCTAAAATAGGAAAAATCGGTTGAAAATCAAAATTTAAAATCCACGTTTAAAGCACTTTAAGGGCTGATTTTGGGGCTTAATTTCGTAACTATTTGATAATGTGCTTATTATTTTTTAGCTTTGCCAACGTTTTTATATAAGTTCACCAAAAAAAGGAGGAAAATGTTAAAGAAACACATCGTACCATTTGCGGTAGTGGCAACACTATTTATCTTGGCAAAAGTGTTCGCTTACCAAATGCCCTTAGCACAAAAAAGTCTTTTAAAAGAAGAAAAATTAAACACTACAATACCAAAATCTGATAGCCTTAAAGTGGAAAAAGAGGAAAGCCCTCTATCTTTAATGGCACAGTTAAATTTTGCAAAAGAAACTTTGCCTTTGGGCGATAAAAAAGTAGAACGCAAAATGAAAAAAATTCTTGCAGCACATCGTTATGGCAACACACAAACGAACCGCCTGCATGCAAAAGCAGCAAAATGGTTTCCTGTAATTGAGCCTATTCTTGCCGCGTACAAAATCCCTAATGATTTTAAGTATTTGGCCCTGGTCGAATCTGGAATGGCTGAAGGAGTTTCTCCAAAAGGTGCAGCCGGTATCTGGCAGTTTATGCCCGGCACAGCGCGTACCTACGGATTAAGAGTAAACGGAAATGTTGATGAGCGCTACAATTTGCGTAAATCTACCATTGCGGCCTGCAAATACATTAAGGAAATGTATAAGGGTTTAGAAAGCTGGACATTGGTAGCTGCGGCTTACAATGTTGGCGATGGACGCTTACGCAAGCAGATCGATAATCAAAATCAAGACAATTACTACAAAATGAAGCTCAACCGCGAAACCGGAGGCTATGTTTATAAGGTGATTTCTATGAAACAGATTATGGAACATCCAAAACGTTACGGTTACGAAAAACCGAGGGTATTATTGGCTTATAACGCCGAATAGTATAATTAAGATAAAGACAAGCATTTGGTAAGGCGTCCTGATTTTAAATCAGGACGTTTTTTTTTTGAAGGTGATTACACAGAAAAAAACTGACATTCTTTTGCACCCTGCTAATCAATGAAAGGAAGTTGTTAGCCACGGAGACACGGATTCACACGGAATAATGTATGCATCATACAGACAATGAACCAATTACTAGCGGACTATTGAGCTTCTGGTCACAGAAAATTTTCCTCCGTTCCGTCATCGTGATCCGATAGCTACCCGATCAGGTTGACGATGGAATGTGGATAGCGGATTACTCATTAAAACTAGTGATCGATTAACCAATTAGGACAGTAACCGATTTACCGACAAAGGATCGTTGAATTTACGCCAAACGCTTTTCGCTTTACGCTCAAAACCCTTACTTTGCATTATGTTTAAGCTGCGCATAAATAAAATAATCAATCAACCGGGGGATAACATTACATTTCAATTTGAAGAAGTGGATGAACACTATCCAAAATACCTGGCTGGGCAGTTTTTGTCGTTGGTTTTTCAGGGGAAGCATAAAGAAGTAAGAAGGTCGTATTCATTTAATAGTTCGCCTGATGTAGATGAGCCTTTGGCAATTACGGTGAAAAGGGTAGAAAATGGAGAAATTTCAAGGTTTCTTCACCATAAAACAGCTGTAAATGATATTCTGTTCGCCCAAGAGCCGCAAGGATTGTTCAGTTATCTGCCAGAAGAAAACCTGGAACGCGATCTTTTTCTTTTTGCGGCAGGGGTTGGCATTACACCTTTGTATTCGATTATGAAAACAGCCTTGGTGCGTGAAAAAAAATCGTTGATTACGTTGGTATATAGCAACAAGTCGCAAGAAGATGCCCTCTTTTACAATGAACTTAATGAATGGCAAGAGAAATATCCCGATAGGTTAAAAATAATTTGGATTTTTAGCAACAGCAAAAACCTGATGACGGCCAGGTTAAACAAATTTTATATTGAAAGATTGCTCAAAGAGCATTTACATTTCGACCGTAATAATGCACTGTTTTATAGCTGCGGACCGATAATTTACATGGATTTATGCCGGATAACCTTGTTGGGCATGGGTTTCGATATTAAACAGATCAAGAGAGAAACCTTTGTGCTGCCTGAAGATGAGGTGGATGAAGATGATAGCTCCGAAAAAGTTGTCGACAAAAATACCTATTCTGTGATTTTAAATTTTCAAGGCAAACTGTACAATCTCGAAGTGCCCTGGCCAAAGCGGATTTTAGATGTTGCACTCGAAAATAAGATCAAGCTGCCTTATAGTTGCCGCGGAGGTGTATGTAGTACCTGCGTAGCAAATTGTACTAAAGGTGGCGTGCGGATGGATTACAATGAAGTGCTTACCGATGATGAAATTGAAAGGGGCAGGGTTTTGGTTTGTACCGGGCATCCAACTGAAAACGGAACTACGATAGAGTGGTGAGTTAGTTCATTTGTTAAATATTAAGAATGTAGCAACTCCAATTATAGTTATTATATTGAATATCTTGAGCTGAGAGTAACGGGCAAAAAGTAGGTTGTTTATCATATCTTTTGAAGTTTTCCTTATTATTTTATCTGCAAGGATTACTTTTTACAGATAAAGTTAATTTAAAATAATTTTGTCTTCTATGGTTTCCCGTAAATATTTATTGCCTCTTATGAATATTTTCGAGCTTACTAATTAAACTATAGCATGGCAAATTTTAAAAAAAGTGATTTAAAGCTTACCTATTCTTGGACGGCTTCTGCAGAAAGTGATAATGCAAAAATTACGGGTTTTCCGGACAATGTACTTCTTGATAGGCATGAAGGATACGAAGTCCTTCCTTTTCTTAATAGGTATATGGCTGATAAAGGATGGACGAGTCAAGCCACCCTGCATAAATTAGAGGATTCGTTGCGTGATAAACTTCCTGGAACAACTAGAAGTCATGCCAATATTAAAAAGTGGTTAAATGATAATTTTAGCTTATAGCTAAGATTAAGAACTAAAAACATGTGTCGGGCTACTTGTCCGGCATATTTTTTAAAGTCATAATTTTTGTATTGTTTAAAATGTAATTACGGATTTAAATGTATGCTATTATTAATGCCGCTTATTATTGTTTCTGGTCTAATTTATTATACAATTAATTAATTTCCAAGATCAATTAAACAATTACAAAACCGTTGCTTCATTATCAGCGTTTATCTGGTATGATCAGATCTTTTTTTACAATTATAATCTGCCTCTTCTACTTACAATCATCCGCTCAAGATTCTATTGCTGTAAAAAGAGAATTTGCCAATAGGGAATACATTCATCTCTACAAAGAAAATGCTGATTTAGCCTATACTGCACCAGGTGGAGAACTGGGGGCACCTGCAAAATATGTAATTAATGGGCGGCTTACCACTACTTATATGCTTTTAGGTAGTTACAAATCGCCCGTTGCATTTGCCATTATTCCCGATTTTACCGTTAGAGTGCGCAACGAGTTTTCGGCAGCGGTGCGTACCCCTAGCTACCGTTTAGGTTTTGCTGCCTATGCAAGGTTAAATACCACCCCTGATAATTATAAATATGGTGAACTGGCTTTTACCCACCATTCGAACGGGCAAGATCATGATGCGCTTAATCCAGATGGCACCATAAACACACGCACAGGAAATTTTAATGCCAATTACTTAACACTTTCTTACCGATTCGGGCAGCTTACACCAACCAACGTTAACGAAAGTTATTATTCGTTAAATCATCGGGTAGGCTTACAATGGTACAAGTTTTTTAGGTATGAACCGGCTTTGAATGAAGGCTTCGGCTTTACGCGCATATTATATGGTTTCTCGTGGCGCAAATATGATGAAATTGAAAAAAATGCAAAAAACAAGTCGAAAACAAAAACTGAAAAAGAAACCTGGCGTTTAAATACAGAGTTATCTTATGCGGTGAATAAAATTCCTTCAAAAAATCTGATGGATATTCAGAAAAGGCTAAATGCTGAAATTAATTTTAATTATAGCTTCCCTTTTATGCATAACGTGTTTTTGATGGCTGCAGTAGGTTACTATGGAGAAGATAATTACAACATTTATTTTCAGGATCATTATGGTTATGTGCGCTTGGGCTTATCATCTGGTTTCCTACGAAATAGAAGTCGACATTATGACAATTAATCGGTAATACAGATTGGTTTCGACTTTCTTTTTGATAAAATTTTTAGCATTTTTGCGGATTGAAATTCAGTCTTTTTTATGGCTTGATTTTCCCCCAACTTTAAATAAAATATGAGCAATAAATCTATCGACCTCGGCGAGCAAAAAGATGTAGAAGTATATGGTGCGAGGGTACATAATTTAAAGAATATAGATGTTAGTTTTCCGCGCAACCAGCTTGTTGTAATAACAGGTTTAAGTGGAAGCGGTAAATCATCGCTGGCTTTTGATACCATATATGCCGAAGGGCAGCGCCGCTATATGGAAACATTTAGTGCCTACAGCCGCCAGTTTATGGGTGGGATGGAGCGGCCTGATGTTGATAAAGTTTCGGGGTTAAGTCCTGTTATTGCCATTGAGCAAAAAACCACAAGCAAAAACCCACGCTCTACAGTTGGTACCATTACCGAAATTTACGATTTTATGCGTTTGCTTTATGCACGTGTTGCCGATGCCTTTTCGTACAATACAGGCGAAAAGATGGAGCGCATGAGCGAAGATCAGATCTTGCAGAATATCTTCAACAAATTTGATGGCGTTGCAGTAAATATTCTTGCACCCGTTGTTAAAGGTAGAAAAGGACACTATCGCGAACTTTTTGAGCAAATCCGTAAGCAGGGCTATGTAAAAGTGCGTGTAGATGGCGAAATAAAAGATATTTCTGCAAAAATGCAGGTAGATCGATATAAAATCCACGATATTGAAGTAGTGATCGATCGCTTGATTATTGATGTGAAAGATAAAAAACGCCTGCTCGATTCATTGCAGATTGCAATGAAAATGGGTAAAGGGGTAATCAAGATAAGCGATAAAGACAATAATGTTGCGCATTTTAGCAAGTTTTTAATGTGCCCAACCACCGGTATTTCTTATGATGAACCACAACCCAACAGTTTTTCGTTCAATTCGCCTTATGGTGCCTGCGAGCGTTGCGATGGTTTGGGGTATATTTTTGTGGTGGATAAAGAATCGGTGATTCCAAACCAAAAACTGAGTATTTTGAACGGTGCGCTAGCTCCGCTCGGAGAATACAGGGATATCTGGATGTTTCAGGTGCTTAAAGCCCTGGCAAAAAAATACAGCTTTTCCCTTTCTACGCCTGTTGAAAAGTTAAGCGACGAAATTATCAACATCATTTTAAACGGCTCACCTGATCTGATTAAAGTTGAGGTAGAATATAATAAGTGGAACGTTCAGAATTACAATATTACTTTCGACGGTATTATTAAGATGCTTGAAGAGCAGAACGAAAAAAGAAGTGAATCTGCATCTGATGATATGGATGAATTCAGGAAACTGAAAACCTGTCCGGAGTGCCATGGTGCCCGTTTGAAAAAGAGAGCCTGCACTTTAAAGTTGATGGTAAAAATATTTTCGAACTTTCTTCGATGGACATTAACAACCTTCATCAATGGTTCGAAAAAGTTGATGAACGCCTTACCGACCGTCAGAATATTATAGCGAAAGAAATTTTAAAGGAAATTAAAGCCAGGATCGGATTTTTAACAGATGTTGGTTTAACGTATTTAACTTTAAGATCGTACAGCCCGTACACTTTCTGGTGGAGAGGCGCAACGGATCCGTTTGGCTACGCAGATTGGTTCGCAGTTAATGAACGTAATGTATATTCTTGATGAGCCAAGTATTGGTTTGCATCAGCGCGATAATGAGCGTTTAATCAATGCGCTTAAAAATCTCCGTGATCTTGGCAATACCGTTTTGGTGGTAGAGGCATGATAAGGATATGATACTTGAGGCCGATTGGGTAATCGACGTTGGCCCGGGTGCAGGGATTCATGGCGGTACTGTGGTTGCTGAAGGAACAGCGGCACAAATTCTTAAATCGAAAACCTTAACTGCCGATTACCTGAATGGTAAAAAGCAGATTGAAACGCCAAAAATCCGCAGGAAAGGAAATGGCCATAAATTATCAATCATTAAAGCAACCGGGCACAACCTAAAAGAGGTATCGGTAGATTTTCCTTTGGGTAAATTTATTGCCGTAACCGGCGTTTCTGGTAGCGGTAAATCCAGCTTGATTACCGAAACTTTATACCCGATTTTAAACCATCATTTCTTTAGGGCGAAAAAAACACCGCTTCCTTACGAAAAAATCAACGGATTAAAGGAAATTGATAAGGTAATTGAAATTGACCAGGCACCTATTGGCAGAACGCCACGTTCAAATCCTTCAACTTATACCGGGGTTTTTTCTGATATCAGAAATCTTTTCGTTCAGCTGCCAGAAGCCAAAATCCGGGGGTATAAACCTGGCCGTTTTTCTTTTAATGTTAAAGGTGGCCGTTGCGAAACCTGTCAGGGTGCAGGTTTAAAAGTAATTGAAATGAATTTCCTTCCGGATGTTCAGGTGCCTTGTGAGGAGTGTGGCGGAAGAAGATATAACCGGGAAACTTTGGAAGTGCGTTTCCGTGGAAAATCGATCAGTGATGTATTGGATATGAGTATTGAAGATGCTTGCAATTTCTTCGAAAATATTCCGATTATTTATAGAAAAATCAAAACCCTGAAAGATGTAGGGTTGGGTTATATTACCTTAGGGCAATCATCCGTAACCCTATCCGGAGGAGAAGCGCAACGGGTTAAACTGGCAACAGAACTTTCTAAAAAGGATACCGGAAAAACCTTCTATATTTTAGATGAACCTACAACCGGACTCCATTTTGAAGATATTAATGTGCTTTTAGGCGTTTTGCAAGAGTTAGTTGATAAAGGAAATACCATTTTGGTAATTGAACATAATTTGGATGTGGTTAAAGTGGCCGATTGGGTGATCGATCTTGGAGAAGAAGGAGGAGCTGGCGGCGGAAGAATTTTATTTGAAGGTACGCCAGAAGGTTTAATCCAGAATCCGATTAGTTTGACAGGGAAATTTTTGAAAAAGGAAATGGAATGGAATCCGCAGAACGGAAAGTCTGAAGTCGAAAGTCCGGAGCCTAAAGTCAAAGCATTGAAGAAAAGCAAAGCTGGAAATAAAAAATAGTCACAGGTCGGAGATCAGAAATACCAAAATTGAAAAATAGATTTGTCAATGACATAATTTTTAACTCAAAACCTAACTCATCATCATTTCACCTATAAACATGATTTTCACCGATACCCATACCCATTTATATTACGAGCAAGATGCCGAGAAACAGGCGCAGTTGATTGATCGTTGCTTTGAAAACGACGTTAACCGATTATTCTTGCCAAATGTTGATGTTAAGTCAATAGCGATGATTAATGATTTGGTGGCGAAATACCCTGCAAATTGTTTTGCTATGGCGGGTTTACATCCTTGTGATGTTAAGGACGATTATCTTGCTCAGCTTGATGAAATTTACAAGAGTATTTCTGGACGGAAAATTTATGCCATCGGTGAAATTGGCATCGATCTATATTGGGATAAAACAACTTTGGGCATTCAACAAGATGCCTTCCGCAAACAAATTGGCTGGGCAAAAGATTTGGGTTTGCCAATTGTAATTCACTGTCGCGAAGCTTTTGATGAAGTTTTCGAAGTTTTAGAAAGCGAACGCGATGAAAAGTTACGCGGTATTTTCCATTGTTTTACGGGCAATGTAGCGCAGGCAAAACAAGCTATCGATTTAAATTTTTATTTGGGTATTGGTGGTGTGGTTACCTATAAAAAAGCAGGTTTGGATTTGGTATTATCTGAAATCGCTCTACAAAACCTTGTTTTGGAAACCGATTCGCCATATTTGGCACCAGTTCCTTTTCGTGGTAAACCCAATGAAAGTAGTTATCTGATTTATATCGCTCAGAAACTGGCTGATATTTATAGTGTTTCTATTGAAGAAATTGCAGATGTTACCACAGAGAATTCGAAGAAAATTTTCGGGGTTTAGGATTGAGTTCGAAGTCCACCGTCTGAAGTTGTTAATCCGGTTGAGCCGGTTGTCATTTCGACCGAAGTGTAACATAATAGTGAAATCTGTTTTGTAGCATTCAATAATTGATTTGAGACTACTTTATAAATTGAATTGTTAATTTAATAATTATTTAAAATTTAAATTATTAAATTCGTAATATTAGAGTTGAAATATCTCTTTTTATTGCTAATTTGAAAATATCACTCCATCATTTGTAATTTTTTAGTTTCTTTGCGTTGAGCAACCTTCACTAAACCAAATGACCAAAATATTAATAATTTATACCGGTGGCACCATTGGTATGGTTAACGATCCTATAAATGGGATGTTAGTTCCATTTAATTTCGAGCAGATAAAAGAAAACGTTCCAGAATTAAGTCGTTTAGATTATGATTTGGATGTACACTCCTTTAATCCGGTATTGGATTCATCAAACATGGATCCTGAGATATGGAAAACATTAGCCGAACTCGTTTACCATAAATATGATCAGTATGATGGTTTTGTGATCCTCCATGGATCGGATACCATGGCTTTTACTGCATCGGCATTGAGCTTTATGCTCGAAAACCTGGATAAACCAGTAGTTTTGACGGGATCGCAATTGCCTATTGGCGAAATTAGAACGGATGCCAAAGAAAATTTAATTACAGCTTTAGAGATTGCAGCTACGAAAGAAGATGGAAAAGCACTGTTCCTGAGGTTTGCATTTATTTTGATGCGCAATTATTTAGGGGTAACCGCTCCATAAAATACAATAGCGAAAAGTTTGAGGCATTCCGCTCACCAAATTATCCTACACTTGCCGAAGCAGGGGTACACCTGCAATTTTACCGGAATTATATTCTAAAAGCACCAGAAGGCAAACTAAAATTACATACCAATTTTAACGCGAACATTGGGGTGCTTAAATTGTATCCGGGCATAACGCCACAAGCCGTTCAGGCAATAACAGACTCAAAAGTAGATGCCATAATACTCGAAGCATTTGGCTCGGGCAATACCACAACTGCCCAATGGTTTTTAGACAGTTTACGACAGGCCATTTTGAATGGAAAAATCATTATCGACATTTCTCAATGTAAAAAAGGTTCGGTTCAGCTAGGCAGATACGAAACCAGTAGAGAATTGCTAAAAATGGGTGTTTTAAGTGGTTACGATTTAACTTTTGAGGCAACTGTTACAAAACTCATGTTTGTAATGGGCCTGGGGTTTATCAGTTGAAGAAAGCCGTAAGTTGATGGAAGAACCGTTAAGAGGGGAGTTAAGCAAAGATTAATTGCCAGATTTGATTTGTAATGCCATTAACAACAGCTAATCAGTTTGCAGTTTTTAATTTGCAGTAAAACCTTCTAAAAAAACATATACAAATTATTTTGAAAAGCGGGGTTCGGTGCTTTTAGGGTACGAAAGCCCTGCTATCACTCCAAGTCCTCACTCATTCTTCGCTCCGGGCTTTCCGTTTTATCAGGTTTATTTAACAAATTCGATGCTTATGGCTATAAATTTTAACTTCGGGATAGATATTGTGATAAATACCGCGTTAGGGATTGTAAGGGTTCAGTGCCGATCCTTCATCGGTACCGGAGCGCAGCGCAGCCCTGCAAAGCGCGCCCCTTTCCCGATTTTTTGATCGGGATTGGTAACGCCCAGATCAGTTGGCAGTTTACAGTTAACAGTTTATAGTTGGCAGTTTTACAGCTAATTGGTTCACCGTTTGCAGTTTTTAATTTGCAGTACAACCTGGAAAAACCATATACGAATTATTTTGAAAAGCGGGGTTCGGTGCTTTTAGGTTAAGAAAGCCCTGCTATCTCTCCAAGTCCTCACTCATTGTTCGCTCCGGGCTTTCCGTTTTATCAGGTTTATTTAACAAATCGGTGCTTATGGCTACAAATTTTAACTTCGGGATAGATATTATGATAAATACCGCGTTAGGGATTGTAAGGGTTCAGTAACGATCCTTCATCGGTACCGGAGCGCAGCCCTGCAAAGCCCGCCCCTTTCCCGATTTTTCATCGGGATGGGAAACGCCCAGATTAGTTGGCAGTTTACAGTTAACAGTTTATAGTTGGCAGTTTTACAGCTAATTGGTTCACCGTTTGCAGTTTTTAATTTGCAGTACAATCTGGAAAAACCATATACGAATTATTTTGAAAAGCGGGGTTCGGTGATTTTAGGTTAAGAAAGCCTTGCTATCACTCCAAGTCCTCACTCATTCTTCGCTCCGGGCTTTCCGTTTTATCAGGTTTATTTAACAATTCTGGTGCTTTTGGCTACAAATTTTAACCCCGGGATAGATATTGTCATAAATACCGCGTTAGGGATTGTAAGGGTTCAGTGCCGATCCTTCATCGGTACCGGAGCGCAGCGCAGCCCTGCAAAGCCCGCCCCTTTCCCGATTTTTTCATCGGGATGGGAAACGCCCAGATCAGTTGGCAGTTATAGTTTACAGTTTATAGTTGGCAGCTAATTGGTTCACAGTTTGCAGTTTTTATGCCCCCGCTAAGTAAAACTTCTGCAATTATGATCTACAACATTCCGATTATAAGTATTTAGCCCTATTTTTGCTTTTATAGATCCGTCATGCTGTCCCGAATCTTTCCGATCAGCATCTTTTAGTAAGCAGCTGAAATAAATTCAGTTTGACGTAGTGAAAAAAACATGAAAATAGAACAGATATATACAGGATGCCTGGCTGAAGCCGCCTATTACATAGAAAGTGATGGTGAAGCTGCTATTATTGATCCACTGAGAGAGGTTGGAACATACTTAAAGAAAGCTGAAAAAGCAGGAGCAACCATCAAATATATTTTCGAAACGCATTTTCATGCTGATTTTGTTTCCGGACATGTAGATTTGGCTGAAAAATCTGGTGCAGAAATTATTTACGGACCAACTGCTAAAACTGAATTTAAAGCACATATTGCTCAAGATGGAGAGCAGTTTAAAGTAGGCAGAGTAACCATAACTGCGTTACATACACCTGGCCATACGTTAGAATCTACCACTTATTTGTTAACTGATGAAAACGGGAAAGATTACTGCATTTTTAGTGGCGATACCTTGTTTATTGGTGATGTAGGTCGCCCGGATTTAGCGCAAAAAGGGCATTTAACGATGGAAGATCTGGCAGGTATGCTTTACGATTCGTTAAATGAGAAAATTAAGCCATTGGCTGATCATGTAATTGTTTATCCTGCGCATGGTGCTGGTTCGGCCTGTGGTAAAAGCATGAGCAAAGAAACATTTGATACTTTAGGCCACCAGAAAGAGGTTAATTATGCCTTAAAAGCGCAAACTAAAGAACAGTTTATAACCGAAGTAACAGATGGCATTATGCCACCACCACAATATTTTGCTAAAAATGCAGCCATTAATAAAGGTGGCGTAGAAAGTATTGACGAGGTTTATGAAAAAGGATTAAACGCCTTAACGCCTCAGCAATTTGAAGATACCGCTAACCAAACGGGTGCCATTATGCTTGATACCCGCGATCCTCAGGTTTTTGCCAAAGGTTTTATTCCCAATTCGATTAATATTGGCCTAAACGGGCAGTTTGCGCCTTGGGTTGGTGCTTTGATTAGCGATTTACAGCAACCAATTTTATTAATCACAGATGAGGGCAAAGAGGAAGAAACCATTACGCGCCTAACCCGGGTGGGATACGATAGTACGATTGGCTATTTAGATGGTGGTTTCGAAAGATGGACGGATTCCGGTAAGGAAATCGATACTATCGATTCGATCTCAGCTGAAGCATTTGAAGAAGCAAATACCAATGGTGAAATTACAGCGCTTGATGTGCGTAAACCTGGTGAATATGAATCAGAGCATCTGGAATTTACACTTAGCTGCCCATTAGATTTTATTAACGAATGGACGGGTGAAATTGATCCAAAATCTACGTATTACATCCATTGTGCTGGTGGTTACCGCTCAATGATAGCCGCTTCAATTTTAAAATCGCGTGGAGTAGAAAATGTAATAGATGTTGCCGGGGGGTATGCTGCAATTAAAAATACCGGTTTAAAAAGAACCGATTTTGCATGCCCGAGTAAAGCAATGAAAGTATAATTAAGCGCAAATGTCACATTGAGTTTGTCGAATTGCATTAAAGGTTCTTCGACAGGCTCAAGAATGACAACATAAGATATAAAGCATTTGGCAAATCAAAATCATTACGACGTATTAATTATCGGTGCCGGACCAATAGGGATGGCTTGTGCAATTGAAGCAAAAAAAGCAAACTTAAGTTACGTAATTGTAGAAAAAGGTGCTTTGGTGAACAGTTTGTTCAACTACCCGGTATTTATGACTTTCTTTTCTACTTCACAGAAGTTAGAAATAGGGGGTGTACCTTTTGTAACCATCAGCCCAAAACCCAATCGTAATGAAGCTGTTGAATATTATCGTCGGGTAGCAGAAAAATTTGATTTAAACATTCATCTTTTCGAAAGCGTAAAACAAGTTGTAAAAAACGAAGATCAGGTTTTTGAAATTAGTACTTCCAAAACAAATTATACGGCAAAGAATGTAGTTGTGGCTACCGGTTTTTATGATGTTCCTTTATTGATGAATGTACCGGGTGAAGATTTGCCAAAAGTGACCCATTATTACAAAGATCCACATTTATATGCTTTTCAAAATGTAGTAGTGGTTGGTGCAAACAACTCTGGAGTAGATGCGGCCTTAGAAACCTACAGAAAGGGCGCAAATGTAACTATGGTGGTTCGAAGCGGCGATCTTGGTCCACATGTGAAATATTGGGTGCGACCAGATATACAAAACAGGATTAAAGAAGGTGAAATTAAGGCGCATTTTAATTCTGAATTGGTCGAAATACGCGTAGGAGAGGTTGATATAAAAACCCCCGAAGGCATACAAACTATACCGAACGATTTTGTAATTGCAATGACGGGCTATCAGCCTGATTTTGGAATGTTAAGAAAATTTGGCATCGAATTACCAAAAACACTTTGCCCGGCCTATAACGAAGAAACCATGGAAACCAATGTAAAAGGTTTATATCTGGCCGGTGTGGTTTGTGGCGGATTGGATACCCACAAGCTATTTATCGAAAATTCGAGGGTACACGCTGAAATTATTGTTAAAAATATACTTAGCTAAATTTCGGCAAAGTTTGTGCCTTAACCTTAATAAGTTATTGAATTATTTTTTTTGGAAAACACAATTTCTAAGCCCTTATACGCACTATTGTGTAAAATAGTAAGGTGATTCTCCTGCATAAGCGGAACAAATGTTGTGTTTAATTTTTTATTTGCCTGAGCAAGTTCAGCTAGTTTTGTGGCATCTGCTATCATTTTTTCTTCCTTACCAACAGAAATATAGATTTTAGCTTCAGTTTTAATGTTGGGAATAAATTTGGTAGCATCAGTTATAAGCGATTCATTGTTCCACCATAAACTTGGACTAATTATGATATAATTATCGAACAATTGAGGCTTCTTTAATAAAATTTCAGTAGCCAACAAGCCGCCTAAAGATTGACCAATAATGGTTTTAGAACCATTTGTTTTAAAATTCTTTGTGATAAACGGCTGCAATTCTCTTTCGATAAACGATATAAATTTTTCCGATTTACCAGTTGTTGGATAATCAATTAAATCTTGTTTAATGGTTGTGGGGAAGGTGAAATCTCGTCTCCTGTCTACATTGGCGATGCCAACGACTATTGTTTTTGGCATTTTTTCGATCATCGTTAAAAATTGGACCAGGCCTACAATGTGAATAAAATCTTCGTTTGCAGATCCATCGAGCAAATAAATTACCGGATACTTGGTAGCAGAATCTGCAGCATAACCTTCTGGTAGATAGATATTTAATTTCCTGGTTTCTTTAAGTTCATTGGAATTAATTTCCAGAGTTTCCCCTAAAATAAATGGTTTAGAATCAAGTTTTGTCTGAGAAAAAGATTCTGTGGTTAAAAAAAGAATAAAGGCCGCTAAAAAGTAAAATTTCATCATTTATTTTTTGATTTTCCGCGTTTATAAGCTAAAACTAGTAGCATAGAAACGACTATAATTTGAAATATGAGAACAGCTTTAGATACGATTGCCAATATAGTAATGTTTTGCTCATATGGATCGATTTTCGGATGGATGGATAACGGGGGGTAAACTGTCCATCCGTTGTTATTGCGGTATGGATTTAAGATAGGTAAAATCTGCAACGCTAATGATGCAAGAAGGATTAAAATAAAACCCAATAAGAAAATAAATGAACGCTGAATTTTTCTGTTGTATGAATATTTTAATTCTTTAAAATAATAAATAAGAAAGGAAATAATTACAAAAAAGGATATTAATAAGAACTGTTTTTTAATCACGAGGTAGGTGTCGTGAAGATTGACATCAATTGAATCAATAAAAAGAGTTTTTCCAAATATGCAGAGGCTAATAATTACGCTAATTGCAATGCAACTTAAGAGCCATAAAATTTCTTGTAGTAATGGTTTGGTTTTCATAGTGAGCGAAATTTAGATTAGTATTACTCGTCATGCTGATCCGATAGCTGTTAGATTTATTTCAGCATCTTTCTTGCAAGGTAGGCCCTGAAATAAATTCAGGGTGACGACTAGTGATTAATAAAATTAACTAATGAACAGGAGCCTTAAGCGTACTATCTACAAAATTACCTATAGCTGTTTCAACGCCTGACAAATCTTTAGAGGTAATGTACGATCCCATTACATGGTTGCCTGCATTTGGTATTGCCACCTTTCTTTTTAAGTCAATTGGTGTACCCAGTTCAGCAAACATTTTCAGCATGGCATCTACCCGCACCACAGGATCTTGCTCCAGTTCATTTTTATAATAATACAGCATTAAAACAGGCTGTTTTACTTTCTGGAAAGTAGATTTTACCATACTGCTTTCTATAAACTCTTCCAGTTCTACAAGCGATTCTAGGCGATAATTCGTATACCAGTATTTTTTATACTCATCGGTGCGGTCGTCTACTTTTCTTTCATCGCCCCCAACTACTTTTCTGGCAATCTGCAAGCCCCATGGATTATTCAACAACCATGCATTTTTATCATTAATGGCCACATTGGGCGATAATAAAATCAAACTGTTAATTTCTGGGTAGGTTGCCGCTAATTTTAATGCTACAGTTCCACCGGTAGAAGTGCCTATCAGGATTACTTTTTTACCTAACTTTTTACCTATGGCATAAGCCTGCTTGCTTGTTTCCCAAAGGCGATCTGCGGTAAAATATTGCATTGGGGCCAGGGTATCGATCCCATGATCAGCCAAACGAGCTAAATATAAATTGGCATTTAACTCTTTTGCCAGGTTGAGGTAAACCGGATTGCCTTCAGTTTTCGATGCTGAAAAGCCATGGAGGTAAACAATAGCATATTCCGTTTGCTTATGGATGCTATCTGCCCAGATAATTTCTGCCTCATTACCTGGTTTTATTTTATGCATGGATTCCAAACTCGCCACAAAATTATCTAAATCTTCCAATTCCGGAATTTCAGTTAATTCCTCATTGTAAATGGGCTTTTTAGGCTTAGGCCCCAACAAATAGCCTGCAACAATTAATGCCGAAAGACCGATAATTACTTTGTAGCGTTTTTTCATTTAGCACAGCTAATATTGGTTTAAATGTAAAATTTGAAATTAAATAAAGCTAATGTTTTAATGGATTTATTGTGATAAAGCTCATTTTTACAACCGCTTTTATCGCGCCTGACAATCCTTAATGCACCAGATCGTCTAAAACCGAAGCTTAAGTTTTGATATAATAAGGAATAGCAGAAGCGAAAAGATTATAGAGATTGTAGTTTCGGCTCTTCAAATCCTCAATATTAAGTTTCCAGATTACCTTTTTATGGGAAATTAGCTTAAGTTTGCAATCAAAATTTTTCGACTTAATGCCGGGAATCGAACAGATAAAAACACCTATTGCTGCTGATATTAAAGCGTTTGAAAAAACCTTTAAAGAGTCTATGCATAGCGACGCACCGTTGCTGGATAGGATTACCCATTATATAGTGAAGCAAAAAGGCAAGCAAATGCGACCGATGTTCGTGTTTTTTGCGGCTAAGCTATGCGGTGGAATAACAGAATCGACGCATCGTGGCGCAGCCTTGGTAGAGCTTTTACATACGGCAACCTTGGTGCATGATGATGTGGTAGACAATGCGTACGAGCGTCGTGGCTTTTTCTCCATTAACGCCTTATGGAAAAATAAGATTGCCGTTTTAGTTGGCGATTATTTGCTGGCCAAAGGATTATTGCTTTCAGTAAACAATAACGAGCACAGATTGTTACAAATTGTATCAGAAGCAGTTAAACAAATGAGTGAGGGAGAATTGTTGCAGGTGGAAAAAGTGCGAAGAATGGATATTTCGGAGGATTTATACTTTGATGTAATCCGGCAGAAAACAGCTTCTTTAATTGCTTCCTGTTGTGCTGCAGGGGCCGCTTCGGCAGGTGCTGATGATGAAACAATTGAGAAAATGCGCCTTTTTGGTGAAAAAGTAGGAATTGCCTTTCAAATTAAAGATGATACTTTCGATTTCGGAACGGATGATGTGGGTAAGCCTTTGGGGATTGATATTAAAGAAAAAAAAGTAACATTGCCTTTAATATATGCATTAAACAAATCTGATAAAACAGAACGGAAACGGATCATCAACCTGGTGAAAAACCATCAGGATGACCCGGTTAAAATTCAACAGATTATTGATTTTGTAAATGCAAATGAAGGTGTATTTTATGCCAATCAAAAAATGCTGGAATACCAGAAAGATGCATTTGATATTTTGCACAGTTTTGAAGCAGGCGAGGCACGCACTGGTTTAGAACAGCTTGTATTGTACACCACTGAACGTAAAAAATAATGGGTAACGAATTACTTTTTAGCTTAGGTTTTCTACTATTTATTGTACTTGTTCTTGCTTTAGACCTTGGTCTTTTTAGCAGGAAAGAGCATGTAGTAAGTTTAAAACAAGCTGGAGTAATGAGTTTGATTATGGTGGCACTGGCCATTGGCTTTTACTTTATCCTTTTAACTGAAGGGCACCAACTGCACGGAATCAAAGATTTTGCACAACTTCAGGAAATTGTAACCAAACATCAGCATCATATTAAATTAATCCCAGGCGATTTTGATGGCAGTTTAGCCATTTACAAACAAAATCTTGGTTTGGAGTTTTTAACCGGTTATGTAATTGAATATGCACTCTCGGTCGACAATATTTTTGTAATCGTTCTTGTTTTTTCTGCTTTTGCGGTAGAAGAAAAATATTATCACCGAGTATTATTCTGGGGTATTTTGGGTGCAATTGTGATGCGCTTCATCTTTATTTTTGTTGGTGCAGCACTGATTACAAAATTTGCCTGGATACTTTATATTTTCGGTGCTTTTCTGGTATTTACTGGTGTTAAAATGTTTTTAAGTAAGCAGGAAGATGATAAAATAGATCCTGAAAATCATCCTGTTGTAAAATGGGCATCAAAAATATTTTCAATTCACCCTAAGTACGAAGGAAAGAAGTTTTTTGTAAAAATTGACCATAAAACATTGGTAACACCACTATTTTTAGTATTGTTGATTGTCGAGTTTACCGATCTTCTATTCGCTGTGGATTCCATTCCGGCTATTTTTGCAGTAACAAAAGATCCTTATATCGTATTTTTCTCTAATATTTTCGCCATCATGGGTTTGCGGTCTATGTTCTTCCTACTGGTGAATATTATTCATAAATTTCATTATTTAAAAACTGGTTTGGCTATTCTACTGGCATTTATCGGCGTTAAAATGTTGGGTCACGTGTATTTGGAGAAATGGGGTTTTACGACCGAACACTCACTTATAGTGATTTTAAGCATACTCGTTATCAGTATTGTGGCTTCATTGGTTTTCCCTAAGAAAAAGGTAGATATTGCAAAATAATCTTTTGCATTGGATGATTTCGCACTTATCGTCCACCTTAAGTTATTTCAGTGTCTTTTAAAACCTGTAATACTTTAAAATAGTGGATTGATACTTCGAAACGACGAACCATTAGCATAACACCTTATCCAAAGCAAAATATACGTTACAGCTAGCAATCTCTGGCTAAAATTTGTACTTTCAGCAACTAAACTACTATTATTAATGAAATATTTTTTCTCCGCTGCACTTCTTTGTGCCGCTTTTGTTGCAAATGCCCAGGATAAATTCGGTGATGTTTTTGCCAAGATCAATACAGATGTACAACAGCATTCAAAAGCCTATGAAACGCTTAAATATGAAACCGAAACGATTGGCCACCGTTTAACTGGCTCTACAAATGGGGCAAAGGCTGAGCAATATGCTTTCGATTTATTAAAATCATACGGCTGTGAAGTAAAGTTTCAACCTTTTGAAGTAGAAAGCTGGGCTAGAAAAGCGATTAGTGTAGAAATTGGTACAGATAAAAATAATCTGACCAAGGTTAAAGCCGTTACACTTGCGCATTCGCCAGTGAGTGCAGATGTTACTGGCGAAATTGTTGATGCTGGTAATGGATTAGAAGTAGATTATCAAGCCAATCCAGATAAGTTTAAAGGTAAAATCGCATTAATTTATCTTGGTGTTTTGCCAGGCTCTCCGGCAGGAACAAAAACACTGCATCGCTCAGAAAAAACTGCCATTGCAACTAAATATGGTGCAATAGGAGTTATTATAATTAATACTGTAAAAGATGGTGTTCTGTTAACCGGAACCGCTTCTGTAACGGGTAAATTAATTCCTATTCCGGCTATATGTATTGGTTTGGAAGATGGTATGGCGTTGAAAACGAAAATAAAATCACAAAATCAGATTGCGCATATCGCCATGACCAATTTCTCTGGTTTAATTAAAGCGAGAAACGTAGTGGCTACTTTTAAGGGAACCGAGTTGCCCAAAGATAAAATTGTAGTTGGCGGGCATTTAGATAGCTGGGACTTGGCAACTGGTGCAATTGACAATGGAATCGGTTCTTTTGCCATTATGGATATGGCACGTACGTTTAAAAAACTGAATTTAAAAACAAAGCGTACTGTAGAATTCGTTCTTTTTATGGGCGAGGAGGCAGGGTTTATTAGGTTCTAAAGCGTATATCGATCAGGCTAAAAAGGATAAAACCTTAAATCAGGTGAAATTTATGCTGAATTATGATATGACGAATGACCCGAAGGGTTTTTCTACCTCAAGAGCAGAAATGAAAGATTTGTTTACCGCCTGGGGTGCTGATATTGTAAAAATTGATACGGGTTTTAAAAACATGTTTAATGCAGGTGCGGGATTACATAGCGATCATCAACCATTTATGTTGGAAGGTATTCCTACTGGTGGTGGTTTTGGTGGTAAATTGCCAAACAATTCTGGCTCATTTTACCATTCAGATGGTGATAGTTTTAAGCTGGTTGATGAACAGGAACTTAAAAACACGGTGCGTTACAGTGCGATGTTAACATATGCTTTAGCCAATACACCAAAAATTCCGGTAGGGGTACAAGGAGAAAATGAATTGAAGACTTTTTTCAGAATCTCAAAACCTTAAAGAACCTTTAACCATTGCCGGTGAGTGGAGATGGAAATAGCCTGGGGATAGATGCACAGAGTATAGTCTTCATTGGTATAAGATAATTCGTCCTTTCGAATTTGGTGTTCCAAAGGAACTCCTTCGGGGAGAAATCTTTGTGAGAACTACCTTTAAAGATTTCTCGACTTCGCTGCGCTGCACTCGAAATGACGGAAATAATTCTAGCTTCGTCGTTTCGACTGAAGCTCATTACACTTCATCGGTAGCGGAGAAGTAGTAGTAGAAGATTGAGTAAACCAGGTATCTCACCAACCAGTACTATCCGCTAATATAGCTTTCCAATTGCGAAATGGTTTGCTTTTGATCGGCGATGATAAATTTAACCACATCGCCGATTGAAACCATTCCTTTTACCTCGTTGTTTTCTACTACTGGTAAATGACGGATGTGTTTATCGGTCATCAGCTCCATGCAATAATCAATTGTATCGCTTAAATTTATGGTAATCGGACTGGCCGTCATAGCTTCTTTAATCAATGTATCTTTTGATGATTTGCCCTGAAGAATGATTTTTCTGGCATAATCGCGTTCTGTAAAAATGCCCTTAAGCAAGTCATTTTCCATTACCAATACGGCACTGATATTCTTTTCGGTCATTACTTTTAAAGCATCCAAAACGGATATATTTTCTGATACCGAGATAATCCTTACCTGTTTGGTATCCAATAAATTTTTTACGCTCTTCATAACAGTTATTTTGGTTATAACAATTTAAGAAATAATTACCTGTAAATCAAAGTTTTATTTGATGTTTAGGAGATTTAAAAAGAAGTCAAGTTTTTGATGTACACCTCGCCATGTCAACTTGACTTCTTTGAGGCATATACGGTAGAACCGGATTAATCTCAACCTACAAAATTGGTAGCTTCCGATTCCTGATCGGTGTTATAATGGATGGACAGCCCTCTCAGTGCTGCTGGTCTTGCTTTTCAAATCAAGCATAATCACTTTAAAGTCGGTCATGTATAATAATATGATTCTTATTATGTGCTAAGAGATTTTACAATCTGTAAACCTGCTTGCTCTTTTAATTATTTGGCTTTCACAAAGCTATGCCGTAACTTTGCATTACATTTAAAAACAAATAATTATGTCATCAGTAGAGACAACTTATATCCCTTACAAAGTTAAGGACATTTCACTGGCAGAATGGGGCCGTAAAGAAATCGAATTAGCCGAGGCAGAAATGCCAGGTTTAATGAGTTTACGTAAAGAATTCGGTCCAACACAACCGCTTAAAGGTGCGCGCATTGCAGGTTGTCTGCACATGACCATCCAAACGGCTGTATTAATCGAAACATTAACTGCACTAGGTGCTGAGGTTACCTGGTCATCTTGCAATATTTTTTCAACACAAGATCATGCTGCTGCTGCAATTGCTGCTGCTGGTATTCAGGTTTACGCCTGGAAAGGCTTAAACGAAGAAGAATTCGACTGGTGTATTGAGCAAACTTTACACTTCGGTCCGGAGCAACAGCCATTAAATATGATTTTAGATGATGGTGGCGATTTAACCAATATGGTTTTTGATAAATATCCTGAGCTGATTGCAGCAATTAAAGGTTTATCAGAAGAAACTACAACTGGTGTTCACCGTTTGTACGAAAGAATGAAAAACGGAACCTTGCACGTGCCTGCAATTAACGTTAACGATTCGGTTACCAAATCAAAATTCGATAACAAATATGGCTGTCGCGAATCATTGGTTGATGCGATCCGTCGTGCTACCGATGTAATGATGGCTGGTAAAGTTGCTGTTGTTTGTGGTTATGGTGATGTGGGTAAAGGATCTGCAGAATCATTAAGCTCACAAGGTGTACGTGTAATTGTAACCGAAATTGATCCAATCTGTGCTTTACAGGCTGCAATGGAAGGTTACGAAGTTAAACGTTTAGATACTGCAATTAAAGAAGCTGATATCGTGGTAACAACTACAGGTAACTGTGATATTGTTCGCGAAAAACATTTCCGTGCACTAAAAGATAAAGCTATTGTTTGTAACATTGGTCACTTCGATAATGAAATTGATATGGCTTGGTTAAATGGCAATTATGGCGATACCAAAGTGGAAATTAAACCACAAGTTGATAAATATACTATCGACGGTAAAGATGTAATTGTGCTTGCTGAAGGTCGCTTGGTAAACTTAGGTTGCGCAACTGGTCACCCAAGTTTCGTAATGAGTAACTCATTCACCAACCAAACTTTAGCTCAATTGGAACTTTGGACAAACACTGCAGCTTACGAAAACAAAGTGTATACTTTACCTAAACATTTAGATGAAAAAGTTGCCCGTTTGCACTTAGAAAAAATTGGTGTAGAGTTGGATGTTTTAGATCAACACCAGGCTGATTATATTGGCGTACCTGTTGAAGGTCCTTTCAAAGCAGATACATACAGGTACTAGTCCTAAGTCTTTAGTCGAGAGTCTGAAGTCAATATTACGAAGAGGGATGTGCAGATCTGCATATCCCTTTTTTTATTGCTTTCTCATAGAGGGGTGTAAGAACGACAGCGTATTCTAATGTGGCAAGCGATTTTTCTTGAAAATCAGAAAAGGTTGGTTCCTATTCTCTTCGGAAGGTTTCAGTCCTGCTGTCCACTTTATCCCGATGGAAGAATCGGGATGTCCGTTTCCATCAGGTTTATTTTACACAGGTATCTGGTTCTTTTGCTGTTGAAAACTTACATTTGAAAAAAGAATTTATAATGAAAAAGTTAATGTTTGTTTTAGTGCTTGTTGTATCTGCATTTTCTGCGAATGCACAAACCACACCTCAAAAAGCTGCGACTGCAAAAGTGGTAACCAAAAAGGTGGTTGATATTGCCTGTGGCGAATGCCAGTTTAAAATGAAAGGTAAAGATTGTGAATTGGCCGTGAAAATTGATGGTAAACCTTATTTTGTTGATGGTAAAGGTATTGATGATTTTGGCGATGCACATGGTGAACATGGTTTTTGCAATGCCGTAAGTAAAGCAGAAGTTACCGGCGAAATTGTAAATAACCGATTTAAAGCAAAAGAAATAAAGTTATTGCCGGTTAAGAAGTAGTTTTACCGCAAAGAAATCAAAGCTTTTCGCAAAGAGGTGCAAAGCAAAATATTATCCCTGCGCCCAGCTTTTTGTTCTTTGTGCCTTATCTCTGTACACTCAATGGTTAAGAACACACGGCTATTAAAACTCCTTTTCCATTTACCGTAAAGAAATCAAAGCTTTTCGCAAAGACGTGCAAAGCCAAATATTATCCCTGCGCCCAGCTTTGTGTTCTTTGTGCCTTTTCTTTGTGTACTCAGTGGTTAAGAAAACGCGGCTATTAAAACTCCTTTTCCATTTACGCAAAGAAATCAAAATTTTTCGCAAAGAGGTGCAAAGTCAAATATTATCCCGGAGGCCAGTTTTGTGTTCTTTGTGCCTTTTCTCTGTGTTCTTTGCGGTTAAAAACTTGATAAATTATTCTAATTTCTTTTTACCACAATAAAATCAAAGTTTTTCGCAAAGAGGTGCAAAGCCAAATATCATCCCTGCGTCCATCTTTGTGTTCTTTGTGCCTTTTCTCTGTGTTCTTTGCGGTTAAAAACTCGATAAATTATTCAAATTCCTTTTCCAGTCCCTGCCTCAAATCGAAAAGCAGCCATTGTTTGCTTTTCACATCAGCCTGTTTGGTTTTCAATAACTGAATAAAATCTTTTACGCCAATTTCTTCATTACCATTGCCATGAATCAATACAATACTGCCAGCATTAGGCTGTTGTCCTTTTGCAAGCCAGGCATCACTTCCTACAGGAATTAAACCATAAGCCTCGATTTTTTCTACAATTGTTTTATCCGACACCAATCCAGGGAAACGGAAAAAAACAGAGGGTATCAAACCATTTTTTAGCATCAGTTTTTCATTCTCCAATACCTCTACATCTAAATTTGTTCCGGGGACAATAAAAAGTTTTCGGCCAAAGGCAGTTTATTCACTTCATGATTATAGGTATGGTTTACCCAGGTAATGTTAAGTTCCTTTTTCTCTACCAGGCTTTTTAACCAGTTCAGGTCATCCTGGTGTTTTAACATCCACTTGCCAGAAACTGAAACAGCTAAGGGAGTAGGTTGCTCGGTTTTTTTAAATTCATCGAAAATAGATTGAAAAATGATTCTGTCTAGCGCTTTATGTGATGGACAAAGGTCGATGGTTAAGGTAATTCCTTTTTCGTTTGGGATGGCATGATCAATTCCCGCATTTTGAAGTTGTATATCCTTCGCAGCAGCGGCTTCTATCGCCTTTATGTAGGCTGTATTTTTAAAAATTGCCAGCACATTTGAGTATTGCAAACTGTTTGTAGTGTAATTACTAGCCAGATCTACTTTGGTATCTAAAGTTTCAGGATTTACCAGTAATAAATATTTTTGATTATTTGTAGTAAAGCTTCTGAATGTGATCAGTTTTTCAGTACCACTGCTGGCGAGAGCAAAATTTACTTTATAGCGTTTTATATCATTAAAGTTTTGCGCAAAAATTTTAACCTCGAAAAAACAAATTGATATGATGATGAGCAGCAGTGATTTAGATAATTTCATAATTCCTTATTTAAAATCTTTCTAATTTAATGCAAATCATTTATCTTTACAAGTATCCCATGAACAAAGAGAAAGTAAAATTATGGTTTAAAAGGGTAGGTCTGGTCGGGTTTCTTTTTTTCCTGATTAAAGGATTAATATGGCTTGTTGTATTCTATTTTATCGGCAAAAAGGTCACTTAAATAGTTCTTTGATTGTTAGTCATTAGTTCATTTAGCCATGCGAATTTTAAAACTAAGTCGTCATTCTGAAATTATCAGCATGAATAGTCAATCCAAAATCTGTTATTTAAAAGTAAAGAGCATATTTGCTAAAAAATTCCACACGAAAACAATCACAATTGCGAAAAATTTGGCAACATAAAAGTTGGTTCCGTTTTTACGCTGGTGAAAAAGATAAATGATAAAAGTATTTAATCCTAAGCCGATTAAACTCACTACTAAAAACTTACTAAATTCAGTTGCCCAATGGATATTGGTGCTCTCGAATGTCCAAACCCGGTTAATAAGGTAATTATTGGTTACCGCGAGCGAGAAACCCATCGCATTTGCAATGTATTTATTTATTTTAATCTTCTCCTTGCATAACCAGGTGGCACCGAAATCGATTGCCATTCCCAGGAAACCTGTCAGGCCAAATTTTAAGATCCGGAAGAATAAATCCATTTTTAATGTATTTTAACCAAATAAAAGTGCTCCAAAACCTCATAACGGGTTTTATTATTTAAAAATCTCCCCGTCAGTTTGGTCGTATGAAAGTATTCAAACGATTTAAGCACTTCAGCATTGTACTCACTTTTAAGCTTTGGCAATTCTTGTTCTGAAATGTATATCACTAAATCTTTCAAGTGCTTTGATTGGTCGAGATCATTGTAATTGTGCAAATACTTTACTTCTCCGGGTGCATAAAAATCAAAAGAAAATGCATCTATATAATTTAATACTGCAGGTTTAGCAGTAGGATAATTTTGCTTTAACCAATTACCGGCCTGCATACCCGATTGATACTTCAACAACGCAGGATAGAAAAAAACAAACAGAAAGATCATTAAGCCAACTGATAAAAAAGCACTTCTGGCGATTATTGTTTCCAACAAAAAGCCTTTAAATAACAAAAATGCCAACGCTAAAACAACAATCATAATCCCAATGATTAAATATGGATTTTCGAAACCAAAAATATATGTCAGCGCAGAAAGCAAGGCAATAACCAAAATAAAAATAATGTTCTGGATAATGAAGAAGGTTTTTAAGCCTTTGCTGCTAAGCTTCCTTAAGTAAAGTGCTGTTATTATTGAAAATTGTGGGAAAATGATCAGAATATAATGGGGCAGTTGAAATTTGGATAACGAAAAAATAAGGAAGGTAACCGCTGCACTTGCCCAAATTATAATGCTTTCAGGAGCCAAGGCAATTCTGTTCTTCTTATTGAAGAGATTTACAACAGCAGTATAAAATAATACAGACCAGGGCAGAAACGCCCAAAGCGTGGTGTGTAGAAAAAATGAAATATCTCCTTTTCCTTTAATTGGCCCATTGTTAAAAAAACGCCCAAACTGACTATCCCAAAAAAAGAATTTTAAACCAGAAACGCCAGTTCTTTCAAAAACAATTTTTTCAGGATGAAGGTCGAATTGTGTGTAAAGCGAATATAGCTCTGGCGTAATGAAAACAAGAATCAGCAAGATGGCGATATACCATTTCGGTTTTATAAGTTGCTTGTATTGTTTGGTAAAAAGCCAGTAAATTATAAAGCCTGCAAAAACCGGAATCAGTACAAAAATACCTTTAATCAATATTGCGCAGGCTGCGAAAAATGAACCTGCTACAATGTGCCAAAAAGAGTTTTGATGTGCTTTATAATAATGATAAATTGAAGCTAAGGTAAAAGTGGTAATGTAAATTTCGGCCCTTACATCAAAAGTAGAAGTGATGATGTGTAAGGCACTCATAAAAATCACCGCGCTGATTAATCCTGTTTTTTCATCATATATATCTTTAGCTAACTTGTATAAATACCCTGCGCCAAGTAAACCGAATAAAAATGATGGCAATTTATAAGCAAATGACGAAATGCCAAAAATTTTAAAAAATGCGGCTGAAATCCAAAAGGTGAGGTGAGGTTTATCCAGCCAATCTGCGCCACGGCCATAAAGGTTAAGCCAATCTTTATACAAGATGATATTTTTTGACATAGAAGCATATAATGCTCCATCGGGTTCCAATACGCCACCAAAAAGTGCCGGAATACTTGCAATTGCGAGTAAAACGATCAGAAGTTTATATAGCGTTGTATCTTTTATGTTCATTTACAAGAAGCAAATATGAGCAAAAAAAAGTCAAATTTTTTTAAGGTTTAAGATTAACAAGGGCAAAGCCTTATCTTTGCTTTATGACAAAGTTATCGGTTAATATCAATAAAATTGCTACACTTCGCAACAGTCGCGGAGGTAATAATCCTGATTTAGTTAAAGTTGCGTTAGATTGTGAGCGTTTCGGGGCACAGGGAATTACTGTACATCCACGCCCAGATGAACGCCATATCCGTTATCAGGATGTTTACGATTTAAAAGCTGTTATTGCTACAGAATTTAATATTGAAGGCAATTGTAAGGAGGATAAATTTGTTGATTTGGTTTTGGCCAATAAACCTGCTTCAGGTTACCTTGGTGCCTGACGCCGAGGGTCAGATTACTTCAAATCATGGTTGGGATACCATTAAACATAAAGATTACCTTAAAGAAATGGTTGCTGTTTTTCAAAAAGAAGGCATCCGCGTTTCTATTTTTGTAGATCCCTTGGTAGAGATGGTTGAAGGAGCAGTAGAAACCGGCACAGATCGTATTGAATTGTACACCGAAGCTTATGCGCACAATTATTATGCAGACCGCGAAAAGGCAATTGTAAATTACATTGCTGCAGCGCATCATGCCAATACTTTAGGTTTGGGTATTAACGCTGGTCACGATCTGGATTTACATAATCTGCATTATTTTGCGCAAAGCATCCCCGGATTATTAGAAGTTTCTATCGGGCATGCTTTAATTAGCGATGCACTATATCTAGGTTTAGAACCTACCATTCAGAAATATTTACAACAATTGGTTTAGTTTTTAACCGCAATACTGCAAAGAAAAGGGGCGCAAAGAAACGCGAAGCCGAGTATATCGATTTAATTAATCTTTGTGATGCTTTGCTAAAATCTTATTGTCCTTTGCGGTTAAATATAGAATTTATGTTAAAAGGAATTCTCCTTGTTTTTTTTGGTGCCTGTAGTTTTGGTATCCTCTCTACTTTCGTAAAACTGGCTTATCATGAAGGTTATACACTGGGTGATGTTACTGGTGCCCAGGCTTTTTTTGGAGCAGTAATTTTGTGGATCTTGTTTTTTTTTCAAAGCAGAACAGCTGGTTACAAAACGAAAATAATTACAAATAAAACACCCTGGTGGAAAATGTTGCTGGCAGGAACGTGCACCGGTTTGGTAAGTATTTTTTATTACCAATGCGTAAAACTTGTGCCAAATTCAGTAGCCATTATCTTATTGATGCAGTTTATCTGGATGAGTATTTTAATGGAATACCTCATTTTTAAAAAGAAACCCACAGCATTACAGCTTTTGGCCATTGTTTTGGTTTTGGGTGGAACAGTTTTGGCGAGCGGAATGGTAGAAAGCAGTATCGGTAGTATGAACCTCAATGGAATCGGCTTCGGTTTGTTGGCCGCAATATGTTACGCAGGCTTTTTATTGCTTAGCGGAAGAATTGGAAATGAATATCCGGCACTTCATAAAAGCGCTTTAATGATTACCGGAGCTTGCATTTTGATTTTCATTATTTTTCCACCAGCGTTTTTGTTTAATGGTGCTTTGGGCGGGAGCCTATTAAAGTGGGGATTAATTATTTCAGTTTTTGGGACAGTAATTCCGCCTTTATTTTATGCAGAAGGTGTGCCCAAAATCGGGACAGCCATTAGCTCAATATTAAGTGCGGCAGAATTGCCTGTGGCCGTTATGATGGCTGGTTTTGTGCTTCAAGAGCAAGTATCATTTTTAAGATGGGTTGGTGTTGTGGTGATTCTATCGGCGATGATTTTGCCGAATTTAAAATACCTAAAACGGACTTAGGTCTGCTTTTACCGCAAAGCCCACAAAGTGAAAAACGCAGAGGGTGCAAAGGAGGGTTTATACATTCATATCATGACTTGAATATATTCTTCGTGTTTTTTGCGCCTTTGTGGTTACAACTGTAAAGACTAATAAACTTCGCGCGCTTTGCGGTTAAACTAAAAATAAATATCTTTAAAAAGTATAAAGCATACACACATGAAAAAACTTACTATCTATATTCTTTCATTTATTATTATTGGGCTTGCAGCTTGTAAAACCAAAACAACCATTAATCAGGATGAAGCATCAGAGGTAATTATTGATTATTTAAAAGCTAATCCTGAATATAAAACAACCCGTTTTAAATTTGGGGAGATGAAATTTAACAGTACCAATGATATGTTCGAATTGGGCAAATATAAATCTTTGGCCAGTAAAGGATTAGTTACGTTAAGTTTAAAAGAAGCTAAAAAGAAGTTCCTTTCAAAAGATAGCAGCTACGTTTATCAGATCACTTTAACTGATAAGGCCAGTCCGTTGGTTTTAAAGCAGGATGGTGATAGAGCTACCGTTAAAGTTGTAGAATATGTATTATCGGATGAGAAACCAGTAGATTTTGCACAGGTAAACTCAAGCACGGCAAAAGTTACGGTATCACTTAAAATGACGACTACAGATTTTGAACCTTTTGATAAAGACGCAGACAAAAACAGCAGTTTTATTACAAAAACGTATAAATTAAAGCTGAGTAAGGATGAAGGCTGGAAAGTGCAGAAATAATTTAAAATTATACGATAACCAAGAATTACTTGCCAGCTCTTTTCTGAATAAAATTTTTAATTTTTTTGAATATATCCACTTTTTTTGGTCGCTCATTACCATCGTGGGTTAAATTATTATCGTAGTGGTTTTGTAATTCTGCAGCATATTCTTTTTTGAGCGGTACTGCCCGTTTTAAGCCATTTGATGAAGCGAAGAATGTTATTATTTAAGGTGCTGTTAAATGAAACAGCATAATACTCGCTTCTTAATAATGGGTTTTTATTATTGTTTATTTCTGCTGCGCCGTTTTCTGCAAAATAATCGGCATGAAGAATCAAAGGGTTTAACCTTTTTAATCTCTTGGTGCCTTTACGTTCATTTCTCCATGGATGTTCTTTTTTATGAAGTTGAGCGAGCAGAAAGTCTTTTTTCCAAAGGGTAACTTGGTGCGACATTAAATATTGCGATGCGTCATTATCGATTTCAGCAACATTAAAGCCTTCGATGTTGTTATTGCTTGCTTTTGTTTTGTAAACATTCATGCTGTGCAGTTTAACCTGGCGCCAGTTGTTTTGAATTGCCTCCTCAAAGAGTGTGGTAAAAAACATTGCATTTACCGGTTTAGTGAGCCACATATCCTCCTGGAAGTAAAGTACATACTCCTCCTCCATATTGTTTAAAAGCGTTGCTAAGCGGTCGGCCCATTCGCCATTGCCCGATTTAATATTGGTAAAGCCATTTATAGCTGCGTTTTTTACCTCGGTTGCAAAATAATAGTTGCATGGAATATTAAAATCCCAGTTTTCTGTAAATGTAAAATTAAAGCCTTTATAAAGAAATTCATAACGATCGCAGGCATGAACAAGAAGAGCAACCTTATTTTTAGCTGTTTGCATAAATATAAACACATTTAGATAAATGTTGCTCAAAGGTAAGAAAATGGATTTTTTTACTTGCCTTAATTGGCTTCTATTTTACACTTCAGGCCGCATCAGTTAAGCGTAAGCAGGTTTAAAAAACACTGATAATAGCAACCTAAACAGATTTAAATTTCAGCATAGATATTGCTTTCCAAATAATAGGATTCTTAAACGGAAATGAACAAACGTTTGTCTTTCTGTAAATGAATAAAATCTACCTATTTTGTCGCTTTTAAGCATAAATAAGACACCTTTTTACACTGATTGATAGTGGAATACAACGCCATTTTTGCTACATTTGCACGCAAATTTATTATTCATACCGCATGAGCTTAAATATCCACTACAAGGAAGATTTTCAAAATCGCCATATCGCACCAAATGAGGCAGATACAGCCGAAATGTTGCAAACTGTTGGCGTAAATTCTATTGATGAGCTGATTGATCAAACTGTACCAACAGCAATTAGGTTGAAACAGCCTTTAAATTTGCCGGCAGCGAAATCAGAAACTGAATATCTTGGTGCTTTAAAACAAACTTCATTGTTAAATAAAGTTTTCAAAAGCTTTATCGGTCAGGGCTATTATGATACGATTACGCCAGGTGTAATTTTACGTAACGTATTCGAAAACCCAGGATGGTATACTCAATATACGCCCTATCAGGCAGAAATTGCACAAGGCCGTTTACAGGCATTGCTGAATTTTCAAACGATGGTTATCGATTTAACCGGAATGGAAATTGCCAATGCATCTTTACTGGATGAAGGTACTGCTGCTGCCGAAGCAATGTTTATGCAATACAGCTTGCGTAAAAACCAGGCGGCTAAAAAGTTCTTCGTATCCGAACTGGTTTTCCCTCAAACGATTGATATTTTAAAAACCCGTGCTAATCCTTACGGTATAGAACTGGTTATCGGAAGTCATTTAGATTTCGTAGCCACTGAAGATTTCTTTGGTGCTATTGTTCAGTATCCGGCAGGAAACGGTGAGGTTTTCGACTATAAAAACTTTGCAGCTGAGTTGCACAATCTCAATATTAAATTAACCGTAGTTGCTGATATTTTAAGCTTAACCTTATTAACGCCTCCAGGCGAGTGGGGAGCAGATGTGGTAGTTGGTACTACACAACGTTTAGGTATTCCAATGGGTTTTGGCGGACCACACGCTGCTTTTTTTGCCACAAAAGAAGAATACAAACGTAATATCCCGGGCCGTATTATTGGTGTAACCATTGATAGCCATGGCGATTATGCTTTACGTATGGCCTTGCAAACCCGCGAGCAACACATCCGTAGAGATAAAGCAACTTCAAATATCTGTACTGCGCAGGCATTGCTGGCCATTATGGCTGGTTTTTATGCAGCTTACCATGGTCCGAAAGGATTAAAAGCCATTGCAGAACGTACGCACGGTTTGGCCATCAGCTTAGCTGCTACTTTAAACGGCTTGGGTTTTGAGCAGTTAAATTCAGTTTATTTCGATACTATCCGTTTCGATTTAGGCGATTTAAAAGGCGGTATTCATTCTGGTTGTATTGATAACGAGATCAATTTAAATTATGTTGGTAATGTTGCAACTATATCGTTCGATGAAACCAGCACTTTCGAAGATGTAGCTTTAATTGCTAAAATATTTGCTAAAGTTAAAGCGATTGCAGCTGATCAGGTTGAGGTTGAAGAAAATGTAGAAACGGTTATTCCGGCTACGTTACAACGTACTTCGACTTATTTATCCCACCCTGTTTTTAATTCGCATCATTCGGAGCATGAAATGTTGCGTTATATCAAATCATTAGAGGCTAAAGATTTATCGCTTTGCCACTCTATGATTGCTTTGGGTAGTTGTACCATGAAATTAAATGCTACTGCAGAAATGATTCCGGTTACCTGGTCTCACTTCGGTCGCATTCACCCGTTTGCCCCTGCCGATCAGGTATTGGGTTATTACTCAGTTTTTAATGAATTGGATAAATGGTTAAGTGAAATTACCGGTTTTGCGGCAATGCAGCTTACAACCAAATGCTGGTGCACAAGGCGAATATGCAGGTTTAATGGTTATCCGTGCTTATCACCACGATAGAGGTGATTTCCACCGCAATGTAGCTTTAATTCCAGCTTCAGCGCACGGAACAAACCCCGCTTCTGCAGCAATGGCCGATATGAAAATTGTTGTGGTTAAATCTTTAGAAAACGGTAATATCGATGTTGAAGATTTAAAAGCTAAAGCAGAATTACATAAAGATAATTTATCGTGTTTAATGGTAACTTATCCATCTACACACGGTGTTTTCGAAGAAAGCATTATCGAAATCTGCGAAACCATTCATGCTAATGGTGGCCAGGTTTATATGGATGGTGCAAACATGAATGCGCAGGTTGGATTAACCAGTCCGGCCAATATTGGTGCCGATGTTTGCCACTTAAACTTACACAAAACATTCTGTATCCCTCACGGTGGTGGTGGTCCGGGTATGGGCCCAATCGGTGTTGCAAAACATTTGGTTCCTTATCTTCCGGGTCATGCTGTTGTAGATATCGATAAAGGAAAGTCAATTTCAGCAGTTTCATCTGCACCTTGGGGCTCGGCTTCGATCTTAATTATCTCTCATGCTTATATTGCGATGATGGGTGCTGAAGGTTTAACAAACGCAACTAAATACGCCATTTTAAACGCAAACTACATGAAAGCCCGTTTAGAACAGCATTATCCGGTACTTTATTCGGGTGCTCAGGGGCGTTGCGCACACGAGATGATTTTGGATTGCCGTTCATTTAAAGCTTTTGGTATCGAAGTAACTGATATTGCAAAACGTTTAATGGATTATGGTTTCCATGCACCAACGGTTTCATTCCCGGTTGCGGGTACTTTAATGGTTGAGCCGACAGAATCAGAGCCTAAACATGAGTTAGACCGTTTCTGTGATGCTTTAATCGCGATTAAAAATGAAATTAGCGAAGTAGAAAATGGTACTTTAGATAAAGTTGATAATCCCTTAAAAAATGCACCACATACCGTATCAGTAATCACTGCAAATGATTGGGATCATGCCTATAGCCGTCAAACTGCTGCATTCCCACTTCCTTATGTATTGGAGCGTAAGTTCTGGCCATCAGTTGGTCGTGTAAATGATAGTCATGGCGATAGATCATTGATCTGTGCATGTCCTCCGGTTGAGAGTTATTTAGAAGAAATCGTTCCTTAGCAAGATAGAAGGCGGGAAGGTAGAGCGTTTGAGGTTTTCCTTTTCATCGTCTTAATTTCTCTTTTCGTCATTGTGAGGAGGAACGACGCGGGAATCTATTTAGATAAATCATCTGCAAGTTTTATAATTCATTTATAAGGCTTGCAGATTTTTTTTAGAGAAACATATTGGCAGTTTCCCATCGGAAGCTGTAGCCCTGCCATTCGCTTTAATCTTTTTATGGTTTCTGCTCTCGCGATATCGTCATTGCTGAGGAGGAACGACGAAACGATTTTTTAATGTAAATGCCAACAAAGAGGATTTCCGCTCCTTTCAGAGGTTTTTAGGAATGGAGGTGTTTGGAGTGTAAAGTAATAGGTGGAGAGAGCCATTCAATTCTATCCTTAAAGATCCGCTCCTTTTTGCCCATTTCGTTAGCTTCTTTTTATAAGTTAGCGTCATTCATTAACAACTGCATTAAATTTGATCTGAGGGCTTGCTTTAACCCTGCCTTGTTTTTGTTGCACAACGTGCCATGCTTCGTGTGGTAAATTTTCCTCTTGGCCCGATGCTAAATGAATGTCAGTACCTCGAGCATAGGCATGTGCATTTAACTGCTCAGGTTTAGCAGAATTGTAATGAACCTTAACATCGTCCATTGAATGGCCCGAAAGTGCTTCAATGCCATTTTTTAAATGATCGGGTAAGTTTTTGCTTGACAACAAACCTTCAGAATTAACATTATAACCTAATATTTTTATCTGATCGTTTTCTGCAACTAAGGTGACTGTTTCTTTTGCTTGAAATTTTGTCCTTTCTACAAGATAATAGAGTACATATTTTGCAGATGAATTGGAACCTTTGATCACTTTTGTTTCCCAGTGATCTAGCTTTTTGCTTTTTATTTCGCCCAACTTACTTACTGTGCCTGTTAAATATTCATTTAATTTTTTTGTGCTGGTTACCGCTTTAAATTGATTGCTGAGTAATGGGGATAGTTTGTTAAAATCTTTTTGCTCAAGCAAGGTGTAAAATTGATCGGATACCTTTTCGGCATCTTTTTTATCTTCTTCACGGTTTATGTAGGTGCTGTTAAAATTGCAACCCGTTCAAGGAATTACAAGCAATAACAGGTAATATGGAATGTAAAATTTATTTTTCATGAGCGTTCTAAGATTTTTACTAAATATAGAATATTTTTTTTCTGTTAATTATGATGCCTGGGTAATTATCATTTAATCAGATTCCTATCGGCAATAAAACAAATACCGTTCTATCATTTCTTTTTTCAAGGCGATTAAACCTTTCCTGTAATCATGCAGTCAATAGAATGATTTTAAATAAATCCGATTAATTTGAAAAACTTAACATAGGTCAATAACAAGAGATCGTGCTTTAATCTATATTTGTATCAAATTTTAAAAAACCAGAAAATGAAATTAAAAATTAGCTCAATTTTTTTATTAGTGGCAGTAGTAGCATTGTCAGCTTTTAAAAACCCTACTAAAACCAGTAACTTTTCTGTAGATGCAGCAAAATCTACCATTACTTGGGTTGGTAAAAAAGTAACAGGTTCTCATAACGGAACAATCGCATTACAATCAGGTACTTTAGCTGTTAATGGTAAAAGTGTAACTGGTGGTACTTTCGTTATCGATATGACTTCAATTAAAGATGCTGATGGCAGCGCTAAATTAGAAGGTCACTTAAAAGCAGACGATTTCTTCTGGTACAACTAAATTCCCTACTTCAACTTTCGTAATTACTAAAGTTGCTGGTTCAGGTGCTAACGTAACTGTAACAGGTAATTTAACTATCAAAGGCATTACTAAACCATTAAGCTTCCCTGCAACTGTAACGGTTAATGCAGATGGTACAGCTTCAGCTTTAGCTGGTAAAATTGTTGTTGACAGAACTAAATATGATATTAAATATGGTTCAAAATCATTCTTCGATAGCATTGGCGACAAAGCAATTGATGATAACTTCGAATTAGCTGTTAAATTGGTAGCTAAGAAATAATTATTCCCTTCCCGGAAAGAAGAGGAAGCCTCAACATTCGTTGAGGCTTTTTTGTGGATTATACTTTTAGCCACGGAAATAAGGAGTGTTAAGTTTTACCACCGAGGGCATGGAGTGTTGCACAGAGGAAACACAGAAACTCTTTAGCTATAAGTACCCAACTCAATACTCTCTGTGTACTTTGTGGTAAAAAAACAAGTGACCTTCGAATTAGCTTCTACATTTTTAGCCACGGAAGCACGGAAAGCACGGAAATAAGAGTGTTAAGTTTTACCACCAAGGGCACGGAGTTTTGCACAGAGTAGCACCAAACTCTTTAGCTATAAGTACCCAACTCAATACCCTCGGTGATCCTCTCTGTGTACTTTGTGGTAAAAGACTCCGTGACCTTTGAATTGTGTGTTAAAATTTTAGCCACGGAAGCACGGAAAGCACGGAAATAAGAGTGTTAAGTTTTACCACCGAGGGCATGGAGTTTGGCACAGAGGCCACAGAAACTCTTTAGCTATAAGAACACAACTCAATGACCTCTCGTGATCCTCTCTGTGTACTTTGTGGTAAAAAAATCAACTTTGAGTGCTTTGCGCTTCTTCTTCTTCGCGCGCTTTGCAGTAAAAAAGAGTAGACTTGCCTTATTCTAAATCCACCTTCAACAGCGTCTACAAAACCCGTTGCGGCACTTTTGCCATGGTCGAACAAAACATTCCCAATTTTCTTCCGCAGCTCTTTTGCCAAATTCTTTGCGTAATTCCATCGCTTTACGCCCATCAAAATCGTATTTAGCAATAAAATTTTTAACCAGTTTTTACCTACAGGCTCAGGCAATACATCGCCGCCAAAAAAAACTTTTTGATTTCCTTCTGTCAACAGAAAAACCTGGTGATTTGGACAGTGTGCGCCAGTGAATTCGTAACTAATGGTTTCATCCAGTGCGCCATCGCCCTCAACAAATTTCAATTGCGCATTGCGTTGAACGAAATCAAATATATCGGTATGGTAAGAAGATGAAGTACTGCTGAAAGCCGTTTCCCATTCGCCACGGTTAATTACATATTCAGCATCAGGAAAACTTCAATTCAACTCTATCATTTCCTTGTTTATGGATCGTGCCCCCAGAGTGGTCATAGTGTAAGTGCGACATTAAAACCTTAGTTACATCAGTAGGGGGTCGAAACCAGCATTGCGGATGTTTTTATGTAAAATTAGCTCACCATGGTCATCACTAAAACCTAAGCCCGTATCAAAAAAGAACAAGGTCGTTTTTCAGTTCAACCAAAAAAGGCTGAACATTGATAAATAATGAAGCGGGTCTGTCTTTAAAAGTATGTATAGCGGGGTCGAATGGTACAAATTTCTTTGATGCATCAACAGAATAGGTGCCTTCGAATAGGGTGTGAACTTGCAAAATATGGATCTTTAATGTTTTTACAAAGATAACAATCTAATCAGGAGTATTTGTTTCGGTAAAAGCTTGGATACTTCCTTTTTTTGTAAAATATGATGCTTAAATTTCGGGCATGAATCTTCGTAGCTTAATTTTTATACTTGCGCTCAGTTTGTCTATACAGTTAAAAGCGCAGCAGAAACCAAACGTAATTATTGTATTGGCTGATGATATGGGTTATGCCGATATTTCATGTTATGGAAGTCCGCTGATTAAGACTCCGTTTTTAGATGCAATGGCTGCAAAAGGCGTAAAAGCGACCAACTTCGTTACCACCTCGCCAACCTGCACCCCCTCAAGAGCTTCATTACTAACGGGAAGGTATTGCAGTAGGATGGACCTGCCTTCACCAATTGGTCCGGGCGATAAACGTGGAATACCGGAAGATGAAATCACAATTGCGCAGATGCTAAAGCAATCGGGCTATGCTACCGCGGTGGTGGGTAAATGGCATTTGGGCGATCATGGCGTTTCGCTTCCCAACAAAAAAGGATTTGATGAATTTTATGGCCTTTTATATAGTCACGATTATAGAGCACCTTATGTAAAAACAGATACAACAATTAAGATTTTCAGAAATAGCAAACCAGAAATTTATAAGCCCCACGATAGTATTTTAACCAGTTCTTACACCCGCGAATCGATTAAATTTATCAAAAAAAATGCTGCGGCCAAAAAACCGTTTTTTCTCTATTTAGCACAAAACATGCCGCATTTACCTGTGGCTTTTGCCGCTCAAAAGAGTCAGAAAAACCCCGTCGGCAGGTGCTGAGCTTGGTGATGTGATTGAAGATATGGATGCCGGATTGGCTGAAATCTGGAAACAGGTAGTGGCCTCAGGACAGGCAGATAATACTATCTTTATCTTCACCAGCGATAATGGACCGTGGATTAATGCGCCACAGCGGATGTATGATGACGGTTTTACCAAATTTTATCATGTAGGTTCGGCAGGTATTTTCAGGGGATCGAAAGGGATTTCATACGAAGGCGGTCACCGTGTGCCTTTTATTATGTATTGGAAAGGCCATACGCTAAATAATAACCAACTAACCAAACCAATTTCAAATCTGGATGTTTTTCCGACCTTGGCCGAGTGGACTAAAAGTAAATTGCCAGCAAAGGTATACGATGGCGAATCGGTATCGGCCTTGCTTACCACCAAAAACTACAATAAACCGCACCGACCAATTTATTACCACAACTACGTATTGGAAGGGGTAAAGGATGGCGACTGGAAATTGAGGATTACCAAAAAGGATGATCAGGAATTAACGGAATTGTACAATTTATCCTGGGACCCTGCAGAGCGTGTAAATTTAATCGACGACGCAAAATATGCAGCTCAGAAAGCACACCTGATGAAACTTTATCAGGCTTACCCGGGTAATTCGAAATAAAATTTAATTTTTTGTTAATGAAGGCCTTGTTTATCGCTCAACTAACATTACCGCCATCATATCCAATTAAAATGTATATTTACTGTTCGGAGATAAACTTAAATGGAAAAAAGATGGGTGCTGGCATCAGATTGTAACGATGATACAGTAACAAAAATAGCAGAACAACTTAACATAGACCGCTCACTTGCAAAGATTCTCGTGCAGCGTAATATTTGTGATTTCGATCAGGCGAAAGATTTTTTCAGGCCAGATCTTGATCATCTTCACGATCCTTTTATCATGAAGGATATGGATGTTGCTATTGCCCGTATCGAAACCGCATTGGCAACCCACGAAAAAATATTGATTTACGGCGACTACGATGTAGATGGTACAAACCTCAGTTGCCCTTGCCTTCAGTTTCTTCTCTCAGCTTACAAAAAATATAGAATATTATATTCCCGATCGCTATTTAGAGGGTTATGGCATTTCTACAGCAGGTATTGATTACGCAAGTGAAAACGGATTTTCATTAATTATTGCATTGGATTGTGGAATAAAATCTATCGATAAAATTGATTATGCCAATACTTTAGGAGTCGATTTTATTATCTGTGACCACCATTTACCTGGAGATGAATTGCCTCAGGCCATTGCGGTTTTAGATCCTAAACGATCAGATTGTCCATATCCTTTTAAAGAATTGGCCGGCTGCGGCATCGGTTTTAAACTTGCGCAGGCCTACGCACAAAAACATCAGCTCCCAAAAGAAACTTATCTGCAATATTTAGATCTGGTAATGGTGAGTATTGCAGCAGATATTGTTCCGGTTGTTGGCGAGAACAGAATTTTAGCTTACTATGGATTAAAAAAATTAAACTCCAATCCATGCGAAGGTTTACGTGCCCTGATGGAAGTTTCGGGTAAAACTGAAAATTACAGCATTACTGATGTAGTATTTACCTTAGGTCCGCGGATTAATGCTGCCGGGAGGATAGGATCATGCCAAGCATGCCGTAGCCATGTTGCTTTGCCAGGTAGATGGAAATGCATTGGAGCAGAGCGAACTCATCAATCTGAAAAATACAGAACGAAAAACATACGATCAGGACATTACGCGTGAAGCCTTGGCACTGATTGGTGAAAGTGATATCCTGATCAACAAAAAAACAACGGTTGTATTTAACGAAAACTGGCATAAAGGAGTAATTGGGATTGTAGCATCGCGTTTAACAGAAAAATATTACCGGCCTACCATTGTATTAACAAAATCAAACGGCCATGTTGCAGGCTCTTGCCGATCGGTAGTGGGCTTCGATTTATATGAAGCCTTAAGTGGTTGTGCCCACTTATTGGATCAATATGGAGGGCATAAATTTGCCGCCGGCTTAACCATGCAACAGGATAATGTAAATGCTTTTGCCGATAAGTTTGAAGAAATTGTATCTGCAAGTATTACAGAAGAGTTACTTACGCCAATGATCAGGATTGATGCCGAAATTGAACTGACACAGATTGATGGTAAATTTTTTCGGGTATTATCTCAAATGGGGCCCTTCGGACCAGAGAATATGGCACCGATATTTGTTACCCATAATGTATACCTTGCGCAACATGCCATGGCAGTTGGTCAAAATCATCTAAAAATTAATATAAAACAACAAAATTCGCCTATTTTTGAAGGCATTGCGTTCGGATTGGCAGAATTTCAAAACCTTTTGCAACCAAGAGTACCATTTTCTGTTTGTTATACGTTAGAAGAGAATGTTTGGCGCGATAAGAAACGTTTGCAGTTAAACATTAAAGGAATAAAAGTTAATTAATTTTAAAATAAACCGTCATGCTCTACTTGTTTCAGCATCTATTAGAAAGAGCCTGAACTAAATTCAGGATGACGGATCGATCTATATATGATATTAAAAGCCGAAAATCTGGTTAAAAAATATAAGCAGCGTACTGTTGTTAATAATGTTTCTTTTAACGTTAGTCAGGGAGAAATCGTTGGTCTTCTCGGTCCAAACGGTGCCGGAAAAACAACTTCTTTTTACATGATTGTAGGTTTGATTAAACCAAATGAAGGCCGAATTTTCCTCGAAGAAGAAGACATTACAGAAGATCCAATGTACCGCCGGGCGCAAAAAGGAATTGGCTATCTTGCTACAGGAAGCCTCCGTTTTCAGAAAGCTTACCGTTGAAGACAATATTCTTGCCATTTTGGAAATGAGCAAAATGAGTAAGGAGGAACAACGCGATAAGCTTGAAGAACTGATTAACGAATTTAGTTTACACAAGGTGCGTAAAAACCGTGGCGATTTATTATCAGGTGGCGAGCGTCGGCGTACCGAAATTGCACGTGCTTTGGCTGCAAATCCTAACTTTATTTTATTGGATGAGCCTTTTGCAGGGGTAGATCCGATTGCGGTAGAAGAAATTCAGAGTATTGTTGCCAAACTTAAACATAAAAATATCGGTATCCTCATTACCGATCACAATGTGCAGGAAACACTATCAATTACCGATCGTGCCTACCTGCTTTTCGAAGGTAAAATTTTAGAACAAGGCGTTCCGGAGGTTTTAGCTGAAAACGAAATGGTAAGAAAGGTTTATCTTGGATCGAATTTTGTGCTGAAACGTAAAAAATTTGATGTTTAATTCTAACCAATTCTTGTCCCGGTTTTTGGGCTTAAAGATGCTTAACACAGATCAATTGCTTTCAGGTACAGAGATTTTATTATCGTTCCAACAAAAACGACAATATCCGTGTTTATCTGTCAACATCTGTGGTAAAAGTCAGCTGTTTATTTTTTGATATGGCATTTGTAAATTCAATTTTTACCTGGTTAATGAAAAAGCGGATCCATCAGATCGAGCTTTTTATGAAGTATCCGCACGACGTTCAGGAAGAGTGGTTTCATACTTTAATCGATAGTGCAGAAAATACAGAATGGGGCAAACTATACGATTATAAAACGATTTTAACACCTCAGCAATTCCAGGAGCGTATTCCTATTCAAAATTACGATACTTTAAAGCCATATATTGAGCGTATGCTCAATGGCGAACAGAATATTCTATGGCCATCTGATATCAAGTGGTTTGCAAAATCATCTGGTACCACTAGCGATCGGAGTAAATTTATCCCGGTTTCGCAGGAATCATTGGAAGAATGCCATTTTAAAGGTGGTAAGGATATGCTTTCTATATATTGCAATAACCGTCCTGATAACCAAATGTTTACCGGTAAAGGTTTGGTTTTAGGAGGAAGTCACCAGGTAAACCAATTAAATGAAGATTGTTTTTATGGTGATTTATCGGCGGTGCTGATCAAAAATCTACCCATCTGGGCCGAATATTATCGCACGCCCGATATGTCTATCGCATTGATGGATAATTATGAAATTAAGATGGATAGAATGGCTGAAGCTACCATCAATGAAAACGTAACCAGCATTTCTGGTGTGCCTACATGGACCATCGTATTGGCTAAAAAAGTACTCGAACTCACCGGAAAACAGAACTTGCTAGAAGTTTGGCCAAACCTCGAATTGTACATTCATGGTGCGGTAAACTTTGCACCTTACCGCGAGCAGTTTAAGCAGCTTATTCCATCCGATGAAATGTACTACCTCGAAACCTATAACGCATCAGAAGGTTTTTTTGGTATCCAGGATCAGGATCATTCAGAAGAAATGTTGTTAATGCTCGATTATGGAATTTTCTATGAATTTATTCCGCTTGAAAATATAGGCGAAGAAAGCCCTAAAGCATTATTATTGGGAGAAGTAGAACTGCATAAAAATTACGCCATTGTAATTTCGACTAACGGTGGCTTATGGCGCTACATGATTGGTGATACCATCCAATTTACTTCACTTTCGCCTTACCGCATTAAAATTACAGGCCGAACCAAACACTTTATCAATGCCTTTGGTGAAGAAGTCATAATCGACAATGCAGAACAGGCTTTAACCAAAGCTTGCCAGGAAACTGGTGCTGAAATAAAGGATTATACTGCCGGACCGATTTATTTTAAAAATGAAAAAGCCGGTGGACACGAATGGATTATAGAATTTGATAAACAGCCGAACGATTTTGAGAAGTTTGTAGATGTTATGGACAATACACTGCGTGAGGTGAATTCTGATTATGATGCCAAACGTTTTAAAGATATGGCTTTAGCCCGTCCTAAAGTGCACAATGCCCCTTCAAACACATTTTATAACTGGTTAAAGGCGAAAGATAAACTGGGCGGACAGCATAAAGTACCACGGCTGGCCAATGAGCGTAAATATGTAGATGATATATTGGAAATGATGAAATCATCATAAAATTTAATAATAATACATTCTTGTCAGTCTGAGGGGTTAATTTATTTTATAAAATCAATATAAACTACAGGTATAATGTAGTTAAATCGCCTCAAAGTATCGTCATTGCGAGAGGGCTTTTTCAGCCGTCGAAGCAATCTTAAAACGATCGCTACTACATGCGCTTTAGGATTGCTTCATACCTCAACAATGACGACTGTTCTACTGGAGACTGTTAATGATAGCCTGTAGAAAATTTTTAAAGGTATTTAAGAAGCCACACTTAAAATTATATATTTAATAGCGCAGCTCAATAATGAAAAACATCCTCATCATTTTATTAATTTTCGGCTCATTTACATACCAATCAAGAGCTCAGGTTAAAGAAAGCCATAAAGCACAGATTGCTTATAAAATTGTAGAAACTTCTCCACGATGTAAGCAGCTTACCAAAGGGCTTTACGAAAGAATCGTTAAGAACGGAGGTACCGCTTATGGTGTGATGCTCGAAAGTAGTCCCAACCCCAAAACCGACCCTTCACAAGAATACTCCAAAACCTATAATTTTAATCTGCACGAAAGTTATGCTGATAGAATGCCGGTGATTGCCAGGTTTGTGTTCGATCCGAAAAAGCAACAACTTTACGAAGATGATGTAGTAAACGCACAATTGGTGGCCATTCCCTTTGATAAAAAACTACTTTTACTGTTCAATAAAAAATAAATGAAAAACATTAGCTATAAGTGGTTGGCCTGGCTATTATTTTTTTCCTATTTTTTTATTTTAATGCTGCAGCTTACCTTGCGCTACATCCCTTTCAATAGCGAAGTATCTTTTCTTCAAATTAAACAAACTGAAGTATCAGGCATTAAAATTTACCTCCCTATATTTTACCTCCACGTTTACAGTGCAATATTTGTACTGCTGGCTGGTTTTACTCAGTTTAATAATAAAATTTTAGCAAGCTATCCAAAAGTGCATAGGTGGTTGGGCTATTTGTATGTAAGTTTAGTATTGTTGCTTGCAGCACCATCTGGTATTTTTATTGGCTGCTTTGCCAATGGAGGGTTAATGGCTAAAACCTCGTTTGTAATTTTGGGCGTGTTGTGGTTTTGGTTCACTTTAAAAGCCCTTCTGCTTATTATAAAAAAGAAAATAACAAACCATAAAAAATTTATGTACCGTAGCTTTGCTTTAGCTACTTCTGCCATTACCTTAAGGCTGTGGAAAGTTATTTTAGTATATTTATTTCATCCAGCCCCAATGGATGTTTATCAGATTATTGCCTGGTTGGGCTGGATACCCAATTTATTGATCGCTGAATGGTTAATTAAACACAAAACATTTACCCGCTGAAACAGTTACATTAATTATGAAAAAAATCTTATTATTCGCACTCATCCCTTTTTTGATGCTTTCTTGCAGAGATACTAAAAAAACTAAAAAAGAAAAACCATCGGGCATTGCACAACAGGAAATCCACAAAGAACTTTATGGTTTTTGGGTAGGTGATTTTTATACAGCAGATGAATTGGAGTATGAAGGAGACATGGCAGATGCTGTTAAAAAGTTGAATATCAATATTAAAAGAATAACAAAAGATACGGTGATTGCGCAAAGCGTAGTTTCTGGCAACAGCCGCCCTTTGTTGGGCAAATTATCCGAAAATGGAAGCAAAATTACTTTTGTGCTTGATGAACCCGGCACAGATAAATATGATGGAAAATTTGAAATTACCCTCGTTGGCGATACGCTGATCGGCAAATGGAATGCATACAAAAAAGAATTAAAATGGCCTGAAAAAGAATTTAAACTATTGAAAAAAGCTTTCGAATATAATGCAGGTCGTATGTTGCCAACAGAAATGGAATATGTAGACTGGAGCGATCAAAAAATGGTTAAAAGTATAGATACACTTGAAGATGGAACCATTGATTCATTGAGCGCAAATTCTTTTTACAGGAGTGCCTCCGATCAGATTTTTAAATTAAACGCTTCAACCACTTTGCTTAGTGAAGATGAGTTAAAGAATCTAAGAAAATTAGATTTGCAGATTATCAAAAATACCATCTTTGCCAGACATGGTTATGCTTTTAAAAAACAAACATTCAGAAATTTCTTTGATCCTGTGGAGTGGTATGTACCCGTTAAAAACAATGTGGATAATGATCTAACCGCGATAGAAAACAAAAATATAAAGTTGTTGGATCGCTTTACTAAATATGCTGAAGACAATTATGATGCTTTTGGCCGTTAATTTGTAATACGATTAACTATGAAATTGAACAGGGAAAAAATATTGGGTTTCTTTAAAAAGTCAGAAAGTAAAGCTTCGCTAATCTTAAATGATAAAACCAAGGCGAGCAATACCATTAAAGATGCCTTAGGAAAAGCGGTAACCAATAAAGGTGATCTCGAAGGAGTATGGTCTAAGCTAGTGCTATTATTTGCAGTATCTAAAGATTATGTAAATGGCGATTATACGGAAATTCCAAAAAGATCAATTATAGCCATCCTGGGCGGATTGGTTTATTTTTTATCGCCTATAGATGTGATTCCAGATTTCGTGCCAGTATTGGGTTTTGTTGATGACATTTACATCTTAAACCTTGTTTACAGACAGGTTGTTAAGGATTTAGAAAAATATAAAGCATGGAAAGATGCGCAGATCAAGGTTATTGGCAATATAGATGGCTCAACAGCAACATAGCTTTCTCGATTGGTTAAGCGGGCATCTTTTAACCTGCCCCTTTAAAGCGCAATTCGGATTCGATTGTCCGGGCTGTGGTTTTCAGCGTTCCGTACTGGCTTTGTTCAGCGGTGATTTAATGGCATCATTTAAGTTGTACCCAGCTGCAATACCATTGGTTTTTATAGTGCTTTTTACAGTCATTCACCTCAAATTCGATTTCAAATTTGGAGCGCAGCTGATAAAAATCGTTTTTGCAGGGGTTGCAGTAATTATCTTAATCAATTACATTTACAAAATATATACTCACCAATTGATCTAAATATAACTATGTCAGAAGAACAGGAAACCCCTCAAGAAAATAAGCCAATAGATCTTTCTAAAGGTCAGAATCCGGAACCAGCACCTTTTCAACCATTTGGTAATGGACCTGCAACCCCACCACCTTTTCAGCAACCGCCACCTTTTGGGCAATTTGGAGGTGGCTTTGGGCAACAAAATCTACCAAATTCAACAATTGTACTTGTATTAGGTATTCTTTCGATAGCATTTTGTTGTTGTTATGGTATACTAGGCTTAATTCCTGCAATTATTGCGTTGGTACTTAGTAAAAAAGATAAGGCATTGTATGCAGTTAACCCTGCTGCATATAGTTTAAGTTCCTTTAAAAATTTAAATGCCGGAAGAATTTGTGCAATTATAGGTCTGATTCTTAACATTTTGTCATTGCTTTACTATGCTGCCATTATTGTGATATTCGGTTCAGGAATGTTAAGCGATCCACATAAAATGCAGGAAATTTTAAAAGGATTACAATAAAAATAGCATTTTAATTTTACCTTAAAAATATAAATCGGATGGTGCATACCATTCGATTTTCTTATTTTTGTATCGTTCAAATTGTAAATAAAAAACTAAGATAATGTATCCAGAATATTTAGTAGAGCCAATGCGTAAGGAATTAACTAACGTAGGTTTTCAAGAATTAAAAAATGCACAAGACGTAGATCAAGCGATTAAAGGCGAAGGAACTGTGTTGGTAGTGGTGAATTCGGTTTGTGGTTGTGCGGCAGCAAATGCGCGTCCGGCAGCCAGAGCAGCAGCAGCACACGAAAAACATCCTGATAAATTGGTTACTGTATTTGCAGGTATGGAAAAAGAAGCTGTAGATCAGGCAAGAAATTACATGATGCCTTTCCCTCCGTCATCTCCGGCAATGGCGTTATTTAAAGATGGTAAATTGGTACATATGATTGAGCGTCATCAGATTGAAGGCAGACCAGCACAAATGATTGCTGATAACCTGATTGGAGCTTTTGAGCAATATTGCTAACGATTAATTGCGCAGTTATTGGGTTACACCGATAACAAAGTATTTAAATTATAATGAAATGGTGAATGGAAGCATTCACCATTTTGCGTTTAATGGAGCAGATTAGCTTATTGTCTTGCGGCCATCATGCTCAATTCATTCCAGCATCATACAGGTAATTTTAATATCCTGAAATAAATTCAAGGTGACGATGCGAATAAAATCTTTTAAGCTGTGCTTGCTAAAAATCCTTGTTTAATAATTTCTCCAGTTCCCCGAAAGAAACATTCATTCTTACCCTGCCTTGTTTGGCATACGATATTTCTCCGGTTTCCTCAGATATAATTACAGCAACAGCATCTGTTGTTTCCGAAACACCAATGCCTGCCCGATGCCTTAATCCAAATTGTGATGGCAGTTGATCATTATCCGTTAAAGGCAAAATACAACTCGCACTTTTAATTTTATTTTCCGAAATCACTACGGCACCGTCATGTAAAGGACTGTTTTTTTGGAAAATACTTTCCAGTAAACGTTTCGATATTTTAGCGTCTACAAGTTCGCAGCTATTTGCGAAAAATTGTTCATCGTAAAATTTAACAAAAACGATTAATGCACCTGTACGTGTTTTTTTCATGCTTTTACAAGCATCAATAATTGGTTTTATGCGTGTTAAATTATTCCTTTCAATCTCTTTTCTGCCAAATAAATAACCCCACCAGGCTTTGTTTTTCTGGAGAAACGCATTTTTTCCTATCAGCAAAAGAAAACGCCTAATTTCCGGGTGGAAGATCACAATCAGCGCAATAATGCCCACACTCATAAATTTCTCTATGATAGCGGTTAACAACTCCATGTGCAATGCTTTTACTATCCAGTAAAAAACTGTAATAATAAACATCCCAACGAGCAGGTTAACGGCTAGCGTATTGCGGATAAGGGTGTAAACGTAATAAATTAATAAGGCTACTAAAATGATATCAACGATATCAGTTGGCGATACTTTAAGGAAGTCGAAATCAAAACCTTTCATTAATGGCAAGATAGTAAAATGCTTTTCAGTTTACAAGATTAGGTTAATTGTTTAGGAAAGATCGTAACCCTAAATTTATTTCAGGGTTATTGCTCAAAAATAGATGTTGAAACAATTTTAGCAGGATGAATTGAAGGAGAATTTAGCAGCGTGCCACAGTTTTATATAAAAATCATGGCCAAACATTAACCAGTTAACCTCTCTACTAACTTTACACATTCCACCGCCTCTTTTACATCATGTACCCTTAAAATCCCTGCGCCTTTTTGCAGAGCGATGGTATTAAGTACCGAAGTTCCGTTTAGTGCATTTGCGGCAGAAGTGCCAAGTGTTTTGTAAATCATTCCCTTACGCGAGAAACCCACCAACAGCGGCAGTTTAAAAATTTTAAAATCTTCTAAATGTTTAAGCAGTTCGTAATTGTGTTCGGTAGTTTTTCCGAAGCCAAAACCAGGGTCAATAATTACATCATGGATATGCAGTGCCTTAAGCGACTCTACTTTTTTTGCAAGGTAATCGATTACCTCTAGCAACACATTGCCATACATTGGATTTTGATGCATGTTTTGAGGCGTACCTTTCATGTGCATAATCATATAAGGCACTTGTAATTTGGCCACGGTTTCGAACATCATTTTGTCCATATCACCCGCAGCAATATCGTTAATGATATGCGCGCCAGCCAAAATGGTTTCTTCTGCAACTTTAGCCCTAAAGGTATCGATAGAAATTATGGCTTCGGGAAAGGTTTTTGCTAAACCTTCTATCACCGGTACCAATCGCGTTACTTCCTCGCTCGTGCTAATATCTTTGGCTCCAGGCCTCGAAGAATATCCGCCAACATCAATAAATGTAGCACCTTCGCTTAAAAACTCATCAGCTTTGGTTAAGGCTTCATCAATTGCTTTTGTACGGCTGTTGCTATAAAAAGAATCTGGCGTAATATTTAAAATACCCATCACTTTTGGCGTACTTAAATCGATAAGTCTACCGTTTACGTTTAAGCTCTGTTTGGGCTCAAAAAAGTTTTTTTCTGCCATAATAAACCCTCACGGGATTTGGGTTTCGCTTTAAAAATGTATCTTTAGCTTTTGTTTTTTCACGACAAAAATACATTAAAAACTAAATAATTATTGGCTTTGGCACAAACAAATACCTCTACCGAATTTGATGAAGTGATTGCAGTTTGCAGATCATTATTTTTAAAAAAAACTAAAGATTATGGCACTGCATGGCGGATTTTAAGACCAAGTTCGATTACTGATCAGATTTTTATCAAAGCACAGCGCATACGTACTTTAGAAGAAACAAAAGTTAATAAAGTAGGAGAGGGAGTAGTATCAGAATATATCGGCATTGTAAACTATTGCGTAATTGCTATGATGCAGCTTGAACTTACAGCACACCACCCCAATGAACTGCCTTATGAGGAAGTTGAAAAGAGATTTGAAGAAAAAATTACAGAAACCAAGGATTTAATGTTTGCCAAAAATCACGATTATGGTGAAGCCTGGCGCGATATGCGGATCAGTTCGTTAACAGACCTGATTTTAATGAAAATTTTTAGGGTTAAACAAATAGAGGATAACGAAGGGCAAACGCTGGCTTCTGAGGGTGTTAACGCTAATTATCAGGATATGCTGAACTATTCGGTTTTTGCATTGATCAAACTTGGGGTTAAATAGTATTACCAGTAATTGCCTATAAAATAGATACATACAGATGCGGAATATACTTTTAAGATTCTCAAGGATTTTTGTCGGTGCTTTATTCATATTTTCAGGATTGATCAAAGCAAACGATCCGCTTGGTTTTGGCTATAAACTTCAGGAATACTTTGAGGTTTTTCATATGAATTTTTTAAGTGGAATGGCCACTGGTATTGCTATTTTACTTTGTACCTTAGAAATTGTACTCGGCGCGCTATTGCTTTTAGGTTTCTGGAGTAAAAAGGTAGCCTGGGGATTGTTATTGTTAATTATCTTTTTTACGCTATTAACATTTATCTCTGCGGCATTTAAGGTAGTTACCAGTTGCGGCTGTTTTGGCGATGCCATTCCGCTTACCCCATGGCAATCGTTTAGTAAAGATCTTGTTCTACTGGCATTGATCATCGTAATTTTCCTGAATAAGAATCTCATCCAGCCGATTTTCAGTAAAGAAGCAACTCAGCGTAATATTGCCATTGCCGTAACGCTTGTTTCCTTAGGCTTCGGACTTTACACTTACAATGTACTTCCAATTATCGATTTCCTGCCTTATAAAGTGGGTGCACATCTTCCATCGTTAATGGTGATCCCTCCGGGAGAAAAACCAGATGAATTTGAGATCATATATCACTTAAAAAACAAGAAAACAAAAGAAGAAAAGGATATGAGTGATAAGGCTTACCTTAAAACTGAAATCTGGAAGGATAACAATTGGGAAATTATTGGAGAGCCGACAAAAAATTTAGTGAAAAAGGGTTTCGAACCTAAAATTAAAGATCTTAATATCACTGATGCCTCCGGTACCGATTACACCAAAGAACTGATCGAAAACCCATACTACAATTTAATTTTTGTAGCTTACGATCTTCATGCCACAAATGAAGCTGCCATTGGAAAACTAAATGCACTTGCCTTAAATGCTACGCAACAGTTTAATATCCGTACGGTGTTGCTAACTTCCAATTCTGCCCAGGATGCGCAGGCATTTATTAAAAAGAATAACTTGTTTTCAGAAGTATTTTATGCTGATGCCGTTCCAGCTCAAGAGTATGGTAAGGGCAAATCCGGGTGTTTTATTGATGAAAAATGGTGTAGTAATTAATAAATGGCATTTTCATAACGTACCAACTTTCGATCAGCTCAGTAGAAAATATTTCGATAAATAAATATGATTGGATATGCATTAAAAAAGCTCTTGTACGGCCTGCTTGTAATGGGTGGGGTAATACTCGTGGTTTTTGTGCTGTTTAATATTTTACCAGGCGATCCTGCCCGGATGACAATGGGGCAAAGGGCCGATGTACAGTCTCTTGAGGCTGTACGTAAAGAATTTGGTTTAGATCGTTCCAAACCTGTACAGTTTGTTTTGTACATCAATGATTTATCGCCAATCAGTATCTTGGATAATGATAGCGCCAGCATGAAAAAATACCATTATGCAAAACTGATCAGTTTTGATAAGAAGGTGCTGGTTGCAAAATGGCCTTATCTGCGCAGTTCATACCAAACCAAACGTGATGTAACCGCAATACTTTCCGAAACCGTTCCCAATACATTTATTCTTGCTTTAACAGCAATGATTTTTGCCACGATAATTGGTGTTTTTTTAGGTGTACTGTCTGCAGTTTATAAAGATTCATGGATTGATAAATCGGCCAATGCATTTGCCATTCTGGGCATATCGGCACCTTCTTTTTTTGCCGGGATTATAATTGCCTGGCTGTTCGGTTTTGTGTTGAGCAATTACACCGGACTAAAAATGAGCGGAAGTTTATATTCTTACGATCCTTTTAACGGCGAAGTATTAACCCTTAGAAATTTATGGCTACCAATGATTACGCTTGGCTTAAGGCCTTTAGCCATTATTGTACAGCTTACCCGAAGTGCCATGCTGGATGTGCTTGCACAGGATTATATCAGAACGGCAAGAGCAAAAGGTTTAAGCAGAAATGCAATAATTTATAAACATGCTTTAAAAAATGCGATGAACCCAGTAATTACGGCTATTTCAGGATGGTTTGCTTCATTGCTTGCCGGTTCGTTTTTTGTGGAATATATTTTTGGTTATAATGGTTTGGGAAGAACAACAGTAACCGCTTTAGAAATGTCTGATTTTCCTGTGGTAATGGGATCTATTCTTTTTATTGCTTTCGTATTTGTGATTATCAACATACTGGTTGATATTTTATATGCCTATGTGGATCCAAGGGTTAAATTAAGTTAAGCCATGCGTGAAGAAGAAATTATAAATTATACTGAACTCGCAGATCAGCGTATCATTGAGATTTTTAAGCTGGCAACCATCGAAATGCCTGATGCAGAACGTTTGTTCAGCCATGTTTTGAATGCCCAGCACATTTGGGCACACCGTATTTCGGGCCAGAAACCAGAATATGGTGTTTGGGACATTCATAATAAAAATAATTTTGAAAGTATCGCTGCGGATAATATCAGGTTGATCAGGATCGCATTACTAGACAATACTTTAGATAAACGGATTGCATATAGCAACTCGCAAGGTGTACAGTATGAGAACCAATTGGATGAAATTCTATTTCATTTATTTAACCATTCTACTTATCATCGCGGACAAGTTGTTACCTTACTTAAAAAATACGGTTTTACGCCACCTGTAACAGACTATATAATGTTAAAACGCGACCAGTTATTGTAGGTCGGTAATAAAAAATACAAATGAAGATTTTCCTCATCGGATATATGGGCTGCGGCAAAAGTACAAAAGCTAAACAGCTGGCACATCGGTTAGAATGCCCGGTAATAGATCTTGATGCCGAAATTGTTTCAAAAACAGGTAAAACCATTGCCGAATATTTTGCTGAATTTGGAGAAAGTGGTTTTAGAGATTATGAAAGTGAAATGCTTAAAACCTTCGATTATCCAGAAACCTGTGTGGTAGCTACCGGAGGCGGATTGCCATGTTTTTTTGATAATATGGAATGGATGAATGCCCACGGTGAAACGGTTTACCTGCAAATGGAACCTGCTGCCCTGGTATCGCGCTTGCATAACCGTCAAAAACGGCCCTTAATTAAAGATTTAAATGATGAACAGCTTTTAGAGTTCATTAAAGAAAAACTAAAAGAGCGTGATCCTTTTTATACAAAGGCAAAATTTATTGTAGATGCATTCGATTTAGATGGTGAAAAATTGGAAGAAGCGATTAAGCATAATTGATATATTTTCTCGATAAAAAAAATTCTTCTTTTTAGAATTCCTTTAATGACCAATAACTAACGCACTACTGCATCAATTTCATCATCAATTATCTTAGCAGATAGCAAAGCAAGCGGAATTCCACCACCCGGATGTACGCTACCACCACAAAAATATAAGTTTTTAACTTTCGAACTAAAATTAGGATGCCTGAAAAAGGCAGAAAACTGATTGTTGGAGCTGTTTCCATATAGTGCGCCTTGATAAGAACCGGTTTTGCTTTCTATGCTTCTGGGATCGAGGATTTGCTCAGAGATAATGTCCTTTTCAATATTCCGGTTCAGTATCCGGCTGATTTTTTTAATAATATTTACACGTGCTTCTTTAATTAACAAATCCCAGTTTTGGTTGTTATTTGCAGGAACATTGATCATTACAAACCAATTTTCAGTATCTAAAGGTGCATCACCCCTGATGTGTTTAGCGGTAATATTAATGTAAACCGTAGGATCGTTAGCAATGGTTTTGTCTTTCCATATGGAATTGAACTCTTTGTGATAATCTGCTGTAAAAAAGATATTGTGCAAGCCTAAATCACTGTAATTTCCATCCATTCCCCAATAAAAAATCAATGCAGAACTACTACGCTCCTGGTTGAGAAGTTTTTGAGGTTGCGGTATCTGTTTAAGTAAATTTTTATAAGTAAACCAAATGTCGAGGTTAGAGATAACGGCATCTGCAAAATGGGTTTTATCATTAACTTTAATGCCGCTTATTTTTGGTTTATTCCCGTTCGTATGTATAATTTTTTCAACTTTTTGGTTGTAGTGAAATTTCACGCCTAATTCTTCCGCTAACTTTACTAAGGCCGTAACTATGCCATACATACCATTTTTAGGGAGAAAGGCACCATAATGGTATTCAAAATGCGGAATTACATTTAATGTAGCTGGTGCCTGATAGGGATTTGAACCATTGTAAGTGGCATAACGGTTAAAAAGCTGTGTTATTCTATCATCTTTAAAAAATGATTGGTTTGCTTTGGCCTGAGTTCTAAACGCATCGATTTGCCCGAAACGGAAAATAGATTTTAAGGTATCCCAATGGAAGTAACTTTTCAGCTTATGCAAACTTCTTTCCAGAAATACACGGTGGGTAACCTCGTAAATGGTTTTGCTTTTATTTAAGTAGTGCGCAATTTCTGTTTTAGTGGAATCAGTTTTTTCTTCAATTTCTTGTGCAAATTTATTAAGATCAGTACTTGCATTTAACCTTAAACCATCTTCATAAAAATAACGGCAAATCTCTTTTAGTTTAATGTATTCGAAATAATCTTCAGGCTTTTTACCCGCCAGTTTAAAAAGTTCATCAACATACTGCGGCATGGTAAAAAGACTCGGACCGGCATCAAACCTAAATCCGTTCATACTTATTTCAGTTAGTTTACCTCCGGGTTTAGCATTGGCTTCAAAAACGTCAACTGTGTAACCCTTTACGGCAAAGCGTATGGCAGAGGCAATTCCTGCAATTCCGGCACCGATAACTATTGCTTTTGGTTTAGGCATCAAATTAGTTCAACTCCTTTAAATACACATTCGTTTGTTTTTCAATCTCGCTGCTGGCAAATTTAATGGCCGAACCAACTCTTGTAGTTTGTGGTTTTACAGGCATTTTATTCACCGTTGCCAGGGCATCTATATACCATTTGGCCCAAACTTCGATAATGTGTTTTTCATCCTTTGGCAGTTTACCCCCTGTAATTGCTTTCTTGCTCAATTCAAACTCAGTTTTTAAACGAATTAAGGCATCGGTTTTAACCTGAGCAACAGTAGCAATTGCTGTATTTTCATCTGCAGAAATTAAAGTGTAAGCAGCAGTTAAACCACTTATCCCAACATTTTTCATCTCTATTGATGAAACTTTATCGATGCGGTCGTTATCTGTGTGGTAAAATACATCTGTGAAGTGCCACATTAGTAAACCCGGAATTTTGTTTTGCAAAAATGGGGTATGGTCGCTGCCACCTTCAAACGGATTATAATTTACCGTCCAGTTGGCAAATTTTCCCTGCGCTTGGCAGATGTCGAAAATAAAATCGTTAAAGTAGTGCGGAAAAAGGTCTTTTTCGCTAACATCTCCTGCTCCCCATTCGGTATGTTTATCCGTGCCCCTTGTCCAGATGGCCGATGGATCTGGCATTTTCTCAATCAGAAAAGAGCCCCCTGTTTTTTTAGTATCCTCGCCAACCATATCCAAACTCATTCCCCACATAATGCCTTTTGCGCGTGTAGTATCTTCAGTTATGTACCTTCGGGTAGATACAATTTCATCGCCCCATAAAAAAGTTAAGGTACGTTTGGGGTTTATCTTTTTAGCCTGATACAATTCTGCAGTTAGCCTTGCCATTTCGGCCAATGTGCCAACACCGCTGGCATTATCATTTGCACCAGGCTCTTGTACGTGGGCACTGAAAACAAAACGTTCGTTAGGGTTAATGCTGCCTTTAACGTTTGCAACAATTGTTAATTCCTCCGAAGGATAAATTTTAGTCTGAATGTTAACTTTTAATTTAGTATTACCTTTTAAACAGGCTGCTTTTAATTTTTCTTTAGCCGCAAAAGATAAAAGCAAAGTCCATACTTCACTATTGGCTTTCATGCTTCCGAACTGAATAGAGGTTTGATGAAGTTCTGGTTGGGTGTATTTAGGCATCGAATAACCCAATACACCGATTGCTCCTGCTTTGGTGGCAATTTGAAGTAAGCGTGATGGATTTGCCTCAGCGAATAAAAATTTACCTTTTAAATCCAATTTTTCTATTTCAGCAGGTGTTGTATTAGCGATGTAAACCACATCTGCCGTAACACCTCCCTCAGGGGTAGATACGCAATTAATCGGGATCATATTGCGGTTGGTTTTGTAAGAAATAAGCGGCTGGGATTCTCCTATAATATCAATATTGGCATCAACTGGCTCCCAGGTATTGTTTTTCATTGCTCGTTTTTCGATGCGATACGTTAAAGGAGCTTCTGATTCATTTTGTTTCTGCTCTACAAAACCAGCTTTTTTTAGGATATTTTCTACATAATGGATACTTGCATTAAAGCCTGTGTTGCCAGGTACACGAAAATATTTCTCTACAAAAGCAGTGGTTTCGAATGCGTTATTTTCTCGAAAGCCAGCTCTTGTCAGTTTAAAATATCCTTCTGTAGGGTTTTGGGCATAACTGGCCAATCCCGTTAAAAGCAGTGCAAAAAGTATCTTCGTTTTCATAATTATTTATAGAAGCGAAAGATACTAAGAATATTTAATGTTACTTATGCGTACCGTTTGCCGGTTTTACGCTTCAGGCCTTCATCAACTGATAATGGTCCGGAGCCCACCACCCAGAACATGATCAGCAGGAATAAAACCAATACTGAAAACCATAATTCTGAATTCGGACCAGAAAAGCCAGGTGTAAGGTTAACAAAAAATACGGCAAACAATAAGATCGGGATTTGAATTACAACGGCAAATCGGGTAACTAATCCCAACGTAATTAAAACACCGCCAACCAAATGTGCAAATGCAACAACATGAATGGCGACGCTGATTAACATGCCCGAAAAACCAAAAACGTTGTTTTGTGTAATCATGTTCTGAAGTACCGAAGTATCGCTAATAAAAGAAACACCTTTTCCAAAAATGATCAGGCCGAGTACAATCCTAAGATAATCCAGCCATTTTGAGTAATGAACATCTCCCCAATGTTCAATTTTACGGATAACGTTCATAATGAACCTCCATTTTTATGTGAATGATACATTAAGTTACGGATTTTAATTGATTTTGCAAATAATGTGTTGAAAATCAATACTTCACACTTTAATTTCAGGATTTAGTAATGCTTTTACCTATTGATGTAAAATTAACATAAAATTAATTTATACCGTTTTGGTTTTTGGTATAAAATTAGTAGTATTGCTCAAATAGATAGGTTTTTTATCATGAGCAAAGAAATATTAGAGTTTTCTGTACAGGTAGATGAAAAATTTGACTTGAAATTTAATTGGCTGGATGGTTTTTGGGGAGCAGCGTTTAAATTTTTTGGAAAATAATTTCTAAAATCAACAATATTTTATCAGGTATTTTAAACTGAATGGAAAAGTATTGCCTAATCTTTTACACGTACTGATTTGTTTGCGCTTTTGAGCATTATCCTTTCAATTATTTATATTCATTCCAACTTTAGCATTCAGGTTTAGTCTTTGCCCTTTCCTCTTTCAGCTTTTAGCCTTATCTTTGCAAAATAATGAGTAGAAGAAAACCAGGTACGGTAACTATTGTTCCAAACGTACAGATAATCGATATTGCTGAAGAAGGAAAAGGTGTGGGCAAAGCCGACGAATTAGTCATTTTTGTTGATAAAGCCGTTCCCGGTGATGTGGTAGATGTTAGGTTAACCAAAAAGAAAAAGAATTTTGCCGAAGCCATCATCGAACAGTTACACGAAAAATCAGCCTTGCGTACCGATCCTTTCTGTCCTCATTTCGGATCCTGTGGCGGTTGCAAATGGCAGCACATGGGCTACGATGCTCAATTAAAGTTTAAACAGAAAAATGTTGAAGCCGCGTTGCAGCGTCTTGGTAAAATAGATACTTCCGGTACTGAACCCATTTTAGGTTCTGCAAAAAACAGGTATTATCGCAATAAGCTCGAATTTACTTTTTCGAACAAACGTTGGTTGGAAAAAACCGATATCGAGCGCGAAGAAGATTTTGATATGAATGCATTGGGTTTTCACGTTCCGTTGCGTTTTGATAAAATTTTAGATATCGACCATTGTTATTTACAGGATGAGCCCTCAAATTCAATCAGAAACGCCGTACGTAAATATGCATTAGCAAACAGTTTGTCGTTTTACGACCTGCGTAACCATGAAGGTGTTTTGCGTAACCTGATTATCCGTACTTCCAGTACAGGTGAAGTAATGGTAGCGGTTGTTTTTGCGTATCCGGAACAGGAGCAGATTGATGGATTGATGAATTTCCTAAAAACTGAGTTCCCTCAGGTAACTTCATTACTTTATATTGTTAATCAAAAGAAAAACGATACCATTTTCGATCAGGAGGTGATGGTATTTTCTGGCCGCGATCACATTTTCGAAGAAATGGACGGAATAAGGTTTAAAATTGGCGTAAAATCTTTTTATCAAACCAATTCGGAACAGGCTTTTGAACTATATAAAATAACCCGCGATTTTGCCGGATTTAAAGGTGATGAACTGGTTTACGATTTATACACCGGTGCAGGAACCATTGCTAATTTTATAGCCAAAAATGTTAAACAGGTTGTAGGGGTAGAGTATGTACCCACCGCTATTGAAGATGCAAAGTTTAACTCAGAATTAAATGGGATCGACAATACGATTTTTTATGCTGGGGATATGAAAGATATTCTTACATCTGAATTTATCCTTGCGCATGGTAAACCTGATGTAGTAATCACCGATCCACCCCGTGCTGGTATGCACGCAGATGTGGTGCAGCGTTTATTGGAAATGGAATCAGAAAAAATTGTTTATGTAAGTTGTAATGCAGCTACCCAGGCGCGTGATTTGGAGTTGCTGAAAGAAAAGTATGATGTGGTGCGCATTAAACCGGTAGATATGTTTCCGCACACGCAACATGTAGAAAACGTGGTATTGTTGAAATTAAAATAAGGTATAATTGATTGAATGAGAGAATAATTGAATGTGCCAAATGCCTAAAGATTAAATCATTCAACATTCAATAATTAGTTAGGTATGAATAGAGAAGAATTATTAAGCGCAACGCCCGAAGATAGCGGAGACCCGCAAAAGAAACAGGAAAGTCCGCTGGTAAGTTTAGAGAAAGACCTGGAATTTTATGCTGATGCCATTAAAGAGGTGGCTATAGAAATTATGGTTGAGGGCATTTCTGCCTACCCGATTTTTATTGCACATCAACACGAAGTAAATATCGGCGAACTTATTTTAAATAAAGAAGAACTCAATACCGATTGGACCATACAAGCTTCTACGTTGGAAGAATTTGTAGAAAAAGGAATTATCAGTAAAGAGAAAAAAGATCCGTTTTTAAAGGTTTATAAAAAACCGGAAGATTATATGTGTGTATTCGTAATTGTTCCCGAAGGCGCCAATTTTATTTATTACCCGTATAAGAAAAAATAGTGCGTAATTTGAGTCTATTTATGAAAAGTAAAACTCAATAATCATTAATCTGTATACTCAATATAAAAAACGCTGCTTTGCATCCACAAAGCAGCGTATTATCATTAACTAAACTAAACTCTTAATTTACGTGGTGTACTTCTCCGCTTTTCGAACTTGATGTTTTCTTAAGTGAAGCATTTCCTTTATAACTTACATCTCCACCACCACTTGCGCTTGCTTCCAAGCCTTTATTTACATTTAAACTAACGTCAGAACCACCTGAGGCCTGCACTTTTGCATAATCTGTAACCAGTTCATAAGCATTAACATCACTGCCACCGCTTGATTGTATGGTCATGTTTGACGCTTTGCCTTTCAAATCAATATCGCTGCCACCACTGGATTGAACGGAAAGGTCGTTACATGATATAGTCAGTTTTAAGTCTGATCCACCCGAAGAGCCGGATAGCCAGTTTATCTGTTTTAATCTGGTTTTGCGTAAAAACATCCGATCCTCCCGACGCTGCAAGTGCTGTTAATGTTTTAAAACTTACATAAGCTTTAATTACGCGGTTTTTAAACATGCCGCTCCATTTAATGCCATCTCTAAATTTTATGTTCACATTATCGCCGTTTTGTTCAACAACGATATCGTTAAGGGTTTCTGAATCAGATTTAATGCTTACGCTTTCGCTGTTTCCTTGTGTGAGGTATAAATCTATTCCGCTACTTACGCTTATCCCGCTAAAGTTTTTCACAGGGAAATTTTTCGATTCCTGTGCTCTAGCAATATAGCTGGTTACGATCATAAATAAGATTGCGGATGATTTGATAAGGGTTTTCATAATTGTATTTTGTTAAATAATGCTGAACTATCGATTCGCTGTGTTTGCAGAACGATATTTCATGATTTTGTGTTTTGGTTATTGATTAGACGCATCTCTAAACGAAACGTTGCAAGTAATCGAAATTATTTTTTAAATAGTTTGAATTTCAGCCTTAAAATCGTTCTTTTTGTATTCAATCCTTTTTATACAATGGCATCGCAATTACTTATTCTTAACAAGAAACAGATTCAGCAGAAAATAGACCGCATCGCATATCAGATTTTGGAAGATAACCTGAATGAAAAAGAAATTGTACTTGCCAGCATTGGGACCGAGGCTATAAACTTGCCGTTAGATTGGAAAAGGTACTTAAAAAGATTTCAGGTTTTAAGTTAACCCTTTTGCGCATCGATCTTCAAAAAGAAAGCAGCAAATTGGTCGCTTCGACGGATCTAGACGAAAGCCATTGGAAAAATAAGGTGATTATTATTGTAGATGATGTATTGAACAGTGGTAAAACCCTTGCTTACGGTTTGGGTGTTTTCTTAAATACACCTCATAAAAAAATTCGTACAGTAGTTCTTGTAGATAGAAGTCATAAAATTTTTCCAATCGCAACTGATTTCGTAGGGTTGGAGCTCGCCACTATATTAAAAGAGCATGTAGATGTGGTAATGGATGTTGAAGGTGAGGAAGACCGTGTGTATTTGAGCTAATTGTTAGGGCGTTGAAGAGGCAAGATGATTTATAGAATCGTATCAGTTGCCTTATTTCGTTAAATCGTCCTCGTTTGTAGCAAAGATGCATGAGAACAGCGATTTTATCGCTAGTACTTAATTTATCCACCACATTATAAATTTGGATCTCACCAATTCTCGTTATAAACGATAACTATGGCTTACTATAACTATTCAGATTTGCAATTAACCTCATTTTTTTGCAATTTCCCCAAATGTATCAACCCAGAAAAAATAATTTAATCTTCAACTTTTTTTCCTGGTACATTCAGTTCATTATCAAGAAAGATTTTACAGCATTTAATTTCGATAAACTTCCGGTTAAGCAAGATTTATCTGTTTTGATTTTAGCCAATCATTTTAGCTGGTGGGATGGTTTTTTTATTTTTTACATTAATAAAATTCTATTCAAAAAGCAGTTTCATGTGCTGGTAAATGCCGAAAACTATAATAAAGTCGGTTTTCTGAAATACCTAGGCGCTTTTGCTGCCGAAAATAAAGGTAAAGATGTTTTAACAGTGCTTAATTATGCTGGCGAACTGTTAAATGATCCAAATAACATGGTACTTGTGTTTCCTCAGGGGAAATTGTATTCGAACCATGTGAAAAATATTAGCTTTGAAAAAGGTGTTATGCAGATGATTAACGCCAGTAAAAAGAAAATCAATATTATTTTTGCTGCTACTTTTATAGATTATTTTGCCAACAGGAAACCATCCGCCTATACTTATCTGCAGCAATGGGAGGATGAGGAGTACGTGAGTTTACAATTATTAAAAAGTGCCTATAATAAACATTACGATCAATCGCTTGTTAAACAAACTCAGATTATTGAATGACAATTTTTATTTACGCAGTTTTAATTTTTCTGGTTATCCGGTTTTCTGTCACCGTTTTTAATTTTCTTTCCAACCCGAAACTGCCCAGGGTGGTTAAGCATTACCATGATAAAATTTCTATATTGATACCGGCTAGGGATGAAGCGTGTAATATATTGGAATTGTTGAATTCGATAAAAAATCAGGATTATTCCAACTATGAAGTTATTGTTTTGGACGACAATAGCAGTGATGATACTTTTAAGCTAGTAGCTGATTTTTGCTCAACCAATCCGCAGTTTAAAGTGGTTAAAGGAAATAACCTCCCCCCAAACTGGCTCGGTAAAAACTATGCCTGCCATCAGCTCAGCGAATTGGCCACAGGTAAATATCTTTTGTTTATCGATGCAGATGAAACGATAAAGAGAGGGTTGATCAACAGTTTAATTGCGCGTATGGAAATAGGTAACCTGGCTTTGATAAGTGTTTTTACCAACCAGGTAATGCAAACAATTGGTGAGCGCTTAACTGTACCGTTAATGCATTTTATACTTTTAAACTTATTGCCTTTACGTTTGGTAAGGTTGTCGAAAAATCCTGCTTTTTGCGGCAGCAAGTGGTCAATGTATGTTTTTTAATGCTGGTAATTATAAAGAAAACCAGTGGCATGAACGTGTTAAACACCAGGTTGTAGAAGATGTGGAGATTATGAAACTGGTAAAGCAAGAAAAATTTAATGCGGAAGCACTGCTTGCCAACGGACTGATTTATTGCAGGATGTACAAAAATCTGGGGGAAAGCGTGAACGGTTTTAGTAAAAATTTACTTGCGGGTTTTGGTAATAACATCATAATATTATTACTTTACCAGCTTTTGGTAATCGTAGGGCCCTTAATTTTAATCTTAAACTTTAATGTTGCTTTACTTGTATTACCATTAACTTTAATAGTATTAAGCAGAATGATGATCTCTTATTTATCGGGACAAAATGTTTTGATCAATATGATTTTGCATCCGTTTCAGATGTTTTTCTTCTTAATCATTTCAATCATCTCTATAAAAAAACATATTTTTAAAACAGGCACATGGAAGGGCAGAACGATCAAAGTGATTTAAAGGTTAAAAGGATTGCAGTTGCGGTAATTATCATTTTTCATTTGGTTGGCTTGTTCGGTTTTTTAATTCCTGCCGCTCAGCCTTATTTCATTAAACTTGTTCCGTTTCATTTATTGCTCATGTTTGCAGTAATTGTTTTTGCATACAATGCCGATGTAAAACGGCTTTTATTATTTGTTTCGGGCGTTTTTCTCTGCGGTTTTTTGGTTGAAGTTTTGGGCGTGCATACAGGGAAAATATTCGGCAGCTATTATTATGGCGATACATTAGGGTATAAAATTGCTGCGGTTCCTTTGCTTATGGGCGTTAATTGGGTGATCCTGATTTTTAGTATCGGCCAGATGATGAAAAGCATGAAGATCAGGAACAGTATTTTAGCCTCCGTTATCGGTGCCTTTGTATTGGTTGGCTTCGATTTCTTTTTAGAGCCCGTAGCCATGAAATTTAATTACTGGCAATGGGACTGGCACGAAATTCCTGTGCAAAATTATGTTGCCTGGTTTATAGTTTCATTAATTTTATTGAAGTTTTACTATGCATTGGGTTTAAAGCAACAAAAATATATCGGCGTAACCATGTTTGCGGCACAGCTAATCTTTTTTTGTTGTCTTATACATGACAACCGGAACAAATATTTTTGCTTAATTTTGTTATCTGATTTCGGATAATATAAATAATTATGGAAACACTAATCGGTGCAGCCTAAAAATATCAAACAACTTTTGGCAATCGAGGCTGTGTTACAGTTGCTAAATATAACTTTTAAGGAAGAAAAAGGCTAAAAACAACTGGCAATCATTCTTAAATCAGGCGCTAGGGCTTTAATTAAGAAACTTCAGCAAATATTTATAAAATTAAGCGTTCATCCTTTATCAGGCGTACGTAAACACGAACAGTTAAAATTTGATTTTTGGCTACTGGGTCAAATAAATAAAAAGATAGATTAGTCTATAGGATCAATGAAGAGATTATTACAGTTTTATAATTTCTGCAAAGGAACATTACGACGATAAATAAGTAATCCTGAAAAAAAATGAGCAATTTAAACTTACAGGTTAACATCGATAAATCATCAGGCTTTTGCTTTGGGGTAGTATATGCTATCGAAATGGCTGAAGATATTTTAGATAATGAAGGTTATTTATACTGCCTTGGCGATATTGTTCATAACGATGAAGAAGTTGAGCGTTTAGCCAAACGTGGATTAAAAATTATCGACCACGAGGTTTTAAAAAACTTGAGGGATGAAAAAGTGCTGATCAGGGCACATGGCGAAGCCCCTTCAACCTATCAGCTTGCTTTAGAAAACAACCTTACCCTGATAGATGCCTCTTGCCCGGTTGTGCTTAAACTGCAAAACAGGATCAAAAACTCACACGATGATGATGAGCTAGGTACTTATTTTTGGTAAACATGGCCATGCCGAAGTAATCGGGTTGCAAGGGCAAACAGATGGTAAGGCGATTGTTTTTCAAGATCTGGCTGAACTAGACAATGTAGAACTTCCAGCTAAATTTACCTTATATAGTCAAACCACTAAAAGCACCGATAAATTTTACCACATTAAAGATGAATTATTAAGTCGTGGTTATGAAGTTAAAGCCAACGATACCATTTGCAGACAAGTATCTAACCGGTACGAAGAACTCGAAGAATTTGTAAGCCATTACGACAGAATTATTTTCGTTTCCGGAAAAAAATCATCAAATGGAAAAGTACTTTATGATGTTTGTAAAAAGCATAACGATAATTCATATTTCATTTCCAATGTAGAAGAGTTAAATCAAGCCTGGTTTAATGAAAATGATAAAGTGGGTATCTGTGGAGCCACCTCTACGCCAATGTGGTTGATGGAGAAAGTTAAGGCTGCGCTGGAGCAGTATTAAATGGTAAGAAGATCTCAAAAGAATTAATAATAGTTTATATAGTAGTATTTTCATCCCGACTGGCTCTCAGTGAATGGAGAGATTTGTTTTGATAGACCTCTCGACTTCGTTGCACTTCGCTCCGGATGACTACCACATTATTAAAATAATAGAATTTGAAAACTATAAACCCACATATCGGAATACTGGTTGCGTTAACCGTAATTGCCTGTTGGTTTATTTCGCTTTATTTTTTGCTTAGCTGGGATTTTGTTTGGAGCAATCCATTAGTTTACCTGATGGTTATTGTTCAGATGCATTTATATACCGGTTTGTTTATTACAGCCCACGATGCTATGCACGGAACAATTTCTGCTAACAAAACTGCAAATAATTTCATCGGTTACCTTGCTGTTTTTCTTTACGCAGGATTCTTTTACAACCGCTTATATGCCAAACACCACCAGCACCACAGGCATGTACATACCGAAGATGATCCTGATTTTGCGCCTCATGGTTTTTGGAAATGGTATTTCCGCTTTATGCTAAATTATGTTACGGTAATTCAATTGGTTATAATGGCGGTTGCATTTAATGTATTAAAAATTTGGATTGATCAAAAAAACCTGCTGTTGTTTTGGGTACTTCCATCGCTGATAAGCACTTTTCAGCTGTTTTATTTCGGAACCTACTTACCTCACAAAGGCGAACATGATAATGAATACCATGCAGCCACGTTACAAAAAAATCATTTTATCGCCTTCATAACCTGTTACTTTTTCGGTTATCACTTAGAACACCATCAAAAACCCGCCATGCCCTGGTGGCAGCTTTATAAAACAAAAGGATAGTTTTGGTTGTGGAGTTGGATGGTAACATCCTACATCAAATTTAAAATATCAAACACTTACACCAAAAATTAAGCTAAAACTCATGATTTGCCGCTGCCCACGGCAGGAAGGTTTCATGATACTCATAATTTGCCGCTGCGCATGGCAGGAAGGTTTCATGATACTCATGATTTGCCGCTGCGCATAGCGCGAAACTTTCATGATAATTTCCAATTGATACCAATAGCATCAATCAATATTATATAACATTTATCTGACTAAAAATGTCGGCAATCATATGATAAACGTAGGTAAAAAGCAATAAAAAGCCGATATTAGCGGCACAAAACATATTTCTTGTATAGATGAGCAAAAAGGGAATTTTACTGGTAAATTTAGGAACACCTGATAGTCCGGCAACGGCTGACGTTAGAAAATACTTGGATCAATTTTTAATGGACGAAAGGGTAATTGATATCCCTAAATTAAACAGAACATTATTGGTTAAAGGAATTATTGTTCCCTTCCGCAGTCCTAAAACAGCAAAACTATACAAAGAAATCTGGAATGAAAGTGGCTCGCCACTATTGTATTATAGCAGGCTGCAAGCCAAAATGCTGCAAGAAAGATTAGGGAACGATTACCATGTAGAACTGGCCATGCGTTACCAAAGCCCATCCATAGCATCAGCGTTGGCCAACTTAAAAGCAGGTTTGGTAGAAAGCATACAGGTAATCCCGATGTTTCCGCAATATGCTTCTGCCAGCACCGGGTCGGTAATGCAGCTGGTTATGGAGCTTCGGTAAGCAAGTGGCCAACAGTTCCGCCAATATCTTTTGTAAATTCTTTTCACGATAATGAATTGATGATTAAAGTATTTGCAGAAAATGCGAAAAAGCATAATGTAGAAAGTTATGACCATGTATTGTTTAGTTTCCATGGTTTGCCAGAGCGCCAGTTGTTAAAGTGCGATCATACCGGCAGTTACTGCTTAAAAACTGCCGATTGCTGTCAAACTTTAAACGATACCAATAAATTCTGCTATTCTGCACAAGGGCATGATACGGCCAGGTTAATTGCTAAAGAATTAAACCTCACAAGAGATCAATATACTGTTTGTTTTCAATCGCGATTCGGGTAAGGAGCCTTGGGTGCAGCCTTATACTACTGATGTGCTGAAAAAATTAGCCGCTGAAGGCAAAAAACGCCTGTTGGTTTTTAGTCCCGCTTTTGTGGCCGATTGCTTAGAAACACTTTACGAAATTACGGTAGAATACCACGAAGAGTTTAAAACCTTAGGTGGCGAACATGTTCAGCTGGTAGAAAGTTTAAATGATAGTCCGGTGTTTATTGAGGCACTTGCCGGAATGGTTAAATAATTATAGCTTTAATGATGGCAAATTTTATCATTTTGATGGGCGTTTCTGGAAGTGGTAAAACCGTTATTGGAAAAGCTTTGGCACCAAGGCTAAATGCCGAGTTTATAGATGGCGATAACCTGCACTCGCAACGCAATGTAGATAAAATGGCATCCGGTATTCCCTTAACAGATGCCGACCGGTTAGATTGGTTACAGCTGATTGCCAAAGTTGGCCGCGAGCATGCTGCCCATGGTACAACCTGCATCATTGCCTGCTCTGCACTTAAAAAGGCTTATCGCGATTTGTTAAGAACGGATAATGCATCCATCCGTTTTGTTTATTTAAAAGGAAGTTTTGATTTAATACACAATCGGATAACCAACCGATCTCACCAATATATGCCTTCGAGTTTGTTGAAAAGCCAGTTTGATACATTGGAAGAGCCGCAAACTGATGAACAGGATGTGGTAACGGTTTCCATCGATCAGCGTATCCCCGAAATTGTGGAGGAAATTGCTAAGGCCGATCTGATTTCGTAATCATCAAAATAATTTCATCTGTAGCCCCTTTTTGATCTGCCACATATTTTCTGGCTTCATTTGCTGCATTACCATTTGCTGCTAAATCATCAAAAGCGTTTATTAATGCATCAGCTGTTGAGATGCTTTTAGCCGCACCCAGCGCAATTAAATCTTTTGCTTCCTGAAATTTATCGTATTTGGGGCCAAAAATTACCGGTAAACCAAATGCGGCGGCTTCAAGCGTATTGTGTATTCCTGTTCCAAAACCACCACCTATATAAGCTACCTTTCCGTACTGATAGAGCGAAGAAAGCATGCCAATATTGTTTACGATTAGCGTTTGGTGTTCGGCATTTGGCGTTTGATCAGACAAACTAAAAATTGAATACCGCACACTATTAATCGGAAATTGTTTTTCAATGCTTTCAATGTGGCTTTCATGTACCTCATGCGGAGCGATGATAAATTTCCAGTCGGGATATTTACCTGGTAAAACCGATAATATTTTTTCGTCTTCTGGCCAGGTACTTCCACAAACAAGAGTAGGAGAGTTGCCGATAAAACTTTCAATAATGCTAAGCTGTTTCGGCGATTGTGCATTTTCGTAAACACGATCAAAACGTGTATCACCATTTATGGTAACATGATTTAAACCGATTGATTTTAACAGGGTTTTGCTCTCCTCGTTCTGTACAAAGAAATAGGTAACCGATTTTAAAATATTGCGGTAAAAACCTCCATACCATTTAAAAAAAGCCTGACTCTCTCTAAATATACCCGATATTACATACAAGGGAATATCCCGCTGTTTCAGTTCCTTAAAATAGAAATGCCAAAACTCATATTTGGTAAAGATGGCCATTTCGGGATTAATGCTTGTGATAAAACGTTTGGCATTGGCAGCAGTATCAATCGGGAGATAAAACACATCCGCGAGCGCATAATTTTTCCTGATTTCGTATCCCGAAGGAGAGAAAAACGTAACCACTATTTTTTTGTTGGGATAAAGGGTTTTTAATTTCTCTAAAACTGGCCGGCCCTGCTCAAATTCGCCCAAAGAAGCGAAATGAAACCATACATGTTTTTCGGCAGGGTTAATTTTTTGAACAATTTGTGTATAAACATTTTTACGTCCGTTTATAAACAGTTTTGCCTTAGGATTAAATAAAGAAAATATCCTGATAAGCAAAGTGTAAACCCGAATTCCGATTATGTAAAGCAAAAGCATTAGTGTAATTTCATATCTTCGTGCCAAGATAAAACGAATATATTTAAAAAGCTTAAAAATATATAGAGCCCTCGCGATTTAGCCTAGCATTCAACGCAATAAATAGACAGATCATGATTGCTTTTATACAGCCAAAATAACTTTAACAGATGAAGATAGCCGTTATTGGTACCGGATACGTAGGTTTAGTTACCGGAACCTGTTTAGCAGAAACAGGAAATGATGTAATATGTGTTGACATTAATGAAGCAAAAGTAAAACAGATGCAGGCAGGCGAAGTGCCGATTTATGAGCCTGGTTTGGATCTTTTGTTCCACAGAAATATTGAGCAGGAAAGATTAACCTTTACCACCAACCTTGCCGATGCCGTAAAAGATGCTCAGATTATTTTTATGGCTTTACCAACGCCTCCGGGTGGAGATGGTGCAGCCGATCTTTCTTATATTTTAGGTGCCGCAAAAGATATATCCAAACTGATTACCGAATACAAGGTAATTGTAAATAAATCAACCGTTCCGGTTGGAACAGCCGATAAAGTTAAAGCCGTTTTTGCAGCAAATACCTCAGTTGAAGTTGATGTGGTTTCTAACCCTGAGTTTTTAAGGGAAGGAGTAGCAGTTGATGACTTTATGAAACCCGATCGTGTGGTTTTAGGAACAAGAAGCGAAAAAGCAAAAAAACTGATGACAGAATTGTATGGCCCATACGTTCGTCAGGGTAACCCCATTCTTTTTATGGATGAGCGTTCTTCTGAGCTGACCAAATATGCTGCAAACTCTTTCCTTGCCACCAAAATTACTTTCATGAACGAAATTGCAAATCTTTGCGAGCTGGTAGGTGCAGATGTTGATGCCGTAAGAAGAGGTATTGGTTCTGATGACCGTATTGGTAAACGTTTTCTTTTTCCGGGGGTGGGTTACGGAGGTTCATGCTTTCCGAAAGATGTTCAGGCGCTGGTAAAATCATCAGATGATTATGCTTACGATTTTCAGATACTGAAATCGGTTATGGAAGTAAATGAGCGCCAAAAAACCATCCTTGTTGATAAGGTACTGAAATACTACAAAGGAAATATACATGGTAAACATTTCGCCCTATGGGGATTGGCATTCAAACCCGAAACTGACGATATCCGTGAGGCACCTGCCTTATACATTATTGATGCCCTGGTTAAAAACGGAGCTACCGTTACCGTATTTGATCCGGAAGCAATGGCAAATGTTAAAAATATAATTGGCGATCAGGTACATTATGCTAAAAACCAATATGAGGCACTCGAAAATGCTGATGCACTGTTGATTGCAACAGAATGGTCGGTGTTTAGAAACCCTGATTTTGACAAGATAGACGGCATTTTAAAAAATAAAGTGGTTTTCGACGGTCGAAATTTGTATGATTTGCAAAAAATGATCGATCTTGGCTATTATTATAATAGCATAGGTAGAAAACTAATAGATTAAAATGGGTCAAAAAAGAATATTGATTACCGGTGCGGCGGGATTTTTAGGTTCGCACCTATGTGATCGTTTTGTGAAAGAAGGTTATCATGTTATAGGAATGGATAACCTGATAACAGGCGATATGGCAAATATCGAACACCTGTTCAAGCTGGAAAATTTCGAATTTTACAATCACGATGTTTCCAAGTTTGTACACATTCCCGGTAAGCTTAATTATATCCTTCACTTTGCTTCGCCGGCAAGCCCGATCGATTATCTTAAAATTCCAATTCAAACCTTAAAAGTAGGCTCGCTTGGTACACACAACCTTTTGGGCTTAGCGCGGAATAAAAACGCAAGGATGTTAATCGCTTCAACTTCCGAAGTTTATGGCGATCCTAACGTAAACCCTCAGCCCGAAGAGTATTGGGGTAATGTAAATCCGGTTGGCCCGCGTGGCGTTTACGATGAAGCCAAGCGTTTTCAGGAAGCCATTACCATGGCCTACCATACTTTTCATGGGGTAGAAACAAGAATCATTAGAATTTTCAATACTTACGGACCAAGAATGCGCCTTAACGATGGCCGTGTTTTACCCGCTTTTATTGGTCAGGCTTTAAGGGGCGAAGATTTAACCATCTTTGGTGATGGAAGTCAAACACGCTCTTTCTGCTACGTTGATGACCTTATAGAAGGAATTTACCGCTTACTGATGAGTGATTATGCACAACCGGTAAACATTGGTAATCCTGATGAAATTACCATCAAACAATTCTGCGAAGAAATTATTAAACTTACGGGTACCACCCAAAAAATTGTTTATAAAGAACTTCCGCAAGATGACCCTAAGCAACGCAGGCCCGATATTACCAAGGCTAGAGAGATACTGGGATGGGAGCCAAAAATAGGCCGTGCAGAAGGATTGAAAATTACATACGAATATTTTAAATCATTGCCTCCAGAAGCTTTGGAGAAAATAGAGCATAAAGATTTTACCACATTTAACCGTTAAAATGGCAAAAATATTAGTTACTGGTGGAACAGGATATATAGGTTCGCACACAGCAGTAGAATTACACAACGCAGGATACGAAGTTGTAATTATCGATAACCTTTCCAACTCGAATATTAAAATTTTAACCCAGCTTCATGCCATCACCGGCAAATGGTTCGATTTTCATGAAATCGATCTTCAGGATGACAAAGCTGTTCAGGAATTTGCAGAAAACAATACCGACATTGATGGAATTATCCACTTTGCAGCTTATAAGGCTGTTGGCGAATCGGTAGAGCAACCGTTAAAATATTACAGAAACAATTTTTACAGTCTGATTAATCTGTTAACCTCATTTAACAGAAAAATAGATTTCGTATTTTCATCATCTTGTACAGTTTACGGTCAGCCAGAAACTTTACCCGTAACAGAAGCTGCCCCAGTACAAAAAGCAGAGTCTCCTTATGGAAACACCAAACAGATTGCTGAAGAAATTTTAGCAGAAACTGCTGCGGTAACTCCTGATCTTAATGTAATCGCATTGCGTTATTTTAATCCGGTTGGCGCACATGAAACCGCTTTGATTGGTGAATTGCCAAACGGTGTTCCTGCAAATCTTGTTCCTTTTATCACACAATCAGCCATTGGTAAACGTGGCCCGATTACAGTATATGGCAATGATTACGATACGCCAGATGGTTCTGCCATCCGCGATTATATTCATGTGGTTGATTTGGCAAAAGCACACGTGGCTGCCATTAAAAAGTTAGAAAAAGGCAACGCAGCAACCAATTACGATGTTTTCAACATTGGTACCGGAAAAGGTTCTTCTGTACTGGAAATTATTTCGGCTTTTGAAAGGGTAAACGGAGAAAAACTTGAGTATAAAATCGGACCAAGAAGAGCTGGAGATGTTGTAAAGGTATATGGTGATGTAGAAAAATCCAACAAAGAACTCGGTTGGAAAGCCAATCTTGATATCAATGAAATGATGCGCTCGGCATGGGAGTGGGAAAAATACATTAAGGCTAACCCTTTCTAAATGAAGTTATCTGAGCACAAAGATTTAAAAGCCGCCATAACTGAACTACCTGTTAAAGAGAAAGACAAGCTGTTGTTGCGTTTGGTGGCGAAAGATAAAGTGCTTACAGAACATCTTCATTATAAATTATTAGAAAATGAAACCGATTTAGATGATCGGAAAGAACGGATAAAAGCCGATGTAGATGAACAGATTCCGGAACTTAAAAAACTGAATGCCAAAGAAGCATTGGTAAAAGTAAGGAAAATGATTACATCGGTTAACCACTTTTATAAAGTGACCAAAGATCCGGTTGGTGAGGTAGAACTTAAATTGTATATCCTCAATGCCATTCCTTTCGATTATAAAAAATCAATTTTTGGTTACCGCGATTTTATGATGCTGTTTAGCATTTTTTACTTAAAAACAGTTGCGGTAACCATCAATAAATTTAAGAAACTGCATGAAGATCTGCAGTTCGATTTAAGTGAAGACTTAAATAATTTGCTCGATAAAATCTATTCCTCTAAATTAGCCAGTGCAGCAGAGGCAAGTAATTTGCCAAAAGAGATCAGTTAAAGCTATAACCTACCATAATGTTCGGATTATTTAAAAAGAAAAAAATAGCACCCGAATTTAATTTTTCCGGTATCGGAACAGATATGCACTCGCATATTATTCCGGGCATTGATGATGGTGCCCAAAATGTTAAAGATGCCTTAATGCTGGCCAGAAAATTTAAAACTTTAGGGTTTAAAAAGCTGATTGCTACGCCACACATTATGGCCGATTATTTCCGCAATACACCCGATACCATAAACCGGGGCCTGGATACGCTTAGAAAAGGCCTGTTGGATGCAGAAATTGATTTAGAAGTTGATGCTGCTGCCGAGTATTACCTTGACGAAACTTTAGAAAAAAAAATCAGGCAAAAAGAGGTGCTCACTTTTGGCAATAACTATCTTTTGTTCGAACTTTCTTACATCAATGCCCCGCAAAGCCTGATCGATTTTATTAAAATGATGCAGGATGCCGGATATAAACCTGTGTTGGCCCATCCCGAAAGGTATCCTTATTATTATCATTCTTTCGAAAGTTACCACCAGATCAGAGAAACCGGCTGTTTGTTGCAGATGAATAGCATCGCCTTAACAGGATATTATGGTTCGGGAGCGAAAAAAGTAGCAGAAGAAATGGCTGAAAACCATATGGTTGATTTTTTGGGTAGCGATATGCACCATTTAAAACATGCCGCTGCGCTTGAAGATAGTCTCAGCACTCCTTTAATGCAACAATTGCTTACACAACATCAACTTAATAACGTGTTTCTTTAGACCCTTAAATCCCCTAAAGGGGACTTTGCTTCACTGACGGTAATAGCAAATCTTTAAAAAACAGTTTTTAATTTTGTTAGTTAAATAACTTTGGATAGAACTAAACGAAGGGTAAAAGATAGATTTACCGTTGCTATATACTCCCTGCAATTAACTCCCCTTTAAGGGCTGGGGGTTATTCGTACCTCAACGCCTCTACAGGATCTAACTTTGATGCTTTTTTAGCAGGATAGTATCCCGATAAAATCCCAACCAAAACGCACAGTACAAAGCCACCAATAATAAAAAGCCATGGAATTAGGAAAGAGCCGCCCATAGCGAGCGAAATCAAATTGCCCAGCACAATGCCTAAAAAGATCCCGAACACACCGCCCATTAAGCAGATTACTACCGCTTCAATCAAAAACTGACGGCGGATTACTTTAGGATTTGCGCCGATTGCCTTACGGATTCCGATTTCGCGCGTGCGCTCTGTAACCGAAACAAGCATAATATTCATTAAGCCGATAGATGCGCCAATTAAGGTAATGATACCAATTGCCACCCCACCAATTGCAACGAAAGCCAGGTTTTCGAATAATGTTTGCGCAATGGCATCACTCTTTGTGATCTCAAAATTATTGGTTTCGTTTATTTTAACTTTACGGATATTTCTGAATAAGGCGGTAGATTCGCCAATAATGTTTTCCTGCATTTCATTGCTTGGAACCATAACCGTAATGGTGTAAGATGGATTTGCATTGGCATTTATCTGTTTCGCTTTCAACAAAGGAACATAAACTGCCCTATCGCCACTAAAGCCCATACTCGATCCTTTTTTCTCGAGTACACCAACAATTTTAAAACGATTGTTACCAACATTGATCAGTTTATCCAGTGGATCGGCATCTTTAAATAATTTTTCAACCACTTCACCACCAACAATGCAAACATTGCTTCCTAACTGTATTTCAGAAACACTGAAATTTCTACCTTGTGATAAATTTAAGCCTTGTGAGGCCAAACCGTTTTCATCAATTCCCTGAACATTTATATTGGGGTTGGTTTTTAAACTTCCATATTTAATGGTAGAACCACCGCTGGCGAAAACACTTACAGCCACAGTTGCCGGTGTATTTAAACTATCTTTAAATTTAACAGCATCTTCATAACGGATAGCTTTAAACGGTTTGGGCCTTTTGCCATTCCCAATCCTAATACCCGTACCACGGTTTCTGATGGTAAATGAGTTGGCCCCCATGCTACTAAAAGCATCAGTCATACTTTTCTTTACAGCATCAAGTGTGGTTAAAATCCCAACCAAAGCCATTAAACCAATGGCAATAATTAAGGCAGTAAGCATGGTACGCAAGCGGTTACCCTTAATGGATTCTAGTGCCAGTCTGATGTTTTCTCTGTAATTCATTTAGTATTGCGATAAGCGTTTGCGGGCAAAGCTTGTAAAAATAAAAAAAGTCCCGATGTTTAGACAAGGGGACTGCACTATATGTTACAATAATATTTTATTTATGCCGAGAAACTCGTACCACAGCCACAGGTGCTGGTAGCATTAGGGTTAACAAAAGTAAAACCACGAGAATTTAATCCATCCTGCCAATCGATCATCATGCCCATCAAATACATTTGGTGTGCTTTATTCATAAAAACTTTAATGCCTTCAATGAAATATTCCTGGTCGCCATCTTTTTTCTGATCGAAACCTAAGATGTAATTCATGCCGGCACAACCTCCGCCTTCTACGCCAACGCGTAATCCGTAATCTTCACCGATCTCCTGCTGATCTTTTAATTTATATAACTCTTTAGCTGCTCCTTCTGAAAAAGTAACTGGTGCAAATGCTGTATCAACTGTTGTGCTCATGTTATTTAAATTTTATCTGTTACAAATATAAATAATAATGCACATTTTTGCTTTTAACGGTTCGTTAATATTACCGTATATAAACAATACTTATGAATACCCAACAGATTTTAATTGATGTAGTGATCTTATTTGCAGGCATTTTCGCCGCATTAATTGCCGTTTATTATATTTTAAAGAGCGATATCCAACGTTTCTTTAACCTAAAAACCATTGAATTGAATAAAGAGAGTAAAGCCCATATTTTACCCTTACGTTTACAGGCGCACGAACGATTGATCATTTTTATCGATCGGATTAATCCTGCTAACTTACTTGTACGCCTTCATCAACAAGGAATTGCCATTGCAACGTTGCAAGCAGGCATCTTAAATGAAGTGCGTTCAGAATATCAGCATAACATTACCCAGCAATTATATGTGGATAGTGTAACCTGGACTGTGGTGCGTAAATTAAAAGACGATACCATAGCCATGGTAAACAACGCAGTGCAAGGTTTGCCGGCTGATGCAAATGGAATTGAATTAAGCAAGGCAATTTTACAGCACATGGCCAGTATTGATGAAAATCCATACGATTTAACCATTGAACTGATTAAAAAGGATATCCATAGTTTGTTTTAAATTGGGTTAAGGGGTTAATTGAACCTATTCATTTAACCACTTGAGTAGTTTCAACAATTTACCTTTGGAACCATAATGCAATACGTTGTTGGCCAAATGGCCATTTAATTAATGAACTAACCAGATATGAGCGATAAGAAGCATACCACAACCTCGGGCATAGAAATTAAGCCGCTCTATACAGAGGTGAAGCCGATGGAAGAAAAGCCTGGAGAATTTCCTTTTACAAGAGGAATTCAAAAGGATATGTACCGTGGCCGTTTATGGACCATGCGGCAATATGCAGGGTTTTCAACTGCCGAAGAATCCAATAAGCGTTATCATTATTTATTGGCTCAGGGTACAACGGGCTTGTCGGTTGCTTTCGATCTCCCGACGCAGATTGGATACGATTCTGATCATGAAATGGCCGATGGCGAAGTAGGAAAAGTTGGTGTAGCCATAGATTCATTAAAAGATATAGAAATTTTATTTGATGGTATTGAACTGAAAGATATCACCACATCAATGACGATCAATGCAACGGCTTCAATTTTGCTGGCGATGTATATTGCTTTGGCTAAAAAACAGGGTGCCGATCTAAGGCAGATCTCAGGGACTATACAGAACGATATTTTAAAAGAATATGCTGCAAGAGGAACCTATATCTATCCACCGAAACAATCGATGCGTTTAATCACCGATATTTTCGAGTTTTGTAGCAAAGAAGTGCCCAAATGGAATACCATTTCCATTTCTGGCTACCATATTCGCGAAGCCGGCTCAACCGCCGTACAAGAACTTGCCTTTACACTTGCTAATGGCAAAACTTATTTACAAGCAGCGTTAAATAAAGGTTTGGACATCAATGTATTTGCTAAACGATTATCCTTCTTTTTTAACTGCCACAATAATTTCTTTGAAGAAATTGCAAAATTCAGGGCTGCGAGACGGATGTGGGCAAAAATTACCAAAGATTTAGGCGCTACCGACGAAAAAGCCCAGATGTTAAGGTTTCATACCCAAACCGGTGGTTCTACTTTAACAGCACAACAACCCTTAAATAATGTAATCAGGGTGAGTAACCAGGCTATGGCCGCAGTTTTAGGTGGAACACAGTCTTTACATACCAATGGTTACGACGAAGCACTTTCTTTGCCCACAGAATCTGCTGCCAAGATTGCCTTGCGTACACAGCAGATTATCGCTTTCGAAAGTGGTGTTACAGATACTGTGGATCCATTGGCAGGATCATTTTTTGTAGAGCAACTAACTGATGAGGTTGAGGCTGCTGCCTGGGCTTATATCGATCGTATTGATGCCATGGGTGGTTCGGTAAATGCAATTGAAAGCGATTATATGCAAAATGAAATTGCCAGTGCCGCTTATCAATATCAAAAGGAAATTGAAAGTGGAGAAAGGATCTCGGTAGGGGTAAATAAGTTTACGCAGGAAGAAGAAGGTATAACTGAGGTTTTTAATGTAGACGACTCCATACGCAAGCTGCAATCAGAAAAGCTCAGCCAGTTAAAAGCGACCCGCGATACCGCTGCTGTAGAGGAGGCACTGAACAAATTAAGTGAAGCCGCCCAAGGTGAAACCAACCTGATGCCGTTAATTATTGATGCCGTTGAAAAGTATGCCACCCTTGGCGAAATTGCTGATGTATTTAGAAGCCGTTTCGGCATTTATTAAACTTCAGGTTTCATTGTTTTTGCGCTGAATACTCGTTTCACTGTTACCATCAGCATTAAGATGGCTGAAAAATTATGTTCCTCAGTAGCTTTAGAAAAAATGCTTTGACTTGTCGTAGAATTCATACAATATCCAATTAAAATTTTTAAATAAAATCAAGTCTGTACAGTAGGTATTATGGCTAATTTGTATCTTTCTGGCTATAACTTTGATTTAAAGATAATTAAAGATTATTTTGGTAAAAAGGAATAAATATGGCTTAAATGGCTTAGAATTTGCTTTTTCATTGGTGGTTTGAATTAATAGGAGTAATCGGCGTTAAATAATCGTTAATGTGGATAACCAGTGTTAATAAATAGTTATCAACATAAAAAATTGAGGTTAAGCGGGCTACCATATTCCTTATCAGTACGTTACGATTTATTTGAAATTTTTGTTTAAAATGTTGATAATTTTGTCAATATTCGTAGTCCCGAAACGGACCATCCCTTTAATTCGAATCGGCACTGTAAACCAATAAATTATAGAAATCGCAATGGAAAAAACTTGTACAGAAGTATGGAAGAACTGTCTTCAAATTATTAAGGATAACATTCCGAACCAAAGTTTCAAAACCTGGTTCGAGCCAATCACGGCTCTTAAATTGGAAGGCAAGGTTTTAACCATACAGGTGCCAAGTTTGTTCTTTTACGAATGGCTTGAAGAACATTATGTAGGCTTGTTACGCAAGACTGTAAAAAAGCAACTTGGAGAGGATGGCAGGTTGGAATATAACATCGTTGTAGATAAATCATCTAACAGCGGTAATCCTTATACTACCAATATGCCCTCAAATGGAAATGGTGCGGAGGCAAAGGTACAATCGATGCCAATTCCGGTTTCCATTAATAAGGATATTAAAAATCCGTTCATTATCCCTGGATTAAAAAAATTAAATGTTGATCCACAATTAAACTCTAATTATACTTTCGAAAATTACATTGAGGGAGATTGCAACCGCCTGGCACGTTCTGCAGGTTACGCTGTAGCAGCTAAACCGGGAGGTACATCTTTTAACCCGTTAATGATTTACGGTGGAGTAGGTTTGGGTAAAACACACCTGGCACAGGCAATCGGTAACGAGATTAAACGCAGCATGCCAGATAAGTTGGTGATCTATGTAAGCTGTGAGAAATTTTGCCAGCAATTTGTAGATTCATTAAAAAACAACACCATTAACGATTTCGTTAACTTTTACCAGGCAATGGATGTAATCATTATGGATGATGTGCACAACTTTGCCGGTAAAGAAAAAACACAGGATATTTTCTTCCATATCTTTAACCACCTACACCAATCGGGCAAACAGGTAATTTTGACATCTGATAAGGCACCGAAAGATTTGGCTGGCCTGGAAGAACGTTTGCTAAGCCGTTTTAAATGGGGACTTTCTGCTGATTTGCAGATTCCTGATTTGGAAACGCGTATTGCTATTTTAAGAAAGAAAATGTATGCCGATGGTATTGAGTTACCGGGCGAGGTTGTAGAATATGTTGCGCATAACATTGATAACAACGTTCGTGAGCTGGAAGGTGCTATGGTATCTCTTTTAGCACAGGCAACTTTAAATAAAAAAGAAATTGATTTAGCCCTTGCTAAACAGATGTTGAAAAACTTCATAAAAAATACCTCTAAAGAAATTTCAATGGAGTATATCCAGAAATTGGTTTGTGAGTATTTCGAAGTTCCTGTTGATATGGTTAAATCGCAAACACGTAAACGCGAAATTGTTCAGGCACGTCAGATTTCGATGTACCTTTCTAAAAGTCATACAAAATCATCATTGAAAACAATCGGTGCTTTCTTCGGCGGCCGGGATCACAGTACTGTAATCTACGCCTGTCAAACAGTAGAAGATTTAATTGATACCGATAAAAAGTTTAAAGCTTACGTACACGATATCCAAAAGAAATTAAAAATGAGCTAAACCAGGTTCAGGAGCAGAAAGGTAAAAGGGTTTAAATTAAAACCTTTCGTTCATGTTCAAAGTTTATGCAATAACAATAAAGGCCCGATAAATTTATCGGGCCTTTATTGTTTTCCTTCAATTAATTTATAAAATTGTTCTTTGTAAACATCCCCAAGTGGAATAATTGCATCGAAGGGATTACCATTGATAGGAATTTAAAACAATATGCCGAAATTGGAAAAGGTGTGGTTGGTGATATTCAAATTGACCAGCTAAGTGGAAATGAGGGAACAGATAAACAACTGTATCTCGAAAAGGCATTTGAGGTATTAAAAAATAAAACTATCCGTTTATGAAAAAGCTCCATAAATTTTAAATTTAAGGAGCTTTTATTTATAAATCGTATACCCTTAAAGCTGCTCTAGTTCGGCAAGCCCGTAAAATAAAGCAGCAACATGAAGTGCCTGTGCAATTTTATTTTCTTTAATAAACTGTTTAACCTCATCAACTGTATATTCTTCAACATTTAGTATTTCATGTTCATCTAAATGTTGTTCGTGTGTTTTAACGCCGCCAGTTAAAAAGTAGGTAAAAGTTTTATTAGTAGAAGTTGCCGGATTTGGATAGAGTTCAGTAATAAACTTACAGGTTTTAAAGCTATAACCAGTTTCTTCCAAAAGCTCACGTTTAATGGCAAATTCAGGTGCTTCATCACCATCAATTACACCACCCGGAACTTCAAGCGAAACAATATCAGCCGCATGGCGGTATTGGCGCACCATAATTATTTTCCCTTCTTCAGTTAATGCAATTGCATTAACCCAGTTCGGGTATTCCAAAACGTAATAGTCATCTTTTACAATGCCATCCGGAAGCTTCACTTCATCTACCCTTAGGGTAGCCCATTTTTCTCTTACTAAATATTTAGAGGCAATCTTCTGCCACTTTTCTATAATCATTCTCTGTGTTTATTGAATTTACTTTGAACTGAAAACCGCCAAATTAACTGATATACTGCTGTATAGTTTTTTGGCGGTGCAGGTTCACCAAATGTACAATCTTGTGCTGATCTGACAAATATTGATAAACTAAATTGAGTTTTGGTGCAATTATTTTATTGCGGTCGTCGCTCACTCCAAGTTCATAGTAAAGAAATTCACTTAACGAATCGAGCTTTTCGGGCGGTAGATTGCCTTCTGATAACCATTTTTCAAAAATTGTGAGGTCTTCACCTTCCAGAATTTCTTTAGGTAACTGAAAGCCGCTTTTCATGGTTTCGTCGAAAATTTGAGTTGCTTCTGCTAATTTGCCTTCCAATTTAAGGCCCATAATGCGGGCCAGAACCTGGGCAAGTTTCTGTATCTCTGCTGTGATTAAATCTCTTCTGTACATTAATTTGCAATATTAAAATTGGTGCAAAGTTTAAATACGGTGTAACATGCTATTGAAAAACTTTCCAAACTATGAACTATGAACTATGAACTATGAAATACGAACTGACTACCAGCTTCCACTGCTTCCGCCACCGCCGAAACTTCCTCCTCCGAAGCCGCCAAATCCACCGCCGCCTCCACCAGAAGAACCGCCTCCCCAGCCACCGCTGCTTCGGCCACCGCCACCGCTTCCAAAAAGCATGGCCCAAAATAAAGCATTAGATGCTCCGCGACCGCCAATTACTTCGCTTCCGCCTCCACCACCTTTGCGCATAATAATGATGATGATAATAACAATGATGATAATAATAACGATACTGCCTGAGCCGCCTTTCTTTGAAGAAGCTTTTGGGTTGTCATTTTTATATTCGCCCCTGGTATATTTTATAATGGAAGTGGTACCTTCATCTAAACCGGCATAATAATTTCCTGCTTTAAAATTGGGTTTAATGTCATTATCTATAATACGTTTGGCGTAAATATCGGGTAAGGCACCTTCTAAACCATAGCCGGTTTGTATTGAAATTTTTCGGTCGCCTACAGCCACAACGATCATAATCCCGTTGTTTTTGCCACTTTGCCCAACGCCCCATTTTCTCCCCAATTCTACAGCATATTCATTAATGTCGTAATCACCTACAGATTTTAATATGGCTATGGCTATCTGAGTAGATGAAGAATCGTTAAAGGTTACCAATTTATTTTCGAGCGACTGTTTTTGCTCTGTAGATAATACATTGGCGTAATCATTAACCAACGTACTTGGCTTTTCCGGAAAATCTTGCGCAAAAGCAAAAGTGAATAGTAAACTAAACAGTGATAAAAGGAATATTTTCTTCATCTTTTATTTGTTCTCTAGGTTATCCATAAAAACAATATCATTTGGCAACTCATTAATATCACCTTTTTGAGGAGGGAAAAATAAAGCCAGCTTTTCTCCAGCCAAGGCAACACCGGCAATAATGCCATCTCCTAAATTGCCTTTTGCAAAGTGGGCCGTCATCGCAACTTTTGTGGTTTCCCAAAAATTTTCTGGTACCACCTGGTTAATTCCAACGTCGCCAATAATGGCAAATTTATGATCGGCATGTGCCAGATAAATCAATACGCCATTTCTTTTGGCTGTTTTATCCATATCAAGTTTTGCAAAATATTCGATGGCTTTTTCATATGGATCACCCTCGCAATGTTTATCAATAGCGATCCTGATTTCTCCTGAAGTTGCTTTTTCGGCGTTGGAAATCGCATCAGCTATTTTTTCCTGTTCAATATCTGAAAATAAAGGCATGTGTATATTTTATATGAAGTAAAAAGGGTAATAAATGTTCAGTTAAATAAACATTTACTACCCTTATCTATTGTACTTAAAAAATTAAAATTCTACTTTGGGTGCATCTTTAGCAGAAGCATCTGCTTCAAAATATCCTTTTGGTTTAAAACCGAACATACCTGCAGTTAAATTGGTAGGGAACGACCTTATTTTACCATTATACTCCTGTACAGCATCATTAAAATCCTTACGTGCAACAGTAATTCTGTTTTCAGTACTTTCCAACTGAGCAGATAAATCGCTAAACTGTTGTGTAGCCCTCAATTCCGGATAATTTTCAGTGATGGATAATAATTTTCCTAAAGCCTGGCTTAATTGCCCTTGAGCAGCCTGGTATTTCTGAATGTTTTCTGGTGTTAATTCATCAGCCTTAACCGTCATCTGTGTTGCTTTGGCACGGGCCTCTGTTACGGCAGTTAAAGTACCTTGTTCAAATTTTGCTGCACCTTTAACGGTAGCTACAAGGTTAGGAATTAAATCTGCCCTTCTTTGATATTGGGTTTGTACAGTTCCCCATTTCGATTTAACGTTCTCATCCAATTTAACCATGCTGTTGTAACCGCATGAACTTAAAGTGCTAACCGCAATTACTGCAGCAAGAATTCCAAATATTAATCTTTTCATTTTTATGGTTTTTGTCTTTTATCGAATTGAATTATGGTCAATTTACGAATTAGATATCAAATTGCATGCCTTTGTTACAGTTTAGGTATTTATCTGACAGCTTGACAAGAAACTACTTAAATTTAACAAGGAAAAATCAGGATATTTTGATTAGGTAATTTAAGTATATAAGCCTGTTCTTTTTTTTGGGGGAGCGCAAAGCTTTTCGCTTTTTTGTATGGTTGTCCCGCTCTTTGCTTTATCCCGATAGAAACCCTGTGAAACAAGCAAGCACACCAAATATAACATAAACCAGTGCTTAAATCGGGATGCCCGCTCCGATCGGGGCTATAAACTTAGGTTCGTAGCACTGAAAACCGGCATAGTAGCAGAAAATAACCTCATTAAACCCGATCGGAGCGAGATGCCGATTTCTTCAGTCGGCAGAAGAGGGAGCGGGACTATAGTTTCCAATGAAATACTGCAATTGCTTTCCAAAAATAAAAGCATTACTTAGTCTGCTAATAGTTTTTATTCATAAGCTGAAATCATCAAATATGCTGTCAGATATCTATCTTTGTACTGTTCGGGATAAAAACCCGACATGTTATGCAAAAAGACATCGAAATTACATTGCTCCCTCATGAGGTAGAGCAAACCGAGCTGATCAACCAAAAACTTGCTCAAGCTTTAAAGCTACCCGAAGCTAGAATCAAAGGCTACGAAATTCTTAAAAGATCGATTGATGCCCGTTCCCGAAAAGTTATCTTCCGCCTTCAAATAAAAGTTTTTGTTGATGAAGAAGCCATTCCGGAAGTGTATACAATAAATTATCCAAATGTAAGTGCGGCTAAACCCGTAATTATCATTGGAGCTGGTCCGGCAGGATTATTTGCTGCCTTGCAATGTATCGAAAATGGATTGAAACCAATTATTATCGAGCGTGGTAAAGATGTAAAACAGCGCCGCAGAGATTTAGCTGCCATTAATAAACAAGGATTGGTAAATACCGAATCTAATTATTGTTATGGAGAGGGAGGTGCGGGTACTTACTCAGACGGTAAATTATATACCCGATCCAATAAACGTGGCGATATTAATAAAGTGCTTCAGGTTTTTGTAAATCACGGCGCAGAGCCTGATATTGCCATAGATGCCCGTCCGCATATCGGTACAAACAAACTTCCGCATATCATCACTTCCATTAAAGATACGATTTTAAATGCTGGGGGTGAGGTGATGTTCGATAGCCAGATGACTGATATTTTGGTCGAATTTGGTAAAGTAAAAGGAATAGAAATCAATTTTGAAGAAAAGCTGTTTGCCGACGAGGTTATCCTTGCCACCGGTCATTCAGCTAGAGATATATATGAACTGTTAAACCGTAAAAATATCCTGATCGAGGCCAAGCCTTTTGCCTTGGGTGTAAGGATTGAGCATCCTCAGCAAATTATTGATGCCGCACAATACCATTGCGATATCCGTTCAGAATTTTTACCGCCGGCATATTACAGCTTGGTAGAGCAGGTAGGTAGCCGTGGTGTATTTTCTTTTTGTATGTGTCCGGGAGGCATTATCGCTCCCTGTGCTACAGGCGAAAATGAAATTGTAGTTAACGGCTGGTCGCCATCAAAGCGTAATAATCCATATGCCAATTCTGGTACTGTGGTTCAGGTTACTTTGGATGATGTTCAGGGCTATGATCCCTTAAGGATGTTGCATTTTCAATCAGAAATTGAAAAAATGGCTTTTGAGGCTGGTGGAGGTAACTTGGTAGCACCCGCACAACGCATGGTCGATTTCGTAAACAATAAGTTATCTATCGATCTGCCGAAAAATTCATATCTCCCAGGTACCAAAAGTTCAATGCTCGATAATATTTTGCCCAATTTTGTATCCGATAGTTTGCGTGCAGCACTGCCTTTGTTCGGCAAAAAGATAAAAGGTTATTATACAAACGAGGCAATTTTAGTTGGGGTAGAGAGTAGAACATCTTCACCGGTCAGAATTCCCAGAGATAAAGAATCCTATCAGCATCCACAGGTAAAAGGTTTGTATCCTTGTGCCGAAGGGGCCGGTTATGCAGGTGGAATTGTATCGGCGGCAATAGATGGCATTAATTGTGCAAATGCAATATTAAGCGCATCATAACAAACTTTATATTGTACCAATTGTTGTTTTGGTATGTTTAATATCACGAATGAAATAAAAAAAGCCTTTAATGGCGATGCCTGGCATGGTAATCATGTAATGCAAACGCTTAATAACGTTAATCCCGAAAGTGCATTTAATCATTTTGTTCCAGGTGCCCATTCTATTGCTGAAATTGCCCTGCATTTAACCGCATGGACGGAAGAAGTTTCTTCAAGATTAACAGGTAAACCAGCTGAAGAACCTGCAATGGGTGATTGGCCTGAGCCAGAAGGTAGAACGCCAAAAGATTGGGAGCGTATTATCTTCAATTTTAAAATTGCAAATGAAGAATTGATCAGGGTTTGCGAAGCAATTAAAGATAACCAGTGGGATGATGAAGTGAAAAGCGAACGAAACCCAGCTTTAGGAACAGCTGTAACCAATGTAGAACTTGTAAGTGGATTGGCACAGCACCATGCCTATCATTCAGGGCAAATTGCTTTACTTTCCAAGTTTTAATCTCAGTAATACTCAAACTGTGTATTTAATTTACTAAAAAATGAAAAAGACCCTAATTATAGGTGCATCGCCAGATCCATCAAGATACGCATATAAAGCAGCAAATATGCTCAAACGTTTTAACCACGAAATTGTAAATGTTGGGATAAAAAAAGGAGAGGTTGCGGGGGTAGAAATTGAAAAACCCGGCGAAATTTACAACGATATTGATACCATCACCTTATATATCGGTCCTGCGCTGCAGCCACAATACCACGATTATATTTTGGCAACTAAACCCAAACGCGTAATTTTTAATCCAGGTACCGAGAATTATGAACTCGAAAAACTTCTGGATCAGCATGATATTGAGCCAGTTGAAGCATGCACCTTAGTATTGTTAAGTACAGGGCAATATTAAAACCTGTAAACTATACCCCAGTTAACATAATCTGCCTGGGCAAAGTGCATATAGGTTTTTGCTTGTAAACCCAAATGTGGCGTAATGTTATAGGTGGGGCCGAATGTCCAGTACCATGTTGCTTTTTCCATTAACCTATTATAGTGGATATACTTCCCGATTTGAGCTGCAACTGTAATACGCCATAAATTAATATCTGCACCCACACTAATACCTGTACGCCATTTATCATACGATGAGCCGTAATTCTGGAAAGTACCGGCATAATTGTTCGGATCAAAAGTGGTGAAATAGTAAACAGCATCTCCTCCTGCTTTCAAAGATATTACATCGTTAAGGTAGAAATTGTAACCGGCATACAATCCGCTTTTATATAAGCTTTTTGTGCGGTCGCCAAATAATCCCCTTGCACCTAAACCAGCACTAAGCTCAACAGAATTTCTTTGGAGCGTAGTATATGTACTCTTCCGCTCAGCTGTTAATGCCTTTTGATTGTTTAGTTTAAGCCCGATGTAAACATTTCCGGTATTCAATCCGCCATTTGGAACAGTTGCGCCACCGTTAGATACATGCAAAAAACCAAAGCCCGCCATTAAATCAGTATATTTGCTTATCGGCAGTTCTATGCCCAAATCAGCTTTTATCGTTTCATTAATAGGGCTTCCTAAAAATCTATTTTTGGTGTTGTTATAATAATACTTATTGGTATAGCCCAGGCCAACACCCGGTGTAAAGTTAAATTTGACTTTCCCAATTTTAAACAACTCAAAATCCATTTGTGCAACCAGGCCATATACCTGCCCGAACGCATGTTCAGAAGTATCCTTAGTACCCTTCAATTTACTCAGATCTCTGAAAATAAAACCAATCCCGTATGATTTTGCCCCAATAAAATCAATCCATTTATCGCTGTTCTGGCTAATATCTTTAAAATAAGCCGCATCAAAACCCGTAATCTGATCCTGAAATAAGTGTCCTTGGTCACTATTTACGTGCGTACCAAATACAGGCTTCAAAATAATCGAATGATTTTCTGGCGCAATTTGAGCTTTCGCAAATGTGAAGCCAGTAAGCACTATAACTAAAATGAGTATTTTTTTTTTCATTAGCTTTTACTAAAACGGTAAGCAAGACTATAAAAGGCGTAGCGATAGCCAGTAGCACTATTTTTAACCTCGTTAGAAGTAAAGGTAGCAGTATAATTGGCCGTCCAACGTGCAATGGCAAAAGTTAAACCAACCTGTGTGGTAAATACTATAGGTTTGGGTTTAAAGGTAATTGGGCCCTTATCATTTAAAAATAAGCCACCCTGTAAACTGGAATTAAAAGCAATAGCATGTAACTGCGGACTTACAGTAAGAAAAGCTCATACTTCCGTTGCGCCTTGTTTACATTATTATTACTTACCAAACTGTTAAAGGCAGCTTGAGCCATCCATATCATTAAATCTGCCCAAACCGAACATTGCGCCCAGGTTTGCTTTCGTAATTACATTGCCAAGTGCAGCCGAAGCAGTTCCGGTAACATCAAATATTTTATTATTTGTTTCAATCAGAAGCTTGTTATATTCTGCACCTAGGTTTAACGTTCGGTTCGCTATTTAAGCCATATTCCCAACCCTCAATTTGATTTTGCCCAACTAATTTATGAAATGCCTTCTGAAATTGTTCACCCCAGGGCATCTTTACCCGTAATTCCAACCTGTGCAGAAACCTTAAGCATCTGTTTATTGGTGAAGTAACGGCTATAATTTGCCTCGCCATAAAGATAAGCTGTAAACGGGCGGTCGTGCAGCGCAGGGTTTGGTACAAAACTATAATAAGGGTTATATATTTTTTGACCAAGTTCGAAACCGATAATCTCCTTGCTTCTTCCCGTTTTTAAATTTTCTCCGTTTAATGCATGCCTATATTTAATAAATGCGCCATTAGTATAATAGCGGTCACTTGTAATATCTATGTAAGCGTCGTTTTCAGAAATAATAACAAGCTCGTTTTTGTAATTTTGAGCATAACCAACCTCAACTATTCCGATAAAAAGGAGAGAAAGGTTTAGTTTGAATAGGAACTTCATGTTTTTTGGGGATAATTATAATAAAAGCATAAAAGTATTAAATATTGTTTAAAATTTATTGTTACTATATAGGTAGGCATAAGCATTTGTAAGCTTTAATATATGTTGTAGAATTTCAGAAATCCACCAATGTGTTTATTGTTATCTGTAAAGCCTGTTCCTTGCTACTATATAAGTTTCTTCCCGCTTTTCATTACAAGTCCTCACTGCGCTGCGGGCTTTTCATTTTAATCGGGTTTATTTTGCAGGGTTTTCCGGTAACCTGAAACAGCTGGGCGCAGATGAAACCTTGCAATCCCTATGAACAAAACCCCTATAAACACGTTAAGTTCCAAAAAGTTTGCCTTCCCCATTAAATTTTTCTTTCTGAAAACCATCGAGTTACGTCGGACCTTTCCATATTCCGTGGATTTTCTTTGCGGATAAGCTGAAATTCCCTACTTTTGCATCCCGCTTCGGAGGAAGGGTTTTGAATGAAAGGATGGCAGAGGGTGATGATAAGGCAGGATTTATTTTAAAATAAATGTTGCGGGTGAAGAAAAGATTGCTACCTTTGCATCCCGCTCCGGAAGGACGGAAAGCTGAATAAAATCAGCAAGTTGAAATAAAGGAAAGGAAAAAGAAGATCAAAAAAATAAAATTTATTTTATTTGGAAGTTTGAAAAAGATCCTTACCTTTGCACTCCCAACCGAAAGGAAGGGCAAAAAGCTGAGCAGCGGATGTTGCGGAAAGCAAACAGAAAAAAGATTGAAACGGATGAAACACGGGGAAGACGAACAAGACTTTTCCAAACTGAAACCGAAGATATATACAATGGCCGGCCGTGAGGTTACCAGGTCAGCAAGTTCTTAAAAGAGATGTCAATGTAGCGTAGCGAGGTAATGGAGTACCGATCAAAGTACATGATTACGTAGCTTTATTTTAAAGGTGGTGTCTAACAGACAACATAACAAAAAAGAAGACTATTTTTAACAATAGTTAAAACTGGTCAGCATCTTACAACACATTTTACAATGGAGAGTTTGATCCTGGCTCAGGATGAACGCTAGCGGCAGGCCTAATACATGCAAGTCGAACGAGATTATCCAGCTTGCTGGATTTGAAAGTGGCGCACGGGTGCGTAACGCGTATGCAACCTACCTTAATCTGGGGATAGCCCGGAGAAATCCGGATTAATACCGCATAAAATCACAGGATGGCATTATCCAATGATCAAACATTTATGGGATTGAGATGGGCATGCGTGTCATTAGCTAGTTGGCGGGGTAACGGCCCACCAAGGCGACGATGACTAGGGGATCTGAGAGGATGGCCCCCCACACTGGTACTGAGACACGGACCAGACTCCTACGGGAGGCAGCAGTAAGGAATATTGGTCAATGGAGGCAACTCTGAACCAGCCATGCCGCGTGCAGGAAGACTGCCCTATGGGTTGTAAACTGCTTTTATCCGGGAATAAACCTTTCTACGTGTAGGAAGCTGAATGTACCGGAAGAATAAGGATCGGCTAACTCCGTGCCAGCAGCCGCGGTAATACGGAGGATCCAAGCGTTATCCGGATTTATTGGGTTTAAAGGGTGCGTAGGCGGCCTGTTAAGTCAGGGGTGAAAGACGGTAGCTCAACTATCGCAGTGCCCTTGATACTGATGGGCTTGAATGGACTAGAGGTAGGCGGAATGAGACAAGTAGCGGTGAAATGCATAGATATGTCTCAGAACACCGATTGCGAAGGCAGCTTACTATGGTCTTATTGACGCTGAGGCACGAAAGCGTGGGGATCAAACAGGATTAGATACCCTGGTAGTCCACGCCCTAAACGATGAACACTCGCTGTTGGCGGTACACAGTCAGCGGCTAAGCGAAAGCGTTAAGTGTTCCACCTGGGGAGTACGCTCGCAAGAGTGAAACTCAAAGGAATTGACGGGGGCCCGCACAAGCGGAGGAGCATGTGGTTTAATTCGATGATACGCGAGGAACCTTACCCGGGCTTGAAAGTTAGTGAATCATTTAGAGATAAATGAGTGAGCAATCACACGAAACTAGGTGCTGCATGGCTGTCGTCAGCTCGTGCCGTGAGGTGTTGGGTTAAGTCCCGCAACGAGCGCAACCCCTATGTTTAGTTGCCAGCACGTTATGGTGGGGACTCTAAACAGACTGCCTGTGCAAACAGAGAGGAAGGAGGGGACGACGTCAAGTCATCATGGCCCTTACGTCCGGGGCTACACACGTGCTACAATGGACGGTACAGAGGGCAGCTAGCCGGCAACGGTATGCGAATCTCACAAAGCCGTTCACAGTTCGGATTGGGGTCTGCAACTCGACCCCATGAAGTTGGATTCGCTAGTAATCGCGTATCAGCAATGACGCGGTGAATACGTTCCCGGGCCTTGTACACACCGCCCGTCAAGCCATGGAAGTTGGGGGTACCTAAAGTATGTAACCGCAAGGAGCGTCCTAGGGTAAAACCGATAACTGGGGCTAAGTCGTAACAAGGTAGCCGTACCGGAAGGTGCGGCTGGAATACCTCCTTTCTGGAGTAGCACCGCCTACTCGCCACGCAACATGATATTTCAAATAAGGTAAAAGGTAAAAGACCAAAGCTGAAAGGCGGAGGGCACAGATACCGGATACTTTAAAAAAACAAGAGAAAAAAGAAACACCCAGAAGAAAACGGTGGGCTGCTATAAAGGCAAGCGCAACGGAGACATGAAGGGTAAGCCAAAAAGGGAAGCAGTAGCGGTAAGATACTATATACTGCAACTATTAAGCCTACCTTAAAATCAAGAAGTCCCGTAGCTCAGCCTGGTTAGAGCACTACACTGATAATGTAGGGGTCTCCAGTTCAAATCTGGACGGGACTACACATTAAGATCCTTTTGGGGGATTAGCTCAGCTGGCTAGAGCGCCTGCCTTGCACGCAGGAGGTCAACGGTTCGACTCCGTTATTCTCCACATTTGAGCATAAAGCTTAAAGACCAAAGCTGAAAGCTTTCAAAAAACACATAATACAACCTTATTACCGGGATAGATAATATACATTGACATAAAGATTAAGAAAAGAAGAAACGCCATGGGGCACATACGATCAAATGTATGGAACGGTTCGAGACCGCAGTTTTTTACTAACGGAGCTGAAACGGAGCTTAGGTTGGGGACAATGAAACCCTCCGCCTTTATACCTTCGGCCTTCAGCCTCAGTAAAGTTCTTTGACATATTGGAAGAAGTTAAAAAAGAAGAGCAAACAACAATAGGCGACTGTTGTGTTTGTGCTCGCTTAAAGGGATCGCAAGAAACCGATAAGTATGAGACATCATGACAAGAGCAAAAAAAGCATACCATATGGCGCAAAAGGCATATGAGTAGAAGAAAGTAATAAAGAGTACACGGGGGATGCCTTGGCTCTCAGAGGCGATGAAGGACGTGATAAGCTGCGATAAGCTTCGGGTATTTGCAAATAGGAACTGATCCGAAGATTTCCGAATGGGGCAACCCGGCTAGTTGAAGACTAGTCACATATAATGAGCAAACCTGCCGAACTGAAACATCTAAGTAAGCAGAGGAAGAGAAAATAACAATGATTTCCTAAGTAGTGGCGAGCGAAAGGGAAAGAGCCCAAACCTACTTTGTTACGGCAAAGTGGGGGTTGTAGGACTACGATGTGGCATTGGTAAACAGAAGTGGAACGGGATGGGAAGCCCGGCGACACAAGGTGATAGCCCTGTACACGTATAGAATACCAGTCTAGTAGTATCCTGAGTACCGCGAGGTCGGAGACGCCTTGTGGGAATCTGCCGGCACCATCCGGTAAGGCTAAATACTCCTGAGAGACCGATAGTGAACCAGTACCGTGAGGGAAAGGTGAAAAGAACCCCGAACAGGGGAGTGAAATAGAACCTGAAACCGTGTACTTACAAGCGGTCGGAGCATCCAAGTGGTGTGACGGCGTGCCTTTTGCATAATGAGCCTACGAGTTACTCCTCTCTGGCAAGGTTAAGTGCTTCAGGCACGGATCCGAAGCGAAAGCGAGTCTGAACAGGGCGTATAGTCAGAGGGGGTAGACGCGAAACCTTGTGATCTACCCATGGACAGGTTGAAGGTGCGGTAACACGTACTGGAGGACCGAACCGATAAACGTTGAAAAGTTTCCGGATGATCTGTGGGTAGGGGTGAAAGGCTAATCAAACTGGGAAATAGCTCGTACTCCCCGAAATGTTTTTAGGAACAGCGTGGATATTAAGTTTCATAGAGGTAGAGCTACTGATTGGGTGCGGGGGAGTCAAATCCTACCAAATCCAGACAAACTCCGAATGCTATGAAATATGATCTGCAGTGAGGCGCGGGGTGCTAAGGTCACGCGCCGAGAGGGAAAGAACCCAGACCATCAGCTAAGGTCCCCAAGTGACAGTTAAGTTGAACTAACGAGGTCCGATTGCACAGACAGCTAGGATGTTGGCTTGGAAGCAGCCATTCATTTAAAGAGTGCGTAACAGCTCACTAGTCGAGCGATCGGGCATGGATAATAAACGGGCATTAAACTGTTCACCGAAGCTATGGGATTGAAATATATCGGTAGGGGAGCATTCTATATGCAGCGAAGGTATCTGGTAATGGGTGCTGGAGCGTATAGAAAAGCAAATGTAGGCATAAGTAACGATAAGGCGGGAGAGAAACCCGCCCACCGAAAGGATAAGGTTTCCTGATCAACGCTAATCGGATCAGGGTCAGTCGGGACCTAAGGAGAACCCGAAGGGGAAATTCGATGGACAACTGGTTAATATTCCAGTACTTTTTATAACTGCGATGTGGGGACGGAGTAGTGACACTGCCGCGATCTGACGGAATAGATCGTTAAAGACAGTAGGTATTAGAACGGTAGGCAAATCCGCCGATCTAGCTGAAAGTCGATAGTACCGCGAGCCTTCGGGTAAGCGGATAGCGCAGGTAATCAGACTTCCAAGAAAAACCGCTAAGCTTCAGGTTATAAAAACCCGTACCGCAAACCGACACAGGTACTCCGGGAAGAGGATTCTAAGGTGCTCGAGTGAATCATGGCTAAGGAACTCGGCAAAATGGCCCTGTAACTTCGGGAGAAGGGGCGCTTGCAGCAATGTAAGCCGCAGTGAAAAGGCCCAGGCGACTGTTTAACAAAAACACATGGCTTTGCAAAATCGAAAGATGAGGTATAAGGCCTGACACCTGCCCGGTGCTGGAAGGTTAAGAGGGGATGTCATCGTAAGAGAAGCATTGAATCGAAGCCCCAGTAAACGGCGGCCGTAACTATAACGGTCCTAAGGTAGCGAAATTCCTTGTCGGGTAAGTTCCGACCTGCACGAATGGTGTAACGATCTGGGCGCTGTCTCAGCCATGAGCTCGGTGAAATTGTGGTCCCGGTGAAGACGCCGGGTACCCGCAACGGGACGGAAAGACCCCATGCACCTTCACTACAATTTAACATTGACATTGGATACAGGATGTGTAGGATAGGTGGGAGGCTTTGAAGCGGCGTCGCTAGGCGTCGTGGAGCCAACGTTGAAATACCACCCTTTCTGTATTCGGTGTCTAATCCCGATCATTCGGGAGACATTGTTTGATGGGTAGTTTGACTGGGGTGGTCGCCTCCAAAAAGGTAACGGAGGCTTTCAAAGGTAAGCTCAGTACGCTTGGTAACCGTACGCGGAGTGCAATAGCATAAGCTTGCTTGACTGTGAGACAGACAAGTCGATCAGGGTCGAAAGACGGATATAGTGATCCGGTGGTTCTGCATGGAAGGGCCATCGCTCAAAGGATAAAAGGTACGCTGGGGATAACAGGCTGATCTCCCCCAAGAGCTCATATCGACGGGGAGGTTTGGCACCTCGATGTCGGCTCGTCACATCCTGGGGCTGGAGAAGGTCCCAAGGGTTCGGCTGTTCGCCGATTAAAGTGGCACGCGAGCTGGGTTCAGAACGTCGCGAGACAGTTCGGTCCCTATCTGTTGTGGGCGTAGGAATTTTGAGTGGGGCTGACCTTAGTACGAGAGGACCGGGTTGGACCAGCCTCTAGTGAATCTGTTGTTCCGCCAGGGGCATTGCAGAGTAGCTACGCTGGGAATAGATAAGCGCTGAAAGCATCTAAGTGCGAAACTAGCCACGAGATGAGAATTCCATATAGGACCGTAGAAGACTACTACGTTGATAGGCTACAGATGTAAAGCTGGTGACAGCACAGTCGAGTAGTACTAATCATCCGAAGCTTTCAAAGCAAACAGACTGTTGTTTGTTCTTCATAATAACTTCTTTCAATACTGTTTAAGGTTTAAGGCGAAAGGCTTAAGGTTCAGGGTTTCCCTCCACCTTTACACCCTCCACCTTCTACCTCAATAAAATATTTAGGTGCCTATATCGGTGGTGTCCACCTCTTCCCATTCCGAACAGAGAAGTTAAGCCCACCAGAGCCGATGGTACTGCGGTAACACGTGGGAGAGTAGGTCGGTGCCAAATCTTAAAAGAAACCCTTCAGCAGAAATGTTGAAGGGTTTTCTTCGTTTAAGGCAGTCCTATCAGCATTTCTGATTTTTCTTCCCGGCATGAAGAAGCACTATGTTGGCATGGAAACCCTTTCTTTATTTACCTCAATTTCTAAATAGTAAGAAGGCTGTTTCCTACAGATTATGCAGATCTCCGCAGATTGTTTATTCAACCATTAAGAAGTTAAGAAAACTTAAAGGATCATATCGAAACGGAGCTGTACTCAATTTCTAACTGGTTGATGGTTAGGTTCCCGCTGATTATCTGATTTACGAAAAGACTTTACCCGTTTTACTTTTTTGAATAAATATTCAAACTAAACCCTCCTTCCGATGTTCTTGGTTTATCATTTTAAATTTTATAATAATTACTTCCACTCCTAAATTTAGTTAATCCAGTTTGGATATATTATAACGATAGGGATTTTTAATTTAATAAGATAATCTAAAAAGGAATTGATATTTTGCAACATTAATAATTAGATATGGCTTCGGGTTTTTTTGCGATTTTAGATGATATAGGTGCGTTAATGGATGATGTAGCAGTAACTGCAAAGGTTGCTGCTAAGAAGACTGCTGGAATTTTGGGTGATGACTTAGCCGTGAACGCAGAAAAATCAACTGGTTTTCTTTCATCTAGAGAACTGCCAGTGCTTTGGGCAATCACAAAAGGGTCTTTAGTTAATAAAATTATTATTGTTCCAATAGCATTACTCTTAAATGTTTTTTTTCCCGTAGCGATTAAAGTGATTTTGGTTCTCGGTGGTTTATATTTAGCTTTTGAAGGAGTGGAAAAAATAGTAGAATATTTTTTTCATAAGGCCAAATCTTCGCAAGCAGAAGCAAAGGAAGTTATTCAGGAAGGAGAAGCTGCAGAAAAGGTAAAAATCAGATCTGCCATTACCACTGATTTTATCCTTTCAATAGAAATCGTAATCATCGCATTGGGCAGCGTATTAGATCAAAAACTTGCTATTCAGATTATGACCGTTTCTGTTGTCGCTTTATTGGCTACAATTGGTGTTTATGGAATTGTAGCAGCAATTGTTCGAATGGATGATGTTGGTTACAGGTTAATCAAAGCTTACGGTGAAAAGGGGATACTGTCACGCATTGGAAAGTTGTTGGTTCAGTCGTTACCAATTATAATTAAAATATTAAGTGTAGTTGGTACCGTTGCTTTAATCCTGGTGTCAGGTGGAATATTTGCACATAACATAGCATTTTTACATCATGTTTTCCCTACTTGTCCATCAATTATTAGAGAATTTGGCTTTGGTCTCGTTGCTGGAATTGTTTTGGTTGCAATCATTACTTTAGTTAAAAAATTGATTGTTATTATTAAATCTTAATTCGTAGGGTTTTTATCGATCAATTAACCCATCTTAAAAGGATTTTTATTTTTTTTTGTAAAGTCTATTCCGTACTACTATAAAAGTCATTCGCTGTAGTCGCGGCGAAAAGCCGGGCGCTGCCGCTGCTGCCGGGTTTAGCTAGCAGGGTCTTTCTGATTTTCAAACAGTCGAGCGCAGATAAAACCGTGCAATCCCCCGTGAACAAAACCGCTATAAACACGTTAACTTCCAAAAAGTTTGCCTTCCCCATTAAATTTTTCTTATTGAAAACCATCGAGTTACGTCGGATCTGTTGATATTCCGTGGATTTCCTTTGCGGATAAGCTGAAATTCCCTACTTTTGCATCCCGCTTCGGAGGAAGGGTTTTGAATGAAAGGATGGCAGAGGGTGATGATAGGGCAGGATTTATTTTAAAATAAATGTTGCAGGTGAAGAAAAGATTGCTACCTTTGCAGCCCGCTCCGGAAGGACGGAAAGGCTGACTAAAATCAGCCTATTGAAATAAGGGGAAAGGAAAAAAGAGAGTAAAAAAATAAAATTTATTTTATTTGGAAGTTTGAAAAAGATCCTTACCTTTGCACTCCCAACCGAAAGGAAGGGCAAAAAGCTGAGCAGCGGATGTTGCGGAAAGCGAACAGAAAAAAGATTGAAACGGATGAAACACGGGGAAGACGAACAAGACTTTTCCAAACTGATACCGAAGATATATAAAATGGCCGGCCGTGAGGTTACCAGGTCAACAAGTTCTTAAAAGAGATGTCAATGTAGCGTAGCGAGGTAATGGAGTACCGATCAAAGTACATGATTACGTAGCTTTATTTTAAAGGTGGTGTCTAACAGACAACATAACAAAAAAGAAGACTATTTTTAACAATAGTTAAAACTGGTCAGCATCTTACAACACATTTTACAATGGAGAGTTTGATCCTGGCTCAGGATGAACGCTAGCGGCAGGCCTAATACATGCAAGTCGAACGAGATTATCCAGCTTGCTGGATTTGAAAGTGGCGCACGGGTGCGTAACGCGTATGCAACCTACCTTAATCTGGGGGATAGCCCGGAGAAATCCGGATTAATACCGCATAAAATCACAGGATGGCATTATCCAATGATCAAACATTTATGGGATTGAGATGGGCATGCGTGTCATTAGCTAGTTGGCGGGGTAACGGCCCACCAAGGCGACGATGACTAGGGGATCTGAGAGGATGGCCCCCCACACTGGTACTGAGACACGGACCAGACTCCTACGGGAGGCAGCAGTAAGGAATATTGGTCAATGGAGGCAACTCTGAACCAGCCATGCCGCGTGCAGGAAGACTGCCCTATGGGTTGTAAACTGCTTTTATCCGGGAATAAACCTTTCTACGTGTAGGAAGCTGAATGTACCGGAAGAATAAGGATCGGCTAACTCCGTGCCAGCAGCCGCGGTAATACGGAGGATCCAAGCGTTATCCGGATTTATTGGGTTTAAAGGGTGCGTAGGCGGCCTGTTAAGTCAGGGGTGAAAGACGGTAGCTCAACTATCGCAGTGCCCTTGATACTGATGGGCTTGAATGGACTAGAGGTAGGCGGAATGAGACAAGTAGCGGTGAAATGCATAGATATGTCTCAGAACACCGATTGCGAAGGCAGCTTACTATGGTCTTATTGACGCTGAGGCACGAAAGCGTGGGGATCAAACAGGATTAGATACCCTGGTAGTCCACGCCCTAAACGATGAACACTCGCTGTTGGCGGTACACAGTCAGCGGCTAAGCGAAAGCGTTAAGTGTTCCACCTGGGGAGTACGCTCGCAAGAGTGAAACTCAAAGGAATTGACGGGGGCCCGCACAAGCGGAGGAGCATGTGGTTTAATTCGATGATACGCGAGGAACCTTACCCGGGCTTGAAAGTTAGTGAATCATTTAGAGATAAATGAGTGAGCAATCACACGAAACTAGGTGCTGCATGGCTGTCGTCAGCTCGTGCCGTGAGGTGTTGGGTTAAGTCCCGCAACGAGCGCAACCCCTATGTTTAGTTGCCAGCACGTTATGGTGGGGACTCTAAACAGACTGCCTGTGCAAACAGAGAGGAAGGAGGGGACGACGTCAAGTCATCATGGCCCTTACGTCCGGGGCTACACACGTGCTACAATGGACGGTACAGAGGGCAGCTAGCCGGCAACGGTATGCGAATCTCACAAAGCCGTTCACAGTTCGGATTGGGGTCTGCAACTCGACCCCATGAAGTTGGATTCGCTAGTAATCGCGTATCAGCAATGACGCGGTGAATACGTTCCCGGGCCTTGTACACACCGCCCGTCAAGCCATGGAAGTTGGGGGTACCTAAAGTATGTAACCGCAAGGAGCGTCCTAGGGTAAAACCGATAACTGGGGCTAAGTCGTAACAAGGTAGCCGTACCGGAAGGTGCGGCTGGAATACCTCCTTTCTGGAGTAGCACCGCCTACTCGCCACGCAACATGATATTTCAAATAAGGTAAAAGGTAAAAGACCAAAGCTGAAAGGCGGAGGGCACAGATACCGGATACTTTAAAAAAACAAGAGAAAAAAGAAACACCCAGAAGAAAACGGTGGGCTGCTATAAAGGCAAGCGCAACGGAGACATGAAGGGTAAGCCAAAAAGGGAAGCAGTAGCGGTAAGATACTATATACTGCAACTATTAAGCCTACCTTAAAATCAAGAAGTCCCGTAGCTCAGCCTGGTTAGAGCACTACACTGATAATGTAGGGGTCTCCAGTTCAAATCTGGACGGGACTACACATTAAGATCCTTTTGGGGGATTAGCTCAGCTGGCTAGAGCGCCTGCCTTGCACGCAGGAGGTCAACGGTTCGACTCCGTTATTCTCCACATTTGAGCATAAAGCTTAAAGACCAAAGCTGAAAGCTTTCAAAAAACACATAATACAACCTTATTATCGGGATAGATAATATACATTGACATAAAGATTAAGAAAAGAAGAAACGCCATGGGGCACATACGATCAAATGTATGGAACGGTTCGAGACCGCAGTTTTTTACTAACGGAGCTGAAACGGAGCTTAGGTTGGGGACAATGAAACCCTCCGCCTTTATACCTTCGGCCTTCAGCCTCAGTAAAGTTCTTTGACATATTGGAAGAAGTTAAAAAAGAAGAGCAAACAACAATAGGCGACTGTTGTGTTTGTGCTCGCTTAAAGGGATCGCAAGAAACCGATAAGTATGAGACATCATGACAAGAGCAAAAAAAGCATACCATATGGCGCAAAAGGCATATGAGTAGAAGAAAGTAATAAAGAGTACACGGGGGATGCCTTGGCTCTCAGAGGCGATGAAGGACGTGATAAGCTGCGATAAGCTTCGGGTATTTGCAAATAGGAACTGATCCGAAGATTTCCGAATGGGGCAACCCGGCTAGTTGAAGACTAGTCACATATAATGAGCAAACCTGCCGAACTGAAACATCTAAGTAAGCAGAGGAAGAGAAAATAACAATGATTTCCTAAGTAGTGGCGAGCGAAAGGGAAAGAGCCCAAACCTACTTTGTTACGGCAAAGTGGGGGTTGTAGGACTACGATGTGGCATTGGTAAACAGAAGTGGAACGGGATGGGAAGCCCGGCGACACAAGGTGATAGCCCTGTACACGTATAGAATACCAGTCTAGTAGTATCCTGAGTACCGCGAGGTCGGAGACGCCTTGTGGGAATCTGCCGGCACCATCCGGTAAGGCTAAATACTCCTGAGAGACCGATAGTGAACCAGTACCGTGAGGGAAAGGTGAAAAGAACCCCGAACAGGGGAGTGAAATAGAACCTGAAACCGTGTACTTACAAGCGGTCGGAGCATCCAAGTGGTGTGACGGCGTGCCTTTTGCATAATGAGCCTACGAGTTACTCCTCTCTGGCAAGGTTAAGTGCTTCAGGCACGGATCCGAAGCGAAAGCGAGTCTGAACAGGGCGTATAGTCAGGAGGGGATAGACCCAGAAACCTTGTGATCTACCCATGGACAGGTTGAAGGTGCGGTAACACGTACTGGAGGACCGAACCGATAAACGTTGAAAAGTTTCCGGATGATCTGTGGGTAGGGGTGAAAGGCTAATCAAACTGGGAAATAGCTCGTACTCCCCGAAATGTTTTTAGGAACAGCGTGGATATTAAGTTTCATAGAGGTAGAGCTACTGATTGGGTGCGGGGGAGTCAAATCCTACCAAATCCAGACAAACTCCGAATGCTATGAAATATGATCTGCAGTGAGGCGCGGGGTGCTAAGGTCACGCGCCGAGAGGGAAAGAACCCAGACCATCAGCTAAGGTCCCCAAGTGACAGTTAAGTTGAACTAACGAGGTCCGATTGCACAGACAGCTAGGATGTTGGCTTGGAAGCAGCCATTCATTTAAAGAGTGCGTAACAGCTCACTAGTCGAGCGATCGGGCATGGATAATAAACGGGCATTAAACTGTTCACCGAAGCTATGGGATTGAAATATATCGGTAGGGGAGCATTCTATATGCAGCGAAGGTATCTGGTAATGGGTGCTGGAGCGTATAGAAAAGCAAATGTAGGCATAAGTAACGATAAGGCGGGAGAGAAACCCGCCCACCGAAAGGATAAGGTTTCCTGATCAACGCTAATCGGATCAGGGTCAGTCGGGACCTAAGGAGAACCCGAAGGGGAAATTCGATGGACAACTGGTTAATATTCCAGTACTTTTTATAACTGCGATGTGGGGACGGAGTAGTGACACTGCCGCGATCTGACGGAATAGATCGTTAAAGACAGTAGGTATTAGAACGGTAGGCAAATCCGCCGATCTAGCTGAAAGTCGATAGTACCGCGAGCCTTCGGGTAAGCGGATAGCGCAGGTAATCAGACTTCCAAGAAAAACCGCTAAGCTTCAGGTTATAAAAACCCGTACCGCAAACCGACACAGGTACTCCGGGAAGAGGATTCTAAGGTGCTCGAGTGAATCATGGCTAAGGAACTCGGCAAAATGGCCCTGTAACTTCGGGAGAAGGGGCGCTTGCAGCAATGTAAGCCGCAGTGAAAAGGCCCAGGCGACTGTTTAACAAAAACACATGGCTTTGCAAAATCGAAAGATGAGGTATAAGGCCTGACACCTGCCCGGTGCTGGAAGGTTAAGAGGGGATGTCATCGTAAGAGAAGCATTGAATCGAAGCCCCAGTAAACGGCGGCCGTAACTATAACGGTCCTAAGGTAGCGAAATTCCTTGTCGGGTAAGTTCCGACCTGCACGAATGGTGTAACGATCTGGGCGCTGTCTCAGCCATGAGCTCGGTGAAATTGTGGTCCCGGTGAAGACGCCGGGTACCCGCAACGGGACGGAAAGACCCCATGCACCTTCACTACAATTTAACATTGACATTGGATACAGGATGTGTAGGATAGGTGGGAGGCTTTGAAGCGGCGTCGCTAGGCGTCGTGGAGCCAACGTTGAAATACCACCCTTTCTGTATTCGGTGTCTAATCCCGATCATTCGGGAGACATTGTTTGATGGGTAGTTTGACTGGGGTGGTCGCCTCCAAAAAGGTAACGGAGGCTTTCAAAGGTAAGCTCAGTACGCTTGGTAACCGTACGCGGAGTGCAATAGCATAAGCTTGCTTGACTGTGAGACAGACAAGTCGATCAGGGTCGAAAGACGGATATAGTGATCCGGTGGTTCTGCATGGAAGGGCCATCGCTCAAAGGATAAAAGGTACGCTGGGGATAACAGGCTGATCTCCCCCAAGAGCTCATATCGACGGGGAGGTTTGGCACCTCGATGTCGGCTCGTCACATCCTGGGGCTGGAGAAGGTCCCAAGGGTTCGGCTGTTCGCCGATTAAAGTGGCACGCGAGCTGGGTTCAGAACGTCGCGAGACAGTTCGGTCCCTATCTGTTGTGGGCGTAGGAATTTTGAGTGGGGCTGACCTTAGTACGAGAGGACCGGGTTGGACCAGCCTCTAGTGAATCTGTTGTTCCGCCAGGGGCATTGCAGAGTAGCTACGCTGGGAATAGATAAGCGCTGAAAGCATCTAAGTGCGAAACTAGCCACGAGATGAGAATTCCATATAGGACCGTAGAAGACTACTACGTTGATAGGCTACAGATGTAAAGCTGGTGACAGCACAGTCGAGTAGTACTAATCATCCGAAGCTTTCAAAGCAAACAGACTGTTGTTTGTTCTTCATAATAACTTCTTTCAATACTGTTTAAGGTTTAAGGCGAAAGGCTTAAGGTTCAGGGTTTCCCTCCACCTTTACACCCTCCACCTTCTACCTCAATAAAATATTTAGGTGCCTATATCGGTGGTGTCCACCTCTTCCCATTCCGAACAGAGAAGTTAAGCCCACCAGAGCCGATGGTACTGCGGTAACACGTGGGAGAGTAGGTCGGTGCCAAATCTTAAAAGAAACCCTTCAGCAGAAATGCTGAAGGGTTTTCTTCGTTTAAGGCAGTCCTATTAGCCTTTCTAATTTTTCTTCCCGACATTATGGAGTTAAGCACAACGTTAACTTGGAATCCCTTTCTTAATTACCTTAATTTCTTAATGGTTGATGGTTAGGTTCCCGCTGATTACGAAGATGGTTTTCTTTTCTCTACCATTAAGGAGTTGAGAAAAGTTAAGGGATCATATCGAAACAGACTCTTCCATGAATGTTATGATGCAGAAATATTTCCAAAATTAAGTTGTTGGTATACTTCATTATGACTTGTTAAAAAATGTAAAATTATTCACCCTCAAGGTAATAAAACCGTATTATTGTAGTATTTCGTACATACTATCATGATGAATGTGAACTTTAAGACATTGACTTTTCTTGCTTTAATTTTGTGCATAAACACCTCCGTTTTTGCTCAAAGTAAAAATGTACAACTTCCTGCAAATTGGTTTAATCTCGATTTGTTAGAAAATGGATATTTTGGAATAAGTACGGAAAAGGCTTATCGCGATATTTTGAAAGATAAAAAGCCAAAACAAAATATCATTGTTGCTGTAATTGATGGGGGAGTAGATATTAAGCATCCTGACTTACAACGCATATTATGGACGAATAAAAAAGAAATTCCTGGAAACGGAATTGACGATGACGGAAATGGTTACATTGATGATATTCATGGCTGGAATTTTATCGGATCAAAAAAAGGAAATCTCGAGTATGATAATTTAGAATTGGTACGCTTATTAAGAATTTATACACCAAAATATCAATCTACAACCAATCTAACACCTTTGGATAGCAGCCAGAAGGAAGAATTTAAATTGTATAAAAAAATGGTAGGCGACTTCGGCAAAAAGTATGAAGATGCCAGTAACACATTTTCTGTACTTATTGCAATTAACAAAGTTTTGGATTCGGTAGCTAAAATCAATAAAAAGGAAATACCTACATTGGAGGATGTTGATCGTTATAAAGCAGATGATGAGACCGAAGAACAGGTAAAAAATATCATCAGAAAAGGATCTAGAGAGGATGGAAGTTTTGATAAATTTTACAAAAGCATCAAAGAAGGTTATAAGCAATACGATGCAATGTTAAAATATAACTTAAATCCTAAATATGATATGCGTGCTGAATTGGTGGGTGACGATTACAGCAATCCTTATCAAAAAAACTACGGGAATAATGATGTAAAAGGGCCAGATGCGTTCCATGGAACCCATGTATCAGGTATTATAGGTGCAGATCGCACAAACACTGAAGGCATTTTTGGTGTAGCCAATAATGTAAGTATTATGGCTATCCGGGTTGTGCCCACTGGTGATGAACGCGATAAGGATGTAGCCAATGGTATCCGGTATGCGGTAGATAACGGCGCAAAGGTGATTAACATGAGCTTTGGCAAAAGTTATAAATGGGATAAAAAAGCAGTAGATTCTGCTGTTAAATATGCGGAAGAAAAAGGTGTTCTATTGGTGCATGCTGCTGGAAACGACAATCAAAATAATGATTTAGAAGAAAATTATCCTAATAAGTTCTTCGATAGTAAGGAAGCTGAAGCTTATAAACAAGCAAACAAAAAGCCAACTAAACCAGATTTTACACCTCCTAAACCAATGGCACAAAATAATGGAATGGGCATGCGGCCACCTTTCGAAAGGTCGGCATTGATTAAAGCTATTCCGGTAGATACTGCTAAGTTTAATCTCCCACATGCCAGCAATTGGATTGAGGTTGGTGCAAGTGCTTACAAGGATGATGATAACCTTAAAGCAGATTTTTCAAACTATGGTAAATACAATGTAGATGTTTTTGCGCCAGGATTTTTAATAAAGTCAACCGTACCCGACAATAAGTATGAGGAGGCGGATGGTACCAGTATGGCTTCGCCTGTTGTTGCAGGTTTGGCAGCACTAATTTTAAGCTACTATCCGGAATTAAAGCCTGCTCAAATACGTGAGATTATTATGAAATCCGTTTCAAAAGTTGCACACAAAGTAAAATACAAAAACGAAAAAGGTGAAAATGTTCGGGTACTTTTTAGTGAGGTATGTGTGAGCGGAGGTATTGTTAATGCCTATAATGCTTTAAAATTGGCTGAAACGTATAAATAGTTCTCAGCTATAAATTTTTATTTTACAGAAATAGTTTGGATAAAATCCTGAAACGTTCCGAATGTATAATTTTTAACTTTCATCCATGAAATAAGTTTTTCCATGCGTTTAATCATTTTCATACCGGTATTTTTCCTTACATAAGTGGGGAAACCAAATCTTTCAAAATCTTCCAGGTCAGTAAATTCCCAGGATGAAAATAAATATTCAAGTATTTATCCTTTTTATAAGTCCAGCTGGCTAATGTTTTATATATGCTTAATGGTAGGTTATGAAAGGAAAGCCAGAACAATGGAAAACGGATCAGCGGACTTACCGAAGCTGGAATTTGTAGTACATTATCTTTAATGAAATGTGTTCTCGAAATATTAAAATTATTGTAGCGCCCTGGTAAATAAGTTGGATTAATAGATGTATTATATCTGTATCCGGCTTTTTCAATTTCTTTTTCATCAACAGGCATCATCCTGGCCATTCGGTATCCTGTAATTTCTTTGCCAGAGAGTTCTTCTAATTTAAGTTTAGATTGAAGCAGGTGTTCTGGTTTAAAATCGGAATGATAATATCCATGGGAAGCGAGTTCGTGACCTGTTTCTGTAATTCGTTTTATCAGATCCGGAATATTTTCGGCAAAAGTAACGGTACAGAAAAACGTGGCTTTCACATTGTATTTATCCAGAATGTCTAAAATGGCAATGGTTCCTACCCTCGAAATGGAAATCTGATCTTCAAAAGAAATGTCTTTTCCATATTCAAAAGGCATATCAAACTCTTCGATATCAAAACTTAAAAGCACCATTTTATTTATGTTGAATATTTGTTGAACGGATGATGTAATTTGGACGGTTTTTAGATTGCATAAACATTTTACCGACGTAGATGCCTATAATACCTAAAATGATGAGTTGTAATCCTCCAAAAAAAACAATGGTCATAATTACTGATGCCCAGCCGGAAACTTCAACATTATTTACGAATGCATAAATAATATAGGGTATGTATAGCACCGAAGCGAAAGAAAGGGTGAAACCAAGGTAAACGGCAGTATAAAGCGGTTTTATACTGAAAGAAGTAACACCATGAAGTGCTAGCCTCATCATTTTTTTAAACGTGTATTTACTTTGGCCTGAAAACCGGGCAGCAGGGTTATACCTGATGGCAAATTGTTTAAAACCTAACCATTTTACTAATCCACGCAAAAAAGGCTCATTTTCATGAAAATTTCTAAAAACAGAAACAACTTTTTGGTCGAGCAAACGGAAATCAGCCGCTCCCGGCTCAAGGTCAATATCCGAAAGCCAGTTTAAGGTTTTGTAAAACAGATTAGATGAACCTCTTTTACTTTTTGACAAATTTTTATCTTCTTCACGGATGGTATAGACTACTTCAAAACCTTCCTCCCATTTTTGGAGCATTTGTGGAATCGACGTTATGGTGGATGCTGCATATCACAATCCATAGAAATAACACAATCTCCGAAAGCATGATCCATACCCGCTTTTACTGCCAGTTGATGACCGAAGTTTTTAGAAAATTCCAGAAAAAATATATTATCTGCGGTTAATGCATGGTCTTTTATTTTTTCTAGGGTATGATCGGCACTTCCGTCATCCACAAGGATAATCTCGTAACGATAATTGATCGTAGAAAAAACATTTTTAATACTTTCTGCAATTACAAAAATATTATCGGCTTCGTTGTAGGCAGGGATTACTATAGAAACTAATTTATTCATTCTCGGCAATCAGATAAGATTTAAAATCTTCTTTCATCATTTGATATATTATGGTTAGCCAAATGATTACGCAAGGTAGGGCTTTAAGGGAATATAGACGAATAAATTCTTTTACTGATTTCGGGAAAATGTCAGTTGGAGATAAGCTGGTTAAGATAAAAGCGAAAACAAACAATGCAATTACCCATACTTTTTTGGGTTTTTGTTGCACCACGAACCAAATGGCAACACCGGCGAATGCGATAATGTAAGTTGGCGATTCCGACCCGCTGCTAAATATAACAGTAAAAATAAGGGTAGATGCCAGAAGCATTAACCTAAAACCTAAATTTTTGTATTGATTGATCCGCAGATATGGTAAACAGAACAAAAGCATACCGCCCAATAAAAATGGTGTATTTGGGATATTTACGTTCCCGGATACTCTTCTTACAATCCCCATTAAAGAAATATCCTGAAAGGAAGTTAAAGAAGCATTTATTTCATTTTTGTGCGCGAGTGAGTGGTACCAATCGGAATAACATTGAAAAATAAATGCTGGTGATGAGAGCGCCATTGGTAATAAAAAGAGTGCGGTGAACGCAATAAAACAGCCTACAATAAATTTTAATTTATTCTTAGCGAAGAAAAAAAATGCGAGTCCTACAATTCCATAGAGTTTAACAAGCGTGCCAAAGGCAATAAAAAAGGCTGATTGTATTTCTTTCTTTTTGATCAGGTAAGAAAAGCTGAGTAATATTATTCCGGTTAGGGCAATGTTGAATTGAAAACTGAATAGGGCAGTTAAAGTTTCGTGAGCACAGATCCAGGCAATTATAGTACGTTTATTTATTGAAATGGGTAGGCTGTAAATACCCCACAGTAATATACATACATTAGAAATGTTCCATAGAATGGTGCCCAAACCATCAGGAAGTAAAGCAAATGGGGCAATAAAAATAGAGAATATGGGGCCGTAGTGGTTACTATCCAAATATTCGGGATAATTGTTATATAAGTTTTGTAAATCTACAGTATGCCAGTATACATATTTAAAAATCAGATAATTGTTATAAGTATGGTGATGATATTGCTTATAACCTGCTACAATAGCTAATATTAGGTAAATGGCAAAAATGCATTCCTTTTTTAACAGAAATGACGATAATTTATTAAAATTAGCTTTTTTGAGATTGTTCATTAATGGTTTAGTGCTGCAATATAACCATTTTAACATATCGCATAATCATCTATTCCATTAACTGATGATAATTGTGGTATTTTTTGCCATTGGCAGATATATGCTTAAAACTTTTCGCCCGTTTTCAAGTCCGCAAGGTTGAAGTTTTTAAAAGAGCCAATCCCTGCGAACATAATTTTAAAGCCCATTAATTTTCCAATGGGTTTATGATAGGTGGTTTTAAAAACTTCCTTATTATCTATTAATAGGGATACGTGCTGATTTTTTACTTGTAATTTAACATTTTTACTATTGGTTAAATCATGTCCGAATGCTCTTAAATCAGTTTTATCTCCATTTTTAAACTGCTCAGAAAATCTGTAAGCACTCCACGCAATACATTCTGGTTTGATAATACTTAGAAAATGACTGTCGCTTTCGCCATATATCACAATATCGGCCTGAGAGCAGCGAACACCTGGTCTTTCGGCCGAGGTTTTAATATCGGCACTAAATTCAAAATTATCAGCACTAATAGCTGTGGGTCTTACATTTGCAAACGATACAAAAAAGGTTTTACTGGTATCGATACCTGCATTCAGTAATTCTTTGGTAGTAACATGATAATCAGGCGCGGTAGAAATTTTCTTTAATATTGGATATACCCTAGTTGTATCATATTGTATTGTAGCAATCACATCCCATCCCTTGCTTTGCAGGTAAACATAAGCGGTATCTATAGGTGTATTTTTGTGGTATAATATTGGGAAATAACGCCCCGGAGTTTCATAATAATGATTAACAACAGCATTTGCAGAAGCAGATCGTTTGGTTTTAGCATCTCCAAAGTCTATTATAAAAGTTGATGGATCATCAGGTAGATTTCCCAATACATCCAATTTAAAAATGGCAGAATGCGGACTTTTACCTTCCGGGTTTAAACAGATTAATTTAACATTGCTAACGCTCTGGTTACCACTTAAGAAAAGGAAGGAAATTATGCCGGTCATTATAATGCCAAAGCCTAACAAAACGTAGATATAGATTTTGTTCTTATGCTTCGAAGTCGCTGGTTTTATTTCTGGTTTAATAGGAGTATCGATTAAAGTATCCTTTTCATTTAATGGATGTAAAAGTTCAAATTCATACCAATCTCTAAAACCAATGAACTGAGCAAGGGCATCTCTTGTTGCTTTTTGTGGGTAATAACGTGTTGATGTTTTGAGCTTTCCGAAAATGCGTTTTAGGGTGTTTTCACTCAAATGAACTTTTGTTTTTCGATGCAATAAACCACTAAGCTTGATATAGTCGCTATTTCTCCATTCAGAAATGCTTTTTTCACTAATCTCCTTGGCAACTTTTTTACAGCAAATATCCAGCTGTTTAAAAAAAACAGAATTTTCGGCTTGTACAAACTCGTTATTCATTTGGTTTAATTGACTGATTTTTAATTTGTTGTATTGTCAATAATATTGGCAAACATTTGTACAAATGGTTAGTATTTGGTGATATAAATCATTGCCTAAGTTTATAAAAGCAAAATCAAAGGTTGAAACCAATTGCTGCAAAACAAACTATTTTTTATAAAACTAACCAAATTAAATGAAAATTAATGCTCCTGGTAATACAGCTTTTGTGAGCTGATGATTTACTAAAATCCCAATTACTTAACTCTAATGAAAAAAGAACTACGATTAAAAACAACATTATTAATCAGCGCAGCTATTTTAACGGTAACTGCTGCATTTGCACAAAATAAGCCCTTAAAAGTAAGTGGAGTTTACCCACATTTAGCCACATTTAACGAAAGTTGGTCTCTGCCCGGGAGTATAAAAAAAACAAATGGTGATGGTGGCGAAAACGGTATTGGAGCCATTACCCCATGGGCAGGCAAACTTTGGATGGTTACTTATTCGCCACACATGCCTAAAGGAAGTTCTGATAAGTTGTATAGCATTGATAATGGCCTCAATGTTACCATTCATCCCGAAAGCATTGGTGGCACACCTGCAAACCGGATGATCCACAAAGAGTCTAACCAGTTAATAACGAGTAACTATTTTATAAATGATAAAGGAATTGTGAGGACTATTCCATTTTCGGTTATGCCTGGCAGAATGACGGCTACAGCACGGCACTTAACTAACCCGGCCAATATGGTTTACTTTTATGATATGGAGGGCATGTTATACGAAACAAATGTGCATACCCTTGCGGTAAAAAAGCTTTTCAATAAACCTGTACCAGGCTGGCATGGAAAGGGTGCTTACACTGCGCAAAAACAATTGGTAGTTGCAAATAATGGCGAAGAAGCTGTTTTTAAGCTTACAAAAGATATGCTTGAAGCCGGAGATTTACCTAAAAATGATGAAGAAAAAGGCGTTTTAGCAAGTTGGGATGGTAATACCTGGAAAATAATTGAAAGAAAACAGTTTACAGATGTTACTGGTCCTGGTGGTATTTACGGTTCGCCAAATGATGAAAGCCCGTTATGGAGTATAGGTTGGGATAAACGTTCTGTAATGCTGAAATTATTGGATCATGGGCAATGGTATACATATCGTTTGCCAAAAGCTGCCCATACCTATGATCATAGAGGTGGCTGGTATACCGAATGGCCACGTATCCGTGAAGTTGGAAATAATAAAATGTTGATGGATATGCACGGCATGATGTATGATTTTCCTAAATCTTTTTCAAGGAACAACAGCAGTGGCATTATGCCTTTAAATAGCCATTTACGTTATATTCCTGATTTTTGTAGCTGGAATAATCAAATTGTAATAGCTACAGACGAAACCACTGTTTTAGAAAATCCTATGGCTGGCAGGGCACAATCCAATCTTTGGTTTGGGCAGTGGAATGATTTAAAAAACTGGGGTGCTGCAACAGGTTGGGGTGGCCCGTGGGATAACGATGCTATAAAAGCAAATATACCATCTGATGCGTTTCTGATAAACGGTTTTGATAAAAAGGTGTTGCATCTTACTCAAAAATCAGATCAACCTGTAATTTTTACAGTTCAAATAGATAGGGCAGGAAATAACAAGTGGGAAGATTATAAAAAGATCACCGTTGCTGCCAATGCGTATCAGTATTTTATCTTCCCTGCTGATTTTAAGGCCACATGGGTTCGGTTTAAGGTAAATAAGGATTGTAATGCCTCTGCATTTTTCCATTTCACCGGGGAGGGACATAAAATACAAGATCAGTTATTCAATACGCTGGCAGGGATCAATGAGAAATTTCCAATTAACGAGAATTTGATCCGTCCATCAGGGTACAACAAAAATCTACAGGTTTTAAATACTTCAAAGGAAAAAAAGCAATATTTTGAAGTTGATGAAAAATTATCGTTTCTAACCAATCCGGCTGATAGTATAGCGCAAATGGAAAAGCTTTTAGTGCTAAATAAAAATTATACTGTTGATGAGGCTTCTGTTATCATCAAAGATAAAACAGGAACTTTTCGCTTGCCAAAGGGATCTGATGAATATGAGCGTTTTCCTTACCGAGATAAACGGGAGGTGGAATCGGAACGTTTTATGTTGAATGTACAAGGTACTTTTTATGAAGTTGGCCGTGAATCTGGCTATGCTGCCATTCGCCCGGTTACTACACATCGCAAAAAAATAATCGATTTTTGTACCTGGCGAGGCTTATTGGTATTAAGTGGTACCAAAATAGGTGCTAAACCTGATGGACAATATTTTGGCAATGAAACCAATGGATTATGGTATGGTGGTATAGATGATTTGTGGAAAATGGGTAAACCGATTGGCGAAGGGAGTGTATGGAAAAATACCGCAGTAAAAGCAAATAATCCATCATTACCTTATTTAATGACTGGTTACGATCAGAAAAAAGTAAGGATTGCAACCGATCAAGATGTAGAAATTACTTTGGAGGTAGATTTTGATTTAACGGGTTTTCATCAATACAAAAAATTCTCAATCAAAGCTGGCCAAAATTTAAATTACACATTTCCAGCAGGTTTCAGTGCGCATTGGATAAGGGCAGTAGCAAGTAAAAATTGCCAGGCGACGGTTACATTTACCTACTTTTAATTATTTTTTTTAATTTGTAAAATGCTCATTATTAATTTTTTAGCCGTTCATATTTTTGGACAAACAAATGGACGGGCATAAATTATAATTATTCGGAATAAGCATCTATTATTGCAGCTCACTTGGATATATAGGGATATCTAAAAGCGAAGTTTAGGGATACTCAACGCTATCAGTACAAGGGCATCTGCCCTTGTACCTGATTTTTTCTTTTAACAATCCAAAAGCATTAACGTGAATTTAATTCAAAGTTAATAAGCCTTAATTCAGTTTTCAAACCACAAATGTTATACAATCAATTGCATTACCTTAGCCACGGTTAAGTACTGTGGCTTTTTAGCATTTAAGTATTTCGGATTCTTACACAAAAATCATTATTCCTAAATGTTAATAACCCAATCTATATTAACGAATTATGAAATTATTTAGGATGTGCTGTTTTAGTAAAACCTTTTACTAGTTTTATAATACTGAACCAAATAAATCATCACCTTCCTTAAAAAAACTATGAGAAAATTACAACTACCACTTTTTGTGGCCTTGGTATTAACCTTTAGTGCCTGTAAAAAAGAAGAACAATCAAAAGAAAATTTTGTAAGTCCAAAACTTAAAGGTAATTCGAGTCCGGCAGCGCAACTGTTAAGCGTTTCGTTAAACAACTGGATGAGTGTACTGGCAGATCAAAACAGCATTTCGGCAATATCTATTCCTGGCACACACGATTCTGGTGCTACTATAGAACCTGTATCTGGTACTGCAAAATGCCAGAACCTAAGCATTGCCGACCAGTTAAATGCAGGTGTTCGCTATCTGGATATCCGTTGCAGGCATATTGATAATGCTTTCGCGATCCACCATGGAGCCATCTACCAAAACCTTAATTTTAATGATGTATTGAATGCCTGTATTAATTTTTTAAACAGCCATCCAACCGAAACAATCATTATGAGTGTGAAAGAAGAACATACGCCATCAAATAATACCCGCTCATTTGAGCAGACTTTTGATGCTTATGTACAGCAAAACCCTGGTAAATGGGATTTGGGCAATAACATTCCTACGCTGGGTAGTATCCGTGGAAAAATCAGGTTATTAAGAAGGTTCTCTGGCTCATCTCCAAAAGGAATTGATGCTACTGCCTGGGCGGATAATACTACTTTCGACATTGCCAACGCTGCTGCCAATTTAAAAGTGCAGGATTTTTACAATGTTAACGATGTAAATACCAAATGGACTAAAATTGAAACGCTGTTAAACGAGGCAAAAAATGATTCTTCGAACAAGCTTTATCTTAATTACGCGAGTGGATATAAAGCAGGAGTATTCAGTATTCCTAGCATTACTACAGTTTCGAATGCTGTAAATCCAAAAATTACCACCTTTTTTACCAATAATATACATGGTAAATATGGAATTATTCCGCTTGATTTTGTTGATGCAAGTCGCAGTCAATTAATTGTAAACACAAATTTCTAAACTAAAACCAATTGATTTATGGGTTCAGGTAAAAACGGCGCACTCATTATGGGTGTGCCTTTTTTTTGGGATGCTTATAATTAATTAGTTGTGAGTGGGAAATATCAGTTCATAAATTTATAGAAATATAGAATTGTACTTTTCCTTTTATAAGCGGTTTTTTAAACAAAATATAGTTAGTTTAAGTTCAAAATTACGATTGGTATACGTCCAATCGCAACTTCTATAGTTCAACGTTAGGTTCAGTGTTTTTACTAAATTCTTTACTTCTAATTCTGCTCAGCGTTTCTATTCTCATCCCTAAATAACTGGCCAGGTAACGGAGAGGGATTTTATTCAAGTCAATTTTTTTGCTTTCTGCCAATTTTCTGTACCTCCGCAGTGCATTCGGTATTCTGGCGAGAATAGATCTTTCAGAAGCTGCATAATAATGAAGTGCCAGAAGTTTTCTGCCAATAATATTTGCTTCTTTAAAATTAGCATATCCATATTCAATCAGGGTGTAGGGAATGCGGATCAGTTCGCAATCTTCGAGGGCCTGCAAATATTCTATAGATTGATTGCTCGGTGCATCGGGATGGCGTATAGCACCCACAATATTGTTTCCAAAACTAAACCAAGTGGTAATATCTTTACTCCCTTCTTTTACAAAACCACGTACAATACCGCTTTTTACAAAGTAAAGAGCCGCATTACTATCAATTGGTGAAACAATATGTTTATTCTTTTTTACCATAACCACAGTACAATCTTTTTCATATTGGGCTGCGAGATCGTCGGGAAAAGTATGGTATTGCTCCATATACTGTTTAAGGGGCTTTACAAAGGAAATTTTGTTAGCGTTGAGCATCATAATATCAACTTTTGGGATCGAAGTTTGATTTTTGTAGAAGTTTAATGGTCTTGCAAAATCTATTATACGCCAAAAAATCCGAAATATTAGTATTAGTACATCAATATTTGACTGTAAGTTATTATCCTATAGGTTAGATTCAAGATTATACCGCATCATTGATTTTTTTATTCAACTGTTAATGGTTTTCCGTTATGGAACTAACCCTTTCATTTTGGTAAGGTATTGTGGTGGGAGCTTCCTATTGATAAATTAATAGTGCTTCATATTGTTGTTTAAAGCCAGATTTTGGATGTAGAATCGTGTTTAGGCATTTCCTTTGTAATCGGCCTGGCATGAAATTTTAATCACAATGGATAACCACATTATTTTTGTGCGCACCGCAAATCAGAACGATGCACATTACGCTGAAGAAATTATACAGGAAACAGCACAATCGGCACTTGCCCGCGGCTCGGGTATTGCAAAAAGAACGGTAGAATCGGTAATCTCGAAAATGGCGGCTGGCAAAGCTGTTATTGCCCTAACCGATACGGGAGAGTGGGTTGGCTTCTCTTACCTCGAAACCTGGGAAAACGAACGTTTTGTATCCAATTCCGGTCTTATTGTTGCGCCAAAGTTCAGAAATTCTGGTGTTGCAAGGTCAATCAAAAACAAGATCTTCCGAATGTCGAGAAGATTATATCCCAACGCAAAAATCTTTAGTATCACATCAGGGCCGGCAATTATGCGGATGAATACCAAACTTGGTTTTCTTCCGGTAAGTTTTGCTGAAATTACACACGACGGGCATTTTTGGGAAGGCTGTAAAAGCTGTGTAAACTATGATATTTTGGAGCGGAAGAAAAAATGCAACTGCCTCTGTACCGCAATGCTTTTCGATCCGGCATATTTTATAGATGCTCAGCCAATTGTGTATCAGCAAACAGAAATTTATCAGGAAGTTACACATTCTTAATCACCCCATTACATTACCATGAATACCATAAGTAAAATTCACCTTACCCAGGGTACTGATCTTAACCAGTTGTATCAGCAATCGCTCGAGCTACTTTCTACCTTAATCACTATTCCTTCCTTTAGCGGCGAAGAATCATTTACCGCAAATGAAATCGAATCTTTTTTAAACACACATGGCATAAATACTTTCAGAAAACATAATAATATCTGGTGCTACAATAAATATTTTGATGCTTCGAAACCCACCATACTTCTAAACTCCCATCACGATACGGTGAGGCCAAACGGACAATATTCAAGAGATCCTTTTAACCCGGTTATTGAAGATGAAAAGATACACGGGCTGGGTAGTAATGATGCTGGAGGGCCTCTTGTAGCCTTAATTGCCACTTTTTTGTATTTCTTTGAGCGGAAAGAGCTTCCTTTTAACCTTTGTTTGGCGGCTACTGCTGAAGAGGAAACCTCAGGAGAATTAGGCATTCGGAGCATCTTAAATGATATGAAGACAATATCATTTGCAATTGTGGGCGAACCAACTTGTATGCAAATGGCTATTGCTGAAAAAGGATCAATGGTAATAGACTGTGTTTCGAAAGGCCGTGCGGGCCACGCAGCCAGGGAAGAAGGAGACAATGCTATTTACCATGCGTTTAAAGATATTGAATGGTTCAGGCACTATTTATTTCCCATTATGGATGATCAGCCGCAACCCGTAAAAATGACGGTTACGGAGATTAAAGGCGGAATTCAGCACAATATTGTTCCTGATGAGTGCAGGTTTACAGTAGATATTCGCTTCGATCACAATTATACCGAAAGGGAAATTATAAATACGATAATTAACCACACATCTTGCCATTTTACTATTCGCGCCAATGTATTAAAACCATCTTATATTGATATTCTTCACCCGCTTGTAATTTCAGGGCTATCATTGGGTAGAAAAACATACCTGTCGCCAACTAGTTCAGATCAAGGCTGGCTGGATATGCCATCAATAAAAATGGGGCCCGGCAATTCTGCACGTTCGCATACTGCTGATGAGTTTATCGGTATTGAAGAAATTGAAGAAGGGATTGATATTTATATTAGTTTACTCGAAACTTTGGAGCTCTCCTAATCTTAGTGTCTCGCTAAGACTTTAATGGATATCGTCATTGCTGTAAGGCTTTTTCAGCCGACGAAGCAATCTTTATGGCAAGGCTCACTAGCATGAAAGATTGCTTCGTACCTCGCAATTACGACCGCTTTACTGAAGCCTGTTAATGGTAGCGTATTCGAAGGATCTCTTTTTCTAGTCTTAGTGTCTCGCTAAGACTTGAGATTTTCCCCTCAGCAATGACGAATTAATTTCCCCAAATGAAAAAAACCTTTCCAAAATGGAAGGGTTTTTTTATGCCTTAATTTCTTATAATTATGTGTTTTGTTTATAAGTAACTGAAAATTAATGATTTATGTTGATTTTGCTTTTTTTGGTATAACAGTTGGCTAATGGCATGCAAAGCAAATACAATCATGACAATACTACTTTTTTTAATTCTCATTTTGCTCTGTTGGGCAATTTACAAATCAATCGACTGGTTCGAAAAAATCTAACACTATGATCGCATTATTTATTATCGCCATCGCCGTATTTATCTACATGATTTACGTGCTGATCAAACCCGAAAAATTTTAATCCTTTCTCCTTCCTGGAGAACAATTAACACATCAAAAAAATGAACACTGAATTAACCGGCATTATCGCCACATTCTTGCTCACCCTGGCCATCGCAATACCTTTGGGTAAATACCTGGCAAAGGTTTTTGCAGGAGAAAAAGTCTGGACAGATTTTTTAAAACCATTGGAAACTGGTATTTACAAACTTTCCGGAATCAACATTAAAGAACAGATGAACTGGAAGCAGCAATTAAAAGCTTTGCTCACCATTAATATATTATGGTTATTCTATGGCTTTTTTGTACTCATTTTTCAGGATAAACTTCCCTTCAACCCGGATGGAAATCCTGGAATGACTTCAGATTTAGCATTTAATACCATTATCAGTTTTGTGGCCAACTGTAATCTTCAGCATTACTCAGGCGAAAGTGGTGTAAGTTACCTCACCCAGCAATATGTACTGATGTTTCTTCAGTTTGTAAGTGCTGCCACAGGTATAGCTGCTGCAGTTGTGCTTTTTAAAGCCTTTAGAGATAAAACAACAACCGAACTTGGAAATTTCTGGGAGTTCTTTGTAAAATCAATTACCCGTTTATTGTTGCCGCTATCTTTTGTGATGGCCTTAATTTTAACTTTTAACGGTACCCCGGCAAGTTATGATGGTAAAGACAAGTTTATTTCTTTACAGGGTGATACGGTTAATGTTTCGAGAGGGCCTGCCGCTCAAATGATTGCCATTAAACATTTGGGTACTAACGGAGGCGGATATTTTGGAGCAAATTCAGCACATCCATTCGAAAACCCAAGTTACTTTACCAATATGGCCGAGCTAATTGCACAGGTAATCATTCCGATTGCAATGGTGATTGCTTTCGGATATTTTATCCGCAGGAAAAAACTGGCCTGGACAATCTTTGGAGTAATGACAATTGGTTTGTTTATGCTGCTTTTGCCTATGCTAAGTTCAGAACTTGGTGGAAGTCCTGCCCTGGCAAAAATGGGCATTTCTCAAACTACCGGAGCAATGGAAGGGAAGGAAGTCCGCTTTGGTCCCGCTGCATCTGCTTACTGGGCAACGGTAACTACTATTATTTCTACAGGATCTGTAAATAGTATGCACGATAGTACCATGCCAATGTCGGGGACGTGGCAATTACTTGGCATGATGATCAATTCTTTTTATGGAGGCTGTGGTGTGGGTTTATTAAATTATTTTATTTACCTGATTGTTGCCGTATTTATATCTGGATTAATGGTAGGTAGAACGCCGGAGTTTCTTGGACATAAAGTTGAGGCCAGAGAGATTAAAATCGCTGCCATTATTACTTTGCTAAGTCCGTTTTTGATTCTTGCAGGTACTGCAATTGCCAGTTACATTTTTACCAATCATGGCGATGCGGCATGGGCCGTTCAACCTAAAAACTGGCTTAATAATCCTGGTTTCCATGGATTTTCAGAGATGCTTTATGAAATGACCTCCTCTAACGCCAATAACGGTTCAGGATTTGAAGGATTGGGCGATAACAATATATTCTGGAATTTATCTACCGGTATTGTGATTTTCATTGGCCGTTTCTTGCCAATTATTGGTCCTGTTGCCATTGCCGGATTATTGGGTGCCAAAAAATTCATTCCTGAATCGGCTGGTACACTTAGAACAGATACCAAAACCTTTGCCTTGATGACTTTTGCAGTGATATTGGTACTGAACGCTTTATCTTATTTCCCTGCATTGGCACTTGGGCCATTGGCAGAATACTTTACCATGCTTAAATAAATAAGAATTGCCGCAGTTGAGTATCTCGAGACGCAATTACTAGTATTTCAATAAGCTCAGCACGACAAAACAATAATAAAATTCAAATATGAAACCCAATAATAAATTGTTCGAACCTGCCTTAGTGCAGACCGCACTTAAACAATCTTTTATCAAACTCGATCCAAGGGTAATGGTCCGCAACCCGGTTATGTTCACTGTAGAAATCGGAACCCTGGTAATGGCTTATGTTACAGTATATTCATTTAGCCACAGCGGGCAAGGATCGCCATTATATAATTTCTTCATCTTTTTGGTGCTTTTGCTTACTGTACTTTTTGCAAATTTTGCTGAGGCCATTGCCGAGGCAAGGGGCAAAGCACAGGCAGATAGTTTACGTAAAACAAGAGAGGAAACGCCTGCAAAAGTGCTTTTGCCAAATGGTATAATCGAAATCCGCTCTTCTAACCAGTTGAAAAAAGGTGATGTTTTTGTTTGTGAAACCGGAGATACCATTCCTACAGATGGAGAGATTATTGAAGGTATTGCTACAATCGACGAATCGGCCATTACTGGTGAATCTGCTCCGGTTATCCGCGAATCGGGAGGTGATAAATCTTCGGTAACAGGAGGAACAAAAGTTTTATCTGATGAGATTAAAGTTCAGGTAAGTACTGCTCCTGGAGAAAGCTTTTTAGATAAAATGATTGCCCTGGTAGAAGGTGCCTCGCGCCAAAAAACACCAAATGAAATTGCCTTAACCATTTTGCTGGCAAGCTTTACCCTGGTATTTATCATTGTGTGCGTTACTTTAAAACCCTTTGCCGATTACGCCAATACACCGATTACCATTGCCGCATTAATTTCCCTCTTTGTATGTTTAATTCCAACCACCATCGGCGGACTTTTATCGGCCATCGGCATTGCCGGAATGGACAGGGCATTAAGGGCCAACGTAATCACAAAATCGGGTAAAGCAGTAGAAACCGCAGGCGATATTGATGTATTGCTTTTAGATAAAACCGGAACAATTACAATCGGAAACCGTAAAGCCACCAATTTTTACCCAACTGCTGGCGTAAACATTAAAGCTTTTACCGATGCCTGTGTGCTAAAGCTCATTGGCAGATGAAACCCCTGAAGGAAAATCCATCATCGAACTGGCTGCAGAACAAGGTATAAAATCTGTAGGAACACCTGAAGGATCAACTTTTATAAAATTTACTGCCGAAACACGCTCAAGTGGATTAGATACTGCTGATGGAAGAAGAATCAGAAAAGGGGCCTTCGATTCGATTAGAAATATAGTAGAAAAGGCCGGAAATATATTTCCATCTGACATTGAAAACCATGTAAAGGCAATTGCAACCAATGGCGGTACACCCCTTGTAGTATCAGAAAATGAAAAAGCCCTTGGCGTAATCGAATTGCAGGATATTATTAAACCAGGTATAAGCGAGCGATTCGAACGCTTAAGAAAAATGGGTGTAAAAACGGTAATGGTTACAGGCGATAATCCATTAACGGCTAAATATATTGCTGAAAAGGCTGGTGTAGATGATTTTATTGCCGAGGCTAAACCCGAGGATAAGATGAATTATATTAAAGATGAACAGGCACTTGGTAAACTGGTGGCAATGATGGGTGATGGTACCAATGACGCGCCTGCTTTAGCCCAGGCCGATGTTGGTGTAGCCATGAACAGTGGTACACAAGCAGCAAAAGAGGCTGGTAACATGGTCGATTTAGATAACGATCCTACCAAGCTAATTGAGATTGTAGAAATAGGAAAACAATTGTTAATTACCCGTGGTACGCTAACAACCTTCTCTATTGCGAATGATGTTGCCAAATATTTCGCCATCGTTCCGGCATTGTTTATCGCCTCGATACCTGCTTTGCAAAGTTTAAATATCATGGGCCTACATAGCCCCGAATCGGCCATTATGTCGGCAGTAATTTTTAATGCCATTATTATTCCGATCCTAATCCCGCTGGCCTTAAAAGGTGTGGCTTACAAGCCTATCGGTGCCACTGCATTATTACGCAGAAACCTGTTTATATATGGTATTGGCGGCGTTGTAGCACCCTTTATAGGCATTAAAATAATCGATTTATTAGTGGGGTTATTTGTCTAAAAAAATCTGTTTATCAGTAAAATAAATTTTAATAAAATGAAAAAGTACATCATTCAATCTATCCGCTTAACCCTTGTGCTATTGGTACTGTTATGCGTAATATATCCCATCAGTGTGGCCTTTATCGGTAAAATGTCTAAAGGAAACGGTGGAGGAGAAAAAATCACTAAAAACGGTAAAACTGTGGGTTATGCATTACTGGGCCAGTCGTTTACCAAGCCAGAATATTTCTGGGGAAGGCCATCAGCAGTGGCTTACAATGCAGCTGGCTCTGCCGGATCTAACAAAGGTCCATCTAATCCTGATTATTTAAAAGAAGTACAATCGCGTATTGATACTTTATTGAAGTACAATCCAGGTATCAAAAAATCAGATATTCCTGCCGATATGGTTACTGCATCAGGTAGCGGGCTCGATCCTAATATTTCTGAGCAAGGTGCAGCCATTCAGATCCAACGGGTTGCGAAAGCCAGAAATATAGATGAGGAAAAAGTAAAAGAACTTATCGCGATGAATACCCTTAAACCTTTTATGGGCGTTTTTGGCCCTTCATCAGTAAATGTGCTGAAATTAAACATTGCACTTGATGAACTTTAAATAATCCACGAACGTCATTTCGACCGTATTAGAGAAATCTTTTGAATTAGATCGCTCTATTTCATTGCATTCATCCGATAGCTATCAGACCGAGATGACGCTCACATTAAACTTTACTTAATAAAACAATCAGATAAAATGAAAAAATTACTATTACTAGCTGCTACACTTACTACAGGTTTCTTCGCGAAAGCACAGGAAGAACCAAAAATTAAAGTAACGGGTTACCTCGAAGCTTATTACGGATATGATTTTAACAAACCAGCCGATCATAACCGCCCGGCATTTATTTATTCGCACAACCGTGCAAACGAAGTGAACCTTAACCTGGGTTTTATTAAAGCAGCTTATGATAGTGGCAATATCCGCGCTAATTTAGCGGTAATGGCCGGAACCTATGCCAATGCAAACCTTGCTGCTGAGCCTGGTGTACTAAAAAACATTTTTGAGGCCAACGCTGGAGTAAAATTATCCAAATCGGAAAACCTTTGGGTTGATGCCGGAATTTTCTCTTCTCATATCGGGTTTGAAAGTGCAGTTTCAAAAGACTGTTGGGTGCTTACCAGGAATATTTCTTCAGAGAATACGCCATATTATGAATCTGGGGCTAAAATCAGCTATGGAACAAAAGATGGTAAGTTTTCTGCTGCAGCACTTTACCTTAACGGATGGCAGCGTATTACACGCCAAAATGGAAACAATAAACCTGCCGGCGGACTTCAGCTTACCTGGAAACCAACCGATAAAATTACCGTTAATTATAGCAATTATCTCGGAACTGAAGGTGCCGATTCGGCCCGGGTAAACAGGTTTTACCACAATATTTACGGCATTTTCCAGGTTACTGATAAATTTGGCGTAACAGTTGGTTTTGATTATGGCACCCAACAGAAAGTAAAAGGAAGCGATGATAAAAATGAAGTGATTTCACCAGTGGCAATTCTTCAATACAAATTTGCACCTAAATGGGCTGTAGCCGGAAGATTTGAGTATTACGAAGACAAAAACGGCATTTTTATCGCTACAGGAACAACAAATGGTTTCAAAACCAAGGGTTATTCATTAAATCTTGATTATGCGCCAATAGCAAACGCTGTAATTCGATTAGAAGGAAAAGCTTACGATAGCAAAGACAAAATATTTGCAAGAGAAAATGCTGCGGTAAATGCAAATGCTACCCTTACGGCAAGCATAGCAGTTTCGTTTTAGCATTTAATAGCGTCGTCATTTCGGGCAGAGCGTGGGGGAGTCGATAAGTCTATTGTAGATCTTTCCGTTCCGTTGCAATCGGTCGAGATGACGGCTATTTTAAAAATAATTTCTGTAATCATCAATTGTAACAATGCATCCTTATATAGAAATCATCTTCAGCCTGTTTTTAGCCATTACTGGTACGTTAATGATCAGAAAATTGAATGCGTTAAAAAGGAGCAAGGCATCTCACCTCAAAAGAAGTTATACAGCGCATAAACATGTTAATTTGCTTACCAGGAAAATTTCATTCAGGTTTAAGGTTATATTGTTTACCCTTGTAATAATTGTTGCCTTCAGCATATTAATAGAAAAAGGAATTGTAATAGTTACCTGGTAAAAGATTATGGAAGAAGAACAAAAAGAAGAATCGGTTAGGCACTTTTTGGATCTGGTTAAAAAATCCAGGCGCGGGAAACTTAAAATCTACATCGGAATGAGTGCCGGGGTGGGCAAAACGTACCGCATGCTTCAAGAATCACATGCGCTGTTGCGCAACGGAGTTGATGTTTGCATCGGTTATGTAGAAACCCATAAAAGAGCAGAAACAGAAGCACTTGTTGCAGGCCTTCCCATTATCGCACGGCGAAAAATATTTTATCGGGGCAAAGAAATAGAGGAGATGGATTTGAAAGGAATTATAAACCGCCATCCCGAAATCGTTATTGTAGATGAACTTGCCCATACCAATGCCGAAGGCAGCAAAAATACCAAACGCTGGCAAGATGTTTTCGACCTGCTCGAAGCCGGGATCAGTGTAATATCCGCAGTAAATATCCAACATCTCGAAAGCATAAATGAGGAAATTGAACAAATTACCGGAATTGCCGTTACCGAACGCATTCCCGATAAAATATTGGAACTTGCTGATGAAATTGTAAACATCGATCTCACAGCTGATGAACTGGTTACCCGGCTTAAAGAAGGGAAAATTTATGATCAATCTAAAATTGAAAGGGCATTAGGCAATTTTTTCCAGTCAGACAAAATTCTCCAACTTCGCGAACTTGCCCTTAAAGAAGTAGTGCACCAGGTAGAACGGAAAATCCAGACAGAAATTCCCAAATCAATAAAACTCCGGCCCGAGCGATTTCTTGTCTGTATTTCTTCAAATGCAGAAACAGCTGGTGTGGTAATCCGCAAAACAGCAAGATTGGCATCTTACTACCGTTCTCCGTGGATCGTATTGTATGTGCAAAGTGATAACGAAAGCTTGGAGCGCATTAAGCTGGATAAACAGCGGCACCTTATCAATCATTTTAAATTGGCAACCGAACTTGGTGCAGAAGTGATTAAAGTAAAAAGTAATGCAATAACCAAAACCATTATCGATGTGGCCACCGAAAAAGAAGTTACCACCATTTGCATCGGCAAGCCACACCTTAATATTTTCCAGGTAATTCTCCGTACCGCAGTTTTTAATGGTCTTTTAAAAAATCTGGCCATGAGGGATATCGATCTCGTTATTTTATCTTAAAACCCTTACTTTTTAATTGTTTGTGAATTGTCAAACCCATCACGATATAAAATTGCTGTCCGCTAACACTAAAGTTGCTAAATGCTATGGCATTAAGTCTTTCTCAAATTAATCAAAACTATATCTCAGCAATTGGGTTCAAATAATAGGACCTATGGAATTGATATGGAAAAAAAAGATACTAGAACACATTTGATTAATGAAATTGCGACTGCCGGCTTACAAACTGCTGCAAAAAAATTTGGTGCATCTGCAAGTAAGGCACAAGTTAGAAGAGGCATTTCGAAAAACATAAGTTTAATTGACGAACTTTTGCACCTGGTATTGGTTAAAAGTAAAGATTCTTCTAAACGTGTACAGAGAAATATAGAATTTGCGGGCTTGGGCATAATCGCTGCACACTCCTTTTACCGTGGTTTTAGAAAGAAAAAACGTTTAGCAATTATTGAAGGGGTATTTTTAACCGCTGCACTTGGGGGTGTATTATTGGCTACACAATTTAAGCCTGCAAAAAGAGCAATCGGGAATTAATCACGCTTTTTTACTATTGTAAATAAACCACAATTTCATTCAAAAAATGGAAAATTCGCATAGCGTTTAGCCGTTTTTTTTAATACCATCATTTTTTGTACTCCTATAGTGTAACAGCTAAAACATTATCTGGCAAGTGTTGTTACATTATCACTGTTTAGTTAAACAAATAAGGGTGATATAGTTATGGGCAAGAAAATATGTTTGTTGGAAGATGATGAGGGCATACGTGAGATTATCGAAATGATACTGACCGATGAACAATATGAGGTTTATGGATTCTCGAACATAAAAGACTTTATGGCCTTTAAGGATAAGGGAAAACAGGATTTGTACCTCCTTGATGTTAGGTTGCCTGATGGGAACGGCTTACTTGTATGCGATGATTTAAAAAATGACGAGGCCACTAAAAAGATACCCATTATGATGATGAGTGCCCATGCAGGCCTAAATGAAATGAAACGCAACTGCAAAGCTGAAGATTTTATTGCCAAACCTTTTGATATTTTTGATTTGCTTAAAAAGGTAGATTATCACCTTACAAATCCTCACTAAATAGATCTCGTACAAGCCTTAGGAATATTAATTGATGTGCCAAACATTTGTGTCGCCTGGCTGTTACAATACTAGATAAATCATAATATTATTTTTAATAAAACCTTCACTTAAAGGTAGTTAATTGCTTTAAAGTAAATTATAACAATGGAAAATACGTTCGGAAAGAATATTATCCCCGATAATGATGTCGAGCGTGTTGAAGCCCTCAAGCGTTACAAAATTATAGATACCCCGCCAGAGCATTGCTTTGATCATATTGCGGGTTTGGCTACTCAAATATTTAATGTACCCGTTTCTTTAATCTCACTTGTAGATGCAGAACAGGTTTATTTTAAAGCCAATGTTGGTATGGGCAAGGCAACTACATCACCAAGGGGCGTAAGTATCTGCTCACTGGCTGTTTTAGATCCGGAGGTTACCGTTTTCGAAAATGCACCACATGAGCCATGTTTGCTTACCAACCCAAATGTTGCAGGCAGTTTTGGTTTAAAATTTTATGCAGGTGCACCATTAACTACAGCTGATGGTTTCAGGATTGGTACTTTATGCATTATAGATAAAATACCCAGAAAATTTGATGCGCACAGCAGGGCCATTTTAAAAAGCATGGCTAAAATTGTGATGGATGAAATCGAATTGCGTCTTTCTTCTATCAGTGAAGTAGAGTTACAGAACCAGTTAATGGAAGAAACTACGGCTTCAAATGAAGAATTGCTGGCTTCTAATGAGGAGTTAATCCGCAGTCAGATAGAAGTGGGAAAGCTAAATGCCGAATTATCTGAAACCAACAGCGAAATCCGTGCTGCAAATGAAGAATTGCTCTCTGTAAATCACGCCCTCAAGGTTACGCAAAACAGTTTATTATTGGTAAATGCAAAACTGGCAGAAAGCGAAAACCTGAAAAATATGGCAATCGAACAAGCCGATTTAGGCATCTGGTACATCGATGCCGATACAAGGGCATTTATTCCTTCGCCACGCTTAAAGCAGTTTTTTGGTTACCATGAAGATGAAACAATGCCTTACGAGGCTGCGGTTTCTCAAATCAGAGAAGATTATAGTGCCAAGGTGGTAGAAAAAATTAACGAGGCTTTTCTTAATAATAAATCCTACGATCTTGAATATCCCATTATCGAATTCAGGAGCAAAAGGCAACGCTGGGTAAAATCAACAGGGAAACTGAACCCTGCCGAAAAGGGAAGGAAATCATATTTCTCTGGTACTGTATTGGATATTACCGAGCAGAAAGAAAACGAACAGCGCAAAAATGATTTCATCAGTATGGTAAGTCATGAACTTAAAACACCGCTTACCTCAATGGGTGGTTATATCCAGGTGTTACAAATGCGTGCCGATAAAAATAAAGATGGCATGAGTGGGAATATTCTGAGCAGGGCTTATATTCAAACCAAGAAGATGAGCACCATGATAGATGGTTTTTTGAATATGAAAAGGGCTGATACAGGAAAAATACCCATAGACCTGAAATTATTTGATATGGCCGACTTAATTAAAGAGGCCGAAGTAGAATCGCTGGCCACCATCTCTTCCCACAATATTATTTTTGCACCTGTAGAAACAACACCTGTTGTAGCCGATAAAGATAAAGTTGGGCAGGTAATTACCAATCTGATTAACAATGCGGTAAAATATTCTCCACTTGGCTCTACCATTAATGTAGCCTGTATAAGGGTTAATGAAACTGCACAGGTGAGTGTAAAAGACGAAGGTATGGGTGTATTGCCTACAGATCAGGATAAATTATTTGATCGTTTTTTTAGGGTAGATAGTAAGCAAATGGCCAATATCAGCGGTTTTGGGATTGGGCTTTACCTTTGTGATGAGATTATCCGTGGCCATGGAGGAAAAATTTGGGTAGAAAGCGAATTAGGGGTTGGCTCAACTTTCTATTTCAGTTTGCCACTTTAAAACAAAACGACCCACAGCCTCTAATCTTTTTTATATAAATCACATCTTCTATTCTCTACAATAACTGGTATAGCATTTTAGCGATTAACCATGCTTTAACATCATAAACGAGTAGGTAACCCCTTTTGGAAGTAAACTCAATGATGTTAATCGACGTATATTAAGGTCTAAAACCTATAGCATGTTCAGTATCCTCAGAATAACAGAATCAAGAATTGTAGCCTGGAAAGCACGAAACGGCATTAATATTTTGCGTATATGCCTGGGTATTATATTTATCTGGTTTGGAATGCTTAAATTTTTCCCTGGCATGAGTTCCGCAGAAGAAATTGCAGGGCGCACCATACTTAAACTTACTTTCGGGGCCATCAAACCCTCCATTTCTATGCCTATATTAGCAATCTGGGAATGCGTTATTGGTATTGGCTTAATTACAAAAGCCTGGCTTAGACTAACTTTAATTTTATTGTACATGCAGATGGCTGGTACATTTCTTCCGCTAATTTTCTTCCCTCATGAAACCTTTCATCATTCGATACTGGTTCCAACACTGCTGGGGCAATATATAATTAAGAATTTTGTGTTGATTTCTGGCGGGATTTTAATTGGTGCAACATTAAAAGGGGCGAAGTTAGTAGCTAAAACACAATTAAATGAGAAGTCATTAAAACTCGAAAAACGCTTTGGTAGAATCAGGCGTATCATTAATCTGCAAGCCATTTAAACTTTGATTAATTATTTTGCAATAATTAAAACAATAAAAAAGGTATCGTGTTATATCAATACATCTACCGTAAACATTTACAAAACAGACTTTGCTCAGCAAGGTCTGTTTTTGTTTATAACCAATTAAGCTTTTAACTCCATTATAAAAATATACCCTTGGGCAGAGTTTGTTTGCACATTAACGATATAATTTTTACCATTATTTCTAAATGCATATACGGCAAAAGGTTCATCATCAGAAAGTGCGAAAGTATGCCCTTTGCCGTTCCAAATATTTCCTTTCAATTTTTGCCTCAAAGCCTCATTAGCAGTATTGTTGGCAGGATAATTCCCACTGTATAACTGTTTCGCACCTATTTTATTTATATATTCAGTAAACTCCTGATTAAAAAAGCGTTGATTAAAATTTTGACTCTTTTCATCTGCAAAAGCAATAACCCCAAGTTTCCCTTTGGTGGTGTAAACGCCAGTGCCAGTATAGTTTTCTAACATTTCATTTTCAAAAACATCAGTCAGTCCGGCTTTTTCATCTACAATTTTTATACCTTCCGGAGCTTTAAAAAAAGGAAATTCGCCAATTTCTCTAACCTCAGGAATAGTTTTCCAGTCGATTTCGGTAGCGGCAACACTTCCGCTGGTTTTTGATGGTTCAGTTTGACTGGTTGTGGTACTATCTTTAAGATTTTCTTCTGCTTTTTTCTCTTTATTGTTGCAAGAGGCCAGAGCTACCCCTAGGGCGAGAGCGATTGCTGTTTTTTTCATAAATAGATTTGATTACGTTTTAGCTATATGTTTATGATAGCCAGACTCTGTGTTCAAAAATGATGCCCGGATTGCTTTAACGATTATTCATTTTTAGCATATTGAAATGACACATTTTAAGCAGAAAATTGTTCAGTTTGTATAGCTCAAAGCAACTTAGTTAAAAAGTTTTACATGCCAAATGGCAGTTAATATTATGATTAACATTTTAAAAACTAGAAATGGATCTACAATTAAAGAATAAAACAGCTTTTATAAGCGGCTCTACCGCTGGTATTGGATTCTCAATTGCCGAAAGTTTGTTAAAAGAAGGGGTAAAAGTAATCATCAATGGCCGTTCGCAGCAAAGTGTAGATGATGCAGTTAAAGCATTGGAAAGTATTGCAGGCAGTGAATTTATTTCGGGTATTGCTGCTGATTTTTCGAGTGCCGAAGACGTAAACAGGCTGATTGCAGCGCTTCCTGAAATCGATATTCTGGTTAACAATGCTGGAATTTTTGAACCCAAAGCCTTTGAAGAGATAAGCGACGAAGATTGGTTCAGGTTTTTTGAGGTAAATGTAATGAGCGGCATCAGGTTATCCCGCGAGTTGTTCCCTAAAATGTTAAAGAAAAACTGGGGCAGAATTATTTTTATTTCAAGCGAATCGGCTGTGTTTATTCCGGATGAGATGATCCATTACGGTATGACCAAAACTGCGCAGCTGGCGGTAAGTCGTGGCTTGGCAGAATTAACCAAAGGCACAGAAGTAACTGTAAATTCAATTTTGCCAGGGCCAACAAAATCAAAAGGGGTGGGTGGTTTTATTGAAGATTTAGCAAAAAAAGGAAACATTAGCATAGCAGAAGTAGAAACCGATTTTTTTAAGAATATGCGGCCTACTTCATTGTTACAGCGCTTTCTTGATGTAAGCGAAATAGCCAATGCCGTTACTTTTTACGTAAGTCCTTTAGCTTCTGGCACCAATGGCGCAGCCATTAGGGTAGAGGGTGGTTTGGTAAGATCGATCTTATAATATAATATTGTGCTGAACATGATGAATTATCTTTGGGTACTTACTATCTAAGGCATTTCGCTTGGTTCAGCATGATGATTTGTTGATTCTTTTACAATGCCTTATCTCAGTTGAAAAAGAAGTTCGCAATAAATAATCAAAGATTTGTTTTCACTTGCGTTTCGTAATGGTAGACGAAATTTCTCACAGGTTTTGTTTATATTTGATTATCAATTTATAAGCTATGTTGTTATTCGCAGTTCCGTTATATTTTATTGCATTTTTCGGCTGGATGATTTATGCCGCTTTCATCAAGAAAAACCTTAAACAAAATATGTCTATGGTTTATTTTGGAGGCACATTTAGCGTAATCTGGTTGGTGATAATAACGGTTTCCTACCTGTAAAGCAATGTTTATTTAAGATATGTCGCAAAAGTTAGAAGTTTGGCAAAGAGGTCCTCTGCCAGAGTTTAATCCATTACTACAGCCTATTGCTCATGCATTACTGCAGGCCAGAGAGGAGATTAACGAATACATGGATGATTTTCCGGTAGCTTTACTTTGGGAACGCCCGGCCGGAATGGCTTCTACAGGTTTTCATCTTCAGCACTTAAGTGGCGTACTCGATCGGGTTTTTACTTATGCAAGGGCACAAGGGCTTTCCGAATTTCAGTTTGCACAATTGGCAGAAGAAGGTAACGATGCGGCAGATCCATACACTGTGGCCGATTTGGTAAACCGTTTCAGTAATCAGGTCGATTTAGCCTTGGCGCAGCTAAAAAATACAGATATATCTACCCTGCCCGATTTTAGAGGAGTGGGCCGTGCAGGCCTCCCTTCAACTGTAATAGGTTTGTTATTCCATGCAGCCGAACATACCATGAGGCATGTTGGTCAGCTAATGGTTACCGCAGCCGTAGTTAAAAAAGACTATTATGTTGGTTCAGAGCGGGCTTAAACTGCTTTTCAAATAATGTTTTCCTGGTGTTGTAGGTGTCATCTTTTTTTTTGGAAACCAGAAAACAGGTGCGTTTGGGTAATAATTGCTACCATTCATCAATATGAAAGAATGCTAGATTGATTTATCCTTCCTAAAAATAAATGTTAAATTTGGTATCGCTATAAGCAATAAGGTTTAACATTAGCATATCCATATGAATACTTCTGATACCCACAATGAGCGCATTGCAAAAATGACATTTGCTTCCGTTTATCCTATGTATGTGGCAAAAGTGGAGAAAAAAGGCAGAACAAAAGAAGAATTAGATGAAGTGATTACCTGGTTAACAGGTTTCGACAAGCAAAAACTCCAGCAGCTTATTGATGAAAAAGTAACTTTTGAAAGCTTTTTTCAGCAGGCAACATTAAATCCAAATGCATACCTGATCACCGGATTAATTTGTGGGTACCGCATTGAGGAAATCGAAAATATTTTAACCAAACAAGTCAGGTACCTGGATAAGTTGGTTGATGAATTGGCAAAGGGCAGAGCGATGGAGAAAATATTACGAAAGGCATAAGGAGTATCGGTAAAGTATTTTAACGGGGCAAAGCACACAACAGCATGTGCACAATACGCTTATTGAAAAAGCCAAAGAAAAATTATCTACTTCAAATTTATCAGTCAGCGAAATTGCCTATCAATTGGGTTTCGAACATTCGCAATCGTTTAGTAAACTGTTTAAAGCAAAAACGCAGCTTTCGCCGCTGGCGTTTAGGGCCACCTTTAATTAATTAATTAATTAATACATGAAATAGTAAGATTAAAGCTCATTACGATGGGCTTTAGTTTTAACATCATATTGGTAATGCCCGCTTATTGCAGATCGGATAAATGGTTTGACATTTTCCCTTCGTTAATTACTTTCCCAATCTCCATCACTTTTGCAATACAATCCATTTGCTGAATATTTTTATCAATAGAATAATTATTGAGCCTGCAAATGGTTATGCCATCGTTGCCGGAAGTTCAAAAATTATCAAAATCGTAAAATTTGTTAAATGTTTGTGGGGCATGTTAAGATAATATAATTTTGTCTACTAATAAGATAGACTTTATATATTATGAATCCCGAACCACTCCTTACCCCCTACCGTTTGATACCAAAAATTTGCTACAGTAACCGCTGTAGTTGTTGTTGAATTAATCTTTTCTCTGGCAAAGGGCTTCTTAATAGATTTTGTTTTTAACAAATCATATCGAAAGTGAGGTTACAGCACGGCAAATTTTCCTCATCATCAATATTGGCTGTATGATCTTTGCATTAAACAGCAGAACATAAACGTAGCTATTTACCTGGTTATACATATGAAGCAGGTAAACACAATATGAGGTAGACAAAGAAGCTTACCAACAGCGCAGCGTTATAATTTACAACATAGGGGAAATGCATTTCTGCACATTCCTCATATTAAACCATTTAACCGGAGATCAATTGGCGTTGCACCCGGTCTATTTATTCAATGATCATGCTAAAATTAAGAAAATTGCAGGAGTTTTTTCATCCCATTAATCCCATTGCAATTTTATAATTGGCATAAACCAACCTTAATTATGAAAATAAGCGGAATGTTCTGGAAGGACTCGCATCACAAACCTTTGTTAAAAACACTTTTTTTACCAGGTTTAACAGGGTTTTTCCTGTTTTCCTCCATTTTACCGGCTTCGGCAAATAAAAGTATTAAAGAAACACATCGTAAGCTACCTGCGTACCCGAATAGCCCCCAAACTGCAAACCCACCAGTGTACAGTACTTCTGGTGTGCTAAATGTTGTTCATCAGCGATGGAATGCCATTACGATTAAGGGAAAAGTGACCGACGAAAAGAACCTTCCGTTGCCGGGGGTAAGCATACGTGTAAAAGGAACTGCCCAGGCAGTATCTACCAATCCTGATGGCGAATTTCAATTGGTTACCGAGGTGAACCAACCCACATTAGTTTTTACTTATGTAGGCTACAAAACCCAGGAAGTTCTTTATAAAGGCGAACAACTTTCGATCAAACTCGATCCCGATCAAAGTAAGTTAGATGAAGTGCTGGTAGTGGGTTACGGATACCCAAAGAAAAAGTGATGTTCTCGGTGCTGTGGCTAGTTTTAATGCAAAAGCTGTAGAAGAAAAGCCGATATCGAGGGTGAGAGCAGGCACTTATCGGCCAAATGGCTGGTGTGCAGGTAAGGCAGCAAAGCAGCACACCCGGTGCAGGCCTAAGCATTCAGGTACGTGGGGCAGGTTCTATTACAGCAGGTAACGAACCCCTGTATGTTCTGGATGGTTTCCCGCTTGATGTAGCCAGTCAGAATGCCGCTGGCGGAATCTCCAACAGTCCGCTTGATAACCTTAACCCTAACGATATTGAAAGTGTACAGGTATTAAAAGATGCTGCTGCCGGGGCCATTTATGGTTCGCGTGCGGCGAATGGCGTTGTGATTATTACCACCAAAAAAGGTGTGGCGGGTAAACCCCGAATTACTTTAAACGCCAATGCAGGTATCAGTTCAGTTGCCAGAAAAATAGATATGCTCAATGCTGATGAATGGGTGGCCCAGGCAACCGAACTGGCCAACGCGGCATGGGTAGCATCGGGTACGGGCAGAACAGCCAGCCAAAGCAATGCAGAAAGAGCTGCTATTTTAGGTTTGGCCGCAGGCACAATAAACACCAGTTACATGACGGATCCGAGGTGGGCACAGCCCGGGCACCCTGGGGCTTGATTATGTAGATTGGCAGGATGCAATTTTTACCAGTGCACCTTTTCAAAACTATGAGGTTTCGGCAAGTGGCGGATCGGAAAACGTAAACTACTTTATCTCCGGTAACGTACTCAACCAAAATGGAACGCTGATTAACTCCAATTTTAAAAACTATGGTTTAAGGGCCAATGTAGAAGCCAATGCCAGTAAAAAACTTAAGTTCGGAATCAATCTCGCGCCATCTTATTCTGTTAACAATGCGCCGCCGGGCGAGGGTAAAGACAACCAATTGATGAATGCCTTACAAATGGTACCCGTTGTAGAAAGTACGGCAGGATTAAATTCCGGTGCTTATGGTTACAGCACCTACACCTGGGGCAGCCCAAGGATAATCAGCCCATATGCTTACCTGGAAACAGCCATTAACAAAGTGAAAACTTCCAGACTGCTTGCTTCCGTATACGGAGATTATCAGATTATAAAAGGCCTGTCGTTACGCTCGAGTGTAAATTACGACAACCTGGACAGGAACACTTCAAAATATACATCCGATCAGGTTACTGTGGGCGCAGCATCGGCTTTATTAACCAACCCTGGCTTATACTCAACCGGTTCTTATGCGGTAATCAAAAAACAAAATTTCCTGAACGAAAACACACTAAATTATAGTACAACAATTGCTGGTGTACACAAAATTTCGGCCATTGCAGGGGTATCTTACAATATTGTACATACCGAGGGCGTGAGTCTTGCAACAGCAGGTGGTTTTGCAAATGATATCATTAAAACCCTAAGTAATGCCATTGCCAACTCGGCAGGTGTTACCACCACAGGAACATCAACCGCGGCAAACAGTACGCTTTTTTCTTACTACAGCAGGTTGCAATATGCTTTTAAAGACCGCTACCTGTTATCGGGTACCATCAGGAGGGATGCCTCTTCAAAATTCGGTACCGAAAACAGGTGGGGTACCTTTCCTTCGGTATCTGCCGGATGGAAAGTTTCAGAAGAATCATTTCTTAAAGATGTTAAAGCCATCAGCGAACTAAAATTAAGGTTAAGCTGGGGTAAATCGGGTAACAACAACATCGGCGATTATAACGCCATAAGCACACTGATAAATGCCAACTATGTATTTGGCGGCAATACGCCAACAACAGCCACCGGGCAGGTGGTTTCGGGCCTTGCCAACAAAGCACTGAAATGGGAAACATCCAACACTTACGATCTTGGTTTAGACCTCAGTTTATTGGCCAACAGAATCAATTTTACTTTCGATGCCTATCATAAAAAGAATACAGATTTATTATTAAACCTGCCGGTACTCTCTGCAAGTGGGTTTAGCAGCAGCTTACAAAATATAGGCGCAGTTGTAAATAAAGGTTTAGAGTTTGGGTTGAATACCGTAAACGTAAAAACGGCCAACTTCAGCTGGACAATGAACGCCAACATTGCCTTTAACAAAAATACGGTAACCGATCTTGGCCCTACACATGCTGATATTGAAATTGCCTCTGCTTACAGCGGGAGCAATGCCCCATATCTGTTAAGGGAAGGGCTGCCCGCTTTTAGCTATTACATTACCAAAACGGATGGCATTTTAACTGCTGCTGATGTTGCCAATCCGGTGGTGGCAAAAGTATCAGGACAGAAAGCTGGAGATGCAAAGTATGTTGATGCCAACGGAGATGGAAAAATAAGTGCTGCCGATAGGGTAGTGGGCGGCCAGCCTTCTCCGAAGTATACCTGGGGCTGGACAAACAATTTCAAATATGGCAACTTCGATCTTGGCGTACAGCTGTATGGCCAGCATGGAGGTTCGATACTTTCGTACCTGGGCAGGGCAATAGACTTTTCCGGAAGTACTACAGCTAATGTACTTGGGGTATGGAGAGACCGCTGGACTGCGGCAAATCCAAATTCAGATGCACCAAGAGGTAAACTGGGTGCAACTTATACCTATCCCAATGTAACTTCAGATTGGGTATACTCCAGCGATTTCTTCAGGGTACAAAATATCACCTTGGGTTATAACCTTAAAGGATTGATTAAAACACGGGGCATCTCATCGGCAAGAATATTTGTGGCGTTAGAAAATTATTTCAGTCATGATAACTACAAGGGTGGTGCCAACCCCGAAGCGCAAAATACAAATGTAAGCGGCGATGCCAGCTACGCAATATCTGGCGATTACGGTTCGGCACCATTAAGTAAAACAGCATCAATTGGTATAAATATTGGCTTTTAGTAAAATAAGATGAAAACAAAAATATACTTAACCCTGTTCTCGGCAATACTGTTGTTAAGCAGCTGCGAAAAGGAATTAAATCAAACACCAGAATCGAGTTTAGCCACCGATAATTTTTTTACGAACAACAACGACTTTCTTCAGGCCGTAAATGGTGTGTATGCACAATTGAGTAATTACCCAAGCCAGGCCTTATGGTTAGGTGAAATGCGGAGCGATAACTTAAATGCCACATCTGATGGTAACCGCGATTGGGATGGGATTAATAATTTTACACCAAGCATTACCACAACAGGCTTCATCGCCACCGCATGGAAAGCAAATTACAATGGCATATACAATGCAAACACAGTACTTGCAGCATTAGAAACCAAAGGAAGCGTGCTTACCCCTGCAAACGCCACCAGGTATGCAGCTGAAGTTCGTTTTTTGAGGGCTTTATACTACTTTTCCCTGGTTCGTACCTTTGGGCAGGTGCCCTTAATTGCAACGGTTAAGAGTGCTGCAGAAGTAACCAGTATTCCCCGAAGCCCGGTAGCTGAAGTGTATGCGCTGATTGAATCGGACCTGCAATATGCTGCGGCCAACCTGCCGGCCACCTTTACAGGTGCCGACCTTGGAAGGCCAACCTCGTATGCTGCAAAAGGCTTATTGGGCTTGGTTTATTTAACCAAATCGGGCCCCACTTATGGTATAAACGGACCTGGCCTTAACAGCAACGAATATGATAAGGCTGCGGCCCTGTTTGATGCGGTACTTACCGGCAGCCCTTATAGTTTTGCCGCTAATTATGCTTCCATCTTTTCGTATACCAACGAAAACAACAGTGAAGTGGTGTTCGATGTGCAGTTTGCATCCAGTTTAAACGGAGCTGGTTTTCCTTCACATCTGGTACCTGTAGCGTATTGGACGGGCAACGGAATATCCAACAGCTTTGGAAATGGTTATGGTGCCAGTACCTTTCCGGTGGCCAAAAGTCTTGTTACTGCTTACACCACCAATACGGTTAGCGGAACAGATACGCGGTACCCATTTAACGTAGCCACAACCTATACTGCGGGGCCTTTTATTAAAAAATATATCGATGTAGCCAAAAAAGGCTTGTCTGGCAAAGATTGGTCTGTTAACTTTATCGTACTGCGTTATACCGATATTTTGCTTATGAAAGCCGAATGTATTTTGCATGGAGCGGCAGGCACGCAGAGCGATGTTGATGCAGCGGTTAATAAAGTTAGGGACAGGGCAGGTGTAGGTGCATTAACTAATGTAACCATACAGACTTTAATGCAGGAGCGGCAGAGAGAATTTTTGGGCGAAGGCCTCCGTTGGAACGATCTTGTGCGCGAAGGACTTGCCGTTACACAGATGAATGCCTGGAGGGTGGCCGATGGGATTGCTAAAATTAATGAAATTGTACCCAATTATGTAATTTATCCGGTACCTGCGGCAGAAATTCAGACAGCACCTGGCCTATATATTCAAAACCCGGGTTATAACTAGTATATTATGAGAATTACAAGTGTTGATTTTAATAAAATGACCATAAGAAGTTTAATCATCATAGGCTTTTCGCTGCTTTACAGCGGAGCAGTTTTTGCCCAGCGAAAGGCGGAGCAAAAACCTAACATTGTTTTTATTTTGGCCGACGACCTGGGTTATGGCGATGTTGGCGTGTACGGGCAGAAGCAGATCCTGACCCCTAATATTGATAAGCTGGCCAATGAAGGCACGCGTTTTACCGATTTTTATGCCGGGGCACCGGTATGCTCGCCCTCTCGCGGATCAATACTTACCGGGCTTAACACCGGGCATGCCACCATTAGGGGCAATGCAACCGAGCAAGGCGGAATTGCAGGTAAGAAAGGTAAAAATGTAGTTTACCGCGCCAACCTTACCAAAGATGATTATACCATAGGAAACCTGATGCAGGATGCCGGATATGAAACTTCGCTGGTTGGAAAATGGCATGTAGATGGTTACGATTCGCTTGCTACACCTTTACAAAGGGGCTTTGATCAATTTTCGGGCTGGCTGATTAATATTCCTTCCACCTATGCCAGCACCTATTGGCCCGATCACCGTTACATCAACGGAAAACTTGTAAACGTGGCACCAAATGCCGATGCAAAAAAAGGATACTATGAAACCAATATGTGTACGGATGAAGCATTGACCTATCTGCAAACGCAGAAAAACAATAAAAAGCCTTTCTTTTTAATGCTGAACTTCAACAATCCGCATTCACCGCTTGATGTGCCAGACCAGGCCATTTACAAGAATAAAAATTGGCCGGAAGATATGAAAACCTATGCCGCAATGGTGTATTATTTAGATCAATCGGTAGGAAAAATAAAAGATTACCTGGTAAAAAGCGGATTGTCGGAGAATACAATCGTGTTCTTTGCATCCGATAACGGGCCAAGATCGGAGCCAACGAGCCAGCTCAAAGCGGTATCAGAATTTTTTGATTCGAACGGTAAGCTTAAAGGCTACAAAAGGGATATGTATGATGGAGGAATCAGAATCCCGTTTATTGCCTGGGCACCGTTTATTAAAAACGCCCCGAAAACAAGCGATGTGCCTGGATATTTTCCTGATATTATGCCAACGTTTGGAGAAATTGCCGGTAAAACCTCCGGATTCCGTACAGATGGCACCAGTATCTATCCGATAATGAAGGGAGCAAAAGTTAAAACTGACCGGTTTTTATATTGGGAGTTTTTCGAGCTGGGCTTTGAACAGGGTGTACGGTACGGCCGATGGAAAGCAGTAAAAAGACACCATAAGCTGGAACTTTACGACATTAAAACAGACATTGGCGAAACTAATGATGTTGCTGCGGCGCATCCTGATGTGGTAAAAAAAATTGAGGATTATCTTTTAACCGCCAGAACTGATTCGCCTTATTGGACGGTGAAGTAAAGCCGTGTAACCATAGGTGGCGGGCGTGATTTTTAGGTAATTATTCGCTTCTATTTAAGTAGTTTTCAGTTGGTGCAAACACAATTAAAATAATAAAACAAATGCATCTATGGGTTATCGTTACCCGGTTAAATATGTTAAAATCGTCATTGCAGGAGCTCGGTTTAAAATGCTTTCTCGCAATGACGATTTTTGTTTAGCGGTTTAGCAATTGCTGCTAAAAAGGAATCAGCTAAACCAGGTCAACATCAGGTTTAGCATTTCGCTTGGCCGTAAGGTTAAAATAAGATTTGCGTGCTTGGTTAATGGTGTTCAGGATATTATTATAATAGGCACTATCTGTGGCATCGGCCAGTGCCAGCACGTAAGTACAAAATGCCCTGTAGTGGTCGTTAATGGTTTTACGGATTGCTTTTGCATCATAAACAACTGTTGCCGCAGTGGTTGAACTTCTCTGCGTAAAAGTGGCATTAAATATTTCGTTCGCGTTTTTTAAGCGTTCCAGGTATTTAAGCAAATCCAATGTTTTGGCGTGTTCGGCGTATTTCGCTTCGTTAAAATGACTTAACAATTTCACAATGGCATTGCTTTCAGCTTCATAGTTAAGACGAGGCAAATCTTTGTAATTGCGTAACAAAATCTCCAACGAGTGATATGCATCAGATTCGGCTTTAATATCCGACAGTTCGAAAACCTGAATCTGTCTTTTCAAAATGTTAAAGGCCTTGTCGCGCTCCGTATCCAGGGCAATAAGTGTATCTGTTTCTTCCTGTTTTTTAATCTGAATAATAGCCAGATCGAAGGCCTCAACAGCTGCCTGCAATTTTTCGGTGTAGGTTTTTAAATTGGCATCGGCCTTAAAATCTGTTTTAGCAAGGTCGAGGTCTGCAATGTTGCGTTTTACGAGTTGGCCCATTTCCAGGTGCGACAATCTTTGTACTTGTAATTTGTGTAAGCTTTTCATAATAGATGGTTTAAATAGACGGCGTTTGCGTATATCAATTATTTGATAAACTCAACTTTAAACGCTATTAGTGTGATAATTATTACTGTTATGTAAAAATTAATATTATTTTATGGTAAGTATAATAATACATTAATGAAATAATTCGTGGACGAAATACTTTTTCCTAAATGTTAAGGGTAGGTGGAGAATGTTCAGTTGATGTTTTGCAAAATAACGATCTGGTTGGTTCGCGAGTTCTTACAATTACGCGATTCTTGTTCTCTGCAACTTTGCGGCTGTTAAATATGCGCGATTTTAATCTCCTGCAACTTTGCGGCTGTTAAAAATGCGCGATTTTAGCCTCCTGCAAGAATGTAATGCCCAATATTACGCGATTTTAGTCTCCTGCAACTTTGCAGCTGCTAATTATGCGCGATTTTGATCTCCTGCAAGAATGTAACGCCCAATATTACGCGATTTTGGTCTCCTGCAACTTTGCGGCGGCTAAATATGTGCAATTCTGATCTCCTGCAACTTAATCTTAGGCTGTTCTGTTCAAATAATGACGCAATTCACATCTAATGTTGTCGTTTATACCGCTCACCGGATCAATAAATGTGCGCCATCTTTGTATTGTAAATAATTTCATACCAAATTTTAATAGCCTTATGAAAAACTTATTCAAAACAGGGAATACATTTAAATTAATATTGTTAATGGCCATGGTAATGTTAACCACACTTCAATCAAAAGGGCAACAGTTAAAACCCGCCTTAAGCGGTTATGCGCCGGCAAACGGCTTAAAGGTTTATTACGAAGTTTACGGAGCAGGTAAACCGCTGGTATTGTTGCATGGCGCGTTTATGACGATTGCCACCAACTGGGGCGAACTTATACCCGAATTAGCCAAAACCAGGAAAGTAATTGCGATAGAAATGCAGGGCCATGGGCACACACCATATTCAGACCGTAAATTAAATCAGGTTACCCTGGCCAGCGATGTTGAAGCGGTATTGAATTACTTGAAAGTGGATAGTGCTGATGTTGTTGGCTATAGCATGGGCGGAACCATTGCTTATCAGTTTGCTACACAAAGTGCAAAGCGTGTAAATAAACTGGTTATCATATCATCTACCTATAAAAGCACTGGTTGGCTGCCCGAAGTAAACAATGCATTTAAAGGGCTTAAACCGGAGATGTTATCAAACACACCAATGAAAACTGCTTATGATGCGGTAGCACCCGACAAAACGAAATGGACAAATTTTTTAACGCAAATGATTGCGTATGCCAATGTGCCCTTCGATATGGGCGACGAAAAGCTTGCTAAAATTACCTCGCCCGTACTCATCATTGCGGGTGATAATGATGGCCTTGATAAAATTGAATTAATTAAAACCTACCGTTTGTTGGGTGGTGATAAATTTGCCGATATGGGTGCAATGCCAAAAGCACAACTGGCCATTGTGCCGGCGCAGGGCCATGTAAGCCTGATGATGCAAACCAAAACAATACTGGCTTATTTGGATGGCTTTTTAGAGTAAACACAAAAGGTGGCCATATGTAAAGAGCATAATGGACGCCTTTTTCAATAAAAACCCTACAGGCAGGGGTATAAATGGATTACTGTAATTAAGCCAGCTTTTTTTGCAGCCATTTGCGAACAGGTTCATCATACCATTTTAATGCTGCATAAGCTAAGGCAATACCCCCAACCAAAATAAGCAGGGCATATGGCCAGGCCTGCGCAAGTGTAACGCCTTTATGGTTGCTGATCCAGGCCACGTAAAAATAAACCAATGGATAATGTACCAGGTAAAGCGGGTAAGAAATATCGCCTAAAAATTTACATATTTTACGTTCCCTTTGTGTTTGCAGCAGTCCGCTGGCACCGATGTATACAATAAGCGGGAAAACGATGATGATGCAAATGGATTCATAAACCCCGTTCATCCACAGGTGATCGGCACCGCCAATACGTGGCATATAAAGTACAAGGGCCACTAAAAGGCTGCACCATAAAAAAGCATTTTTAATTTGGGTGGGTTTCGCAATGCGCGATAGGAGCAGGCCGGCAAAAAAAGGATACATGGTGCGGGTAAAGCCAATACGTACCTGTTCTACATTCAACGTCCAGCCACCACTAACATCGCCGTTAGAAATGGCGAGCTGTGCCAATGCTATTCCAGCAATAACCACCAATATTGTTAATGCCGTTTTAGAAAATTTCCTGATCCACACCGCATACAAAATGTTGGCAATATATTCGAAAAATAACGACCAGCCCACACTGTTTAAAGGATGCATTTCTTCCCATCCACGAATATCGAGCGATAAAGGCACAGGCAGGATGGTATAACCGATTAACAGCACGAGCAGCATCTTCCATAATGGGATGGTATGAATAAGGGGCCAAATGGTAGAATCTGTATAGTAAAACCCGATGGCACCGAGTGTCATCCCTAAAATTACCATTGGTTGCAAACGGATTATGCGGCGTTTAAAAAAATTGCCTAAACTCATTTTCTGCCACCTGTCGTCGTAGGCATAGCCCATCACAAAACCCGATAACAGGAAGAAAAAATCTACAGCGAGGTAACCATGATTAACCAATATATCGAGGTGCCCGGTACCTAATGGCTCGGTGAGGTGAAAGGTAACTACAATAATGGCTGCAATGCCACGCAGGCCATCTAATATGGGGTAATGTGGCTTGGTGGCCAGCTCAATATTTGGGTTAGTGATCATCTGATTTGTGGTAAAAAATTGCAATTTCTAAAAAATAAAGAAGATTCGGTGCTTCGGTAAGTATTGCATTCATAATGATACATAATAAGTTAAATTTAAGTTTAGAGATTAAGAGAACGTATCAGACCACAACCAATTTGTCTATCTTACCCCTAGGTATTACAATGAATCTAGACAATTGAGCCATACAAGCAAAATATTTGAGCTGTAGAAGAAAGTTCCCACTCTGCTGATTGTTGATCTTTGTATTATGAACAACATCACAAAAATTCAATTGGGCCAAAATGGTCCCTTCGTATCTAAACTTGGTTTGGGTTGTATGCGCATGTCGTCTATCTGGGGCGGGCCAACACCTAATGAAACGGAAAGTATTGCTACCATCCACGAAGCTTTGGATAGTGGCATTAATTTTATCAACACCGGAGATTTTTATGGTGCCGGCCACAACGAAATGCTTATCGGCAAAGCCATTAAAGACAGGCGGAACGATGCCTTTATCAGTGTAAAATTTGGTGCCATCTTTCACAATGGCCAGTGGCTGGGCTTGGATCTCAGACCGATTGCCATTAAAAACTTTATCAATTACTCGCTTACCCGTTTAGGTATCGAAACTATTGATCTTTACCAGCCCAGCCGGATGGATGGAAGCGTACCGGTAGAAGACATAATTGGCACCGTAGCCGATTTGGTTAAAGAAGGTAAAGTGCGCCATATTGGTGTATCCGAGATTAATGCTGATCAACTTCGCCAGGCCAACAGCATCCACCCAATAAGTGCCCTGGAAATTGGTTATTCGCTTGCCGACCGGCAAATAGAAACCGATCTTTTACCCGCAGCTGCCGAGTTGGGCATTGCCGTAGTGGCCTTTGCCAATACTGCCGAAAGTTTGTTAACCGGAGAGATGAAAGCTCCACTTGCCGAAAATGATTACCATAGCCACTTCACTCGTTTTCAGGGTGATAACCTGGTACATAACCTCCAAAAAGTAGAAGTGTTAAAGCAACTGGCCCATAATAAAGGCTGTACGCCAACACAGTTGGCCATTGCCTGGGTTAAAGAGCAGGGAAATAACATTATGCCTTTGGTGAGCATGAGCCGTAGATCGCGATTGCCTGAAAATATTAAAGCCATGGATATTGCATTTACACCTGAAGAAATGAACACTTTAAATACTACTTTTGCAATAGGTGCAATACATGGTGGCACTTATTTACAACGCTAAATGAACAGTCCAGCAGAAATCCTCCCCGGCGTAATCTTCTATTCCTACCTCTCTACAGAGCGTAAGGAGAAAGTATGCTTCTGGAATCACCATACCCTGGTGTTACAGGTTTCTGGTCAGCTGATTTTGGAAACCTCCGGTCAGAATATCTCAATAAGGGGAGGAGAGGTGCTGGCTGATTGGTAAAAACCAGTTGGGTACGCTTACTAAAACGCCGCTGCCCGGTGGAAACTATGAAACCATTGTGATATCCCTGCAAGAAAATCTTTTGCGCAAAATTGTGCTTGAAGAAAAGTTAGAAGCAGACCATAAATATATAGGTCCGCCCAATATCCTGATTCCTACAAATGAATTCTTGCAGGGCTATTTTCAATCTATTGTGCCTTATGCACGTAGTTCGGGCGACAGCATGACTGATGAAATGGGGATTCTGAAAGTGAAAGAGGGTATTAAATTGTTGTTATTGGCCCTTCCAACCCTGCGCAACTTTCTGTTCGATTTTTCTGAACCGTATAAAATCGACCTGGAAAAGTTTATGCTGAGTAATTATCATTTTAACGTGCCCATTGAAAGATTTGCACAACTCACCGGCCGCAGCCTCGCAGGTTTTAAACGCGATTTCCTGAAAACATTCGGCGCACCGCCAAGGCATTGGTTGCAGGATAAACGGCTTAATGAAGCCAAACACCTTATTGAAACCAAACATCAAAAGCCTTCATCCATTTATCTTGATTTAGGTTTCGAAAGCTTGTCGCACTTTTCTCATTCTTTTAAGAAAAAGTTTGGTATGGCGCCAACTACCATTATCAGTAGTATTTCTTCAAATATATATGAATAGATTACCCTTAATTATACTACCTCCTATTATAGGTGGGATAGTTCTTTTCCTTATCGATTACTTTATATCCTCCGAAATTAACTGGCAAAGAAATATCCTTGTCATTATTATAATGGCAATAATAAATGCCTTTGTTGTTAATAAAGCAAAGAAACGGTAAGGATTGAACAGTGCCTGAAAATTATCCATCATAGAAGTGCTTAAGGAGAAGCTTCAAAAATAAAACTTTCAAATTGGTTTCAAAATAGCTTCACCCGAATGTACTTATTCTGCTTATAATTTCAGAACTACGCCATTGTGCCAATAAATCCCACCTTTTTTTCTAACTTGAGGTAATTTTTTGTTTTACTAAAGCTCCATGGTGAATATTAGCATATTCTTTCGACCCTTTTCAATCCAACTGATATTACTCTTATTGCCAATTGTTTTGCTGGCACAAAGTAAATCTCAGGTAAAAGACACTGTGCATAGTGATACTGCGAGGATTGGATTTGTAGAAAAAATGCAGCGATTCGCAAAGCAATCAGCAAGTTCGAGCGCAAAAGAATTTGAGTCTGATAAGGCCCTGCTGGCGCAAAACAAAATTTTTGAAGAGGTTAAACGAAACCTGCAAAAGGCAAAAATGTTCCTTAAAAAGTCTCCGGATAATTTGGTTACAAAATCGCGGTTAGATGGCATTGATAAAGATTTTAAAACAGCAATTGATGGGGTAATCATTAATACGGGAAGCGCGCAGACCTTCAGAAACCTGACCGCGACTTCTAAAATCTTAACCGAGCTACAGGTTAAAGCCGCCGCTATTAAACTGATTCTGGATGTACATCAAGAGCAGCTTAATACCTTCAGGTACAAGTTAGACTCATTATTAAGCATTCCTGCACTTTTCAAATTTTCTAATGATTCTGCAGTCCTAACCAGGTACATCGGACAGATCAAAGTAGTGGCTTACCAATATCATCCTATTGACAGCCTGTTAAAGCAAGATCTTTTGCGCACAACAGCTCTTTTAAACAGAACAAACCTATTGGTATTTAACCTGCAAATCAATCAGGAAGAAATATCTGCTTACCAGCAGGATATGGCTAGGAATTCTTTTAAGAGAGAATTTGCCAATATTTGGGATTCGGCCGTTTACAGCAGGCCTTTTAAAGAAATTCTTCACCAGGCAGAGGCAAAGGGAATGCTGACACTCATTTTTTACCTTGAAAATAACGTAGGGAAATTATTTGTTGTTCTATTGCTGATATTATGCTCATTTCTGTATATCCGCTCCCTGAAATCAATTTATAAAGAACAAGATCTTTTAACTGATAATTTTGAAGGTAAGCTGGTACTTCGTTACCCGCTGCTTTCGGCTATATTATTGGTTTTAAATGTATCGCAATTTATGTTCATTTCTCCTCCATTTGTTTTAAATGTGATTATCTGGACCCTATCTTGTTTATGTTTAACAGTGATGTTCAGTGCATTTATTACTCGGTATTGGATGCGCACCTGGCTATTGATGGTGGTGTTTTTCTTGGTTGCGGCTTTAGATAATCTTATTCTTCAGGCTTCAAGACCTGAAAGATGGTTGGTGCTGATCATTTCTACAGTAGGTTCGGTTGCAGGTGCAGTGATTATGATTACTGGAAAGAAGCAGGAACTCCGTGAGAAATTAATCGTTTTGGCAATTGGTTTAATGGTGTTGTTAGAATTCGGCTCTACCCTGGCAAACATATTTGGCAGGTACAATCTTGCCAAAACGCTTTTTATCGGTGGTTTTTTAAATGTTGTTATTGCCATTTTGTTTTTGTGGACTGTTCGCCTGATTAATGAAGGTCTTTTTCTTGCATTTAGTGTATATAAGGAGCAGGATAAGAAACTTTTCTACCTCAACTTCGATAAGGTTGGTAAAAAGGTACCAATGTCTTTTTATTTTCTCCTTGTTTTTGGATGGATATTACTGCTTGGACGAAATTTTGCAGGTTTTGAATCTGTGGTAAACCCAGTTCAAGACTTTTTTGCTATAGAAAGAACCTTGGGTGAATATACCTTTACTATCAATGGTCTTTTGTTATTTTTCTTTATCATGGGTGTATCCGTTGTAACCTCGCAAGTGGTATCTTTCTTTGCGTCGGATAAGCACCTCGTTCACGATAAACAGGGAAAAAAGAACGTAATGCAAGGGATAGGGAGCTGGTTGCTTTTAATTCGCATAGTTATATTAAGCGTTGGGCTTTTTCTTGCCATTGCAGCCGTGGGGATACCCCTTGATCGAATTACAATAGTAATTGGAGCACTAGGCGTAGGGATAGGATTTGGGTTACAGAACATTGTTAACAACCTGGTAAGTGGTTTAATTATCGCATTTGAAAAGCCCGTTAATGTTGGCGATGTGGTAGATATTGGCGGGCAGGCCGGAACAATGAAATCGGTTGGTTTTAGAAGCAGTGTAATAACCACCTGGGATGGGGCGGATGTGGTGATGCCGAATGGGGATCTGTTGAGTTCGCATTTAATTAACTGGTCGCTGGCCGGAAACAAAAGACGTGTTTTTATTCCTTTAGGCATAGATTATGATTCTGATTTACCGGTTGTAAAAACGCTTGTAAGTCAAATTTTAGAAGAGGAGCAACGCATTTTGAAAAAGCCTTCATATGCGGTGCTTTACGATTCTTTTAGCGAAAGTTCAATTGATATGAAAATATATTTTTGGGTAAGGGATTTTAAGGAGGCAGCCCTAATTAAAAGTGATATTGTAACCGCTATTAACGAAAAGTTTAAAGCGAACGCGATAAAAATCCCTTTTCCACAACAAGAAATATACTTGCATAATACCGTTCGCGGTAAGGAGGAAAGCTAAAGATGCCCAGTACTTTTTGTAATTTATGGTTCAAATCGTATGTATCCAATGGCATTAAGTTAAGCTCTGGTCATGAGGAAATATAATTTAACCACAGATGAAAAGGACGCACACCTTTTTAAAGATCCGTGTTTATCTGTGTCCATCTGTGGTTAAAATGCTAAACTTAATTTTTCTTGCTACAACCAGAATCAAATCATAACAGATTCAAGCATATATGGCTCAATAATGCTGTTTAAAAATCCAACTATACTTTATTATTACGGTAAATCACACAAAAATTTGCGGTGGTTATAATGACGCTAATTGGCTTTCTTAATAAAAAGGCTTAGGTAATCTGCTGCAGTTGTCCATGCTGTTTGCCCAAAAATCTCATTATCCAGGGTTTGGTGTTGAGTGGTGAACATCGAATACATGTATTGTGCCTGTTGCCATTTGGCGTACAATTCCATTTCTCCAGCAGGATTATCTGCCCGCTGTTGCTTTATAAACTTCGCAAACTGATCAAGGTCGCTAATTTTGTGGACAGTAAAATGTTCGTTGTTGATAGAGTTAACAATTTGCGCTAACATATTTGGACTAACCTGAAAGCTGGCAATGTGGAGGTTACGCGGAGTTTCATCTTTAAGAGCAGCTTCAGCAGTAAAGTCTGCCGTATTTTCCATAGTAGTGAAATCAAGTTGCCAATCTGCCTTTTCGCCCCAGTAACCAATTGTTTTGTTTTTTAAATCAAGCATAGGGGTATTGTATTTAAGAATATCGGCAAATGCACCGTTAAAAATTGATGTTGCCTGTATGGTTGTGCCATCTAAATATGCTCTAAACTTTCTGCGAAGATCGAAATTTCTATTTTCTCCTTGTACCAATGGATTATAATCGGTGCAGAAATCAGATGGAATAAATCTTTTTACGCCACATTTAAGGGCGGCATCCAGCAAGGCACTTTGGTGATCAACAATTACCTCTTCTAAGCCTGCCAATGCAGAAACTACGCAATCTACTCCCTCGCACGCATTTGCCAAACTTGTATGATCGTTGTATTGGGCCGTAATTGGCTCAATTCCATTTTTAACCAGGAGAGCAATTTTTTCAGCATCACTTTCCGGCCGTACAAGGGCTTTTACTACTGCGCCACGTTTAACTAGGGCCATGCAAATCATCGATCCCAAATTGCCTGTTGCTCCTGCAACTAAAATTGTTTTTTTCATTTCTTTTTAAGGTAGGTTATTTTTTTAAAAATTCGTTTACTGTTGCTATAACAGCTTCGGGGCATTCCTCAAATAAATAGTGCCCGCTTTCGGTCATTCCGGCCATCTCAAGGTTTTTACAAACATAGGGCAAAGCCATCTTCATGTAGTTATAGCTTACATAACTTCCAATACCAAGTACAGGCATTACTAAGGGTTGGTATGATTTTGCATCTTCGATATCGGTAATAAAAGTTTGATACCATGCATTGGATGCCCGGATACTTTCTTTATCGTTGTAGGCAGCAGCATAAATTGCACGCTCTTTTTCGCTCATCTGCGATTCATCAATCATCACATAACGGAAAAGCCAATCTATAAGGTGCCTAAATCGACCTTCTAGAATCAGTTCAGGGAGGCCTTTTACCTGGTTAAAACCCATCCACCAAGCATAAGGTAAATTGGCATCCATTTTTTCTTCCAAAGGTACCAGAGGTTGGTAGGAGTGCCATATGCATCATGCCTTCATTGGGGTGCATGCCATCTGCAACGATCAGTTTTTTTACATACTGAGGGGAGTTGAAGGCCAAACTCATGGCAACCATGCCACCAATATCATGGCCGATAATGTTCACCTGCTCAAGGTTGAGTATTTTTTTAAGCTCCACAAGATACCTGGCGCCATATTCTTTTTATCAAAGCCGGATTCAGGTTTCTCTGATGTGCCCATTCCTCTGATATCCACTATAATTACCCGATGCGTTTTAGCAAGTTCAAGCGCAATTGGGCGATAAGAATACCAGGTTTGTGGCCAGCCGGGTAAGCATATTAAGGGTTCTCCCGAACCTCCCTCAACGTAGTGAAGTTTAACTCCATTTACCTTTGCATAGCCGTTGGTAAAACCTGGAAAGTCTTCAATTAACTTTTCGTCAGTATAAGAAATATCATTTGCTATTGAATTTTGTTGCATCTTGTCATGTTTTTTGTGATTTCAAAGTTAACATGACCACAGGTTGGTAAAACTACCAATTGGTAGTAAATGTTTTATCTGATTTTTGCCCTGATTCTGCTTAAGGCATTGGGGGTGATCCCCAGAATGGACGCCAGGTGTTTCACGGGGATTTTCTTCAACAATTCGGGCATCTCTAAGAATCCGGCATAACGCTCTTCGGCAGACATGGTTTGAAAGTTAAGAAGTTGGTCTACCATCCTCGCCGCTGTGGCTTCCCATACTTTCCGCCCGAATTCTTCCCAGCTGGGAATGTGCGCATATAGAAAATCCATATCCTTTTTGTCGATAATCAGCAGTTCCGTTTCTTCTATTGCCTGAATGTTAAACCTGGTGGGTTTTTGCGGATTCAAACTGGAAATTTCAGTGAAGAATTCATTTTGAAAACATACCCAGGTTGTATTTTCCTTGTTGTTAAAATCATAATAAAACCGTAAACCTCCCTTTAAAATAAAGAAGTATTGGTTGGCAATTTGGCCGGTTTTCAGTACGAGCTTCCCTTTGGCTATCGATTTAAACCTGCAACGCGATAGTACAAGATCAAGCTCATGTTGTTCAATGGAAACAGTTCCTTTTATGAAAGCGACAAACTTTGCGGTACGCATTTATTAAGCGGTTTTTATGGGGATTAAAAGCCGGGCAATATACTGTATATGTTGGGGAATATGGAGATTTGTTTATGCAAAATATAAAGCCAAAGCCTAAAGGGTTATTCACTTAGGAATAAATTGGCGGTCATATGGTAGCCACATTGCAATGAAACAGTAGGGTTTATTAGTGAATTATGCAAAATACTCTAAAATGCGCTACTAAACTCAAACAATGCACCCTCAAACAAAACAAAGCCCATCTTCTGATGGAGTTTTAATCAGGTAGCGTTAATCTGCGGAATATCGAACGATATTAACAGCGCAAAGCGATGGCGAATTTTTATGCAGCAACTAATTTTCATTAACGTCCACTTCGCTTATGTAATGATTTTATAAGGGAATGCTAAACCAAAATTTGCTGCCCTGGCCAATCTGGCTTTCTACACCAATCTTTCCCCCGTGGCGGTAGATGATCTCTGCACAATTAGATTAATCTTTGGTTTACTGGAATTTTAATTACACTAGCAACCTTAATCAAATCGTGGTATCCAGGAAACAATGGGTCCAATAAAACATTAAATTCCGACTGGTTGACTGCTGACCTGACTTTGATTCCTAATAATTTATGATCAAGAAATAGTTTGTCACCGAGTTTTTTACATGCAAAGTTATCAGTATTAAGCCAGTCTTTGGGATAATTAGCGTCGGGAATCTGAAAGTGTCTCGTCCTGCTATAGCTTGTCTGAACAAACCAATTTAGTTGACACCAGTACAACAACTTTTAATTATTTGTAAGTGATTTGAAGATAGTGTGTTGTGTTATTTGTTATTGGTGAGATGGGGTCAGTTGACTATGGTTTATCCAGGTATCCCTATATAATCCCATTTTCAAGAATATACTATTTCATAATTGCTTATTACATTGCCACAATCGCTTTCGTTTTTGTGCGCCCAGGCGTGAAAATATTTATCCAGTAAACTTAACCTTTCTAATTGCGCGGTTGTTATCAGGTTTAATGTTTGAAATGTGATCAGTAATATGTGTTTAAATTTGAATATTTGATTTGCACAAATAATTAGGATGGTATATTCATTGCCTTGGCAAAATTGGATAATACGTGTGCTATGGTAAAATAGCCGAACGCATAATTCGGCAGTATATATGTTTTACTAGCTTCATGTCGAATTAAAATTGATCTTTAATTTATGAAATTTCTTAAAATAATTATTTATTGCTTTATAATATCTTGTGTTTTTAGCTTGGTGGGAGTTTTCATTTTGCAATCTACCGGTTTGATTGGGAATGCAGATTCAGACTTCAAAAATCTACCTTATGGTATCGCTATCGGTATCAATCTTTGTTTCTTTCTGGTAAGCTTTAGTATTTTGCTGAATAGGAAACAGCAGGTTAGGACTAATATCCTATACCAAGCACTTAGCTTTTTCCTGCTTCCTTGTATGCTTGTATTGCTTTTATTTTTTGCAATGTGGGATGAGCCTTGGCCAGGCGTTCTGTTTTGCATTCCCTACCTGATTGTTTTATTTGTCTTTTTTGTTCGTTCAAAGAAACAAAACGCCAGGGATTGAAATTGCTTTTGACTTAGAACTTTTTCTTGCCTGATTTGCAGGAATTGATAAAAGTTTCAAGTTATTTTAAAGATTAAATAAGGTTCGTTTTTTAGACGTTCCTCAAAATCGCTTTAAAGTTCGTAGAAAGACATTAGAGTATTGAAGAAGTATTTATAATTGCTTTGAGCTTTAGCTAGTCAAAGGATGATTTTTAATATATTAAAGCTAAATCCACCTCGAAAATTTATGATTTAACATCATGGATTTGAATGAAAGCTTGTGGCACATAGATTTGTAACTGTCAATATAGGCTCTTTAAGATTAATTTTGTTTGAGGATTTTCGAATTTACATGAACAGCTTCTCCAAATATATCAGTTTCCCACTCATGATTCTCAGAGTCTATCATAGCTCTGCTTCGGATTATCCCATGTTTAAACTTTACTTCTCTCAAAGTTGGATTTCTCTCTTTTATAAGTCGCATTAGACTAGGTTCTCGCTGCTTTGCCTTATTTCCAAGAGTATTGATGTCTGCTGTCAAATATATTTGGCTAGTATGCTTAGAGTATTTCTCTAACATTTCAATTTGCGGTAGCAATCTACCTCTGTTCCATGGTGTTAATGTGGCAACATTCTCCTCCAGCATGTGACTTTCCCATATTGGAAGAAAGTATCCATTTATTGACCCGTGGTGGGGAATTTTAAATAAACTAATCCCTTTAGTTAATGTTGTAGAGGCGGATAGAATATTTTCCCAGCCTTCTCTACTATCTTTCGAAATTTCCAAGTCAGCTCCAAGGATTATTCTATGATTGTTAACTTTTATGTATGTTACTATTGAACGTGTATTTGGTGAAACATTTACAAGTTTTCTATTTCTTTGCTTAGCAATTTCAATGATATCCCCAATTTCATGGTCAAATCTAGCTAATGAATAATCCGATGGAGATAGAGTAAAAACCTCAGCATTTATATTTTTTTCTTCAAAACGATATAATAGTCTATCTATGACAGCTCTCTGAGGGGTTTTTCCATTTCGAGCTATTATAGTAATACAGTCAAAAAATTCTTTTGTAGAAGATATATAAGGGTTATCCAAGGCCTTGCCTGCATCTATTTCCAATAGCGCCAAAAACTTATCTTTGTCTGTACATGGTGCAAAGCAAAATTTAGTTTCAGGACTACACTCAGCTAACAATTGCGACATTCCCAGAATATGGTCGTCATGCCAATGTGTGCATATTACCAGCTTAATAGATCTTTTTACGTCAAGTCCAATATCTTTTAGATATTTTAGAGGTAAACATTCCTTAGTTGTTGGATCCTGACAGCTATCTATGATAACCCATTCATCATTGCCAAGATGTACAACACTACTTTCACCGTATCCACCACCAGTACCTATTAATGTAACTTCTAAAGTTCTCTCACTGGGTGCGTCAAATATTACTCCCATTTCAAGGTTTTGCGCAATTCTGATGCTTGATCAACGACCATATCTAATTCGTCGATGTTCCAAGCGGGCAAACGTTGAAAACGTATGAATGATTCTTTCATTGCTTGACCACTTCTGACTGCATGCCCTACACTCCAATAAAATATAGCCCCTAACTTTATTAGGCATTTGTCTGCCTCCGAAACATCATCAAAGTCAAACTCTGCTACCTCATATGTTCCAAAAGAATTGCCATCATCTAATCTAGCAAGAAAGAAATCATCATGGATTTCTAAAATATGCCCTGTCCAATTTTGCGTTCTTTTGAAATAAAATTTGCTCTCAGAAACTTTCGAGGTATTGAATGCTTTTATCTTGTCATCAACTTTCAATTTCAACGACTCTTGCGTTTCAAACTGGTAATTATTTTGATATTCATTAACGAGCTGTCTTGTGTCATGTACTTTTGCCGTTTTCAACTCATAATTTACAGCCTGAAAAATATCCTGAAGATTTTGCGACTTTCCAAAATTATCAGTGCAGTACGTTTGGAATTGCTTAAAATTGATTTTCTATCTAAAGTGCCTTCCATGAGAGTTATAATAATTTATTTATTAAGTGATCTAAGTTTGCTTCTGCCAAATTGAAAGATTTATCCCATTGCTTTTCTATAATAGAAACAAATTCATTAGAATTTTTACCCTTTTGTTCGTCCAAATCAAAATGATTATTCATTAAAACAGAGACCCCAAATTTATTAGCTTTATCCGCTTCAATACGTATTCTGTAATGACCTCGATGGCCATCTTCTCTTTCCCGTTCTAAGACCTCCATGTTTGCTAATCTGGGAGTTTTCATAAAGTCCCAGTTCGATAAAGGAGTTAACTTATTGCCAAAATTATAGTACTTATCCTCATCTTGCAAGTTTAGACTAAATACACAATTAATTCCTATAGCTCTTATGGGAGTTTCTCTCAGGTAAACGAAAATTCCCGTAATGAGATCTTTGACGATTTTGAAGTAAGGTTCGGAATGGGTAGATATCTCAAACCTATCTAATCTTACGTCTATTTTTGCCCAACCTAAGTCATAGACAACGAGCTCATTATGAATAATGTCAATTTTGGCATCTTGAGCCTCTTTTTCTGTTATTAACTCTTTTTTTGACAACCAAAATGGCTGAAAGATTGATGGATTGAAATTGCCTAGTAAAATCACAGCAAGGGATTTGCTATCAAGGAATTTGTTTTCTGGCATTATGCGTTTCTCATTTTGTATTCAACTATTCTTATAACAATCTAATAGACTTATTGTTCCAGAGTAGTTAGGCAGTAAATATAATCGAAAATAGTTAAAAAAAAATAGATTAAATCAAATGGTCATATTTTTCACAATTAATTTACATTTATTATTATGCATTGCTTAGATGATTTGTCAAATTATCTGTTCATTTTGTGAGATGAATATCAATATTTAGTGAAATAACTACACGTAAAATTGTGACTAGTCTTATCTGCCTCCAATCCAAATTGTTCCTGTGGAAATGCATTAAAGGTTCTTTCAATACCATTTTCTATTAGCGTAAATGTACGGTGAGGTTTTTTAAGTTTTTTACTAATCCACTTTTTCGTTTCAATGTAATCCTTTGGGTTACGATAGTCTTCGGGCTCACCTAAGTGATCATCTTCTAAAGTCATTTCATGTTCAAAAGATTTCCATTGGTATTGCTTTATTCTTCCTTCTAATTCACCATAACTTTTAAATCTAAATGCCTTCGGAGGATTCGATTGGTGGAAAGTATCATCATAAATGTGCAGCTTCTCATCAATTGCACAAACGACCTGTGATTTGGAAATATAAGGTTCAAATAACCAAATTTTCAGGTAATAATCTTTAGCTAAGGAATCTAGTTCGGTCTTCCAAAGATTCATAGATATCGAGTAATCCTGCCGATAATTTTTCTTCTGTTTTTTCTCCTAGGCTCGGGAATTGTGCTGTTGATAATGGAGATATCGCACCAAGGGTGCACGATAACTTTACAATAATCACTGTGGTTTTTAAAGAAGTATCTTTTATTGTAAATCAAATTGGCGTGTAACCAATCTTCAATATTCTTTGACCTTCTTTTCTGACCTCTAATTTTCTGGATTTTCATTAAGATGAGACTTTGTTTGCGTTAAGGTTCCTTTATTGGGATTGTTTATGATCAGGATCTTGTTTATTTTGCCTTATTTTGGATATCTAAAAACTCTAATTGTAGTTTTAAATCCTTTACTAATTGAAATTGCTTTTGATAGTCTTTCGAACTTGGCCTTATACCGCCAAGAAGAATTTCTTCGCGTTCTAATTTTCTTTTTATATTAAATTCTTCTATACTCATAAGATCATTTATTAAGATTTAATTCTTTTTATTGTCCACTTAGCTCTTGGATAATTTTGTTGTGCACCTAATGCCAGATCTATTTTGCTATCCCTTTTATCCTTTAACATTTGTCTAAAATTGAAGCCCGGTTTAGGCCCAATTTTATTTGGCAAAACTTTACCTTGAGCTAAAAGTCTGCGCACTCGTCCGCGGTCATTTCATCTATACTATTTTTATACATATAGTATTGAAGATAGTCGGATATGAATTTCACATCTGAATTCTCGAATGCGCTCATAATGGGATTGTTGGAAAGGTCATATTGAAAACTTTATCTATAAAGTATCGGGTGCTTTATTTCTATTTTTATTCCAGCGAATTAAAATCCTGATTAAGCCAAACAAACCAAGTATAACAACACTAGCAAAGATTGAAGTACTTATTTGATATTGTTCAATTTTGTTTGGCTTCAAAGCACCAATAAGAATCGCTAGCAGTACCCATACCATAAGAAATACTTGGTACCATTTTGCATTTACACCAAAGACACCTTTCAGGGAAAAGTATATTGATGAACCGATGACTAAAGCTAACGCTAATGCTTCGGCTAAAAGTAGTATTATTGGTTTGTATGAATCCATTTTAATATAATCGGGGATTACCTTTATTTAATAAAGAAAATTAACATCGTTTTGGATGATATTTTTTCTCTTGCTGTACCTAATGTCTATATGTTTATATCTGAAAGAAAGATACACTGTTAAAGATGAATACTTTGAGTATAAGAATATTTTTTATGTTAAATAGGAAGAATTAGTTTAAAACTTAAATTATTTAAGAAAGATCTTTTGGAAAGAGATTTTTAATTAACACATATATTGTTAGCATCTCGTTAAGAACGAAATTATACTCGCAGCTAACAAAAAAAGCCCATCTTTCATGGAAACTATATTAATTTTGTCGCTGTAATTGACTTCTACCGATTACACAATTTTCTTATAGAGGAAAACTTAATGCAAACATATCATGATATCAAGAAAGCTGGCGGTAATTTTAAGATTCGATAATAAGTTGGATAAACCAGCATAGATTGACCTCTTGCCACCAGAAATAACTTTAATATAAATTATTATAGGTCATTTAGTTAATGTTTCGGCGGAAAGGGGTCAATTAGAAAGGTTTTTTTATTCAGGCCCTAAAATCTAAAGGACTACTCCCTGACTTTAAAACCATTGATGATCTTAAAGGCCTCAAAGTCCAGGCCAACTACTATGATGGAAAAGACGCTTTTGGAAGAACACCTGATTTTGTTTATTTTTAAAAAAAGCTAATTAATGAAACTCTATCGTGCCATATCCCAGGGAGAAAAGGACAGTTATGATTTAGCAGAACGGTTCGAAACCTCTGCCAAGTCCTTGGAGGCCAAACAATTTTTCAAATCCAGGAAGGCTGTCGAGAGTTTCGTAGCCCGATCAGTGCTGCAGGATTATGATCCGCCTTATCTCTACCTACTGATCGTAACCTTATTTGAAGGAAGATTAGTTGAGGCCAATCCGGATGAATTGGAACTGGATGGATTCGAAGCGGTTAGTATCAGTGAAGAGCACTTGGATGCTTTCAATAATTGTATTAACTTTGTAGAACAGGAGGTATTATGAACCAGATCGCATATAATTTTACGGCACTACTTACGCTGTTGCCAACTGAAAATGGTGGAAGAAAAAAGCCTATTTTCGATAATTACCGTCCGTCATTTTCTTTCAGTTCAAAACAGCATTTTACGGGAGAAATATCTTTTCCTGATATGAATACGGTCCTTCCCGGCATGACTGCTGTTGCCAATGTGAAACTTTTACCCGCTAACAACATCCGTCAGAACCTTAAATCAGGTGATGCTTTTACTATCCTAGAAGGTAACAAGCTTGTGGGGACAGGGGTTATCCGGGACATCCATTCCGAAAGGCACGCCTAACTGAGGATTATCTGAAAAGAGCTGTTCTTATCTTTTAATCTTTGCAAACTCCTGCCCCACAACACCTCGGATATGCTCAGCGATTGATTGCGTATTCGGCTGGCTGCCAAGGGTATTTTTAATGATAGCTCGATTGTATGTAACAATGTTATTGATCTTATCCAGTCCATTGTTTAAAGCAAATTTGTTGTGTCGCTTGTTTTCTAAGTTATACATAATTTAAGGTTTAAAGTACTTGTCTTGAAAGGCCTGATTGTTTTCCATACTAAAATAATGTTTACGTTTCATCCAAATGAAGCCATCCCCCTTTGTGATGATTGCAACATCTACTGGGCCACCTACACTTTCATCTGCAGAATCTGACGAGGTAAATTTACGTTTTAAGGATGTTATATTTACCAAAGATTCTGCCAGTTCGGACATATCTTCTTTACCCATGTGAGCTAAGATTTCAAGTAGAGGTCCTGTAATTTTTGTGTATTGATAATCCTCCATTTTTTGTATTAAAGAATCGGATATCGTTTCCATTGCAGTCCTTATTTGCTGGGCGAGATCGGGATCATTGATGATGCCATCGATTTCATCGGCAGCAGACTGAAAAGTTGTTTTAACAGATTCTTTTACCTCATTTTTATAGTTTGGATCCACACCGGTCAATACAGTAGTAGTAACGTCGCCCTGTGCGTAGGGAAGAATGTTTGAATCTAAAGATCCCGGAATAATTTTTACAGGGTCTAAAATCGCAAAGCGAAATTCATCACCTATCGGCTGGCCAGCAAGTACAAGGTGACTAGATGGATATATCTCTTCTTCTCCAAAGCCAACAAAGACTAGCCCACAATGTTTCTCAAATATCCAGCCTATGTTTATCAAGGCATAAAGCATAAGTTTTATTGAACTGCGGTGGTCTGCACTTAGAGTAAAGTCATGAAAATGTCTTTTGACCTCGCTTGCAATGTAGTCTTCTATGGTACTCAGCTCCTCTGCATAGTGATCACAATATTGTTCAAAAGTGAGATCGATATAATTTGCTTGAGCGTATTGGTTGAGAATCTGGCTATAGTTATCAATTACCTCAGTTAGAGTCTCATGGTAAATTATAGTTCTTTCCTCTTCTCCGGATTGCTCTCAACTCTGTTGCCTTATCATTGAGTGCGGCAATAGTATTATTTATGATTGTCCAATGAGACTCTGAACAAAATCCAAAAAAAGAAGACTTGATCAACTCTGGACTGACTTTATTCATCTGTTGCTTTATGAACTCTAGGAAATCGAGCTTGTACTCTTCGATAGTATCAAAATAGTTATCACCGAGTTTTTTCCTGTACATCTTGATCAATGTTTCCAATGGAATTCCCATGAAATCTGCACGGTTATAAATCGCAATTCCTACGGGATGGAATTTGGAGAGCGTGAAGATTTTATTGCTCCTGTTATAAACCTTTTTAACATTATTTCCAGATACGGTCACAGCGCTATCGGCAGCGATGGCGATGCCTTGCGAATTTAATACCCCAACTATAGCAGTCATAAATAAGTAGCGTTTTAACTGTAAATATATTACAAATATAATTCAATCCAAGAATATAAAACTGGTTCTGCAATATCATTAGCGATGCCGTTGATCATATAAATTAACCAAATAATAATGTAAGAAATGTTGCCGAGTAATTGGATAATAATTCCGATTGCACAATTCAATTACGTATTTATTAAGCTATTTTTGAGTTGGCTTAATTCTAACTATAATTATGGAAAATCTAGATGACTTAAATTTCAGTCGTTTTAATGATATTACTATTCAAGAAGTTAAGGCTTTACCTATGTTTAAACACTTTTCTGACAGTGAAGCTGAAGAGGTAGTTCGAACACTAAAAAGATTTTCAAAGATAATAGTCGAAGATCATTTTAAGAAAGAAAATCAAGAAAGAAAACTATAGCGGTTTGTTAGTTCGAACCATAAACGTCTGTTAACTAGGTTCTTAATAAAATTTTCGCCGTTTGGGTTAACCCGAGCAGGATCGAACCATTAAGTGCTTCATTTTCAGTTAACAAAGCATTTATGCATGTTTTTTTTCTTTTCTTAAGAAAACATCATAAAAAGAAAAAGCCTTGAATTTGAGCTCTTTTCAAAGAAAAGGGTTCGAACTTCAAGGCTTTTTGCCGTCTTGGTAGAGTCAATCCGCGGAAGTTCGAACTTTTATGAGCATTGCGAAGCGATAGTTGATTTTGAGAATTTGTTAAACAATAAGGTGGAAAGGCAGTATCGTAAAAAGAAATTACTATAAGTTTTACCAAGGAATTTATCATTTTGAAATCTATTCCAATAGCCTCTTCAATGAATTGTTTCGCCCATTTTTGTATTATCAAGAAACGACCGTTTTTTGATAATTGGAAGAAGAGAAATAATGATCGCAATATTTCTCTTGCTCTGCCGTGTATTAGAACCCCTAGCTGAACTATCATAGATAGCTTAAACCTTGGTCTTGCAGCTTTGAATTGGTGCTTGCTCTAAAAAACTGTTAAATAGCAAATTAAATTGTTCAGAGAAATCCAAAAGGCGTACCAGTTAATGCAATAACGTGATCGTAAATTTGAGGTATTCCCTTTTATAAGTCCAGCAACTTCTAAGGCTTTAAGATGCTTTGCAACTGAAGATTCTTCAATTGGCAGATCGTTTATTACTCCTTCAGTACAACTTTCTTTCCTTGCAAGCCGGATCATTATAGCCATCCGGGCTGGGTGTGCCAAGACCCGCATGAACTTTGCAAGCTGCTTTTCTATTGGCGCATAGTCTCTGGTGTTGACCTCCATTTGGTTAGTGTTATTTGGCTAGTCGCAATGCATCTGCAAATTCACTTTGCAACAAACTATTTTCAATAGCTCTTGCTGAGGCTTCTACGTCATATTCAAACCTTATAAACTCTACCTGTATGCTGTTTTTATCTGATAGGGAGCTGTCTGCAGCAATGGTAAGTATCACATAGCAGCCCTGGGATCTCCGTCTTTAGGCTTTCCTACCGACCCGAGGTTAACTACGTGCTTAAACTTATTATCATTATCCTCTAAAATACGATGGTAAGGCTTGTGAGAATGACCAACAAAGAGCATGTCTGCACCTGCTTCCTGCATCATATCTAAAACATACTTTTCATCCGTATCTATTAAAATATATTCATCTATACTTCTGGTGCTGCCGTGGGCAAAAACAAGATTGAGTGTTTCGGATTGTAGTTTGTATTCCAATTTAATGTGCGCAGGCAGTGTCTTCAGGTAATCTCTATTATCCTGGCTGATTAAATGATACGCATAATTCTTCCCTGGCTCCTGGAGACTATTCGGGGTTGTAATTAATTTTTCAACCTTCTGGTCATGATTACCTTTCAAAGTTCCGATTCCACGCTTACGGATCTCCTGGATAATTTCGTTTGGATAGATGTGGTATCCCACCAGATCACCGAGACAATAAACGGCATCGGGTTTTTGGTCATCCATATCGTCTAACATTGATTTAAATGCAGGTAGATTGGCATGAATATCTGAAAATAGTGCTATTCTCATACCTTATCCTCTACGCAACATGTCTGCATATTCATTCGGAAGAGGACTATCCTCTACGGCTTTAGCTGCCTTTTCTATATCATACTCAAAGCGAATAAATTCGACTTTAACACTGTCCTTATTGTTTACTGTACTATCAGGGTTGATGGTTAAAATAACATAACCACCCCTTGGGTCGCTGTCTTTTGGTTTACCTACTGAGCCAATATTAATGGCATGCCTGAAATGATCCGCACCTTCATTCCCTGAGTTTAAAATTCTATGATAAGGCTTGTGGGTATGGCCAAAACACATAATATCTGCATCTGCCTGTTCCATGATCCGAAGCATGCTTTTTTCATCACGGTCTTCAAAAAGGTATTCATTGACCTTACGGGGGCTACCATGTACAAACAGAATATTGCGTTTATCGTGGTTCAACTGGTATTCTAGTCTAATGTGAGCAGGAAGGGTTCTTAGATAAGCACGCTGTTCGTCCCTTACCACTTCGTTTGTGTAGGAGATAGAAACCTTACCTAATGCTTTTTCTTCTTCTGTTTTATAGGCACAACCGCAATCATCACTAGACCTGCCAATGCCCCAGTCATAATTTCCTGCGATAGTTGGTATGCCTCGTTTGCGAATTTCATCTATTACTTCGTTTGGCCAGATGTTATATCCAACTAAATCTCCAAGGCAATAAATTGCATCAGTGTTTCTGGTTTCAACGTGTTTAAAAAAGGCTTCCAGGGCAGGAAGATTAGCATGGATATCTGAAAAAAGTGCAATTCTCATTAATGTATGGTGTTTAATTTTTTTGACGGATAGTATTTCTTGCGGAAGTAAAAAGCAAGGTTGACCAGGGCAATCAGTGCCGGGACTTCAACCAAAGGGCCAATAACGCCCGCAAATGCTTGTCCCGAATTGATTCCAAAAACACCAATAGCAACTGCTATGGCCAGTTCGAAATTATTTCCTGTGGCCGTAAAAGCAATTGATGTACTTCTTGAATAGTCTGCACCGAAGTAACGGCCAGCAAAAAAGCTGATCACAAACATGATAGAAAAATAAATAACAAGGGGTATAGCAATTCTCACTACATCCATTGGAATTTGTACAATCAGTTCGCCCTTCAGGCTAAACATAATTACGATAGTAAAAAGTAGCGCTATCAAAGTAATTGGGGAAATCAGCGGGATAAACTTGTTTTGAAACCAGTCTTCACCTTTCAGTTTAATAAGGCCGTACCGACTGATTATACCCATTGCAAAGGGAAGCCCCAGGTAGATTCCTACGCTTTTAGCAATCTCGGAAATGGTGATGTTTACTTCAAGGCTCTCCAGACCAAAAAAAGGTGGCAAAACGGTAATAAAGATATAAGCAAACACACTGTAGAGCAATACCTGAAAAATGCTGTTCAGTGCAATCAAGCCTGCTGCATATTCCCTGTTACCCTCTGCAAGCTCGTTCCAGACCACCACCATAGCAATACACCTTGCCAGGCCAATAAGGATCAGCCCAACCATATATTCCGGATAATCTCTTAAAAAAGTGATTGCTAAAAAAAACATTAGAAGTGGACCAATTACCCAATTCAGAACCAGGGATACGCTTAAGACTTTAGTGTCTTTAAAAACTTCTCCCATCTTTTCATATTTCACCTTAGCAAGTGGCGGATACATCATTAAGATCAGTCCGATAGCTAATGGGATGTTTGTGGTTCCACTGGAAAACGAGTTTATAAATCCGGAGGAAGATGGTAGAAAATAGCCGGTAGCTACACCGATACCCATCGCTAGAAAAATCCATAGTGTAAGGTACCGGTCTAAAAAGCTTAATTTTCTTCTTTCGGCAGCAGGTGCACAGTTGTTTGCAGACATAGTTTATGATTGATTATTTAGCAGCAACCGCCACCTGGTGTACACGCTGATCCTGAAGCAGCAAGATTCTGAAATTGTACTTTTTGTTTTACTTCAGGAACACCACATAGTTCCGGAGCAAGGCACGCTGTTGTCTTAGCAATAAGCAGGAAGTTTTTACCATCGTAACCAAGGTCGTATTTACCAATAGTTTGAGCCTGGTATTCTACCTCAATTTCCAGATCTTCCATCGCCAATACTTCTTCAGAAAGAGATATGATGTTTAGCAACTTGCCTGCTTTCAAACGATGCTCAAAATCGTTGGCATCCCAAAGTTGGAAGTTGGCTACTTTTTCATGACGTACCGTACCGCCACAATCAATAAAATCTTTAGTAACAACACCAACTTCGGTCACATGGAAATGTTCAGGAACTGGTGTACCGTTTTCTAATTGAAAGTTTACGCTTTCAGCCTGCGCCAAGTGGGCTTTTATTTCTGATAGTTTCATAATTAAAGATTTAAGTATTTTTATATTGCAATTAAACGATTGATTTGATTAAAAAAAGCTAGCAGCAGCTAGCTTCTAGCTTATATGATCCAAGGAAGGCACCGATTTGGGCTTCCAGTAATTTCCATGTTTCAGGGTTTATGCAATAGCAAACGCTAACCCCTTCGATGGTACCCTGGATAATCCCGACAGACTTTAATTCCCTTAAATGCTGGGAGATTGTAGCTTGGGCAAGACCCAGCTCCTCTACAAGATCTCCACAAATACAAGTATTGAAAACTAGTATTCTTTGCAGAATAGCAATACGTGCAGGGTGAGCCATTGCTTTTAATAGCTGAGCAAGCTGGTTCTGCTCGGAGGTAAACATTTCGGTTTTTGTAAGTCCCATATAATATTGCAATATTACGATTTATTAATGAAACAACAAATTTATCAGAATATTAATTTTAATTCTTCTGATCTCTCTTTTTGCTGCTAAGGTTTAAAATCAAATAACCTAATAGTCCTGATATTACGGAGCCGACAAGAATTGAAAACTTTGCTTCCTGAACAAGCAGCGGGTCAGCGAAGGATAAGATTGATATAAATATGGACATGGTAAACCCGATACCTGCAAGTAGGCCAACACCAAGGATATGAACCCATTTTGCATTTTCAGGTAGCTCACTTAGCTTAAGCTTTACGCTGAGCCATGATATAAATAATATACCCAAAGGTTTACCAATAACCAGACCTAGCACAATGCCCATTCCCAGACCTGTAAAAAGCCCTTCTACCATGCCGTTTTCAAAACGGATGTTGGTGTTGGCCAGTGCAAATATTGGAATGATCAGAAAATTAACGGGTTTAGTAAGTGCATGCTCTAGTTTTTCCAGTGGAGACTCTTTATGATCTGCTGTTGTGGGTAGTGTAAGCGCTATCAAAACTCCTGCAATAGTTGCATGAATGCCTGAGTGATGAACAAAGTACCAGATAAAAATACCTGGAATTAGGTAAAAGGCAAGGTTCTTTAACCCGAAGCGATTAAAGAGGAACAGTAGTATCAATATAGCCCCGGAATAAACCATATTCATATAGTGGAGATCCGAAGAGTAAAATACCGCGATTACTAATATTGCAAGCAGATCATCAACAATAGCCAGGGCAGCTAGAAAGATCTTTAGGGAAAGTGGAACCTTTACTCAGGAGCGATAGAATGGCTAGTGCAAAAGCAATGTCTGTAGCCATTGGTATACCCCATCCGCTAGCAGTTGGCGTATCACGGTTAAATATGGTATAGATTATTGCCGGCACAATGGCACCACCAATCGCACATATAATCGGAAGTATTGCCTTTTTAGGTGAGGAAAGTTCACCTTCCACAATTTCCCTTTTAATTTCAAGTCCCACCAAAAGAAAGAAAATGGCCATCAGGCCATCATTGATCCATAGCGCAACAGAATACTTTAAATGTAAACTGGTGGTTTCATATCCAATTTGATTCGCTAAAAAGTTATCAAAGCCTTCACCCAGTGGCGAGTTTGCTATTATTAAAGACAAAATTAAACAGGAAAATAAGATAATCCCACTTGATGTTGTAGAGTTGAAAAAGTCTTTAAAAACCTTTTTGTTGATCGACATTGGCATATTTTTCAAATATAACATTTTCATTTTTACGGTCTAAATCTGCCTCCTGTTAATTCAGACACCAGAGCAAAACCATAGGTAATGACAGATTTTAAAAATATTTTTCTATTTTTGCATCAATCGAAATGAGAAAAGTTAAACAAGTTTCATATAACCCTGTGACAAAGCCCTGAATTCTTTCAGTGACTCTTTTCTCCCTTAGCATAATCCCTTGCTAGGGCAATGCCCCTTATTTTATAATTTTTGACCTTTAATTTTATTGGTATGTTCTTACGTACACGTTTTTTTGACTTATCTCAAAAAGTCAACTACAAAACCGAAATTTTGGCTGGCATCACTGTGGCCATGACCATGATGCCTGAATCGCTCTCCTTCGCTATCCTTGCGGGTTTCCCCCCCTTGGTCGGTCTTTATGCAGCTTTTATTATGGGGCTTGTAACCTCAGTTCTGGGCGGTCGTCCAGGTCTGATCTCAGGCGGTGCAGGAGCAGTCGTAGTTGTGCTGATTGCTTTGATGCAGGCGCATGGAATTGAATATGTATTCGCCGCTGTAGCCCTCGCCGGCGCCTTTCAGATCCTGGTAGGTCTTTTCAAGCTTGGGAAATTTATCAGACTTGTTCCCCAACCGGTAATGTATGGCTTTGTTAATGGACTGGCAGTTATTATATTCATGGCCCAGATTGAACAGTTCAAAACCATCATCAATGGAAAAGAGGCCTGGTTGACCGGTAGCCCACTTTTAATCATGGCCGGGTTGGTTGCGCTTACCATTGCTATCGTACTATTCTTTCCAAAGATAACAAAGGCGGTACCACCATCCCTGGTTGCTATTATTGTTGTTTTTCTTGTCGTCCTCGGGTTCGGTATCGATACTAAAACAGTAAGCGATATTGCCTCTGTCAGCGGAGGGTTTCCACCATTTCACATTCCTCAGATTCCATTGACATTTGAAACCTTTCAAATTATATTGCCCTATGCCGCGATCATGGCAGGAGTTGGGCTTACCGAGGGGCTGTTAACACTTAACCTAGTAGACGAAATTACTGCAACCAGGGGGAATGGTAACCGTGAATCAATAGCTCAGGGTATTGCCAATATTCTGAATGGCTTTTTCTATGGTATGGGAGGATGTCCAATGATTGCTCAGACTTTGGTAAATCTTTCAGCAGGGGCGAGAGCCCGCCTGTCGGGCATAGTGGCAGCACTCACTATTTTGCTTATCATTCTGTTTGGCGCACCGATAATTGGTTTAGTTCCAATGGCTGCCCTTACAGGCGTGATGATCATGGTGGCCGTAGGAACCTTTGAGTGGATCAGTTTACGGATCATCAATAAAATGCCAAAACAAGATATATTTATTGGCATACTGGTGGCTGCGATCACCATTTGGCTTCATAACCTCGCCCTTGCAGTTTTAATTGGTGTAATTATATCGGCACTTGTTTTTGCCTGGGAGAGTGCAAAAAGGATTCGTGCAAGAAAATTCGTGGATGGAAGTGGCACCAAGCACTACGAAATTTATGGGCCATTGTTTTTTGGTTCAGTTACAGCGTTCACTGAAAAGTTCGATGTTAATGAAGACCCATCTGAAGTAATTGTTGATTTTAAGGACAGTCGAGTGTCGGATATGTCTGCTATTGAAGCATTAAACAAGTTAACAGAACGATACCATCTCGCGGGTAAAAAACTTCATTTAAAACATTTAAGCGAAGATTGTAGGCTACTACTTAAAAACGCTGAAAGTGTTATTGATGTTAATATATATGAAGATCCGACATATCGTGTCGCTATTGACAAATCTTAAGTATAAATTAGAAATTTGGATGGAGCTTTTTATATAGCTCCTCCAGTATTTCCGTTATCATTATTCCCTCGTTTTTTGAAAGATGACTGCTAGTCCTATCACTATTCCACCGTTTTTTGATAGAAATTGAGATGAGTATTTGATAAACAGTTATAGAACTATTGTGTCTTTTCTAGCAGGCCAGCGATGAAGTAAAGTCTACAGTTGTTTCCTTTCAACCATCAAGAAAAAGGAAGAATACAAGTTATCCTATGAGAGATTTTTGGCTATATTGTAATCACCTACATTTATTGAAATGAAAAACGACAAAACATCACAAAACTACACGTTAAACAGACGTAATTTTGTTACTGGAATTATCCCGGTGATAGCTGGCGCAACAATACCATCCTGGGCTTCGGCGAAGGAGATTCAACAAACCAGAGAAGACAATGACTTTCCAGGACTTATTACGCGAGAGAAAAAGCCATTAAATATGGAGTTTCCATTTCCTACGTTAAAAAACAGGATTACTCCAAATAACCAGTTCTTCATCAGGAGTCATTTTAATATTCCCAATATTAATGCTACAAATTGGGAATTAGAGATTGGCGGCAACACCAATCATGTCATAAAGATCAATCTGAGCGAACTTAAAAAGCTTCCTGCAAAAAAGGTAATGGCTACTATAGAATGTGCCGGAAACGGACGTGCTAACCTCGCCCCAAAAGTGAAGGGTTTAGGATGGGAACAAGGTGGGATCAGCAATGCTGAATGGACAGGAGTACCTTTATCCGTATTGTTAAAGAAGGCTGGCATAAAGGTGGGTACGGTAGACATTATTTTGGAAGGGAATGATGAGGGGATGATTACAGAAGAGCCGAAATCACCAGGAAAAATCAAATTCGCCCGAAGCATTCCGTTAAATATAGCAATGCAGGATCACATCATCATCGCCTATGAAATGAATGGAAAACCATTGAGTGCTGAACATGGTTTCCCGGCAAGGGCAATTATTCCAGGATGGTATGGTATGGCATCTGTGAAATGGCTGATGAAAATTACTGCATCTGAAAAGCCGTTTGATGGCTATTGGCAGACGATTGAATATGCTTACTGGAAGCGTGTTGAAGGACTACCTACCTTGACGCCCGTAACCACTACATTGGTTAAGTCTGAAATATCAAGGCCGGTATTGTTTGAAGCGGTGCCGGCTGGAAAACCTTATCAAGTAAGGGGTGCAGGATGGTCAGGTGATAGTAACCTATCGAAAGTAGAAATAAGCACGGATAAAGGAAATTCATGGCAACCAGCAAAATTAATTGGTCCTGCTATCCCTTTCGCCTGGCAGCTATTTGAATTTGAATGGGTGGTTCCTGCTAAGACTGGAAGATATAGTTTAATGGCTAGAGCGACAGATCAAAATGGCAAAACGCAACCCATGGAGCATGATTTAGACAGAAGAACTTACATGGTTAATTTTATCTCGCCAATTGATGTAGATGTAATATAGCTCAATAAGAACAAATTTCAGGATCTTGCGGTTATCGCATAAGGCTTGTTTGGCATAAACAGTTTATCACAATTAATATTCTACATCAAACCATGATCAGATTCACGTCTATACTTCTACTATTTGCTAGTTTCTCTGCACGAGCACAACATGAACACATGCAAATGGCAACTAAAAAAAATGTCTTCCTTGGGCAAATGGCTCATATGATGATGAAGATGGATGAAATATCAGCTACCACATCTGCAGACAGAGATTTCATACAAATGATGATCCCACATCACCAGGGTGCTATTGATATGGCAGAAGAAGAGATTAAGACCGGAAAAAATAAAGAAATGATTCAGCTAGCTAAAAGTATCAAAGCTGAGCAACAAACCCAGATTCAGCAAATGCGACTCCTGCTCAGCCATCCTGAAGGATTTATCGCTACAGGCAACCAACATCAAAACGCCAACCAGAAGATGATGAAAGTGATGATGGAACAAATGCCTGAAGAAAAACAATTGTCTGATACTGATCTGTCCTTTGCAAGGATAATGCTTCCTCACCATCAGGCTGCCATCGACATGGCTAAAGTTGAGTTGCGGTATGGAAAAAATAAAAATGTAAAAAGACTGGCCGAGAATATTATCTCAGATGAACAGATAGAAATCCAACAAATGAAGACATTTACAAACTCCCATTAACATATGAAAAAGATATCCTTGTTTACGCTATTAATATTCAGTTTTGCCCTACAATCAAAAGCACAATCAATCTATGCCCAAGACAGGGTTTATACAGGCAATCAGATATCTAATACGGTTTCTGTCTTAGATCCCTCAACACAAACGCTATTAGGAAATATTGTTCTTGGTAAACCCCAACCTGATATCTTAAGTCCTCTATATAAGGGACAGGCCCTGGTTCATGGCCTGGGTTATTCCCCTAAAAGGCAATTACTAGCAGCGGTTTCCATTGGATCAAATTCAGTAACCTTTATTTCAACAGCAAAAAATAAAGTTTTAAAAACTGTTTATATCGGACGTTCACCGCATGAGGCAACCTTTAACCCTTCAGGATCACAGGCATGGATATCGGTAAGAGGAGAATCGTATATCAGCGTAATTGATGCAAATAAACTGATTGAAATCAAGCAAATTCCAGTAGCCGACGGCCCGGGAATGGTTGCTTTTACTCCAGATGGAAAATGGGCTTATATTTGTTCCAGCTTTACTGCAGAAGTGGATGTAGTGAATGCAACTTCTTATGCTATTGTAAAGCGTATTCCAGTAGTTAGTCCATTTTCTCCAAATATATTCTGTAGTCCTGATGGGAAATGGATTGCATTGACACATAAGGATGTAGGGAAGATCACTGTCATCAGCACGGAGACAAATACGATACATACAGTACTAAATACAGGTCCAATTACCAACCATGTCACTTTTACTTTAGTTAATGATTCACCTGTGATGCTGGCAACCATTGGCGGAGAAAACAGCTTAAAAGTATTTAGTGTTTCACAAGATTTCAAGCTTACTGATAGCGTTGCGACAGGATCATTGCCACATGGCGTCTGGACTTCGGCAGATGGTAAATTTGCATATGTCGGATTAGAAAATGATGACCAGGTACAAGTGGTTGATCTGGTAAAAATGGCCGTTGTAAAAACCATTGCTATTGGACAATGTCCGCAAGCATTGTTGTACGCCGCTAATGCCAGCCCTGCAAATGCCTCAAAAGAAAATTTAACCCCGCTTAATCTTGCAGACAAAAGTCAGGTGATTAAATTGATGAATAAGGATAATTCAATGTCATCAGGCATGCTAAACGTAAGAAGCGTAGGCTTGACTGATCTTGTCCAACAGGACTTTAAAAAACTCGAGCCAAATACTTCGTATACTTTAGCGTTAACCAACTCCTCAAATGATACGTTTAACGCAGATTATGTAATCAATTCTTTTAAGACCGATGAAAAAGGAGCTTTTAGCGGTCAATCCTCGGGGATAATTAAGAGTGTAGGAACAGGTGGCGCCGATTATAAACATGTGGTTCTTATTGATGATCTTTCAAAAAAGCTGGTGATGATCAGTAACTAATGTATTTTAAACCAAAGATATAACTGCCCATAATGCAGCACTTGAAATTACTATCCATAAAATTACGCCTTGTAACAGTGGCATTATCCCCACTGCTTTCAAGATAGTAAATGAGAGTCCGCTTCCTATCAGGAACAAGGTTAAAGTTAAGCCTGCTTTTGCTAATGCTACAAAGTAGGGCGCAAAAGGCTTAATAAAAGGTAAGTAGGTGTTGGCGATCATTGCCAGGATAAATAGCCCTATAAAATAGGGTATACTAACTTTGCTATTGTTGCTTTTGAACAGGAAAGATGTACCAAACGCTACGGGAACAATCCATAGTGCTCTGGCTAACTTAACAGTTGTGGCTATCTGTAGTGCTTGTTCACCATATTTACTGGCTGCCCCAACAACAGAACTGGTATCGTGAATAGCAATGGCACACCACATACCAAATTGTGACTGTGACAAGTTAAGCGCATGTCCGATAGCGGGGAAAAGAAATAAGGCCACCGAGTTGAGTATAAAAACAGTACCCATTGCAACGGAGATCTGTTTTTCTTCTGCGTTCATTACAGGCGACAATGCAGCAATAGCACTTCCACCACAGATCGCCGTTCCAGCTGATATCAAAAAAGATGTTTTACGTTCTATTTTAAATACTTTTCCCAGGATAAAACCAATGATAAGCACTCCGAAAATAGAAACTACGGTAAACAGTACGCCTTCTTTTCCTGCTTTCATTGCACTGAATACATTCATTCCAAATCCTAGCCCGACAACAGAAATTTTTAGCAGCAGGTTTGTGGCCTTGTGATTTAAATGCAGATAGGGATGTTCCATTAGTTGCGCCAATACTAATCCTAGCAATAAGGCTAAAGGAGGCGACATAAATGGAAAGAGGCACAGCAAAACTGCCAGGATGAAGATAATTTTACGGGTGTTTAAATTTAAGTTTAGCAGGTTACCCGCCTTTATTTTAGAAGAATTTGAATTGTCTTTGATTTGTGTCATAATTTTGATTGTCTTTATTTTCTAATTCAAAGATCCATAACTAATAAACCCCGATCAAATCATTAAAACTTATCTTCCATAACTTCATGTTATAGAAGATAAGTTTTTAGACATTATTTATTCCCAACCCCATTTTTTGAAAATGAGATGTCCTTTATCGGATTGCATAAACTTGATAAAATCCTCAGTTTCCGACTTATGCGTACCAGTGCTACCCCTCACTACAGGTGTACCTCTATAGACTGTTTGTGTAACAGGAATCCTAACCATTGAGGTGAGGTCTGGTAAACGGTTATGCCAGGAGCCAAATGTTATCCAGGCATCATATTGAGGATCATTTTTCCATGCAGCAATACCCAATGCCGAATTTGCAAATGTACCTGCTATACGCTGCTGTATGTTTGCAATCAGATCTTGTCGACCTGCCAAATCTTCCCAAAGCCCCATTTGCCCAGCCCCATTCACATCAAGAATTTTCACACCTGGTTTACAGAGATCGCCCAGATTTTTGATGTTTTTAGGATTGCCGGGCCGTACCAGGATCGCTGCCGCACGTTTATATAACTCTGTCCGAGAGTTCGCCACTATCATGTTTGGGTGGTCAGACATGAATTTTGAAAGCATGTATTCTGCTCCTCCAAAGAACAGATCTGCATGTTTCATTGCATCCGGCATCCATTCATTATCTGGCCCGGCAGTGACTTTAATTACGATATCATGCTGCTTTCCAAAAACCTTCGCACATTCATTGATCGGTCCGAGCGGCCCACCGGGACCATAGACATATAAAGTATCGTTTGGGATTTGTGCATTCCCAATGGTCACTACAGCAACGACTGACAATATGGTTAAAAATATATTTTTCATTGTGTTTATGTTTAAGGTAAATCAAAACCAAACTTTTTGTAGATGGCAGCAGCCTGCGGACTGATCAAAAAATCCATAAAATCTTTTGCAGCGGCCGGATGTGGCGCATCTTTTAACTGTCCCGCTATATATTGCGCATGGATATTCTCTTTTTCAGGAATTTCAATGAGCTCAACAGGATGGCCAATCATTTTCTGATAGTAGGCCTCAGTATACCATACTGGAGCGGCGTCACTTTCGTTGTATAGGATCCTCATTGGTGATTGGCGATGATGGATCATGGTAAGATAAGTAGTCTTATCTTTAACTTTATCTTCCATGATGGTAGATTTTAATGTTTCCCCTCCAGCTTTCACATAGGCTTCTTCAATACGTTTACCGATCCCTTCATTCTCTGGATTGGGCATACTGATCCTCAGCTCTTTATTTGCTAAATCTTTGAGTGACTTCAATGCCTTCGGATTTCCCTTTTGGACCATGATTGCCAACCTGTTTCTAGCATATAAAGTCGTTTTGCTAAACCATTCAGGGGTCATGTCTATCCGGTTCTTACCAGCTGTATAAACATCCGGCTTTAAGGTAATTCTCATGTTGCCCACCACAATGCTACCGGTTTTTATTTGTTGGGCTAAAATGCCTGGGGGAAGCGTTTCGGCAAATACCCGCTGATAATGTGGATATGACTTTTTAAAGGCTGCAATTAATTCGTCAATGCACATAAACTGGTTACCGGCAAAGAAAACCACCAGTTGGGGATCATTAATGTCTCCAAAAAGATCAGGCACATTGTCTACTCCAGGTACTGTGAACTGAACTTTACTTTCAGGTGGAGTATTCCAGGGCGGATCAAAGCGATGATCCTGGGCCTTAACATTTCCACAAAGCAATAAAAATGCAACTGTGGCTAAAAAGGTGTGATTTATATATTTCATGATTTTCTAATTATTTGGTTTAAGGATGTACAACTGCCCATCCCTGATATTGACGGATGATGATTTCACCATTGCCGCTGGGTACATAACTGATAAAATCAAATAAGGTATTTTTTTCGATTTTCCTTTCTCTGACGGTATTTTCACATTGTGCAAGAATTACTCCTCTGGATTGCAGTTCTAACAATGTTTTTTCAAAAGATCCGTTCTTCTGGTAAACAGCTACGCCATCTCCAAAGGCAATAAGTTCTGCATTGATTTTCCCTTTTAACCTGGGATCGTCGAGTGCATTTTTTAGGTTTCGAAGTGTTCCTGCAATCTTTTTCTCATCACCGTTATTGATTACATACAGTGCCTTATAATTTTTCAGGGTGGCTTTTGCCCCTGTAAAATTAGCAGGTGTAGCTTGGGCAAAAGTGGCCGAGGTTGCTGCGATCAGCAAAAATAATGTACAGATTAAGGTTATTTTTTTCATGATTTTAGATTTTGATGATTTATTTAGTTGTTAGTTTTACTTGTTTTTCGGAGGTTACAATTGGTGCAAATGGACCATACTTATGTTGATTTTCAGAAAATTTGTCGGCATATGGTCCGTATGGCGCATCAAAAGGTTTTTTTAACAAATCAGGGTAATCTTTTCCCTGATCTTTATGTGGTCTTGGCTGTGAGTTCACAAAAGCAGCGAGATCCCAGGCCTCCTCATCACTTAACTGCGCATCTCCATATCTGGCACCATATGGCATATTGTTCTTTACGAACCCCGCAAAGTTACTGAGTCTATACATCCCTGCGCCATCATTGTAGCTGTGTTTGCCCCATAATGGCGGATAAACATAAGTTAGTTTGTCTTCATCAAGTATTCCCTCACCATTTGCACCATGACAACTTTGACATTTACTGGTATATAAAATCGCTCCATGTTTGACATTCGCTGCCCTATCCAGGAATTTTAATTTTTCGGTTCCCGTTCCAAACACTTTCTCCCCTTTTTTTACACCTGTTCCAAGCCATTTCATATAAGCCAGCATTGCCTGTATCTCTTTACTAGATTCGTCTGGTACTTTGCCTGCAAGACTTCGATTGAAGCACTCTGCAATACGTGCCGATGCAGGTTCAACCTTTCCTGATCTGCCACTCATTTTAGGAAAACTGGAAATAAAACCAGCATAATTATTTCCGAACAGTTTGGTTCCACCCTCGAGGTGACAATTCTGACAATTCATACCATTTGTAATACGGGCTATGGATCCATTTGGCCCAAAATATTTGCTCGTATGTGCTATTAATTCTTTGCCATACCTGATCATCTGGCCGTACTTGGTGTCCGCCGGAATCGTATTTTCATCAGGCGCTTTCCAGGCATCAGCAGGTACAACCTGGCTTTTGACGTTAACAGCAGCTATACCGGTTTCCACATCCTGTTTGGTTTTTGCTGTCACTACATCTGGCTGCACATTAAAAAATAAAGTGCAGATGAAAATGGTTCCACAAGCAACAAATAGAAACGCAATGATAGCCGTTGTCCTGGCTGTATATATAAGTGCTTGTCTGATTTCTTTTTCTGTTGATTCCTTATTCATAACCAATATTTTTCTGTTACAAATGTGCATTTATTCTACTCATCAGAAAAAGCATAAAAAGTTATTGATGATAACGTAAGGTTATGATGTCAGTACCCGTTGAAACAAATTGTTTGTATCTTAGGTTATCTACTAAAACCGTGTATGATAGATTTCCGTTTGCAAGTATTTTATGCTGTCGCTAAAAGGCTGAATTTTACAAAGGCCTCGGCACAGTTATTTATCAGTCAGCCTGCTGTAACCAAACACATTAAAGAATTAGAGCAGGAGTTCAAAATGTCATTATTTGAACGCAGTGGAAACAAAAAAATCAGCCTCACCCCAGCCGGCGAATTATTGTTGCATTACGCAGAACAGATTTTTGGAACTTACCGGGAACTGGAATATGATATGAATCTACTTACTAAACAGCATAAAGGAATATTGAGGATTGGTGCCAGCAGTACTGTGGCACAATATATCATTCCACCTGTATTGGCACAGTTTCACAATAAGTTTAAGGATATACAAATTCAACTGGTTACCGGAAACACAGAAGATGTAGAGCAGCGTTTGATTGCTAAGGAAATAGATTTTGGAATCATTGAAGGCATCTCCCGGAACCCACAGATTAAATACGAACAATATCTAAAAGACGAGCTGGTGCTGGTGTGTTCTGGTCACAATTATGCCATGAAAAAGGAAATGATCAAACCGAATGAGTTGAAGGATTATGATTTATTACTTCGTGAACCTGGTTCTGGTACACTAGATGTTATTGCATATGCTTTAAAAGCACACCAGATAAAGGTGGGGGACTTAAATATAGAAATGCAGTTAGGTAGTACCGAAAGCATTAAATCCTATTTGATTCACAGCAAATGCCTGGCTTTTTTATCTATCCACTCCATATTGAAAGAGCTCAAGAATAATGAATGCCGCATCATAGATATCAAGGATATGGTTATCGAAAGGCCGTTTCATTTCATTCAGCTTCATGGTCAGCAGGACGCTCTGGCGGAACTATTTATGCGCTTCGCTAAAAGCTACAACTATAATGTATAGTGTTACCGAAATTTCGAGGCAATATCAGCCAGCTAAAGTGCTGCTGCTCTTTGTTTCTGAAGCTCCTGGAGGTGACGATAAACATTTTTACCTGGGAAATACTAATCTGTTTCGAACAATTTATCTTGCATTTAGTGAGGTATTTGGCGATTTTAAATCTGTAGAAGATTTTTTGCAGTTCTTTAAAGGCACGGGATGCTTTTTGGAACATCTAACTTGTACACCTATTGATAAATCGTCAGTTAAAATCAGAAAAAACCAGAGGCAGGGGGAATAGAGCAATTAGCTCATAAAATCAGAACATATCAACCCCGATTAATCATGATCCTAATGAAAAGCATTGAACAAGAGGTTAAAGAATCTATTGACCTATCAGGCTTATCGTTTATCGAAGAAATTGCAGTTACCTGCTATCCTGCCGGCACTGAATCAAACAGGCTTACTTGCATCCGGGATACCAGGGTTATCATCTCCAAACTGGCATCGATATTGACATAACATGCAAATATATTGCTGTAATATACCGATACAGAACAAGATGAAAATTCAAGATCAGGAAAACACCAAACAGCATGCAGGAGACCATTTGGCTAATGAAAGAACATTTTTGGCCTGGATCAGAACCAGTATTGGTATCATGGGATTTGGCTTCGTGGTGATGAAATTCTCGCTATTTATCAAGCAGATCAGTGCCGCACTGGGGAGTAAAGTGCCCCTGCACCAAACCGGAGATTCCCGCATTATCGGGATTTTTCTAGTTGCCCTGGGAGCAATTACTATCATTTGTTCTTACTTAAGATATAATTCAACGAAAGAACAATTGAATCAGGGGGTGTATTACCATTCAACACTTTTTGTTAAAGTTTTAACCGCTTTAGTTTTCATAGCTAGTATACTTTTACTGCTCTACCTTATTAAAACAACATAGGCAGTTAAATCATCTGTACTTGATGCTTTAGAAAAGAGAGGAAGGAAAGCGGTCGATATAGCGTTGTTTTTTGATATAAATTGCTGATTGCATTGGTCAAGGATCTTATAAAAATTTCACCTCTTTATGATAATCCACAGGAACAGGATAAGTCAATATTTTATGTTCCCGTAAATATTTTGGGTACCGCAATACGCTGTGAAGAATATATACCTGAATGGCCACTGAAAAAATAGGCTGTAAAACAGGCTACCGCAAAAAACATGGTGTATTCACTACCAAAAAGTTCTATACCCATAATCGTACAGGCAAGGGGTGTATTCGTTGCACCAGCAAAAACAGCAATAAATCCAAGGGCAGCAAACAAACTAACTGGAGCATTTAATAAGGTCGAAAGTGCATTGCCTAATGTTGCGCCAATATAAAACAAAGGCGTTACCTCACCACCTTTAAATCCAGTTCCTAATGTTAAAGTTGTGTAAATGGTCTTCCATAACCAGCTCCAAGTATCTGCTCCACCAGGCTGAAAAGCAGAGGGAATTGTAACGGCTCCTTGGTATTCGCTATCCACGCCCAAACTTAAGTAATCCGGTTTCCCGATGGCGTAAGTCAAGCCTATAATAATCAGACCACCGATAACAGGAATAAGCCACTGGATCTTACATACTTTAGAAAAAAAGGCCTTGATCTCATGCACCATTACAGCAAACAGGTAGCTGGCCAGACCAAACAATGTGGATGCTAGAATAACCTTACTAAGCAGGAGTAGGTTTACCGGCAGGTATTCAGATAGAAAGTAGGCACTTTTCTCTATGAGATCGATGTGATAAGCGGTATGATGGATGCCCCAGGCAGAGACAGTAAGATCACCAAGCACGCTGGCAATTAATGCGGGAAGTAAAGCCTTGTACTCTATTCTTCCAATGGCCAGAACTTCCATTGCAAATATGGCACCGGTGAGCGGTGTTCCGAACACCGCCCCAAACCCGGCTGCAATTCCCGCGGTAAGGAGCATCTTGGTGTCTACCTCATTTAGCTTAAACCAGCGGCTAAACATTCCTGCGATGCTTCCTCCGATTTGTACCGCGGTTCCCTCTCTTCCAGCCGATCCGCCAAACAAATGGGTAATCACTGTAGTTATTAAGATTACTGGCGCCATCTGCCTGGGCACTCCACCACCCGGCCTATGGATTTCATCCATGATCAGGTTATTTCCTTTTTCTGAGGACCTACCAACTGACTGATAAATCAGGTGGATCACAATACCTGCTAAAGGTAGCAGAAAAATGAGACAGGTATGCTGAAAGCGAAAGTGAATGGCCCAGCCTAGCAGCCAAAGGAACAAGGCAACCATACTTCCTATTGCAATGGCAACAGGAAGTATAAGCAGCGTCCATCGAACCGCATATTTAAAAACCGAAAGGTGTTCAAATAAAAATTTATTATGTTTCATTGTAGGTTAGTGGCTGATTTATAATTTTTTATAAAAAGTATTGATTCCTGCAAATGATGCCCTATCACCAAGTTCTTCTTCTATCCGAAGCAACTGGTTAAATTTAGATACCCTTTCAGAGCGGCAGCCACTTCCTGTTTTGATGTGCCCCGCACCGGTAGCGACAACCAGATCCGCAATTGTCGTGTCTTCAGTTTCACCACTGCGGTGAGAAATAAAGCAATTGTAACCGTTTTTTTGGGCTAGTTCTACGGCCTTTAGCGTTTCGGAAACTGTACCGATCTGGTTCAATTTAATCAGTACGCTGTTTGCAATGCCCTGGTCGATTCCCTGCTGGATAATACTCGGGTTGGTGCAGAATATATCATCTCCAACCAATTCCCACTTTGTCTCCCAAAAGGCTGGTCAGCTTTTTCCATCCCTCCCAATCGTTTTCGCCCAACCCGTCTTCCAACAGGATAATTGGGTACTCTTTTAACCATCCTTCCCAAAAGCCAATCATTTCATCTGTTGTGATCCGTTCTTTAGAACTTTTATAAAATTCATATTTTCCATTATTCCACATTTCGCTGGTCGCTGGGTCAAGACAAAGGGAAATATCCTTGCCTGGAGCAAAACCGGCAATATGTATCGCTTCCATGATGATTTGGACGGCTTCCTCATTAGAACTCAGATTTGGCGCAAACCCACCTTCGTCACCAACTCCGGTATAATAGCCTTTCGCTTTTAGCAGACTTCTCAGGGAATGAAAAACAGCTTCGCCCATACGGATACTTTCCTTAAACGAGGGGGCGTTATGAGGGGCAATCATAAATTCCTGAAAATCGATGTTGTTATCAGAATGCCTTCCCCCATTAATGACATTCATGCACGGTACGGGCATTACGTAACCTTCCCTTTCCACTAGCTGCCTATACAAGGGAATCCCTTTTGCAACGGCCGAAGCCCGGGCGAAGGCGATTGAGGCCGCAAGCATCGCATTTGCGCCGAGCCTTGATTTATTCTCGGTTCCATCCAGACCAATTATATGATCATCGAAGGCCTGCTGACCCTCAAAGGATAAGCCGGTGACTGATTTGCCGACTTCGACGTTAATCCCTTTTACTGCTTTTTCCACGCCTTTACCATTATAGCGCTCTGGATCACCATCTCTAAGCTCTACGGCTTCTTTTTCACCCGTACTTGCCCCGGATGGAGAAATACCCCTTGCTGTTGTTCCGTTAAGAGTGACTTCTACTTCTACTGTCGGATTGCCCCTGGAATCCAAAATTTCACGGGCATGAATTTTAGTTAATTTCATAGTTTTTTGTTTTATATTGATTTTTAGTATTTCGGTTGCTTACAAATAATTGAGTTTCTCAAAAGATCAAAACCAGTGTTCCCCCAATGATCAGCAGGGCACCAAAGAATACTTTCAGGGTAAGAGCTTCTTTCAGGAACACCATTGCAAGTATAATAGTTAGGGCAACACTCAACTTATCAACAGGGGCGACCTGGGACACTTTCCCGATCTGCAAAGCCTTGTAGTAGAATATCCAGGACAAGCCGGTGGCAAGGCCAGATAAAAAAAGAAATAGCAGGTTATGCTTTGACAGTTCCGTAATTCCTTTAAGTTCGCCTCTGGCCATTACGATCCCCCAGGCTACAATCAGTATTACCACCGTTCGTATGGCAGTAGCCAAATCAGAATTGACATTGGTTACGCCGACTTTTGCAAAGATGGCCGTAAGGGAAGCAAAGAAAGCTGATAATAGCGCGTAGATCCACCACATAGTTTTATGTTAATTTTCCGTTATTGAATAATTCCAAAGTAAATGAGTACAAGAACCGTTGCTCCGGCAATGATCCGGTAAATGCCGAACCAGCGGAAAGAATGCTTTTGAAGATAGGTGATGAAAGAGCGGATGGCCATCCATACATCCCACCCGCACCTGCTTTACTTAAATGAATGATCGTAGTTAGATTCGGTTCATGGGAAGGGCGTAGACGCTTAACGGTGTTTTTAATCAGTCCTGAAGCAATCTGATCTGCACTAGCAACTAGTAGCGCAATGGTAATAAGAACCTGCCAAATTTTTTTGCAGAAATTCTGGAAGAGGCAATAAATAATGAAGGCATAAAAAGGAAGCCAAAAACGCTTATCACTGGCCCAGTACATGATCGTATCCCAGAATGCATTATGGTGCTGATTTATCCACAAGAACCATTCAGTTTCAACCGGCAGGACCATTGCTAACACTGATCTCACTTTGGCAGACAGACAAAGTAAGACAAGCGCAATTAAGATAGCTGCCAGCAATAAGAGTTGAGAATTTATTTTTAATTTTTTCACCTACAATACTTTGACCGGCAGATTTTATTACCTGCTGGAATTTCTATTGTAGGCGCCATCAGCTTTTGAAAAAAGCGGTTGAATCGGAAGGACACCATTTCCGTATTGCAAATATAATACTAATAAAATGATGTGCAAAATCTTAAAGTAGGTGTTGAGAATTTAATTTATCACTATTCCTCCTTATTTGAATACGAGAACCAGTTTCTTATTCTTCTACCGTTTAAACAAGCATCATATCACGGGATTAAAGCTTTTCTTAAACAAAATGAAACCGCCTGGAAATAACCATGTTATCTATATAGGAATTTTTTTTATAACCCTAAAAAATTAAAGTTATGGGATACCATGAATGGAAAAACTGTATTGATGCATGCTTAAAGTGTGCTTCAATTTGCAATCATTGTGCAAGTTCATGCACTCAGGAAGAAGACGTGAAAATGATGGCGCGGTGTATTGAGCTTGATATGCAATGTGCAGCCATCTGCTACTCTGCCGCTCAATTGATGAGTATGGGTAGCTCTTTTGCTCAAGACATTTGCCGTATTTGCGCAGATATTTGCCAGCAATGCGGAGATGAGTGTAGTAATCATCATACCCAGCATTGTCAGGAATGTGCAGATGCTTGTAAGGCTTGTGCGGAAGAATGCAGAAGAATGACAGGAGTAGCTGCTTAAGATGCCAATCACCGTGAGCATTAATTGATTAAGGGCAGCATTCTAGTTGCCCTTTCATTTTTATAAATAGGCAAATTTATTCCATTCATTTTATTTTCATTATTCCCTCATTATTTGATATTTACCAAGGTTTGAGGTTGTTCTTGGTATGTCCTTTCTCTAGCCTTAAAAAAATGGGTTTTTTAGGATATGATTCTCATAAACTCATTCCATTATTCAAATAAGAATTTCAGTTTTTGATGATGAGTACTTGATAATTCGAATTCTATGAAAATGAAGGCTAGATGCGAGTTGAGGAATGCATTAAATAATGCATGAACTTTCAATTCCCGCTTCATCAAATTATTTCAAAAAACAAAAAATACAAATTTCATTTCAATGGCGGTGTTAAATCAATCACGTTGTTAAACCGAGGGTATGTACCTTCTAAATTAAATGCAAGCTACATGGCATTTGCGCATAATTGTAAAAAAATTTAGACCAAACGGATTTCCCCCCGTTTATCCTATAATTGAATAATATTCAAGCTGATCGATGTTCGCAATTGAAACTAATCCACATGCTTATTTGGCTAATTAGATAGCAGTTTATGGAGTTCAACACTGATGTCTAGACAATTGGTGTTTTATAAATAGTTGCGGTATATCTTAATTTTAGGGAAAATTCTAAAAAGTTCGAACCGAAAAATTCAATTTAATCTATTGTAAGTGACTTATTTTCAAGTTCTTAATGTTTAAAAAATAAGAGGCATACTTTTTAGATGCCTCATATTGCCACTTAGTAGGGTCAACCCGCGGAAGTTCGACCCTTTTTGAGCATTGTGAAGCTGTGGTTAATTTTGATAAAGTTTTGAACAACAAGATGGAGGGACAGTATAGGAAAAAGAAATTATTCGATGACAATCGAAAGTAGGGTGAGAAATATCGTAACCTAATATTTGTTGATATTTTGTAACGGTTTTGTTGCGGTTTATCCTCTCATCTTTTTAGATTAATGCAGATTTTAGCGCCTATATATTTAGGTTGTTAAATTTGAAGGGTTTGAAAGTTAAGCAGGTACCAAATTGCTCTATAATTGGAGTCGTCTTGCTGTACCTGATTATCTCTTTGGGCAATATCTTTTTTTTATCCAACCTCTCCCTTTTAGAGTCCGCCCGGGGAATAAAATCAGCTGCGCAGTACAAAGGTAGCTTTTCTCCGCTTGGAAAGGATTCAAAAATTACCAGACAATTTAAGTGTATCCTTGATGAACGCAAGAAAACCGTGCTTCCTGTTTTGGAAGCTTTTCTTATCGGCGTCATCTTATTTTTGGGGCTTTCGCTTTTAGCCTCTAACCTAAACAGGTATTTTCTTGAGATCAGATACAGGATTGCCGGATCAGTCCCAATTTATATTTCCAACCAGGTCTTTCGGATCTGAGATTTATCTCAATTTTCTTTTATTGACAGGTCCTTCAAATGATGAAGTGACGACGGCCGGTTAATCACCGTGTTTCCTGTCCAAGACGTCCGTCAAATCTTTTTCCTTAAATTTTAATTTAAAGACATGATCCGTATTAAACAGATTTTCTGTTTGTTCCCACTTTTATATATGGGGCTGGAAAGCCATGCCCAAACCTCCCCAAAGCCCATCGGGATCGTTGATCTGATCGATCACGTGACCGCTTTTTCACCTTCACTGGCCGCTGATTCAGCAACAGTTGATATACGTGCCGCCCAGTTAAGAGAGACCGCGGCGAATGCCCTTCCAAATCTGAAGCTTAATTATCAGGCAGATCTGGGCTCAAACAATAATGTTGCAGGGCCATACATGGCCTTTGGTATTGTTCCTTCCAATTCCAGAGGTGTTAGGACTGAAAGCACTACCAAGGCTACACTTACTAATCTTGGTATTGTCTCCCTTGATTGGGAGGTCTATAATTTTGGTGCCTATAAAGCTCAGAATGCAGTCGCCAAATCAGAACTTGTCGTTGAACGATCCAAGTTTGCCCAGCGCCGATACCAGACAAGGGCCATCGCTATTGATGATTACCTGAGTCTACTAAAGCTTCAGGACATGCTATCCATTCAAGCAAGCAATATCAGTCGCAATGAGCAGATCAACCGTTCGATTTTATCCCTTGCCAGAAGCGGTGTGCGTCCGGGTGTGGATACCAGTATCGCAGGGGCCGAACTCTCCAAATCAAGATTGAACTATATTGAAATGGACAATACCTACAGACAGGTTCAGCTCGACATTGCAGCAATCAGCGGGCTAAATCCGGAAAGTATTGTCGCTGACAGTACGATCCTGGATCGGCTAAAATCGCTTGAGGTAAACCTATCGGTAAAGTTGACCGACAGTTCAAGCCATCCGCTGCTTGATTTCTACAAAAGCAATTATCTAAGCAGCGTTGAGAAGGAAAACCTGGTCAAAAAAGCCTATAATCCAAAGGTAAGCCTGCAAGCTGCTGCCTGGTCAAGGGGATCAAGCATTGATGCCAATGATAATTTCAACAGTCTCTCGAATGGCTTGGAATGGCAACGGGAAAATTACCTCGTGGGCGTAGGGATCAGTTATAACTTATTTGATCTGCGCAGGCGTCAGTTGAAGCTTAGGACCCAAAAGGCCAGTAGCAATTTTTACTTAAAGGAACTACAGCAGGAGCGGCTAATGTTATCAAATGCCGCCCTTCAGGCAGGCCTTGAGATCAGTACCGCGCATAAAAGACTCGATGAAATACCAAACCAGCTAAAGGCAGCGGCCGCAGGGTATCGCCAGAAGCTCTCGCTTTATAAGAACGGGCTGACCGACATCATTGAGCTCAATGCAGCCCTGACCATCCTTTACCGTGCAGAAACCGATTTTGTCAACGCAAAATATCTGTACATCCGGGCGCTTTTTCAAAAGGCTATCGCCACCAACCAAGTAGATTCACTGTTAAACACATTAAAATAATAAAGATATGTCAATGGTTACCTCGGCCCTGAAAAAGCCGATTACAACAGTGGTGATCACCGCGAGTTTACTGCTCTTTGCAGTTCTCAGTGCGCTGAAGATCCCAATAGATATTTTCCCCCAGCTTAATTCGCCGACAATATATGTTATTGAATCCTACGGAGGTATGTCTCCACAACAGATGGAGGGCTTCTTCTCCACTCGTCTACAGGATCAGTTTCTTTATGTTAATGGCGTTAAGAATATTACCGGCAAAAACATTCAGGGTTTGACGATGCTAAAGCTGAGTTTTTATGAAAGCACCAATATGGCAGAGGCTTCTGCCCAGGTTGCCTTGCAGGTTAACCGGGCCATGAAGTTCTTCCCTCCAGGCGCTTTGCCTCCGCAGGTGGTCCGCTTTGATGCCTCTTCACTGCCAGTAGGCCAGCTTGTACTCTCGGCCAAATCCCGCAGTCTGAAAGAAATCTATGATATGGCGGCAACGCGTATCAGGCCCATGTTTTCCTCTGTCGCAGGGCTTTCAGCGCCACCGCCATTCGGTGCCAATTCCCGCTCGATTACCATTAGTGTAGATCCGAGCAAATTAAGGAGTTATAATCTGACTCCGGACGAGGTGGTAGGGGCTTTATCCAAGTTCAATGTCATGTCTCCTTCGGGAAATCTAAGGTTGGACAATACCATGATGGTGACCTCTATGAACTCCCTGGTTAAAACGGTCGATGAATTCAACAACATTCCAATAGCTACAAAAAACGGCGTTTCAATATTGGTAAGGGATGTGGCAAGGGTTGCCGATGCAGCGGATGTTACCGTGGATTATGCATTGATCAACGGGAAACGGTCTGTGTATATTCCTGTGGTCAAAACAGCAGACGCCTCGACTTGGTCAGTGGTAAAGTCCTTAAAGGCCAAAATCCCCGAAATGCAGAGCCTCTTGCCGGACGATGTCCACATCTCTTATGAATTTGACCAGTCTGTTGCCGTTATCAACTCGGTAAAAAGCCTGATCACTGAAGGTGGTCTTGGTGCACTATTAACGGGCCTAATGGTGTTGCTATTCCTGCGTGATCTGCGAAGCAGTCTTATCGTGGTGATCACCATTCCGGTATCGATTTTAATTGGGGTGCTTTTACTAGGCATGTTCGGTCAGACCATAAATATCATGACCTTGAGCGGTCTGGCACTTGCAATAGGGATCCTGGTCGATCAGGCAACGGTGACGATCGAAAATATCCATCAGCACCTGGAAATGGGCAAGCCCAAACGCGAAGCCATTTACGATGCCTGTGAAGAAATCGCATTCCCGCTGCTGCTCATCCTGCTGTGTATTCTGGCAGTATTTGCACCATCTTTTATGATGAACGGTATACCAAAGGCGATGTTTTTGCCACTATCCCTTTCGATTGGCTTCACCATGGTTGTCTCTTTCATCGTGGCCCAGACCTTAGTTCCCATTCTATCCAACTGGATGATAAACGAAGAACGTTACCAGCACTATGACCATGGTAAGATCCATGCTCATGCAGGAGAGGCCCTGGACGAGAGGCAAGGAGAGCAGGTAGAAAAGCATCTGCAAAATGAAAAGGATGAACCGGAAAAAAATGATTTCTTTGAAAGGGTGAAGGTGCGGTTTATGGCAATCATCCAGCGGTGGATGCCGATGAAAAAAGGTATTGTCGGGATTTATTTAGTTCTGGTGATTTCTCTTGCAGGACTGGGATTTGTTTTTATTGGAAAGGATATGATGCCAAAGCTCAATAACGGACAGTTCCAGATCCGCATCAAAGCGCCGGACGGTACCAGATTAGAGCGCACCGAGGAGAAATTTAAGCAGGTACTTTCCATTATCAATCAGACAGTAGATAACCATATCGCAGTTAGTTCGGGATACGTTGGGCTTATTCCGAGTAGTTACGGAACAAGTAACTTATATATCTTCAATACCGGTACCCATGAGGCTGTGCTTCAGGTGAACCTTGATGAAGATTATAAGGTAAATATGGATGAGCTGAAAGATGCGCTGAGAAAGAACATCGCTTATAAACTTCCTGACCTACGTATCACCTTTGAGCCGATTGACATGACCGAAAAGATTATGAGCCAAGGCGCTGCAACTCCTATTGAGATCAGAGTAGCAGGAAAAGATATGGACCAGATCGAGTCTTACGCTAATAAGGTGCTCTCTAAACTTAAAAAAATAGATTACCTCCGTGATATCCAGATTGCTCAACCCCTGCACATTCCCGTGGTTTCTATTACCCTTGATAGATTAAAGGCGGCGCAGTTTGGGCTGAACGTGGTTGATATCGCAAGGTCAGTTACTGCAAGTACCTCATCCAGCCGATTTACTGAGAAGAACCAATGGCTCGATGAAAAAACCGCCTATACCTACCAGGTACAGGTACAGGTTCCAGAGTATGTCATGAATACAATGGATGAGCTCAAAGAAATTCCTTTGGTTAAAGGGCAGAGCAGTCCGGTACTGGGCGACATCGCTACTTTCAATACCAGTTACCTTCCAGGAGAATATGACCGCTCCGGGCCAAGACGCTTTCTGACCGTGAGCGCAAACATTTATAAAAAGGATCTTGGAACGGCAACTGCTGATGTAGAAAAGGCACTAAAGTCCGTAGGCACGCCTCCTAAGGGACTAACTGCTGAAGTGAAAGGTATGTCGAGCCTGTTGACTGAAACACTATCTTCTCTTCAGGGCGGACTTGCTTTTGCGATATTGGTGATCTTCCTGCTGCTTGCGGCCAATTACCAGTCTTTCAAGCTTTCGCTGACGGTTCTTTCGACCGTTCCTGCTGTAATCCTTGGGTCGCTTACCGCATTATTGCTTACAGGCTCGACCCTCAATCTACAGAGCTACATGGGGATGATCATGTCCACCGGGGTGTCAGTGGCCAATGCGATACTTATCGTGACCAACGCCGAAAAACTCAGGCTGGATTACAAGGATTCTACCCGGGCGGCAGTGGTGAGTGCCGGGATTCGTTTAAGGCCGATCCTGATGACCAGTTTTGCGATGATAGCCGGGATGATCCCGATGGCCTCTGGGTTGGGCGAATCCGGTGAACAGACCGCGCCGCTCGGCAGGGCTGTTATTGGCGGGCTATTCTTTTCAACCCTTGCCGCGCTCTTCATCCTTCCGCAGGTTTTCGCCTGGGTACAGAAAAAAAGCAGCTTAAAAGAACCAAACCTAATGCCTAGAAAAACAAGAATTTAAAAGATAAACAACATGAAAACCAGATTCATTCCCATCATAATAATTATAAGTACTCTGGCCGCGTGTGGCGGAAAACAGAAGCCCGTGAACATCAGTCCCGAAAAAAACGGCAAGGAAGCCAAATATGAAACCACAAAGGTCGAAGAAGAGGCCCTTTCCAGTTTTACCCGCATTCCCGGGGTGCTCAAGCCTTTCAACCAGGTAAACATTTTTCCCAAGGCCAATGGTTTTGTGAAAGCAATACTGGTCGATTTGGGTTCTAAGGTGACCAAAGGCCAGCTGCTGATGACCCTGGAAGCACCGGAACTCGAATCACAATTGCAATCGGCAAATTCCCGTTACCTGCAGGCACGGGAGACCGCATCGGCGAGCAGTGAGAAATACAGACGTCTGAAAGAAGCAGCAAAAGAGGAAGGTTCGGTATCTCCGCTAGAACTTGATAATGCGCTTTCCAGGATGAAAGGAGATAAGGCCATAGCGGAGGCTGAGCGGTCAAATGTATCCTCCGTACGTACCATGCAGGACTACTTGAAAGTATATGCGCCTTTTGACGGGGTGATCGTTGACAGGAATGTATCACCGGGAGCACTGGTGTCGGCGGGCAAATCTTCGGACCTACCCATGCTGGTATTGCAGGACCTGACCCACATGAGGCTTGAAGTTTCTATACCTGAGGATTATGTAGACAAAGTGGACCTAAGCCAGATGGTCAAGTTCCGCTTCAATGCGCTGCCGGGGGAACAGCGCCAGGCCAAGATCAGCCGGTCTGCAAATTCACTGGGCAACATGCGCCAGGAAATCGTCGAGGTTGACGTGGCCAATAAAGATAACAGGTTGAAGGCCGGCATGTATGCCGAGGTTGAAATCCCGCTTAAATCCGGTGCGACTTCGCTTCTTGTGCCTAATTCTGCTATCGTGCGTTCTACAGAACGGAAGTACGTAGTGGAAATTGCAAATGGTAAAGCCAAGCTCGTTGACATTAAGGAAGGGATGAAGGGAACAGAGATGACCGAGATTTTTGGTTCCATCAAAGCCGGGACAGAGATTATTTCGCCCGCGAACGATGAGATCAAAAGCGGTCAGACGCTATAAAACATTGCCGGGCGGATATTAGCCGCCCGGCAAATCTTTTTATTAGTCAGATAAGAAAAAAGGAAAATATGAAAGATTTAGAATTTAACCATGAGTTTGAAATCGGGGGAAAACACATTTGCATAGATGTCCCAAAGAAAAGATGCAACCAGGTCTACATCGAGGGAGAGCTGGTTGGGACGGTTTGGGAATGTAAAAAACAAGGGGTAATATCCTTTGTATCAAGAGATTTTAAGCTTGCCCCTTACCTGGAAAGCATTGCGGCCGAGTTAAACATTTTTTACAGGACCTCCCTATGAGTGCCTATGCCGGATGGACATTTCAACCTTTTCTGATCTGTTTCCTGCTATTAATGACTGTAAAGGTAAAGGCGCAAGATCAAACTGCCGTCCCCAAGATATCGGTAGGCTTTGTCATGGGCTTTCCGACCGGTAAGACGGCTAAAACTTATGTCAACGGATATGGGGCATCAACAAAGGTGGAATTCAAGGTTTCGGAGCACCTCAACCTAACCGGATCTGCGGGCTATATGACTTTCCGCTACAGGGATGAGGTAAAAAAACGTCTCGATTATTTAGGAGAGCCAACAAGCATGAATGGTGTTGTTCCAATTAAAGTCGGAGCAAAATATTACTTTGAAGGTATCTATTACGCTGCCCTTGAGCTTGGTGCAGCAAATACTCTTGGAGACCGGCTGAATACCTCTTTTGCCTACGGACCGACTTTGGGTGCCAGCATTCCAATTTCGAAGCATTATAGTGCAGATCTCGGCCTTCGTTATGAGGGTTGGAAAAGCAGCGGAGGGCAGGTTTCCTTTTTTGGACTTCGTTTGGCTCTGGCAATTTCAGGAACTAAAAAATAATAGGCAAAATATTTAACCTAAAATTTAAATTATGACAGAGAAAAATATTTCACAACCATTTGAAACTTTTGACCATAATAAATCCTCAGCAAAGGGTGGAGATAACGCATATCACCCCGCAAACCAAGATAGAGAGGTTTTATTGCGTTACCTGCTGGAGCGGTTGAACCTGGAAACCGGCCATCTCAATGAGAAGCGAAAATTGAGGAAGTAGGGGCCTTTTTAGACCTTTAAAAAACATTCGTAGGAATGGCAAATCAGATTTATTATAACCAGGGGCAACCCACAATATGCATGACAAATGGAAAAGATGATATATCTTTTGGAAAATGATGAGGGTATAACCGAAGTATTACAGCTTCTTTTTAACAGTGAGGGGTACGGGGTTTCCGCGTTTTCTTCGGTAAGCTCGTTTATGGCAGGGCTAAGTGATCATGTTGCAGATCTTTTTCTGCTGGATGTTATGCTCCCCGATGGAAACGGCATTGAAGTCTGCAGTTACCTGAAGTCCTTAGAGAAAACCCGGAATGTTCCGATTATCATGATGAGTGCTCATGCGGACCGTTATGACATCAGAAGGGGCTGCGCTGCAGAGAATTTTATTAAAAAGCCTTTCGATATTCACGACCTGCTGCGTTTGGTAGCGAAACATATTTGACCGGTGATAAAGTACGGGTTCTCTCAAGTTTGGTATTCGTGCTCACAATCAGTGTTTCCATGTCAGAGATCCGCTAAGTCGTTCTTACAAGATATATCAACAAAAGCATGCTTGAAATGAAAATAACCACGGTAAGGACTTTGATGAGTGTAGAGGAATGGTAATAACTGCCTTGATTAATAAGTGTATGAGTTTTTTGATAGCGCATAAATGCCAGGATGATGGTCAGTGCGCCTACCCCGACAAGAAGTATTCCTATCCTCTGTGAGTTGCCGGTTTGGTGTACGACGGCTTTGGCCCCAAGAGCGAGAGTGATCTGCTTGATAAAAAGTGAAAACTTTACCACCACAAAACCAAAGCCCATAATTCCTATGCTAGTTCTTATCCAGGCAAGAAAAGTCCGTTCGTTGGCCAGATGGTCACCAGTGTTTGATTTAGGAATGGCTTGTTCTTCTTTTTCCATTATTGATAATATTGGTTGACGGATCACCGCATGCCTGATTAACAAAATTTTATCAATGCTGTTTGGGCGAGTACTGTTTTAATTATGTAGCTTTTCGATAAATTCCCTAGCATTTTTAAATGCGTTACTCCGCACAGCACATACGATGATAGACAATTTTGTCGAACCTTTTGAATTTTAGTGTTGCCGGCATAAGCCATTGATATTTAAACATGACAATAATTTTCGGCGTTTGCGGCCCCGGGTGAAATGGATCCGGCACAACTGATCCTAATCTTTGCATCGTATCCAAATACCAATTTGCACCTTTTAAAGATTCACTGCCGTTTTGGTTTTTACATTAGGGATGAACGATTACCCATCCTTCCGCCGAACGGATGATGATCTCTCCGTTGCCGCTTGGCACATAGCTGATGAAATCGAAGAGATCTGACTTATCGATTTTCCGCTCGCGAACGGTATTCTCGCACTGCGCCAGAATTACGCCCTTTGACTTTAGCAAATTAAGCTGCTCAAGGAACTTTCCATCCTTGCGATAAACCGCCACGCCATCCCCGAAGGCGATAAGCTCAACCTCCAGTTTTCCCTTCAATCTTGGATCCTCCAAAGCATTGTTGATGTTCCTGAGTGTTCCCGAAATATGTTTTTCCTCGGCACTGTTAAGTACATATAGCGCTTTATATGATTTCTTTTTTGCAACAGCACCCGTAAACGGTTTTTTTGTCTCCTGTGCAGATACATTGGTGGTGATGACCATCATGATGACAAGCTGGAGTAAGATCAGTAATTTTTTCATGTTTCTATTTTTTCTGTTTTATAGGTGCGTGCTGTTCAGCCATGTCAATAAAGGGACCATATTTATGCTGCTTTTCGCTAAAGTGATCTGCATATGGCCCGAAGGGATAATCTATTGGCTTTGTGTACAGGTTTTTATAGTCGTTTTTGGAATCCAGGTGCGGTCTGGGCTGCGCATTCACAAATGCAGCTACGTCCCAGGCTTCCGCATCCGTTAAGTTCGGATCTTTGTAGGTGGCGCCATAAGGCATGTTGTTTTTGACAAATCCTGCAAAATTTCCAAGCCTGAACATTCCTGCACCATCGTTATAGCTGTCCCTGCCCCAAAGGGGAGGGTACATATATCCTTTTCCATCAGGTGAGGCAACGCCTTTGCCCGTTTCTCCATGACAGCTGCTGCATTTGGAGGCATATACCATTTTCCCCTTCAGGGGATCTGCAGGCACATCCAGATATGGGATTTTTTTTACCGAATTATCCGCAATGGAATGTGCGGCATCCTGTTTTTTTCCAACCCATTTTAAATAGGCCAACATGGCGACCATTTCCCTGGAATTTCTTCCCGGAGCTTTGCCGTTCATGCTTCGCTCGAAGCACTCATTAATCCGTTCAAAGGCTTCTTCCTTTCTACCGCTTCTTGCGCTCATTTTTGGAAAACCTGCATAAAAGATGGAGAAATTATTCGCAAAGGGCCTGGTTCCTGCATCCAAGTGGCAGTTCTGACAATTCATACCATTAGTCAGCTTTCCTACGATACCCTGCGGCCCTAAATAGTATGCCGTACGGACAATCAAATCCCGGCCATACCTGATCAGATCCGCATCAGCTTTGCCCTGAAGCTGCATCGTATCAGGCGCCTTCCAATATTCGGGTTTAGCAACACGGCGCTCTAAAGGTTTTATTTGATTCTTTTGAATGGATGGATTAGGCTTATCCGCATAGAAACTTTTTGGAAGATGAAATCCGCTGAGTGCTAAAACAAGAGAAAACATGATCACAACGAATAGAAATGACGTCCATACGAGATATTTTCCAAACCGGGCAAATACCTGCAGTTTATCCTCGTTGTTTCTTTCTGTTTTCACACTTTTAAAATATTAATTCTGAAAATCCTTAATGGCCTCACCAATATCAAGCACCTTTTGCTTGCCATCAATAACGGATGCAATCAGTGAGCTTGCAGCCGCACTTCTGTATCCACCGGCGCAGTGTACTGCTACGGGTTGCTCCAGCGGAATTTCGTTTACCCTTTCCCTTAAATTTCCCAGTGGAATATTTATGCTGTTCTCAAAAATACTGTTTTCCATACGCTCTGTCTTGTTCCTCACATCCACAATGGTATATCCATTTTGGTTCTCTTTAAAATTTTGGATATCGATAATCTCATCCGGGACAGTTTCTACTGCGTTTATAAAACCGCCGGCAAGCTGCGTTTCATACCCGATGGATGCGGTCCTCGCGATAAGACTATGCAATGTAGCAAGATTTTCTGCCATAAGATAATAAGGCTCTTCAGGCTTCACAATGCTGCCCAGCCAGGTTTCAAATTTGTTTCCATCCATGATATTTACAGCGCCTTCTATATGTCCCTTCTTAAAAACATCTTCCCTTCGCGTATCGATAATTAGGGCATTTGGTTTTAAGTTTTCACCGGATTCCATGATCTGAACCGCACTTACCGAATCTTCAAACGGTGCTGCGCCTTTCTTGTTCAAGGCCACATCAAAAGGGAAGTAAAATGGAATGAATGGCTGGTTTTCATTTAATGCGCTCACAAAATCGGCCTCAGTCATTTCCTGCAGTGACCAGTTACTTCTTTTTTCAGCACCAATGGTACTGCTATTGGCCTCGCTCAACGCTTTTCCGCAGAGCGTACCTGCCCCGTGTGCCGGATACAGAATCACTTCATCTGAGAGTTTCATCAGTTTGTCCCTTAATGAATGGTACATTTGGGCGGCAAGGAAATTGCGTTCCGCCATTGAATCACCTCCGCTTTCCCTTAAATCCGGCCTTCCGCAGTCACCGATAAAAAGGGTATCTCCGGAAAATAGCGCTTTTTGTTTCCCATCGTGTTCGAGCAAAATACTGATACTATCCGGAGAGTGCCCCGGGGTGTTGATTGCCCTTAAGGTGATCTTTCCCAGGGTTATCGTCTGGTCTTCATCAAATGGGGAAAACAGGTAGGACGGCGTATTGAGTTTGCTGCAATATATTGTTGCGCCGGTCTTATGATGGATTTCAAGATGAGCACTCACAAAATCCGCATGCGGGTGCGTCTCGATAACACCAACTATTTTGGCCTGGTGTTTTTCGGCAAAATGGTAATATGCAGACGGATCCCTGGAGGGATCGATCAATATGATTTCATTCCGGCATTCGCTCAGTACCGCATAGCTGTAATGGGAGAGGTGCTTGTCTTCAAATTGTTCTATTTTCATGTGTTTTTATTTTTGATTAATGTGTTTAACGGTATGATTCCTGCCTTTGCCAGGTTTACATCAAATTTACCCTTTAGCGGTTCTTCGCACTGTAACTTTTGTCACAGCGCCCCAAAATCTTCTCAGCAGTTTCTGCCTGCACTTTCATCATATTTGATCGGAGAGAGGATATGGAGCAAAAGGGTCCTGGCATAGCGGTAGTTGAAGGTGAACAGTAGGATGACCGGAGAAATAGTGGTTGCGATGATTGCCCACTGCTCTTCTTCGCCAAAGATCATGAATGCCAGAATGCCCGCATTGACAAGTTCTGCGACAATGAAAACATAGCTCACATACATCGCTCCGATAAAGAAGCCCGGCTCTATCTCATAGTTCAGGTTGCAGCAGGCAAATTTTTTATTCATCTGATCATATTTCCAATGGAACATGGAATGGGTATATAATTTTCCCTTTCGGCACCTGGGACATCTATGGTCTATTATAGCCCTTAGTTTGCTCATCAGATTCTATTTTATTAATGAGGGAGCTTGCTTTTCATCGCTCCGTATAGATAGGTGCCCAGGAGCGCACCAAGGATGACCACCGCCATACCGGCATATCCGCTCCCAAGGTTGACGAACATGGGGCCGGGACAGGCGCCGGTGAGTGCCCAGCCCAGGCCGAAAATGGTGCCGCCTAGTAGGTATTTTATATAGGCCTTGTCCTTATCGTGGAAGACAATCGGATTTCCGGCCAGATCCTTGGCTTTGAATTTTTTGATCAGCCATACTGCAATTACGCCAAGTACAACGGCCGTACCAATAATTCCATACATATGGTAAGACTGGAAACGGAACATTTCCTGGATCCTGTACCAGGAAACAGCCTCAGACTTGGTCATGATGATTCCGAAAAGTGTTCCTGCAAGAATATATTTTATGAATTTCATTTTTTTTAGATTTAAAAGATAAAAGGCATGATGAGGAAAGTCATGATCAGGCCACCAACAAAGAAACCGATTACGGCTACTAGTGATGGTACTTGCAGATTCGAAAGCCCGGATATGGCGTGACCAGAAGTACAACCGCCTGCATAACGAGATCCAAAACCGACTAATAAACCACCGATGAGTAAAATAGCCAGCGTTTTTAAATCTTTCATTGCTTCCAGTGAAAACAGGCCGGTTGGATTTAACCCACCATCGAACTTAATGCCCAATTGATTTAAATCGGAGATTGTGGCGGATGATAATTTTACGGGAGATGGACTGCTAAGGTAATTTGTAGCAACAAATCCACCTATTACCGAGCCGATAAGGAACATGAGGTTCCAGGTCTGGTCTTTCCATTTAAAATCAAAAAATTTTACTTTCCTGCCTGCTCCGGCTATGCTGCACATCGTTCGCAGGTTTGATGAAAAGCCAAAGGACTTTCCGAAAAAAAGTAGGATGAGCATAATGAGTACGATCATGCTGCCCGAGAAATACCAAGGCCAGGGTTGTTTAATAAAATCAATCATGTTTTTTTAAATGAAATGTTAATATGGGTGTTTTTGTTGTTGTTAAAAGGTAATGCCTGTGGCGGTTTGAGCAAGTAAGTGCTGAATCATTTTAGCAAACTGCCATCCCGAAGAAATCCGGCCGGCAGCGTTGAATAGATCAATATTTCTTGAATATATTTCTTCATTTTGGCCAGGTACCGATACCTCCAACCAGGTTGAATGCTTCCACCCCAAGTTTTCTCATCTCCGATACCGCTGAGGAGGAACGCTTTCCACTTCTGCAATAGAGGAAATACCGCTTGGCCTTATCCAGCTTTGCAAGTTCTAAAGAAAAGGCAGAACCCAGGAAATCGATATATATGGCTGAAGGAAGCGCGCCTGGGGCATATTCAGGCTTTGTCCTTACATCTAAGAGGACTGCGTCACTGCTTTTTGTAAATTCGTTTTTGAAGTGGTAGCCATCGAGGTTGTACGCACCTTTTGAAAAAAAACTGCTGATCATTTGAAGTAGTTTATTCATTGTATTTATTCGTTTCTTATTGCTCTGTATTTTTTTTAAAGCTGCAGAACAGAAAATCCTGCGTGCTTTGCATTGGGGTAGTGTGCTCTTGCGGCCTGCACTCTATTTCGGTAAACCCTTCTCTAAATATCTCGCGCAGCGTTCTTTCACTGTATCTTGAAACGGGCAGGCCACTGCATTTTTCTGGTCCGGTGAGCGAAAAAGTCGCCATGACCAAGTATTCTCCGGTAAACTGACCTGCCGTGTTTGCATAACTATGGATTTCCTCTGATGAATGAAGGAAATGAAAAGTGGCCCGGTCATGCCAGACTGCATAACTTCTTTGCGGCACAAAATCCCTGATGTCTGTCTCGATCCAGTGTATCCTGCCAGACAGTTCTCCAAGCCTTGCCTTTGCCTTTTCCAATGCCCGGGAAGATATATCCACTACGGTAATATCGCTGTAGCCTTCCTGAAGCAAAAAATCCACAAGCAGACTGTCTCCCCCGCCAATATCGATTATCGGAGCAGATTTATCCAGATTGAACCCCGTTATCATCTCCATTGAAACTGTGGGGTAGACCTGCGTCCAGCTGACCTGGTCAGGACTTTTTTCTAAATACACCTTTTCCCAGTGCGATTTTTTCTCATTTTTCATATCCCTTTTATATTAAGGTACTTGGACATACAAATGCTGTAGTCGGAATACATCCGTTTTCCTGTATGGCCTTAAAACCACCAGCCACATCGATGAGGTTGTGGTACCCGCGTGAGCGCATGATGGAATTGAAAATAACAGAACGGTAACCACCTGCGCAGTGAACAAAGTAGGTCTTGGTTTTATCGACGGTGCCGAGGTTTTCGTTGATATAATCCAGTGGAAGGTTGACAGCACCCTCGACATGCTCGCTTAAGTATTCCTTTGTTTTTCTGACGTCCAGAATATTTACCTCCGCTTTTTTGCCGATTTCGGCCAGCCGGGCTACACAAACCGATTTTATCTCGTCGGTTTCCTGACCAGCTTTTTTCCAGGCAACGACGCCGCCATCTAGGTAACCTACTGCACCATCAAATCCTACTCTTGATAAACGGGTGAGCACTTCTTCAATTCTACCCTCATCTGTAATAAGTAAAATAGGATGTTTAATGTCCGGGATTAAAGTTCCTACCCAGGGGGCGAAATTTCCATCGATGCCAATATTTACCGAGTTTGGGAGAAAGCCTTTTATAAAATCCTCTGGAGCTCTTGTGTCGAGAATTACCGCTCCTGTTTCATTTGCAACCCGCTCAAAAGCATCGGGGTTAAGGGCTTGCATGCCTCGTTCTATCACTTTGTTAAAACTATCATATCCATGGATGTTCATCATGACGTTTTCAGGAAAATATGCAGGAGGCGGTAAAAGACCATCAGTAACCTCTTTAATGAATTCGTCTTTGGACATGCCTGCCCTTAGCGCATAATTGGTCTTCTTTTGATTTCCCAAAAGATCGGTGGTCTCTTTGCTCATATTTTTTCCGCATGCGCTACCCGCACCATGTGCAGGATAAACCATAATATCATCGCTTAAAGGCATGATCTTATTGCGTAAAGAATCAAAGAGATAACCTGCTAGCATCTCACTTGTAAGCTCACTGACCGGTTTCTGTGCCAGATCGGGTCTTCCCACATCGCCTATAAAAAGCGTATCGCCGGAGAACAGTGCTATTTCCTTTCCTTGCTCATCGCTAACCAGGAAACAGGTGCTTTCCATGGTATGTCCTGGGGTGTGCAACACTTTAATCTTTGCCCCACCAAGTCGCAACACTTCTCCGTCTTTCGCACCGTAAAAATCAAAGTCGGGTTTTGCATTCGGCCCGTAAACGATTTCTGCGCCGCTTTCTTTAGCCAGATCAATGTGTCCGGATACAAAATCGGCATGGAAATGTGTTTCGAGCACGTATTTTATTTTTGCGTTGTTCTTCCGTGCACGTTCCATATACGGACTAACCTCTCGAAGCGGATCGATAATGGCCGCCTCTCCGTTGCTTTCTATATAATAGGCACCTTGTGCCAGACATCCGGTGTAAATTTGTTCTATAATCATGATGATTAAATTAGTATGTCAAAATTAATCCTTAACGATATGGTCGTTGGTGACTTTTGTCACACAAGGAGTTTGTTTCTGAAGGTTACTTAAATATTACCTCTTTTAGAATGATGTAGCAACCCATAACCAGTACAAACCACCCGAAACCTTTCTTCAGTTTTCCTCCATCTATTTTTTTGTTTATCATTCCACCTACCACGATACCGGCGATGGCAACGGTAGTAATTTTGGCGAGAAAGATCCAGTCGATATGGAAATGTCCAAGATCGCCGGTGAAACCGATGAGCGAATTAAGCGCTATGATGAAAAGTGAAGTACCTACGGCCTCTTTCATGGGTAAGCCCACTAAAATAACAAGTGTAGGAATAAGTAGAAAGCCACCACCAGCACCCAAAAAACCAGTAGCGAGGCCGATGGCAATGCCGTATAAAAACAGTTTACCGATGTGAAGTGGGGGTTTTTCTATTCGGGTGCTGCTTTCTGCTCTTGCACCTTTAATCATCGCTGTTGCAGCCGCTACCATCAAAACTGCAAAGAGTACCATCATGAGCATGTTTTCTGTTAACTCAAAATCGCCGATTTTTATTATTATCTTGGGTATAAGGGGGATAATGAATTTGCGGGTTAAGAATACAGTTGAGATGGATGCACTACCAAACAGCAAAGCTGTTTTAATATTCACCAGCCCACGCTTAAAATTCCCGACTGTACCTGCTAAACTTGTAGAGCCAACGATGAACAATGAATAAGAAGTAGCCAATAGCGGATTAACCCCAAATAGGTAAACCAGTACCGGCATGGTGAGGATAGAACCGCCACCGCCGATCAATCCAAGCGAAATTCCAATTAAGGCAGATGCAACGTATGCAATGTTTTCCATTTCTGTTATTTTTTAACAAAAATCGAGTTATCATCTACCAATGTTGGTGACTTTTGTCACACTCATTATATTTTCAAGAAGTGATGCCTTTCGCAGTAAAAATAACTTTATTCTTTTTATGGGCTTAGGCTAAATATTCGATGTAATTACGGTACATCTTAATTTCTCCTGCCTGCTCCATTTTCTTAAGCAGCCTTGAAATTACTTCCCGGGAGGTGTTCAAATCAGATGCAATTTCACTGTGGGTAAGGTGCAGTTCTTTTGTGTTTAAATCTCCAGCTTGCTTTTTCAGGTAAAAGGCCAGCCGCTCATCCATTGCCTTAAAGGCGATATTATCGATGACAAAGAGGAGTTCTTCAAAGCGCATACGGTATGTTTCAATGACAAAGTAATACCATGTTCTGTAATCCCGCATCAGCTTATCCATCAGGGCAATCGGAATCATGAGTACCTTGGTCTGTTCAATGGCCTTTGCCATTACCTGACTGGTTTCCTGTTTGGTTGCGCATATCATGGAAAGTGCACACGCATTTCCTGGCTGGAGATAATACATAAAGAATTCCTGTCCATCTTCTCCCTCCCTGTAGAGCTTTACCATGCCTTCTACGATAAGCACCGTGGAGCGCATATTCTGCCCAGTTTGCATGAGCATATCACCTTCCTGAAAATCCCTAAGCGTCGCATTCTCGATAAGGATGGTCTTAAGGGCAGGTTCAAACTGGGGAAAAAGTCTTTCGATGTATTCCGCAATGGTCATATCTTTCATTTTAGCTGTTTTGGATTTTAAAGATAACTATACTGCAGGCCTGCGCCAAAATTCTTTAAAATATTGGAATACATTTTTTGGATATAGAATAAAGGGTATAATAAATTTACAAAGAAACTCTCTATGGTTCCCTAATTAAAACATGCAGCGCGTTTTTTCCAAAGTAAACCTAACACTTCGTCCAGGGATAAAGCTGACAAAAATCACATATTGTTTTTTATTTTTTATCCCTTGTTAATCTTTATGTTTTTTGATCGACCCGGAAAGAAATAGCCCGATCAGTGCGACTTTTTAAAGGTACCACCATAACTATGAATCGTAACAATGAGGTCATAATTAGCTTCTGAGGCGTGGCTTACTAGTCTTTGGGCATTTAATTTTATATATTGAATTAAAGTGGCTCAAACGCTTGCTGGCTTAAGACTTATTGTTATCCAAATAGGATCAGTGGGGATCTGCTTTTTAAAGGGTCCCCACTTTATGGACTACTTGGGGCAATTTCCTGATGGCGGCTAATATATTTTTTTACGTTGCGGTTTTTCAGTTTCTGCCTATGTTCCCAACCCTGACCCATCTTATTGAATACCTATTTAGAATATATATTCCGCTTCCCGTTCAGACTTTCGGTTTCTTTGTGGCCCTGGCATTTATTTCTGGTTACCTGCTGTTTTCTGCTGAGCTTAAAAGAAAGGAGGCTGCAGGACATATAGCACCTGTTGAGATTATTATACAGCCTAAGAAGGAGATTTTGTTATGGGAATGGATAACCAATGGATTTTTAGGTTTTCTTATCGGGTATAAACTGGTTTATGCTGCAGGGAACTATGCTGCTTTTGCTGCTGAACCCGGACAAATCATCCTCTCTCCAAGGGGAAGCTTACCGGGAGGGTTGCTGCTTTGCGCAATTCTTCTTTTTACCGTCTACCTTAAAAAACGCAGGCTTTCTCTGTCGGACCATAGGCCGGTTCATATTTTAAGGCACCCTTACCAGATTATGCCTGAGCTGATCACCTGGGCTGCCCTGTTCCAGGCCATTATCAAGATCGACAGAAATTCACTGGCCAGCTTAGAGTTAAATCAACCGGTTAAGATTACCCTGCCGGATCTGCCAGGTAAAACGTTATATGGGAAAGTAGATTTTATTGAACCTACCCTTCAGCAAGGTGACAAAACGGTTAGCGCAAGGGTTTATCTGGACAATATGGAACATCAGCTGAAGGTAAACAGTCTAATCAATGCCTCAATAGAGACGGGAAAATCCAAAGGGCTTTGGATACCGAGGTCTGCTCTGCAGGATCTTGGGCAGACAAAAATAATCTGGCTAAAAAAAGGCAGCTTATACTATGCACATAGTGTAAATATTGGGACTTTCAAAGGGAACGAAATACAGATAACAAGAGGCCTTTCCGCAACCGATACCCTGGCAGTAGATGCAGGGTATTTAACAGACAGTGAGAGTTTCATCAAAACAAAGGGTCATGAATAACATAAAAAGAATTAACCTGAAAAGGATCTGTGCCTTACTGATTATTGTGCTTTCAGTAAGTATATTTAACAGCTGCAAACAAAAAGCAGAGCCGGCGGCAAAAGCAAAAAGCAAATTTTACTATACCTGTTCCATGCATCCACAGATACATGAAGACCATCCCGGCAACTGTCCGATCTGTGGCATGAAACTGATCAAGGTCGAACTTACTGGATCAGGAAATTCTGCCACGGAAAAAATAACATTGACAGCAAGCCAGATTCAGTTGGCAGGCATAACAGTTGATACGGTAAGGGAAGAAAATACAGGGGGCGAAAAACTTCTGACCGGAACAGTTGCCACGGACGAAAGTAAGGCGGAAGAGATCAGTGCAAGAGTGGCCGGACGCATACAGCGTTTATTTGTTAGGTCCGTTGGAGAAAAAATAACAATAGGTCAGGCAGTGTATTCCATTTATAGCGAAGACCTGTTATCAGCCGAAAAAGAATACCTTTTGGCCAGGCAGCAGCAGAAGGTATTAAATAATCCTGACGTCGATTATGAGGCCATGATCAAGACAGTAGAGCACAAGTTATTGTTATGGGGCCTGAACTCCGCCCAGATCATAAATCTTTCTTCTTTGTCCAAAACTTCGGCCACTGTTACCATATACAGCAAGGTTAACGGAACGGTAAGCGACATAGCCATCCACGAGGGTGATTACGTAACTGAAGGGATGGCTATATTAAAAACGCAAGGGTTAGCCAATCTATGGATAGAGGCGCAGTTATATGCCGGCGAAAGCGGAAACTATAAGGAAAATGACATGGTGAATGTCTCTTTTCCAGATCTGAACGGACAGGTTGTTAAAGGCAAGGTGGAATTTGTAAATCCTGAACTATCAGATGAATCTAAGGTTGTGCTCATCCGGATCGCAGTTCCAAATACGCAGGGGCTGATCAGGCCGGGGATGTTGGCATACATTTCCATTGGTAATGGAAAACAGAATGCTGTTGCTGTGCCCACATCTTCAATACTAGCAGGAGGTAAAGGCAATAAGGTATGGATCAAAAATCGTGATGGAAGTTTTTCTGGAAGAAAGGTCAATACCGGGAGCAGGGAACGGGGGCTATGTGCAGGTATTGTCTGGCATTTCACTAGGTGAAATAGTGGTCACCAGTAGAGCCTACCTCTTGGAGAGTGAATCGATATTCAAAAATGGAGGGTAAGGTTATGATTTGGTGCGTCATATCTTATGGATAAATACCCATGGTAAGTAAAATTTGGCATAGTATGTAGCTTGATTGCGCTAATACTGTCTGGACCTTGGTGAAAAGCAAATCCAGCATTTGACAGGTCGGAGTCTGCGAAACGAAATTACTTTTCGAGGGGCCGAAAAATATTGAAACAAGTTCAATGTCAGAAATTTGAGGTGATTTTCTAATATAATTATATAAAAGATATGGGAAATTATATAAATTTAATTTTGCATCTTTATATAGATTTGTAGTCTGATGAAAACCAAAGCCATCTTTCTTTTAGTGATTTTTCTGCTCAACACTGTTGTTGGCCTTGCCTGTGCAGTTGGAATGGAAAGAGATAATCATGGAGAAAGTGATGTACATGTTTCCTCTAAAAAGAATAATCACAAACATGATCATCAGCATAAAGGTGCACATGTGCATAAACACAGTGCTTCAAATGGACCGAATCTTTCAAAAGAAGATCCCTGTTGCAAGACTCTGGTCAACGACCTTGTGGTTCAGGGGAAGCTTGTTCCCCAAAGCGTTAAAAACCAGGTTATCCTACCTGTTCTATTGCTTCCAGATTATAATTACAACTTTTTAATTCCTTCTGTCAAACTGGCTCTCAAAAAGAGCGTTTACGCCGGACAGCGGGAGCGGCCACCCAACAGGGACATCCGGATTTCCATCAATAGCTTTCAGATATAAGATTTCACCAAGAATTACCAATAGAGCCCGTGTTACATTGACATGGTGCCTGGCTTTCGCGCGGCCAAAACTCCTGCGGAAAGAGTGTAAACATTTAATCTTAAAATCATGAAAAAAATATTTTTTCTGGTTGCCCTATTGGCAATCGTTTTCACTGGCCGCGTCCTTGCGCAAAATAGCCAGACACAGTCACTTTTAACTTCTTATTACGATATCAAAAATGCATTGATAAATGCAGATGCGACAGTCGCCGCCTCAAAAGCCACTGAGTTTTCCAGAGCGCTGGGCAGCATGGACATGAAGTCAATGCCAGAAGCCGATATGAATATATTTATAGGTTTACAGGATAAGCTTGCCTTTGATGCCAAGCACATATCGGAGAGTAAGGATATTGCCCATCAGAGAGAATATTTCGCAACTTTTTCTGCCAATCTTTTTAAACTGGCAAAAGCCGTTAAACTCACCAAAGCGCCTGTTTATTATACCTATTGTCCGATGAAAAAGAGCTATTGGCTTTCTGATAACGCTGGTATCAAAAACCCTTATTTCGGTAAGCAGATGCTGACCTGTGGTGCAGTAAAGGAGACTATCAAATAATTCATATTGTTATTGAGCGGACATTTAGCATTGTGATGTTTTGGTCCGTTCAATATAGCTATATGCATATATTCTACATACAGCTCGAAATAATTTATTCAAGATATATCAAAAACAATGAAAACATTAATATATAGCCTTCTGGGCCCACTATTTTTCCTTGCCGCCTGTACAAATGGCAAAAATGAAAAGCAAGATTCCGCTGTTGCGGATTCCACGACCAAAAATGTTTCTAGGGAAACCAATAATGTAAAAAAATCCCAAACGGCTGCGCTTTTATCCGGCTATCTGAAACTGAAAAATGCCCTGACCACGGACGATGATAAACAAGCTGCCGCCGCAGGCAGTGAAATGGTTGCAGCGTTCGCCAGTTTTGATGAAAAATCATTGACTTCGGAGCAGGCCAGGGCATATAGCGATATTCGGGATGATGCCAAAGAGCACGCAGAGCATATCGGTTCCAATGCAGGCAATATTGTCCATCAACGTGAGCATTTCGATATGCTGAGCAAAGACATGTACGATATGATCAAGCTCCTTGGCACTGACAAGCCCCTGTATGTGGACCGTTGTCCCATGTACAACAATAACAAGGGTGCAATCTGGGTGAGTGAGATAAAGGAGATCAAAAACCCTTACCTTGGAAAAACGATGCCCACCTGTGGCACTGTCAAAGAAGAACTGAAATAGCACAAAAATGACGGGCATAAAAAAAACCTTTCTTGGGCTATTAGTTATCTTCATGCTTATGCAGATCTTACAGCCTGCACGCAATAAAAGCGCGCAGGCTATGCCTCAGGATATATCCACACTTGTTCCTATGCCTGATGATGTGCAGGGGATACTTAAAAAATCATGTTATGACTGTCACAGCAACAACACGGAATATCCATGGTATGCCTATGTTCAGCCGCTTCACTGGTACCTTAACAGTCACATACGATCGGGAAAAGAGGAGCTGAACTTTAATGAATTTGCCGGCTATACCTTGCGGAGGCGTCAGAACAAACTGCGGGCCATAGAAAATAGCTTAAAAGATGGTACAATGCCGCTTTCCTCTTATAGCCTGATCCACAGAAATGCAATATTAGATCCAAGGGAAAAGTCGATACTCATAAAGTGGGTACAGAATTCAAGGGATAGTTTGAACAGAAAGAATCTCACTGCTCTTTAAGTTAACAAAGAAATGAAAAATATATTAACAGTCTTTTTATTGATAATTTATTCTGTGGTTTCCGCCCAGGATATGAAGGGAATGAAAACGGACAAGAACGGCAGTGCTGGTCAGTCCAGGGTAATCTATACCTGTGTGATGCACCCGGAAATACAATCGGAAAAACCCGGTAACTGTCCAAAGTGCGGAATGAAGCTTATCCTGCAGAAAGGTAAAGTGGATAAGGCAAAGACAGCTGATCCGGGCAAAAAGAAGCAAGGTACAAAAAAGGGAGCTATGGAAGGCATGAAAATGCTGGCAGAAAAATTGGAAAGTAAGCCAAAAGAGGAATCAGTAACCTATACCTGCCCAATGCACCCTGAGATCCATGACTCCAAACCTGGCAACTGTCCCAAATGCGGGATGAAGCTAATCAGGGAAAAGCCCAGGTCAGCGCCTGAACAGAATGGGGGAACAAAGGAAAGTTCCAAAAAGAGTGAGGATATGGGGGATATGGCGGGCATGGCAATGGATGATAACAGTTCTGACATGGAAAATATCAAAACTGCAAAGGCCAATTTGGGCCCGATTAAGACCGTTGCGAATAAATTTCCACCACGTACCGTGCGTTATGATCTTTACATAGCCGATACAACGGTAAATTATGGGAGAAAATCAAAGCGGGCAATTGCGGTAAACGGTCAGATCCCCATGCCCACACTGACCTTTACGCAGGGCGATACCGCCCTGATCTACGTGCACAATAATCTCGACGAGGAAACCGCGCTGCACTGGCACGGACTTTTTCTTCCGAACAAGATGGATGGTGTTCCTTTTCTGACCCAAATGCCGATCAAACCGCACACTACCTACATCTATAAGTTTCCCATCGTCCAACATGGAACGCACTGGTACCACAGCCACAGCGGCCTTCAGGAACAGATAGGTATGTATGGGGCATTTATCATGAACAAACGTACGGAGTGGGATATTCCAACCCTTCCAGTAGTCATTAGCGAATGGACAGATATGAAGCCCGAGGAGGTTCATAGAAGCCTGAAAAATGCCAACGACTGGTTTGCCATCAAAAAAGGGACTACCCAGAGTTATGCAGAAGCGATCAGGACCGGACATTTTAAAACAAAGGTAGCCAATGAATGGAAGCGCATGAATGCCATGGATGTGAGCGATGTTTATTATGAAGCCTTTCTCATCAATGGGAAAAATCAGAACGAACAGCCGCAGTTCAAGGCTGGGGACAAGGTAAGGCTGCGTATTGCAAACGGTGGAGCCTCAGATTATTTCTGGCTTAAATATGCAGGGGGCAAGATTACCGTTGTCGCTACCGATGGAAATGATGTGGAGCCTGTAGAGGTCGACAGGCTGATTATAGCGGTTTCCGAAACCTATGATGTAGTGGTCACGATTCCGGAAAATAAGAGCTATGAATTTTTGGTCACTCCTGAAGACCGTACGGGATCAGCATCACTATGGCTGGGCAAGGGAGAAAAGGTCCATGCAGAGAAAATGCCCAAACTGAAGTATTTTGCCGGAATGAAAATGATGAACGATATGATGGATATGAGCGGCAATATGGTACAGATGGAAGGCATGAAGATGCAGAACCAGATCATGGATATGAATACGGTGATGTACCCGGAGGTAACCGGTGAAGAAAATTCAAAAACAGAGAAAAAAATGAAGGGGATGCCTGGTATGCAGATGTCTGGTGACAAGAGCATGGCAGGGATGAATATGGAGGCAGAAACCGCCGATATCGTTACTCTGAACTATAATATGCTTCGAGATCCAAAGAAAACAACCCTGCCAAAAGGCCCATGGAAGGAACTTAAGTTTGACCTTACAGGAAATATGAACCGTTACGTCTGGACGCTGGATAACAAAACCGTTTCTGAAAGCGATAAGATACTGATAAAAAAGGGCGAAAATGTTAGGATAATCCTTTACAACAACAGTATGATGCGCCATCCTATGCACCTTCATGGCCATGACTTCAGGGTAATTAACCGGCAGGGAGAATATGCCCCGATGAAGAACATTATCGACATCATGCCCATGGAGCGGGATACCCTTGAATTTGCAGCAACAGAGCCAGGAGGCGACTGGTTCTTCCACTGCCATATTCTCTATCACATGATGAGCGGTATGGGAAGGGTATTCAGTTATGAGAATTCTCCGCCTAATCCCGAAATCCCGGACCCCAAGCTGGCACAGCGAAAACTTTTCAGTGATGACAGGGTATTTCATCCAATGGCACGCATCGGAATCGAAACCAATGGCAGCGACGGAGAGATTATGCTCGCCAATACCCGTTACCGCTTTACCACTGAATGGCGGATTGGGTTTGACAAGGAAATGGGCTATGAAAGTGAAAGTCATTTTGGAAGATATATCGGGAGAAACCAATGGCTATTGCCCTATATCGGATGGGATTTTAGAAAAAGAACGGTTGATCCCTTGGACAAGAATGTTTTCGGGCAATCACTTTCGCCGGGAAACAATCTTTTCGGGCAGGGAAATACCAAAAATTTCAGGCAGGTATTTCATTTGGGAGTTCAATATACCCTACCACTGCTGATCGTTGCAGATGCTTCCCTCGATCACAAGGGGAATGTCAGGTTTCAGCTGATGAGGGAAGATATCCCCGTTTCCAAAAGACTGCGCTTCCAGTTTATGGTCAATACCGATAAGGAATATATGGCCGGATTCAGGTACATCGTTACTAAGTATTTTGGGCTTTCAACACATTATGACAGTGATATGGGCTATGGCGCCGGATTGACATTAAGCTATTAACAAATCAAAAACATGGAACACACCTATAAAATAACCGGAATGAGCTGTCAGGGCTGCCGGAGCAAAGTCGAAAATGTGCTGAATGCGATTGATGGCGTTTCTGCACAGGTGACCCTTGAACCTGCTGAAGCCGTCATAACTATGCAAGAACATATCCCGACGGAAAAGCTGCAGGAGGCTCTTTCTGCCGCCGGACATTACGGTATTGAAATGGCAGTTCAGGGAAAACATGTTCTAAAATCTTCAGAACATCCTAATCATGATCATTCAACCCATGAGCAAAGTCCCAAGGTTGAAAATGATGATAAAAATGAAGCGGGAGGCCTGTTTTATTGTCCTATGCACTGTCAAGGTCAGAAGACTTATGATAAGCCAGGTCATTGCCCTGTATGCGGGATGGACCTGGTAAAACAGCCTGCCAAGAAACAGGCATCTCAATTTACCTGCCCCATGCATCCCGAGATTATCAGGGACAAACCAGGATCATGTCCGCTCTGCGGAATGGACCTGGTACCTACAGGGACAAACCTTGAAGAAGAAGATAAAACTTATGAAACCCTGCTCAAAAAGTTCAAGATTGCAGCAGGTTTTACCATACCCATTTTTGTTATTGCCATGACGGAAATGATTCCCAGCAATCCTTTGTTTGATCTAATGGAACTTAAATACTGGAACTGGGTTCAGTTTTTTCTTTCTATTCCGGTGGTCTTTTATGCAACCTGGATGTTCTTTCAGCGTGCATGGCAATCCATCATTACCTGGAAACTGAACATGTTTACACTGATTGGGATTGGTGCCGGGGTATCCTGGGGCTTCAGTATTGTCGCCCTTCTATTCCCCGGAGTTTTTCCTGATCAGTTTAAAACACATCACGGCACCGTTTTCGTTTATTTTGAGGCGGCAACCGTGATTCTTACGCTGGTACTGCTCGGTCAGCTTTTGGAAGCCCGGGCGCATGGCAAAACCAACAGCGCCATTAAGGAGCTGTTGAAGCTGGCACCTAATTCAGCAACAAAAGTGGTCGGGGATAAGGAAATATCAGTATCTATTGATGATATTCAGAAAGGAGATCTGCTGAGGGTAAAGCCTGGTGAAAAAATTCCGGTGGATGGTAGTATTAAGAACGGGGAAGCTGTAATTGATGAATCCATGATCACAGGAGAACCCCTTCCTGTTGAGAAAAAGATAGGGGATAAAATCAGTTCAGGAACCATCAATGGTAAAAAGACCTTTGTCATGCTTGCCGAAAAGGTAGGCTCAGAAACACTGCTTTCCCAGATCATCGAAATGGTCAATTCCGCCAGCCGCTCAAAAGCGCCCATCCAAAAGATGGCCGATAAAATTTCAGGTTATTTCGTGCCTGTTGTGGTATTGATTTCTATTGTAACGTTCGTGGTATGGGCAGTATACGGCCCCGATCCGGCCTATGTTTATGCTTTTGTAAATGCAATCGCGGTATTGATTATTGCATGCCCATGTGCGCTAGGCCTGGCTACCCCAATGTCGGTAATGGTGGGAGTAGGGAAGGGCGCTCAGTCTGGTATACTGATCAAAAATGCGGAATCTCTTGAGAAAATGAATGCTATTGATGTAGTGGTCATCGATAAAACTGGTACGGTTACAGAGGGAAAGCCCTCGGTTGAAAGTGTGGTTAGCGTAGATAAGGGCTTTACCGAAAAACAGATCCTGGAGAAAATTGTGGCTTTGAACAGCAGCAGCGAACATCCATTGGCACAGGCAACTTTGCGTTATGGGGAGGAAAACGAAATATCCGTTAAGGCTATATCCGACTTTGAGGCCGTTACCGGGAAGGGCGTAACAGGCAGTCTGAATGGGGAAAGACTGGCTTTGGGGAACCAAAAACTGATGGAGCATGTTAAAGCGGCGATTGATCCTAGTCTGTCCGAGCAGGTTAGTGCCGCTCAAAGGCAGGGCAAGACGGTTTCTTATTTGGCCGTTGGAAATAAAGCAGTGGGGTTTGTTGTGATTTCGGATAAGATCAAGCATTCCAGCACAGCTGCTATTCTAAAGCTCCAGCAGGAAGGCATCAAGGTAATCATGTTTACCGGAGACAATGAGGATACAGCGAGGGCAGTAAGCGCAACTTTAAATCTGGATGGGTTCAAAGCTCAGATGTTGCCTGAAGATAAGCTGAATGAAATAAAAAAACTACAGGCCGAAGGCAAAAAGGTAGCCATGGCAGGTGACGGCATCAATGATGCCCCTGCACTTTCCCAGGCTGATATCGGGATTGCCATGGGCACGGGAACAGACGTTGCTATCCAGAGTGCCTCGATTACATTGGTGAAGGGGGATTTAAACGGGATCGCAAAAGCAAGGTTGTTGAGCCATAAAGTAATGGGCAATATCAAAGGAAACCTGTTTTTTGCCCTGGGATACAATGTATTGGGGATTCCGATAGCGGCTGGTATTTTATATCCGTTTTTTGGAGTTTTACTTTCTCCCATGATAGCTGCACTCGCGATGAGTTTTAGCTCGGTTTCCGTTATTTTGAATTCCCTGAGATTGAGAAATGCCAAAATCGACTGATATTTTTTTAGTAGAGGAAAAAGGCAGATGCTGTTACCGATGGCCGTTGCGTGAGGATAACAGGGGATATTTGAAAACGCTTCCGGCGCATATCAGGTTAGAATATAAACTGAGCGGTGAAAAACTAAATCTTGTTTTCGCGCACGGCAGTACCAGTAGTATAGATGAATACATACTGATAGACACAGATGCAGACTATGTTTTGGAAATGCTTAAAGAAGCTGATGCAGATCTGCTTTTTGTGGTGCACTTCCACAAGCCGTATCACAGAATTTGGAAACCCCATATTGAAAGTTCAAACATGTGATCAACCTGGGATCCCTCGGAAAGCCTAACGACGGTGACCCAAGGGGTTGTTACCTTATGTTCACTTAAATGCAGGCTGTTCTACAACCGATGCAAATAGTATTGAAATTGAATTCAAGCGTGTCGAGCACGACGTGGAAGCATCCCCCACAGCTATCATAAACAGTCCCCCTGTCCGGTGAGTTTGCTGATGCCTTGAAGCTTGCGAAATAACCCCAATCAATTGGACAGTCAAATTTGAGGGTGCCAGGCTCTTATTCTTCATTTACAGATCTTGCAATCTATTATATCACATAACAACAACACAGAGTATTAGTAAATTTTATACTTTTACACCGTGAAATTCATTGCCCTGGTTTTATCTCTCATCGTATATACGCTAACCGCGGTACCATGCTGCGCTTTAGCGCGAGAAGATAGCCATGTACTGAAAACCGATAAAGCGGAAAAACATGCTTGCAGTGAACATAACGATAATTGTTGCAAAGGCTGTTCACCGTTTTATGTCTGTGGTACCTGTATCGGCTTTACCATCACTACACGGACAACGATCGTTTTTGCGGCCCAGCTTTTACCTGTACAGCATAATACGGCTTACATCCCACTTCAGCTACAGGCCATTTCAATTTCTATCTGGCAGCCGCCCAAACTTTCGTAGTTTATTTTTCCCTCGTCCTAACCGGACATATTTATCGAAATCATTATTTAAAGATCATTATGAAAAGAACGATTGTGGTTTTGGCTATACTGTTGTTTACAGTTACCGCCTTTGCCCAAAATAGATATAAAGCCGTCATCAAAGACGCAAAGACAAACCAAGTACTTCCAGGAGCTACGTTAAAAGTTCTTGGAACGACCATTGGCGCTAAATCAGATAGTGCAGGTAATGCAAGTATTAATGGTATACCCTCAGGTAAACAGATCATTCAGTTTAGTTATGTAGGCTATCAGACCAAAACTGATACGCTGACCTTTCCCCTTGCTGAAACTAACGTTTTGACTATTTTACTTACTGCAGCTGGAGAAGACGAGGACTTGGAGGATGTAGTGATCTCAGCTACAAGGAGCAGCCGTACCATTGATAATATTCCTACACGGGTTGAGGTCATCGCCGGGGAAGAACTGGACGAAAAAGGTAATATGAAACCTGGCGACATCCGCATGATGCTGGCAGAAAGCACAGGCATCCAGACCCAGCAGACTTCTGCGACCAGCGGAAATTCCAGTATCCGCATACAGGGACTGGACGGAAAATATACCCAGATCATTAGGGACGGTTTTCCATTATACTCTGGTTTCTCGGGTGGATTGGGCCTGCTTCAGATTGCCCCATTGGATTTGCAGCAGGTAGAGGTGATCAAAGGTTCATCGTCCACCCTTTACGGAGGTGGAGCAATTGCTGGACTGGTGAACCTGGTTTCTAAAAAACCGACTGAAGCGCGTCAGCTTAATTTCCTTTTAAACGGTACTTCTGCTTTGGGACTGGATGCCAGTGGTTTTTATGGACAGAAATTTGATAAAATAGGTATCACGGTTTATGGTGCATACAACAAAGGGACTGCCTATGATCCTTCTGATATTGGCTTAACCGCTATCCCCAAGTTTGACCGTTTCACCCTGAACCCCAAACTATATTTTTATTTCAATGATGCGACTACGCTTTTGGCCGGAATCAACGCCACAACTGAAAAACGGATTGGCGGCGACCTGGAATATGTGAAGGGAAATGGCAGTGCTGCCCATTCTTATTTTGAGGAGAATAAAACCGGGCGTTACAGCTCTCAGGTTGAGTTGGATCATAGACTGAGCGAAAAGGAAAAGCTTGTTATCCGCAATTCGGTGAGCTATTACGACCGGAGTATTGGGTTGCCAAATTACCTTTTTTCAGGCGTTCAAGTGTCAACCTACAGTGAGGCCAATTATAGCCGTAACGGAGAAAAAGCAGACTGGGTGTTGGGGGTGAACTTTTTGACCGACAATTTTAAGGAAGACCAGAACAGTGACAATGCACTCAGAAGTTACAATTATAATACCATTGGGGCATTTGCACAGAACACCTGGAACATATCTAAAAAAATTAGTCTTGAATCAGGAGTAAGGGGAGATTACCACAATGAATACGGATTTTTCTTCTTACCAAGAATTTCCGGATTGTGGAAGATCAATGAACATTTTTCTACCCGATTAGGCGGTGGTCTGGGTTATAAGGCACCAACTGTATTTACCGAAGATGCTGAGCGGATCCAGTTCAGAAATGTAGCGCCTTTAGATGTGGCCAATACAAAGGCGGAACGCTCTTATGGCGCCAACTATGATGTTAACTATCGCACCTCATTGTTTGACGGAGCGGTTGGATTCAGCATCAATCAGATGTTTTTTTATACCCGTATCAATAACCCGATATTGCTGACTGCTGCTAATGGAGCCAACCTGACCTATGTTCAGCCTAAAGGTAATTTAGATACCAGGGGAATGGAAACAAATGCCAAAGTAACCTACGGTGATTTTAAACTTTTCATCGGTTATACATTAGCGGATGTGAACCAGCATACAGGAGGCACCAGCACAAATTATCCGCTGGTTTCAAAGCACAGGGTAAATAATGTATTGATGTATGAGCTTGAAGATAAATGGAAGATCGGTGCCGAAGCATACTATTTCAGCAAACAGAAGTTAAACGATGGTGCCACTGGTAAAAGCTATTGGACAGCTGGTCTGATGGCAGAAAAGCTTTGGGAACGGTTTTCAATTTTTGTGAATTTTGAGAATTTAACGGACACTAGGCAGACCAGCTTTGATTCGATCTATACAGGTAGCATTACTAGCCCTGTTTTCAGGGACATCTATGCGCCTGTAGATGGGTTTGTAGTAAACGGAGGGATAAAATTCAAACTTTAAACCTGTAGTAATCGACTTTTCTGGGTAGTGGATTCACATTTTAGCCGGGCCAGGGATTTGATGGCCAAAAAATCCCTGGCTGGCTGAATAATTGAAGCTTTCGGTGCGGTTAAAAGACATTTCCCATCAGAAGAGTCTATGCTGGCCGATAAGGTCTGTTAGTGGAAGATTCAGGCTTACCTCTGGACTTATCTCATCAATAAATGAAAACTTCCTTCCCTTTTTACCCAGATTATATGAAGTTTTTTGATTTGGGCAAAGAAGGTTTCCGTTTGGTTGTTCAAGTGGTGGAACTTTTGAATGATGGGTGAAAACCTATAGGCTATGATTATTTTAATAAAAAAGTATTAAATTTTTTCAAACCAGGACTAAAAAAAATTGTTCTTAAATAAGTTTATATATTTGGTAAAATTTTGAAAGTGAAAATATCCAGTTTGTTTCTCTGCTTCATTATCGTAATACTCAGCTGCATTCCATGCGCTGACGTATTGGCTATGGGTAAGTTGCATGGTGGACCATTAACTGAAAAAAGCATAACAACCCATTCTACAGAAAAAGAACGCAGTGATTTCTGTTCACCGTTCTGCGTTTGTTCCTGCTGTAATACCACTTCTGAAGTTATTTCTTCAACACCTCTTGTGGTAATCTCAAAACCAATAAGCTCAGAATATAATGAAGCTTACATGGGTGAGGTTATCTCTTTACCATTATCTGTTTGGCAGCCGCCTAAATTAAGTTAAAAATCGATCTTCATTTCGATGCTATGTTTTTGCCCGTATAATCCATACGAGGCTACGCTGTGCATTGATCTGGTTTTTTTATTTTTTACTTAATTAAACAAATAATGCTGAAAAAAATTATTCAGTTTTCAATAGCGAATAAGCTTGTAATAGCCCTGTTCACCTTGGGGCTGATCGCATGGGGCGTATATTCCCTGAGACAACTTCCCATTGATGCCGTTCCTGATATCACCAATAATCAGGTTCAGGTCATAACCCTTAGCCCATCCCTTGCTACCCAGGAGGTAGAAAGGCTTATTTCCTATCCCGTAGAACAGACCATGTCCACCATACCTGAAATAGAGCAGGTACGCTCCATTTCAAGGTTCGGACTATCGGTTGTAACTATCGTATTCCATGATGATGTTGACATCTACTGGGCCCGGCAACAGGTAAACGAAAAGCTTGCCGAGGCCAAGAATAACATCCCATCAGGACTTGGTAATCCAGAAATATCACCCATATCAACAGGTCTTGGGGAGATATACCAATACGTGATCCATGCAAAGCCTGGATTCGAAAAGAAATTCAACGCACGAGAGCTGCGTAGTATCCAGGACTGGATCGTAAGGAGACAGCTCCTCGGGACGCCAGGCATTGCAGAGGTCAACAGTTTCGGAGGACTTTTGAAACAGTATGAGATTGCGCTAGATCCCGATAAGCTGCGGAGCCTGAACCTGAGCATCAGCGATGTTTTCGCTGCCCTTGAACAGAACAATCAGAACACGGGAGGCGCCTATATAGACAAAAAGCCAAATGCCTATTTTATTAGGAGCGAAGGCCTGGTCGGCAATCTTGATGACATCAATAAGATCGTTGTCAAAAACAATGCGAATGGAATCCCGGTACTTATCCACGATATCGCCACCGTACAGATCGGTAGTTCCATACGTTACGGCGCACTTACCCGTGCCACAAAGGATGGTGAAGGTGAGGCTGTTGGCGGTATAGTAATGATGTTGAAAGGCGCAAATGCCAATAACGTGGTAAAACAGGTGAAGGCGAAGATAGACCGAATCAGCAAAACTCTACCCAAGGGGGTAACCATTGAGCCGTTCTTAGATAGAAGTGCGCTTGTTGATCGTGCCATGGGCACAGTAGCCAAAAACCTGATCGAGGGCGCCCTGATTGTTATTTTTGTCCTAGTTCTTTTTCTTGGGAATTTTAGGGCCGGGCTGGTTGTTGCCTCGGTGATTCCGCTTGCCATGCTATTTGCGATTTCCCTGATGAACCTTTTTGGCGTATCGGGAAACCTGATGAGTCTTGGCGCGATAGATTTCGGACTTATCGTCGACGGGGCGGTAATTATTGTGGAAGCCACCATGCACATCCTCTCTGGGAATAAGCTCGGCCGCGCCTACTCGCAGGCCGAAATGGATGAGCAGGTTGAAAAATCTGCCGTGCGGATGATGAGCGCTGCGGCATTTGGACAGATCATTATTCTGATCGTTTATCTTCCCATCCTTGCCCTTGTAGGTATTGAAGGCAAGATGTTCGGACCTATGGCACAAACCGTTTCCTTTGCCATATTGGGGGCCTTTATTTTGTCCCTTACCTATGTTCCTATGGTTTCCTCGCTTTTCTTAAGCAAAAAAGTTGCGCACAAAAAGAATTTTTCAGATCGGATGATGGATTTTTTCCAGCGCCGTTACACTCCAATGATCAAGGCTGCACTCAATAAAAGAGTAATTGTTGTGGCATCATCGGTTGTTCTTCTGGCCATCAGTATTTTTATCTTTACCCGGATGGGGGGAGAATTCATTCCCACGTTGGAGGAAGGTGATTTTGCGGTAGAAACCAGGTTACTTACCGGCAGTTCCCTTTCCCAGACCATTGATAAAGTAAATCAGGCTTCAAAAATCCTTGTAGAAAAGTTTCCAGAGGTGAAAGAAGTAATTGGTAAGGTTGGTGCTGCCGAGATTCCTACCGATCCCATGCCAATGGAAGCATGCGATCTGACCATCATACTCAAAGATAAAAAAGACTGGACCACTACCCACGATAGGGAAGAACTGGCCGAGTTGATGAGTAAGGCACTTGAAGAAGTTCCCGGCGTGAGCTTCGGTTTTTCACAACCAATCCAATTACGCTCAAATGAACTTATCTCGGGAGTTAGACAGGATATTGGGATCAAAATTTTCGGAGATGACCTAGAATCCCTCACCAGTATCTCCCAAAAGATCGGGAAAATTGTTTCGGGTGTAGAGGGCGCAAAAGATCTCTATCTGGAACAGGCAACCGGTCTGCCACAGATTGTGGTAAAGATCAACCGTGACCGGATTGCACAATATGGATTGAGCATAGGGACGGTTAACCAGGCACTCAACACTGCTTTTGCAGGACAATCTGCGGGGCTGGTATATGAGGGAGAGCAGCGTTACGATATCATTGTGCGCCTTTCCCAACAGAACCGCCAAGGTATTGACGATGTTAAAAATGTCTATGTGACTGCCCCGAACGGCAATCAGGTTCCACTTGACCAACTTGCTGACATAGAGTTTAAGATAGGCCCTAACCAGATTCAACGTGAGGATACCAAACGGCGCATCATAGTGGGGCTGAATGTCCGTGGGCGTGATATCCAGAGTGTGGTAACAGAGATCGAGCAGAAAATAAACGAACAGATCAAAATGCCCGCAGGATATTACATTACCTATGGAGGGCAGTTCGAAAACTTAAAAGAGGCGACACAAAGGCTCTCTATTGCCGTTCCGGTTGCACTTTTACTTATATTGCTATTGCTGTATTTCTCATTTGGATCTGTAAAACAGTCGATACTGATTTTTTCTGCTATTCCGATGGCCGCAATCGGCGGAATATTTGCATTAATCCTAAGGGGAATGCCTTTCAGCATTTCCGCCGGTGTTGGATTTATTGCATTATTCGGGGTAGCCGTGCTCAACGGAATCGTACTGATTACCGAATTCAACAGATTGAAAAAAATGGATAAATATAGTATAAGGGACATTGTCCTCAAGGGAACTGCTATCCGTCTAAGACCTGTACTGATGACCGCAACTGTTGCCTCTCTTGGGTTCCTTCCAATGGCAATATCCAGTGCAGCAGGCGCTGAGGTGCAGAAACCACTAGCAACCGTAGTAATCGGGGGACTCATTACCTCCACCATATTAACCTTAATCGTCCTTCCAGTGCTATATACTTATTTTGAAGGTTGGAAAAGCAAAAAAACTGCCCTTCCAACAACTGTAGTTACCCTAGCGGTGTTTTTTGGACTTTTCATTTTATCGGGACAGGCCCGGGCGCAGACGGTTCCCACCAAGGGTATGAGCCTTGAGCAGGCTTTGAGCACAGCATTGAGTAATAACCAGGCTGTGAAGTCGTCCACCCTGCAGATTGGCAGGCAACAGGCGCTAAGGGGATCTTCAACAGATCTGGGAAAGACCAGCTTTGAGGTGCAGTACGGACAGATGAATACCATCAAACGCGACAATAACTTTTCGGCTTCTCAGAACATACCCTATCCGGGTCTGTTCAAAAGTCAGCGCAACTTGTATGATGCGCAGATCAGGGGAGCTGAAATCGGCCTTCAGGTAACACAGAGAGAACTTTCCTATCAGGTGAAAAGCGTTTACGCCCAGTTGGGCTATTTCATTGCCCTTCAAAAGCTTTACAAAAGCCAGGACAGTGTTTACAGTAACTTTCTGAAGGCCGCCTCATTGAGGTACCAGGCCGGAGAGACCAACCTGCTTGAAAAAACTACCGCCGAAACTCAGTATAATGAGGTTCGCAACCAGATGAGCAAGAACGAAGCTGATATCCTCGCCTATACCGCCGAACTTAAGCGTTTGCTGAATACCAGAGAACAGATCAGTATCATGAACGCGGAATTTGGCCAGGTAGTCTGGAATGTTAGCCAGACTGATACCGTTACATCAGAAAATCCAATTCTTGCGCTGCAGGCCCAGCAGATAGATATTGCCGACAAGACGGTAAGGCTCGAGCGCTCACGCTCTGGCCCCGATTTCAGTATCGGCTATTTCAACCAGTCTATTATCGGAGCACAGAATGTTGGCGGTCAGGATCTTTATTTTAATGGAGGCAAACGTTTTCAGGGGGTTTCCGCAGGGATCTCCATACCGCTTTTCTTTAAGCCTTTCTCCTCAAGGATAAAAGCCGCAAAGATAGATAAGCAGGTAGCCGAAAGCGATTTTATCCTTTCCCAGACAGATCTTCGAGGAAGGTATGAGCAGGCTTTCCAGGACCTTCAAAAAAATTCCAGAAGTATCGCCTATTACAAGAACAGTGCCCTACCGAATGCCAACCTGATCCTAAAGCAGTCCCAGATTGCATTTCAGGCAGGAGAGATCGGCTATGTAGAATATCTGCAGGCTCTGCGTACCTACTCTGATATCCGCTTCAGCTATCTGGAGGCCATCAACCAATATAATCAATCAGTATACACATTACAGTACCTAAAAGGTCAATAACAATATAAAAATGAAAAAAATATTTAAAGCCCTCAGCCGATTATCTTACATAGGGGCACTGGCAGTAGTGCTTTCTTCCTGCGGCAGCAAGGAAAAAGATGGCGCTGGAACAGAAGCCCCTGCAGACAGCACGGCCACGGAGGAAAGCAACTCAGTAGAGCTCAGCCAGTCGCAGTTCAAGTCCGTAGGGGTAGAGCTGGGAAGTCCCGAGCTCCGTGCCCTAAGTGGTATGCTGAAAGTAAACGGTTTCATAGATGTTCCACCGCAGAACCTTGTGAGCATTACCACCCAGATGGGTGGCATCGTAAAATCGACTCCGCTGTTACAGGGTACAAAGGTGAGCAAAGGTCAGGTTATTGCCATACTCCAGAATCAGGAATATGTGCAGATGCAACAGGATTACCTGGAGAGCAAAAGCCAGCTTGAACTTTCGGATTCCGAATACAAAAGACAACAGACCCTTGCCCAGCAGAACGTTAATGCACAAAAAACACTCCAACAGGCCAAAGCAGGTTATCTGGGAAATCTTGCGAGGGAAAATGCACTAAAACAACGTCTTCAACTGATCAATATCAATCCATCCTCGCTAAACGCCGGCAATATCCGTAGCCAGATAAATATCTACTCGCCGATCAATGGCTATGTAACCAAGGTTAACGTAAATACGGGCAAATTTGTGGCCCCCAATGATGCAATGTTCGAAATCGTAAACAGTTCGAATCTCCATGTTGAGCTCAACGTTTTCGAAAAAGATGCACAGAAGGTAAAAAAAGGACAAAAGGTGCTTTTTTCACTCACCAATGATTCTACCCAACGGACTGCAGTCGTACAGCTGGTAGGCGGTGAGATCAATGCCGATAAGACCGTGACCGTTCATGCTATTGCTCAGGGAAGCGCCGGGTTTATCCCTGGCACCTACCTTAAGGCTTTCATCGAAACAGGTGCCGTGCAGGTAATGGCTTTGCCTTCTGCAGCGGTTGTAGACTTTGAGGGCAAAAAATACATTTTCGTCCAGAACTCGGCGGACAAAAAGGCAAAGGAACCAGCAAAAAACGAATCCGGAAACAAAGAGGGCGCCACTGAGGCCGGCCATCATTTTGAAATGGTAGAGGTTACAACGGGTATATCCGACGGCGGTTATATAGAGGTAACCATGCCTTCGGGACGGGATTTTACAGGCAAGGTTGTACTTAAAGGTACATATGATCTGCTGTCAAAAATGAAGAACAGCGAAGAAGAGTAAAGTCCCCACAAAGAATTTTTAGTACACACATTGAATAAAGGTGCCTCGTTAGGGAGGCATCTTTTTAAAAAAAGTGAACCCACACGGGCAGAGAATACAGATAAAGCGGTTGCCCTGAATATTCAACAAAAATCAATTTACCCCGATATGGAAAACAAGAAGAAAAAATCCGACACCAAATCATCTGCCAAAAAGCCCGTAGTCCGGAAGGAAGGCTCAGATTCCAAAGAAACAAAAGCGAAGCCGGTAAAGGAAGAAACCAAAACTTCTTCACAGCCTATTTCTGAAAAACCATCCAGGAAGGGAAAAGAAGCTGAAAAGGAGAAAGAGGCACATCTTGACCATGCTGAAGAGGAAGGTCATGATCATGAACATGGCGGGATTTTCGGGAAGAACACGGAAATGATCTTCGCCTTTATCTGTGGCGCGGCGCTGGGGATAGGATTTGGAATTTCTTTCATAGACGGTGTTCCCGAATGGGCAAGCCTTGCACTCTACATAACAGCCTATTTCTTTGGCGGTTTCTTTACGGCCAAGGAAGCAGTTGAAACTATACTGAAAGGTGGCTTTGAGATCGACTTTCTGATGCTGGTCGCCGCAATCGGCGCAGCGATCCTGGGGTCCTGGGCCGAAGGCGCATTATTGCTCTTCCTGTTCAGTCTGGGACATGCGATGGAACACTATGCGATGGGCAAGGCAAGAAAATCTATAGCTGCCCTTACCAGTCTGGCTCCCCCGACAGCCCTGGTTGTCCGGGATGGCAAGGAATCTGAGGTGCGCATCGAAGATCTTCAGCTTGGAGATGTCATTATCATCAAGCCCAACAGCAAGATTCCGGCAGACGGAGTGGTTGTAAAGGGCGAGGGCAGTGTCAACCAGGCTCCTATTACGGGTGAGAGTGTGCCAGTGGACAAATCACCCGTACCGGACGCATCAAAGGACTATTCTGCCGAAAAAACCATCAAGCCCCAGTTCCGTGTATTTGCCGGAACAATCAACGGAGCCTCGGTTCTGGAGGTCAAGGTAATCAGGGAAGCCAAGGATTCTACCATTTCACGCCTGATCAAAATGGTAAATGAGGCGGAAAAACAAAAATCCCCAACGCAGCTATTTACCGACAGGTTCGAAAAGTATTTCGTTCCGGTTGTACTGGTTCTGGTGACCGCACTATGTTTTGCATTCCTGGTTATTGATGAGCCGTTTAGCAAAAGTTTTTACCGCGCGATGTCCGTACTGGTTGCTGCCAGCCCGTGCGCTTTGGCGATTTCTACCCCAAGCGCAGTACTTAGCGGTATTGCAAGGGCTGCACGTGGCGGAGTCCTTATAAAGGGAGGGCGGCCACTGGAAGATCTGGGCGAACTCAACGCCATCGCGTTCGACAAGACCGGAACACTTACCGAAGGCAAGCCCCAGCTCACAAACGTGATTCCACTGAACGACATATCTGAAGAGGAACTAATGGGTATTGCTGTTGCAGTTGAAAAACTCAGCGACCACCCGCTGGCCGAAGCAATTGTAAAAGGCGCACTCGAAAAGATGAAGAAAAAATCCGTTCCTGAGGCACATAACGTCAAGGGCATTACCGGAAGAGGTGTTCAGGCTGAGGTCAACGGTAAAAAAGTATTCATTGGAAACAAGGCCCTTTTTGAAAAGGATGGAATACCCGAAGATATTCTCAAACAGGTTGAAGAGCTGGAAAAGGGCGGACATACTTCAATGCTTGTCAGGGTCGATAAAGCTTTCATCGGCATTCTTTCCCTTATGGATGTTCCCCGTGAAGAGGCAAAACATGTGCTTAAAGAACTAGAAGAGCTGGGGATCAAAAAAATGATTATGCTCACCGGGGACAACCAACAGGTTGCAGAAGCGGTAGCCAAACAGATTGGTGTAACCGAGGCATGGGGCAACCTTATGCCGGAAGACAAAGTCAAGGCAGTACAGAAACTCGCCAAATCAGAAAAAATGGTTGCGATGGTGGGAGACGGCGTGAATGATGCCCCGGCCATGGCCAAAAGTACCGTAGGTATCGCTATGGGCGCTGCGGGATCTGATGTTGCTTTGGAAACAGCAGATATTGCCCTGATGGGCGATAAGCTGGAAAGCCTTCCTTTTGCCATCGGGCTTAGCCGTAAAGCCAGGGGTATCATTAAACAGAACCTCTGGATTTCCCTTGGCGTTGTCGCCGCACTTATTCCACTGACCATACTGGGTGTCGCTTCGATCGGACCGGCAGTAATCGCCCACGAGGGATCGACGCTGGTCGTAGTGTTCAATGCGCTGCGCTTACTTGCTTACGACAACGGACATAATAAAAAAGCACCAAAAAAGAGGAAAAAATAAGGCATGTTCAAAAAGGTTAAAAAATTCCTGAAGGCCCTGGGCCGGGCATCGTTACCGGTGCGAGTGACGATGACCCATCAGGTATTTCCACCTATTCACAGGGCGGTGCAAAATATGGTCTGGCAGCACTCTGGACAGTGATCATCACGATCCCCCTGATGGCTGCAGTCCACGATCGCGACCGTATCAGGCTGACCACAACGCTTAGGAAACACTATCCAAAATGGGTATTGTACCTGTTGATCATATTCAGCGTGCCGGCAATCGTCCTGAACATTGGTGCCTATATCACTGATATGAACGCTGTGGAGCATCTCATATTTCCTGCCGTTCATGCAATTGTTTTTAGTGTGCTCTTTACCGGAGTACCTCTATTCTTCATCATCTATCTGCCTTACTCGACACTTGGCTCAGTGCAGAAATATCTGTTCCTGACCCCCATGGAGATTCTTATCGGCACATGCCTCGACCTCAATTTGGGGTACCTTTCTTTTCGTGCCTATAGATTTTATTTAAGAAAGAATTATGCAGGCTAAACAACTTATTTCATTAAACATACTGCTGTTTGCAGCGTTTCCGGTCGTCTTACTTATAGTCGGTGGCATGATCGTAACCTGGAAAAAGCCCACGGCTGCTGTGCAGAGTACGATCCTCCACTTTGCTGCAGGTGTAGTTTTTTCAGTCGTGGCAGTCGAGCTTTTGCCAGATATGATCAGGATCCATGATACAACCGCGATAATTATAGGTTTTACCTTGGGTATTTCGGCCATGCTTCTGATCAAATGGTATACCGCCAGGCTTGAGCTCAAAATGGGCGGAACAAACGACAGCAAGCTGTTGCCTTGGGGAATGCTTATCGCGGTCGGCATTGACCTGCTCTTGGACGGTCTTCTTTTAGGGATAGGATTTGCAGCGGGATCAAAAGAAGGAACCCTGCTTGCACTGGCACTTGCGATGGAATGCCTTTCGCTGGGGCTCGCAGTAGGTACCAGGCTGACCAAGCTTGGAAGTTCCAAAAGGAGGCTGATCAGGGTGCTCTCGCTATTTGGCCTGGTTTTTCTATTGGGAACAGGGGGAGGTTTTTTTATGCTGCATTTTACAGGAGAAAAAGTACTGGAACTTGTGCTCTCATTTGGTAGCGCAGCCTTACTGTTTTTAGTTACCGAGGAACTTCTTGTCGAAGCCCATGAAGAAAAGGATTCTCCATTTTTTACCGCGGCTTTTTTCTTAGGATTTCTTCTGTTTATGGTTCTAGGGCTCATTATTTAATCTAAACCGATGAATATTATCACTAAAATCAGTCAGCTCGATGCGCACCATAAACTTTACCTCTCCCTGGGTGTTGCTCTTGCCGTCCTTGGTATTTGCTATGCTATGGAACTGGAAGCCTCTGTCAGGTGGATGGTTGCATGGCTAAGCTATGCAACAACCAGCATAGCGCTTGCATGGACAACCATTAGCTCCTCGCATCCCAGTCAGATAAAACACGATGCCCATGCTCAGGATTCCAGCAGGACGCTCATTTTTCTTTTTGCCATAGCCGCTGCATTTGCCAGTCTTTTTTCCATTATTATCCTTTTGCGTGAGAATTCGGAAAAGACCGATCAGGGCCTTTTTATGACTATCGTTATTCCGTTGCTCTGCGTGGTTAGCTCATGGTGGCTGGTTCATACGGTCTTTACCATGCGATATGCACATTTCTATTACTGTGACATCGAGCATGAGAAGAAAGGAAAAATAGAAAAGCCCGGAGGACTGATCTTTCCGGGAGAAGAAGATCCCGATTATATGGATTTTGTCTATTTCGCTTTCGTGGTTGGAATGACTTTTCAGGTATCTGACGTAGAAATCTCCTCCAAACGGATCCGAAGGCTTGCCTGGATGCACGGTGTGCTTTCATTTGCCTTTAATACAGTAATAGTTGCCCTGACAATCAATGTGCTCTCGGGCATGATCCAAAAATAATTTAATATAAAACTAAAGACCTATGGACTGGACACCAGAAAATTTTCCACTTGAGATGAAGGACCTTGACCCAAGGGTAAGGGAAAAAGCGATCGAGATCGCAAACGAACTTAGAATTACCAAAGAGGTAAGCGAGCTCAATATTGTTGAGGTTGCCATCAACAGGGCCCAGCAATGGTTTATCAGCCTGGAGGGATAACGGCAGTGCAAAGATTATCCCCTGATCACACAAAATATAATCCAAACCGCGGAAAGGTATCCACAAGGCTCCTGACCGATCTTAAAACATTGAATAAAATGCAGACCAAAAGAAACAACAGGCCCAGGCCTGGTGCTGCCAGGGGTGGGGGAACAGCTCCAAAAAAGAAAAAGGCCAAGGGGCCAAAGGAATCGGTTTTCCTGATGGTATTTTATTGGATACTGGCGCTGCTGCTGGCACTCGCCATTTATTTTAAAGCCAAACATTTCTATAATTCACATTGGAACAAGGATACCAACGAAAAAACAACGATTCTGTTATCAACACCCCCGGATCTAAAAAATAAACCATGAAGCAGATTTTTATGAAAAGCCGATATAGTGTACTATATTCCTTTATCTTTTTCTTCATCTGTGTCTCGACCATGCTGAGGATCAGTTTTACTGCGGTTTCGCTCGGAAAGGCGGGGATGGGATTTGGAGAAATCCTCACCGCCTTTGCTAAAGGATTCGTCTTCGATCTTGGGGTTACCACATATTTCAGTGTATTTTATGCCTTTTATCTGCTCATCCTTCCCCAAAAATGGAACCGGACTGGATTTAATAAGGTGTTTACCCATATCCTTCTTTTTCTGATGGTATTGATTTCGGTATTTTCTTTTTTCGCAGAATTTACTTTTTGGCGGGAATTTGAGAGCCGTTTTAACTTTATAGCAGTAGATTATCTGGTCTATACTTATGAGGTTGTACACAACATCAACGAGTCCTATCCGCTCCCGCTTTTGATTTCAGCTGTTGTCATCATCTCCCTTTTATGGAACTATCTTATGAAGGGGGCGTTCAGGAAGAGCTTCGAGTCTGCTACACCTTTTGCCCGTCGATCGGTAAATACAGCCCTGATCATTCTGACAGCAATATTCTATACGATAGAGATAGATAACTCCTGGGGGGATAAAAGCGGTAACCGTTATGCTGCAGAAATTTCCAAAGCAGGGATATATTCTTTCGTAGCGGCCTTCAAGGCGAATGAGCTTAGCTACGATCAGTTTTATCCCATGCTCGCAAATCAGCTTGCCTTCAATTTGGTAAGAAAAGAACTCTCCTCTCCCTCTAGCAGGTTTATTTTCAAAGGGCCTTCGGTACGTAGATCGGTTCTGGCCGGTAATGGACAGACGGAACCCAATGTCATTATGGTGGTCATGGAGAGTTTCAGCGCTGATTATATGGGCACTTTTGGCAATACACAAAAACTGACACCTGTTCTGGATTCGCTGGCCAAAGAGAGCATCCTATTTGAGCGCATGTATGCAACAGGCACCCGTACCGTACGAGGGATGGAGGCGCTTTCCCTCGCCGTTCCGCCAACACCGGGGAATAGTATTGTAAGGAGGAGCAATAATGCAAACCTGAGCACAATAGGCAGTATTTTTTCCAAACGTGGGTATTCCACAGGCTTTTTTTATGGCGGGGACGGTTACTTTGACAATATGAACCAGTTCTTCGGAAGCAATGGCTATGACATAACAGATAGGGGAAGGAAACTTACAATGGGCGATGCCTATCTGGGAAAGCGGACCATCCTGAGCGATAGCGAAGTGAGCTTTGAAAATGCCTGGGGCGTTTCGGACGGGGATCTTTTCGCTGCGGTAATCCGTGATGCGGATAAAAGGCACTCGTTAAAGAAGCCTTTCTACGATTTTGTCATGACCACTTCCAACCATCGGCCCTTTACCTATCCCAAAGGAAAGATAGATATCCCACCAGGCACGGGAAGAGAGGGCGCAGTAAAATATACCGATTATGCCATTGGGGAATTTTTAAGACAGGTCCGGAAAAAGCCATGGTTCAGCAATACCGTGTTTATATTCGTTGCCGATCACTGCTCGGAAAGCGCGGGAAAGAACGAGATTGATATCTCCCGTTACCATATCCCGGCGATGATATACAACCTCAATGGACAGCCCCGTCGATAATTCCCAGCCTTTGCTCACAGATAGATCTCTATCCAACCTTGTTCGGCCTGTTGAAATGGGACTTTGAGAGCAATAACTATGGAATGGATGTACGCTCAGCTGGTTACCGCCCAAGGATATTACTTGGGACCTATCAAAAGCTAGGTTATCTCCGTAGCGACACCCTTGTGGTACTCAGTCCAAGGAAAGCCCCACAGAGTTATCTTTATGATTTTAAAACCAATACACAGACCTCAGCGAAATCTTCTGAAACACTTGGAAGGGAAGCCATTTCTTATTATCAGAGTGCCTATTATCTCTTTAGGACAGGCGGATTAAAAAAATAAGAATATTATGAATTATTATCAGTTATTATTGATCTGTGTGCTAGCGGGGTCTGTGATCCTGCTAACAGGTAAATACTTTTTTAAGCGCAGGCGCAGAAACATCTTCAGTATGCTTATTGGAGATGTTCAAGCTTATGTAAGCTATCTTTTTGAGGAGCACTGGCAGGCTGACCTGGCATACCACGATCTGGATCATACCAGACTTGTGGTCAAAAGGACCCAGGAAATCGCTTCCAATTTTCGCCTGGATGACCTTCAGGAATTCATACTTTTCTCTGCCGCATGGTTTCATGACACCGGGCAGCTAACTGGGCCTCCTGCCGGCCATGAGCATCGAAGCGTGCGGCTGATGGAAGAGTTTCTTTCAGATAAAGGGATTGCACCGGATATCATTTCCGCCATCGGCCGCTGCATACTCTCCACCTCCATTCCACATAGCCCTAGCAATATCCTTGAAGAAATTATCTGTGATGCGGATACCTATAACCTGGGCAATGAGGAATTTCTCATCACCGATGCAAAGGTTGCGCGCGAAATGCAGAAAAGGGCAGATGTGGACCTAAGCCATTGGGATAAAGAAACACTTGCATTTCTATCAGCCCACCGTTTTTTTACGCCTTATTGCAAGTCTATGCTCTCGCAGGGAAAGCAAAATAATATCCATTTGGTGCGGGAACGCATAAAAAATAAATCAGGCCAAACACCCTAAATGGATTTGGACAATGAATGGGATATACTCTTAGGCTTCTTGTCGCTTTTATCCTGGCAGGTATCATTAAAAATAGGTTGACACCCCGAACTGCACCGCTCCGGTTCTGGCAGGCGGGTTTCCAAGGATATCCTTCTGCCACTGTTTTCGGTAGGAAAACCTCAGCACGGTTTGTTGCCTTGGCCTGAAACTGATGCCGGGCATTACGCTGAAAAGCTCATCACCAATATTCCCGCCGGTCTCCCTGAACTTCCCTACATTCCAGTCCACATACTCTACCCTGCAGGCTAAACTTACAACAGAATGCTGCCAGCCCAGAATCGTTTTTTTGATCACAGGTTGAACAATATCTATATATCCGCCCATCTGACGGCTCCCGAACTGCTGGGAATAGGTGTCGGGAACATCTACCCTGATCCATGCCCACTCAGCGGTGATGAAGGTCTTAAGTTTGGGAAGTGTAGTGTTAAAGTCTATGGCGAAAACATTTAACCTGCGTTTGTCATCGATAACAATTCCGTCCGACTGCCATTTATTGTAAACACCTCCCATATAGGATACGCCGAGTTCGCCTATATTGTTCCTGCGTACCGCAACCTTTCCCGTTAGAAGCGGCTGCCCGCTTGCAATTTCTTCAAACCTTTCCGGATTCCTTTTTGAGGCAGCCAGAGAGGTTCTGTTTTCAGGGTTTGCAATAATGGAATCGTCAAAGCTGCTTGTGGCATATAACTCGTAGCCCAGCATCCAGTCACCGCTATAGTTCTTGCCATAAATCCCGAATCCTGCACTGCTCCAGGTTGCAGGCAGCATCTGTGTCATGGCGATCGGACGGTCGGTGAATTCCCATTTAGGACCGTCATGGTTCTGGTTGAATGCACCAATGGGATTTAATATCATTCCACCCCTTAAATTAAGCAAGGGGTGCAGTTCCAGATCCAGCGCAGCAAATTCAACCGCTATTTCTTTTTCAGCAGGTTCAAATTCGATCTCGGAAAGGAACTTGATGCGCTTGGAAATGGTTGAGGCTACAAATAGCGTCATCCTTCTGAACTGGAACTGCTGTCCTCCAGAGATCCCGTCTGTACCCTGATACTGCCAGTTGGCTTCCATATACCCGCCCACCGATACCGGAAGTTTTCCCACGGCAATAAAAGGCCGTTCATAAACTGCATCCATGTTGAGTGAGTTTTTTGCTGTATCACTGGGTTTGGCCCTTAAAAGTTTCGGGTCGATCTGGGCAAAAGCCATCTGACCGATACCAATAGATATGATAAGCGTAAAGAGTTTTTTCATACTGCCTTCAGTGAAATTTTGATCCTGGTTTTTTCTATGGTAATGGGGAAAGTTCTTAAGTTTGCTTCTGCCGGACCATTTGTCATTCTGCCCTTATTGTCAAATTCACTTCCATGGGCCGGACATTGAAGCCTGTCTCCGAAAGCCTGGAGCTCGGTTCCCTGGTGGGTGCACTGCATCCATAGTGCAGAATAATTCAGTTCATCATGCCGGTAGATACAGATGGGATATCGGAGCAGGTCATTGCTGACTACAATGTATCTTTTGAACTGGACATTTTTTCCCTGTCTGAGTTCAAAGTCCTTCATTTCTACGACCAGGTTATCCCCTGCAATCTCGCCCGTCGCCGGCACCAGGCTGCTGCATCCACTGATCAACGTGGTGATCCCAAGGCCTCCAAGGCAGGCCATTCCACAGCCTTTTATAAAATCTTTTCTTTTCATTTCTATAGTGATTCTAAAAATCTCAGCATGGCATTTCTTTCTGCCCCAGACAGCTGGTTGAACCTGTTGCGGCTTGCAGATGCCTCTCCTCCATGAAGGGTTACCGCCTCTTCGATGCTTTTTGCCCTTCCGTCATGCAGCAGATGATAAGATCCACCCTGTGAATTCATCGAAAGTCCCAGTCCCCATAGGGGCGGGGTCCTCCATTCGAAGGTCTTAGCCGATCCTTCCGTATAACCATCGTCCAGCCCAGGTCCCATATCGTGAAGCAGCAGGTCGGTATAGGGATGGAATTCTTTGTTGGATAGAGCAACCACTGGGGAAAAAACTGTTTTTAGGGTAGGCTTGTGACAGCCTGAACAGTTGATCTTTTCGAACAGTTTCCTGCCGGTTTCAACTTCGGCATTTCCGGCATCGCGCTGTATGGGCGCTTTTAGCGTCTGTAGATAAAACACCACGTTATTCACTGTAAGTGTGGAAATTTCAGGATCAATCACCATCCGCGTATAGGCATCCACAGGATCAAAGCTTGAAGTTATCCCGATATCCTGGTTGTAGGCATTAACAGTCTGGTGGAGCAGGTTATATGCTGCCGCCTTTTTTCCAAAACGATGGATATATTTTCCCTTCAGTGCAATAGCGTTGTTAAAGGCCTGAACATATGACGGAAGCACTGCGTAATTTGGGACACCAGAAATGCCGTCATTATCCAGATCCTGGGGGTCAGCCATAGCTAGTATATCTGCATCAGCTACCAGTTCGAGAAAGCCAAGGCCGGTATTGGCAGGCGGTGTAAATTTTGAAAAGCTGGCGCCTGCTGGGATTTGCTCAGGTTTGTACCCGGGAATAGCCCTGTTCTGCAGTTGTGGGCCTCCCTGGTCCAAAAATTTATTGCCTGTCTCATCGGTCTGCCCGAAACGGACCAGCGTAGTAAAGGGATGGCCTTTGCCGTCTCCAGCATGGCAGCTTCCGCAGCTGGTTGCAACAAAGCCAGGACCAAGGCCATTCGCAGGAGTAAATATCTCATTGTTAAAGGCCGCATCTCCCAAAGCGAAACGTCTGAGCTGGTCATAGCTGAGTCCTTCCACCGGGCCATCAAGAATTTCATCCTCTTTTGGAGAAGAAGGGATTATCTTCTCACAGGACACCATTATAGCAACTAGGCTCATAAGTGAAAGCAGGACAATGGGTAATCTTTTCTGCATGTTATCTGATTTTTTGTAAATCTAATAATAAAAATAGAAAAGACTAAAAATAAATTTAGATTTATCTAAATTTATTTTTAGATTGATTTTAATGGTGTCGGAATTATAATGCACGGCTCCCAAAGTGACCTACTTTTTTAACATGAGCACGGAATGCAGTATTATAAACCAAAACAGTAAATCATCTATTGCTTCCAAATCAGGAACTTCACCGGATAGGGTATTTTGTTGGCGGATGCTACGGTCTATCCATTGTAAGCAGATGTAATAAGGCAAGGCAATGATGCAGGATTCGGAATTTTTAAAGTTCTTTTCGAATTTTAGTTGAAATGTTTAGTTTTTAGGGCTGGAATACGGTTTCCTAAATAAAAAACAATACCGTGGTCATCGGGCCCTTTAAAAAAAAAATAGTTATGGACAAATTCAAACAGGTGCAGGAAGTTATTGCTTCAGTAGTGGACAAACCAATCGATTTGACCCCTTCGTGCCAATTTGCTAAAAGTCAGGCAAGCAACACCTTACTATGATTTTATTTTTGGTGAGAGGGGGTCAATCCACTCTGGTTTATCCACTGACCTATTTTTATCGGATTTACGCATGCCAAATATGAATGGTCTCCAGCTAACTGAAGAAATTTTGAGAAAATGGCCAAAGTCAAAAGTCGTTATCTTAACTTCTGAAGTAGAAATTTTTTATGTAGATGAGGCAAGGAAAGCAGGTGCGGTTGGCTTTCTGCATAAAATTATAGACTATGAGAAAATAGTTCGTGCCTTGAGAGAGGTTCAACAAACAGGAGCGACCACCATTGGTAAACTGAATTTGTGATACCTTATGCCCTTTAGGCAGAGGGTAAATATTAATATATATCAGAAATAAGCTTTACGCTGTCTTTGGGTCGGAGATTGTTTCAAATCATTTAGGGGATTGCACAAAATTTGCATGAAAAATTCCGCCTGCTGTCTATAGTCAATCCGGGGAGATCGATCATTTTGAGCATTGCGAAGCGATACTTAATTTGAGAAAGTATTGAAGAAAAAGATCGGATGACAATACAGGAAAAAGAAGTTGTTGTAAACGGTTTTCGATTATGATTTATGACAAGCTAAAGTAGGATGAATTATGTCAGGTTGGTCGAGGTTTATATCTGAGATCATACTAATTTAACCTTTGTCAGAGATTTTTGTAAAACACATCACTTACTTTTAATATTCTCTCAAAATTTTAACTTTACCTATTATTTAAATTAACATGAGCTTCAAAATTTTTTACTCTTGGCAATCTGACGCTGATTCCAAAGTCAATAAAAATTTTATCCAATCCTGCTTGGAAAAGGCAGTTAAAAGGATAAAACAGAGATATAAAGATGATTCCCCTGATTTATATCTCGACCGTGATACAAAGGAGATTGCGGGATTCCCGAATATTCCGATGAGTATTGAAGGTAAAATAACTGAATGTGATGTTTTTGTTGGAGATCTTACTTTTTTGGGTAAGCTGAACAATAAGAATATCAGTAATCCGAATGTTAACCACGAACTGGGCTATGCCCAGGGGAAGATCGGCGAGAATAGAATCATAAATGTACTTAATGCGCATTATGGGGATCCTTCGAATGGTGGAATGCCATTTGATATTGCGCAACGTCGATATCCGATTATCTACAATTTATCGCCCGACGCCACTGAAGAGCAAAGGAAGGAAGCCGCTGAAAAATTAACGGAGGGTCTTTATATAGCAATCAAGCTTGTTTTCGACACCGAACAGGAACGCAGGAGAAAAGAAAATGCGCCGTTTGAAACATGGAATAGCTGGGACGCTTTAACGCTGAAAGATTTTCAGTTTGAGACCAGCGAGTATATTGAAGCGATATATGCTGATTTTCATCAGCACCTTAAAACACCTAAAGCATCTTGCAGGCTTTTGGGATTATCGGGCATAGGTAAAACCAACCTTATGCTCAATTTTTTTAAGCCTGGTTTTCGGGGATTAGAACCCAGTGTTACCAATAGGGTTGTCTATGCCGATTTGAATCAATGTGACCATAATCAAATCAGGGAAAAAATAAAGGAATTTTTTCGCACCGAACAGCATAAAATTATCGTGTTGGATAATTGCCCGCTCTCCTTTCATGCCGAGATCATGAAGGTTGTTAATGCAAGCGGGAGCAGGTTAAACTTGGTTACCATTAGCCCAGATCCGGATGAGGCCAGGCAGGAGATAGATCTTTCAGGACAAACCAATGTGATTAAGCTCCTATCAAGGGAGTTCAAGCCTATTGTTCGTTTATTGCTGGACAAGAATTTTACTGATTTGAACGATGATGATAAGATACTCATCACCGATTATTCGAATGGTCTGCCGTTTTTTGCGGTATTGATGGCCAGGAGTAAAGAACAGACCAGAACCCAACCTGGAAGCCTAACGCCAGCGAATATTCTCCAGAAAATCCTTGGTGATTTATACACTGATCCTGAAAATAAGAAAGTGGTATTAGCGTGTTCAATTTTCTCTGCAATCGGTTATCTGGATCATCAAAAAGGGCAGGAGGTTTACATCGCTTTGTGCAACGAGCTATGTGATCTGAATGAAACCGATGAGGAATTACGGATCAGGCAGTTTCAAAGGGTTACCCAGACCATGCGTGACCGACAGTTGCTGGAGAAAATCGGCTTTTCTTATGCATTCCGTCCAACGCCATTGGCACTGAAATTGGCTGAACAATGGTGGGAAAGATGTACTGTTGCAAAATTTGAAAAGATTATACCCATATTAAAAGATGCTGGCCTGGTGGAAAAATTCTGTCAGCAGTTTAGATTTCTTTCACATATCCAGTATGCGAAAGAAATTGTAGGTAGCCTGTGTAGCGGGGTTTTTAGCGATGCGGAAGTTTTAAATACAGAAGTTGGTTCACGCCTCTTCCGCTCTTTTGTTAATGTGAACCCCATTGCCTGCGCTGATGCGTTGGTGGCAGCATTCGGCTCAATGGATAAAACAGCCCTTTTAAAAGTTAGCCAGGGCAGAAGAAATCTGGTGTGGGCTTTGGAACAGCTTTGTTTTAGGGAAGATACATTTGATAAATCAATTAGGATATTGGGATCTTTTGCAGTTGCGGAAAACGAAAATATAAGTAATAACTCAAAAGGCCAGTTTCTTCAGCTCTTCCACATCCATCTTCCGGGCACATCGGTCAGTTTGGAAAAGCGATGGGCAGTTATTAAGGAATTTCTGTCTTTGGATGAAAATTATCACAATCTGGCTGTTACCGCATCGATTAGGGCGATGAAAGGCGACCATTTTACCAGGATGATCGGTGCGGAGGAACAAAGATCGGATAGTCCTAATGATTATTTGCCCAGCTATCAGGAAGTAGGGGAATATTGGTCGAATGCATCTTCTGTATTATTTGAAGAGATCAAAAATAATACAGCCAGGAAAGCTGAGGCCATTGATGGATTATTAAACAGGCTTTACACATTTTGTGAAAGGTGGATGGGCATGTTGATTCTTCCGATGATTGAATCTCTCTACGATTCAGGGGACCTGGATTGGCAAAAGCTGCGCAGTACGATCCGTTTTATTATTGAAGGTGATCGGGCGTTTGATGATGAAACTATAAATTTTCTTAAGCGATTGCTAAAAAAGATAACCCCATCTTCTTTAGAGGCGGACTTTCAGATGTATGTGAAAAGCCCGACCAGTGACGATTATTTTAAAAAGAATGAATTCGGTGAGACTGATAAAGGGTTCCTGAAAGGAAAAGTTGATGCGGTAGCTGCCAGTTGGGCAAAACAGCCGGAGAAATGGGCTGCGCTAATGCCGGAAATGACTAGCGGGCACATTGCCGAAGGGATCAATTTTGGGATGAATGTAGCAGGTATTTTGAGCAGTAGCGAGCAGATAAATCAGTTTCTTGAATTATATTTTGAGTCGCTAAAGGCTACTGTCGAAAACAAAAGAAATACAAGTATTGTCATTGGTTTTTTTAGGGCGCACGAGGATAATGCTCTTGCTGTGTGGTTTTACAGAAAGGTGAGAGCTGCGGCTTCTTTAAATTCTTTGAAGTTTTCCATGGCGCAAAGTTTATCGGTGGAACTTAGTGATATTTATGACTTAATTAATGAAGTTGCAAGGGGAAAATCAGCTGTTGAAGAGTTTTTAGCTTTCAACTATGGCTGGGGATTCAGGCATTTTCCAATTGCGGAAAGTTTAAAAATTCTTGAACAGATTTCAAGTCTCAGCGATGAGGGAAAAGCTATAACTTTTACCATTGCCTATACCTGGTGTTTCAGCGAGCAGGAACTCTGGGCAGAATTTGTTCCGTTTTTTCGCGATTTGATACTAAACAGCAGTCTGCTGATGGTTGATCATTTGAACAGATCGACAGAACTACATGGTTGGTCTTCGGCCACTGTTAAGCTGTTAAAAGGTAATGATGATCAGGAGCTTGCCAAAGGGATGAGTGGGGTTGTTATCGGTATCGCTAACCGGCCGGATGGTTTTTACCGGATTGACAATAACCTACATGAGATTATTGACGTGTTGCAGGCGGAATATTTTTTGATTTTCTGGGAACAGCTTTCCAAAATGTACCTGAACCGAGCTGAATTTGAAATGGCCAGGCACCATTTTAGGGATTTGCTTGGTGCACGGTTTAATTATAGTTACCAGACTGAAGGTTTGTTATTTAAAGGTGACCCCGCAAAGACCGATATTATTTTTGAATGGGCGAAACAGAACCGCGGAAAGGACATTAACTTTTTAGGGACACTCATTCCGCTTCATGCCCCTAAGGAATCTGGTTCAAAAGGCTGGCACCCAATAGCGCTTCGGTTTATTGAGGAGTTTGCTGATGACAAAGCCTTTCTTGAGCACATCGAAGTGAGCCTTGGTTCTTATTCATGGGTGAATTCTGTGGTTCCCAAATTAAAGCAAGAGCTTGTTATGTTCGAACAGCTTTTGAACAACAAAAATCAAAATATTAAAGCCTGGGCACAAAAACAGGCAAATTACCTTAAACAAAAAATAGAGTTTGAAGAAAATCAGGATGAGGAACATTACAGTAGGTTTAGCTAATGTTGATAATTGCTATTGATTTTCGCTAAGCGCTAATTTGATAAGCATAAAAAAAACAGTTTTTATTTCTCGAAAAATTGAACCTTGGGGACTTTTGGGAAGTTATCTCAAGCTCATTTAAGAAATTAAAAATGCTGATTAAAATATGGCAATTAAATGCTTGAGAAGAAAGTGTCGAATCTAAAATTAAGAAAATTTTGCTCCTAAACTGATTCTGGCGTACTTTTGGCGGCCGAACGTTTTACTAATCAAAGATGGTTTTGCTAGTATTAAAGCTCGTCTAATGTTGAGATTTAGCTAGGAGTTACCAACTTATTTTGGAAATTAAGGTCAGCTCGTTTCATTTAAGACTGACCACCCGAAAAAACTGATAATAAATTGATAAAGATAGTTCTGTTTTTTCTGGAATGGTCAATCTTCTAACCGGATTGTTCCTATTTCCTTTAATTGTAACGGAACCCTTTTTAGCTCTTCATTCAGTTTTATAGTCAACCCTTCAGAATGTGCAGATTGATTTTTTCTACGAGTTTTTTGACTTTGCTCTGTCCATTTTCAAAGACAGTCATTTGTGTTTTAGAATTTTACCTAGTTGGAGGTATTGAAAAATTTGGCTTCAATTTAATTTAAAATTAGTTATTTGTACTTTGGCAAAAACTAAATTAATTAATCTCAAAAATGTACGAAAGTAAGTATGAGCCAAAATCAGATGTAGATAGGGAGCTCGATCAACAAAGAGAAGAATCTGAGGCACGTAGCCTAATAAATGAGGTCGAAAGGCTGAACACCTTAGAAGGGGAGCATCTTTACCGTTGGATATGGGAACTGTTGCAGAACGCACGAGATGAGGGAAGGGGTGGAATAGAAATTTTGTGTTCTCTTAAGGAAGATCTATTTGCTTTCGAGCACAATGGCGAGCCATTTAGTACCGGCAACCTTTTGGCTTTAACAAGGAAAACTTCGACAAAGCCATTAGATGGGGCGAAAGGAAATGCAGGTAAATTCGGAACAGGATTTGTTACCTCACACCTTCTCAACAAAACTGTCACAATTCAGGGTGTACATGTCAATTTGAAGGGGGAAAGGCGTTTCGAGCTTATTCTCGACCGAAATCCAGAAGGTTTGGAGGAGATGATGCAATCGATCCGCATAAGCCTCCAGCGTATCCGGGAGATAGATGTAATTGATGCCCAAACAATTTTCAATAGACAAAACTGTTTTAGTTATCGACTTTCTCCAACTGCGAAAAATATCGCCGCATCAAGTTTAAGACAGCTCATGGAAAACCTGCCATTTACGATGATGGTAAATCCCCAAATCAAGAAAGTACTCTTGGAACACGGTGATATTCAGATTTTATCGATTAAGGAAAACAAACAAGCAATCGAAGATATTTCCTTTGTTCATCTCAAGGATGAGAACCGAGAAGAACAGCTTAGCACGGGTATCCTCTTCAAAGATTTCGGAGAACTCAAAATTGCATCCCCTGTAACATTCGACGGAGAGGGGTATTCACTGAGGCCCATTGGGTTTCGAGCGCATCTTTTCAAGGAGCTTCCGCTGATCGGCTCAGAAGAATTTTTCCTTCCTGTAGTTATGCAGCATGAGAACTTTCAGCCTACCGAGCCAAGGGACGGCGTTAGGACTAAGATGTCCGAGGAAACAACAGATGAGTTGCTTGATCCAAAAGCGAAAAAGAATAGGGATTGTTTTAGGGAATTTACCGGCATTTTCCCTGGTTACCTTGATGCACTTATAAAAGCAAAAGTTGATAATCTTCACCACCTCGCTGAAAGCGGCTTTCCGCCTAACCTCGATCTTTATTATGGTCGTGACTGGTTCCAAAACGAAGTGCAAAATCCACTTCGCGAAGCGCTGATGTCCAAAGCGATTGTCCGAACAATGGAGGGTGATAATATTTGTATTGATAAAGCCATATTCTTTTTTGAGGAAACTCCGTTTGTTTCAGATTTCTTTGATCTAGTGAGTGCTTTTTTGCCGGATAAATGTCCTGACGAAAACAGCTACATCGAATGGATAAAAATTATCAACCAACAAAAGGAGGCCTGGCCATCAGGAATACTTTTTGCAATCGAAGATCTAGTCGCAAAACTGGAGTCAGAAGATATTTTGCTCCGGAGATTCCCGATAGTTGCCGATAGGATCGCTTGGTTACAGAAATTGATACTTTACTTAGAAATGTCGACCAAAGAGCGGTTGGCGATTGAAAACAATCTGTATCCAAATCAAGCAAATGGTTTAAAAAATCAGAACCAGGTAGCTCACGAAGGAAATCTACATCCAAGGTTTAAAAGCATTTCAAAAAAGTTCGGAAGAAATTTGGAAGAGGAGCTTTTGCCGGTGGATTTCATTGCCAACTTTGTCGCAGAATTTAATACAAAACAGTTTCTTCTCGATCTCAATAAGCAGATTGGCGATTTGTCTCCCGCTGATGCTGAAGATGGCCAGATCCAGGCAATAGTAGACATTTGTTGTACTTTTAAAAACTCTCGAGCGGAAAGAAGGGAAATCTGGTATAGCTTGATAAGCCAATTGCTTCCCAACTTAGCCGGGGAACGATTTTCAATCGATTTCGATGAAGACTATTCGTGGGAACCCGCAGAAAGATGGGCGTTGAAATATGTTTGTTTGCTCGTCGAAAATTCGATTGATGTTGACCAGTTTTTTACTAAATATTTCGATGGAAATACTGAGACGGGATTTCTTTGGCTAAATGAACTTATCTCTTTTGTATTTAGAAATGACGAAAATAAGGATGTGGGACTGAAGTTTGCAATCTTTCCAACCAGGGACGGGATCTTCCGGATATATAGCGAGGATTTGTATAAGGAGGGCGGTAACATTGATTTTGATAACGAAATAAAGGCTATTTACACAGATTTTTGCGGGAAGGGAAATCCTGATACGGTCCTTATTCACGCAGGTATTTCAAATTCAAATTTGCGCATAGCTAAAATTGAGCTGCTGACAGATGAAATCGATGGTTTATTTAGGGATCAAGCTTCTGAAGAAAAGGTTAAAGAAAATGGGGCATATAAAGATCTGTTTTTAAGATTGAAGAAATGGATAGATGAAAATCATAATGGTGCTGGACTTTTTCCTCTTTTTAATGAAAAAAAACCAATCCTATACATTAAGGCCTTTGGGGGAAATACCTTCAGCAGATTACTCAATCTGAAAAAATCTGCTGATGACCTTGAAATTCTTGATAAGATAAATCTTTCTGCTTTGCAGATAAAAGCTCTTGACGAAGCCGTTCAGATAATTGGCAACGCAAATTCATTACTTCAGAAGGCCAAAGAATTGGCGGATGAGGCTGAAGCCATCCGTTGGAGAAAAGATGTAGGGGATGCAGCAGAGGATGCTTTTTTGGAAGCATTATCTGAGGCGTGTCCAACATTTCCCAAGCCGGAGAATCCTGATGACGGAAAGGATTTTATCCTAAGGGTTCAGGATAAGGAATACGCTATTGAAATTAAGAGTGCCGTTGAATTCAAGGAAACGGTAAATATGTCGATAAAGCAGGGACAAACAGCAGTTTCGGAAAGTGGAAGTTATGCGCTTTGCGTGATCAGTAGGCCCCAGGGACAACTAACAACCAAAGCTGACTTCATATTAAATTCCAAATTTGTGGTAACCATAGGAAAGGATCTTGAGGAACGCATGCGCAACTGGGAAGAAAATCTTGGCCGTATGGATCAGCAAGGAGATTTAAGCGTAAAACTAGAGAGTCAAAAAAGTGCAGTATATATCAATAAGCCGGTTTGGACAACAGCCCTTGGTTTTTACGAGTTTATAGCGTATATAAAGACCTATTTCAATATGACTTAAATGGAAGAGAGCGCGTAAATTATTTGTTGCAGTTGCGTTTGCACGTTTACGAACTTAAATTGCCAAGTAATCTAACGCCGTGCGATAATCAGAATGTAATATTTAAAGACCAACAAATTTATAAATCTCTATCAGTCAAAGGGTATGTTGAGAAATGTCTATATGTGGATAAATAGCCCTTTTGTTACCTATAATTAAATAATACCTTTATTTTACTGATATTCTGTTTTACAGGTTTTATGTGCAAGTAAAGCACATTTTTCAGAAAAATTGAAACAATATGGCTTTAGATATTAAGTTCCTGCAAAACGAGGTTTTTGAGCAATACTTAGCGGACGATAACAATCGACCTTGGATCATTGGCTTCAGTGGTGGAAAGGACTCAACGATGCTCTTGCAATTGGTTTGGTCCACAGTTAGCAAAATAGATCCAATTTTAAGGAGCAGGCCAATACATGTTGTATGTAATGATACATTGGTTGAAAATCCAAAAATTGCTCAATTCATACATGTAACCCTGCACAATATACAAACGGAGGCTGTAAGACAGGGAATTCCTCTTACCGTACATGAAACAACCCCTCGGTTAGAAGAGAGTTTCTGGGTAAATTTAATTGGTAAGGGTTATCCTGCACCGAATAATACCTTTAGGTGGTGTACGGAGAGACTGAAAATAAATCCGACTACTGAGTTTATAAAAAGCAAGATTTCGGATATAGGTGAGGTTATTATTTTACTTGGTACAAGAAGTGCCGAAAGTGTAAACCGTGCAAAAAGTATAAAAAAGCACGAAGTCAAAGGGGAGCGACTACGCAAACATGTTTTGCCAAATGCATATGTATTTGCTTTAATTAAGGATGTTGAAACCGAAGAAGTTTGGCATTATCTTCTTCAAAATGATCCAGGCTGGGGAGGAACCAACCGGGCATTGGTAACCCTGTATAGGAATGCTAGTGGTGGAGACTGTCCTTTAGTTATTGATACCACTACTCCATCGTGTGGAAATAGCCGTTTTGGGTGTTGGGTATGTACAGTTGTCGCAAAAGATAAGTCAATGGCTGCATTGATCGATAACGGTGAGGAATGGATGGAGCCGTTAGCTGACTTTCGCGACATGTTGCAGGATAACCGAAACAAGCGGGAACTTCGAGACACAAAGAGAAGGGGGAGCTATATAGAGGATGAAAAGACCTGGGGTCCATATATTGAGGAAGAAAGAGCTAATATGCTGAAGGTTTTGTTGGAAGCCCAAAAGGAAGTGCAAAAATCCGAACCAGAATTGGTGCTTATCAATGCTCAGGAGCTTGTCGGCATACAGGTAACATGGCATCGTGATTCCCTCTTCCGTTTTAGCGTTGCTGATATTTACAACAGTGTAAACGGTACGGATTTGGATGATCGGGATTTTGATGTTCAGGACGTCTTCGAAAAGGAAATATTGAAGCAGGTCTTCAATGATGATGAAGATTTTAATCTTGTAAATGAAATGTTGGAAGTTCAGAAGTCAAAATTCATCCTTGTAAGCAAATACGGGTTGCAGAATGATCTGGAAAACCATATCGAGAGACACATAAAATTGAAAAAGTAGCCAATGTTTATTAGTCAAATTGAATTAACGAACTTCAGGGTATATAGAGGAAATAACATTCTTGATTTTTCAACTGATCAGGATAAAAACATTACAGTTATCTCTGGTAACAATGGATTCGGCAAGACATCCTTTCTTACGTCATTGGTTTGGGGATTGTATGGGAAACTAATGGTAGATGTCGATGACAGATATCGTCAAGATATTGCGGAATCTGGCGGATACAAGAGGTATTGTGAAAAACTCATGAATAGGCTATCCTTTTCTGAAGCAATAGAAAGAACAAATGCTTTGAAAGATAATTTCAGTGGCGTAAACCAGCCACAGAGAGAGAAATTGCAGCGGGAAATTGATGAGATCACCTCGTTTAGTGTGAGCCTTCGGCTTGAGAATCTAATGATCCCCTCAGTTGCTTGTAAGGAAATTGAGATCAAGCGTACTTACAATGTCCTCAATCACCGTGAATCGGTGGAAATTTTGATCGATGGTAGGCCAAATGAGCTAACTAAGACTGTCGGTCCTGAAATATTTATTAATGATTTTATCCTTCCGAAAGAAATAGCCAAGTTTTTCTTTTTTGATGCAGAAAAAATTGTCTCACTTGCCGAAATAAACACAGTTGAAGAAAAGCGATATTTAAGCCAGGCTTATGCAGAGGTTCTCGGAATAAAGAAATATACCGATCTGAAATCTAGTTTGGAACAGATGCGCTATAGGATCCGAGAAAAATCTGCAGTTAAAAGTGATAAAGCTACTTTGGAAAAGCATACCAAGCACCTGGAGCAGAATAAGAAATTGATCCTTCATAAGAATGATAGTCTTGAAGAAATAGAGGAATCTATTCACTCTAAAAGAGTTACAGCCGATCGCTATCAAGAACAACTCATACGGGAAGGAAGTGCAATTACGCTGGAGGAATTAAAGAGGCTGAGAGAAGAAAAGATACTTTTGTCTGCCGATATGGTTAAGCTACGGAGTCGTTTCAACGAACTTCTCGAATTGGCACCTTTTGCAATGCTTTCGGAAAAAATGCTTGCTGTAAAAACGCAAATTGAATTAGAAAATAGCAATAGCCCTACAGCATCAGCACTGTTGCAGAGCAGGTTTGAAATGGTGGCGAAAGCGATTGCCGAAGCTAAGGGGCTAACAAATCTGGATGAGCAATCCAAGGCGTCTATCATCGAGCTTGTGAAAACCAATATGATCCCTGATAGAGACGTTCAAGTCGACATGCTGTTGAACTTTAATCCAGATCAGCAACAACGTTTTTATGTGGTTGTGGAGCAGCTTAAGAATTCATATAGCAAAACTTTTAGATCACTAATGAATGATCAAAAACGAGTTCAATCAGTTTTCTATACTGTTAACCGTAAACTAATAGATGCGGAATCTAAAGGTAAGGATCCTGTGATTGCGGATATTAGAAAGTCAAAGGAGCGTCTAGATGATGAAATAAAAATGCTTGAGACTGAGCGCTCTAATATTGAAACATTGAAGCAACACTTGGAAATTGAATCTCAAACAATATCAAGGCAGGTATCTGAGCTGAGCCGGAAAGTCGAGATTGAAGACAACGATCGAGAAAAAGACCAGACTGCCCATAGATTGATCGCTAAACTGGATTTGTTCATTCAAAAGCTAAAAAACAAGAAAAAAGGCTCTTTGGAACGTAATATCTTTACTGAGCTAAATAGCCTTATGCATAAGGCGGATTTCGTAACCAGGGTGAACGTCGTAATTGAAGGAGATTTAATAGATATCGAATTGTATGATAATCAGGGTAGGTTTATAGATAAAGAGCTGTTATCAAAGGGTGAACAACAGTTGTATGCAACAGCATTGCTAAAGGCGTTGGTCGATGAATCAAATATAAAATTTCCGGTATTTATAGATAGTCCATTGCAAAAGTTTGACAAAGAACACTCTAAGAACATAGTGATGGAATTCTACCCAAATCTTTCCTCTCAGGTCGTTCTATTCCCTTTGCTGGAAAAGGAACTCAATGTACAGGAGTATAATTGGATGCTTGGGAAAGTTGGGTCTGCATATCTCATTCGCCAAAATGATAAATATAATTCTGGCTTTGAGCAAGTTGATCCTGTACAGCTGTTCGATACTTATTTAAACAACAATATGCATGTTCAGTAATATAAAAACATCAAAGGCAAATAAGGAGGTTGTAACTTTACTTACTAATAAACTTGCTCTAGGAAGCGAGAATGTTATCGCAAGAATCGCAATTGCATATTCTTTATCCCTTGATAGAAAGTTAGACATAAAGGATCTTGCCGATGCTGGCGGTAAGGAGTACAGCGAAAAAGTATTATTTGGAGACTACACCGATTACTATATTGCTCTTATCTGTATGCATTACGGCATTTACTCATCTGATAAAGATATTGTTAGATATATAAAGTTGCATGTCGATGACGGTTTGGAGTTGCTTTCAATCGAGTTCGAAAGTAACCACAATACGACCGGCTTTGAATTTATTGCAAATAAGATCGATAAGGGACTCGTACCCTTATAGTTCTTCTACTTGGCTTAATGAAAGAAAAATAACCTAATAGCTAACTTAACTGCATCTCTCATGAACAGTGTTCACCCAATAGTATTTGAATTAAGCAAATTAAAAGAATCTTCAAAAGAGGCAGTAGCAGATGCTTCCTCAAAAAACGAAGATGCTTTTAAATCGTATCTCCATATTGAGCGACAGGTGGAGCTCGATCTTAAAAATATAATTTTAGAGTCTGCCAATACCTCTGGCCCCTCACTGGTACTTCTTTGTGGGAATGTTGGAGATGGAAAATCGCATTTGCTTTCCAAATTACACCAAGAGCCGCTGATTGCAAGCTGTCTCGGACAGTTTCAAATGCATAATGATGCTACAGAGAGCTTTAGCCCCGATCAAACGTGTATCGATACACTAGGTCATATTCTCGAACCTTTCTCCGACGAAAACCTTGGTAAAATTAATGCCAAATGGATTTTGGCTATTAATCTCGGGACGCTCAGCAATTTTTTAGAAGAACGTGGAAATGCTTTCAAAAAACTAAGAGATTTTGTGGATCAACAAGGTGTAATAGACCCTGAAAAGTTTCAGCTCCAGGATGCCTTCATCCCAGGAAGCTACTTCCAGGTAGTGAACTTTACCAATCATCATTTTTATGAACTTACTAAAGCCGGTGTTAAGCCCGAACTTTTCGAGAAATTGTTCTCGAAAATTGTAGCAAATGATGCTAAGAATCCCTTGTACCAAGCGTATCAAAGTTTAAAAAAAGAGGAGTGGACTGTAGATTGCCCTATTGTTGCTAATTACGAGTTCTTGGCCGATTTCAGTAATATCAAGACCCTGTCGAGGTTGCTGGTAGAGTGTATACTTAAAGAAAAAGTTATAATTTCTTTTCGCCAGATACTTGGTTTTATCTATGATCTTTTGATACCATACAGCCTCTCTGGACTATCTATTGAGGAGCACAAAAAAGTTGTCGGACAGAACAGCGCTGCTGCGCGTCTAGACCAGCATATGATAAACTATATTTTCGAAAATCCACAACTTTCAAGAATTTTTACAATACTCAATAAACTCGATCCGGCGATTAGAAGGTATGAGCAGCTGGATGAAAAGGCAACGACTATATATACGAGCCTAGATCCACTTCACCTATTTAATGCTGATTTTGAAAATTTACCGATATTTCTCAAAAGAAACCTGGGTGCGGAATTGTCAATCCTCGAATCCCGTTTTAAAACCTATCTCAGACTCAATTACTTTAGTTCACCGGGATCAGATTTGTACAAAGACGATTATTTCGACCTATTTGCACAGGCTCTTTATTATTATAATACTAAAGATGCACCCGGCCTTAGAGAAATAAACGAATTGGTTAAGGCCGCAGTACTCATTTGGAATGGGAGTACCTTGGAAAAGGATAAGATCATGTTTCCCAATATTTCTAAACATTCCAATTATCGCCTATTTAGGACGCTAAATCCAAAGCCGATTTTACCTGCCATTTCAGAGAAAATCGCGAAAGATAAGCTGCACCAATTTCTTACAGAGGTAAAAGTTAGCTTTTTTGGACCAGATGCTGGAAAAAATGTTGCTTTTGTCAATGTTGATTACTCGCTTTATATGCTTCTTCAAAAGGTCAAACAAGGTTATCGCCCAAACAAAATTGACAGAAGCAGTTTTATAAATTTTGTTGCTATGGTTGAAACGTTGATGTTACAAGATTCTAACGACGACCAAATTTTTGTTGACGAGATCAATTTCGGGCGCAGTTTGGACTATCAACTGCGTTTGGGCGATTACGGTGACTTTGAGTTTTCTAAAATATAGATGTTCATGGACAATAAATTTATTCCTGCAGAACACCTGACAGGTTTCATAAGGCAAAACCAGTTTTACAATATTGACGGCAAAAAGATTGCTTTAATGCCATTTAGTACTGGATTTGCTGATAGTTTGGATAAGAGTTTGCGAAATGATTTTAGAACTTTTGATGGATGTGTAGGTTATTGCCTTCGTGAGATCTCCGATAAATCCATGCCTGTTGACCTAGAGAAGGACAATCTGGATGGCGGTTTCAAGGCCCAACTTAAATCTGCAATTTTGAGGAAAGCTGTTTCGTTAACTATTTTTGATGAAACCGAACCTGCAAAGCTTCGGGCAATCATCGAATCCATGTTTTTTAAAGATGATAGCCTGCTAAAATATGGGAGCCGTGCCCAGTATTATCTCTTTTGGGAAAACAAAGATATAGGGCTGAAGAAAATCAGTTATTTTATCCGCAATATCTTCTTTGATGATGCACTTGAAAGGCTGATCGTTGGGCATACGGATTCGAAAAAACACCCTTTTCATGAGTTGATGAACCAAAGTCTTCCCCAGTTAGTAGACGGGCCGAACAAAGAACTAACTGCGGGTGAAAAGAAAAACTATCACAAGTTGGACGCTGGTATTATTGAGACTTTTAGCGAGGATTTTAGATATTTATACGGTGATCAAAAAATGTTTCTCGCAGAAAGCGCCCTTCTGTTAAAGTTCTATTATTTTTCTTACCTCACCAAGGCTGTTTTCAGGCTGGGTGATTTTTTCGAAGATAAAGAACACAAACTTTATTTCACTCTTGAGGGAGAGTCGGTTTCCCGGTCAAGAAGGACGAATGAATTAGGTTGGAAACTATTGGAATCCAAAATATACAAGCTTTTTTCACATACAGTTGCTCTAGAACTCGTCAACCGTATCCCAAAAATTAATTTACACGATACGGGAAAAAGTTATACAGAACTGGCGGAATTTTTTAGCGCACTAGATGAATCATCCAGTACCGGTATAGCGTCAGACCTAGAACAGCTTATGGATTTTTATTCGGATAATTTCGAAAAAATAGACTGGATAGGATTTGGGGAATATTATGAGAATCGTAAAAAAACTTTGGTTTTAAAGAATGATTTGGAAAGCCTTGTGTATAAGGTTTTTCTGAAAGTTGATTACCAGTTTGAAAAGTCCGACAGGAAGTCAAAGCGAAACAATTACGGAAAGTGGTTTATTTCTTTTTGCAAAGAAAATTTTCTCAAAAATAGGGGAGGGAACAATGGTTACACCCTAAACCTCAGCAACGAAATGCTCCTGTTTCTAACCAAACTTTGTGTTAAGGATCAGCAGCGCATGAGACTGAAAGATTTATGGAACGAATTTAATCGAAGAGGAATCTTCTTTGATGATCTAACCCAACAGGCTATTCTAGCCATTTTTGAAAAAATCAATTTAATAGAGAAAAAAAGCGATAGCGGAGATGCACAGTACATTAGACCAATTTTATAATTACATAGCAGATAGTATTCTGGAATTTTTCGCGCGAGAGGGCCAGCTTCACGCGGGTGACCGCTATTTTCTTTACCTAGAAAGGGAAGAGGATTTAATAGCCTTAAACAGCAAACTTTGCGGCCCCAATATCGCTATAGTCTCTGATTTCTCATATCAGCATACAACGGATGCTAAGGTCTATCATTCCAGTCAGTTAGATTTCAGAGGAATCAGTTTGATCGTTTCCTCAAATGTAGAAGTTACAGAAAATTTCCTTACAACTTTGAGGAACCAGGTTGCAGCGCAAAGTGACGAATTCAGGTCAAAAGCAATCCTCATACTGTTCAGTGGCAAGCTTGACAGTCTGATAGGAGGTAGCGGAGATCTAACAAAAGCAGGAATGCCATTCAACTTTGATTTTTTTTCGAAAAAACTCAAGGAAAGGATTTTGACTTCCGCAAAACTAAGTGGTTCTGAGAAAGCGATACTTGAAAGCTGTTTATTTAAAATGTCTATCGGACTGAGAGAAGATAATGCCTCAATCTTAGATCTTGCGCCAATCGTTACTGTCGTACAACAGGGAAATCTCAATGCTGTGGATTGTGCCCCACTCGGGATTTTTCCGCAAGAGGAACTTTCAAGTATTACCGACTCAAAAACAATACGCACTCGAATAGAGGAAAATGGCTTACTTTTCGAACTTATTGAATCTATAATAAACTTTAGTGACCCGGCTGTTGAGCTTGAAAAGAAGTTTAGCTTAACTGGTGTGAAACTAATCATAGACCGTATCGAAGACGAATCGTGGAAGCTGCTTGACTATGCGGATATCATGAAACATGCTCTGAAGAAAGAAAAGGATGCACCTATAAAATATCTGGGTCCAGATATCCGATCATCATCGGAAGGCATAGTAATTTGGGACAAGGCACTCTATGAATCCACTGCAGGGAAAAGGAACAGGAATATTATCGTCTTTAATCCCTTTGGCGCCTATCCTATAAATGTTTTTTTTGCCTTCGACAGTAGGCTCAAAGGAAATATAAAGGTTCAAAAGCAGCACGAAGCAGGCATTCACGCAGAAAAATCTGGACGGTTCATAAAACTGACGTTAAAGGATGAGCATTATAATAGTAATACTTTAAATCTGGATTATGATGGCGGAACAACTGCCAACCGCTTTAAATTTAAAATATGGGTACTTAACACCGGCCATTCCTTTCTAGAGCATTTTTCAGCGAATTATTCTTTGAGCGACAAAGGAATGCTTGTCATTGACGACCAAGAATCGATAATTTTCAACGTAGGAAGTTCTCAAAAAATAGAAGTAACCGTTGCAGGTGGTGACGAAGTAGAATTGGGAGAGGAAAGTACATCTCTTGTCTTCACAAATGAGGACGAAGAGGACGAACTGTATTTCGCGTTGAATTACAAGCACCTTGAGCTCGATGTCCTTGTGAGACAAAAATTAAACCTACCAACACCTATAAAAGGTTGGGAAGTTTGGCAGAATAAACGCCTTTATGAAGACAGTTTCAGATATAAATACGATAAAGAAAGTCAAATATTTAAATTATCCTTTAAAAATGTTGAATATACAGTAAGAGATTCTTTCCGAACGAACCTGTTGCTCGAGAGACAGATCCTCGAGCTAGGCGGACATGCATGGGTCCAGTCTGAAGAAGGACAGGTGACGCCTTTACCCCTGAAACTTAGTGCAGGGATAACATCTGCCTATAATAAATATTTTCAGTTATTAGCGGGTGCTGACCTGTTACCAAGTTTGGCCTTTATGGCTCCAGAATTAAGAGAGGCTGTCCAGGAATATGTTAATGCATTTTTGACCGAAGTGGAGGAATTACCCGAACTTCAGCCTCTTTTGGATGGAAGCGGTTCTGATCTCATACGGCTAGGCACTGTCCAGGAAACGGCTGGAGCTAGGATCGTAAAATTCTCACCACTACATCCATTGATGTTGGCATACCAGCTAGAACTTAACTCTCAAGTAGAAAAGTCTGAGCTTTATGACGCCATACTTAAAAAACTTACCCCTTTAAATCTGATGCCCTACCTCAAATGGGAGAATCCATTGGATCCTTCGAATGCATCTCTTTATGCGAGCAAGGAAAACAATCATTCTCCTGAGTGGTTATATTTCAGCAACGACCTTCATTTTAAGCAATTCGGAGGAAGGGAATTTATCCGAAACCTGGTCAATAACAAGATCGCTGAGTTCATAGAGAACTTTTCGTTTTTGTTTTCTCACGACAAACGCGCCCCACTGAAGATCAACGTCTTTAATATGGGTGACTGTCTCCAGGTTCTGCAAGGCATTTTTGATTATTACAAGGATCAGGTAAGCAAAAAGGTCGCAATACATACCTTGAGACCGATTGATCTCTATATAAATGGATCTGATCATTACGTCACAACGTTTGAAAAAATGGCCCATCTCTTCGAGAAAGAAGATGTGGAAAAAGCCTTTGACATTAGTGCCAATTCTAAACTGTTTGATTTTGATGATCTGTTAAATGCATTCAGGACCAATGTGCACTTCTATGCTGACGGGAAGCAAAACAATTCCAACTATGCCCATCTTACATTTTACCAATTCGGAAATGAAAGCTTTAAGGTATCCTATCGTGATAGCAGACAGATTCCTTCAGGTGTAAGCCTAGATGGCTTATTAAGTGATGTGCCTTCCCAACTATCAGATGGGGTTTATATAACTGGATATGGTTCAGAGTATAACCATAATACCAATAGCCTAAGCCGTATAGTTAAGGCCTATAATGAGCTTGCCCTTGTATCTTCTACCAAAGATCCTTTCAAGCGTAACGAGGTGATTTGCACCTATATAGATTCCAGTATTAAAAAATCTCTCAACGATTTATATGACCACTCCCAATGGGTAACCTTTGTTGATCCCCATTTTGACCTTTCATTTTTCAAGGATGATGATGATGTGATCATAGTACATTACAGTGATCAATATAGTAGCGCAAGTGGTTTCGACGCCATTACAGTGACAAGAAAATCAGGTCAATACCAGTTTTTGTTGGAACAGATACTGAAAGAAAAGAATGTTGAAAACGCAAAATCCGACACTAGGGAGCTTATCGACCTCTACAATGCTATCAACGGCGAATGGTTGCTGAAATTGATTGGAAAGAAAGATAGCAATATGCAAAAGGAAAAATTGAGCCTGCCTTCTGCAGTTAGAACCTTTCTAGCATTTTACGATCATCCTGAAATAATCTGGGTTGCTCTGTCGCTAGAAGAAATTCTCCGGGTTTCAGGCGGTGCAGGTCTGAGTAGATCCGAAGGACTTTTCTCTGCAAAGAACTTAGGATCAAAAAACGAACATTGCGATGATTTATTGATGGTCGGTGTTTACGAGGTTAACGGGGTACTAAAACTTCAATTTATGCCTGTAGAGGTCAAGATCGGCAATAATAATTCAGCTGTTATTGGACATGCGATCGACCAGGCAGAAAAAACCTTCCACCTGCTCTATCAGTACTTACAAAATCCAGAGCTCGGCTTTCGCCAGGAGTTCTATAAGAGCTTTTTTGCCAAACTGGTGATTGTGAGCGCAGCCAAAATGAAATTCTATAACATTTGGAATGCGCAAACCTGGGAAAAGATATTTACTGATTACCGTGAACGGCTGATGAATAATGAATTCGAAGTATCGAGACAATTATCCTCTCTGATAGGTAACTATGCAGTTATCTCATTTAGCAATTCCACTATAACTCGGTCACTTGATCAAGATGATGATGGTGTGTTGCTAACCTTGTTTGAATCGGATGGATACAATTCTCTGGTCAAAAGCGTCGACCAGATCAAAAGCTGGCTTCTTGATAGCAAACATTCGATCGATACTTCGATGCTTCTGAAAAACCGGTTGGCGCATGTTGAGTCAATGGGTGCCGAACCTTCACAGGTGATTCCCGATAAGGAACAACCTCCCACTGATATGGAGATTATTGTTGAGGGAGAGGAGATTGATGCGGAAGAACTGATTAACGATGTTGTTGAACAGAGCGGACAGGGTGATATAGGGATATATTTTGGTGATGATATAAATTCAGGAGCAGGTGTTTTATGGGAACCTAGTAATACAGCGAAAGTAATGCATACCAACACTGGTATTATAGGGACAATGGGAACTGGGAAAACTCAATTTACCAAATCCGTAATAACTCAGCTTAGCCGGATAAGCGAAAGCAATGTAGGCGGTAAGCCGATCGGCATCCTGATATTTGACTACAAGGGCGACTATATAAATGATGCTTTTATAGATGCGACAGGAGCAAATGTCCATAAGTTGTTTCATCTGCCCTACAACCCCTTGGCAATTGACCTGAACGATGATCCAATTGATCTACTTCCACTTCATATTGCCTCAACGTTGCAAGAAACTATTTCTAATGCATTTGGCCTTGGAACAAAGCAGAAAGCGCTATTGAAGGATTTAATTATGCGTGCTTATGAGGACAAGGGTATTGATAAAAAGCGAAAGGAAACCTGGACTAAGGTGCCGCCAACAATTTCCGATGTTTGCGAACTTTACCTGAACGATGAAAGTGGGTCTGTAGATAGCCTTCACGCCGCATTGAGCCAACTAGCCGATTTTGAGATTTTTCAGCCGGTCTCGTCAAAAACAAAATCACTTTTTGATATTATTGACGGTGTAACAGTAATCAATCTATCTGGATATAGTGCAGATATCCAAAATTTGGTTGTAGCGATAACCTTGGACGCATTCTACTCACAGATGCAAAAGAACGGGCATAGTAGGATAAAGGGGAATTTTCGTGAGCTTACCAAAATGATCCTGGTAGATGAAGCCGACAATTTCCTCAGCAAGAATTTCATGGCGTTGAGAAAGATTCTAAAAGAAGGACGCGAATTTGGAGTAGGTACTATCCTCTCGACACAGTTTCTGAATCATTTTTCTACAGGTGACAATGAATACGACCAGTATATCTTAACCTGGATCATTCACCGAGTAAATGATGTGAAGGTAAAAGATATAGATTCCCTATTTTCCATCTCGGATAAAAACCAGAAAGAGCAGCTCGTCCAGATCATTAAAAAACTTGAAAAGCACCACAGTGTGGTAAATCTTGGTGGTTCCCCACCAATGCTAATTGAGGACATGCCCTTTTGGAAACTTATGCAAAATGACAAATAACGTATAACGAACTAACAAGCGACTGATTAAAAAATTATCTAATATGCTCGATATCAACATTAGGGATTTTCCATTGTTTTTCTCCTATCTCTGGTCCGAAAAGCGTATGGACTTTCTTACGCACATCATCATTCTATTTGTGCTACCCACTCTTCCGTACATAATCCTAACTGTAGAAATTCTTCAAATGTCCAATGAGGCCCAAATAGGGTTTTTTGGAGATGGCAGTATGATCTCATTGTGCATAGGAATTATTTGTACCTATTTTTGGAAGACACATGATTTTAAGGAAGGGGCAAAGCAGCGACACAGATTTTTCAATGTCGTTGCAATCATAATTTATATAATTCTCTTGGCCATTTTTATGGACTGTCAGATCTCGACACCAAGATCGGTCGGACATATCTGTCTTATTCTAGCCATATCGCTTGTGGTGCTGATAATAACATTTATTATCTCCTTGGTGCTGACCTTTGAAAATTACGTTGAGTTTGAAGAATTCAAGCAAAAAATCAGATTAGAAAGAGCAGATGCAACAGTAGACAAATCACCAAAAAGCAAAACCAAAATAGAGGTATGAAGATCATCAATATTGAAGGCAAAAGATACGGCATTGCAATTGGCTCGCTAATCAGCCAACCTATAGGGGATTTTTTTGTATGCAGCATGACTTGGAGCGTATTAAATGAAATTGCAATCAGTCAACCTAGGATCCTAGTTTCCAAAAATGAGGATGGTACAGAGGAATATCGGGGTATCCAGCGTTTTGTGTCTGAAGAGCGCAGGAAGGCACTGGTCGAATATGTAACAGAGAACCCTTATGCTACCTTCCCCACATCCATCATTATAAATTTTCCCTCAGAGTTCTTGGATCTGATCCCTTTTAAGGTAAGTCTTTCGCAGGCAGACAACCTCCCTGTGTATAACAATGACATATTAGGTAAGTTACCAAACGATGAAAGTCTGGACTCACATATCCTAGTGTTTCCAATAGAGAATGGGGTCGCGCAGATCATAGATGGTCAACATCGCCTTTCGGCCTTTCAAAGTTTTGGCGATCAGGAGGTATTTGACCTACCGGTAACCATCTTCATGAACCAAACCCTAGAACGCCAGGCAGAGGTATTTGCTGTGATCAACGGCAAACAGACAAAGGTTAGTGCAAGCCTGGTCTATGAACTTTTCGGCATCAGCGAGAAGCCCACTCCCTATAAGGTTGCAAACGATCTGCTAAAAATGCTTAACGAAAGTGAGAACAGTCCGTTGGAAGACAAGATCAAAATCCTTGGCAAGGCAAACGAGTTTTATAAAGGGGTTATCACACAGAGTACCATTGCGCAAAATATAATCTTTTTGATTTCCGGGGATATCAAACAGGCAGAAAAGGACAAGTCTGATGTGCTAAATGGACTGCCGTTGGAGCCCTACCCTACAAAAACAAGGCGCCCTGCACCACTTAGAGAATTTTACATAAATCGGGAGGAAAATGTTCTTTTTAAAGTTATCCTCAACTTTTTCAAAGCAGTCGAGGAAGGCTTCGGAGAGAAATGGAGCATGCCGGATTCTGTCCTTCAAAAGACCATCGGGATCAATGCTCTGTTTAAATACTTGTCCCACCTCGCTATTCTTGGCAAACAACAGAATACTTTAACATATGTTTTTTTTCTTGACCAGATCAAAACTAAGCAAGGCATAGACCTGACCAATATTCAGTTGAGCAGTAAGGGTGTAAACCAGATTGCCGATCAACTTATCGATAAATAACTATCGTAGAATTAAGCCTGTAGGGTTAGCTATATCTTTAGAAAAAAAAAACTTTTACATGAATGACCTTAACACAGCCCATCTGGAATGGGAAGCGATCGATTTTCCCATTATAATAAAAAAACTAAAGATTGAAGACCCCTCTTTCCAAATGGAGGATGATGCTCAATTAGAAATTTGGCGTCAGGATAACCTTCAACTTAAGGCAAACATAAAAGGAACCTTAAAAAAAGTCCAAACGAATTTTTCCGAAAATTATATCGGAAAGGGAAATATTGCTGTGCAGCAAATTATTAAAGGAAGTGATGGTAATGGAAATGGGATAACTTTAACCGGTTGCATTTTTGGTGGTTATTCGGTAAAATACGGAATCGATGGCAATTTTCGCGAGCCAACTTCTGTGGATGTTATTTTTGATAAAGTTGAAATTGAGTATAACGTATTGGAATCTCCGTCGTCTTCAGAAATTCATTACGAATGGTTTCTATGTAAGAATATTGTTCCCCACTTTTACGGAACTACTGTCCGAAGGCCAGCAGATGGAATATTCAAGGCAAGGCTTGGGATCGATGAATTTGATGAGAAAAATTCGGGAATGTTTGGAAGTGCAAGTTCCGGAGATTATATCCCAATCAACATCCCCCAGATAGACCTTATCGTAGCGCAGGTCCCGAAGTTTTTTGTCCCCAATGGGCTAGCCGGGTTATGCTTTGAATTTAGAGGCGATAATATCTCGAAAGCTAAAGGAGATTTGTTAGAGGATATTAAGCATTTCTTTTCGTTCATATTGGGAACAAAGCTATACTATATGGGAAACGTCACTATTAGCGATGGCAAGCCGGTAAGGGCTTTACTTGACAGTCCGAATATACCCACCTCCCTGAATCCATCCCTACCTCCAATCCGTTTTAACTTTGAATATGAATGGGGAAACATCAATCTGCAGTCCAACAGTTTGTTAGAACGATACCTGCATCTAAAATCCTCACTTTCTTTAAACCATGCTGTGGAGCGGAGATGGATTGCGGCAGAAATTCCTGTCGGGGTGAATTTACCGATATTGGCAGGGGCAGTAGAGATTGTAGCAGATAAGTTCTTAAAAATGAGAGGTAAGAACGAACTCGAGTATCTCCCGAAATCTGATTATGAGATACTTATAAGTGAAGGTATTAAATCTATTGAACAAAAACTTGGTTTGATCCCGGGAGTCGAAATTATTTTAAATAAAATAAAAAGTGCATTCCGTAAAGGCCCAAATGAAAAAATAAACCTTTTTCTTTCGGAGCTGGGAATTGAATTAAGCGAGCCAGAAAAGAGGGCGATCAATCTCCGGAACAAAATGACCCATGGAAACAGAAGCTATAAGGACGAATCTTTAGCACATGACGACCTAATTCTGACCAAGGTTTATGAGGTTCTGTCCAATCGCATACTATTGAAGATCTTGAATTTTGAGGGCTACTATCAGGATTTTAGTATAAAGGGTGCGCCGTCTAGGCCAATTACCACCGGCTCAGGAGAGCCTGCATAAAAACGAAATTTGACAAAGGAGTCGTCTCTGTAATAGTCCAAGTTTATATTATCTTAATGTCTCGAATTTAGCTGGACGAAGTTTGTCTTTCAAACCATAATATCGATATGAAAAAATGATCCAACCATACTTCAACAATATAGCGACGCAGATCATCAAAGAGATATCTGAAGCGAAAACACACATAGCTATCGTTATGGCTTGGTTTACCGATGAAAAAATTTTCGATGCGCTTCGGGAACGACTTATCGATAATGTTAAGGTCGATTTGATACTTTTAGATGATGAAAGTAACAAACGACGGAATAGGTACGAGGAACAACAAAAGATGATTGCAATAATCGAAAAATCATCTAGCAAAAGATATCTACGACCAGCGGCAAAAAATAAAATTTCGAGAAAAACAAAGCTGGCTGATTTTAAGCTGGATTTAAAGAGCCTTGAACAACTAGGGGCAAAAATTTTTGTTATGGATCCAGCGAACAAGTTCTTCATACACAGTAAATTCTGTGTGATCGACTCATTTACGGTAATAACAGGTTCTTACAACTGGACTAAAAATGCCTATTCTTTGATTGAAAACATTGTTATAATTAAAGATTCCAAAAATGCATTTGCTTTTCTTGAAGAGTTTGCCAGGATCAAGGAGAAAAAATACAAGCTGCTAAGAGAAAAGAATATACCGAAGTGTGGGGTATGTAAATGCTTTGCGCCATTAACCCTTATATTCAACTATGTTGAATCAACCGAGACTGAGATTGAAACAATTACTGGAAAGTTATGCACAAATCAGACCGAAGTGCATTTTTCAGAGAGCCCGGTATACGGTACTGACAACGGTGATTTCGACAACATGCTGCAAGATGAATACGATAAGATAAATGAGAGAGAACTTGCTGAGGGTATATGGTCTGATGAGGCGTTGATGGATGCAATTGCCAGCTATGTTGGTACCTCAAATGATATATTAGCTCCAAACTTGAAGCAAAGTCCTTTGGTCGTTCTCAGGAGGCGCAACGAACCAATCAAGGGCTCGCGCCTCACTTTGGAATGGAACCATCCCATCTTGGACAATTTTATGTCAGATTTTCAAATGTACGCAGATGATTTAGAAGAAAAGATATTTCAAGGTGACGAATAATCGAAATGCTTTGGGCCAAATATGTTAGAAATGTTCATTTTCAATTTTTTCATTGGATAAACCGGAATAAATTAACCCCTCCATGCTAGAAATAAATTTGTTGTATTGGCAAAACAAATCCGCTTTAGAATACACCTGATAAAGTTATGAGTAATCCCAATATTTTTATTGACGGTGACTTCTGCCACGGATTCAATAGGTCAGTAAATAGAAAACCCTTAAAAAGTAACGCTGAGTTTGGATAGCAAAAATTGAGTGCAATATGCAACGGGATAGCGAGGTCAATCTATTTCTTGCTGAGATAGGATATACAGTCATATGCTTTTGGGAACATCAGATAAAATCAGAACTTAATAAATGGGTCATCAGGTAATTCTATAATAGAATCTGGTAAGAGTGGGTTAATTCCTGATAAAGAATGAGAATATTTATTTCATTTCAGCTTTGAATAAAATTGCTTTCCGAACTTATAACTCATCTTCCAGCTTGATTTATTTGAAATTCCTACCGCCATGGAAAACTTTCTTTGGTTCGTCTTCCCTAACCTGAGTAGGTTTGTTTTGTGATGGATATGGTGCCGTTATTTCATCACCTCGAGCTAGGGTCATTACAGGCAAATCATCAACTTCCCTTTGTACCAATTTTCCGAGCATCTTTGTGAAATCAAAACATTTGCCCACAATGACGTGTACGACTTGTCCCTCTCGTTGCAATCGGCCTTCCACCATGAGCAGCCTCGAATGCAGGATTTCCTTACGGTAAGTTTCAAACAGCTGTTCAAATACAACTAAATTAGAATACCCGCTTTCGTCTTCAATAGTAATAAAGCATACACCTCCTGCTGTTCCGGGACGCTGGCGAACCAAGACTAATCCAGCGACTTTAACCAGCTGACCATCTGTGGAATCATTGTTGATATGATGGCAAGTTCTGATGTTGAGCATATCAAGCTGCGGCCGCACAAAACTCACAGGATGCGCTTTTAGGGAAAGTCCTGTAGTCGCATAATCCTGTACAACATGCTCTCCCTTGCCCATTAACGGCAGTTCAACCTGCGTTTCCAATGCACTTTCAGAAGGCTGCCCCCTGAACAGTTCTTCCGGCATATCTTTTAAGGCAGAGACTTCCCAAAGTGCCTTTCGTCTATCCAGCCCCATCGAACGAAATGCATCTGCATCAGCCAACCGCTCCAAGGTGGCTATCGATATTCCTGAATCCCTGATTGCGGTAATACTTTGATAACCGCTTCCGCGACCATTGACCAAAATATCCATGTCATCTCCTCTGATGCCATTGATCTGCCTGAACCCTAACCGAAGCGCAAAATGCTTCCCTGATTTTTCTTCAAGTTTATTGTCCCAAAAGGAATAGTTGACGTCAATTTCGCGAACCTGAACAGTATGCTTCTGCGCATCAATAACGATTTGTGCCGGTTGATAAAAGCCCATCGGCATACTATTCAGCAATGCAGCAGCGAAAACGTCCGGATAATAATGTTTAAGCCAACAAGAGACATAAACGAGCAGGGCAAAACTGGCAGCATGGCTTTCAGGAAATCCATAACTCCCAAATCCTTCCAGCTGCCTGAATATCCTTTTTGCAAATTCCTCTGTATAACCCTTGTTCATCATCCCATCGATAAGTTTTTGCTCATACTGGTTCACCATTCCTTTAAACTTGAATGTTGCCATGCTTCGACGTAGACCATCGGCTTCAGCAGGGGTAAATCCCGCCGCTACTATAGCTATCTTCATCGCCTGTTCCTGAAACAGCGGAACGCCTAAGGTGCGACCCAGAATTTTTTCCAGTTCTGGCGAGGGGTAAACTACAGGTTCTTCGCCGCTGCGTCTGCGCAAATAAGGATGGACCATGTCTCCCTGGATAGGTCCTGGGCGAACGATAGCGACCTCTATCACCAGATCATAAAATTCTCTTGGCTTAAGCCTAGGGAGCATGGACATCTGTGCCCGGCTTTCGATCTGGAATACGCCGAGTGTATCAGCCAGACAAATCATATCATACACCTGCGGGTCATCCTGTGGTATGTTTGCCAAGGTATATTGCACGCCGTAATGATCCCGGCAGAGATCAAAAGCCTTTCTGATGCAGGTAAGCATCCCTAGCGCCAGCACATCCACCTTTAAAAAACCCAGCGCATCGATATCATCTTTATTCCATTCGATATTGGTGCGGTCTTCCATCCGGGCATTTAGGATAGGGCAGAGGTCTGTAAGCTTCCCTTGCGTAACTACAAATCCTCCTGTATGCTGACCGAGCTGCCGCGGAAAGCCCATCATTTGGGAAGTAAGCTCAAGTGTTTTCTTAAGGTGCGGATCATTTGGATTTAGACCTTGCTCGGTAACGCGCTTGCCCTCGAACCATTCATCTGTAAACTCCCAGATCGAGGTTGACAGGCGATTGATTGTATCAACAGATAGCCCCATAGCCTTGCCTACATCCCGGATGGCTCCTTTCTGGTGTTGCTGTGTGACGGTTGCAACGATTGCCGCACGGTCACGTCCATACTTGGTATAGATATACTGGATGATTTCTTCCCTGCGCTCATGCTCGAAGTCGACATCAATATCCGGTGGTTCGTTTCTGGCGGGTGAGATGAAGCGCTCAAATAGCAAATCAAACTTCATCGGATTAACAGAGGTAATACCCAGCACGAAGCAAATTGCAGAATTAGCTGCCGAACCCCGACCCTGGCAGAGAATCCCGCGGGATCTGGCCTCACGAACAATATCCTCAACAAAAAGGAAGTAATTGGCATAATCCATCTGCCTCACAAAAGCCATCTCATGATGGATCATGTTAACAACCTTTTCCGGGATCTTCTCGCCATAAAATTCATGAGCACCTTTCCAGGTCAAAAATTCGAGCTCCTCCATCGGACTGCGTCCGCTTGGATTGATTTCTTCGGGGTAGACATATTTGAGCTCATCAAGAGAAAAATTGCAGGCTTCGGAAATGACCATCGTGTTTTGAATTGCGCTTGGATATTTTCTGAAAAGTCTGTCCATCTCAGCCACCTCTTTCATGTACCGCTCAGCATTTTGATGTAAACGAAACCCTGCTTCCTGAATGGTGCATTTCTCTCTTACACAGGTCAGTACATCCTGAAGTTCTCTTCGTGAAGGATTGTGATAATGGATGTCGCCTGTTGCGACTACCGGTATTTCATAGAATTTGGAAAGTTGTGAGGTTCGAAAGATCAGCTTATCGTCGTTTCCCAAATAAGACCTTGTTGCAGCAAGGTAAAGCTGACCTCCCAAAGCGTCGCGATATTCTGCAACTGAGGCGATAAAGCTAGCCTCATATTCAAAGCGACGGTTCAAAGCGCCAGGCATTACAAGGGCAAAAAGAATCCCTTTGCTATGGGCGTAAACATCGGCACGGGAAATATGGCAGCTGCCCTTTTCTGCTCTCATATTGCCCAATGTCAATAGTGCGGACAACCTGCCATAAGCTTCCCTATCCGTGGGATAGGCGAGCAGGCTCGGTCCATCCAGCAGATCCAGCCTGCAGGCGGGAATTAGTTTTATGTTTTTCTCTCGGCAGGCGGCATGCGCCCGTACGATTCCGGCAAGTGTATTCCTATCTGTTATGGCTATTTTTTTATAACCGAAGATTTCGGCCTGTTCAACCAGTTCGTGCGCATGCGAAGCGCCACGCAAAAAGCTGAAGTTTGAGGTAATCTGTAATTCACTGTAAGCCATAACCCATCTCCTTTAAGCAAAAAATCCATGAATAAACCACTTGTGTTTTTGTTCCCCACCATAGTGTCCGGAACGGAAAAGCCAGTAGCGGCATCCTTCTTCATCTTCTACCTGATAATAATCCCTATGCTCTCCCTTATCCATCCACCATTCGCGCTCAATCCGCTCGGGACCGTCTGCCTTTGAAACCAGGTGGCGGACGCCTTTATAAATAAAAAACTTTGGCGGATGATCCGGAATAAGCGCCATTACCTCAATAGGGGCGGGAACCTTAAGCATTTCGGTCGGCCGGGGCTTATCCGTTCGCCATGGATTTGAGGCCTTTTCTGTTACCGAAGCTGCCTTTGATATTGCACGTTCCGGCCAGTATCTCGTTGCAGGCAAAAAACGATGGATTGCTTGCGCACCAACCTTTCCGGCAACACGGTCCAGAAACCTGATCACACTATTATCATTCAGGCCGGGCTTGGATGACCACATTTCTTCCTGGGGCACATCGACATCCTCCACCTTTGGCGCATCAAGAACAAATAGTTCAATTCCCAGGGCTGGTCGGATCTGATCGATCTTTAACTGAAAAAGTTTGAATAGATGACTCACACTATGCGAAGCGCCACTGGTTCCAATGGAAACCTGCACAATTTTTCCATCGATACGGTATCCTGTCAACATTCCTGTTCGCAATCCCTTACCTTCAGATTGCATCCTGTTACACAGATTTTCAAGCATCTTTTGAATCGCTATCTCAATTGCAGTTTTGGTTTTGATCGGTTCCATGCAGGCTAGCCTTTCGCTAAATGCTACGGGAACCTTTAATGGAATAAGCGCTTCTGCTTCAGTTCCAATAGCCTGAGCCAGCCGCAATAAAAAATCTTCCCCGAATCGCCTTCGGAGCACCGATCTGGGCATCCCTATAAAGCTTTTTATCTGATAGAATCCCAGTTTACGAAGTTTCGCAAGAACTGTATCTTCCAGTCTTAACGCCTCAGGAGACAGACTGAGCAGAGCATCTACATGTTCGCCGGAAGGAATCAATGGCGTAACTTTACCAAACCGGGAAACGGCCCATGCAGCGCCGGGTGTATCGGCAATCGCTAAGCGTACGGTATAGCCCTTACTTTTCAACCTGCTGACAATTTCTTTCAGGTATTCTCGCTCTCCACCCCAAAGATGCGGACAGCCTGAAACGTCAAGTAACAGTCCGTCCATTCCAAATTCGTCAATGGATACAATGGGCGAATAGCGCACGCACCATTCGCCCAGTGCTCTTAGAAGGTTTTTTGCGCGGCCTTGTTTATCGTCCAGAACCTCGAGCCCCGGACATATGGCCTTCGCATCCGCTGCACGCATGCCGACCTCAACTCCAAAGCTAAATGCCAATGAATTTACTGCGGTTATCATCATCCGCCCATGGTCCGGCGCAGCAAAAACATAAGGCACCTCGGCCAGTTCAGGGCGGCGGATAAGCTGCCAGTCAGCCAGTAATTGGCGGAACCATATCGAAACAAAACGCCTTTGCATAATAGCTATCCAATTTGTCTGCCCTCCAGATCAGACCAAATCGGTTGATTACCGGTTTTCTTAATTTCTTCAAATTTTTCGCCTGCCCATTCCAGTATAAAGCTTCCCGGATTTCCATTACGGACTTTTAGCAGCTCAACCTGCCAGCGCGGGAATCCGATCCCGGGCAAGCCGTCATGCGTAACTGAAGGAAGCGGACTGACTTTCCATCTTGCTGTTGCCACGGTGCTCGCCTTTTTATTTCCGTCCTTGCGCAGGATAAATCCCGTAACACCACTGGTCTCAACCGCCAGCTGCAGCCTGCGGGATTCTATAAGACTCACATTGTTCAGTTCTGCCACAACCGCCGCAAGCCCCGCACATTTGATGGCCTCCTCTGTAATCCATAGCACATCCTTTTCGCTCTGAACATCCATAAAAATAATGCGCTCAGGCTCTACGTTAAATAAGCTCAAAGAAGCGGGGAAGAGATGCCGGGTTGTGCTTACCCAAACGCAGGCCGCACCATTTTCCATAAGGACGGAAAGTAGCCCGGCGATAAAGCCGTCACTGGCCGCCGAATGCTCCGGCTGAATTGTGATAAATTCATGAATTGCTTTTTTGGGAAAAACACCACCGGGAAATGAATTTTCAATCTCTCCCAGTCCGATGCGTTCGGCATTGTCTGTGCAATGGGGTTTAAACCCCTGCCATAACAGGATATCCTGTTGCAATTTCTGAAGTAATTCTTTTTTGGCATTCATGACTTACTGAGTTAAATACTATTATATTTAGTATTATAAAATTATACAACAAACATAAAGCTAAAAATGTTAGTAAAAAATGAATTGTGGAAAACATTCCTGTTTTGGTGGAAAGTTTGCATTCCTTACTGTGATGACCATCGTTGATAAAATAGATCTTAAAATCTTATTTATGGATAATAATTCTTAATCGATTTTATCCCATCATCCTGATTTTCAAAACCTATCTGCTCAAATAATTGTTGTTACAAAATGGACAGAAAAGAAGTAACGAGCCTAATTAGTGAATTAGAAAAAAGTGTCATCAGCTGGGCAAAAGCACATCGCAGTGAACTGATAACTGGTTGTATTTTCGGATTTTCCTTAACTGCAGCTTATCTGATTTTCTCAAAAAAACATTTTAAGTTGACTAAGCAGTTAAAACCATTGGAACCCGGACTGAATATGGAAAGATATATTTTTGAAATCCCAACCGACAGCGGGATAAAAGAGGCTGTCGTAGAGACTTCAGGAGAATGCTATGGGGTGACGCTCGATGGCAAATATCTCGGAAGTATGTGGCGTGATGAAAATCTGGGTCTTCAATGGGACACATTAGATGAAGAACTAGCGCCTCACGTCTGGGATATTGCGTCCAAGCTTTCAGAGGCTTTTTCCAGAAAGGGATATCCCTCACTATTAAAGGGCGCCTATCCCGAAATTGAGTCTACCCATTGGAAGAGCAGTGAAACCCTTGAGGTGATTATTTCAAAGGAAACAGATATGGAAGTCTTCACTACGTTCTTAAAAGATGAAGTCTTAAACCTGGTTGATTTCGAGGAGCACCTGGACCTGATGGTTAAGAAAGCCGATGATCCGTATTTTGTAATTATAGGCATCAACTAATCATTTCCTTTTTGGTTAACGATTTGTATTTTTAAGATGATGAAAATAGAAGAGGCATTTGAGATTGTCCTTCCCGATATTAAGATGACCGTTACCTCTCATCTGATCGGAGGCAGTGAAATATATAGGATCGAGTTCTCCGATGGAAGACCACCACTAAACGTAACCGAAGCAAATGGTTACAGGCCATTCTGGACATCTGTTCCGCAGGGAAGACAGGTAGAGGCCGAATTTTTTGGTAAAAAGATTGCTGAACATTTGAAAAATAAATAATTATGTGTTACTACAATGGTCAACGCGTTTCAAGGGCAGAGTTTATATCACTCCATCAGCTTGAAAAGGCAGTAAAGAATTATCAGTTTCTCGACAGGGCTGTTCATAATGGCTTTGCCTATTCACCTGTGGCGGTATTAAAAAGAGATGCTGAACAGACAAACTTTGATATCGTGCAGATGGAATGGGGTTTTCTGCCTCCCTACCTTAAGAACCGCGAGGCTGCAAAGAATTTCCGCAATGGGTATAAAGATGCTGCCGGTAAATGGCATATCGGATATACAACACTCAATGCAAAAGCTGAAAATCTTTTTTCAAATGAAAAAGGTGGTCCTTCGATTTATGCAAAGGCAGCCCGCGAGCGCAGATGCCTGGTGCTTTCAACGGGATTTTATGAGTGGCGCCATGTGTTTCCGAAGAACAAAAAAACAGGAGAGCCTTTGAAAACTGCCGTTAAGTATCCTTACTATATTTCTGTCAAAGACGAGGAATACTTCTACATGGCGGCAATTTATCAGGAGTGGACCGATCAGGAAACCGGGGAAATAGTTGAGACGGTCGCTGTCACTACCGCGCCGGCCAATCCGCTTATGGAACAGGTCCATAATTCCAAAAAACGCATGCCTACCATTTTAAATGATGAGCTGGCCTATGAATGGATGTTCGGGGATCTGAGCGATGAGCGGATTACCGAAATTGCATCCAGTCAGTTTCCTGCCAAACAGATGGATGCCTGCACGATTGCGAAAGAATTCTTGTCGACACTTGAGCCATCAACGCCCTTTATTTATGAAGACCTGCCCGCCATCGAGTACGCGATTTAATATGGATGATGCTTCCATAAGGCGCTTTTTGGGACTGATCGCTGAGATTTTAAAACCATTTTCAGTTGAGATGGGTTATATCATAAATTAATATTATGAGCGATAACAAACATAAACAGGACGGCAGAGAAGATTCAAAAGTTGATCTGAACGATGCAAGCGAAGTTGCTTATGCAGCAAAACAGGCCGGAGTAACTTCTGCTCAATATAAGGAACTGGCTAAAGCTTCGGGAAGTTCTTCAAGGGCGAAAATTGCCGAATATATTAAAACCCATGCCAAGGCGTAAGTCGGTAGATGTCTCACTTGATGGGCTTGCCGGGAAACTCGGAGCAGAGATCTTTAGTGAATCTCCGGGTTTTGTCTGTGTGCTCCCTCAGGATATCCATGAATCGATACTTGGAAGAGGTAATTCTGTTGCTGAAGCTGTAAACAACTGGGATGAAAAACTCAAGGCTCATCTCCGCAACAGTACCACCGGGGATCCTGTAGTGGATTATGTTCAAAAAATTCTAAGCAGTACAACGCCTGATCATGTTCAGTCCTTTTATGATCAGTTTTACCCGGTTAGAAAAAAACAGTAATCTAAATATAGTTATGGATAATCAGCAAAACAGTCAGCCAAAGTTTGGAAATGGAGTCGATAGCGACAGTAATTTAGAAAAATTCGCCACTTCTGATGATTGCCTCGACAGACATGAAACTGAAAGCGATCTTGATTCCCTGGAACCACAGGAGTTTGGGACAAATGACGGAGAGCTAAATGTAGATGATCCTAGGGAACTCCGCTATTGGGCTGAACAGTTTCAGATTAGTACGGGTGAGCTAAAATCCGCAGCGCTATTGCAGGGAAATTCCATTCGCGAAATCAAGAAATATCTATCCGCGTAGCGCCATGGCAGAATTACCAGATTTAACCGTATTTGCTCAGATACTAACCCGAAAGTTCAAAGGGCAGATTTTGGAAACGCTGGAAATTACGGAATCCAAAAAAATTAATGTCTCGGCCAAGGAAATAAAAAGAGCTTTGGAAGGAAGAGAACTTTTGGATGTTCAGCGTTCCGGAAAAACGCTTCAACTTATTTTCTCAGGTTCACAGGTTCTCGGTCTTCATTTAATGCTCAGGGGAGAACTTATCTCCATTGATCAGGATGAGCCGCCACGCTTCCAGATTCTAGGGTTTCATTTTGAAGGGGGCGATGCATTTGCATTGATCGATCTTCAAAAGCAGGCAACGCCCACCTTGAATCCTGAACCTATCGAAGTCCCTGATGCGCTTGAAATGGAAGAGGAATATTTTTTTGATTTACTGGCTAAAAAGAGAACATCGATAAAAACTTTGCTCATGGATCAGCATCTTGTTCGCGGGATAGGCAATTCCTATTCGGATGAGATACTTTATCATGCCGGAGTTTCTCCGTTTTCAATCGCCAAGGCCATTCCGAATAAAGCGGCAAAGCGATTGTACAAAAGCATAAAATCTGTCTTGAGCGGGGCAATATCAAAAATTGCAAAAGCAAATGGTGATGAGCTAAAAGGTGAGCTTCGTGATTTTATGTCGGTACATGGTACTGAATTAAAAAAGACAGCAAAAGGGGAAGAGATCTTATCTGAAAAAATTGGTGGGCGCAAAGCTTATTACACTAAATCGCAGGAAATTTTTAAATGATTCTGAGCACTTACAACATTAACGGTGTCAATGGCAGAATCGAAATTCTGCTCAAATGGTTAAAAGAGCGGTCGCCGGACGTTGTATGTTTACAGGAAATCAAATGCCAGGACAAGGATTTTCCTGCTAAAAAATTGATGGATGCTGGTTACCATTCCATATGGCAGGGACAGAAAAGCTGGAATGGAGTGGCAATCCTATCCAGGACAGAAATCAAAGAAACAAGGCGTGGCCTGCCCGGTGACCCGGATGATGACCATAGCAGATACATTGAAGCTTTCATTAATGGTCTTATTATAGGTTGCATTTACCTTCCCAACGGTAATCCTGCGCCGGGACCTAAATTTGACTATAAACTAAAATGGTTCAAGAGGCTGACGGCTCATTCTAAAAAACTGCTTTCGTTTAACCTTCCGACAGTTCTCATTGGTGATTACAATGTCATCCCAAGCAATCTCGACCTCTATAACCCCGAGAGGTTCAGGAATAATGCACTGTTCTTCCCCGAATCTAAAAAAGCATATAAGAAGCTTTTGGCACTGGGCTGGACCGATGCAATAAGAACCCTATATCCTGATGAAATTATCTATACTTTTTATGATTATCTTCGAAATGCATTCGCAAGAGATGCCGGTTTGCGACTGGATCATTTTCTGCTGTCTCCGGTTTTGTCGGAGAAGCTGACTGGTGGCGGTGTTGACAAACATGTTCGCGGTTGGCAGGGAACAAGTGATCATTGCCCGGTCTGGATTGAAATAAACCCGTAAAATATATTCTATCCAAAAGGTTAAACAGCTGGATTGATTTTTAAAATCATTGTGACATCAAAATAGTTTTCATCTCTTTTCCCGTATGATAATGAAAATCTATCACCGTATGCAAGGCTAAGTCGCTTTTCAATATTTTCCATCCCTTTATTAAATCCGGAATTGTGAATTTTTGTGTTGATTAAATTGGTAGTATGTATCGAAAGTTCTTTTTCACCCAGTTTTATCTCTAACCGTCCCGGCTGTGTTGGTTTTTGTAAATTTCCATGTTTGAGCATATTCTCCAACAATGTAATTACTACCAGTGGGATAAAGTGAAAATTCTTTACTTCCTCAGGAAAGAAAAGATCGATATACTGTTCCTTGTCTTTTCTGATTTTATTCAGTGAAATTAAATTATAGATCTGGTTAAGCTCTTCCTCTAACTTTGGAAAGTTTTCGCTCGATTCCCTTGTGTCTAAACTAAATCGCATAAGTTCCGCAAGGTTGAGGACTGCTTCGCCGGCATCTTCGTTAAACTTTCGGATGCTATCATATAAAAAACTCAGAGTATTGAACAAGAGGTGCGGGTTGATCTGGGCACGCAGATATTCATATTTGGCAATATTCAGTTCGTTCTGGATTTCCTTTGTTTTAAGTTCGTTTAAATATTCTTGTTTCTCAGATTGCTCGCGCCGAACCCGCTCATCTTTATATTCTAAAAACAGATAGTAAAAGCAGGATAGACCGATGAAGAAAAGGCCACGCCAAAGTGACTGAAAAAAGCTTTTATAATTATTTACCACTGTGACCAGGTCAAAGGCTTTTGGCGTATCAGCCAGGATATAGTTAAGTATTGATCTCACAATGACATAAAGGCCAATCTGAATGATCATCAAAAAAAATACTCTTGCCCAAGGATTATTCTTTTTGAAACTTCCCATTAACACCAAGTGAGCATTTGTGTAGAACAGGATAATGTTCAAGGTATAGTGAAGAAAATAATTGAGGGGCTTACCAAAAAAACCAATTGATAAACCAACTAACCCTATTTCTAAAATAATAAATGAAGTCCAGCCAATTAGGTGCAGTTTCTGGGTTTTTCCCCATTCAAAAATTTTCTTTGTCATGCTATAATTGCTTTTAGTGTAACCTCAATTTATCGCGGTGTAAAAACTTCTTTTACGCTTTAAAATGGGCCTAGTTTCAAAATAAAAAAGATGAAACAGACCCCTAAAAAATTGATTAAAAAAACAGTATTTGTTTTTAAATCGCAGCTAAAGATGCAAAAGATGTCAACGGATCCAACTAATTCAAGTATTATCATTATTTCCAATGAGACCCTAGTTAGTCCACGTTAATGCCCTTTTAAAAACTGAAAAAAATTTAAGACTACCGGCCGGATCTTAATGTTTTTCTTTCTAAAAATTCGTTTATGCTTTCCTTATAGTTGTTTCCCATTGGTACTACATATGAACCCAACCGCAGGGTATTTCCAATAACTTTTTCAACTTTTTCCGCATTCACAAAAAAAGATCGATGAACCCTGTAGAAAAGTGTTCCCCAAAAATCTTTTTCTACCTCTTTCATGGTCAGGTATACCACGTACTTGGTCTCCTCCGTTACGATTTTAATGTAGTTTTTTTCGCTTTCAAAAAATAAGATCTTAGATATTTTGATTCGCAGTCGCTGACCTCTATCGCCGATACTGACGAAAAAATATTTTTTGGCTGCTTGCTTAGCTTTTTCAATCTTTTTGGTTTCCCCATCTAAAATATCCCAAACAGTCTTTATGAATTTTGGCTTTGAAATTGGTTTTACCAAATATCGGGAAGCGTCTACCTCGAATGCTTCAATAGCATATTTTGTGAAAGCAGTTGTAAAAACGATAAAGCGAGCTCTGTTTACCAACTTTTTCGCCAACTCAATCCCAGTGATTTCGGGCATGTCTATATCAAGGAAGATGAAATCTATTTTATCCTTTATACTGATTTGAGAAAGTGCAGTTAATGGGTCAAGATAGGTCTTAACCAGTTCTAGGTTTGGGTTGGTCTCAATGTAGTCTGAAAGAATTGAGATTGAATGTTTTTCATCGTCTATAACGACGCAACGAAGTTGTTCCATATGTCAAAGTTTAGGGTGATCGCAAATATGATCCCTCAACTACTCTGCATATCCAAAAATTAACTTTTCTCTTTCGGTTCGATTTTGATCACATCCGTAGTTTTCTTTTGTGACAGGGAACCATCTTTGTTAATTTTATTTGTCCTGCTTAAAGTCAATATGACCATGTCATACTTTGGCTGCTCTAAGGGGAGGATATCTTGTATTGTGCAATTGAGAGCGCTCGCTAACAAGTTTATATGTCTAATGCTATATTTAGCACGTTCTGTAAATGTTTCTACCTTTGAAATAAATCCATCAGCTAATTTCATTTTCTGAGTTAGCTGAAGCTGAGTCATCCCATTAGCAATTCTTAAAGTCCTGACTCTTTCAATCAACAGGAAATCTAACTGCGAGATTTCAATAAAAATTAACTCATCTTCAGGTGATATCATTTACATCCGCAAGTGACTGATTTTGATGATTTAAGTCAACTCCACTTGTGGATTTGGTTAATCTTTTGTATCTTAGCTTTAACAAAATTAACGATATAGAAAAACAATAGAACATAACTTCCATTAATTTGGATTGAGTAATTACTGAAAGAACTTGTGGTGAAAAGTAGGACGTTCGAACACGAGAGGTAGGTAAAACTCAATTCCTATGCTATCTTTGTGTAGCATACGGATTTGGGTCGCCTGCTTTATTTGAGTTCGGCCGCTGAAAGGCGGTGGTGGTCCTACACCTTCACTTCAAATAAAGCGTAAAGGCGGCCCTTTTCCGTTTAACTTTCGGTTAACATAGATTAGCCATGAAAGCATTCGAAATCATCATTTCTTTAAATTTCAGCAACACGTGCTATTTCCTTGCCTACTTTTTAGGCCCTCAAATCTCTGTTTTTTATACTCTCGGATGGACATTCATCATCCTAATTAGCCTGGTTATCTGTTCTCCCGAATAAGATGCCAGGCTAAGGCAGGTCACCTTAATGGTTAATGATGAAAATAGGTTCTTTTAATAATGGACCTGCCTTAGTTTTCTAATAATTGAGAAATCCTCATTTAATTTCCTGATCAACTAACCAAACTAACAACAATGAAAAAAACGATAAATTTTATCGCTAGGGCTTTGCCATGCATTTTTTTATGGAAAAATGTTTTGCCGAATCTTTTGTTCAGCAGAAGGGGTAATCGCCAAGTTTCCGAAACCATAGTGCTCACTCAATCACATGCAGATTTGGTCAAATCACTAGCCGCCCTGTCGCTGAGGGAATTAAACTTAGCATTCATTAAAAGAAAGGTAATTCTACGTGTTGTATGCGCAATATTACTATGTCCATTCACACTATCTGCCCAGAAAAAGAATATCTCTAAAGCTCCAATGATAGGTGATAAGATCCCTGACATTACAATCACTAAAATTTCTAACTATAAAGTTGATGCAATTGAATTCTCTCAGTTAAGGGGTAAGGCAGTCATTTTAGATTTTTGGGCAACATATTGTTCTGCATGCATCAAGGAATTTCCGAAGATGGACGAATTCCAGAAAAGGTATGCCAAACACCTTCAGATTTTTTTAATGAATGCTTACCCTAAAGATGATGAAAACATCTTGAAGGATTTTTTGATCCAGGAAAGGGTTAGCATAAAAAATTTTGTTTTGCCGATCGTGAAAAGCGATAGCTTAATAAGAGAGATCTTCCCTATAAAAAGTATGCCTCACTATATCTGGATAGGAGCAGATGGAAGGGTCAAAGCTATCACTAGGGCTGATCAGGTAACGGCCCCAAATATTGAACGTTTAATTGCCGGACTAACATTAAATCTACAATCTAAAAAAGATTAAAATGAAATTTAATTATAATGACAGAGAACATACAAGATGGAATTTTTTCCTATTTACAATGGCAGCATTGTTAATTATCCTATCTGCCTTTACCGCCATGGCACAAGCAACTAAAGAAATTCATGGCAAGGTCACCGATCTCGATGGTAAAAGCATTACGGTCACAATTAGGACAAAAAGAGGCGCTGTGCTCGCAAACGCTGACGGAACTTTTTCGATCAAGAACTTGAACTTGGGGGATACCCTTCGATTCACCTCAACTGGCTATAAAAGTATCACAAGAATTTATGAGCAAACAAATGGCTTTATGACTATAAAAATGACTGAGGAAATCCAGCAATTGGACGAAGTAGTAATTCAGACTGGTTACCAGACATCCAAACCCAATGAAATCAATGGAACTATTTCAGTGATTAATGAAAAGCAAATAAATGCCCGCACAGGGACAAATATACTAGATAGGATCATTGGACAGAGCAGTGGGCTGCTTTTGCAAACCGGAAAAAATAACGGCAATCCACAAAATAGTACCAACATTACCATCCGAGGCCTTGGAACCATTGATGGGCCTCTGGATCCATTAATTATTCTTGATGGTTTTATTTACGAAGGGGACATTGTAAACATAAATCCCAACGACATAGAGAATATTTCAATTTTGAAAGATGCGGCTGCTGCCTCGATATGGGGCTCAAGGGCTGGAAACGGGGTGATTGTTTTAACTACGAAAAAGGGAAAGCCAAATCAACCCATGCAGGTTTCCATTAATCCCACGGTGATCATCCAGTCAATCCCCAATCTCAAATCTCTCCGGGAGATGAACAACAATGATTATATTGCTGTAGAAAAACAGCTTTTCGATTTAGGGTATTTTAACGATCGCATCACTACAACTCCATGGCTGGCCCTTACTCCTGCTGTTGAGGTGTTCCTGGCTCAGCGAAACGGACAAATCACTCAAGCAAATGCCGCCGACCAGATTCAAAGCCTACAAAAAAACAGTTCGCAGCAATCCTATCTGGATAATTTCTATACCCATGCGATCACCCAGCAATATAACCTTAGTTTTAGAGGTGGAAGCGAAAGGAACACGTACGTCCTTTCAGCAGCATATGACCGGATAAAAGGAGAGACCTACAATACCAGCGATAAGATTAACCTTCACTTGTCGAATGATTTCAAACTGCTGAAAGATCTTGATTTAAGTTCAAATATTTATTTTACAAACCTCAATAGTAAAACTGGGAGACCAGGCTATAATTCATTAACCATAGGGGGACGTTACCCGACTTATCTGGACCTCAGTTCCCAAACGAGTTTAGCAACCTTATACCGTTCGGCGTATACAGATACTTTAGCGAAAGGTAGGCTTCTAGACTGGAAATACTATCCACTTGATGATTATAAACACGACTATTTTAAAAGAAGTTCACAGGAGATTTTCGCAAACCTAAGCTTGAAATATAAAATTTCTGATGCCCTGAATTTTACGGTTAGCTACCAAAACCAGCGCCAGAGAATCACCCAGGACCATTTGTCCGATGTTAACAGTTTTGCTGCCAGGGACCTGGTAAATACATTTACCCGGTATAATGCGGTAACTGGAATTATTACCCGTCCAGTTCCCTTAGGTGGGATTCTATCTTCAGAGGAATCTAACGTGAACTCCCAGACTGGAAGAACACAGCTCAATTATAATAGGATTTATGGTGTACACAGTATAACTGCAATAGCTGGTGCTGAACTGCGCACCTCAAGTACCTCCGGAAATGCGACACGGCGAATGGGTTACCTGGAAGACCCACTTTATACTACGCTGGTAGACCCAATTGGATATTATCCAGAATATTTAACTGGTAATTCTAGTCAGATAGGAGGGGCAAATACATTGACAAGGACTGAATATCGGTTTATCAGCCTTTATGCAAACCTTGCTTATAGCTATAAAGGGAAATATGTTTTCTCAGGAAGTATAAGACGAGATGGTTCAAATATTTTCGGGGCAAATACAAATGATAAATGGAAACCGCTCTGGTCCGCTGGCCTGGGATGGAATATCTCGCAAGAACCCTTTTATAATCTGGAAGGGTTGCCGGCCTTGAAACTGACAGGAACATTCGGCTATAGTGGCAACGTAGATTTGACCAAGACGGCCCTGCCAATCGGAGGTTACGCCACTAATACTATTACAGGCTTTCCTATTACCAGGATTAATGTGATCAATAACCCCGACCTGAAATGGGAACAACTTTCCCAGCTAAACGTAAAGCTGGACTTTGAACTTAGGAAACAGGCTTTAACCGGATCCTTTTCCTGGTATATTAAAAACGGAACCGATCTATACGGTTCAGCAAGCTTTGATTATACGGCATGGGGAGGCAGGGATGTTATCGTCATGAATGTAGCGGACATGAATGGAAAGGGTTTTGATTTGGATCTGCATAGCAAAAACTTTAAAGGGACCAAGTTTAGCTGGGGAACAGATCTTTATTTCAGCTATAATTTGAGTAAGACCAGAAAGTATTACAGAAATGCCTCCTCAAGTATATACGCATTACTCTCTGGTAATAATGTGATAAGTCCTCTTGAGGGATATCCGCTGTATTCTGTTGCCGCCTATAAGTGGGGTGGGCTTGATGCGAATGGCAATCCACAGGGATATCTTAACGGGCAGTTGAGTACAAACTATAGTGCAATAATTACCGAGGCTTCAAGTAGTGGAAATAACATGGTTTATATGGGGCCATCAAGTCCGGTCTATTTTGGATCATTGATCAATACATTCTCTTTCAAAGGATTGAGCCTGTCCTTTAACATGAATTTTAAGCTTGGTTATAAGGTTAGAAAGCCTTCAATTGTATATTCTAATCTCATTGCCTATGGAGCCGGCCACTCAGATTTTACCAGTAGGTGGCAGAAGCCTGGAGATGAAGAGTTTACAACTGTTCCCTCTTTCACTTATCCGGCATCTACTTTGAGAGATGCTTTCTATTCTGCATCAGAAGTAAATATAATTTCCGGAAATCATATCCGACTGGATTACATCAGGCTCGGATATTCTTTCAATACATCTCAATGGAAATTTCCATTCCGGAGTCTTGAGGTTTTCTCCGGCGTTCAGAACGTTGGGATATTATGGAAAGAAAATAAATCTGGTTACGACCCTGATTACTTTGCTGTGATTCCACCATCCAGACAAATAAATTTTGGAATCAGGGGTACATTTTAACACAAAATAATTTAACAACATGAAAAGGAAAACTTTAGGTCATATGGCAGTGATGATGATCATTTGCCTAGGCATGCTCCTCTCTGGGTGCAAGAAATATCTTGAGATCAAATCTGATTCTCGATTGGTCGTTCCCTCAACATTAAGCGATGTGCAGGGGTTGCTTGATGATGCTAACCTGATGAATCTACGCACATGCCCATCTTTCGGCGATGCATCAAGTGATGACATCTTTTTACCCCTTGCTGGATACAACGCCATTGGCGTCACAGGGCAGGAAGCCTATACCTGGAGACCTACACCTTACAGGTTTGGCAACGACTGGCAGACAGGATACCTTGCGGTATACAATTGCAACTTGTCCCTGGAGTTATTGAACAACATTGACAGAATCGGTCCTAATGCACAGCTCTGGGATAATGCAAAGGGAAGTGCGCTGTTTTTTAGGTCATATTATTTTCTGATGCTCACCAGTCAGTATGGCTTAGCATATGATGAGGCAAGCTCAGCAAGTGAACTAGGCATTGCACTTAGAACAACTTCTGATTTTAATGTGCCATCAAAAAGGGCTACCGTAAAGGAAAGTTATCAACAGGTTATCAATGACGCACTGCAGTCAATGGATTTATTGCCGGACTACCCTCAGCACCCTTTGCGGCCATCCAAAGGCGCCGCCGCAGCGCTCCTTTCAAGATGTTACCTTTATATGCGCAAGTACGATCTAGCATTAAAGTATGCTACAGATGCCCTAAAGTTTAATAACAAATTGATGAACTTTAACGGGGATTCCGATCTGCTCGCGCTGACTAGTAACGTGCCAGTAAAAAAGTTTAATAAGGAAACGATATGGTATGCAGAACTCTATACAAGTTTTGGCATAACGAATCTGACCAGATCAAGAGTCGATTCAGTATTATATTCAAGCTACAATACCAATGATTTAAGGAAAACAGCTTTTTTCAAAATTGCAGCACCCTATCAGCAGTTCAAAGGTAGCTATGCGGCAAGTGCAACCGTCTGTTTCTCGGGTTTTGCAACAGACGAGCTTTACCTTACAAGCGCCGAAAGTAAAGCTGCAGTAGGAGACATCACTGGTGCCATGGAAGATCTCAATACCCTGATGAAAACACGTTGGAAGAGTACCGTTGCTTTTGTACCATTTTCAGCTGTCGATAAAAACGATGCTTTAAAGAAAATAAGGGATGAGCGAAGAAAGGAACTTTTGCTCCGTGGATTACGTTTTGCGGATATCAAAAGATACAATAAAGAGGGTGAGGGAATTATCCTCAAACGTATAGTAGATGGTAAAACCTATACGTTACTTCCTGAGTCAAAATATTATGCACTCCCCTTGCCAACGGACGTGATTGAATCCTCGGGCATGCCTCAGAATTAAAAAGAAATGGCCACTATCTTTACGGATAGTGGCCATTTTAAAATTGGTAATTCCTCAATTACTATTGGGCTGTGCGATTTTCAATTACCATGGTATTATCGCTGCTACCAGTCACAAATCCAGAACTGGTGGCACTTGCCGTAATATTCAGTGAAGTTTTTAATGTTGGAGTGCTTCCTGTGTTGACAAAATTCTGATCAACAAGAATTGTACAGGGCTGTTCCAATACCCCGTCACACTCTGGTGCACTTTCGTCATGAATCCAGTTACTTTCGGTTTGAACTGCCCCTTGACTGTAGTCACTCGGGTTGTTATACCGGAATTTATACTGTACTCTTTTGTTTTCTGCTTTAAATGCAGATCCACCGAAAACCAATACTAATCCTAAAGCGGCGGCCATTAGGCCTTTGCTTAATTTTTTTACTGTTGTATACATAATTTAAGGATGCTTTTTACTATCAAAAAACAAGCGAAAAAGTTAGTTTAAGTTTTGGGCACTATGCCCTGGTTAATTGAGTTAATTTCTTGATAATTTATTTTCACTCTCTGCCGTTTAACCTCCTTTCTTGTCTGATGATTCTGATAAGACAACCTATATTTATAAAAAACAAAAGCATGTTGAAGTAAAGATGGCTTTCCCAACTCATCTTAGAGATGAAGCCACCGCAGCTGCACGGAGCGTTGGGAAAAATATGGGTCAGTATCAATGTGATATATATTGTAAATCCCATTATCAGTGCTAAAGACAGCCAAAGCCCCCATTTGTGTTTATTAAGAATCAGCAGTGTAGCAGCAGTTAGCTCAAGAATTGGGACAAGATATGTCAGTAGTTGCTGTACTGAATAAGGAAAGGGTTGCTCCTTCATCTGGAGCTGGTAAAGTTTTAGATCAGCGAGCTTTGCAAAAACTGCATAAGACCATAGCAATGTTAGCAGGAATATTCCAATTGTATTTAGATTTGATACCAAGCTTTTAAAGCTTATATGCGTCCGTTTGTGTGAATAAATATTTTCCATGTTTTTGTTAATAAAAACCCATCTGAGTGTAGATTAAAGTTCGAAACAACAGGAATAATAATTACTACCCGAATTCGGCAATTTTTACTCTTTTTGCACCCCTTGGTATCTGAAATAATGGCACATCTATTTGTCTAATAATGCGATTGCTTAAATGTCATCTGCGATATTTCCTTTTTATTTTGAAAAGATATTTTGATTCAATTGCGAGTAAGGACGCCAGAATCTGATGAATGGGAAGATTAATTAATTCTGGATACCGGTCTTGAAAATAAAGAAATCTTGTTTCCGCATGCCTGATCCTCAGCATTTGTTCTCTTTGCATTATTTCACGGTAATGTTCCTCGTAGATTTCCAGAAGAATTATTAGAAATTTGGGATTTGCTTGGGCAAGTTCACTCCATTGGGATAGACTTATTGAATAGCCCGAACTGTCCTTTAAAAAATTGACGTACTCATTTGTATGGCTGAAAGAAAAAAATGAAGTGGTCGGAAAAATAAACCCACGCTGTAATATCCATGATGTATTTTCCTGCCCCTCGAAAATAAAATACCCTCTTGCAAGACCCTCTTCGATAAAATAAAGTTCAGGGTATGAATGATCTGGTGTGCTAATAAGTAAGCCCTTATTGAAAGTTTTCTGAACAGAAATTTCGGCCAGTTGGCTTACAAGAGTTTCGCTTGCATTTTGAAGACTTTGTAGTTTTTCGATGAGTCGTTTCATTTGAATATGATTTAGGGTAAACTTTAAGGTTCGTCATATACATTATTACCTATCAGGAATTTTATTATTGCCGAGAAGAAGTTCCAACTGAATGTTTAAATGCCATGCTGTATATGATAGGTTCAAGAGGTACGCATCAGGGAATAATTTCATAAGGTTCGAATAATGCTTTTCGCTAAACGCTACCAAATACGAATCCTCTAAAAACTCTACGTAAAGTTCAAATCTTGATCTTGGCATAACGTTTGGAAAATGATACAGGAATTCCTCAGCATTATAGGTTCGGATAACAATTTCTTCATCATTATCCTTATCGATTGCCATTAGCCGTAATGACCCGCTTTCAATCAGGGGATAAAAATTATAATCTTCTCTAGTCAAGAATACCGTCTGGCCACCCTTGTATGCGGTTCCTTTGGCTATGGTTGAGATGTATGCTTTGAGTCCAGGCGAGAGTGAGTGAAATGTATTTAGTTTCTGTGAATAGTTTTCTACGTCCATAATCTTTTGAGGGATAAAGAACGGCTATTTGAAAACTTTGTCAAGTTGCAGAAATTTTATGGTCTTGCAACCCCTCATCAAATTGCAAGATTCGCAGTATTCTCACAATTTCAATATCTTTCCTGAGCTAATGCGAGCATTTCACTGAGCTTTGCGATCACTTTCTTAATATCTTCACTAGCATGATTATAGTGGGCGTTTCTGGCACTTTTTTCAGATATTGCATCTCGTTCCACCGTGCTAAAGTGCCTTGCAATATATTGGTGCGCGAATTTTGCCCTTTGCCATATTATTATTCCGGTCTCCATCTGAAGATGGACGAAAAAGGCCAGCTGTTTAACGGAAAAGGAAACTTTATAGTTGGCGTTCATAATTCCCGCTTCCTCAACTTCATGATTCACAAATTCCATAGCCCGGAGTAAAAGGAGTTCTTCTCGAAGGAATTTTTTTATAGTGCGCTGAATATCGGGTTTCCTTGTAAACTGGAGCATTTGGGTTTCTCTGTATAACACTCTTATCTCTTTCCGATAGGAACAGACTGCAGAAATTTTTTCCCCTAAAGTTGTCTTATGCTCAATCTCTTTTGAAATATACCGTTTGGCATAAAAAAATAAGTCAGGATGATTTATTCCAAGCCCCATGAAAATTTTTATAATGCTAAACTCATCAATCAAATCAAGCAACATAAGACCTTGATGGATTTTATCGCAGGATTCTTTCCAAAAATTAAGATCTTTAAAACTGACTATCTGACTTATATCCAAAACCGATCTTGTGACCTGCATTAGTTTAGGATCAAATTTCTTCTTTTCAAATTCTCCAACGATTAAATCCAAATCATTCTCGATTTCGGAAATTTCGGACTCAATCATTTTTATAGGGATCCTGCCTTTATAGTCGAAGATCTTCGGAAAGATTTGTTTCATCCAGATTAGTAATTCTTCCATTATATCCAGCAATGCTTCCAGAGTACTTATTATAATCTTGTGGTCCGGATCTTTTTCCCTAAGCTTTTTTTCTGTGCTAGTCTTATCCATTAAAAGGGTTAAGTTCTGTTGGTGAAAATTGAAATATGCTTTTGACTTTTCATGATTATTTAGTTCAACGGCCATATCCCTGAAGGCTCTGGTCAGTCGGGAATGCTCTCGTTCCAGATTTTTTTTTGATTCCATTGCAAAATTTTTTGCAAAAGTTTTTTTCGTTTGCAGGCTTGTGAGATGTTCCTCAAAAAAAATAAATTGGTAATTCATAGCTGATTTTTAGCACAATTTATGACTGAATTTACCTGTCAAAAAGATTTTTACACCGAGGCCTTTGGTGGTTACACCAGTAGTTTGATTAGGCTGACAAACATATTCTCAAAAGTAAAATTTGACGAATATTGTCTTTAGAATTTATCTGCAAATAATGTATTCAAGGGGGGTTGATCAATTATGCAACTGATAGTCAACTTGATTTAGAGTGCGAATTGGCACAACTTGCGAAAGTTCCTGTAGGATTATCGCAGGTTCAGTCAACCAACTTTTTACCTAAATCCTTCTCTATGTTAATCCAAACTTCTGAACAGCTTTATTTAGAAATGACCGCAAAACTGCATGCTGTAAAACAAGAACCCATCAGTGATCTGACCAGATTTTCATCCTCACTAGACATTATCGAAAAGGATATAACTCGTTTGAACACGTTGGTAAACCAATTGGGTTTCTCTTCTGAAATGGAAGAGATACTATTCTTTAAAGAAACCAAACCGAAATTCTATTGCTGTAAAATTTTGATTGTGGAGCAATTCAATATTCTATCAAATATTCCGATTGATACGGACGAGGCAATTAGGAGTTATTATGTTCTGGAAATAGATTTCCTGAGGAGATACTTTGAGCAAAATAAATTCCTTTACCAATATTACCTTAACAATCAAACTGCCCTGGACCAGGAATATTTTCTCAGAAAAAACAAGCAGGGGATTTTTCCGGCGTTGAAATACGACGAATTTGATACCAATGTAGATTATACCTTTGCAAAGTTCCGTGCATACGAGCAGCTACGCGAATTTTTGCTGACCAGGATTCGTTTGATTTATAACAATCCCGATTCCTCCCTTTATCACCTTCTTGCGAAAAATTCGGAGCTGAAATGGACCGATGACAAAGTTAATCTGGTTGAGCTCGCCTATGGCATATACTTTATGGGTTCTTTAAATAATGGAAAAGCTGACATTTCCCAGGTCGTGGATATTCTTGAGCGAAGCTTGAATATAGACCTGGGTGTGGCCTACCGAAAATTCATCGATATATCCAGAAGGAAGAGCAAAGGGTATACAGTTTATCTAGATGGTATGAGAAGTGCAATTAACAATCATATTATCAGTAAACAACGCTTCAGATAAGATGATTCTTCTGGGATTTTTTCTAACAAATTCAATGTAAAGCTATGTGTCTGGAAAGAAATTTTTAAAAATGTTTGGTAGTGAAAGTATAGCACAAGTTTGAAAAAGTGTCAAAATCTTATTGCCAGGATTTGTAGAGATTTTAGCAAATTCTAAAGTTTTGTCAAGAATTTACGCTTCTATGTGAGGGTTTTACGGTAATATCGGTGAGCTACAACATTTCTATTCCGAAAACCACTGCAATCAAGCTAAGTATAAGAATTAAAAAATCGTACCCACTTTTTGAAAAGTGTCAAATGCTCGCAACATACTTCCTGAATTTTGAGCCAACAAAAGAGTTGGTCTTTGACATTCAGGAATGAAACATTACCCTTTAAATTGAAGGGAATTTTGCGAAGCTTTGAGATGACGTCAAAAAGGTGAAAGCGCATTGGCAGACGATATGTCCGGTTTGTAGAAATCGACGCGAGTAGTTCCGAGTTACAATATATAGAGGCCCTTCTTTTTGGGTTCTATCTTAAAGGGGCGATAAGCCCCTTTTTTGTTTCTGAAAATTCTAAAACTAAATCGGTATGTCAGCTTTTTTAAACGTTAATGAGATCAAGGAGAAAGTGTCGCTCCTCGATCTTTTGAAGAACTTGGGGTTCAGTCCCCAGAAAGTATCGGGGGGAGAGTATTTTTTTCTAAGTATGTTGCGTGAAGAATATACGGCCTCACTTTGTGTAAATGATAATCTGGGGGTCTGGTTTGACCATGGCGGTGCAGGAGTGTCGGGAATAAAAAGCGGAAGCATAATCGATTTTGGCCTTGCATATTGGTATCCCTCAAGCTTTCCTGAGGTTCTTAAAAAAATCGTAGAGTATGCAAAAATAAACCTTGAGAAAACCGCGGATGTGCCTGTTGATAATTCCCGAAGGCCATTATCCTTCAAAGTTCCAAGATATGAAGTAGAAGTCGTAAATGAATCAATCGGCAACGATGTCATCAGCTCATATCTTAAAGGCAGGGGAGTGCACAGCGTTGCAGGTGGTTATTTATATGAACTTTATTATTCGGTCATGGACAGCAGCAATAAGCGCAGGAATTACTTTGCTTCTGCATGGCCAAATGAGAATGGTGGCTGGGAGGTACGCAACAAATATTTTAAGGGTTGCCTGGGGCACAAGGGAATGAGTTTTTTGCAGGGGGCTGTTGACAGGCTAGGTGTCTTTGAAGGTTACTTTGATTTTCTGAGCTGGAAAGTCGAACATCCGCAGGATCCTGCATCCATATTGGTGTTGAATTCCCTTTCCTTTCTACAGGCTGCCAAGGGTAGGTCAAACCAGTTTGGTTCTATTGAACTTTATTTTGACCATGATAAAGCAGGAAAATCTGCTGCGCAGGAATTTATCCGAGATGTACATGGAAGTATAGACTGTTCTTTCAAATATGCAGGGTTTAAGGATTATAATGAAAAGCTTGTGGCTGATCTAAGGAAAATTGAAGAATCTATTGTTAAGCCTATGCCTTTTAGTGTAGAGAATGGTTTTGGTATAACACGTTGATATATGAATATATAACTATGTAAATATTGAGCTATATAGATATAATTATATCTGTATATGTCTCGTCCGGAAAAGTCTTTACAGTTGGGAGCTGTTAATACTAAGTATTCTTTACAATTGTTATTTCGTCCGGTTCAGGGTTTACATTGACTTTTTACGTAATCCTCTTACGGCTTTACATCATTGTATGCTTAAATATCAATATGTCTCTATCGGTATATGTGGATATTCTTATATAGAAATATGTGGATATATGTTTAGCTAGTTAAACTCAATGATAAGTTTCATCATTTTTAGTCTTACTAATAGTGGCTTATTGATTTTACTTTCCGGATTAGCTCTAAGTGGCCCGAAATGGCTCTCTAGAAATAAATCAAAGTCAGTTACTTTTGTTGCCTCATTTAAAAACACCGGCATTTCCGGTCTCCGGCAATTCTTGAAAAACTCTTCTAATTCCTGCAGCTCCATCTGGCAAAGATAGCTTTAGGCTTTCTGTTTTGCCGGAATACTTTTTTAACAAAATCCTAATAAACCAAGCTTAAGTTTTTTGGTTTTTATCCTTTCGTTATAGTTGGTGTATTTTGGTTTTTTAGCCTGCAAGTTGTGTTTTTGTTGCTCAAAAACCTTATAACTTGCCCGCTTTTTTTTCGCCTTGGGGCGTAGCGGGATGGAAAAAACGTCGCAACTAGTTTTTTCTTCTTCGGAGGATGTCCCTTAATTGTTGAATATGACCAAGAAAAAGAATGGGAGGCCTTTAAAATTAGATGGTAAAAGAACCAGGTTCATTAAGGCCAGATTTACCGAGGAAGAATATGCTTTACTCCGAAACCTTTGGCTTTCCCTTGGATTGAAAGAAAGTGATTTCTTGCGGCAAAGGCTTTTAATCTCCTCTGCGGTTTCAAATAAAATCAATGCTGTTGAAGTTTTAAAACACCTGAACCAGATCGGTGCAGAGATCGGTAGGTCAGGAAACAACATTAACCAGCTTGCCCGGCATGCGAACTTTTTAAATAAACGAGGAATGCTCTCTGCTGAAATTGTACTTCAGTTCAACACGATTTTTACTGATTACATTTCAATATTTAGAGGAATGGAGAGAGCAACCAGGGAATTACTCAGGTTATTAAAGGCTTAATTTATGATTGTAAAAATTCTTTGGAAATCAAAGACTTTTAGGGCAATTAGGTATAATACCAATAAAGTTGAAAAAAATAAGGGAGAACTGGTAAAGGTTTCCGGTTTTGGGGCGCTGCAAGGGCTATCTGAGATCAGGCCTGGAGATTATATAAACTACCTCTCATCCCTAGCGAGCAGAAACCGCAGGGTTGTATATCCGCAATTTCATGCAATGATATCTTCAAAGGGCAGAAGCTTGGACAAGGGGGAACTAGTTACACTGGCCGAAGGCTGGCTAGAGGGCATGGGTTATGGAAATCAGCCGTATCTTCTCATTTTCCACAAGGACACGCAGAATAATCACATCCATATGGTATCTTCAAGAATAGACCTGGAAGGGAAAAAGATTTCGGACAGCTTTGAGAAGATCAGGGCTTATAGGGTGCTCAATAAACTTATCGGTAATGATGAGAAACATGCTGCTGAAAAAGCTTTGACGAGGGCACTTCAATACAGCTTCTCCAATAAGGCGCAGTTTATGATGTTGCTTGAAAGACAGGGATATGCATTAAAAGTTCTGGAGGATACGCTTGATCTGTCAAAGTATGGTGAAAAAGTAGGCAGTATAAACTTAACCAGAATAGAACAAAAAATTGCCCGGTTTTCACCTGATCAGAAAAGAAAGGAACAGTTAAAACAGATTTTTGCAAAGTATAGGCCAATTACCGATTCCAGAATTCAAGCGATCAGGGAAGATCTTCCAGGTGGCGAGAAAGGAAAAGTAATATTCTATAACTCTGAGTTAAGCGAAAAATTATCTTCTTCATTCGGCCTTCAGTTTGTATTTCATTTTAAAGGTGACAAGCCGCCATATGGCTATACCATTTTAGACCATTCCACCAAGGAAGTTTTTAAAGGTGGCGATATTATGTCCATAACTAAATTTATGGAGACTTTACGCCAAACCGAAGAAGTAAAAACGTCAATACCCATTTCGGAGGGTATTTATGAAAATCAGTTTTCTCCAAAGGAAGAGATGCTCCTTGAAAATCCATCAGAGTCAATATTTCCTGCTGACGAGGTTGAAATGCATGATTGTATATCCATTGGCGAATTCTCTTTGGATATAGATATCTCTGATGATATTGATGATGAGCAGATCCTCGGACGGAATAGGCGCAGGCAAAAAAAAGCAAGAACCAATACACGTTAAATTTTTATGCTTATGGTTATATTAATTGGAAATCAGAAAGGGGGAGCAGGTAAAAGTACACTCTGCCTGTTACTGGCCTATTTCCTCTCAATGCTTAAAAAAAAGAAGGTTACCGTTCTGGATATGGACTACCAGGCTTCGATTTCAGGCAAGTTTGAAAAGGCAAAAATTCTGGAGAACGATCCCCTCTACGAGGTTATTCCCTCTGATCTTAAGTACTTCCCGGCTCTGCTGGAACTGCTTAACCAAAATAGGGATGAGTTTGTGCTCATTGATCTTCCGGGTAAAATGGACGATGATCTATTGATTCCCATTATCAGTTCCGCGGAACTCATTATCTGCCCGTTTAATTATGATGAATTTTCTGTAGACAGTACAGTGCTCTTTTCGCTTGTATGTCGGGAGATCAATAATTTATCACCCATGGTGTATGTGCCAAATAGGATTAAAACAACCGTAAAGTATGAAACCAGGGAAGAGGTAGACAAGGTACTATCCAGATTTGGAAAGATTTCTCCCGGTATTTCTGACCGCATCGATTTTCAGCGGGTAGGAACCATCCATGTCCCGGCCTCTTTAATTCCAGTTTTTATGCCGGCAATGGACTTTATCTATGGCAGCTTTATGAAGAAAGGTATATCGACATGAGCGAAATCAAGTCCCTTGCCGATCAATTGAAATCAAGGATCCAAGAAGAAAAGGGATTGCCGGAAAAATCCCAGGCCAGTCATGGCGCTGAAAGGATTGGTGTAAAAAAAACTGAATCCAAAGAAACGGCCGTGAACGCCAAGCGTCTAGCTAGTTTTCTCTCATCCCTGCGGGACTTTAATATGGATGGGCAGGAGAAAATCCTTATCCGGATTGATAATCGTACAATGAGCAAGCTGAGGCAATTAAAGGCCGCATCCAATATCGATATGACGCGGGTCATTGTTTTTTCCCTCCACCAGTTTTTAAAAAGCCACCCCTGGCTAAATGAATATATTTCACAAACTTTAAAAAATATGACCCATGAGCTGGACTAATTTCTTGACCATAATCTTTATTGTATATATGGTTTATTATTTACTGAACTTATTTTTTGATCTTTTTCTATCTCAAAGAGTTGGTGTGAATGAAACTCCGGAAGACGAGCTTTTCTTTGCACAAACATTTACCCCTGAGCTGATTACCCTGGAAGAGAAAGCAGAGGAGGCTGTTGCTACGGATTCACAAAAAAAGGAAAAACCAGCCCCTTATTTGCCAACAGGTCCAATTAGCTCAAGTGGAGGCATTGGACTAAAACAGCTTTTTTCCCTTGCGAAAGACAACCTCATCGAACATACGCGGGCAATACCTTACTAAACTCCATGAGGTTTTCTTTATTCTTTTTAAGGGCAGCGTCAGCTTCTTTTTTTTTGCTCTTTACTTTTTCCGCTAATGCTCAACCAGGAATCTCAGAGTTTTATTCCGCCTCTGCAGAGGTGAAAGGCTGGTATTTTTCGCTCTCGGATCTGGTACTGGTTATTGGGGCAATCGCAGGAATCCTAGGTGGACTTAGGGTTTATGCCAATTGGCAGATGGGCAAGCACCACATTGATGCGCAGGTTATGGGATGGTTCTTTTCATGCCTCTTTTTATCTCTCATCGGTGTATTCCTCCGCGGTCTTTTCGGACTGTAAATACAATTTTATTCAATTTAAATCAATTTTTTTATGACAAGAAAAAGCAAAAGACTTTTGTCATTGGCCGCGCTATTGGGTTTAGTGCAGGCAGTTTCCGCCCAGACTGGGGGAGGAACAACAGGAATCAATGCGGCGACTTCCTCGCTGACCTCTTATGTAGATCCGGTTTCTACACTCACCCTTGCGATTGGTGCCGTGGTAGGTATTATCGGCGGGGTACGTGTCTACATCAAATGGAATTCCGGAGATCAGGACATCAACAAAGAAATTATGGGCTGGGGAGGTTCCTGCCTTTTTCTGGTTCTGGTATCGGTAGTGATCAAGGCTTTCTTTGGCGTATAGCATGAGGATGTATCCAGTTTACAAGGGGCTTCAAAAGCCCCTTGTTTATCGGGGTTTCAAGGGGAAGTATATTGCTTATGGCATTTCTTCCTTAGGTCTTGGGCTGGTCACAGGAGGCCTAGCCGGTGCGCTCCTCAATATGTATATCGGTGGCCTCTTAACCATTCTTTCAATAGCCGGTGGGCTCCTCTACACATATTCCAAGCAGGCATCCGGTCTTCATGATAAGACCAGATCCAGGGAGATATTCATTCATCGTATTTATTTAAGGCGAGGTTATGGGAAAACAGGAATTTAAACTGCCATATGCCGGAATAGAAGAGATAGGCGGACTTTCCGTTCTTTATGGTGAGTCAGGCGATTTTTCAGTAATTCTTTCTATCGAAAATCCGGTGCTTATTTATTCCGCTGATCCGGCAGGCTACCAGGCCTTTCATCTTCTGCTTCTCAATGTGATCAAGATATTGAGTGAAGGGTATATCATTCAGAAACAGGATGTGTTCTCTAAAAGAACTTATCAGGGGAAAGTGCAAAGTGAACCGCTTCAGCAAAAATACGATGAGCATTTTTCAGGGAGGGAATATATTGAGCACTCTAGTTATCTGGTTATAACCCGTCAGGTCAAACGAAGGGCAATGTACGTTTATGACAGGAAACCCCTTTTGGATTTTGTATCCAATATTGCCAAGGTCTGTGAACTATTGAAAGGAGCATCGGTATCACCAAAAGTACTGCCCCAGGGTGAGATAGAACGCTATATTTCGCGGATGCTTGCCATGGATTTCTCCTCAGACCATTTTTCGCTCAATAACTTAAGGGCCGGGGATACTGAAATAGGTATTGGGAAAAAGGTGATCCGCTGCATGAGCCTGGTCAATATCGATTCCATTGACATGCCTGAATCCATTGGGCCATATTTAATGGCGAACGACGGGAAAGGACTACAGGAATTTCCGATGGACAACCTTTCTTTCCTGTCATCAGTTCCGGGTATTGAAAGTCTTGTTTATAACCAATTAATTGAAATTCCTTCCCAGGGCATTACCCTGAACAAACTGCAGCTGAAACGCAAGCGGCATTCCGGAGTTCCTGATCCAGCCAATCAGATGTGTGTGGAGGATATTGATAAGTTGCTCATAGATGTGGCAAGGGAAAACCAGTTGCTCGTCAATGCGCACTATTCTTTATTGGTCTGCTGCGAACTTCCACTTCTGGATACCAGCTGTAACTTTATTGAAGCTTCCCTATTTCAGCAGGGGATTATCCCCTCCAAGAATGCCTATAACCAGATGGAACTCTTTAGGAGTGCCTTGCCTGGAAATGCAGTGGAACTGAAAAAATACGACTGGTTCCTCACCACTTCGGATGCGGCCCTTTGCCTGTTCTACAAGGAACGGCTGATGCGGGATGAGCCCTCCAAGTTTCTCATGCGCTTTACCGATAGGAGAGGAATCCCTGTAGGCATAGATCCAGCAGATCTTCCTATGGAATCTGGCAGGATTACCAACCGTTCAAAATTTGTTCTGGGCAGCTCTGGTACTGGTAAATCCTTTTTTATGAACAGCCTGCTTGAACAGTATATGCTTTATAATTACGACATCGTGATCGTTGATGTAGGACATTCCTATTCCGGGCTATGCAATTATTTTGGAGGAAAGTATTACACCTATACCGAGGAGAATCCGATCACGATGAATCCCTTTCTTATTTCTGAAGCAGAATATAACATCGAAAAGAAGGATTTCCTCAAAACACTTATCGGACTTCTTTTAAAGGGTGCAGAGGGAAGCGTATCGCAGATTGAGGATACGGTTTTCTCAAATGTACTCTCGGCCTACTATTCAGACTTCTTTTTAGGAGAGGCTGATTATGCGCTGTGTTTTGATTCTTTCTACCATTATTCGATCGTTAAGATTTCGGAGATCAAGGAAAATGAGAAGATCAGTTTCGATCTTGATGAGTACCGTTATGTACTTAAAAAATTCTGTCTTGGCGGAGAGTACGGTAGGCTGCTCAACGAAAGCGCTGATCTCTCAGATTTTACAGAGCGTTTTATTGTCTACGAAATTGATTCAATCAAGGAAAATAGGGTTCTTTTTCCAATCGTGACGCTGGTGATTATGGATTTGGTACTGCAGAAAATGAGGCACCGTACAGGCCAGCGAAAAGCGATGATTTTGGAAGAAGCGTGGAAGGCAATCGCATCTCCGCTAATGGCTAACTACATTCTTTACCTCTATAAAACGATGAGGAAATTCTGGGGAGAGCCAATTGTGGTGACGCAGGAACTGGGCGATATTATCGGAAATGCTGTAATAAAGGATTCCATTCTGGCCAGTTCCGACACCATCTGCCTGCTCGATCAATCCAAGTTCAGGGGGAATTATGCAGAGGTAGCAAAGCTCCTGGCGCTCAGTGAGGTAGAGCAGCGAAAGATATTTACCATCAATGCGCTTGAAAATAAGGCCGGACGCGGGAAATTCAAGGAGGTTTACATTAAGCGCGGAAGTATAGGGGAGGTCTATGGCGTTGAAGTGTCGCTTTTTCAGTATTTAACCTTCACAACCGAAAAACCCGAAAAGACTGCTGTCGAATCTTATGTCAAGCGTTACGGTTCTTATCCTCTGGGACTGGAACATTTCGTTGCCGATATGAAAATGAGCGCAATCTCTCTTCCCGAATTTGTCAAGAAAGTCAATTCATCCATCACAAGTTAAATTCTATTTTTATGCGAAAAATATTCATCTATTTTTTATTTGGAATCTTCGTGCAATCGGCCTCCGCACAAATATACGTTGACCCAACAACCGCTGCGGCCACGGCTGCCCATGCAGGGGTGATGAACAGCGGTCTGTCCCGAACCAGCGACAACCTTACTCTTGTGCAAAGGGCACAGCTCGCGGTAACTGGTCAGCTTGGAATTGTAAATGACCTTCAATCCACTATTTACAGAGGCTTATCTGAGGTTTCAGGAGTAATGAGGTCTCTGCTTTCTGTTAAGGATATTTATGCGATTTCTCAGGATATTGTCATTGATGTGAATAAGGCGATTAATCTAGCCTCTGGTGACCCGGTATTATTGCTGTTTGCCGAAGGAGGTGCTAGGGAGTTCAAAACCCGTTCGATCAACCTTGCTACCGAGGTTAGCTCTTTTGTATTAAAAGACGGGAGGGACGCGCTGATGGATTCCGGTGAACGGGCAAAGCTTCTCAATAGGATCGTCACAGAACTTACCATCCTCCGCGGAGTGGCCTATGGCATGTACCGTACGATGTACTGGGCAAAGCAGCGCGGAATCTTAAATTCCCTAAACCCTTATGCAGGATATATCAATATTGATAAACGCATAGCGGACGATATTATCAGGAATGCCAAGATGCTCAAGCAATGAAAAGCGCAGCATTTTTCACGGCTATGATTTTCATATCAATAGCTGCTCATGCGCAGTTGAATGTCGGGCTTTTGCACCAGCTTGTGGGTAATAGCAAAACAGAACACGGAAAACAGTCTGATGCGAGGGACAGGCAGGCGGGATCCACTGCAAATGAGGAGGCAAACAAAACCCTGATGGTAAGATTAAAGAATAAATACAGGGATATCCAGTCCCGGTTCAAGACTTTGGGACTTGCCATTGATGCGGTGCAGATCGGAATCGAAGCCTATCCATTGATTGCTGATATTACCGAAAGCCAGGGGATGATTTTTGATTTATGCAAGGACGATTCTATACTTTCCGTTCTGGCCATACAGGCAGAGCTGGATATGGGGGATCGGGCACATGCACTGCTGAATTTTTTGTACGGACTTGCTCTTTCTATGCAGGACATCAACCAGATGAAGCAGAGCGACCGCAAAATGCTTTTTTCCCATGTGCTCACTGAACTCCGCCTGATAGCCGGGGCATCCAGAGGACTGGCGGTAACCCTTCAATATTCTTCAAGAAAAAAGGTCTTCAATCAGCTAAACCCTTTCTCAGAATTTATCAATACCGATAAAAAATTGGTAGATGAAATCCTGCGAAAAAAAGATATCCTAAAAAACTGATGTTATGAAATTGCTTATTTTAATTTTTTTAATGCTGATTGGTCATTATTGTAGTAAAGCTCAAAGGCTAGTTTTTGACCGCGGGCATTTTAATATCGTAAATGAAAATGGAGCAGTACGTCTGGCAGCTGAAAATACGTATAACAGTTATTTAAATACGATCAACAACCGCCTTTCGGATATTAATCTCAATCTGGGCGCGGTCGTTATGGTTCAGTCATTAATCCTGTCTTCCTTAAGAGAAGTTGATCAGGGGCTCAAAACAGCAATCGCGGTCAGACAGATCGGCTCACTGGTTGCCGAGATTTCATCGGAAAGTGCCGGGATGATTGATATCGCCAAATCAGATCCCCATCTGCTGCTTTTTGCAGAAGACGTTTCCCGCCAGGTAAAAGATAGGGGGATAAACCTATTTTCAGAAGTCTCTGCTTTTGTATTGAAGGAAGGCGAAAACGTCCTCATGGATTTCGAAAAGCGCGATGCGCTGCTTAAGAAAATTGCCCTAGAGCTCCGCGTCATCCGTGCCCTGGTATTCAGCATGAAAAAATCCATGTACTGGACAAAAATGAATGGAGTCTTCCGTTCGCTTAATCCCTATCAGGGCTTTATCAATCAGGATCTGCGTCTCGGGAGTGATATTTTATTCAAATCAAAACTTTTAAAACAATGAAAAAACCTTTTTTGCTTCTTTTCCTCTGTTTGCTCTCAACGCTCCTCTGGTCACAGAAGAAAATTACCGACAAACACATTACCTACCAGCAGGAACGAATGGTCTTCAAGCAATGGGATGCGGATAAGTTTACGCCCAAACCAGGATTTTTAGGGCTCAACCCTGATTACTGGATTACTTGGGCGCTTCACCCCAATTATCCCAAAACGGATCTAAGACCCCTTGGCCCGCTCGGTCCACAAACGCAACGGCTGATGTTGGCAGCAGCCATGCAGAACACAGATAATCTCTACAAACTGCATGCGGATACCCTTCGCAATACTGCGCTGAGCGAGGCCTCCAATTATTCTTCGGCACTTTCTTTTGCCGATCCCCTTTGGCTAATGTACTATCGCAACGAGTTTGAAGGATTATTAAATCAGGCAGATGCCGATATGCTTGCAGGCCTTTCGCTTGCAGAACAGAAATACATAATATCTGTGGGTCTGTTTGACTGGTACAGGGAGGAAAGCAGTGCACTTCTTGAAAGGCTGGAAATCGCGAGGTCGACTACCTTAGACCGGGGATCAAGGATAATGGCCTACCACAGGATGCTATCTGAATTCAGAAAACTCTCGGCAAGCTGGGAAACCAAGAAATCCAGGGCAAAAACCTATCTCTCTATCCGCTCATCTGTCCAGAAGTTACGGGCCGGTGAAGTTCAAAGACCAGCATCCCCAAAGAGCGATATCCAGATTGCCAATGATATTCTTAAAAAATCAAAACTATAAGCAATGGATATTTTAAATGTTATAACCGGCACAGCCGGTTTTTTTGTGCAGGCAGTGCCCGATTCGTTCAAGGACACTTTTAATTTTCTTCAGGGCAACGGCGTGTATGAAGAGGGGATGATGCATTTTCTGCATGAGATGAAAAGTACGATCTGGACTCATTATGATGCCTTTATTGCAGATGCGCAGGCACTGGCGGCAATTTTTATGCTCATCTTTTTTGCTATCAAAAGCTATGAAATGATCTCCGGGGATAAACAGCTTGAAATTATGCCGCTGCTCCGTCCTTTCGGTCTGACCATGGTGATTCTATGGTGGAGCATCTTTACCCGGGTCCTTGCGTATCCAACCGATGTTGTAGAACAGAAGACCTCAGCAATGTTCGATGGCAGCCAGGCAGAGATCAATGATCTCAGGCTACAGCGGGCGAAGCTCATGGTAGAGGTTTCTGATCAGCTCTATAAAATTCAGGCCGAGACGCAGACAGCAAAAACAGAAGCGGATACCTGGTATGAAAATGCATGGGAATCTGTTAAGTCTTCGGTAAAGGAAGGGTTTTCCGAAGTCTGGAACCCGATAGTGGAAATGAGAAACCGGCTGGAGGTTGGTCTGCAACTTTTGGCTACCTCTCTTTTGGAAACACTCGCTATATGGATACTCAGGGTCTGCACCTACATTATTTTTATCATTCAGATCATCTTTTCCACGATACTGATTATTTTAGGCCCCTTTTCAGTAGCCGTCTCTATTCTGCCAGCTTTCAGGGATTCCTTTTCGACATGGGTCGCCAGGTTCATCTCGGTAAACCTTTATTCAGGGATTGCATATCTGGTGATGTATGTAGCGTCCCTTTTCCAGCATTATGCACTTGAGGCGGAAATTACCCGTTATCAGGAGCTTGTTGGGACTGGCGGGGCAAGCCTTGAAAAGCTCGGCTGGTTTGCCAGCAATGGAGTTCTCTCCTTTGGAATGGTAATCGTAACCTTTATCATCGGTGCACTAACCATGCTTACCGTGCCGAGCATTTCAACATGGATAGTATCCACATCGGGTGTATCTTCTGCCGCAAGTTCTATGGGAAGAGGTGCATCAAGCATGACCAGGGTTGCTGGACAGATAATGGGAGGATAGAGAGATGATGATAAAAAGTATCGAATCCAAAATCCGTCTAGCCACATTCCTTTCGCTGGGAAGTTTTTTGCTCTGTCTATCGGTAGTCGCTGTTGTTTCTTTTTTTGCCTATGGATATGTTAGGGATTCTCGTAAAAGTATTTATATTCTTGACCCCTCGGGAACACCAATCCTGGCAAAACAGACCGATGTGCAGCTAAACAGAGCAGCAGAATATCGCGCACATATTGCAAAATTCCATTCTCTTTTCTTTTCGCTGGTACCAGATGATAAGTTCATAGAATATCAGATGAAACAGGCCATGTACCTTATTGATGAAAGTGGTGCCCTTCAGTATAATAATCTGAAGGAAAAAGGTTTTTTCACCTCTATTCTCTCCTCCTCTGCTGTACTCACGCTCCGAACCGATTCTATTTTTTTAGATGAAAAAAGAATGTATTTCCGGTATTATGGTACACAGAAAATAGACAGGAGAAGTTCAAGCGTCACCCGCTCGCTTATCACGGAGGGAAGCCTGGTCGATCTTGAAACAAGATCTGACAATAATCCCCACGCGGTCTTAATTACCAGATGGAAGACATTAGAGAACAGGGATATTTCAACTATAGATAAAAATGCATTCCAATGAAAAAGACAACTGTGTTTTCAGAACTCAGAAATGAGTTCTCTGATCTGATCGAACGCCTCCTGGCCTCCATATCAGGTTTTTTCAAAAAATATCCGAAGGTTATCTTCTCATCTATGGTGCTGCTACTAGGCAGTTCCTTTCTCTTGTGCTTTACGCTGCTGAGAATGGATTCAAAAAAAGCCCCTTTAGAAAAAAAAGCACTGCTAAAAGTTGAGAGTGGGCTTAGCGAAATAGGAACAACTGTAAGTAAGCTTAAAAGAACTCTGGAAATTAGGGAAGCGCTGAAAGTTTTATTGGCCAAGGAAACGCTAAATAGCCAGGACAGCCTGCTCATGGTCAGTATGGTAGCCGAGCTTGAGCGTGCCGGCCACACGAAGAATTAATTAAATTATATGAAAAAAATAGATTTAAAAAAGCCCAGGTACGCTCTTCCCATAATCTGTCTGCCTTTTCTTTTTCTCTTCTTTTATGTCTATAAAAGCAGTTTTGGAAAAGAAGGTAAAATAGTCCTGGGAAGAGATTCGCTACAGACCAACGTGGCAAATGTTTCCGAGCAGGTGAGGAACCAGGAGCTTTCGGGAAAGCTGGATGCCTTTAGAAATAAATTCAAGCAGGCCGATGGATACACTGCTGTTGGTAGTATTGGTGAAGAAAACCAACAGCTGGCAGAGATAAGCTCATCCTACAATTTGAGGGAAAAGCATATGCTAGATTCCATTGACCAGGTAATGAAGGCAAAATATGGTCTGCCAGGCAGACCGGAAAATGTAAACCATGGATATTCTGCGGCAGGACAGAGCTTTGTAAAGTCGCGGAACCCTTCCAGAACTGAGCAGGACATCGCACTCGCCTCGGCACTGTCGAAGATAAAAATGCAGGAGAACAGGGTAACTAAGGAGGTTGATAACTCTAAAAACCCATCCGATCCCATGCAGCTTTTTCGGGCACAGATGGCTCTTGTCGACAGTATGGGGAAAGCTAATGATCCCGCTGTAAAGGAGAATATTGAAAAAGAACGGGCTCTGAAACTGGCCGAAGCAGAAGCCAAAAGCAAGAAGATCATTCCGGTCAAAAGATCGCATGGATTTTCGGCTGGCTTCAATACCATACTTTCCGGAGATGTCGAACGCCCTATTTCTGCGATCATTGATCAGGATGTTACAGGCTTTTCCGGATCGCGCCTGCGTATAAGGCTGACTGATGATATCATGGCCGGCAAGTTTATGATCCCTAAAGGCACCTACCTCTATGCAACTATTTCAGGCTTCTCTGCCCAAAGGGTTTCCTTGGTGATCTCATCGGTATTCCATGGCGGGGAAATTCTGCCGGTAAATCTTCAGGTTTATGACAACGACGGAATGGCCGGTATTTATGTTCCATCATCCGCCTTTCGCGAATTTACCAGGGACATGAGCAGTTCAAGCACGCAAGGGATTACCATACAGCAGATGGCGGAAAACAACAATCAACTCGTTATGGGGGTGCTTTCCAAGATGTTCCAGTCTACAACAACAGCGGTAAACAAGTTGATCCGGTCCAATAAGGTCAAGGTCAGATACAATACCCAGGTTTATCTCATTGATCCCAATGAGCTTAAAAGAAAACAACAATCTTATTAGAATTTCATGAAAAAAATATTGTTCCTAGCTCAAATTTTCCTGAGCTCACTGGCCCTTTATGCGCAAGTGCCACACTCAGTTACCGTTGCCGATATTCCGGTAATCGGAATATCGGGTTCAGTTTCTATCCACTTCATCTCGCCAGAGAAAATTTCCTATGTAGACCTATCCAGCAGTTCGCTGATTGGTGACCTTCCGGAAAAGAACATTCTCAGGATCAAGGCGATTCCAGACTCTGTTGCCGCTCTTTTCTCCAGCGGCGATGCTGGCCTGGTTACCATTGTCGGAGAAACCTTTATTGCACAATACAGACTCTCCTTTTTATCGCCTGCTAGTCCCGAGCTGGTTTCCACACAAATCGATATCCTGCCAACCTATATGAGATCCATTGATATTTCGGGGATAGGATTATCACAGAACGAAATGAAGAGCAATGCGCTTTCCCTGCTAAAGCGCAGAGGGGATTCCCGAATTAAAAAAGAATCAGCTTTCGGGATATCACTGGTGGTAAACCGGGTTTATACCCTTGGCGATTGCATCCTTCTTGACCTTAGCTTCCATAACTCGACAAATCTCACCTTTGATGTCGACGAGCTCAGGTTTAAGATAGCGGACAGAAAGATCAATAAATCCACCAATGTCCAGTCCATAGAATTAAAGCCGGTTTTTCAGCTTTATCCCTTTGAAAGATTTTCGAAATCCTATCGTAATATTTATTTCATTAAAAAAACCACCTTTCCCGGTGACAAGGAATTCAGTATTGAATTATCGGAAAAGCAGATTTCCGGAAGAAATCTTCGCGCTTCATTAAGTTACTCCGATATCCTAAACGCCGACACCTTTTAATGTTTCATTATGGAAGAAAGCAAGGAACAACAGAGCCTGCACCGCTTCCTTCAGTTTGCCATTTATCTAGCCCTTTTGCTAGATGTGCTCATGTTTGTCTATGCAACTAAGCTGTTAACTGATTTAGGTTCAGAGAAAATCGGGCTCGCCAGGTTTCTAGTGCGCATGTCACGGATTATTATTTACCAGCACCCGCTCTATAGCCGGTTTTTCTCGTTGTTGCTTATCTCGCTGGTTTCAATCGGGACACTGAGCAAAAAAGAAAAAGATCTTGATGCTAAAACAGCGATCATTTATCCGCTCGTGTTGGGATTAGTCTTAATGGCGGCCAGTATCTTTTTTTTTGGTGAAAAGGGGACTGCGGTTTTTTATCTGACCAGCTGGCAGGATATCGGGTATATCTTTTTATTGTTGATAGGTACGATCCTGGTGCACCTAGCGATGGATAATGTTTCCAAGATTATCAGCTCTTCTTTAGGTAAGGATAAGTGGAATACCGAAGAAGAATCCTTTATGCAGGCAAGAAAGCCTGTAAACGGACCATTTGCAGTTACCATCCCCTCACTTTTTTATTACCGCAAGAAAGTACATTCGGGCTTCATTAACATAGAGAACATCTTTCGCGGAACGCTTTTGATCGGGACCCCGGGCTCGGGCAAGAGTTTTGGCATTGTTATGCCCTTTATCCGGCAGCTTATCTTTAAGGAATTCTGTATCTGCTGTTATGACTTTAAGTTTCCCGACCTGGGTCAGATCGCCTATTACCATTATCTGCTGGGTAAAAAGCAGGGCAGGCTCTCAGGCTTTGATTTTCATGTCATCAACTTAACCCAGGTAGAGCGAAGCAGGAGGATAAATGTATTAAGACCAGATTACATAGTAACGCTCGCCGATGCTGGCGAAACAGCGGAAGCCCTGGTTGAAGCCTTGAAAAAAGGGGATAAATCCGGTGGTAGCGATCAGTTCTTTACCCAGAGTGCGGTAAATTTTCTTTCTTCCTGCATTTATTTCTTTTCTCAGTACCAGGGAGGGAAGTATTCTACTTTTCCGCACGTACTTTCATTTTTGAACTGCAGTTATGAGCAGATTTTTTCGGTGCTATTTTCCAATCCTGAGCTTGGGAGCTTACTTTCTCCATTTGCCACTGCATGGCAGGCTAAAGCTTTCAACCAGCTAGAGGGGCAGATAGGAACGCTAAAGGTATTCATCTCCCGCTTAGCTACTAAAGAGACGTTCTGGGTTTTTTCCGCGGATGATTTCAACTTAAAGATTTCATCCCGGGCGGAGCCCTCTATATTAGTCCTTGCCAATGACCCCAATACACAGAATATCAATTCCGCCTGCTATTCTGTGGTGCTCAACAGGCTGACCAGGCTTATCAACTCTAAAGGAAACCGGCCCTCGGCCTTGATTATCGATGAGCTGCCAACCTTATTTGTGCACCGCATTGAAAATCTAATTGCCACTGCCAGATCAAATAAGGTAGCGGTTCTCATGGGACTCCAGGAGCTTCCACAGTTTCAGCAGCAATATGGAAAGGATACCGCAACCACCATTACCTCGGTAGTAGGGAATGTACTTTCTGGCTCGGTAAGGAACAAGGAAACGCTCGAATGGCTGGAGCGGCTTTTTGGGAAAGTTAAGCAACAGTCAGAGAGCTTGTCCATTGATAGAACCAAGACATCGGTGTCGCTCTCGGAAAAACTAGAATCGCTGATTCCTGCAGGTAAGATCGCATCATTGAAGGCCGGAGAGCTCGTTGGTATGCTTGCAGCGGATGCGGTAGAAGAATATACCGGAAAATTTGATACCTCGGCGATCAACTGCAGGGTGAATCTTGATATGGAGGCATTAGCTACAGAGGAAAAAGCTTACCCTGATATGCCGTTGTATTATGATTTCGCAGGAAAAAAGGATGAGATTCTCCGTAAAAACTTCATGCGCATAAATAATGAAATACAGGTATTGGTTAAAAAATTCAGAACCGAGGCTGCCGTCCCAAAAAATGGGGAAAGTCCCAAAGCCTCCATGGCAGGCGGAATGAAGAGATAAACAAACTATTTTTTTTCAATCTTAAAATCAATTTTTATGGAAGAATTAACCGGCCGGCTTGTGGTGGTACATCCCCAGCTGACAACAGATCCTGTTTCCAGACAGGGTCAGATAGGTGTAATTGCAATAGCGGATCTTCAAAAAGATAACATTAGCGTCGGCTTTGGTGGTGGCCCACTTGGCAGGTATTCCTCAGATGCCCTCCTTGTGCTAAAGGATAAAAGGGAGCTTTATCAGGATATTATGACTGGGGTAAAGGATATGGATGCCGGTACTTTTAAAGACTTGCTCGATATTAATATGAAACAGGAGTATTCAGATTATGGTCACATCTCTGCTGCGATGAAGATTGCTGTCGAAAATCCAGAGGTGATGAAAAGGAGCATGATTTCCCTGGAGGACTATATTTCACGAAATCACAATATAAATGTCAGCGAAGCGGTTTCTTTTGAGCGTTAGGCTTTCGGCAGGCGTACTTCTCATTTTTGTTTGCTCTTCTCTATCCTGCTACTCCCAAATCTCCTTGCCTTTGAATTCAATAAAGGTAAATAGCGCTTTTGGTAAAAGGATACATCCTATTACCCATTTTGCGGATTTCCATCGTGGCATTGATCTTCACGCAAGAAATGAGCCTGTATTTTCTTTTCTTACCGGAAAGGTATCCGGCGTAGGCTTTAATCCAATTCTGGGAAAATTTATAAGGATTGATCATTCAGGCCTTGAAAGCATATATGGCCACCTCTCCATTATTCTGGTTCGAAAGGGCGAGGAAGTCCGTTCTGGGGAAGTTATAGCGGTTACGGGATCTACCGGTAGGGTGACTGGCGAACACCTGCACTTTAGTTTGCGCATCGGGGGAGTCTACATCGATCCTGTAAACTTTATTCTTCGCTACTATAAAGTAGCCAAAATTAATCAAATAAATTTTATGGAAAATTCAGCCTATTTGACCCTAAGGCAAAAACTGGAACTACTCGCCATGGTAGAGGAAGTGGAACTGAATCAGGACGAGGCCTGGGTTTACGGAATTGGTTTTGCGGATACGGAGGAAGAGCAAGATGGATAAAAAAGATGTTCATAAACCCCTGCACGTTCAGGTTGCCGAGAAAGTAATTGAGGCACTCCGCGCCGGAACCGCACCCTGGCAGATTCCATGGGATTCAGCGGGCATGCCTCTTCTAATGCCTTACAATTTTCAGAGCGGCAATAGATATAAGGGAATCAATGCCCTATCACTTTTGATGGCAGGTAGGGAAGATCCAAGATGGATGACCTACAGGCAGGCAGAGGAAAGCGGAATGCAGGTGAGAAAGGGAGAGAAATCCATGCTCATCCAGTTCGTTAAAACAAGTGATGAGCGAACCAGGCGCGACGCTTCAGGAAAGGTTATGCATGATGAGCTCGGAAAGCCCATAAAGGAAACAAGGAAACTTCCCCATGCCATTGTTCGCAATGCTTACGTGTTTAATGCCGCGCAGATCGAGGGCATGCCCAAACTGGAAAGAGAAAAGCCAGGCACCAAGTGGGCACCGGTTGAGCGGGCAGAGAATCTCATTGCCTCCTCAGGCGCAGTAATTTTTCACCAATATTCCGCAAATGCCTTTTATGACCCAAAAAGGGATGCTATTACGCTTCCCTACAAGGACTGGTTTTCTGAAAGCCACAAATATTATGCTACACTGCTCCACGAACTGGGACACTGGACGGGGCATCCAGACCGGTTGAACCGAGACATGGGTAAAGGCTTTGGGGATGCGAGCTATGCCAGGGAGGAGCTCAGGGCAGAAATCGCTTCGATGCTTATTGGACAGGAACTTGGTATAGGCCATGACCCGGGACAGCATTATGCCTATGTGGAAAGCTGGATATCGATTCTGGAGAACAATCCTTTTGAGATCTTTTCTGCTTCCATGGATGCCGAGCGTATTCTTGGCTATATCATGGATATAGAAAGAAAGCAGGAGATTACCAATGAAAAGGTTTCCCTGAATGCGATGCAGCCTGCTCCCGGAAAAGCTTCTGGGTATCTCACCACGGGAGATAAGATTCCATATAACGGATCGGTCTATGAGGTTCTAGGCCATTTAAAACAGGGAAGGCTGAAGATGCATGAAAGCCTGAACGGCAATGCATTTACATTGGGCCGGGAAGATAAACTCTACGCAGCGCTTTTATATCTCAAACGCGAAATGGGTGCTGAGTTTCAAAATGATAAGCACACTAACCAGATTGGCGAAGCTGTGAACCAATCACATCTTGATTTAAACAGATAAAACGAATTTATGAAAAATATAATTATCGAGGAGGCCCTGCCCGTTGCAGAGCTATCCAGGCTAGGGCTATACGACGGGACCAGGTACTTATTGGACGACACAGACATTGCTGCACTTCTTTCGGGCAGGAGAACTTCTTTATTGAACCTAAAGAATCTGGTCAGCGAGGCTTTTGCTATTGATAGCCTGGATGCTAAGCTATCCTTAAACCTGGATGAAGATAGTCTCCACGAGATAAAATTGCATCCTATTTACAAGGAGACGAAACTGTCTCCGGATTTATTGGATGTTGAAGCTGATGCGCTGGTCGCAGGAGAGGTTAAGAATATTGCAAAACCCATTAATTTTCCTGATGGCACGAATAGGACTATCGTATTTGAATATGATAGTGAAACCAGGGAGTTCATTTCCTATGATCCAAAAGGGGTAGAGGTTCCATTTCAGATCAACGGAGAGAAACTAGATGTAAAGAAAAGTAAGGATTTTGCCCTAGGACGCATTGTGCAGCTAATCGATGGGACGATGATTCAACATAGGGCCAGTGAGCCCAAGGGGATCGTAGCCAGCCGTACAGCACTTATCTTAACTTTTTTGAAAGACGGTAAAGCCGCGGGTTTTTTATTAAAAGATCTCGCTCCCATAATGGATTCAAGTATTCATCAGACTCCCTTTTCACTAGGCTTTGAATCAGCATTCCTGGAATTGAAAAAAAACGATGGCGCAATTTCAGACGAGATGTTGCAGCAGAGAGAACTCGATGAGTTCAAAAACGAGTATAGCCGCGGCTATAGTCATGGCATATCTAGATAAATATGGACAGAGAATGGGTTATGTGCGATGGTTTCGCATACCTGATTCCTTACGGGCTGCCAGAGATATGTATCCGTACCGTTTATCTTTTTTATGAAAAAAGGGATTGTCTAAAAGTTCTGTCGGATGCTACCTCAGTCAAATTTCGGGATGCCGCGCTGGCAACGTTTGGTTTTCTTGCTCTTCCGGAAGGTATAATACGCATCAGCTTGGTATTCCCCAATGCGAAATTCGTGACTGTATTCGGAGATGATCTGCCTGCAATCGTATTAACCTGTAAGATTTCGCTATGGCTGAAAGGATTTGACGCAACTTTTCTGGTTTTATCCCATCATGTGATTTTCACTTTTAAGTCATGCGAATTTTCATGTGCGGAATCACTCTTTTCACTTAATAGGTTTTGTAAGATCACCGGATTTAGGACTAATCTAAGGCCTTTGCAAATCCGGTAAAATCCATTCCCATGATTCCAGAAATTTTCAAACAGGATATAAGTCTCGATATCCGGGTATTTGGATTCGATGTCAATGTCAATTATGTGTACAACTGGCCCAGCAAAAGAAATGATGAAAAAGAGCCAACCGTTGTACACCTGGAGTTTCGCTCAGATTCCAATATTATATCCGGTACCGGCTACCGGTCACATTTTCTCTTTTCTGCTTTTTTAAAGGATTGCGGATATGCGTCCATCGAGGAACTGGCAATCTCCCTTGGCGAACACCTCGCCCGGGAAAATGGCTATAGCCCTCCCCAGCCTGAGCGACAGCTTAGCCTATTTTGATTAATTAATAATATATTCTTATGAATGAACAAAATTTGGATTATCTAAAAAAGAGCCTGGATTATCTGGGCTTTGGAACAAAACTTAACGATGTTCTTGAATCAGCAATTTCCAGGGAACTCCCTGCTTTTACCCTCGGAGTTACGCAAAGCTACACATCTGCCAACGCCAAAAAGAATCCTGCAATTGGTTCCGATCAGGTCAGGTTCATGCTGAATTTCAACCGCTCCAAGCAGAGCGATATGTATTTTCTGAACGATTATGAGGTAACTCTGAATAAGGCCGGAAGTGCCTTGCCTATCAGACAAATCTTTGATCTGGAAAGGGACAACCGGATTACGGTGCTACAGGCCTATAAACTACTCTCTGGGAACTCACTTGAACGGGATGTTTACACCAAATTGGAAAACAGTGAGGGTTCGGAAAAGAAAAAGGTTTGGTTTAAGCTCAACCTTGATGTTCAGGATGCCTACGGGAATCATCCCCTGAAAAAATTCTACCCCGAATTCAAGTTTGAGCTATCTGATGCCATAGACAAATATCCGTTCAAGGGTCTTACTGAACTTGGAAAGGATGGTATGATGAAAATGCTGAGAAGTGGCCATCTGGCACCGGCCGAGATGATGGTGGGTAAGAAAGCCGTTGCTGTAATGGTAACCGCGAATCCCCAGTTTAAGGGACTTGATGTTTATGATAAGAACATGGCCATTATCCGCCAGGATGAAATCTTTCCTAAAAAAGAAGAGCAAAAAGAAAGCACGGCCTCCGCTGAGCAAAGAACTTCCCAAAAAAGCGAAATCGATGCCAGCAATACAGAAGAGCGGTTTCCATGGGAAAACCAGCGGGATGGTGATACCTCCCAAAGCGAGGAAATAGGAAGATAATCTTTTGTAACAGCAAAGAAAAAATGAGAAAGCTTTTAGCTAAGATAGACCGCATCCGCGCAAGCGGATGGGTTACCCTTGATCTTAAGGAAGATCACCTGCTATATAACTTAAACGGCAAGCGCTTTCAGGTAGAAAGTATGGCTACGCCCGATATCAAGTGCAGGGTGTCGGTAATGATTGAGGGTGAAAAAGTTGATTTAAGCATTGACGACTTGTATTAGAATTTATGACCAAACTAAAATTAAGAACCCCCATAAGCTATTATGGGGGTAAGCAAAAATTAGCCAGGCGCATTGTTTCGGTAATTCCGCCGCATGTGCTTTATTGTGAGCCTTTTATTGGTGGCGCGGCGGTATTCTTTGCTAAAGAACAATCAAAGGTTGAGGTAATTAATGATACCAATAAAGAACTGATGAATTTTTATAGGGTAGCGAAGGAGGATTTTACTTCACTAGAAAAGGAGATCAGGATCTCTCTTCATTCCAGGGATCTGCACAGAAAGGCTTCGGTGATCTATAACAATCCGGATATGTTTTCGGAGGTAAAAAGGGCATGGGCAGTCTGGTTGACTTCATCACAGAGCTTTTCTTCGCAGCTTGACAGCAGTTGGGGATATGATAAATCAGGTAATACCACAACAAAAAAAATAAATTCCAAGAAAGAAGGATTTGTTGAAGAAATGGCTATCAGGCTCCAGAACTGCCAGATAGAATGCGCAGATGCGCTTTACATCATCGCAAGCCGCGATACCGCAGATAGTTTCTTTTACTGTGATCCGCCCTACTACAACTCTGACTGTGGTCACTATGACGGTTATTCTGAAGGGGATTTTGAAGCCCTTCTTTTTTTACTGGCCGGAATAAAAGGCAAGTTTTTGCTCTCTTCCTACCCATCTCCAATATTGGAAAAATATGCCAAAGAACATGGCTGGCATCAATGGTCGGTAAAGCAACAGGTTTCCGTTAATGCAAAAGGAGGAAAGCAGAAAAGCAAGACGGAGGTGCTAACAGCTAACTACCCGATAGACCTAAAGACGGAATTTGGAGTTTGAAAGTAAAGGAAATAAACCCAGAATTGCTGGCACTTTATCATGGTTCGCTTGGACTGGACGGTATGAAAATAAACATCCAGTCCGGTAAAGGAGTTGGCTGGAATGCTCTCACTTTGGGAAATGCATTTTATACTTCAATAAGTGAGGACGCCGCCTGCCTTTTTAGCCATCTCGTACTCCAGAAGTCAAGACTGAACGGTGAAGCGGGGTTTGATAATCTTGGATATGCCAAAATCTATAAGATAACACTCAGTAAGGATGCCAGCATTTTGGATGCTGACAAAGCTCTGGACGCATCTCGCGTCCGGAGTATTTTGCTGTGCGCAGGAGTTTCCGAGCGATACCTAAATCACCGGCACGATGACCAGCTCTCTGATTTTTACAAGGTTGCTGATCTGCTCTGCTACGGGATGAACTGGGAAGGTAACCGTAATGAATATCTTACAAGGGTACTGGGTTACGACGGACTTTTAATTAAAGAGAGAGCCTGGGAAAACTGGGATTATTATCCGTCAGGCATTGGGATTGACTGGGATAAAATAAACGACCCGAAACTTTGGCCACCAAAAACAGTCGCGATATACAATACAGATCGTGTAGCGGGATTTGAGGTGATCCGCGATGACGTAATTGATTCTTTGGCGATAGATCATTCAGATTTGCAAAGATAAATTATTAACAGGAGACTCATGTGCTCATCTCAAAATGTGAGTACATTAATGATAGATGTACCCCAGTTTATACCTATTTGCATCTATTTCTAACAGGAGCGTAATTAATTGTGATTATCCAATCCTGTTATTCTTCAGAATACCTTTCTAAAAATATTTGTTACTCAAAATAAACGTCATGGATATGGAGTTTGATTTAAATATAGAAACTATTGTGCGCCAGCATGATCTAACCATAGAAGAGGTGCTTTCAAAGCAAATGTTTTCACATTTTACCGAGGAGCAGGCTAATGATGTGATCCTTACTATCAAAAAAATGTCTATAATCATTTTTAATGCAAGTGAAAAAAAGGAGCAAAAAACTTGATAAAATAATTGATTATTAGTATCTTATAGTGTAATCAAAGAAGTATTATTTATGTCAGACATCTTTTTTTTCGACTCATTTGCAAAAGGGAAACAAAATAAAAAAGTTTCCAAAAGCTTGGAATGCGTTATCTATACAAGGGTTAGTAGTAAAGAGCAGGCTGATAATTTAAGCCTGGGAACCCAATTGAAGGCATGTATGCTATACGCAGAGAAATTTGGGTTTAATATTGCCGCTCAGTTTGGGGGAACCTACGAAAGCGCTGAGAACGATGAGAGAAAGCAATTTACCGCCATGCTTTCTTTCGTGAAAAAATTCAAAGGAAAAATATCTTCTATCTTAGTGTATAGTCTGGAGAGGTTTTCAAGAAATGACAACTCAATCTGGCTTAGCGGAGAATTGAGGCGCTTAGGTATAGAAATAATTTCCGTAACACAACCTATTGATACCTCGAGTGCTTCGGGTCAGATGCAACAAAAGTTGTTGTTCCTGTTTGGCGAGTTTGACAATCAATTGAGAAAGCAAAAATGTAGTGCTGGTATAAAAGAGATGTTACTGCGTGGTGATTGGCCGACTAATCCCCCTTTAGGATTTGAGATTGACAGATCGAAGAACAAAAGGCAGATTGTTATAAATGGGAAGGGAAGGCTCATTCGTCAGGCCTTTGAATGGAAAGCTTATGAAAATGTGTCAAATGAGGTAATTCGCGATAGGTTGGCGGCTAAAGGACTAAAATTGATTCATCAGCGAATCTCAGAAATCTTTAGAAATCCATTCTATTGTGGCTTGATGGTGCACAATATGTTGGAGGGACAAGTGGTTGTGGGCAATCACGAGAAATTAATTAGCAGGGAACTTTTCTTAAAGGTTAACGGTATGCTAGATAAGATTCCCCATGGTTTTTCACTAAATGAAGAAAATGTGCACATTCCTTTGAAGCGCTTTATGGTATGTGCCGAATGCGGGAAGCCGTTGAGTGGCTACCTCGCACGCAAAAAGAATATACATTATTATAAATGCAAAACCAAAGCTTGCTGTAATAACAAAAATGCTGATTCTCTTAATTCCAGATTTGCAGACATACTTGATTTCTTTAAAATTGACATTGCCAAGGAATATATAGAACTATTGGTTGAGCAGGTTGCTGCAACATTTAACCAGTTGACTCAAAATAAGCAAGCGGATCTATTAGAGTTGGAGAACAGCCACAGAGAAGTGAAGAAGAAGGTGGAGCGATTAGAGGAAAGATATATTGAAGAAGATATAAGTCAGGAACTTTACACAAAGTACCATGAGAAATATTCGGACGAAAAAGAGAAATTGAGCGGAATTTGCTCATCCTGTCTAATAAAAGTTCGAACCTTTTAAAATGTGTTAGGTTGGCTATAGAATATGCCACTCAGCTACCTTTAAACTGGCTTTCTGGTGATTACCATACTAAGCAACAACTCCAAACATTACTGTTCCCTAGTGGTATGAGTTATGATAAGAAAAATGATAAAGTTCGAACCACTGAAATAAATTTAGTGTTTTTGTATATAGCTTATTTTCAGCAACTTATCAGTAAAAAGAAAAGAGGCATACCAGAATTATCTCTGGATTATGCCTCTTTTGCCGATTCGGTAGCGGGAGCAGGATCGAACTGCCGACCTCAGGGTTATGAATCCTGCGCTCTAACCATCTGAGCTACCCCGCCGGGTCAAAATATTTGTGATGCAAGACAAATATTTATATGGTTATTTTTTGGAGCTGCAAATATAAGACTTAATTTCTTTTCAGTGAAATTAAATGTGAAATATCCTTTAATAGCTTTTATATCAGTGCTTTTATTTGTTTGGGCTACTCATAAAAGCTCTTAAATCTCTGTTATCTTCTTAAACAATGTACGCCATTGTAAATCAGCTTTAATGTTTGCTGAATTCGAAATGTTATTTGGTTTTAACGAATATATATTTTATGTTATACCAGGCAATCTCGTCATTCCTGTTTTTCATCTCTGCGGGGCTTTTAAAGAGATATTGATTGTTATTAAAATAGCGGAAGTATTTTACTTCACCAGAGTTGTGTCCGTTTTCTCCAACCATGGATGGCGGAGTATGTTTTTGGAAACTGTAAAAGCACACATAGTGTTCTATGGTGTCGCTTTTTTTTATGCCATAAAATTCCCAGAAATCGGCATATCGGTTCCATCGGTAAACGCTATCTTTCCTTAACTCATATTTGAAATTATTAATCTCATATTCAAAAGGTGTTTCGGAAATGCTGTCTTTTGTAACGGTTAATGTATTATAAAAGTAATCGGCTAATTTTGTGGAATTCCAAAAGGATTCAGGTTTCTCCTGATTTGAAACTTCAATACCTCCCTGGTCAGAACCCCTGTAGGCCTTAAAATCTATAATTTCTTTACGTAAAAAAGTGTATGATGCTGTTACTTTTTTGGTTCCACCATCAGTCTTTTCAGGTAAATTAGGTATATCGTTATTCTTACGGCAAGATTGTGCTAAAAATAGGCACGAAACAAATAGAAAAAAAATGGTGCTGTTTTTAAAAAGAATTGGTTTTATCATCATTCGATATAGATGGTTTTAAATGTTATAATTATACTTTCTCCGTAATAATGATTAAACGAAGGTAGCCAAATCGGATTATAAAACCAAATTTAATTAGATAGTGATGTATTATTAATATGTTAAATTGGCTTGGCTTTATTTTCAAAGGGTGATTATTTGTTATGGTTATCAACATATCTCTAGGCTTACTTCTGCTGTACCCTATATTCACCTTTTCTTTACCCTTTAGGTAAGCAAAAGTTAACCAATAGTAAGCAAAAGGTGAGAGGATAGGTAAAGTCAAGGGTTAACATGGGGTTTACCTGGTATCAAAGAAAAGGTAGAAAATTATCCAAACAGGACAGTTTGCAATTGGCAGTTTGCAGTCGCGCATGACGAATGAATATTGAACTAATTAAACCAACTCTGTGTGCTTTGCGCCTTCTCTTTGTGATTAAAAATGGGAAATGGACAATGAAATAGTTCACCAGCTCTGTGCTTTGCGCCTTCTCTTTGTGATCTTTGTGGTTAAGATGGGAGATGTAAAGTGTACGATGATCCGATAACTATAGGATGACAACGAAAAAAGGCAGCCTGTTAGTGAGTCCTGCGTCGATTCAAGCATCTCCAACAATTAACCGGTTTCTACAGTTCATCAATTCATCATCCCCCCTAAATAAAACCCGATAAATGAGCCTATTGTATGAGCCATGATACAAAAAATGCGGGTGTTAATGATAAGTGTTGCAGATATAGAATAAATTACCTTTCTTTAGAAAAATAATATTAAATAATAGTCCGGAAATTATTCTGGTAGTGTACTAACATGGCAGAAAAGAAAAAATTTACACTCGAGTACGAAGTTAGATCGTCACCAAGAATATTGTACAGTTTTATAAGTGAGCCAAACGGCTTATCTCAGTGGTTTGCCGATGATGTAAATTTCCGCGATCAGGTATACACCTTTACCTGGGATGATGAGCAGTTAAAAGCTAAGCTGGTTTCTATTAAGGAGAATAAGCTAGTCAAATTTAAATGGCTGGATGATGAGCCTCAATGTTATTTTGAGATGGAAATTGTACAGGACGAACTAACCAATGATGTAGCCCTTTCCATTACCGATTTTACCACCGATGAGCTTCTTGCAGAAAAAAAGTTAATCTGGGATAACCAGATCGATTATCTGATTAGTGTTTTGGGTGCATAAAATTACCTTCGCATTGTTTACCTTTGTAAGGTGAAAAAAATACATCTTCTTTTAATAAAGGCATTTGTGAAACCATTCATCGCAACATTTTTTGTGATGATGTTTATCCTGTTAATGTTCTTTCTCTTTAAATGGATTGATGATCTCATAGGAAAAGGTTTCGAATGGTACACCATTCTGGAGCTGATGTATTATGCCTCAGCCGCCAACGTATCCATGGCACTGCCACTTTCGGTGCTGCTTTCCTCTATCATGACTTTCGGTACCCTTGGCGAAAATTACGAACTTGTAGCCATTAAATCAGCAGGTATTTCCCTTCAAAAAGCCATGCGTCCGCTCTTTGTGGTGATTTTGATGCTAACCATAGCTTCCTTCTTTTTTGCCAATTACATGCTGCCCAAAGCCAACTTAAAATTCGGCTCGCTTTTATACGATGTGCGGAATAAAAAATTGTCATTCCTAATTAAACCAGGAGTGTTTAATAATGCTATTCCAGGTTACGCCATCCGTGTCGATTCTAAAGAAGAAGATGGCACTTTACACAACATCATGATTTACGATCACCGTGAAAATAGCGGGATTCCTAAAGTTATTTTGGCGAAAGAAGGCAAGATGAATAAAACCACCGATGGTAAATTCCTGGTGCTGAACCTAAAAAACGGTGTGCAGTATGAAGAGCAGGCTTCTAAAAATGGCATGTACAATCCTAGACAGATCTTTACGCGGAACAGGTTCAAGGAAACCTCGCCACGTTTCGATATGTCGTCATTTGATCCCAGCACCACAGATCCGAATGCTTTTGGTAACAGTACCCCAATGCTTAACCTGAAAGGGATTGCCAGAAAACGCGATTCACTCACCAAACAACTCGATACTCTTCAATTAAGAACCATTGCCAACCTTACCAGTAACTTTAAACAGTTTAATACCACTAAGGGATACACCAAGGTAAAAGCCGTTCCGAAAGTAATTGATGATGTGATTCTGAAAAGCATACCGAACGGATCGCGCAAACTGGCCCTCGATAACGCAACAAATGTGGTGGCAAACGTAATGCAACATGTACCCAACTGGGCCCCACGCCAAACCGATTTAACAGGCGAAATTATTTTTGCCACAGTAGAATACCAACGTAAATTTACCCTCGCAGCATCTTGTATCCTGTTGTTTTTTATCGGTGCGCCATTGGGTGCCATCATCCGAAAAGGAGGGATGGGCTTACCCGTTGTAGTGGCCATCTGTTTCTTCCTGGTGTACCATATTATCACTACCGTAGCCGAAAAATCTGCACGAGAAGGAAACCTGAACCCAATATTCGGAATGTGGATTGCCGTAATTGTGCTATCGCCTTTAGCTGCCTTTTTAACCTATAAAGCCACTGTAGATTCTGCCCTTTTTGATGTAAACTACTACAAGCAGATCATCGTTAAAGTGTTTAAAAAGAAGGCAAAATAGCCCCTGTTTCCTTTACTTACAGATGATATATTAAATTAGATAATGCTTAATAAGGTTGTACATTTGTACGGGTTTATTGTTACTGCATAAATTACATTTAATGCGCCCTAAGCACAGTATGCCCCATAATGCTAAATAAAATGCAAACAAAATTAAACACAATAGAAGAAGCTATCGCAGATATAAAAGCTGGTAAAGTAATTATTGTTGTAGATGACGAGAATAGAGAGAATGAAGGTGATTTTTTAACGGCGGCAGAAAACGCAACTCCGGAGATCATCAATTTTATGGCAACTTATGGTCGCGGTTTAATCTGCGCACCCCTAACAGAAGAACGTTGCAAGGAGCTTAACCTTAGCCTCATGGTAGGTAAAAACACAGCTGCTTACGAAACCAATTTTACCGTTTCGGTAGATCTTGTTGGCCATGGTTGTACCACAGGGATTTCGGCAAGCGACCGCTCAAAAACGATGTTAGCCTTAGTTGATCCTAAAACCAACCCTGAAGAGTTGGGCAGACCCGGACATATTTTTCCATTGATCGCCAAAGATGGTGGTGTAATCCGCCGTGCTGGCCATACAGAAGCTGGTGTAGATTTAGCGCGTTTAGCCGGAATGAAACCAGCAGGTTTATTGGTAGAGATTTTAAAAGAAGATGGTGAAATGGCCAGGCTTCCGGATCTTTTTAAAATTGCAGAACAGCACCAGTTAAAAATTATATCAATTGAAGATTTAATCGCTTACCGTTTAACCATGGATAGCTTGATTAAACAGGAGGTAACCATCGATTTACCCACAGCTTGGGGCGATTTTAAAATGACGGCTTACACCCAATTGGATAATAATGCCACTCACCTGGCCATTTCTAAAGGTACCTGGACTGCCGATGAGCCTATTTTAGCGCGTGTGCACAGCTCATGTGTAACAGGTGATATTTTTGGCTCTTGTCGCTGCGATTGCGGACCACAGTTGCACAAAGCTTTGGAGATGATTGAGAAAGAGGGTAAAGGAATTGTGGTGTACATGAACCAGGAAGGTAGAGGTATCGGACTGATTAATAAACTTCGTTCATACAACCTACAGGACGCCGGTTTTGATACCGTTGAAGCCAATATTAAACTAGGTTTTAAAGGTGATGAACGAGATTATGGTGTAGGAGCACAAATCCTGAGGTCAGAAGGTGTTACCAAAATGCGCTTAATGAGCAACAACCCAACCAAAAGAGCTGGCTTAATTGGTTATGGTTTAGAAGTAGTAGAAAATATTCCGATCGAAATTGCCAGTAATGTGCATAATGAACGTTATTTAACTACCAAAAGAGATAAAATGGGCCATTCGATTATGAAAGGGTAATTCAGTTTGAAATTTACAGCTTGAAGTTTACAGTATAGATTACGTAAATTGAAACCATATATAAAACCAACAGTTGAACAGGTGTTTAATTGTTGGTTTTTTTTGATACTATGGGTCGCCTGTCAATGGTAGCGTAGTTGAAGGACTTTAACCACAGATTTACACCGAGATCAGTTTTGCCACGGAAACAGAGAACGCACGGAGAATTCACAGATGATCATTTACATCGTCCTCGTTTATAACGAGGATGTACGAGTAAAGCGATTTCATCGCTCTTAAAAGAATTATTTTCGCATTGCAAATGCATACCTCAAAAATCCTCGTTACGAACGAGGATTATTTAACTCAGCATAACATAATTAAGGAGAATTGCTTTCAAATGAATACTAAGCGATCAATCCCCATACTTACGTCCTCCTGAACTTGTTTCAGGATCTTCTTTGCAATGGGGATCGCTAATCTACATCGTCCTCGTTTGTAACGAGGATGTACGAGTAAAGCGATTTTATCGCTCTTAAAGGAGTTATCTTTGCATTGCAAATGCGAACCTCAAGAATCCTCGTTACAAACGAGAACTATTTAACTCAGCATAACATAATTAAGGAGAATTGCTTTCAAATGAATACAAAGCGATCAATCCCCACACTTACGTCCTCCTGAACTTGTTTCAGGATCTTCTTTCCAATGGATCGCTAATCACCAAATCACTACCAACAATTTACCCTCATTACCTCCGCTGGCTGCCTTTTGATTGGTTAATAATCGCATCCTTGTTAATCGATTTGTTGGTTTTAACAGGTTTCTCACCTTGCTTACGTTTTAAATTCCTTCGGTAAGCACCAGAAATTTTCTGAATAAACTCTTTAAATGTATCAAACTGCTGGGTGTACACCAATCCAAATGAAGTTACATTTGCCGTTGCGCTTATCCCGCTGTTTAAGAAAATACTTTGTTGTGTAGGTGGCTTATTGGCAGCTTTAACGGTTAAACTTCCATCTTTTTTTAATAAATAGAGGGCTTCCACTTCGCTGCCAACATTGTTATTGTTAAAGCTAATAATGGTGAAATCATTTAAACTATTCCTATCTACGATACCTGCATTAATGATTAGTCGGTTATTAAAGAATTTAAATGATGCATTCGCCTCGCTTAGTGATCGCACATTCAGATCCACAAAGTTTAAATTTAACGAAGAAAGTACATTGTTAAACTGGTTAAATACCAACTCGGTTGCCGTACTTGTGGCGGTAGAACTCAACTGGTTTCCAATCGATTCACCACCGTTACCAGGTGCAAAACTTCTTCTGATAATTAAACTGAAAGCCTGTAAGTTCAGGTTATTCTGATCGCTGAAATAGGTTTGCAATTCTTCTTTAATTGAAGGTTGTGCCGGGAAATTAATATCCAGTTTAATATCTGGTTTTAACAACAAGCCTGTTAAACCCATTTCCACTTCCGTGTTTACCCTTTGGTTGGCATTGCTACTCGCATCACGATTGGCAGCTTTGTAAAGGTCGTTCAAACTTGCTCTCAGCGCATATACAGCTTTTAAGTTGATTTGTGCAGCAGTCGGATTTCCCGTCCAGCGAATGGTTCCACCTTGCCTGATTTCGAATTTTTTATTGATTACTTCCTGCGCGGTAAAATCAAAACTTCCGGTTTCAATAATGTAATCTCCTGACATTTCAAAATCACCAAAACTATTGATGTTCAGGTTTAAATCTGCATTACCTTTGCCACTTAGGTTGCCCAGCGTGGTAAAAATATTGGCAGTAGTATTCTGATCTATCGTAAGTTTAAAGGTAAGGGTTAAACCATCAAAATTGGTTTTCTTCTTCACCAGCGCAGTCGAATCCCTCGAAACGAAATTAATGAAGTCTTTATCAGATATGGTTTCAGAACTGTTTAAAGGTAAATTGAAAACCGTGCCTTTTTCAGTTTTGGCTTTAATATCGATCTTCATCTTATTGGTAGGTCCGGTAAAGCTAAACACCCCGGTTCCATACGCGCGACCGTAATATACAGAATTGTCTTTTGCCGTTGTATTCAGTGCCATTAAATTATTGGCTTCAAGCTTCACATTTAAGGTTGGGTAATTAATGTCGTTCAAATCTACCGTACCATCCTTAACTGTTCCCTCGTGGCCCTCCAAATCCTTTATCGTAAAGTCTTCCAGCTTAATTACGCTGTTATTTACCTCCACTTTATCTGTAATGACATAAGTGGTTTTAAGGTAATTTACCATGAGCTCGGCCTTTATCCAAAGATAAACTTCCATTTATTTCGGGTTTACTCAGTTTTCCTTTTACGGTTAAATCAGCAGATATGTTTCCTTTGAGGTTTGATACCAGCTCTTTTACAAATGGCTCTAAAATGGTGAGTTTACTCTCGTCCATCTTTACCCCAAGGTCAATCTCTTTCTCTTTTAAATCAAGATTTCCCGTTAGTTTAAAAGTTTCCGAACCATCTGCCACCACACGTGTAAATACATTTACCTTATTACTTTCATTGTTGTACGATGATGTATCGGTTAAAGTGCCAATATAGATGTCGTTAAAGTTCAGTGAATCGATTTTTAGATCATCAGTTAACCTTGGTGCTTTTAAAACACCGTACAAATCGGTTGTGCCGTTTAGGTTTCCACCCAGTTTCACGCCAAAACCTTTGGTAAAAGGATTAAGGGTTTTAAGGCTGAAATCTTTAAAACCAACGCTGATTAAATCTTTAGGGTCTTCAGAAATCAATCCATCAATAATCAACTGTTGTTTTCCGTTGGTTAGGTCAAAATTGCTAATTTCAGTTTTACCGTTGTTCAGTACAATTCTTACTTTTTCCTGTATGCGCCATTCTTCACTGTTTATCTTTAAAATTGAAGGCAATACGCTCAACCTTGCTGTTGTGTCCTGGTTTTTGGTAAACTCCACCAAACCGTTCAAATCAAGCTGGTTGGCCTCATCTGAGTTAGACATTTTGACGTTGAAGGCCAAACTATCGTTCCGTAAAATATTGGAAATGTTGACGTCTTTAATAAATAAACTATCATTAATCTGTACCCGATCAGATGTTACAATCAGCTGAAGCTGTTGTGGAGTAGTGTTTTCATCAAGAATAATGTTGTTTACCACAACTCCATTGTATTTTAGTTTCCGCACAAAACCATTTAAGGTGGCTGTATTGTTCCGTGAATCGAAATCACCTGTTAAGGTGGCACCTTCTTCGAGCTCTAAACCTGGCGCAAAAATCTGCGACAAAGGTTCGAATTTTTTCACCATAAGGTTGAACTGGAATATCTGGTTTTTGTACTTAATGATATCAGCTTTTAATGAAGGAATGTAAGTTTTAGCAATGGCTTTATAGTATGAAACAATTGAGTTAAGATCATACTCACCTTTAATGCTGGCATCTAAAATATCCGAACGGATATCAAGTACACGGTTGGCACCTGTACCATTAGCCATAAGTTGCACCGAATCTACGCTATATACACCCTTAGGATTTTGTAACCTGATCTCTTCAATCAACAACTTGCCCGAAATATTATCAAGGTTTGTCCCTGAAAAATTAGTGGTAAATTTAGCATCCACCATCAAAGAGTCTTTCAGGAGTTTTAGGGCCTTTAATTTCGCTTTGGAAATGGTTGCATTAAAGTTGAAAACAGGTAGTTTAGGATTTAGGTTTACGCCACCATCAAATACCAGTTTAACATTCCGGTCGTTAATACTCAGTTTACCATCGAAATACTTTTTATCAAACGTACCGTCAATTTTTACATTATGATACCTGTAATTGTTAAAGTCGATATAGGTTACATCGCCATTTATTTTCTCGGTCAAACTTTTAAGTTCCGTTCCGCGTCCTTTTACATTTAGAGAAGAAGTGATGCGGCCGAGGCTTTTTTCGCCAATCAGCTCGCCAACATTAAAATCGTAGCTTTTTACACTTCCGGTATAAGAAGGAACATCCTTTTTATCAAGCTTCATGTTTACATCAGAAACCAGGCGACCAAGTTTTGTCTTAAATTCGCCATAAGCAATAAAGTCGTTCTGAAAGCCTGTAAAGCTTCCGTTAAAGTTAATGTTGCCGAATTTATTTACAATTGCCGGCACAATTTTCTTTTTGCTGTTGGTAATGCCTCCGAGTACCTCATCCAGATCGGTTTTATTTGTTCCTGCCATTTCGATGTTCAGGTCCATAAAGGTTTCCTTCCATTTCGGTAAGCCCTTTAAAATAAAATCACCTTTTATGTGAGTCGCTTTTCCGGTTCGTATAGAAAGCTTCTTGGCTTTAAGGTTATTCACTAAACCGGTAATCTGGCCATCTACATCCAGATCAAGTTTCATGGTATTCAGGCTCAGGAGCAAAAAAAGCTATATCTCTGGAGGTAATATGGCTATCCTTGAAAATTGCCTTCATCCTCACATTATCGATGTAGTGGTTAAAATCTTTATAACTTTTAAACCGCATCTGGTAATAATCAGTTAAACGGCTTTGGTTGGTTTCCAATAACAGATTTTTTAACTCAATGGCATTGCTATCTATCGTGGTTTGTGCGGTAAGGTTTTTCAGGTAAAATCCGCTACGCTCTTTAAAAGTTAAATTTTTAATATTGGTTTTAACCAAATGGTTTTTGGTATCCAATCCTTCAAAAATTCCGCTCAGTTGTTTCACATCAACGTTGTCGAAGTTTACACTTTTTCCCTGGGTTGTATCTTTTGCATTATAGTTAATATATCTGAAAGCAAATTTGTTCAAAATCAGGCGTCGCAAAGTCACGTCGAAAGGTTTGCTTTTCTTTTTCTTTACCGTAGGTTTACCAGAATCGAAGTAGTTAATGATAAAATCGAGATTAGAAGACTTATCTTTGAAATCCTTTAGGTAAAACTGTCCGTTATTAATTTGAACGGTGTTGATATCAATAATCTTTTTATCAATGGACAATTGATTAATATCGACCATAAATTGGGGAGTGCTCAATAAAGTGTCTTTTTGAAGATCAAGCACCAGTAAATCTTCAAGAACGATAGATTTAAAGGGTTTGATATAAAGGCTTTTGATTGATATAGTAGTTTTGAGCTCTTTTGATAAGTATGCAGCAGCCCTCTGAGCAAAATAAGTTTGAACAGGCTTAAATTGCAGAGAAAAAATAACAAGCGCGAGCAGCAAAATTATTGATGCGATTACCCAAAGGAGTATTTTAAATAGTTTTTTAATAATTTTGCAGCTTAAATATTAATAATTTGTCTGTTATACTTGCTATTGAGTCTTCTTGCGATGATACATCCGTTGCTATTTGTAACAACGGCAAAATTACTGCCAATGTTATTGCAAACCAAACAATTCATCAAAATTATGGTGGTGTTATTCCTGAATTGGCTTCAAGGGTACACCAACAAAATATTGTACCTGCCGTACAACAAGCGTTAATTGATGCCAATGTTACAAAACAGGACATAAATGCCGTTGCTTTTACGCGTGGGCCCGGTCTTTTAGGTTCATTACTGGTTGGTGTTTCTTTTGCAAAATCTTTTGCTTTAGCCTTAAATATACCTTTAATTTCTGTCAATCATATGCATGCGCACATTTTAGCGCATTTTATTGACGATCCAAAACCTTCCTTTCCGTTTTTATGCCTTACTGTTTCTGGTGGCCATACGCAGATTGTTTTGGTTAAGGATTATTTCGACATGGAAATTGTTGGCGAAACCCTGGATGATGCTGCAGGTGAAGCTTTTGATAAAACAGCTAAACTTTTGGCTTTACCTTACCCTGGCGGACCATTAATCGATAAACATGCGAAGCATGGAAATCCGCTTGCTTTCAAATTTGCTGAACCGCAGATTGCGGATCTGAATTTTAGCTTTAGTGGTTTTAAAACCTCTATCCTTTATTTTATCCGGAAGCAGGAAAAAGATAACCCTAATTTTATTGCAGAAAATTTAGATGATATTTGCGCCTCAGTTCAACATAGTATTGTGCAGATATTACTGAATAAGTTAAAAAAAGCTGCAGTACAATATAATATTAAAGAAATTGCGATTGCAGGGGGAGTTTCAGCAAACTCGGGTTTGAGAAATGGCTTACAGCAAACTGCAGAAGAATTTGGTTGGAAAATTTATATACCAGCTTTTCAATATTGTACTGATAATGCTGGAATGATTGCCATTGCAGGTTATCAAAAATATTTGAAGCAGGATTTTGTTGGTCAGGATGTTTCACCACTTGCAAGGATGGAATTTTAGAGGAATTTTATGGTGTAACTTATTAAATGCGTTACATCTTCCGTGGGGTCCGTGATAAACATAGGTAACTTTGAACTGTAAGCCGCCAACTGAAAACTGGCAAAAAGAATTGATTAAATTGAATTTATATATATGACTGGAGCATCGTTGATATTTTGGATTGTTTGTGCGATACCGTTAATCGGAGTTTTATACTGGTTGATTAGAAAGGATAAGAATAAACTAAAGGGAAGTTGGGGCGTAATTATTTTGGGTGCTTTGGTTATTGCGGCGCTTTTGGTAATTGTATACGTAACAAAAGATTTCAGTGCCGTATTTAGTCAGAATTAGGTAGAGGGTTCTCCTTATATATAATAACGAAAACTGCCCTATTGGAATTTGAGCGTTTTGTTAACGCGGCAATTTTGCTAATTGAATAGCTATCAAAATATTTTATGCCTCATTCAGTAAGAATTAATTGAGTGGTATTTCGAAATATATTATAAAACAATCCGCCCTGCTAAATAATCTTTAACAGGGCGGTTTTTTATCTTTAACTAATAATGGCTGATTTATTTGTTTATTTTTCAGCTAATTTATCACCAGTTACTTCGGCTTTAATTTTAACTTCTAGTTCTTCGGCAAGTTCAGGATTATCGCTTAACAATTGTTTCACAGCATCTCTACCTTGACCAAGTTTGGTATCTCCATAAGAATACCATGATCCTGCTTTTTTGATGATACCAAAATCAACACCTAAATCAACAATCTCTCCGTTTTTAGAGATACCTTCTCCAAACATTACATCAAATTCTGCAATACGGAAAGGCGGAGCCACTTTATTTTTTACAATTTTTACTTTAACACGGTTACCTGAAACTTCGTCAGAATCTTTGATCTGAGAAATACGACGGATATCTAAACGTACAGACGCATAAAATTTCAAGGCATTACCACCTGTTGTTGTTTCAGGGTTACCAAACATTACACCAATTTTATCACGCAACTGGTTAATGAAGATACAGCAACATCCGGTTTTAGAAATTGTACCGGTTAATTTACGTAAGGCCTGGCTCATTAAACGGGCATGTAAACCCATTTTACTGTCGCCCATTTCTCCTTCAATCTCACTTTTAGGAACCAAGGCCGCAACAGAGTCAATAACGATTACATCAATTGCACCTGAGCGGATCAGGTTATCAGCAATTTCCAAGGCCTGCTCACCGTTATCTGGTTGAGAGATTAATAGGTTGTCGGTATCTACACCCAGTTTCTTTGCATAAAATTGGTCAAAAGCATGCTCCGCATCAATAAATGCTGCAATGCCACCTTTTTTCTGTGCTTCAGCGATAATGTGTGTAGCTAAAGTTGTTTTACCAGAAGATTCCGGGCCATAAATTTCGATTACACGACCTTTTGGAATACCTCCAATACCTAAAGCAATATCCAAGCTAATTGATCCTGTAGAAATAAAATCTATCGGCTCAATGGCAGTATCGCCAAGTTTCATGATGGTACCTTTGCCGTATGATTTCTCTAGTTTATCTAAAGTAAGTTGTAGGGCTTTTAATTTATCTGGATTTGCAGTGCTCATTTCTTTTTTCATTGATTGCGTAAATATAATCGATTCTCGGCTAATATGATCAAATGTTGATATTTATAATACTAATATATTTAGCTAAGGTAAATGTTTTTTAGCTAATGTCAATAGTAAATGTAAAATATTTTTTTTAAGCCCTTAATTTATCTCTTTCGTTTTGAGCAGTTAAGCGTTCGAAGTACCTGCACATGTAGGTAATTTCGCAAACATCACATTTTGGGCTTCGGGCTACGCAAACATAACGGCCATGCAGAATAAGCCAGTGGTGTGCAATATGGATATCATGCTCTGGCAAATGTTTTACCAGATCTTTTTCTACAGCAAGCGGGGTTTTACCATTGGTTAAACCTAAACGGTTGGCCACTCGGAAAACATGCGTATCAACCGCCATGGCTGGCGCATTGTAAATTACCGAGGCGATAACATTTGCAGTTTTACGGCCAACACCAGGCATTTTCTGTAAATCATCAATACCAGAAGGCACTACATCATTAAATTCGTTAAGCAAAATATTAGCCATGCCCACCAGGTGTTTGGCCTTATTGTTAGGATAACTAATGCTTCTGATATAATCGAAAACGATATCGGGTGTGGCTTCTGCCAATGCTCTGGCATTCGGGAAACGTTGAAAGAGGGCTGGAGTAACCATATTTACCCTTTTATCAGTACACTGTGCAGATAGGATTACCGCCACTAAAAGCTGATAAGGATTGTTATAATGTAATTCGGTTTCTGCATCAGGCTGCTTGGCCGAAAAATGTTCTACAAAAAGTTTGTAACGTTCTTTTTTAAGCATGGCCAAAGATAAGAGATAAATTGTTATTGGTTCACCCGTTCGTTGGTCAATGGTTCCTTAGTCGATAGTTTGTTAGTCGATAGTTCATTGGTCAATAGTCCAATAGTTTGTTGGCCAATTTTCTATTAGTCTATTAGTTAATCGTCTTAACTGTTTTGTAAACCAAAAAAAAAATATTTGCTGTATTGTCTTTGAAGTTTTTATCAAAAAAGAATAAGGCTGCTGATGAATTGCTGGTTAAAGTTAATTAGTGCATAACAACCAACTTCTCTTTGCTTTCTGTTTCGAGTACTGGTTTTGAACTGGTGCTTTTAATTAACCAAAAAGCAAATAGGGCGCCTACCAGTGCCATTGCTGCACCCACATATGCAGGTGAAGTATAATCGAAACCATAAACCAATGGAAGTCCGCCGAAGAAAGCACCCAGGGCATTGCCAATATTAAAACTTGCCTGACTTGCTGATGCCGCCAACATTTCTGAACCTTTGGCACTCTGGATCATCAGCATCTGGATTGGTGCGGCCAACGCGAAAGCTACTGCTCCGGTAATAAAAGTCATGATTAAAGCCAATGGCTGACTTGCTGAAACAAAGTGCACAATGGTTAGTGTAATTACCATGGTTAACAGTAATGCTGCAGATGCTTTTGCCGGAGAAAATTTATCAGCAAGTATGCCACCAATGTAATTGCCACAAAGCATGCCTATGCCTGCCAACATTAAAATATAGGTAACTGCATTTGGCGAAAAACCTGCAACATCTGTCATAAGTGGGGCAATATAGCTGTACCAGGTAAATAAACCACCGGTGCCTATGGAAATCATAAAGATGATGATCCAGGCTTCCCTCTTTTTGAAAAAGCTTAACTCTGCTTTTAAATCTCGGTTTTTAGTGGCTTCCAAAGCTGGAAGCCATAATTTTAAGCTTAATAAAGTAACCAGTCCGACAAATACAACAACTGCGAAAGAAATGCGCCAGGAGAAATTATGACCGATAAAGGTACCCAATGGTACGCCAACAATATTTGCAATGGTTAGGCCCATAAACATGAGCGATACCGCCTGTGCGGCTTTTCCTTTTCCTGCTATTCTGCTTGCTACTACCGATCCTACGCCGAAAAATGCACCATGAGGTAAGCCAGAAAGTAATCTGGCAATAAATAAAGTATTAAAAGTAGGCGCAAAAGCCGAAAAGGCGTTAAATACGGTAAACATAACCATCAAAGCAATTAGAATCATTTTTGGTGGATATTTACCTGCGATCATAATCAATAAAGGCGCGCCAATTACTACCCCTAAGGCATAAGCCGAAATCAAATGCCCGGCCTGTGGAATGGTTACGGCTAAATCCTTTGAGATATCAGGGAGCAGACCCATCATAACAAATTCTGTTATGCCGATGCCTAAACCGCCTAATGTGAGTGGAAGCAAGTTCTTGTTCATAGCGTACTTAGTGTTAAATTTACACTATGCAAAGGTAATGCTTTTTGTATTAGGGCATTGTAAAAATTAGGCCATTTATGAAGGCATGTGAGAGGGGCAAAGTAGGATAGGGTTAATGGTTAGGTAGTGGATAGTATATGATCAAATAGTTAAATCAAATAGTTTATGATGTAAGCTTAAGGGGTTATAACTAATATTGCACCATCACTTGTGAAACTGTAGCCGCGTTTGCAATTATCAATAAACAAATGGCAAGAGAACTATTGGAATCTTAAAATAAAAAAAGCTTGCTCCACCCTGTGGAACAAGCTTTTTGGCTCGTGTAAAATTTACTACTTGGCGCGGCTGTAAGCTAAAATCTTGTTGATGGTTTCATCTTGAGGATTTTTAGCCAGTCGATCTAACTTACCTTTTATTTGATCGTAAAATAAGTCGATTTCTGCGTCCGATTCAATATCAGTTTTAGGCTGAAACATGTTGGGTGTAGGTAAATTTACATTTGTTTTTGATGTAGAGGTTTTTGTCATAAGCACTGAATGTGATAAGTTTTATAAACTTAACGATAGTTCAGATGCTTTATTTCAACCCCTAAAATATTTTATGTAACATTTTTACTACCCTTTGTAGGTCATCTCTTTAGTTTTAAGCATTTTGCGCAGGTTACTTAAGGCGTAACGCATTCGGCCAAGTGCTGTATTAATGCTTACTTCGGTTAAATCAGCTATTTCTTTAAAGCTTAAATCTGCATAATGGCGCATTAAAAGCACTTCTTTCTGCTCATCAGGCAATAAATGGATCATTGCTTTTAAATCTTTATGGGTTTGATCGCGAAGCATTTTATCTTCTGCGCTCTCATCATAAAAGTGTAGCATATTGAATACATCCATACCATCGGCACTGGTGATGATGGGTGTCCGTTTTTCTTTCCTGAAATAATCAATAACCAGGTTATGCGCAATACGCATCACCCATGGTAAAAACTTACCTTCTTCGTTATATCTTCCCAATCGCAGGGTATTGATTACTTTTATAAATGCATCCTGAAAAATATCCTCCGCCAGGTATTGGTCTTTAACCAATAAATATATAGAGGTATAAATTTTGCTTTTATGTCTTCTTAAAAGTTCCTGCAATCCATTCTCGTTCCCGGTAATATATACCTTTACCAGGTCCTGATCATTATATGATTGTAAATTCATAGGTTTACCTACACTAAATCCCGTACTATTTGCTAAAAATTAATTTGTAGATGTTTAATTTCTATAGCTGCTCTCCTATGTTTTTTGAATGTGTTAGTTTGGTTTTGAGGTTGTTAATATCCAAAGAAAGTTATTTTTTTATCAAAAAGCAAAAAATAAAATGTTAAAAAATAAATTAACCGTCTCAGTACCCTATTTTTGTATGTTCTTAAAACCCTAACCACATTCTGGGGTTATACATTTATATTCGTTACAATACATGAGCAAAAAAGAGGCCGAAAAAGATCCGCATAAAAATATCATTATAAAAGGTGCCCGCGTGCACAACCTAAAAAACATCGATGTTGCCATTCCAAAAAATAAGCTTGTGGTGGTAACGGGAATGTCGGGCTCGGGTAAATCTTCGCTTGCATTTGATACCTTATATGCTGAAGGGCAACGCCGGTATGTAGAAAGTTTATCATCATATGCCCGCCAGTTTATGGGCCGGATGAATAAACCTGATGTTGATTATATTAAAGGTATCGCGCCTGCAATTGCCATTGAGCAAAAAGTAATTACTTCCAATCCACGGTCAACAGTTGGTACTTCAACCGAAATATATGACTACCTGAAACTGCTGTTTTCGCGTATTGGTAAAACGATATCTCCGGTCTCTGGCAAAGAAGTTAAAAAAGATTCGGTTAGTACCGTGGTTGATTACGTAAATGCAATGCCTGAGGATACAACGGTAACGATTTTTTGTCCACTGTATCCGCATAATAACCGCACCATTAAAGAAGAACTTGCTATTTTATTGCAGAAAGGGTTTTTACGTGTGCTGATTAATGATAAAATAGAAAAAATTGAATCTGTTTTAGATGATGCTGATTTTAAGGATGCAGAATTAACAGATGATAAAACTGTTCAGATCCTGATTGATCGTATTGTAACCAACCAGGAGGAAGAAACACTTAGCCGTTTAGCTGATTCGGCGCAGACTGCTTTTTTTGAAGGTAAAGGCGATTGTTATGTGGAAGCCCAGGGAACCACAAAACATTTTAGCGATCGTTTTGAATTAGATGGTATTAAATTCGAAGAGCCTACGCCTAATTTTTTCTCTTTCAACAATCCTTACGGTGCCTGTAAACGCTGTGAAGGCTATGGAAATGTGATCGGCATTGATGAGGATTTGGTTATCCCAGATAAAAGCAAGAGTGTTTATGATAATGCGATTGCCCCTTGGCGTGGTGAAAAAATGAATGTTTGGTTGCAAAATTTTATCAAAGCTGCACCAAAATTCGACTTCCCGATACACCGTTCTTATAGTGCTTTAACAGAAAAGGAACAGCAGTTACTTTGGACGGGAAATAAGTATTTTGCTGGTTTAGATGCCTTTTTTAAAGAGCTGGAAGAGCAGACTTATAAAATCCAATACCGCGTAATGTTATCGCGTTACAGGGGCAAAACTACCTGCCCGGATTGTAAGGGCTCGCGTTTGCGTAAAGATGCTTCTTATGTTAAGATTGCAGAAAAATCCATTATTGATGTGGTTTTGATGCCATTGGCCAAAGCGCTGGTATTTTTTAACGAATTGAAATTAAGTGCCAACGATACCAAAATTGCAAAACGTTTGTTGGCAGAGATTGATAACCGTTTTCTATACCTTAATAATGTCGGTCTAGGTTACCTTACTTTAAACCGTTTATCGAATACTTTATCTGGTGGAGAATCGCAAAGGATTAACCTTGCCACTTCCTTAGGAAGCAGTTTGGTAGGTTCTATTTATGTGTTGGATGAGCCGAGTATTGGTTTGCATCCGCGCGATACCAATAAACTGATAGAAGTGTTGGTGTCACTCCGTAATGTGGGCAATACGGTTATTGTGGTAGAGCATGAGGAAGAGATGATGCGTGCAGCCGATTATATTATTGATATTGGTCCTGAAGCAGGTACTCATGGCGGCAATTTAGTTTTTAGTGGCAATTATGAGGAAATCTTAAAAGATAAATCCAGTTTAACCGGTCGTTATTTAGCAGGTATAGAAAAAATTGCCATTCCGGAGCAGCGCCGTAAATGGAAAGATCACATTTTAATTAAGGGTGCCAGGGAAAACAATCTTCAGAATATTGACGTAAAATTCCCACTTGGTGTTTTCACTGCTGTGAGCGGTGTTTCGGGATCTGGAAAAACCAGTTTGGTTAAAAAAATCCTGTATCCGGCTTTACAAAAAGCAATTGGAAATTATGCTGGCGAACAAACAGGAACTTATGATGGCATTTTTGGTAATTATGACCTGGTGAGTGCTGTTGAGATGGTTGATCAGAATCCAATCGGTCGTTCGAGCCGCTCCAACCCGGTTACTTATGTTAAAGCATGGGATGATATCCGTGCATTGTTTTCGGGCCTGGCATCAGCCAAAGCTGCGGGTTTAAAACCAGCTGCTTTCTCTTTTAATGTAGAAGGAGGCCGGTGTGATGTTTGCCAGGGTGAGGGTGAGGTGAAAATCGAGATGCAGTTTATGGCTGATATTTACCTCCCTTGCGAAGCTTGTAATGGTAAACGGTTTAAACAGCAGGTTTTAGATGTAACCTATAAAGAGAAAAATGTATCCGAAATTCTGGATATGACAATTGATGAGGCTGTAAGCTTTTTTAAGGATGAGCAAAAAATCCTCAATAAATTAAATCCATTGGTTGATGTTGGTTTGGGTTATGTGCATTTGGGGCAATCTTCAAATACTTTATCGGGTGGTGAGGCACAGCGGATTAAATTGGCTTCCTTCTTAATAAAAGGCAACAATGCGAATAAAACGTTGTTTATATTTGATGAGCCAACTACGGGTTTGCACTTTCATGATATTAAAAAGCTGCTAAAAGCACTTAACACATTAATTGAGCAAGGAAACACAATTTTGGTGATCGAACACAACATGGATATGATTAAATGTGCAGATTGGGTAATCGATATTGGTCCTGAAGGAGGTGATGGTGGGGGTAAGCTGGTTTTTGAAGGTCCACCAGAAGACCTTGTTAAGGTAGAAAATTCGTACACCGGAAAATATTTAGCATCGCATTTAAATTTAAATCCATAATTTCGGCAATGCTTTTTCTAACGTTTTTCATCGGCATCCTTCTCAATGCCATGGGCTATATCCCCCCAGGCAATATCAATTTAACGGTAGCACAGCTCGCTATTAATAAGGGGATGCGCCAGGTTTGGTATTTTATCCTCTCTTTCTCCTGTGTGGAAGTATTTTTCACCTTTGGGATGATGCGCTTTGCAAGATGGGCCATGAGTGATATCAATCCGAACGAAGCCGTAAGCGAGGTACGCCTAAGTACCCTGGTGGATTGTTTCATGATTGTGATGTTTTTGGTGATGGGTACGATTACCTGGAAAAACCGGAAAAAGGTACCTAAAACAAGTAATAAAAAGGAGGATAAACGCAGCGGCAGTGTTTTGTATGGATTAATTTTGGGTGTATTAAACCCTGTTCAAATTCCTTTCTGGTTATTCTTCGGAAATTACGTAATCCTGCATCAATGGATTGAAACAGATTACCTTTCACTGATTGTATTTGCTTTAGGCTCTGGTGTGGGTTCATCTGTAGCACTTTATGTGTATGCTCATTTTGCAACCTATATTCAAGAGAAATTTGCCCTGAGTAGCTTAATCATCAATAAATCGATCGCGATATTTTTGTATGCACTTGCTGCTTATTTAATTGTTAAACAGGTAATTGTTATTCTTTAAAATAATTAAGGCTGGTTTAGGTTCTTATCCATGGTCTGTGTTCTTACAGACCTTATTTTTTAAACAATTATAGTAAATAATGTTTTCGGTCTGTGGGGACACATACCGAGGAGTTTATAGGTCTTATCAATGGTTTGCGTTTTCAAAGGCCATTATTTTTTAAACAATTATAGTAAATAAGGTTTTCAGTCTGTGGGGACACAGACCGAGGAGTTTATAGGTCTTATCCATGGTCTGTTTTCTCACAAACCTTTATTTTTTAAACAATTATAGTAAATAATGTTTTCGGTCTGTGGGGACACATACCGAGGGATTAATATGTCTTATCCATGGTCTGTGTCCTCATAGGCCATTATTTTTAGAACAATTATAGTAAATAAGGTTTTCGGTCTGTGGGGACACATACCGAGGGATTAATATGTCTTATCCATGGTCTGTGTCCTCATAGGCCATTATTTTTAGAACAATTATAGTAAATAAGGTTTTCAGTCTGTGGGGACACAGACCGAGGAATCTGAATTTTTATAGGTCTTATTCAAGTCAGTGCCCTCACAGACCATTATTTTTTATTAAACCTTTTTGTTATAAAATTGATACACAATTAGCGTTTGGTTAACTTAATCATAACATTAAATTTATGTTTAGTAAGCCTGATCAAGCTAATATTGGGCTTTGATACAAAACATATTTTATCCTTATGTCTAACAGACGTTTTTTTCTAAAAAATAGTTTGGCTGCTGCTGTTGTAGCCAGTATTTCACCGGTTCTTTCTTCATTCGCAGAAGAACATACTACACCTGTAAAATCGGGTAAAGCGCCTAAATTGCGTTTCGCCATTGCATCTGATGGCCATTATGGTCAGCCAGGTACGGAATATAAACTTCATCACGAAAATATTGTGAAGTGGCTAAACGAATCTCATGATAAAAACCCTTTGAATTTTGTAATTATTAATGGAGATCTGGTGCATGACAGGCCTGATTTGTTACCGGAGGTTAAAAAAGACTATTACGATAAACTTAAAGTTCCTTTTTATGCCATTCCTGGTAACCACGACCACGCGGATACAAAAATCTGGAAATCTGTTTTCGGTTATGAGGATAATTTCTCATTTGAAAAAAATGGAGTAGGCTTTGTGCTGGCCAATACTTCTGATACTAAAGGTACTTATGTATGCCCCAACAATGATTTCTTAAAGCAAGAACTTGATAAGTTTAAAAACCTGAAAACTGTTTTTGTGGTGTTGCACATTCCGCCTCATTTATGGGTGCCCGAAAGCCCGTTTGTAGAGTGCCCTGATACAATTAAATTATTGCACAGTTACCCGAATGTGAAAGCGGTGTTTCATGGGCACGACCATAGTTTGGATGCTGTTTTTTATACGGATAAACTGCCGCATTTTTTTGATGCGCATATTGGAGGAAACTGGGGCACTGCCTATAAAGGCTACCGGATTGTGGAGGTTGATGAAAATGATAAGATTCAGACTTACCAGGTAAATGCAAGCGGATCGCCATTGTTAAATGAAACCAAATTTTAACGGATATTTAATAGAAATGAAAAAGACATTTTTGATGCTCGTTTTTGCAGGTACTGTATTAAATTGTGCAGCACAGCAAATAGGCGGTACCAGACAGGAAATTAAGGCTGGAATAGATGCAGCGCAACCTTTTCTGTTTTCCTTAAATACTTTAACTGCAGAAAATCAACGGTGGAATATCCATTATTCCGGCAGTTATGGCGAAAGGACAAATGGTCAGTTCGGATATGATGGTTTAGGGCAACAGTTTGGCGTTAAGGGCTATTTGGGCAGTCGATTTACCTTATATGCAACTGCCGCTATCGGTTTTGCAAATGCTGGTGGCATTACCTCGGCCGAACAGGCAGAAGTAATTAGAGATGTAATAGGTGGTAAAGGCATTGCAGGTTTTAGACTGGGTGCTGGTTTAGGATTAAGTAGAGATTGGTCTAATACCGGCTCAGCAATTAGCCGCATTACTGCTTCGTTCGATCGTACAAACTGGCGGATGGCTGGTAATTTTCGTTTCGAAAAAGCATTTGACAAAACCAGGGATAAACTGGATTTTATTACAAGTTTTGGTTATCAGCATCGTGTTTCGAATGTTTTATATCTTGGATTTGAAGCATTAGGTCAGGATTTGGAAGGACTTTGGGAGAAAGATGAAGCTGAAGGTGGTGCAAAAGTAATGATTGGGCCTTCAATTAACCTTGAGCCAAACCATTCAAAACTTTCGTTCTCGATTTCTGGCGGGCCAGTTTTTTATGCAACCCGTAGCCAGGTAATCCCCTCAGAAGCCATCCGTGAAATCGGTTCGGTAGCCTCTGGTAACGGCTATACCATCAGGGCACTGGTTAATTTCAATCTTCATCGCTAGTAATTTACATTCAATACGCAACATGAAAAAAACATATATATTAATCTTATTCGGGCTCCTTTTTATTCAAAAAAAAAGGATTTGCACAATGGCCTGGTAAAAACGAAAGCACCAAGCAGATTTTACTGCCTAATGGGTGGAAATTAAGTCCTGCGGGGCATTCTTTGCAATTGGGCGATTTGCCTTTAAATATGCAGTTGAGTCCTTCGGGCAAATACCTGGCAATCACCAATAACGGGCAAAGTACGCAGTCACTGCAACTTATTGATGCTAAAACGGAACAGATTATTGATGAAAAAGTGCTCAGCAAATCGTGGTACGGCATTGCTTTCAGTAAAGATGAAAAACACCTTTATGCTTCAGGCGGTAACGATAACTGGATTTTGGATTTTAATATCCAGAATAATAAACTGGGGAAAAGCGATACAATAAAGTTGGGTCCAATATGGCCAAAGGGAAAAATCAGTCCGGCCGGGATTGTAGTAAACAGAAACAATACTAAACTTTACACGGTAACAAAAGAAGACAGTAGTTTATATGTAATCAACCCTGTTGAGCGGCAGATATTGAAAAAAATTCAGCTTCCGGCAATTGCTTATAGCTGTGTATTATCTATTGACGAAAGCAAAATCTATGTTTCACTATGGGGAGGAAAATCTGTTGCGGTTGTAGATCTAACAACAGAAGGTATAACCAAACTTATTCCGGTGGGCGATCACCCGAATGAGCTCCTGCTTAATAAAAAGGGGAATACACTTTTTGTAGCCAACGCGAATGATAATACGGTTTCAGTAATTAATACTACCAATAATAAGGTAATCGAAACCATTGCCACTACACTTTATGCCACCCAGTTAACTGGATCTACTACCAACGGTTTGGCTTTAAGCAGCAATGAAAAAACCTTGTATATTGCCAACGCCGATAACAACTGTTTAGCCGTTTTCGACGTAAGCAAACCTGGCGTAAGCCAGAGCCAAGGCTTTGTTCCGGTAGGTTGGTACCCTACAAGTGTTAAGGTTTTAGGTTCGAAAATTTTGGTTACCAATGGTAAGGGCAATACCTCTATGGCCAATCCTCAAGGGCCACAACCGATATCTAAAGTAGACAATAGCGGTTACCACATGGGCAGTACGGCCAATAGCAGGCTACAATATATTGCCGGTTTGTTTAAAGGAACTTTATCTTTTATCGATGCACCAAAGCCTGAGCAGTTAAAAGTATATACAAAACAGGTATATGCCAATACTCCTTTTACTGATAAAAGGACTATTACTGCCGATGGTGAAGCCGGAAATCCTATTCCGCGCAAGCAGGGAGAAAAATCACCAATTAAGCACGTTTTTTATATCATTAAAGAAAACAGAACTTATGATCAGGTACTTGGCGATATGCCTAAAGGAAACGGCGATTCTACCTTAACATTGTTTGGTAAAAAAATTACACCTAACCAGCATGCCTTTGCCGATAATTATGTGCTGCTTGATAATTTTTATGTTGATGCAGAGGTAAGCGCAGATGGACACAACTGGAGTATGGCCGCTTATGCAACCGATGTGGTGGAAAAAACCTGGCCAACAAGTTATGGGGCACGTGGCGGGAGCACTACATTTGAAGGTGGCAGACCGGTTACTTACCCTAAAGGTGGCTTTATATGGGATTATTGCCAGCGTGCGGGTATAAGCTACCGCAGTTATGGCGAGTTTGGCGACTATGGCAAAGCAAATATTAAATCGTTACAGGGCCATATGTGTGCCGCTTCACCAGGTTTTGATATGGATATCAAAGATCAGGTAAGGGTAGATGCCTGGACGCATGATTTCGATTCATTATTGGTAGCCGGCGCAGTGCCTCAGTTTAATACGTTAAGAATATCCAATGACCATACCAGCGGACAAAAGAAAGGAAAATACTCACCACAGGCTGCGGTAGCCGATAATGATTTGGCGGTTGGCCGTATATTGGAGCATTTATCGCATAGCAAAGTCTGGAAAGAGTCGGTTGTATTTATTTTGGAAGATGATGCGCAAAACGGTCCCGACCATGTGGATGCACACCGTTCGCCGGCATATGTGGTTGGCCCATATGTAAAAAGGAATACCGCTGTACATACGATGTATTCTACTTCGGGATTTTTAAGAACCATGGAACTTATTTTGGGTTTGCCCCCAATGAGCCAGTACGATGCTGCCGCAATGCCGCTTTACGAATGTTTTACTTCCAAGCCTGATTTTACACCTTATACTGTAATACAACCGCTTATCGATTTAGATACGAGAAACGTAGCCGTTAACGAAAGTAGTAGACGCTCTGAAATGTTCAATTTTGCCAAAGAAGATTCTGCACCAGATTTAGATTTAAATGAGGTTGTATGGAAATCGGTTAAGGGCGAACAATCGGTAATGCCTGCACCGAAGCGGAGCGCTTTTGTGATATTGGAGAAAAAGAAAAAAGATGATGATGATTAGTTGTTAGTCATAACTTCCTTTAAATAAAGAGGCAATTTTCTAAAGGAAATTGCCTCTTTATTTTTTATTTCGTGGTTTGTGTTATCACAGACCATTTTGTTTATTATGATGGATTATTGTCTACAATTTCCAGTCTGGTCTTTCGAAGTGACAAGTATAACCATAAGGATTTTTCTGCAAATAATCCTGGTGTTCATCTTCTGCGTTCCAGAAATCTGTTTCAGGTACTACTTCGGTTACAATTTTGCCTGGCCATTTTCCAGAAGCGTCCAATTCTGAGATTAGTTCATTTGCGGTTTTTTCCTGTTCTTCGCTATTGAAAAAAATAGCTGAGCGGTAAGAGGCTCCCACATCGTTTCCTTGTCTGTTGCGGGTGCTTGGGTCGTGGATCTGGAAGAAGTATTCTAATAATTTACGGTAAGTTAAAACAGTTGGATCAAAGGTAACTTCAATCGCTTCGGCATGTGTGCCATGATTCCGGTAAGTGGCATTGGGAACATCACCACCAGTGTATCCAACAACAGTTGAGATAACGCCAGGGTAATGACGGATCAGTTCTTCTACTCCCCAAAAGCAGCCGCCTGCAAGAATGGCTTTTTCAGTATTCATATATCTTTCCTTTTTTTAATTACATAAAGATACGGTGAAGATGTGTAAAAGGAAAGTAAAGAAGGGGGCTGTTTAGTTGTTTCGGTAAGGGGAAATCTGGTGAAATGAATAGATTTTTAGTATTTGGAGCGCGGGGGCTGTACAATACATTAAGTTTCTTCCCGTTTTTTGCTTTTACGCTTCGCTTCCTCGTACCTCGTTGCTGTAGGGTAACGCTTCAACCGGGGCTAAATGGCCAAGGCAGTATTATATTTTTGAGGTTGCAGGGTGCACAAACCTGGTTTATAAACCCGACAGCAGCGGTTCCGATCCTTCATCGGAATACGCGAATGGCGGGACTGCATACAGCCAAGAAACACAGTCTGCTCGTTTTCGAAGAATATATAATTTATTTATTTCGGTCGGTGAGACACCAACCGATAAGATATAGATCCTGAAACAAGTTCAGGAGGACGCACAAGGGTTAAAACTTATATGATATTATTCCTTATGTGGTTAATTTCATTTACGGGGCTTCGACTTCGCTCAGACTGACAAATTGGGTTATTGTGAGGCTTATATTTTGGAGCGCGGGGGCTGTACAATACATTAAGTTTCTTCCCGTTTTTTGCTTTTACGCTTCGCTTCCTCGTACCTCGTTGCTGCAGGGTAACGCTTCAACCGGGGCTAATAGGTTAAGGGAGTTTTCCATTTTTGAGGTTGCAGGGTGCACAACCCCTGGTTTATAAACCCGATAGCAGCGGTTCCGATCCTTCATCGGAATAAGTGAATAGCGGGACAGCAAACCTCCAAGAAACACAGTCTGCTCATTTTCTAAGAATATACAATTTATTTATTTCGGTCGATGAGACACCAACCGATAGGATATAGATCCTGAAACAAGTTCAGGAGGACGCACGAGGGTAAACTTATATTCCTTATATGGTTAATCGCATTTTATGGGTCTTCGACTCCGCTCAGACTGACAAATTGGGTTATTGTGAGGCTTATATTTTGGAGCGCAGACTTTTGCGACACATTAAGTTTCTTCCCGTTTTTTGCTTTTACGCTTCACTTCCTCGTACCTCGTTGCTGCAGGGTAACGCTTCAACCGGGGCTAAATGGCCAAGGCAGTATTATATTTTGAGGTTGCAGGGTGCACAACCCCTAGTTTATAAACCCGATAGCAGCGGTTCCGATCCTTCATCGGAATAAGTGAATAGCGGGACAGCAAACCGCCAAGAAACACAGTCTCCTCATTTTCTAAGAATATAAAATTTATTTATTTCGGTCGGTGAGACACTAACCGATAGGTTATAGAACCTGAATCAAGTTTCAGGAGGGTAAACTTATATGATATTATACTCCTTATGTGGTTGATTGCATTTAGGGGGCTTCGACTACGCTCTTACTGACAAATTGGGTGATTATAAAAATTCTGTCCCGAAGATGGCTACCTGACAGCATAAACCGAATTAGCTCCTGTTAATATTAATTTAAAGTATGCTCTTTTATTAGTGCAAAGAGTTAACATAGCCGATACATAGTGTTAAAAGTACACCTCTACTTTTGCCGCTGTAGAACGCTCAAAAAATTACTCGTTAACCTTAAAAGGATCAGCCTATGTAAATGTGAAGATCTACACTCTACTTAAAACAAAATCCCAATTATAATTCAAAACCATTACTAAGAACAAAAAGATGACATCATTTTTTTTAACCGCAAGTATTAAAAGTGCTTGCAGGAAATTGCTTTTGCCTTTAGGCTTACTGGCCATCTGTAATTCCGGCGCAATAGCAATAAACCATAATGTGGCTGTTTCTGGCTTGCACAATAAGGCATTTGCCACCGTAAGCGGAACAGTTACCGATCAAAATAACCAACCCTTACCTGGTGTAAGTGTTTTTGAAAAGAAAACGAAAAAAACAACTGTTACCGATCCAAATGGTAAATACTCCATTAATGTAGAAGATGGTGCCATATTGGTATTTACTTATATTGGTTACGATAATCAGGAAGTTGTGGTTAACGGCCGCTCCAATATCAATGTTATTTTAAAAGAAAGCAGCAATACCCTTAATGAGGTTGTTGCCATTGGTTACCAGAAAATTAGAAAAGCTGATGTAACCGGAGCCATCAGCAGTGTTAAAGCCAGCGAAATGAACCTTACATCGCCTACTGTTGGCCAGGCACTGGTTGGTAAGGTTGCCGGGGTGCAGGTATCGCAAACCAGTGGTGCGCCATACTCGGGTACCAAAATAAGGGTAAGGGGTGTTGGTTCAATCAACGCCAGTTCCGAGCCTTTATATGTAATTGATGGTTATCCGGCAGGAAACAATGTATCCATCAATCCGGAGGATATTGAAACCATCGACATTTTAAAGGATGCGGCTTCTGCTGCCATTTATGGTTCAAGAGCATCGGGTGGGGTAGTGCTAATTACTACCAAAAGAGGTGCCGATGGGAAAGGAAAGTTTGAGTACGATGTTCAGGGGGGTATTTCTCAGTTGGCTAAAAAAGTAAAATTATTGGATGCCAACCAGTTTATCCAGCTGTTAATTGATGGACGTAACAATGCCTATAAAGATTTATGGGTAAATGCGGGCAAAACCTGGAACGACTCCATGTTTGGTGATAACAACGCTACGCGTATTACGAATGTAGGTAATGGAAGTAGTGTAAGCATTCCGGCTGATCTTTATAATTTTAGTACACAACAGGCCATCCCTTCTGCCTACAATACCGATTGGCAGGACGAACTTTACCGCAATGCAGTTTTTCAACGCCATAATCTTTCATTTTCTGGCGGTACCAAAGATGTAAAATACTTTTTAAGCGGTGGTTACCAGAACAATGATGGTATAGTAACGAACATCAACCAAAAGGTAACCAACTTTAGGGGTAATATCGATGGTAAAGTGAGCGAGCGTTTGCGTGTTGGTGCAAACATTGCTTACACAAAAAACGATAACAGAGAGGTACAGGAAGGACGTTATAACTTAAGTCCGATGATGTCGGCATTAATTTATTTGCCTTTTCTGCCTGCAAGAGATGCAAACGGAAATCCTGTTCAGTTTGGAATGGGGGCACTGGCTTCTCAATACGGTATTCAGAATCCAGAAAATCCTTTGGCAACTGTTGAGCAATTAAAAATCACCAGAAAGAGCAACAGGAGTAATTATAATGCCAATGCTACTTACACCATTTTAGATGGACTTAATTTTAAGGCTAACTTAGGTACACAAACCTACAACGAGAAATACGATTATTATTTGCCTACCAGCTTAAGTAGTGGCAATACGGCTCCTTACTCTCCTGAATCAATAAGGGCGGCAAATGCAATTGCGCAAACGCTTAGTCAGGTAGATCAACTGGCAGAGTTTACTTTAAATTACAACAAAACTTTTGGTAAGCACAGTATAGATGTTTTAGGTGGTTACTCTGCACAGCATACATCGAGCGATCAGATCAGGGTAGCAGCAAGCGGTTTCCAAAATGATTATATAGGTGAAATTACAGATAAAGGAGCTGATGCCGGGTTTTTTACTTTAGACCGTAACAGAACAGGCAAAACAGTTACCACTTTACTTTCTTATTTTGGCCGTTTCAGCTATAACTATGCAAGCAAATACTTTTTAACCGGTTCCTTCCGTCGTGATGGTTCCTCGAGGTTTGGTCCGTTAAATAAATACGGTGTGTTCCCATCAATTGCTGCGGGTTGGAATTTATCTGACGAAAGTTTTTACAATAACTTTTTGGGCGAACAATCAAGAGTTAAACTAAGGGCAAGCTGGGGCTTAAGCGGCAATAACAGCATACAGGATTACCGCACACAGCAAGAGCTAACCGCACCTGGTGGTGCAGTTTTCGGGAGTGCAATTTCTACCGCCATTTGGCCAGCCAGTATTCAGGATAAGGGATTAGGATGGGAATCTACCTCTCAGTTTAACTTCGGTACCGATATCAGTCTGTTCAAAAACCGGGTTTCAATCATGGCGAATTATTACCTGAGTTATTCTTTCAACCTATTGTTTAACCAGCCGCTTTCGGCCATTGCCGGCACTTCATCGGTATTAACCAACCTGAGTAACAGCAGGGTGCGTAACAAGGGTTTCGATTTGCAGGTTGATGGCAAAATTATCCAGAACGAGAACTTTACCTTTGGCTTAAGTGGAAACATTGCTGCAAACCGGAACAAGGTTTTAAATATGGGTGGTAACAGTACCATATTTACAGCAGGTGCAGAGCGTTCGTACATTACGCACGTTACACAAGAGGGGCAGCCAATTGGTATGTTTTATGGTTTTAAGGTGCTGGGTAGGATTACTGCCGATAATTTGGGTAAGGTTGCGCCATCTGCTTCTTCTACAAACCCGGCCAAAATCGGCGATTTGTACTTTCAGGATACCGATGGTAATGGTATTGTAAATGATGCTGATAAAACAGTAATCGGTACACCATATGCAAAGTTCACCTATGGTTTTGCCTTAAATACCTCTTACAAAACGTTCGATTTGAGGGCATCTTTCAACGGATCGTATGGGAACCAGGTTTTAGATGGACAGGATTATTACCTGTACAACTTTGAAGGCTCAGGAAACCAATATGTAGAGGTTGCCGATCGTTACAGAAATGAAGCTAATCCCGGCAGTGGTTTAAACTATCGTGCATCGCGTGCAGGTACGCAAAGTAACAGCACCCGTTTATCATCTTTCTATATTCAGGATGGATCTTACTTTAGGTGTACCAATATAACTTTAGGTTATAGTTTCCCAAAACAATTGGCCAATACGCTTAAGGTGAGCAATATCCGCGTTTATGCCAGTGTAGATAACGCCTTTACCATTACCGATTATAAAGGTTATAATCCTGAGGTGGATTATAGCGCAGGCAACAACCTTGCCCCTGGTGTAGATTATGGAAACTACCCATTGGCAAGAACTTATAACCTTGGTATTAAACTTACTTTTTAGCATTAAAGAAATGAAAAAACATATTTATAAAGTATTGGCCCTAAGCACTGTTTTAAGTTTGGGTGCCTGTAAAAAAGATTTTTTAAACCAAAGAAACCCCAATGCCATTGCTGTAGAAAATTATTATAAAACAGAAAATGATGTATTGCTGGCGGTTAATGGTGTTTATCAATCTTTAAGAAGCAGCAACACCCTGGGCGAAAACAGCGGTTTGTTTACTGATGAGCGTTCGGATGATGCGGGTAGGAACGATAACCAGAGTAATGCAGGTGAACCTTTCCAGTTTAATGATTTTTCACTTTTACCTAGTAATTCCTATTTAAAGACCCATTGGTTAGCACTTTATGAAGCCATTGGAAGAACCAATGTTTTGCTTACCTCTATTGATAAAGTAGCTTTTGCTAATGCGGCTACCAAAGAAAATTATAAAGCTGAGACCAAGTTTATCAGGGCGATTATGTATTTCGAACTGGTAAGGAAATGGGGACCGGTGCCTGTGGTAACCAAACAGCTTAGCACGCCCGAAGAGGTTAAGGAAAATACTTTCCGCGTACCGGAAGCGGATGTATACAACCAAATTGTAACTGATTTAAAAGATGCCCTAAACAGTACGTTGCCGAATTTCCAAACAGGAGCAAACGTAGGCAGAACTTCAAAAGCGGCAATAAACGCCTATTTAGGAAAGGTTTATTTAACCATGGCTACTACGCTTACGGCAAATAAAACAGAAAACCTGAGCAATGCCAATACTTACTTAACGGCAGCTTACAACATGAAAGCTTTCGGAAACCTATCAGAAATTCCGTATACTGATGTATTTGATGTTGCAAAGAAAACAACCTGTAAGGAACTGATTTTTCAGATTTCCAATAAACAGGGCGATATTAACTTTAGCTCAAGCATTGCTGCAAACAACCAGGCCAAAGGCGAAACAATCAATTCGCTTAAGCCATCTACAGGGATTGGTGGCAATGTAAAACTTGATCTGATTAATGAATACGAAACAAGCGATTTAAGGAAAGACTTCTCTGTTAAATTTGCCAATGATCAGATTGTAAAAGACTGGTTTATCACCAAATTCCGTGATGCGAGTCAGCTTGCAACCAATGCGGGTTATGGCGGTAACGACTGGATTTTAATGCGTTATGCTGATGTGATTTTAATGCTTGCGGAAGTAAATATGTTGCAGGGCAATGATGCAGCGGCTATTCAGTATTTGGATATGGTAAGGGCAAGGGCAGGAATGCCATTATATGCGGTAGCCAAAACAGATGCCAATTATGCTGCTAAATACCCAACGTTGAAACTTGCCATTTTACACGAGCGCAGGGTAGAGTTTGCTTTTGAACACCAGAGATGGTTTGATTTAATCAGGAATTTTACTGCTGCGGAATTGGTTACTTACTTAAAAGCGAAACCACAATCAGCGTACGGTATTGCCAAACTGGCCAATGTAACTGCAAAAGACAGGTATTTTCCTATTCCATTTGATGAGGTGAAATTAGATCCTGTTAAAATGTACCAGAATCCAGGGTATTAACAAAATTAAAATATGAAAAAAAAGCGGGCCGATCAATGATTGGCCCGCTTTTTTAGTTTGGATATTTGTGTTTCTGTTTTCAGGTTAGGTATTATGTTCAATAATTAAGGGGCATTAAAATGGGTTTTGCATGGTCTTCGACTCCGCTTCAGGCCGACAAGCGACGAATTAAATGATATAAAACCATGGAATTGCAATATGATTGGTGAGACACCGACCAATAGAGCAAAGTTTAAAGATTTCTCCATTGCGCTACCGATGAAAAATCGGTGATCTTCAGTCGAAATGACGATGTATGGAGAGGTCTTCGACTCCGCTATCATAGACAGAAGTCTTTAGCACGGTCGTCATTCCCGCGCAGGCGGGAATCTTAAAACGCTTGCATTACGATTCCCAATCGAGTTGGGAATGACGATATCGCGCAACCTAACATTTTGCCAAAAATGTCTTTCTATATTTTTAACCTATCGGTAGGTGCCTCACCGAGCGATACATTGTTCAGCTTCCGAATCATCATTGCTTCGTACCTCAGCAATTACGGTGTAGGGAGAGATATTCGACTCCGCTACCATAGACAGAAGTCTTTAGCACGGTCGTCATTCGCGCGCAGGCGGGAATCTTAAAACGCTGGCATTACGATTCGCAATCGAGTTGGGAATGACGATATCGCGCAACCTAACATTTTGCCAAAAAAAAGTTCTGTCTATATTTTTAACCTATCGGTAGGTGCCTCACCGACCGATACAGGGTTCAGCCTCCGCATCGTCATTGCTTCGTACTTCAGCAATGACGATTTAATTATTTAGATCTTACTCAAATCTGCCAATCTTCGAGAGCCATTTTTTGATTTAGTTTTTATCTAAAACCGTCTAATAAAATCTGCTTCGTTAAATAATATTCCGCGTAATTTTCCCTTTAATGATGTAAAGCGATTCTATGCTTTTTTTATCAATTACAGTGTCGCCTTTAAAGTTAGGATTGTAAGAGCGTAAAATTAATTTAGCAGGGTTGCGGTGCTCAAAAATAAGTTTAATCGTGCGTAGGCTATTGGTATCTTCATCCGTCATAACAACATAGGCCTCACCCCACTGTAAAACTTCGTAATTGGTAATTTCTTTTACTGCAATAATTTCACCGGCAGCATATTTAGGGTACATGCTATCGCCATAAACAGGTAAATAGGCCGTACAATCGTTAAAAGGGAGGTAATTAACCAGGTATTCTGCACGGTGATCTTCCAAAATTAAATCTTTAGCATCAGATAGGCTCATGTCAAAATACGGAACGCCCTCTCTGCTTTCGCCAATTGCCGGTCTTTTTTTAAAAAACGGTTCGCCAATTCCATCTTCTAACCATGATAAATTAACGTAGAATTTCATCTCCAGTTTATCTTTAATGGCGTTAGAAACTCTTAGTCCATCTTTTTCTCTCAGAATGTCAGATAAAGAGCCAGCTTTGATGTTTAATGCATCAGCGAAAGCTTTTTGAGTCTTAAACTCTAATAAATCCATTAATTTTTTTAATCTCTGGTTTTCAGTCATTTATATTTTAATAGAAGAAATTCTTTTATTTTGTTAGAAATTCTGTTTTAATTTTGCTAAATTCGTTAGCTAATATAGTCATTTAAACTAAAGCTTATGGAAGGTGTTTCTCAATTTAAGAAAGAGACGGTGTTTTTTATCAACGCCATCGAAAACTTTTTTTCTACTCATGGTATCAGTTATCATTTGCAGTTTTTAAAAAATTGGATAAATCCTCCACAGCCCGAATTTCCTTACCAACCCCAAAATTACCCGGCAAATTTACTCGGTTTCTATGAGCAGTTGGTGCTACTGTTTGAGTATTCGGATTTAATTTTTAAAGGTAATGAAACCGACACCGGATTTATGCAAGCTATTGTGGCTGATGAATACAGTTTGGAGCGCGAAACGGTGCTGCTTGATCATTATCCTAAGTTATTAAGCAACAGCGAAATGAAAAATCCACAACTTACCTTTCTTGATATTTTTATCTTTTTCAAATCAAACAGCTATAAAATAGTTTACAAAGAGTGGTTAATGGCCAAACTTGAAAATAAGCTCGATTTGGATTGGGACCAATACGTGGCGCAGTTTTACCACAATACCAAAAAAATGTTAGAGGCCTGTTGGCTTATCCACGAAAGGGTTGTTTCTAAAAACAGTTTTAAAAGTATCGAAAGGCATCAGCATCTGGCTTTATTTGAGGGTACCTCGCCCTTGGCTTTTAATAATGAACTCTTTGATAATCCTTTTACGGCAATTGAGTTTTTTTTTAAACTGGATAACCTTGCCGGGCATAAGGCTTATTTAAAAAACTGGTATAAAACTGCTTTAGCAGAAGAGCAGCGTGTGGCTGATGTGGCCGATTATTTTTTCCTTTACAACCAGTTTATAAAACTGCTTAATGCAGGCTATTTAATAGCGGCTAAAAAATTAAATTATAAAAGTTTTACAGCTGCTGAAGGGTTTTTAAACAACGATGCCTATAACAAAGGTTTATGTGAGGTAAGTACTTTAGCTGCGGTGCATATAGAAAATCCTTATCTTTTTATAGAAGCCTTTTTTATCCCCGAAAAAATAAAAAAGTTGCGTTTGGGGCTTTCAGAGTGGCTTTATGCTGCTTTTAGCACTAAAAATAGCATTAAACTGTTAGAGACAGAATTTTTATTTGAGCAGTACGAGGCCATGATGATGGTGATGGAAGCTTTTTTTGTGATGATTGGTAACCCTTTACTAGGCGATGTTGAAAGTGATGAAAGGTGGCATTATGCGCTATAAAGCTTTAAACCTTGGCCATACTGTGCTAAATGACGATAATGTAATTCATTTATTGAAGGGTATTATAGCTGCGGCACCGGTAGAATATATTTATTTACATGCCGATATTTTTGCAGGCAATGCCGTGCACGAAATGTTGATTATGGTTCCGTTTAAGCAGGTACGTATTTTGAACGAACTTACCCCCATATTAAATATCGTTTTTAATGCACAAACGGAGTTTAGTTACAGGCTTTTTCATGTACACGAGGTAAAGCAGGTTTTAATGGATGGAAGTCTGTTTTTTTACTATGCCGCTGCCCCGCAAAATTGTTTGTTCAGTAAATCGGGTAGTTTTTTAAGCATTGGCACAGCCCAACCCGTTGCAGCGCTGGTTAAAAATATTTACCGTAAAGAAGTTAATAAAGCGCTTAATTTTTTATCAGGTGCCAAATTCTATTTTAAGCAGCAAAATTTCGAATACTGCACTTTTATGCTTCATCAGGTTTTCGATTTAATGTACCGGGCCATAGCGGTTTTGATAATGGGGAAGGATAAAAAAACGCATCGCATTTATATGCATCAACAGTATGTTGGGCCGTATATACCTGCGCTTACTCAACTGTTTAATGAGAATGATGACGCACTTAATTTACTGCATTTGCTTGATGAAGCCTACCTGGCTGTGCGCTATGAAAACAATTATAAAATTGTTAAAGAGGATGTGATATGCCTTTTCGAAAAGGTAGATTTATTAAACCATATTGCCGAAAATGTATACCAGGGTATTATGAACAAGCATTTCGATAGGCAGGTTACCAAAATGCTTGTTGATTAATTGTTGCTGATAAATTCGCTTGGTGTTTTGCCGAAATGTTTTTTAAACTCTGAGCTAAAGTATTTCCTATCGCTAAAGCCTACGGCATAGGCAACTTCGGCGATGTTACCTGAGCCTTGTTTTAACAATTGTGCGGCCCTTTTAATGCGGAGTGATTTGATGAAATCGTTTACAGAGAGATCAGTTAGAGCCCTTATTTTTTTGTAAAGTACAGGTTGGCTCATGCCAATTTCGGAAGCAAGCGTGGGTACATCAAAATCAGGATCGGCAATGCGATCTTCTATCACCTGGATAATTTTATTTAAAAAGTTTTGCTCGGTGGTATTAATAACCATATTTTTCGGCTCGAGCGTAATTACCTGTGCAAACTTCTGTTTTATTATTTCCCGTGCATTCAAAAGGTTCTGAATGTTAAGTTCCAGGATTTTTAGGTTAAATGGTTTCATGATATAGGCATCGGCACCGTTTTCGAACCCGTTTACCTGGTGCACATAGGCCGACCTCGCTGTTAATAATACCACAGGGATATGGCTCGTTCTTTCGTCGGTTTTAAGTTTCCGGCACAGTTCCAAACCATCCATTACAGGCATCATTACATCGCTGATGATTAGATCGGGAATCAGATCGAACGCAGATGCAAGCCCGGTTGCTCCATTTTCCTCTTCAAATATGTTGTAGTTTTCATTTAACGATTGTTTGATAAATGTTCTTACATCTTCATTATCCTCTACCAGTAAAATGCTGTGTTTTTTCTTAATTTCAACGGCATCAACAGCAGTGTTTGCCTGTATGTTTTGTTTTGTTGCTACTGTGGGTGTGCCAAGGTTATAGTTTGTGGCATCGTCGTAATAAACATAATCGGCTATAAATTCAGACGGATCAAAATGTGCTTTTCCTGTTTTTAAGCTTACAGTAAAGCAGGTATGGCCAAATGGTTTTTCGTTCCCCGGGTAACTTTCTACAGTAATTTCACCGTGATGCAAGGCTACAATACTTTTAGAAAACGATAAGCCCAAGCCGGTACCAATGGTTGTAGTGGCGTTGGCCTGGTAAAAATTAGTGAATAAATTTGCCTGGTTTTCTAGCGGAATGCCTTTGCCGTTATCGCAGATCTGAATGTGTACGGAATCGTGTTCCTCAGTAAGTTTTAAACTTATTTTACCGTTTGCAGTTGTAAACTTAAAGGCGTTTGAAAGTAAGTTGAACAATACTTTTTCCATTTGAACTTTATCGAAATAGAGTTCAATTGTAGGCTTTGCGGTTTCGAACTGGTAATCTATATTTTTAGCAATCGCCATATTCTGGAACGCCAGAAAGATTTCTCTACAGAATTTCACTACGTCACCCGGACTAACGTGCAATGCCATTTTTCCGCTCTCGGCCTTTCTAAAGTCGAGCAGTTCGGTAACGAGGTTCATTAAGCGGTCGGCATTATTTTTAATCGGCTGTAAATCTCTGTTCAGGGCAGGATCATCTTTAGCATTTTCGATCAATTTATCAAGCGGACCAACAATAAGCGTTAATGGCGTGCGGATTTCGTGTGAGATATTGGTGAAAAACTCGAGTTTGTGCTCATTTATTTCTTTTTCTTTTTTAAGTACCGCTTTAATTAATAAATAGCGTACAAATATGAAAAATATGGCAGCAAAAATGCAGAAATAAACCAGGTATGCCCACCAGGTAAGGTAAAACGGTGGATTTACGGTAATGCTGATCCGGCGTATATTGGCCCCCGGAATGCCATCATTGTTAACGCCCCTAACCATAAAAGTGTAATTGCCCGGTGGCAGATTGGTATAAGCTGCAGTTGGTACATTTACATCGTTCCAGCTTTTTTCAAAGCCTTCCAGCTTATATGAAAAGCGGTTTTTTTCAGGTTTTATAAAGTTTAATAAGGCAAAACTTAAACTAAAAGTATTTTGATGGCTGGAAAAAACGAGTTGATCTTTTGAGTCTATATTTTCATCAAGCAGGCCATCTTCGGCATTGATTTTTATGGGTTTGTTATCAACTTTTAAACCGGTTATGACCATTGTTGCGGCCTTGTTGTTAGTTTGTATGCGGTTGGGGAAAAAGCTGATGAAGCCATTATAACCGCCAAAAAACATTTCGCCGTTACTGCTTTTAAAAAAAGCATTGGTATTAAATTCATTTCCCGGCAGTCCATCGGCAACGGTATAGTTTTTAAAGGTTTTATGTTCGCGGTTAAACATACATAAACCGTTGGCGGTACTTACCCATAGGTTGCCATTGTCATCTTCTAAAAGGCCTAATACATTATCGTTTGGCAAACCATTTTTAACAGTGTAGTAAATTACTTTGTTCGTTTTTTGGTTGTACTGCACCAGCCCCCTGTTGTTGGTGCAGATGTAAACTTCTTTATTTTTTGTTTCTGCAATACCGTTTACATAATAATCCAAAGGTTTTTTTGTTTTTGCATCGCACAGGGTGTAAAATTCTTTTTTCTCAATGTTGTAAATGCTAAAACCGCTTGTGGTGCCAAAGTAAACGCGATCGGTTACGGTAAGAGCCTTAACTATTGCTGCGTTTGAAAAAACGGCGGGCAGCCCAAAGTTGTAAAAAACGGTTTTTTCGGGATTCGAAATTTTAATGCCGTTGCGCTGGGTGGCTACATAAAGGTGGGCATTTTTATCTTCGGCCACGGCGGTAATCTCATCGGGCACATCTTCCTGTTTCGCACTAAAATCGAAACGTTTAAAACTGTTGTTGCTGCTGTTGTAAACATTAAGTCCGCCAGAGTGTGTGCCTATCCAGAGTTTACCGGTTTTATCGAGTATTATTTTTTTAATCAGATTGGATTTGATCGAATTGCTGCGGCCATCGTTTTTAAAAGCAGTAAATTTTTTTGTCAGCTTGTTAAAATAATTTAATCCGCCGCCCTCGGTTCCAATCCACAAATTTTGATGTTCATCTTCTGCAAAAGCACTTACCACGTTGTTGTTAACGCTTGAGGTATTTTTATTGGTGCTGTAAATGGTGAATGCGGTGGTATAGGGATAGTTGATGTTAACACCGCCAAAATAAGTGCCCACCCAGATAGAGCCATTCTGATCTTTGTATAACCGGTGTACGGAATTTTGCGAAAGGCTTTTTTTGTTATCGGGATCGTACTGAAGGTTGTTACAGGTAAAGTTCTGGGTGTCCATTACGCTGATCCCATCCAATGTACCTATCCACAATTTACCGGCATCATCTAAAGCCATGGTGCGGATGGTGTTGTTTACGAGCGAATGCGGCTGATTATCGGAATGTTTAAAATTTTGAAAGGTATTGGTAGTGGGGATGTACAAGTTCAAACCATTATCCTGGGTACTAAACCACAGTTTGTGCTGACTATCTTCTATAATACCGGTGATGTAATTTTCGCTGATATCGCCAGCTTTGCCCTCATTTTTAAAAACAGCGGTTTGATAAGTGCCGTTTTTAGCGGTCATTTTTAATAAGCCGTTAGAGGTACCAATCCAGATATTTCCTTCACTATCCTGCTTTATGGTTCTGATGTTATGGTATATTTTATCCTTAAAAAAAACCTTAATCTTTTTAAGGTTTCCGTTTACAAGTAAATTCAATCCGTTGAGTGTGCCAAGCCAAACATTTCCATTTTTATCTTCGGTAATGCAGTTAACCATATTGTTGCTAATGCCATTTGGACCTGCAGCAATGCGTTCGAAATTATCCGTTTTTTCATTGTACTTATTTAAGCCGGCATCAGTACCTACCCATAAGTTATGATGCGAATCAGAAAGTAGGCTTACAACATAGTTATGCGATATGGAAAGGGGATCGGCCTCCGAAAATTGATACACTTTTATGTTGTAACCATCGTAACGGTTTAAGCCATTCCGTGTACCGAACCACATAAATCCTTTTTTATCCTGGCAAATGGCCAGTACTGAAGTTTGCGACAGGCCTTTTTCTATACCAAGGTGATCAAACAGGATGGGTTGCTGGCATTTTCCGGGTGTCACAAATCCTAAAAACAGGGCTGCACAGCACAAATATTTTAGGAAGGCTTTGGGCATGGGATAATTGGTTATAGTTGTTATTGGCAATCTAAATTATGGTTTAAAAGCATTTTTGCCAAATATTTAGAATTTTACCCCTAAATGTTTAGAAAATTATACCCCCAAAAAATGGGCTATGCTATAAGTTTGTTCTGCGGTGAATGCTTTTTTTAAGCTAAACCTAACAAACAAACCTAATAACCAATTTAACCAACAATTATGAGTAAACTCTACATCCCGGGAGGAGCAGGCACGCCGGTGTATGCACATCTTTTCCCTAAGCTTTTATTATTATCCACTTTCTTGCTGCTTGGCCATGTTACTGTTTTTGCCCAAAGCAAAACCGTTATTGGTGTAGTTACCGATGAAAGTAAACAAACAGTGCCCGGTGTATCGGTAAGTGTTAAAGGAAGTAAAACCACCACACAAACAGATGCTGATGGCCGGTTTAAAATTCAGGCATTGGCAACAGATCAGTTGGTGTTTAACTATGTGGGTTATGCTGCCCAATCGGTAACGGTAGGCACGCGCAGCACGGTTAATGTGGTGTTAAAATCTTCTGTTACGGGTTTAAGCGATGTTGTGGTTGTGGGCTATGGAACAACCAAAAGGGCCGACTTAACAGGTGCTGTAGGCTCAGTAAACATGAAAGATCTGGAACAGGCTCCTGTTAAATCATTCGACCAGGCGTTGGCCGGCCGTGTGGCAGGGGTACAGGTATCAACCAGTGATGGCCAACCAGGTGCAACGGCAAACATTGTTATCCGCGGTGCCGGATCTATCTCGCAAGATAATTCGCCGTTGTACGTTATCGATGGTTTCCCTTCAGAAGATGCCAATGCAAACTCCATCAACCCTTCTGATATTGAAAGTATCGATGTGTTAAAAGATGCTTCGGCAACCGCCATTTACGGTGCGCGTGGCTCTAACGGGGTTGTGCTCATTACCACCAAAAGGGGCAAGGCAGGCAAACCACAACTTAGTTATAATGCCTATTACGGCACGCAGAAATCGCCAGAAAAAATTCCGGTGATGAATGCCTTTGAGTTTGTGAAATACGTGAAAGAACTGAATTCTGTTTTTGCGGATTCTGTGTATTTAAAAAACGGTGTTACCATAAATGATTACCAGAATGTTTCGAGCCTTGATATGCAGGATTATATTTTTCAGAACGGGCAGAACCAAAACCATGATATTGCCTTAAGAGGTGGAAATGATAAAACGACCTACTCTATTTCTGGTAATTATAACAACCAGAAGGGGATTGTAAAATATAGTGGATTTAAACGTTACCAAGGCCGTTTTGTGCTCGATCAAACAGTTACCGATAAATTAAAAGCAGGTGTAAACGTAAATTATGCCTATAGCGAAACTTTCGGTACACCGATTTCTGCAACCAATTTTTATGCATCTTCGGTACTGTTGTATTCAGTTTGGGGCTACAGGCCTGCTGCTGCAATTTCGGGCAGAGATCAGAATACAGATTTGCTTGATTCGTTTTACGACCCAACAAATGAGCTGGCAAATAACCAAGACTACCGTGTAAATCCTTTAATCAGTTTAGAAAATCAGAAAACCATGTATAAAACCACCACCATGGTTGCCAATGGTTATGCTGAGTATGCTTTTACACCAAAATTAAAATTAAGGGTAGCCGCAGGGATAACAAACGCTAATACCGAAACCAATATTTTTAATAATGCTTTAACACAATCGGGCAGTAAATGGAATTCATCAGGACCAAACGGCACCTATGCCACCAGTCCCGCTTTTAACTGGTTAAATGATAACACATTAACTTATAAAAACACTTTTAATAAAGACCACAACTTAACAGTTTTAGCGGGTTACTCTGCACAGCGGAGCAAAAGTTCTTATCGCTCTATTTATGCCTCGCAAATTACCAATGAAAGTTTGGGTATTGATGCGCTTGATTTAGTGCCGGCAGCCAATACAGTGGTAAATTCGCGCAGCTCGGTTTGGACCCTGCAATCCTTTTTAGGTAGGCTCAATTATGATTTTAAAGGCAAGTATTTGTTAACGGCCAGTTTCAGGGCAGATGGATCGTCGAAGTTTGCCCCGGGCAAGCGTTGGGGCTATTTTCCTTCGGCATCGGCCGGATGGCGTTTCAGTCAGGAATCTTTTCTAAAAGAAGCCACCTGGTTATCTGATGGTAAACTGAGGATTGGTTACGGCGAATCTGGCAATAACCGCGTTGGCGATTTTGCTTACCTGCCTCAACTAAACCTGGGCAATACACAATACTGGTACTCATTTAATGGTAAACCTGTAGCCATTGGCTCGGTAATTACAGCATCTGGCAATTACGATTTGCAATGGGAAACAAATACACAAACCAATATCGGTTTGGACCTGAGCTTTTTTAAAAACCGCCTTGGCTTAACCGCCGATGTTTACAAAAGGGTAACCAACGATTTGTTGCTGAATGCGCAGCTGCCTTATGCAAGTGGGGTACAAAGCGGAACGGGATTTAAAAACATTGGTAGTTTAGAAAACCGCGGTTTGGAAATTACCCTGAACAGTACAAATATTCAGACCAAGAATTTCCGCTGGACGAGTAATTTCAACATCAGCTTCAACAAGAACAAAATTCTTGAATTAACCGAGGGGCAAAACTCATTACTTGCAGGTTCTGGTACATTTTTTAATACCACCTACACCAGTTTATCTCCATATATATCCGTTAAGGGCCGTTCAGTTGGCGAAATGTACGGGCTGATTTTTGATGGCGTTTACCAGTACGCTGATTTTGATAAAATGCCTAATGGTACATTCCTGTTAAAACCAAATGTTACCACAAATGGCTCAACCAGAACATCAATACAACCTGGCGATATTAAATACAAAGATTTAAATGGTGATTTGGTGGTAAACAATAACGATTACACCATTATAGGTAGGGGTTTACCGATCCATACGGGCGGGTTCAGCAATAATTTTAGTTATAAAAACTGGGATCTGGGTGTTTTCCTGCAATGGTCTTACGGCAATAACATCATCAATGCCAACCGTTACGTTTTTGAAGGCGGTATTGTAACCAATCCAAACCTTAACCAGTACGCTTCATTCCAAAACCGCTGGACGCCGGGCAACCAGAACAACGACCTGTTTAGGGCGGGTGGAATGGCTGCCGCAAATTACTCATCTAGAGTGGTAGAGGATGGGTCGTACCTGCGATTAAAAACCGTTCAGCTGGGCTATAATTTCCCTAATAAAATGCTTAAAAGTATTGGTTTATCGAAACTGCGTTTAAATGCATCGGCCCAAAACCTGTTAACCCTTACCGGTTATACCGGGCTTGATCCGGAAGCTTCATCGCGACCGAGCAACCTTACCCCGGGTTTTGATTATGGCACTTACCCACAGTCGTTCACAGTCACCTTTGGTTTAAACGCAACATTTTAATCACCATTAAAAAATAAAACAATGAAAAATAAATATATTCTGGCTTTTTTATTTGTGATGGCATTATCATCATCATGCAAAAAATTTTTAGATACTGAACCAACAGATTTCTACAGCCCATCTAATTATTACGAAACAGCAGATCAGTTGCAGGTGGCACTTAACGGTATTTACAGCAATATGATGTATGAGCGGATGTACGGGCAGGTATTGAACTTTAATTTTGTAAGCGCAACTGACGAAATGTTGCCGAACCGGCCGGTAAACGGCGAGGCACGTGGTTTATACTATTCGTACGATGCCGGGCATGCTTATGTTGCCGATGTTTGGCGCTGGCCGTATTTGGGCATTAACAATGCAAATGTGCTGATTGATAACATTAACAAGCCAACAATGGATGAAAAACAACGCGGTTACATTAAAGGACAGGCTTTGTTTTTAAGGGCTTACAATTATTTTATCCTCACTACAAATTTTGGTGCAGTGCCGGTAATTCTGCATAGCCCGGGTATTGCCGAAACCAATATTCCGGCTTCACCGCAGTCAGCAGTTTATGTGCAGATTGTTACCGATTTAAAAGAAGCCGAAACCTTAATGCAAGGCAGAACGGCCACAAGCCTGGGTTATAACGACCAGGTAACCATAACGGCTGTACAGGCCATGTTGGCACGCGTTTACCTATATTGGGCGGGTTATCCAACCAATGATGCCACTAAATATGCCGATGCGGTGCTGTATGCTGATAAAGTAATCAGCTCTGGCTTGCATGGCTTAAATCCGGATTATAAGCAGGTTTTTATCAATTTGTGCCAAGATAAATATGATGTAAAGGAAGATATTTTAGAATGGGGATCGGCAGGGGCTGCTGCGGGTGTAACCAATAAAACAGGTAACGATATCGGAAACTTTGTGGGCATACAATCGGCTATTCTTACCGTTAACGGCACTTTCGATCCCGCATCTTATTCGGCAGTTGGCTGGGTACAAACCACCAAAAAGTTATTTGATAGTTACGAGGTAGAGCCAACAAGCACATTGGTAAACAAAGCATCGTTAGATACGAGAAGAGATTGGAACTGTGCTGATTTTATCTGGACGGTAAATACAACCACTGGCGTGAGGAGTAAAACAGAAAAGCCAAATCCATGGCAAATGATGTGTGGTAAATTCCGCCGCGAATACTGTCCGGAAGCTTCAAGGAATTTGGGTAGTTACAATATCAATTGGCCTGTAATCCGTTATTCGGATGTGCTATTGATGAAAGCAGAAGCCGAAAATCAGCTTAACGGTCCAACGGCTGCCGCTTACGATGCCATCAATCAAGTGCGGAAAAGGGCTTACGGAACCATGTATGGTAATATTGTAAAAAATATTATAGTGGTAAACGGAGGTTCAGGTTATAATTCGGCCAACCCTCCTGTGGTAACCATTAGCGGTGGCGGTGGCTCGGGTGCTACCGGGGTAGCGGTAGTATCAACAGGAGGCGTGGTAACCGGAATTAAGTTAACCAGCAGGGGGAATTTAACAGCTGCAGGTCCGTATTTTACCAGTGCACCAACGGTGAGCATTGCTGCACCAACTACTGGAGTTACTGCAACAGCTACTGCAAGCATTACAAACGGTAGCGAATACCTTTTAACACCAGGACTGAACAAAGCCGATTTTCAATTGGCGATTAGAGATGAACGTATGCGCGAGCTATGCTTTGAGGCCTACCGCAAGGCCGACCTTATCCGTTGGGGCAATTTTGTGGGCGATATGCAAAACTTTGCCAACTACGCTGTAGCCAACGGCGTTTCAGCAACAACAGGCAATGCGGTTGGTTATAGCGGAATTACCGGAATCACCCAAAGGCATGTACTGCTCCCGAAACCAACCTACGAGTTAAACCTAAATAAGGATTTAACTCAAAACCCTGGATATTAACCAAATCAAAAATGAAAAAGAAGATGAAATATCTATTCAATATAGGTTTGCTTGCACTTTTGTTTTTTACCGCATGCAAGAAAGACCTTACAACAGATGCACCAACCGCTGGCATTAACCTTATTAATGCACGTGCCGCTATTGGCGATACACTGGTTTTTAAACTGGGCGATACCTGTAAGTTTGCGCTTGATGGCTATGCCGATAATATTGCTTTTTGGGGCGGTACCCCGGGCAATAAGTACGAGTACCGAGATAGGGCAATGGCGCAGGGCATACCAACGCTATCTTTTACGAGTACTGCCCAGTTTGGTACACAAACCAATACTTTGCAGGTTCTGGCTACCAACAGGCTGCCCTCAAGAGATTCAGCAACGGTTGTAAATGCAGCATGGACAAACATTACGGCCCGTACACCATTGGCTACAAGTGCCACCGCAGTAAATACAGGCAATATTAATTTAGCTGATCTGGTAAGTGGTATAAATGATTCACTTTTTATTGCCTTTAAGTATTCGGGCGTAACAGGCTCAACACAGCGAACCTGGACCATTACCAATTATACGGTAAACAATGTATTGGCCGATTATAGCTTTAATTTAAGTTCGTTAGCAAGTGATAATGCATACTGGACACGTTATGGCAACGTTTGGACACCGGCTAGCGCGCGCTGGGTAGCCACTACTACAGCGCTCACCATTGTAGGCGGCGCGGCTACGCTTCCAACAAACACCAGCTGGATTGTAAGTAAGGCACTGTATGTTGGTCGCGTTTCTCCAGATATTGCAACCGCCACGGTTAAAAACATAACCGCATCTGCTACCACCTCATACGCTTATAAATATGCTGCTGTAGGTAAATACAGGGCAACTTTTGTGGCTTATAATGTTAATCCCAACCAAAGTAAATCAACAACAAAGGAATTTAATATTAAGGTTATCCTTTAACAACAAATGCGGCTGCTTAACCAGTTTAATGCCAGCCGCATTTACAAAATACTTTTATGAAGAAACAACTATTAATTTTCCTGTTTTGTCTGGTTGGCTATAACTGTTTTGCGCAAAGCGATGGCATAAAGCGAAAATTGATCTGGAGCGATGAATTTGACTATACAGGTTTGCCTGATGCTAAAAAGTGGACTTACGAGCAAGGATTTGTACGCAATAAAGAGCCACAGTTTTATACAAAAAACAGGTTGGAGAACGCCAGGGTAGAAAATGGAAAACTGGTAATAGAAGCAAAAAAGGAAGAATTTGAAGGTGCGCATTTTACCTCAGCCAGTATAATTACTTTAGGGAAGCAGCATTTTAAGTATGGCCGGGTAGAGGTTAGGGCAAAAGTATGTAAGGGTGTTGGTGCATGGCCCGCCATTTGGATGCTGGGTACCAACCGCGGTCAGGTAAAATGGCCCAATTGCGGCGAAATTGACATTTTGGAATTTGTGGGTAAAGATTCTACACAGGTATACGGAACGGTACATTATGCAGATTCTACCAATACCTATAAACACCAGGGGGAAAAACCTGTGGTGGGTAAACCATGGGAAGATTTTCATGTGTATGCCATTAATTGGGATGAAGATAAAATTGAATTCTATTTTGATAATTTGAAGTATATGGTATTTGATGTTAAAAAAGCAGATAACGCAGTCGACAATCCTTTTAGGAAAGAATTTTACCTGCTGCTTAACCTGGCTTTGGGCAGGCAGGGAACGCTGGGCGGGCCATTAAAAGAAGCGATTTTACCATTAAAATATGAGGTAGATTATGTTAGGGTTTACAAAACTCCTTTAAACCGTAGAAAATGATGGTGAGGATAAAAAATAACGGGTTGAAAATAAGTTTATCGGTAATTTTTGTTTGTTTAAGCTGCTTTTTTGTAAGCGCACAGCAAAAACCCTATACCATTATTATGGAGCGTATCAATCTGGATTTGCAGGTAGGCATAAACGATGGCGTGCTAACAAAAAGGATAAATAAAAACCTGCCGGCATTACTTCCAGATGGAAGCTGGGCGGATATTAATTATGCAGATGCGCAATACGATCCGCTAAACAGGATAAAAGATATGGCAACTGCTTATATAAGGCAATCAAATAAGCTGTATCAAAATAAAGAGTTGTATGGTGCAATTGTGAAAGCTTTGCAGAACTGGCTGGATAAAAATCCAAAGAACAAAAACTGGTGGTACAACGATATTTTTTATCCACAGGCCATTGGCCAAACGTTAATTTTAATGCGGAATGCGAAAACGCAACTCCCTGTTGAGCTAGAAAATGCCTTGGTTAATAGAACGATCAGAAAGTTAAAAACCGGTGATGGTGCCAATACCTCTGATGAGGCATTGCATTATCTCTACAGGGCCTGCTTAACACAAAATAAGGCAACCTTGGATTCTGCCGCGAAATACCTGTTCGAACCGATAGCCACTGCAGATGGAAAAGAAGGCGTTCAGGTGGATGGAAGTTACTACCAGCATGGTAAACAGCAGGCCATTGCGAGTTACGGCAGGGTATTCGCCGGAAATTCGGTTAATGCTGCTTTTTATTTACGTGGAACGGAATATGCCCTGCCAAAAGATCAACTGGCTATTTTGGTTAATTACCTCAAAAATACCTTCCTCAAAACGGTAAGGGGATCGTTTTATGATTTTAATGTACGCGGACGGGGGATTAGTCGTAAAGACTCATTAAGTAGCGGCATGGGCGGTATGGTAGGCAAAATTAAACTGTTCGACCCCGAAAATGCCGATTATTGGGATGCAGCACAACTCAGAACATCAGGCAAAAAACCTGTTGATTACGGAATAACAGCCTCCCATAGCCAATATTGGAAAAGTGGTTACACCCTGCACCTCCGTAAGGCTTATACTTTCAGTGTTCAAACGGCATCGAGCAGAACGCTAAGAACGGAACGTGGCAACAATGAAAACATATTGGGGAAATTTCTCCCCGATGGGGCAACAAATATTCAGCGTAACGGGTCAGAATATGCAAACCTAATGCCCGTTTGGGAATGGGATAAAATTCCGGGCACTACCAGCAGGGATTATGCTGATGACAGTGGCGCAACAGTATTAAAAGAATGGGGTATACCTGGCAGCACCAAATTTGTGGGCGGGGTAAGTGATGGCGTTTATGGCGTTTCGTGCTATGATTTGAATTATGACAGCGTTCAGGCTAAAAAGGCATGGTTCTTTTTTGATCAGGAAGTGGTTTGTTTAGGTGCCGGGATTAACAGCAATGCTATACAAAATATCACCACCACAATCAATCAGGTATGGTTGCGTGGTAACGTATCAACTTCTAACGGCATACAGAAAAATGGCAAAAGCGAAGTTTGGGCAATACACGATAGTATTGGGTATATTTTTCCCCATGGTGGGAATTTGGAAATCAGCACTAAAGCCCAAAGTGGAAGTTGGTACCGCATTAACCATTTTCAAAGTAAAACCGAGTTAAAGCATAATGTTTTTAAAATGTGGTTAAACCATGGTCAAAATCCACAAAATGGCAGTTACCAATATATTGTTGTGCCAGGGATAGATGTAGCCGGATTAAAAAAGTATAACCGATCGATGATTGAGATATTAAAAAATACCGACAAGATACAGGCGGTAAAACACATTGGTTTAAATATGTTGCAAGTCGTCTTTTATAAACCTGGAACGCTGACTGCAGATGGCTTATCACTCCGTGTAGATCAGGCTTGTACGGTTTACATTAAAAATATAAATGGTAAAAACCCTACGCTTTACATCGCAGATCCGGCGCAGCAAAATGCAAGCATTAATGTGCTTTTAAAACTACCGGCCATGTTAAAACCACAAAATATAAATTGTAATCTACCTGCCGGCCCACTTTCGGGTGCAACGGCAACTTTTAAAATTAAAGAATAATACACACTATTAATTATGAAAAAAATCAATCTCGCTGTCGCATTGCTGTTGTTAAGCAGTTCGGTTTCATTTGCCCAAACCGCAAAGAAGCCTATGGCCCAGTTAATTAACGATGAATTTAAATTCGCCCTTGATCAATATAAAGTGCTGGGTAAAAATATTCCCGAAGGAAAAACACCACAAACTTTTGAGAAAGGGAAACCTGTAAATTACGACATTAAGTGGTGGTGCAGCGGTTTTTACTCTGGCAGTTTGTGGTACATATACGAACAGACTAAAAATGCAGAGGTTAAACAGGAGGCCGAGAAAGCTTTAAAAGTAATTGAGCCTAACCAAACGTATACTGGCAACCACGATTTGGGATTTATGATGTACTGTAGTTTTGGCAACGCTTACCGATTAACCGGTAAGCCAGAATATAAGGCTGTAATTGAGCGCTCGGCTGAATCGTTGGCTACACGCTACCGCCCGGCAGTAAAATCAATCCAATCGTGGAATAAGAGTAAATTATGGGAATGCCCCGTAATTATCGATAACATGATGAACCTTGAAATGATGAACTGGGTGAGTGATAATGGAGGCAATAAAAAGTATAAGGAAATATCGGTTATCCATGCAAATACGGCTTTAAAAAACCATTTCCGCCCCGATTTCAGCTCTTTCCACGTGGTTGATTATAACCCTGAAACAGGAGCTGTAATTAGAAAAGCGACATGGCAGGGTGCTGCAAATTGCTCTGCATGGGCACGCGGACAGGGCTGGGCGCTGTATGGTTATACCATGATGTACCGTTTTACTAAAGATCCGGTTTATTTAAAACAGGCAAAAGGTATAGCACATTTTATTCTTAACCACCCAAACCTGCCTGCAGATAAAATTCCATTCTGGGATTTTGATGCACAGGGTATTCCGTTTGCAAAGCGGGATGCTTCTGCGGGTGCATTAATGGCTTCGGCATTATTGGAGCTGGGTCAATATACCTCCGGAAGTGAGAAAACAGAATTTAAATCGGCAGCCGAAACCATGATTTATTCTCTTTCAAGCAGCGAATACCATGCAAAGCTGGGCGAAAACGGAGGCTTTTTATTGATGCACAGTACTGGTGCCTATCCTTTAAACAGTGAAATTGATGTACCTTTAATTTATGCCGATTATTATTATTTAGAGGCCTTGGCAAGGTATAAAAAATGGTACTTATAGGATATTAAATACAGGTTTAAGCGGAATAGCTGTTCTGGATTAGCCGGATAATGAATTTTTGTTTTATTCGGAAATCTAGGTTCAGCAGTGCTTCGGAGCCGGTAGCCCCGTTATTCGCTATAGTTCCGATGAAGAATCGGAGGCTGCCGCTACTACCGGGTTTATGAACATTGGGTTTGTGCAAAGACTTTCAGAAACTCATGTTTGTCGGATAAGCATCCAACTAGTAATAGTAAGGCCTGCTATGCTGCCTAGATCCGGAAAGCGTAAAGAAACTGAATAGTAGCATAGAAACCCGCTCTCCAAATAATTTAATCTAAAATTGAGTTTTATCACCCACATTATAATGAAAATGAAATGTAAACTAATTTTTTATGCCCTGCTGATTTTTTCTCAGTTTGCTTATGCACAAAAGAAACCTGTAACAGGGGCAGAAGACCGTGTTTTTTGGGTCAAAACCTTAAACAGAATCGCTTATCCGGTAATTCATAACCTGGCAAACGAAACTTTAAAGAAAAATATGCCTTTAGAAAAAGCGCCAGGCTATGGCCTAAACGTAGCAAAAGTTACCTATCTGGAAGCTTTGGGCCGTACCATTGCTGGGGTTGCACCCTGGCTGGCTTTACCGGATGATGAAACCCCTGAAGGAAAACTCAGAAAAATCATGCGCACCGAACTTTTAAAAGCTTTGGCCAATTCGGTTAATCCCGAAAGTCCGGATTACATCAGTTACCGATCAGAAAGTCAGCCGATTGTTGATGCCGCTTATGTGGCGCATGCTTTTTTGCGTGCCCCAAAAGCATTATGGGAACCGCTTGATGAAACGACTAAAAAAAGATTTATAGAAGAATTTAAATCTTTACGCACCAGGAGCGGGGCCTATAACAACTGGCTCTTATTTTCTGGCTTAACTGAAGGTTTTTTGCTGAGCATTGGCGAGCAATATGATCCTGCACGTGTTCAGTTTTCGATCAACAAAATGAAAGAATGGTATGTGGGAGATAGCTGGTACAGTGACGGTGAAAAATTTAGCATGGATTATTACAACTCATACGTGATCCATCCGATGCTTGTTGATCTTTTAAAGGTTTTGGTTGATAAGAAAAAAGCACCGCAGGCCGATTACGACCTCGCCTTGAAAAGAATGGTGCGCTATTCGGAATATTTAGAAAGGATTATTTCCCCGGAAGGGACTTACCCTGCTTATGGCCGATCGATTACCTACCGTACAGCTGCATTTCAGGCATTGGCTCAAACAGCCTTAATGGAAAAATTGCCCGAATATGTAAAACCAGCACAGGTTCGCGGTGGTTTAACTGCTATAATGCATAAACTTTATGATGGAAACCAGAATTTCGACAATAAAGGCTGGTTAGTGTTGGGTTTTAACGGTCATCAACCAGAAGTGGCCGATACCTATACCTCAACCGGAAGTTTATATATGGCAACTTTAGGTTTTTTAACTTTGGGCCTGCCCGCTGATAATAAATTCTGGACGGATGCACCTGCGCCATGGACGAGTTTGAAAGCCTGGGGCGGAGAAACCATTAAAAAGGATTATAAAGTTGAGTATTAATACCAAAATTAAGTATCGTATAAATATATTTGCGGATAGGATCTGAAATATGAGTCAGATTTTTATCCCAAAACTCAATTTTTTAACCAATGAATAAATTTGAAAGCCGTTACGCGCAAAGTCCCAAAGAAGTTAAACAAATGGATACCGCAGCTTTGCGGGATAATTTCTTAATTGAAAACGTATTTGAGGCCAACCAGGTAAATTTAACCTTATCTCATTTCGATAGGTATATTGTTGGTGGTGCTATGCCTGTTGATCAGAAAATAGCCCTTCCGAATCCTGATGATTTAAAAGCAAACTATTTTTTAGAACGCAGGGAGCTTGGTATTATCAATGTAGGCGGAAAAGCAATTGTTACTGCTGATGGCGAAAAATACGAATTGGACTATAAAGAAGCTCTCTACATTGGAAAAGGTGCTAAAGAGGTGTTTTTCGAATCTGCAATTCCTGGTGAAGCCGCTAAATTATACATCAATTCTGCCCCGGCACACCACGCTTATCCAAACAAAAAGGTAAGCAAGGCTGAAGCAGAAATTGTAGAATTGGGTACACCCGAAACAGCGAACCACAGGATCATCAATAAGTTATTGGTAAACAGCGTGTTGCCAACTTGCCAGTTGCAGATGGGTATGACCGAGTTAAAATCGGGTAGCGTGTGGAATACCATGCCGGCGCATACGCACGACAGGAGAATGGAAGCTTATTTTTATTTTGAGGTTCCAACAGGGCAAAGTGTTTGCCATTTTATGGGGCAGCCGCAAGAAACCCGCCACATTTGGATGCAGAACGATCAGGCAGTAATTTCGCCAAACTGGTCTATCCACTCTGGTGCTGGTACAAGCAATTATACCTTTATTTGGGGGATGGCTGGTGAAAACCTTGATTATGGCGATATGGACCACTGTGCCATTACCGAACTGAAATAAGAAGCAATTTATCTGATTAAAAAACATGTCGAACATATTTGATTTAGCAGGTAAAACTGCATTAGTTACCGGTTGTAAAAGAGGTATCGGGAAAGCAATGGCTTTAGCACTGGCCGAAGCAGGCGCCGATGTTATTGGTGTTTCTGCAAGTTTAGAATTGCAGGGGAGTGCTGTAGAAAAGGAAATTGTAGCCTTAGGCAGAAAGTTTTATGCCTACCAGTGCGATTTTGGTAAACGTGAAAATACGCTTGAATTTGCTGCGCAGGTAAAGGCCGATCATCCCGTTATTGATATTCTGGTTAACAATGCAGGTACTATTTTACGCAAACCAATTGCTGAGCATCCGGATGAATATTGGGATGAGGTAATTGCAGTAAACCAAACTGCTCCGTTTATTTTAACCCGCGAAATTGGGCGCGAAATGATTGCCAGGGGTAGTGGAAAAGTGATTTTTACGGCATCCTTATTGTCGTTTCAAGGTGGTATAACCGTTCCTGGATATGCGGCAAGTAAAGGTGCAATTTCATCTTTAACCAAAGCTTTTGCTAATGAATGGGCATCAAAAGGCGTAAATGTAAATGCCATTGCGCCAGGTTATATTGCAACCGATAATACTTCTGCATTGCGCGAAGATCAGGATAGAAGCACCTCTATATTATCCCGTATTCCTGCCGGAAGATGGGGAACACCAGAAGATTTTAAAGGACCGACATTATTTCTGGCTTCTGCAGCAAGTGATTATGTGCATGGAACAATTTTAACCGTTGATGGCGGTTGGATGGGCAGGTAGGTTAAATCCTTATTCTGCATTTCATAGTCGATGATTTAAGATTTATATGTCAAAGAAGTCAAGTTAAAAAAAACTTGACTTCTTTATTTCAAATATCTGTTTTTTGTGCAGCCCTGGACACCAAACGCTCCCCAGGCCAAACCCAAACATTTAATACAGGTTATAAATCTCCTTAATATCCTTCAAAATATTCTCGAAATCAATTTTCAGGTCGATTAAGCGGCCGGTATGTATATCGAATACCCAACCTTGTACGGTTAATCCGCGTGCGGTAACAGCTTCCTGCACGGCTGCGGTTTTTAGCAGGTTAACGCATTGTTCCTGTACGTTAAGTTCTACCAATCGGTTATAACGCGAATCTTCGTTTTCAATGGCGTTCAGTTCATCTTTGTGAATGCGGTAAACATCGCGGATATTTCTTAACCAGGGGTTTAAAATGCCCAAATCTGCTGGCTGCATGGCTGCTTTAACACCTCCACAGTTGTAATGGCCACAAACCACAATATGGTTAACTTTTAAATGGCGCACGGCATAATTTAAAACCGTCATTACATTTAAATCCACGTTATTTACCAGGTTGGCAACATTTCGGTGCACAAAAGCCTGCCCCGGTTGGATACCCATTAAATCTTCGGCGGTTACACGGCTATCAGAACAGCCGATATACAAAAACTCAGGACTTTGCCCTTTGGATAATTCTGTAAAATAATCAGGATTGATGGCCAGTTTATCGGCAATCCATTTTTCATTGTTCTTAAAAACTTCTTCTACGTTCATGCTTTTGCTTTAAATAGAATTTTTGGATAAATAAATTTTTGAGCGATAACAAACAGCTATTATATGGCTATAAAACTAAAGAAAGATTTCCTCATTTCGGCAAATTCATCATCATTAAGCCTATCATCCGAATTAAAATACAAGTGGCCTTTATAATCCAACTCCAGGTAATTCGCTGTCATGTAAAATGGCGTGGTAAATCCATCAGGCAAGTCAGCATCGGTGCCAACTGCAATTAATTGCATGGTTTTACCTTTCAGGTTTCTGCCCACATCTTTATTTAAGGTTACCCAATTTGTTAAGCGGTCGAACAGATTTTTCATTCTTCCGCTCATGGCGTACCAGTAAACAGGAGTAGCAAAAATTAAGTGTTTGTGGTACAATATTTCTTTGGCAAAGGTTTCGAAACAATCTTCCGGGGGGTATTGGTTTTCGTAATTGTAGGGAAGAAAATGGTGCTCTAACAGGTTAATCTGATCAAAAGCAATTTCTTCGGTAAGTTTGCTGATATATTTTTGCGTATTGCCATTCAACCTGGCGCTTCCGTTAATTATTAAGCTATCGGCCATACTTGTTTGTGTTAAATTTAATTAACAAGTTTAGCCAGGAAATGTTTAATGGCTGGCCGTGTATTGAAGGAGGAATCCGGCAAAAAGGATGATAAAATAAAAGCCAATATCAATTCACGGTGAAACCGGAAATTAATATTGGCTTAAAATATTAACCTAGATGGCAACTGCTACTGCATTTTTATTAATGTGGTTTGGCAATTCTTCCAGGGTGTACAAGTTCACAAGTGATTCTGTTAAGGCATTTTTTGAATCGTACCAAATGTTCTCTTGTGTAAAATGACAAACACCATTTGTAAGTTCGGTAATTATTGCACCGATTAGGGTTGCAAAGTGATTTTCGAAAACATCACCTGAATGGTATTTAAGCGAAAATACTTTGTTGTAGTTTTGAAGTTTTGCTTCAACCTCAGCACTTAGCTTAACCGGTTTTGCAACTTTTCTTTTTTTCTTTTTAAATAATCCCAAAATCTTTTGAACCAGACTCTGCTTAATGATTTTTTCTTTAAAAAGCTTTTTCTTGTATTCTTTTAAGTCGAAAGATTTAAGCGATACAGCGAAATTTAACTTAAGGCTGTTTTCGTTAAATATTTCCAGGCTTGGTTTATCCCACTTAAAAACGATCGGTAAATTTCCGTTAGGGTTTCTAAATGAAAAGGACGAATTGATGTCTAACACATTTTCGTGTTCGTTCAAACGTTTTAAAATTGTTGGAATGAGGTCGTCGGTTAAAGAGTTTGTGTAAATGTTAATGTAAGCGCTCATTTTAATTAGATTAGCTATAATCAGTAAATTGCGTTAAACGGTTTGTTTACGCGTTATATAAATGATAGTTAAGGATATCATCATAAGTCGGAGTAATCTATTCTGAATAGATCGGTTCCTCAATACTGATTAACTGGGAAATTTTAAGCTGTATTGGCGGTTTTGTTTCATTTGTATATGTGGTTGTTGGTGTAGTCGCAATTGCGCAAAGCCGCGCATTTTTTTATTAACCTAAACGGGTTTAAACAGCAAAACGTTACAGTTAAATTAAAAATATATTCCTTGCAATAATTATACCATAAAATGAGGCAATTATTTAAGTTTTTCCACCAGCTTTTTCATGTTGGGCAACAGCAGTATATTTTCAAATTCAGGCGTATCAAAACCTCCTTTATCCACTACTTGCTTTAAGCTTCTGTTAAAGCTTCTTACTGATATGCCGAGGTAGGCAGCCATGTCTTCTTTGGAGATGGAGATATGTTCGTCGGCCTGCAGTTTAAGTAATTTTAATAGTGCATATTCCAATGTATATAGTTGTTGAAAAGATGCCCTTGTACTGGTTTGTATAATTCTGGTGGATAATTCCTGAAGCAGGATTGTAGTAAATTCACTACTCCTGTTTATGAGGGATAGGAATAGAAAATCAGGGATAACATAGGCGGTAACATCACTGATTGCAGCCACGGTGCATAAACAATCTATCTTTTTAATAGCTTCGAGTTCGCCGGCCACTTCCCCTTTACCTAAAAATTCGATAATAAAATCTTTACCATTTTCTTCAGAAATAAAACATTTGCTTATCCCTTCCTTGATGATGTAAATGTTGCTTATTTTTTCTCCCTGCTCTATAAATCTATATCCTGCCTTAAAGCTTTTTAGTGTTATTTTTTCTTCTTTATTTTCCAAACAGAATCGTTCAATAAAAGATAAGAAAGTAAGGTTGGTCCGTAGCATATTGATATAGTCGAGACAAATGTCCTTTTTTAACACGATCTCTTGGGTTACTTTTGCGGCACTAAAGTAAGCATAACAATGAAAAATCAAATTACTGTAATTGCTTTTGATGCTGATGATACCCTTTGGGTAAACGAACCCTATTTCCGCGAAACGGAAGAGCAATTTGCGGGTCTTTTAGAAGACTTTATGCCACGGCACAGCATTCTGGCCGAACTTTATAAAACTGAGATTGCCAATTTACCCCTATATGGTTACGGTATTAAAGGTTTTGTGTTGAGTATGATGGAAACCGTTTTAAACATAACATTGGGGAAAATTGACCCCATAATTATGGGAAAAGCAATAGAATTGGGGAAAGAAATGCTCAATAAACCCGTTGTTTTACTCGAAGGTGTAGAAGATGTACTCAAAACCTTGCATGGGCAATACCGATTGGTGGTGGCTACCAAGGGCGATTTACTGGATCAGCAACGTAAGCTTACCAAATCAGGTCTTGATCATTATTTTCACCATATCGAGATTATGAGCGATAAACAGGAAAGTGATTACCGAAAATTACTTAAACATCTTGATTGTAAGCCAGAAGAATTTTTAATGCTGGGCAATTCATTAAAATCGGATGTGTTGCCAGTATTGAATATTGGTGGCCACGCGGTACACATTCCTTTTCATACCACCTGGATACACGAAAGCATTGAACATACCATCGAACACGAGAATTTTTATCAGATGGAAAGCCTGTCTGAGGTTTTACCAAAATTAATTGAATGAAAGAAAAAATAGATATAGAAACCTGGATCAGAAAAGATCATTTTAAATTTTTTAGCGCTTTTGAAGAACCTTTCTTCGGCGTTACAGTAGATGTAGATTGTACGGCTACCTACCATGAAGCAAAAGAAACTCAACGTTCATTCTTCCTGCTTTATTTGCATAAATCGCTTATTGCAGCAAATCAGGTAGAACCTTTTAGCTACCGCATAATCGACGGCGAAGTTTGGAAACACAACATCATTAATGCCGCTGCCACCATTAACAGACCAAACGGCACATTCGGCTTCGGATATATAGATTTTCACGAGGATTTCGAAGATTTTAGAAGAGGAGCAGCGCAAGAAATCGAAAAAGTACAATCAACCACAGGCTTAATTCCTTCTTCATCAGGAGAAAATGTAATCCATTATTCGGCTTTGCCCTGGTTAAACTTCACTTCCCTATCACACGCCCGGAGTTTTTCCTATCAGGATAGTTGTCCGAAAATTTCTTTTGGAAAGGTTAGGGATGAAAATGGGAAAAGAATCATGCCGGTATCTATACATGTAAACCATGCTTTAATGGATGGTTACCATGTTGGCCAATTTGTAACGTTATATCAGGATCTGTTAAACAAGAAAGAAATTAAACAGCTCGTATAGTTTTAGATCTTTAAGGAATTAAACCTAAAAAATATTTAATGTTCGGTTAATATTAGGAATTTATTTTCGGCGATGTTTATCACTGCCGTTATCATTCCTTTTTACATCCTGGCCATCGTATCCATGTTTTATATGGATTCTGTATTTAAGGCCTTTATGTTTTTTGTATTGTTATTAATTGCCACATTTGTTCTTTTCCTGTTTATTAATTACCCGATGCAGTCGGCTATTGCAATCATTTGTTTTATGGCCATGTTTGCTTTTAAATTTAAGGATTAAGAAATTACCTGGATAAAAAGATCAATTATCATTTGCATTCGAGAAAGTATTTGCTATTTTTGCTCCACAAGCCGGAAGCTTGTTTCAATACTTAAATTGTGTCAATAGATATTTAGTATTTGAATTTCCATAACCTGGGGGATTAGCTCATTTGGCTAGAGCGCTTCGCTGGCAGTGAAGAGGTGATCGGTTCGAATCCGATATTCTCCACCACATTAAAGGCTACCTGTAAGGTGGCCTTTTTGGTTTTAGACCACACAAGGTCTTAATGCTCAAGCCAATAAAAAGTCAATTTCATTAGATAATGGCAAAGAGCATAATTATGATACTTCAAAATGGCCGTAGTCGCAATAATTAATCGTTACTCAATATGGAATTTGATGAATTGTATTGGCATGACTCAGTAATAAAAAGAGTTGAAATAGATAGAACAAACCCAGGAAGGCACGATACTATTATCTTTGAGATTGATTGGTATAACAGCGGCATTGGAAGACTTTTTTTCGAAGATGTTTACTGGGCACGGTTCGATATGAATTTTGGTATAGTAGCAGATGAATCTATTGATGATGCATTTAAGTCTTCAGATGAAGATACTGATTTTATTAAGTTTAATGAAAAGTGGCATGGACTAATTAATGAGAATTTATCCTGCTATACAATTAAGACTTTATCCACGGGAGGTGAATTCAAAATCATTGCTAAGAAATTTAGAGTAGAAATGTATCCGCTTTAATAGGGGTTACCAAGTGGTTCGAGGCAAATAGTAACTATATAGGTTAACCATAAATCTGTATAGAATAAAAGTCTGTAGCCTTATCAAACTTTTTAATTGTGCCAATCAGACAATATACTTTTAATTAATATCTACCTGAAAACAATTAAAGGAGGCTGTGAGAAAAATGTTCCACAGCCTCCTTTAATTTAGATAGGATTTTTATCCGCTGTTATTAAGTTAAAAGAAACGGTTATTGCCTTCCTAAAAGATAATAAATGGCAGTTTTATCGTTTGTAGTAAACGCTCCGGGAGCATTACATGCACGCATCCATGAACTTGAATCAGTTTTTGGTGTTCCAGGGATTAAGCTGGCGGTCAATGTTAAATCCGGAATTCTATTGCCATTTGCATCCAATAAATATTCGGTTTCTTCTTCATTGGTGAGATAATCTACTGTTGGTTCTCCTTGTGATCCTATACCGCATGATCTTCTATTGATATAATCTGTATGCCTAAATCCAACACAATGTCCAACTTCATGAGCAATAACAGCAGCAATCTGAGTGGGGGTGAAAGCGGAAGTATAATACTGATTATTAAGCGCAAAACCAGGGCTAGGCGTGCCATCTGCGGTTGGGAATCCACTCGCTTGGCCTAAGGTGATGCCTCCATTAGCATCTCTGCCACCAAGATCTTTCATACTAACTGTAATGTCTGCTGTAGCAGTTGGGTTTGTCTCCAGTACAAAAGTGGTTTTCAGTTTTAGATCATTGTATCTTTTAATTGCTATTAAAGTGGCATCCGTTACAAGTTGTTGCAAATTGCCTCCGTTAACTTTAATTTTTATTTGACCGTTGTTAATATATTTGGCAGCTAATGTATAGCCAGATTTATACTGTTCAGTACTAGGTCCGTTAGTTACTGCCAGCCCTTTTCTCAACTCCTTTTGGCGTATAAGATCTTCTTTAGACATCATGATATCCCCTTCAACAAGAAAAGAATTTCCTATTTTCTCCGCATCGTTAGTCGAAAATCCGGCCTTCATAATAAGAATTTCTTCTGCTTTCGTTAGTTTTGATTCAGTTGGCACTTTTGTGTCTGATAACTTATCCTCTCCATTCTTTTTACATGATGATAATCCCATCACAATTAATAGGGAGAATGAACATACGATAACACCCAGGTGTTTTGCTTCTTTTTGATTTTTCATTTAGGTTTAAATAAGTAGTTTAAAATTAGTTCGTTGTTTGCAAATCGCGATTGCAAACAATTACCCGGGTATTCAAATAAAATAAATGGGATAATCTAATTAACGTAGGTGAGGGATTAATCAAATTTAGTTACATAATATTCAACTCAAAGTTCTTTCTCTAAATTTTACACAAGTCTTAATTTGAAGTATTAAATAGTCTATTAAGTAATGATTATTTTATATTTTTTTACACGAAAACGTTATTGTAAATGTATTATTTAAATTATTTCATGTATTATTAAGTAGAACCTATGCTATTCCTTACTATTCTCACTACCTTTTTATCAAAATGTAATATAAATTGATTGGGAAATGAAAATCATTACGATTTTTTGCAGAAAGCATGGTAAAAAGGTGGGTACTCAGTTTGAAATGAAGTTTGGTACACACCTCAAGCAAATCGCATCATCAGGCACAGAAGAGGCTTTGACAATAGCTCTAAAAGTTATCTTGCCTTCAAATAGCAATAAACTCATTTGCATATTCAACAACTAAACATTCTAGTAGTTCCAACATTTATCAACTAAAAAATTTGGCGATACGTTCATCTCCAATTAACCTTAAATTTTAGCAATTTGAGCTATCTAACCATTATTAGACGAAATCTAAGCTCCGGAATAAGATTTTGTGTTGTGATTCTATATACTTTAAGGTACGTATTCTACGGGAAATTGGCGCTAGTTGATCTATTGGAGCTTATATTTAAATACATCTTTTGATATTAAACGGCCAAAATGCATAGAATTTAGCTGGGGATAGTTAATAAATATGCAAACTGGTGATTAAGTTTGATAATGTAAATATTATTGGTTTTTTATTTACCATTTAGATTAGTTGAGATGGAATTATAGAGATTATACGGTCGTTGAAAAATAATATTATCTTTTGTGAAAAAAAGCTGTAAATTTCTTAGCGCATTCATTGCTGTTTAAACCGTCGTCTAAACAGTAGTAAGTCTACTCAAAAGAACAAAAATCACGACTATGACATCTAAATTAGGCTTTACAAAACTTGACATCTCAGAATTTGAAAAATGGCTCTTAAACTTAAGAGTTGCAAGGACAATTATTTACATTCAGGAACACCATACATGGAATCCAAGCTATATCTCTTTTAAAAGAGATAACCATTTTGAGCTACAGCTTGCCATGAAAAATTACCATGTGAATAATAACGGCTGGATGGATATCGGACAACATTTTACTACCTTCCCTGATGGCAGTATTTTAACAGGGAGGAATTTAGAACAAGCTTCCGCATGTATTTTTGGCTTTAACGCTAATGCGATCTGTATAGAAAATTTGGGAAATTTCGATCTAGGTAAGGATACAATGACAACTGAACATAAAGAAACCATCGTAAGGATCACTGCCGCTTTGTGTAAAAAATTTAGTATTCCCGTTAATAGTGATAAAATTGTTTACCACCATTGGTTCAACCTTTCTACAGGAGAACGCAACAACGGAACCAAGAACAACAAAACCTGTCCAGGTACGAACTTCTTTTGGGGGAATAAGGTGGCCGATTGCGAAAAGTACTTTCTGCCTCTGGTAGCTAATGTTTTAAAAACAACGGCTATGCCCCCTAAAATTCCCGTACTAAAATATGTATACGTTGCTTCGGATACTTTAAATATCAGAACAGAAGCCAATTCCCAAAGTAACATAGTAAAAGACAGGGAAGCGGCTATACTGGGTGCTATCCTTAGGGTTTACGAAATCAAAAATGGATGGTATAAAATTTCTTCTTCTGCCAGTAATTGGGTAAATGGTTCATACACAAAAGATGTAACACGTTACACCGTAAATGCCAATACCTTAAATGTACGCAGTGGCCCCGGAATCGACTATCCCAAAGTTGCTTCCATCTACAAAAACCAGGAAGTATTTGTCATCGACGAAAAAAATAGTTGGTTTAAAATTTCTTCGGATAATAAATGGGTTAAAAAAGAGTTTCTAACTATAGTAATGTAGTTTAAAATTTCAGAAGTTAGACTGATTAATTGTGTCAAATATGATACGTTTTATGACCATTTTGTATGGTTAATTGCGTTTTTGTTATTGTCCAATACTATTGTTTTGGTCTTTTTGAGTTGGTTTCTACTGATTTACAAATGCTTTAACCTTAAAGGTTTTTAAAATAATTTAGTCGTCAACATTTAAACAGTAATGTTTATCATGGCTTAATCCAATCATGACGTTGCCTGTGCTCAGTTTTTTAACCTTTACACAAATGACACATACAATGAAAACCTATAATTGATTAAAGACTATGCTCTCTACACAGAACTCAGCTCAAAAGCTTATTATCTCCAACAGTGACTATATTCATGTTGTACAGTTTGATGAAATTGTTTTTTGCCAGTCTGATGGTTGTTACACGCATATCAACCTTCATAACGGGCAGAAACATACGCTGGCCAAATCGTTATCTAAAATTTGCACGCAGCTTTCTTCCAATCAGTTTATCCGGATCAGCCAAACTTATCTCATTAACAAAACTTTTGTAAATAAGATCGACCGGAAAAAGAAGAATCTTTATCTTCTTGATCGGATCACAGTCCCTTTTACCATTTCCCTTAAAAATTTAATGGAACTCATCAGCGATTCCATTCATCCGAAAATTAATTTAACAGATGCGGATAATGGCTAGAAATATATCAATACTTAACGGTTAGCGTAGAATACTTAAACGTTGCTTCTGGCATTTCGGTTTGGGTACAATTCGATCTATTTTTAACTATTACTTTAAGCGAAAAAGCTTAAACACGTAAAGTTAATCCAGAAACCGATGCCTGATCATTTTTGCCTTTATGGTCCACCATTTACATTGAGTGGTGAACTATATTTTAGCGATACCGTTGTTAATTTTACTGTTGCTTTTAGTAATCCTGCTGATGAACAAAGTATTTTAGCCTACGAATGGTATTTAGACGATGTACTCGTAATCGATGAGCGTGGAGCCAGTTTTGGAGGTAAGGTTTATTGTGGTGGCCATAAAATAGGGGTAAGGGTATTAAGCAACGAGGGCTGGTCGGGCATTAAAAGCCATTCTTTTTATACCTGCAAAGCACCTCTTGCAATCATTATTCAGGGGCCTGATTTTATCAACGAAGGCGAATCAGGTACTTACCTCGTTTTACAGCAATTTTCAGATAACACTGTAGAAGATTTAACAAGTAAATATACTTTTACAGTTAACGGAGGAGCTAGTTTCAGTGGCAATGTATTAACAACTATTAAAAATGATAGCAGTTTCAGCGATGAAACCCTTACCATTACTGCTACTCCGGTTACAGGTAATCCGGTCACTAAACAGGTAACCGTTAAAAATACTACTCAGTTTAATTCTGCTGTTCTGGTAGTAGATCTATTCAATGATACCAGCCTGAATGTAATTGGTTTGATTGATAATCCCGAAGTAACCGTTAACCACCAGCCTGTTTATACCGGGAATAACTTTTTACCAGTATCGGTAATTGCTGAAAACGCCTATATGCTGGCATCAGACCTGATACCGGGATCAGCCAACAACTGGCGCTTTGAGTTTAACTTAGCTAAGCTGATAACACAATATCCTAATACAACCGATTTTGTATTTTACATTAAAGGCCGTGGTGCGGCAGATCAAAGCTTAAGCGGAGCTTTCAGCTTAAAAACCAGAGAAGCTAAAATGATTATGTCTGGTGGTACTGGTAGTTATGTGCCGAGTGTAGTTGGCGGAGGTACGGTAGGGTATAATTCATTTAGTTCTTATAGTGTTCCAGGTGCGAATGGCAGTTATGAGGAAACAGATTTATTTACCATCATCCGTTTCAATTACAATGTACCAACCGATATGCTAACCTATACCATTCCGCCACGCATTTATCTTTCTAACCCGATTATTGAACAGACCCAAAGAAATAATTGCGGAGCTGGTTTCGTAGGTTCTTATGTATTGTATATTCTTCCTTATGGTGCATTCACTTCAACGGTAAGCCAGGCTGATGCTGATGCACAGGCAAGAGTTTTTTATAACAATAACAAACAGCAATATGCCAATGATCATGGAAGCTTATGCGAAGTAGAACCAAACTATCACTTTAAATCGAGCACCAGTGGTTCTTATCCTGTTACCATGACAACCGGTTATACCTCTGGGAATTGTGCACAACAGGTTGCATTTTATGCTACCATGAATAATCAGTCGGTGGTAATAGATAATACGAAGGGTACCACTAATTTAATGCCATGGGGTGCCAATACCCGAATGTTCAAGGTGCCTACTGCAGGAGTGTACCGGGTAAAGGCCCGTTTGGTAGGCAATATAACCTGTAATCCGGTAGGTGGCGATGCCGATCATGAACAAACCATCAGCTTCTTGTTTACGCGTACTGGAGGTGCTGAAACTAATTTAATTGCACCAGGGCAAAATAGTGCAGGTGGTTACAGTGCAGCGGAATATTGTTTGCCCGGACAGTATGTTATCTCGAAAGGCATGACCCTGCCTATTGATATAAATTTTAGCATGGATTTTAATATGCTTGCAAACGAAGAGGCTAATTTTAGAACAAGGATTAATCTACGTACTTATTTCAACCAGCAACAGGGTGCAAAAGAAACCAATACCACCAATTTTAATTTCTCTTTGCTAGAATTAGAAATCGAAAAACTTTAGCGATAGCTCACAATGAAAAAAACAATAAAATATAAAGCCGTTACTATATTAATAGGTTGCTTATTGGTTTGGCAAGGCTTAATGGCCCAAAAAGTAGCCGTTAAAGATGGAACCATACAGGTTGATGGAAAGGAGTTAGCCAAAATTGTAAAAAATAAGGTTAAGGAAAATTTTGGTCTGACCAGCACTTATGAGATATATGCACTTAATGGTGAAAAACTGATTATTGCCGCTATTGCCACCGATTTTGCCGAAAATAGTAATAACAATGGTTCTTATTATTACCGCTTATCGTTTCTAACCAACCAGCAACAGGCTATTTTTAGATTGAGTAAACTGGGAACCGAAAAATCTCTTGCCACCCTGATCGGCCAGTCCGGGATCATTGTGAACAACCAAATCGATCCAAAAATGTTTACTGAATTTTTAGCTAAAAAAAGCGTTAACCCGCCAATTGCCATGGAGTATAAATTGGTAGAAAGAAACCATCTTGGTACACCATACATCAAGGGCAAGCAGATTTATCAGGGTCTAACGCTTATCGGAGAGTTTAAAGATATTAGTACGCGGCCAGAATACGATACCTACGAATTTAGTACCGCTATGGGGCTTGTGGTGGCCCGGGTAAACTTTACAGGTGGCATTAACGCACAAAACTTTGTAGTAACCACCTATAAAGATAAGGTAACCACACGGATAGACATCCCTACGCAGGGCAAATATTCAATATCACAGCAGCCAGGTGTAGACCGTAACGAAATGGCGCTTATACGCATTGCCGATTGGCTGGCCAAAAACTGGTATTTATAATAAACTCATTTAGCTAAGATATTTTTAAGCATGACTCCATTTATTCCGACATCGCACTTTTTTACCGATCCTGCTTCGGTCAGCCAAACGGCGGCGCAAGCCTTTGGGCCTGTCTCCGAAAACGAATTTAACCTTACAGCTAAGTTTACCAGTACGGGAGGGAAGGCATTCGCCATTTGTAAGGGGGTAATATTGGTGCAGCCACAAACTGCTGGAGGCGAGGTGCTCAATTTAATTTTACGTCCTTACGAGCAGCCCATTAATGGTTTAAATATCCGTTATTTCATTTACCGTGGCTTAAAAAAGAGCGATTTCTTTTCGGGTGATAACGTATTGGCGGTCGGTGATAACGTATCGGATTTTATAAAAAAAATCAATAAGAGTTTTGCTGATTTTTATCACAATGAAAATGTGCCCGCTTTTCTGGCAAAATACATTGGTTTCGATCCTACACACCAGGCGGCAAATTTGCCACTCGATCAGTTTTTCTTTAAAGATTCTGAATATGTAGATAATGCCGGGCAGTTTGTAGAAAAGGATGATACTGCTTTCGAGCTGCCTTTAATAGCCAAAGGAGCATCATTAGGTAGTTTTATTACAGGCGAATGCGGCATAGATGTGGTACTCAATTATGGCGATTACCAGTTGCCTGGCCCAAATGCCGAATTTAATTTTAATCTCAATTATGCCCGGGGAGCGGAAGCCATTATTAATTTAAACACTATAACCGACGAGTTTCAAAAGAAACGGATAAAAGAACAGATCTTCCAGTTTTTAGATATTGCCGCTTTTTATGGCTTCCATACCGCTGCGGGTGTGGTTAACATTAACGGCACTGCTACCAAGGGCGAAGCCATCTATACTGCTGCAGTAAGTAAGTTTAGTACCAAAAACAAACTTTACCTCTATATCCAAAGCGACCGTTGCCGTTCGTACAATTTTTATGGCAACTATTTAATTAACAGTACCGATAGTAAAAGCTTAAAACTGGGTACGGTAGAAACAACTTTAACTGAACAGGCTTACCAAACCAATGGCTGGCCATTACTCATAGATGAGGCTGCACACACGTCTGCTACCGCAAACAACTCCTTGTTTTTGCAATTGGTTACCGATAATGGAGCCAATAGCATGCTGTACGGACAGGTAGCCAACATTGTGAACAGTACCAAAGAAAACTTTTTTAATGCAGAAGGCTTAAAAGCCTCTAACGCTACTGATGGTACACCGAGTTTATTTACCAAAACCATTGTACTGGCCAACCTTGCGGTGGCCGGAGATAATGGCAGCCTAAACATAGCCAGTTTTAATATCCTCATTTACCAGGGATCTACCTATCCATATATTTTAGGGCAGGAAACAGATGACAATGATGTTGTCACTAACGTATTGGGGCTACCCAATTTTTTTGATGATGTATTCGATCAGCTCAATGCTACGCCATTGTTAAAAGCAACAGAAAATAGCGATTATGCTGTGCTTTCTTCGCAAAAGGTAAAACTCATCAGCCATTATCACGATAAGGTACAAATAGGTATCTCTGCCGTACAAACCTTAAATATTAACGATGTAATTGAAACCGGAGATTCGCTTACGCCGTTGTTAAAACGGGTAACCTACATTACCGAAGCCGTTGACGTACTCAACTCGGCACTTTCGGTAAGCGGAACACTTACGCCCGATACCAAATCCAACCCTTCGGTTTCGGGTGCAGTGGGCAGCAATAAAACCTACCAATTGCCCGATGCCTTTTATTATAGTTTGCAGCCATTTACCGATAGTGCTGAAATTATTAAAGGGTTACAATTATTGGCTAAAGATGGCAGTACGCCCAATAAAATTATCCTGGGGCTTACCCAGGTAGAAAACGATTTGCTTAAAGCGCTAATCACCACAAACAGCTTAATTAATGCCAGGCTTTTCCTCATCGATCTTTTTGAAGAGGGAAACGAATTAATCTCTGCCGAAAATATTACTTATCAAAAATATAAAGCAGGTATAGTGGGGGAGACGGCAGTAGGAGAACTGAAGTTATACCTGCCAGCAACTGATGTAATGGTATATTCGATTGACCGGAAATATCATTATTCGAAAAGATACAGTAATTATATGCCAGATCTATTATTAGATTCTCAGTTTTCATTCATAAATGAGTTGATATGACAAAAGTTACAATATTAAGAACTGATGGGACGGCAGTGCGTTTAGATGATAAATTCACTGAATTGAAATTTGACACAGAAGGATTTCTAATTGGCTTTACTTATGACCAGTCTACTTATAAATATCTTCAGAATATTGATTTTAATATTAAGGATAAAAGTGTTACCAATAGGCAGGGATATTATGCAGAGATTGAATTTCAACTCTATATAGCATCAATGTATAATGCGGGGTATCAGTCACCACCAATTAATTTTAAGCCCGGATTACTAAAGAATTTTAATTTTTCTGAATATGAAGCAAAAGCAAATGATGAAATTACAGTTAAAATAACCGATTTTGGGACACCGTTTAATTACTATTATAAAGAAAATCAATATACATTTATTCTGGAGAATAAAACTGGTACGGATTTCTTAAAAAAATACAAACGTGCAGTCTTTGATGGAGCTACGCTGTTGGGATTTAAAATTGACATCCCTTCAAGTATTCCACCTCAGATTATTGATCAGAATTTGATGAACCAGCCAAGTGGTTATTTTTTTCAATGGAACTTTGGCAATAACGTAGATAACTGGCAGATCAGCAATACGGATAAATCGACTTATAAAAAAATTGTTACACTCGCAGCTCATAAGACTTACTTTATAATCGAGGATATATTACGTAAAATCATAACAGCAGATTCATTAGCCAGGATATATGGTAATGCAAATTCAGGAACCGCAACTGATCCAGATCCAAATGAGTCTCGATTCGTTAGAAATTTTAGTGTTTAATCTATTGTGGAGCTGGGGTGAATTTTATAGTCCATCAGACGATCCAAAGTATATCTACAAACACGATCCTGTGGTATCCATTCAATCGGCTAGCTATTTAAAGCCAGTTTTTTATGAATTTAATAATTATTTCCAGAGCCTAAGCCAATTCTATCTTACCTCTTTTAGAGAGCTTGAAGTTTTAAAAACATTGGATGATAGAGAGAAACTAGAAAAATTACTCTATATCTTGCCAGTAAGCGCACTGAAACTCGTTCCTTATCAGTTGAGAATTCTTTCTTTACAGACATATATTGTAAATGGCAATGTTTCTGAAGAGGATGAGCAGCATATGGTAAGGCTGATATTATCAATTGAGAATTTCAGGGCTGATAATTTCCTGGATTTTTTGTTAAAACGCACCAACGGGATAAACATTAATTTTGAAGTAATTTACAAAATATTAGATGATGCCCGCATCGAAAGATACCCTGTTATCGAGTGGTTTGTTGATGAACAGACCAACCGTAAGTATTATGCATATGCGGTTTACCAGTTATGGAAGGTTTCCAAATATAACTGGAATTATTTTCCGAATGGAATAGTGCATGGTAATGAAGAAATAAACCCACAATCTTATTTTAGGATAAATGATCAATTATATAACGAACAGAATATTTTAGAATTTTATGTTCCAAAAGGAGTTATACAGGGCGGGAAATTTTTAGAATTGAAAGATGCTAGAAAATATTTCACTGAGATGCAGGATATAGCTGTTCACATAACCAGTAGAATGACCGGTTTAAAGGTTAGTTTAGATGGTAACAAGTTAAATGATCAGAGTTTTTCCGAAAGTAATGACCTTGGTTATTTTCATATTTATCATCCCATGACACTGACTGGATATCAAACTAACTTTGAACTAGAATTTCCGCAAGAAAGTATGGTGCCAGCATTTCTTTATCATTATGCTGAAGAGTATGATGAATTGGTAGATTTTGATGCTGGAATTGCACTGGCCATCAACGTCGGGCTTGAAATTGCACTTTTTTTTGCAACGGGAGGTGGTTCGATCCTTAACGATTTGAAATACTTAAAATATATTACAAAACTAGGCCAGGCCATTAGAGGAGGTATACATCCTCCAACTGAATTGGTAACCATATGGCGAGCTGCGGAAGGGGTTTCTCAGGTCGTCGCAGTATCTGCCAGCACAATTAGTAGCTACCAAGGTTATTTAGCTACAAAGGCCAATGATGAAGCTACCAGAGCACATCATTTAGCGATACAGCATTGGATGATAGGCCTGATGTTTACTTCGATAGGTACTACCATCTATGCCCGCATCAGAGCTGTGAGAGAGGCTGACAGGATATTAAAGATTATTGAAAATTTCCCCGCAGGGGCACACGGGGTACCGCAAAACATAATCGATTTGCTTACAACTTTGCGAGGTAAGCAGGTTGTGCTGGCTGCTAATTTGGAGGCTAGGCTTGATGCCATTAACGCAAATGGTATTATAGACGATGTCATTGCAAAATTTAACCAGTTGGATAATAATGAAAAATACTTATTTTTTGAAGATTTTGGTAAACTTACAGAGGAAGGGTGGATAAAACTAAATCAAAGTGCCAGTAGTAAAATAGATAATTGGCTACTTTTGAAGAATAACAATATTATCGAGGCTAAAAACCTCGAAGTGATATCAAGCCCGAGTTTTGTTAATGGGTTCTTGAACTATTATGGTGAGTTTGGAACAACCTTAGAGAGGATAAATGATGTAAAAAGACTGAAAATTATAAAAGAGATTGCTGGTGATGTTAATCTTTTCAATAAATTTAAAAATAATGCAGGCTCGTTTGAAGCTTTTATAAAGTACAGGATTGAAACTAATTTCGAAAAAAAGTTTCAATCGCTGATTAAGACGGAAAACCAGACAAAATTGTTCGATTTTTTAAAGCGATATGGTAACACCTCAGATGAGGGGTTTAGGTTAATACGTGCTAATCCAGACGGTTATATTGAGCGATTAATGAAATTTCAAGAAGCGACACATCATGTCGATTATTTTAATGTGAGGAGAACAGAAATGTTACCTCCAAAATTTATAGACGGAAGCACAGGGAATCAGAATTAGAATTCATGAAGTGGATAACTGATATTGAATTAGAATTAAAAATAAAGTAAAAAATTAAGAGCATCGTTAGAGGCATGAGGCGGGTGATTTGATAGATGATACTACTGATTTAAGTTATGATACAATGGGGGTCGAAAGTAATATTGATGAATTATTTATAAGTGGCAAACAAACCTATAGCAAATGGTTAGGAAGATTAGGAGATAAACAAAATATAAAACCTAAAGGTTTTTTAGGTTCAATTGATGCTCATTTTAATAAAATTAGCAATCCTAAGGTGGGAAGGCCCCCTTTAGATTATGTCGCCATTGATTATAAATATTTTGATAATCTCTCGGCAGCAATAGGAGAAAGTAATCCTAATTATTTCAAAGATTATATTGATAATATTTTAACCACACATTTTTCACAATATAGTGATCAGATTATTAAACTAAATTATTAAAAAATGGCGGATACTTTTGTTACTTACAAAAAAGGTGAAGGATTTTGGATACATGAAGATTTTATTCAACTAGCTTTATGCTACATAGTACAAGAAATTTCGAAGAATCAATATAATATTTCGAATAAACAAGAATTATTAGAAGACTTAAATGTTGACATTCAAGGTTACACGCATGGATATATGAGTATTGGATTATTTGAATATATTGATTCGATATCGGAAGAACAAAAAATGATTCAAATCCTTCAAAATTTAATAACTATTATACAAAACAAAGGAGCTTATATTTCTGTAGAAGAGCTTCAATCGATTTCTACCGAAGATGAGGATTTTAAATTATTATATAGTAGAAAGCCATTTCCAACGTCTGAATTGATAAAGATTCTTGATGCACTTATAAAGATGTTACAAGGAACTTGGGATTCTACAAATTATAACATGGATATTAATTATCAGTACTAACATAGACTTGTTGTAGAGTTCTAATCAGGTCATGGCTTTTAGTTATGACCTTTTTTTAATTAAAAACCAATGCTTTTCTATGTTGTTTTGAACCATAATTTATTGTTGCAGGCTTTGTATGTAAATAAAGATTGGTTTTGGCAACGTTACAGCGCAATAGATTACAGCGGAGACAAAGGACCGATAGATTCAGATGAACTGTAAAGGTGATATGGAGATGTTCACGCTATTTTAGGAGGGGTCAAACTGGAAGCATAAACCTACCAACTGCAAGTATAATGTTGTTAACTTGATTGCAACGCCTGAACTATCGACTGTCCCCTCCTAAAAAAACTTGACACATTTTGGCTTAAAAAAACTCAAAATGAATCAAGAGAAAAAAAGTAATGGATTTAGTATTTTAGTTTCCGATTCTTTCGACCGTACGGATGACCACAATGCCTATGAAGTTTCCTTCAGGCGATGGCTGGTATCTCAGTTGGAAGCAAGGGAAATGACAGTTAGCGAAGCGATCAGGAAGTTTAACATCAATCCCTCAAGTGGACCAGAACTGATAAGAACCTGGCGCAAGAAGTATTCGGACGATATTATTCCAGAACCCATAGAAATGACCGAACAGGAAAGACAGGATCTGATTGCATTGCAGAAGCAGATAAAAGCGATGGAAAAGCAGCTTGAGGATGCCAGGATGCACAATATTGCCCTCAATACACTAATAGATGTAGCTGAGGAAAAACTCAAGATCAATATCAGAAAAAAGCCTGGTGCCAAACAGTAACACTATTGATGCAGCTTTACGGTAGCTTTAGCATAAGCTACTACTGCAAACTGTTTAGCAAGAGCCGTCAGGCCTGGTATGAACAAAAAGCACAGCCGGCAATGCATATGCGCGATGCACTGGTCGTCAGATTGGTTACAGAGATCAGGGAACAGCTTCCATACTGCGGGGTCGACAAACTCTACCACATGCTGAAGGAAGATTTTACAGCCCATGGAATAAAACTGGGAAGGGATGGCCTTTATAGGCTTATGGGCAGTTATGGGATGCTCATTAGGCACCGTAGGAGAAAGCCCTACTGCACCATGTCCAATCATCATTACAGGAAATACCCAAACCTGATCCGTGAAAAGGTGATCAATAACCCAGGGGTATTATGGGTAAGCGATATCACCTATATCCGGCAGGCTTCCGGTTTCAGCTACCTAAGTATTGTTACCGATGCCTATAGCCGAAAGATCATAGGCTACAAACTTCACCCGACCCTGCATAGTGAAGGAGCTATTGATGCACTGTTGATGGCAGCCAAGGACCTGAAAAGAACTTCAGCGCTTATCCATCACAGCGACAGGGGCATACAGTACTGCTGCAATGAATATGTCCGGGTTATAGACTATTTACATATACAGCTATCAATGACCGAAAGTGGGAATCCATATGAAAATGCCATTGCAAAAAGGATTAATGGGATACTGAAGTATGAACATGGGCTTAAAGAAACCTTTCCCTCTTTTGAAAAGGCAAAATCAGCCGTAGATGATGCCGTAACCAAATATAACAGCATCAGGATACATGACAGCTGTGGCAGGCTCACCCTTATAATGGCGCACGAAAGAAATGGAACACTTAAGAAATACTGGAGGAAAAAGAATTACAAAACCAGTAATAAGGAAAGCAAACCCGTTGTTGTTCCGTAATTGGGATAAGAGGAAAAGACACCCAAGGAATAAGGAAAACGGCAGGATATAAACCAGGAATAACCCCAAACAAAATAACCCTTAGAACTAATAAAAATTAAAAGTTATATTGCATTAGTAAATCAAGTAAATTGGTGTAAAAAGCCTTGGTAATTAATCACCAAAACTGTCAAGCTTTTTTAGGAAGGGTCAACTGCAGCACCTGAACTGTCAACTGCAAAGTCTGAACTATCAACTGCAACGTCTGAACTATCGACTGCAAAGTCTGAACTATCGACTGCAAAGCCTGAACTATCGACTGCAACCTCTGAACTATCGACTGCAACCTCTGAACTATCGACTGCAACCTCTGAACTACCGACTGCAAAGCCTGAACTATCAACTGCAACCTCTGAACTATCAACCGCAAGGTCTGAACTATGAGCTGCAAGTATAGACCGGCCCTCATTTATGCATTATTTGAGCAAAAAGATTTCGTGAATTATTTAATTGTGTTTATCTTAGTAGTGCAGAACAGTAATTAACAATATCTTTTAACTTAATCGGAGAGACATAAAATAAATTAAAAATTTCACAATATTCCTGAGTGAGCGGCTTAGACCCGCATCTTTCAATATCTCTGAAAAGAGTTAATTGTTGTTCTGCAGCACTCAGGAACTTTTTTTTCAAATGTTATGCAGAACAACAATTGTAAAAACCCAGACACACAGCTCCCAAATCAGGTAGTAGCTGTAACAGAATTCCGGAAACTGATTGAAGCCTATTTCGATATGATTGGTTTATCGGATGTGAATCAATTCCTTACTGAAATGCTTAGCGCAGCTATCGGGCCCGATCCGCGCTCTGGCAAACACAAACCCATTACCATTGCCAACGCCCTTTATGATGTAAACAACATCATCAACCTGCTTACCAAAACAAAACTTTTGGCCAATGAAGAAACCTTTCAGCGTTATGCCATAAACCTGGGTTATCACCCACAAGCTGTTGGCCAATTTGATGTGGAGCATCTTTCAGAACTTTTATATGTTGGATTAAATGCCTACATCTTTCAGGAGGATGATTTTGAAGGCGCAACCTTAAAATTTTCTGCCGAAATTACTGCTGCATATAAAATGATTTATGATTGGCTGTCAGATTGCGATGCCTGGTGTAATGCTGTTGAGTGTGATGAATGTAATGAAACTATCGGTTTAGCAGCTACACCATAAACGTTCAAATTTTAATTGGCCATTTACCCTATACAGCTATGAGGGAAAACTTCCCTCCTAATTTAGGAGGGGTGCCCAAAGGGCGGGGTGGTTGCTAGCGGTTATATGATTTAATTTCGATAGGTGAAACACCAACCGATAGATAAATTTTTTTGCCGCTCTATGCCGCGGTGGCATGGTACTTTGGAGCGCCAAAGTACCCAAAGCGCTTCGTCAATCTGGCAATGAGCCTTTTGCACAATCCCATACTCATCAAAAAACAGTGGCACTTCGTTTTGTGTTCAATATTTTTTTTAAAATTAAATCATCGTTATGAACACAAAACCACTGCGTTTCAGGTTTGTTAGTGCCAGTTTACCTGAACCGCACCTGTTTTTTGATTTTCCGGGCTCTTGGGATTGACAGCGTCCTTAGTTAGAATCCGTGCTTTATTAGTCGGTTAGCAAAAAGCCTAAACTATTCTTAAAATGTGTGTACACAGTAAAAAAGGCGGGGTGGTTGATAGCAGTTATATCATTTAATTTCGATAGGTGAAACATCAACCGATAGATAAAAAACTCTACTGTCATGCTGAGGTACGAAGCATCTGTAACCTATTAGTACTGAAATTACTTTAAATACTAATGCTCATTTTTTAAGGTGATTATCGAAGTATATATTGGTCTATGTGGGGCCAACTACAAACTCCCAATTTTAATAAAATCCCCATTACCAGGTATTTCCCTTGATAGCGCACGCGTGCCACAGGAGTTGGATTACAGGTTAAGATAAATCGTCATCTCGACCGCAGTGGAGAGATCTTTTAAATATAGTCCAAAGATCTCTCCTCCTAAGAAATTCCTTTGGAACACTCCGCGTTGCTCCGGGCAAGATGACGCCGATTTTTAGTATCTGTCATTGATAGTATAGTCGAAGGGTCTTTACCAGCTTATTTGTTAAACCCGCATTATCGACGCTAAACCTGGGACTAAAAGATTCTTCACTGCGTTCAGAATGACAAAACCCTACTGTCATGCTGAGGTACGAAGCATCTGTAACCTATTGGTACTGAAATTACTTTTAACACTAACGCTCATTGTTTAGGGTGATTATCGAGTATGTAATGGTCTATGTGGGGCCAATTGCAAGCTCCCAATTTTAATAAAATCCCCATTACTAGGTATTTCACCAACGTTAACAATAACGTAACTTAGGTTTATTAATTTGCAGTAAGCTAAATGCCTGATCATTAAATCTAAATAAGCCCTTATCATGAGTACCGATATTGTAAAAACCTACATCCTGAACAGAAGTTCAGAAGAAATTAAATTATTATCATTGGGGTATTGAGCAGATCGGTACAAGTTTGATTACCCTGAATGAAGACAAGGTTTTGAAAGATCATCAGGGAGACCTGCATCAAAAGGTAATTGGTAAGAATGATAACCTGCACCTTAAAAAGCTGAATATTATTACCGTGGTTACTGATACCTCACCAAACCATAACCACACCGATTTATATGTGCTTTTAGAAGGAGGTTTTGTAACCAAGGGTTATAAAATGGAAGAAGAAGTACAGCCTGGAGCCTCTACAGTGTATACCGCAGAAATCACTTTTTATCAATTTTAGGGCTTATGAAATATCTTATATTAATTGCCCTCGCGATATCCGGTACTACAGCTTTTGCACAACAAGCGGCTAAAAACGACGAAAAAGACATTAAACAGGTTAAACTCGACCTGCTTAAAGCACCCAGTTCGCCTGCTTCGGCATTATTGGGCTTCGCCGTATCGGATATCGAAAAACCGACCGACTTAAGCGATTTTATGCTTTCCGTTCAATCAGCTACTTCATCATATACCAAACTTCCTTCCAGTTATGCGATAGATAATGCACCCTTTTACCTGTTCAGGAATAAAGGGGCCGATTTTAGTACCACAGTTAAAAACAGCTTACAATCAACTAAATTCAAAGATTATTTCAGGCAGAGTTTTGTGGTGTCGCTAGCCTTGCGCAATCCAGATTTGGCCTTTAATAGCTTTAAGCCAAGCAGTACTTATGGTGCATTGGGCTTAAAATTCTTCATTATCAGGCCGCAATATAATGCAGAAACCAAACAGAAATTAAATTCTATCTACGAGAAACAACGCGCCCTGCTGATGATCTATAAAATTGGTTTGGAAGAAAAAAGAAAATCGGCATGTTACGAATTACTGGGTATCAGAAATATTTATCTGCTCGACTCGATAGCACACCTGCCCTATTTAACGGAAGACGAAAAGAAAACGCACGAACTCGCCATGATGGAAGATGCCAGCAGTGAGTTCGCCAAAAATGAGACTGAAAAAAGCGAGTTAAATAAAGGCTTTAAAAAAGAAATCCAGGCTGAGATCGGCTAAGCAGTCGAAACTGGAAGCCGGTCTGCAGGAAGAAGCTAAAACTTTTACTGGTAATCGCGAAGGTTTATCGGTTGAAATTGCCGGTGGTTTAAGCACAGAATTTAGGGAGAAAAGATTTGATAATTCTAAAATATTCAACTCCGGCGTATGGACAACCTTTGCTTACAACTAGGCTAATGGCAGCTCGGTTTTGGGGCTGGCCCGTTACCTTTATAACCTGGATGAAATATTTGCATTGGATAATCTAAAAAATAATATCGGTAACATTTCTACCTTCGATACCGGTCTGCGATTTATTTTTACAAAGAATAAATTTGGTGGAGGCGCAGAGGCACTTTACCGGAGCATTTTATCATCAGATACTGTAAAACCTTCATGGCGGGTGGTGGTTAATGCCGATTATGCCTTAACATACAATCAAAAAATCATCTTCTCTTTCGATCGCAATTTCGATGGAACAGTAACTAAAAACGGAAACCTTGTAGCTGCATTAACGGTGTTGTTTGGCATTGGTACAAATAGGTAGGGTTCATTAGTCATTAGACAGTGGTTTATTGGTCATTAGTTTATTAGTGAATTGGTCATTAGTTTATTGATGATTGATTATCGGTTAATTGTATACACGATTATTCGGCTTTGGATTTCAGACTGCCGACTCAGGGCTATTTTAACGTTAATTTGTTCACTAGTTTATTATCATTAGTGTTTGGTTAAATGACTCTTTACTTCGGACTTAAGACTCTGGTCTAAGCTCTAAATAATGGGTCAAAATATGCCAATACTTAACGGTTGCTTGCGAATACTTAAACGATGCTTTGCAGCCTTTCTTTTGGGTAGTATTCGCTGTATTTTTAGTTGTTGCTTTTGTTAATAGCGGGTCTTGGTAATCCATTTTGGAATAGACTAAATTACAAGGGCATGCCCATTTTTAAGAACCGAAGCATAAAATTGATTACATGCCAGCCACTAAAGTTGTAACCAGAAGATACTACCCCGCCCTATCGGAAGTGATTACGGTAGATGATTTGCCAGAGTTTTTACACTTTGCAGAAAATGGGCTAAATCTGCTGCTGGATAAGATTCATTATAAAAACCTGCAATATTCTAAGAGCCAGCGTGGCGATTCGGCTTTTTATAGCTTAGATATTGTAACCAGCAACATTGGTCTCGATCTGCCTTTTGGTTTACGTCTTGTTCTTAATCCCGACCAGGAGGGCGATTCGAATATCTCCTCTTTCCCCATTTCCATACAGTACCAATGGGAGATGCTGGCCTTTTTACGTTCTTTTAAAGTTCAGAACTTTGCTTTTACGCCCGAAGCCTTTTACGAACTCGGCCTTCAGATTTTTAAAATCAGCGAAGATGAGGTAATTGCACACATCCTTAACTATTTTATTGATGAGGATCTGGTTACCGATAGCAAATTTGATATTTTGCTCGATGCGATTAATTTAAAATTTAACACGCACTTAAGTTTACCTCCCGATCAGGAGCCTACTGTTGATATGGTAGTAAGCTTGATTAAAAGTGAAGTAACTATCCCCAAAAATGTTTCTGCAGTAATGTTTGCTGTATTTATTTTAAATAACGATCTGGATAAAACCAAAGAACTGCTGCAACAGTTTTACAACCGTTTGGTGCCCAATGGGATTGAAGATTACATTAAAAAGCTGATTACGCCAAAACTTAGGGCTACTTTAAAATTATCAGCTGGTATAGAGTTTCCAAACAATATCTTAAAACCCGTTAATGCCGATGGAACGCCAATTGTAGGCCGGAAAACACTTTTTAAATTTGTTGAGGCCACGTTTTATGCGGATACAGAATCGGGAATCGGCACTGAAATTGAATTTGCAGGTTCTTTAATCCCCGAACTATCTGAAATTGGAAATACAGGTTTGATTATTGGCTTTACCAATGCAAAACTCGATCTGAGCCGCAATAAAAACATCCCTGAAGCAGATGCTGCAGGTTATGGCCCCGATTTTAGGGGTTTGTATGTGCAGCGCGCTACCATTGGTTTCAGCCGTTTTGGTAAAGAAACAGCAGGCAAAACCAGTGCAGCCTTAATCGGCGAAAACCTATTGATCGGGACAGGAGGGGTTTCGGGAAAGATTACATTAGAATCTAACGGTGTATTATATCGTGATTTTGGAAGTTTTGCAGCTGAACTGAATACCTTTTCCATAACTTTTAACAAAGGTGCAATTGTTGAGTCGGATATTGCAGGTAAATTAAGGATTGGCCGCCTAACAAGGGGAGGAAACCCTGCTATTATTGATATTAATGCCCATATTAAAGAAAATGGCGACTTTGATATCACGGCAAAACCCCAAAGTGGATTGTTTCCGCTTACACTGCCAAATGTATTTACCTTACAGGTAAGGAGTTTTAGTTTAGGTAAGGAAGCGCGTGGCTTTTATATCCAGATTTCGGGTAAATTAGATTTTATAGCCAATATACCAGGACTAGGTGAGGTATTGCCCAAAAATATTGAGATCCAGAAATTAAGGGTTTGGGATAATGGGGATATCGAATTTGAGGGTGGTAGCTTCGTTGTGCCTAAAGCCTTTAAACTTAAAGTTGGCCCTGTTACACTTGAGGTAAGCCAGATTGCTTTTGGTGCCTATACCAAACAGTTAAATGGTATAGAACGGAAATACCGTTTCTTTGGTTTTGATGGGATGATCAATACCGGTAACGCAGGTGTAAATGCCACGGGTAATGGTATAAAATATTACTTTACGGTTGACGATAATGATACCGACAAACCGTTCGATAGTTTTACGAGTATAGATGGAATTGGTATTGATTTAACCATTCCGGGCAATGTGGATAAAGACAAAGCTGCATTCATACTAAACGGTTACCTGAGTATGAGTAACCCTGATCCTGCCATTGTAGGATCTAACGCCGGATCAGAATATACAGGGTCTGTTACTTTCTCCATGCCAAAACTCCGCTTAAGCGGCTCTGCTGCCATGCGTTTAAAACCGAGTGTACCATCCTTTATTGTTGATATTGGGATGGAGCTGCCAGGGCCGATTCCGCTCGGGGCTACCGGTTTGGGCATATATGGTTTCAGGGGAATCGTCGGCAGGCATTATATTGCGTCCAAATCAGCAACTACACCACCGCTGCCAGATTCGGCCAGTTGGTGGGAATACTATAAAGCCAAAAGTAACATTACCCACAGAGAGGGAATAGAACTGGATAAATTTGCCGATAAAGCGGGTTATTCTGTGGGGGCAGGGGTATCTATAGCAACCTCTTTTGATAAAGGTTTTACCTTTTCGACCAAGCTTTTTTTATACTTGGGTTTACCTAATCTTTTCTTGCTACAAGGACAGGCAGGTGTGCTGCGTTCACGCATCGGTTTAAACAAAGATGTAGACCCTCCATTTAGTGCTTTAATTGCCATAGATGACAAGTCCTTTATCTCTAGTTTGGGTGTAAACTACCGTTTGCCTGAAGGTGGTTCTTTTGATGGGGCAATATTTAGCCTAAGTGGTAAGCTCGAACTGGCTTTCTTTTTTAACAATGCATCGGGCTGGTATCTTAATGTAGGAAAAGACCAACCGGAAAGTGAAAGGATCAGGGCAAGGATACTTACACTCTTCCAGGGGTATGCATACCTCATGATCTCCTCACGCGGTATTAAAGCAGGGGCAGGGGCCAGATTCGATTTTAAGGCCAATTTCGCTATTGTAGAATTTGGTTTTGGTGCCTTTGTTGATCTCGGTGGTTCCATCAGCTTTAAACCGATACAGATTGGCGGTTACATCAGAATGGGCGGTTATGCCTATATCCGGATCCTAAGGTTCAGGTTTAATATTTCCATTACCGTAACCTTAGGTTTTGAGGCGCCGAATCCATTTACCATTTATGGTTCATTGGAGCTCGATTTAGGCTTGCCATGGCCAGTAAGAAAACTCGGTCGTATCAAAATAACGCTAAGCTGGAACTTTAATAACAATAAAGGACCACTGCTTGCTCCGATACAGATATTAAGCCTGCCCGATCCGGCAACCGGCTATATGCCTGTTGCAGCAACCAACATGCTTTCAAGCGAAACATTCCCGATCAACTATGTAAATTACGAAATTACAGGGAGCTCGGTAAATATTCCGGCACCAGGGGCAGGCGGTTGGCAGTATAACTTTAATGACGAAAATGCGCTAACGCATGTAACCATACCATTGGATAGTTTTATCGATATCGACTTGTTAAAACCGGTAAAACCAGTGGCAGGACTTATTGGCGGGGCAGGTAATCAATTGCCCGATGGTTATATAGAAATGCTGCCACCACAAAAAGGAATCAGCAGTCAGGTACGGCACGAATTACAGTTGCTTGGTCTGGAAATTTATGCCTGGAACAAAAATGGCAGCTGGCAGCCTTATCATATTTATGAAGCTGTAACCGTTATCCGTGCCGATAATACAGGCGTAGGAGCCATCGACCTCAGTAAATTGAATAATGCCTACTGGCAGTTTAACGAACCTAACCGGTATAATAAGATCAGGGTATTATCGCAGAATATGTTTAGCTATAGTAATGGTATGAGCAATTCGGCAGCCGATCTTGATGCTTTAAACTTTCAGCGGAAAGACCTTTTCTGTTACGAAAATGTTTCAAAGCAGAATATTGTGAACTGGATTGGTCAGCCATTGGATAAAGTGTATCCTCAAGCCGAAACCTTTTACATTAAAAACGTTGCATTTAAGTTTACCGACATTGAAGGACGCGTGCAGCAAGATGCTGGCTTTGGTAATGCCGTATTGCAGGTGGCCCAAAGTGGCGGTTCTTTAAGTCTGATCTTACCCGAACCCGTGACTACGCTTTCGCTCGATTTTGGAGCCAATGACAATACGCTACGTGTGGATTATATACAGCATCAATATAGAATTGGCTACGTACAAACACTTTTACAATATGGTGCGTTTACAAGGGGCAGGGTGTTAGTGCCAAAAACGGTTAAGTACAATGTACAAGTGTTAACACAATATCTTGATGATACCGAAAGCAATACCAGTTTAAATTATAACGATTTAAGCTTGCCTATTAACGAAGTGGTGATTCATTTCGAAAGCATCTACCTCTTAAATTTTGAGGGCGATATTATATTGGGTGGTTATTTAAGCTTACCCGCAACCTATATTTCTGCTGTTGCTTTCCCCAACGGACATGAATTTGATGCAGATAAAGCACTAATTTACGCAACCGTTTACAATAAGGCCTTTACTGCTGCAGAATTGTTAAATAAAACATACGATAGCTCAGTAGGAGCCGTGGGCCAGTGGCCAATGGATAACCGTGTGCCTGTAGTGGGTAATCAGAATGCTATTGTAACCGGAAACCCCGAAATGATAAACGGTTTTTATGAGAAAACTGCCAGTAACGAATGGCAGTTACACCAGGCTTATTCTTATACTGCAAATAGCGACGCGCTTTTAATTCCTTTTGAACCTGAATTAAAAGTAGAAGAAGGAAATTTTTCCATTGAGGTAACGGCTGTTTTTAATCCTTTCGAAACTGGTGTAAGTACGCTTCTGACAAGGGTTACCCAAGATCCCGTAACAGGTAAGAAAAAAGGTTATGCCCTGCATCTGTATCAGGATACACCTGGCAATGCCGATGCTGTTTATGGTACTGAGCAAGCTGTTCCGTCATTCAAAGTATGGTTTACCGCTTATCAGGATCTTGATCATTCGGGGATAGTTGCTTCAGAAAAATATACATTAAACTGTGATACTGGTAAACTAACAGAAAAACAATATAAACAGATCCTGATCTCGGTAAACCGTAGCACCGGAACTATTGATATTTTTATTGATAAAAGGCTGAAAGCAAGTGAAGCTATCCTTTCTGAACTGGGTTTTGTTGCTCCTGGTGTTAAAATAACCAACCTAAATCAGTTGAGTTATTTAACAGAAGTGTTGCAACGTAGATTGGAAGAAAATAACATTACCCGCACAGGTTTTATTGATGAGGCAGAGTTATTGAGCAATAACTTAAATAAAACCATCCAGCCGGTTTGGCGCCCTGATACTACTTATGCCATTGTGGTTAAAGCCCGTGATGTGGTTGAAGGAAACGTAGGGGCAGCCGTACAAAAGAACCATATTTATGGTTTTAAAACCGTTGGACCGATTGGGCACTTTCAAAAGAAAAATGCCATTTATAAAGCACTGGAAGGGCAGGATAAAGCGGCTGCATTTAAACTGGCCGATTTAAAGCACTACATTGATTACGAACGTTCTTTCCCTGATGCACAAAGCCGTTACGATTTAAGTAAACCTGTATTTTGCCACGATCCGAAAGTAAGCCTGTTGTTTGTTAAACCTTACCTCAATGCCATGTTCTCTGATTGGGATGGCTATTTAGGTCTGCCAACTGTTAAGAGTACTTTGCAGATGCAGTTGTTGGATCCTTATGGTGCAATTTTAAGCCCCGAATTAATCTGGGAACAATTGCCTGATGAGGAGATTACCAATTCCAATTTCATGAAACTACCTCCAGATCAGCAGATACTGTATTTTATGAACCGTGCGGCGCTCGAAGATTCGTGCAACGTAAACCCGGTAAGCATTAAAAAGCGTAAAAAGCAGGGTGCATACCATTTTTCTAACCTTGAGCCGAACCGTTTGTATACCGCTTTATTTACCGCAGTATATCAACCGCTGGGCGAGGCTGAACAAAGGGCGGAGATCCACCGTTTTAATTTTAAAACATCTCGTTTCAGCACATTTGAAGAGCAGGCTGGAAGTTTTGTGCTGGATAGTACCCCTGGGTCAGAAAAATATGCGGTTTATCCACTGAAGGTAAGCTTTACACAGACCGAAATTGATGGGGTCATTAAAAACCTGATTGACGATAATCCTGAAAACGATGATCCGGAAGTAATCAGGTATGCCGCCAAGTACGATCGTTTGGTGTATGGTGGTTTGGCAATTAAGAACCTCGAGCCAATTGAAACCACGGTGATCCATCCGATAATCAATATCGATCCTGTTGATTCAAGCAGACGTTTAGTGGGGATATTGGTTAGGAACCCTGAACCTTTTAACAATCCAAAACTGCCTCTTGGATCTTTAAATAATACGGTTGGTTTATCACTTATCCCTTCTGGACAGGCAGTGCTTCCACCAGAAACGTTTATTTATATCCATGCACAGGATACCTCGGCAGTATTTATCAGCAATGCAGGACTAAATATGCCGGTTGGTAATACTCAGTTGCACTTTAAATACAAAATATTTAATGGTAACGATTATGAAACAGATTTCGAAAGTTATAACGGGCCAACAATCCCAATAACACTTTAACAGTCTGTTGAATTAAAACATGAACAATAATTAATAAAATACTTTCAAAATGGCATCTGCGAACAACTTCAATGCTTATTCTTCCGATTATACCCGTATAACAGATTGTCTTTTTGCTATACAAGCTTTAGAAGCAAGTGGAGCCTTAAATAACCAGGTAGAATTGCTGCGGTTGTTGCTTCTACTTGAAGCAGGATGCATTAAAAAAATTATATGTAATAACCATTAGGGTATTAAAAGTAGTTACCAGCCCTGATAATACCGTTTATATCGGGGGTGATTTTAGCGAAAAGAATTTTTCTGAAAAAGATTTTAATGTAGGTGCTCCGGTGATCAATCCACCAAGCAATTGGGATTATTTTTATGGTGATTTTGATGGGGAAGATTTTCTGTTTGATGATTTTTATGTAGGCTACCTGGATAGCAGCGGTACAGGCTACAGCGCCATTTTTAAGAGCATTTTAAACATGTTTGATGAGATTAACAATTATAGTGAAGATACTTTTAGTGAGGAAGATCGATATGCTTTAAACGAAGCATTGGAAGCATTATTGGCTGCCTTTCAAGCGATAAAAGATTTGTTGGCAAAACTAGGACTAAACCCTTGTGGCCTGGATGATGATACTTATTTAAACAATACAGGTGGTATTTACCTTCAGGCATCCGGTTCTGATGGCAGCAATGGCATTGCAGAAGGGATTCATTTAAGGTGGAGCCTTACTGGTGTGTTAGGAGATAACCATTTGCCCAAAGGAAACTATTATAATGCCCAAAACAGCCAGGTGTCAGGCTTTAACCGCAAGGATGATTATGTCAAGGTATTCCGTTCGCAATATATAGATGCGCCAACTATATCTATTGATTTAGAATTTAATCGTCCGGTAATAAATTTTATAACCAGGCAATGGATTTACACCATTAATAATACGGTTAATGAGAAAAAAATCACCAACCGTGTAAAACTCAAATTTGATAATGCCAATGCCTATAAGCAGCTGGCCAGAACAATTGATCCTTTATTGGATTATAATCGGTTTTTATCCTCATACAATGAAACCATCACTTTAGAAATAGATGGTAAAACCAGCTATTCAGTGGGGTTTAATTTTAGTAATACCAGCAACGAAAAGGCAGTACTTAAGGTGAAAATGCTTTCGCAGATTGTTAGTGACCCTGATAACACTACTGAAGTACATAAAACAATGACGCTGGATACCCCTGGGGACAGGTTTGAATTCGTAAAAGCAGATAATATTGCAAAAATAACGATTAAAAAATCAGCAAATGCTGTCATTAAGAACTTTTATTTCTCAACCTACCATGATTTTTTAACTACCCGTCAAGAAACAGACTGGATGGAAGTAGGAAATGGTTTTGGTATTTCTTTAGATGATGCTGTTGTTTTCGATCGCTTAGAGAATCAAACCTATCCTATTGATCACCTTTGGCCACATTTTAACGATGGTACTACCGTAAAAGTGGCCAATTATCAGGATAAATGGTTAACCTCCAGAAACAATAATCCTTCGGTAAAAGCAGCACTAAATACTTATCTTCAATTAAGCGATACAGATCCAAGGGCAGAGGAAGTAATTTCCAATGTAAATCCGGAACAACAGAACGAAGGTTTTTCAATTAGTTACCTGGATATTATCAATCTGCAGGCGCTTGATTATCATTTTGCGCGGATGTTGGGACTGGGACATATCGATACAGCGGTAGACAATGATGGCTTTATATATCAGGTCCTATATACCAATAAAAGCAGTTTAAACTCATCTGATACTGCTACTTATTTGTATACCAGTTTACCCGTTACCAAAACCGATTACCTACTGCCCGATAAGCCTAAAATGAGGCCGGTTGCTTACCAGTTTTTGGGAGATAACAGCGACAGTATGAACAGTATGCTTGATGACAAAGGTTATGCGAAATTCGATTATGCACGTGTTGTGAATATAGGTAGGATACCTTTCCCTGACGAACTGGTTGACCATGATTTCTTTTCGGACCTGAATGTTGTTGAAAACCTGAATGTTTTCGAAAATCCCAAGCCTGTTTTTTATGGACTGGAATACCGTGCAGAAAACCAGTTGGCCTATGTGAAACCCGAAATCACCAGTGGCAATTTTCCTGATGAATATCATTATTACGCCTACGATAATACCAATACTCAAGGGGTATTAGAGCCTGAGCCCTTAAGAGATGATGTACTGAGTTTATTTACCCATTTCGAAAAGCAACCAGGTAAACATTTTTATGCTATTTATGGCATAAACTGGTTCTCGAGAGTGTCGGTACTAAGCGATGAGGTAGATACCGATGTAACCGAGTTCGAAGCGGTTAACACCTTATTGCCGCCAAGTGATGTTGCAGTACAATATGTTCAAAAAGAAGACCCTTTATTGTTTACCACCACTGCTGAACAGAACTGGCTGGATGGACGTAAACAGGCTTTTGCCGGACAAGACATTGGTTTTACACGCGTAACTTTTAACTGGTTGGATATATTGGATGCCACCAGGTTGGTCGATCAGTCGGCCGCACAGCTTAATACACTGATCAAAGCAGACCACGTTAAAGCTTATTTTAACCCAGAATTACCCTTAACCATTACAGGGCAGATAAAGGATATTATCCATGAACCTGATGAAAAGCTGGTCCGGTTAATGATCGGTAGCTATAAACAGATTGATGGTACGGTAGTAACCCCGACTGTAGCATCCGGCGATTTTTTTAGATTTACCAACAGTTTATTATCCACACCCAACGGTAAATACCGTGTAGAAAATATGGTAAATGGAAGCACCGGGACAGAGATTGTCGTTGAAAGTATTAATGAGAGTAAGATAGTTGATGATGAAAATGAACCCGGCGCTTATTCTACGCAAAAATTTGCAACTTTCCCCGAAATTGGAAGCAGGTTTTCTGTTGCCGAAAACTTAAGTAATCCTGCCAATTGGGAGCCGGTTGTTGAGTCAGTTCAGTTAAAAAGTTTTGCCGATGCAGATAGCCCATATATAGAACGTATTTCTGATTCCGAAGGCAAAGAAACCATTTATTGGGTAGGGGGTATCCATAACCAGGCAACTGTTACCCCATTGTTTGGAAGTGAATATCCAGATGGCTTATTGGGCTATTATAAGGTTAGCTTCGACAATACAGGCAATTTGAATGACCACCCACAAATTAATCTGCCTTTTGATGCGAGCGATCCCAATAAAAACTCTCCCGATCAGTTAAGGCAAGCGCATGTAGAGTGGTATAAAGGATTAATAAGGGTACCAACCCTAAATGAAGACCCCGAACCAAAGCTATTGGAGGTAATCAGGATAGAAGAAACGCATCCGGTAGAGTTGTACGTTTACGATCCAGGTTACCAAGACGACCCTATCCAGGTTTCGGTGCCTACGGCGTTAACCGTTCCGGTAAATTTTCATCCGGGGTACCGGGTTTACTTTTTCCCAGAGCCAGGTTCCAATCATACGTTTAACGGCACAAATATCCTTCCCGTTGGAAATGATAATGACAAACGCACGCAGCTTGGCCTACAAACAATAGATAGCAGACCTGAAAGCAACAATAGTGTTTCTGATGTTTCAGTGCCTGCCATACTGCTTGCCCGTAAAATTGAAGAACCTGTACAGTTTGAAGCACCAAGTACATTTGGTTTAAAAGTACGCCCCGATGCCACCAGAAAAGCCTCTTTTACTTTTGATGTTAAAATTGCACCAACGGTAAATGGCATAAAACGTGCTCCATTTGGTTTTATGTTCTACAGAACAACCAATGAAGATGTATTGGAAGCTTTATACAAACCAAGCACCGTAACGCAGATTTTAGAAGCACTTGCAGATCTTGACGAGGACCCGTTTTACAGTCAAAGGTATTTAGAGTTGGTTAATTTAACTTTTGATTCGCCTACTGTGGGTTCATTTAAACAATTTCCTGCGACGCCAAATTCTTATGGTTTTCCAGTTCCAGATAAGCTGGGGCTTGTTAATGATGCACATGACAGTTTGGAGGTTAAAAAATTAAAATATTTTGCCGCCATACAGGAAACGTTATTGCCCTTAACGGAGCAGACCCCGATATTGGCTTTTATTAAACAAGGCCTACAGACTGAAAATGCATTGCCTGTGATCCGCGATCTGGATGGCAATTTGCTCGATGCAACAGATATAGCCTTTAATCCTTTTCCAATGATTAGGCAGTATAATAAACCATCGCAACCCAATACCACCTATATCCGCTTTACTGATTACTTTTTAAGTGGAGCCTCCAGAAAACTGTATTTCTTTGCTGGCGTTGAAGTAACCAATCAGTTAGCGCCTGGGTTATTAAGCCCTTTTGCAGGCCCTGTAACCATTCTGCATACCTTACCATCGGCACCTCCATTGGTAACCAGGTTTGCCATCAATTTAGATTCGTTTTCTTATGATAGCGGAGCCGCTATTGTTTTTAATATTGCGCCAATTTCTCCTGAAGATCATATAGCTAAAATCAGGGTTTATCGGTCAAAACATGAAGAAAATACCATTACGCTTCAAACAATGGATAGCTATTTTGAACAAGAGATTGTATCCGATCAGGTTGCTGGTTACGAAATTACCGACAATTTTAGTGATTTAACGCTTGCACCACTTGGCGATACTATTTATTACCGTCTGGCCGGTATCCGGGTCATTATCAATGAAAAAGAAGAGGAAGAAGAAGTATTATCATTAGGCACTGATGTAATTACCATCACCTTGCCTGATTATTTAAATCCCGAGGCACCCGAATTATCTTATGATGAGGTTGGAAATAAACTAACCTGGTCTGCAACAGCCAATCGCGCCAACTATTACGTATTTAAGCAAAATAACCGTGGTAACTGGGAAAAAGTATATAGTGTTGAGCTATCAACTCCATCGGTTGAAATGGAATATGCTTTGCCTGCCCCGTTGATACGGGTAGATGAAGATGGTGATATACTTTATTACCGCTTTAAGGTACAGGTACAAAATGCTTCGGGACTCTTTAACCTTACCGATAAAGAATTAACTGTTTAATAAACATTACTAAAGAAAATTAATTTATGTCACAGCTACCGCCAATTACCGATGCTTATATTGATGAGGTCATAAAAGCACCTGATGCCTATAATCCTACTTTGAATAAGACTCAGGGTGTAAAATTAAGGGAATTGATTAAATTGATGCGTGATAAGTTAGAGCAACCCAATGGAGGAGGGGGAAGCCTTCTTACATCTGTTACCTATTTGCAATTGGTTAATTTAATTGTATCTAGTTCGTTAGAGCCAGGAGCGCAATATTTGCTAACAGATTATAAACTATATTGGAAACCATATAAAGGAATTGCTGATATAAGAGAATCAGATGGTATAGAGCCATTAATTTTATCAGCAGTTGCAAATAATAAACTTTCTTCTATTGCAAAATCAACTTTATATCCCCAGGACATAATTTATTATTCTTTAGGTAAATTAGATTACAACAATATTGAGACACCTTATGATCCAGAAGATAGTTATTGGACCTATTTTTACAAAGGAATTCTTCCAATAAAAGGTCTTATCTTTAGAAGAATTGATGTAAATAAGAAACATGATATCAACTTTGACTATAAAGGATTTTGGGTTGACAATGGTGGTTATCATATCTATGTAGAATCTCAATTAAGTGACAATGTATCAATAATTCAAAAGAGTTTGGATTTTATTTATTCTCCTGTTCCCACAATTATTCCTTTTCGCACTTTGAGAAACTCTAAAATAACAATTGGTTTAAGTGACAATTATGCTAGTCTTATAGAAAAGTCTTGTCCAGCATCTTACTCAGACCTGAAATTGGACGCTTTCAATAGTGAAATTGACTTTTTTTATATTCGAGATGAAGAAAATTTAGGAGCTGGAACATTACCCAATATATTAGTCAAAGACTCTAAGTTAACAAAGCTTTATTGGATGCCTAGCACTCCTCCTACCTGGAACAAAGTTTTAAATTTTAGCTTTACCTACAATAATTATCCGCCTTACGGGGGGGAAGCAAACTATGCTATAATATCAGAAGTGTTAACCATTTTAGGAAATAACAATATTAAAGTGAGTGTAGACTATCATTGGGATATTCGCCAGTATTCAATACTCGAAATTGAAACAGGCGCTTTATCTACATTGTCAACACCAGTAGAATTGAAGTGTTATTTAGAGCCCTTATTATGAAACAATTTTTGATTGTACATTCTCCAAACGGGAGAAAAGAAGATACGATGGCACATTTGAAAAAAAACGGAATAGTACCAACAATTGTAGAATGTGAGCAGGGCAATGTACCCTATGTGAACGTTTTAGAGACGGTAAAAAAGTTGATAAGAGAGAATTTTGAAGAAGAGGGTATTATTGTCTATGAAGACGATGTAAGGGTAAATAAGAGGTTTTCTCCTGAGGAATTGGTTAGGCGTTTGAAAGGGGAGTTTTCTATGGTTTGTACCGGAGCATTCCATGTTGGCAAAATACAGACGACAGAAATTGAAGGTGTTTTAGAATGTACGCATTATTACGGAGCACAGTGTGTAGTATACTACAAAAGTTCATTCCAGTTTATTCTCTCTATCAAAGATGATTACATTGATACCATAAGCCGTTTTATTCCGCGCACAGCAATAGTAATTCCTTTCTTAACCTACCAAAAAGATTATAATGAATGCAACAAAGATAATCAGCTGATAAAAAGAGAACATAAATTTAAAAAAGAGAATAAAAGATTAGAAGAATTAATAAACCATATCAATTAAGAATAAAAAACATGAAAATAAATTTTAACAGGCCGATATTAAATTTAGATTGATCAGAATCAGGAGAAACGTTAAACAAGCTTTTAAGCAATATTTTAGCTTAGGCGAACGAGGGTGTAACCGAGCCGATCAATTTTTTGATGGGGCGATCAAGATCTTCAAGAATGGTGAGGTTGAGCTTGATAATACAGATGCTGAATTATTAAAGGGTTTTATCAAGAACCACAAGCAGCTTGCCGTTTTTGCCAAGGCAGGCTGTTAGAGGTTTAAGGTAAATGATTAACCTTCATAGATATTAAGATATTAGCTTATAAGCTATAATATAAGTAAGGCATCATGGCCCTCAAAGCTGTAGTGTACCATTAACCGGATAAAGAAAAACGATGTCGAACATACCACCAATTGAAGATGACTATATTGATGATGTCATTAAGTCATCAGGCCCTTTAAAGCCCAACCTGAACAAAACCCAGGGTATCGAACTGCGGGCGCTGGTAAAGCTTCTGCGCGACCGTTTGGAGGGCGAGATCTCCGATCATTATGCCAGCAACCAGGCAGCACTTTCGCAAAAGGTTAGCCAGTCAGAATTTCAGACCGGATTGGAAAACAAAATTTCCTTTACCGAAAAGGCGCAGGCTAATGGTGTTGCCACGCTGGATGTGAATGGTAAAATCCCGGTTAGTCAATTAGGCGAAGCCATTATAGGCAGTGTAAATTATCAGGGCAATTACGATGCCGGAGCCGATAATCCACCACTTCCAGCAGCTAACGGAAACAAGGGTAAATATTATATTGTAAAAGTAGCTGGTAATCAGCAAGGGTTGGAACTTAATCCCGGTGACTGGATCATATCCAATGGCGATATTTGGCAAAAGGTAGAAAATAGCTCAGAAGTAGTGAGTGTTAATGGGATGACTGGTGCGGTCAATATTACTGATATATCAGGACATGCCGCTACTGCAACAGTTTCTAATGGATTATCTTTTTACAACCCTAATTTGGAAGACACTATTGTTTTAGAGTATAACCAAGGGGCTGAGATTTATATGTTAAGAGGGGTAAATGAACAAAGTAATGGTTCATTGTGGATTACCGGCTTCTTGCGATCAGAAACCTTTTCTGCACAGAGTTTTGGTGGACTTTACGGTAAAATAGCTAATCCGCCGGTTGCTGCAGATGACATTGTTAGGCTTGGAGATTTAAGCGGGTTTGTAACTACAGAAAATCTTGAACAAGATATAAACGGAACCAAGCATTTTATTGGTCAGGCAGTGAGCTTTAATCTTCAAAATCCTGTACAGTTTAATAGCGCGATAAATATTGCTTATGGAAATGCTTTAAAATTTAAAAGCGCAGATAATTTAGATATAAGCTTGCATAGCCCCGGCAATGGTGGGTTGTTTTGGTTAAATGTTAATTCTACGGTATTTAGTTTTAGCGATGATGGTAATATTAGTTTATGGCAAGAAGGTGGAGGTAAGTTTTTAAAAACAAGCGAAGCCCCAAGCTTACATCCTAACCAATATACTCCAGAAACTGGTAATATCCATATCGATGGAATTGTGAGGAGCAATGGTATCAAAAGTAAAGGAGGAAGTACAAATACCTATATGCTAGGGGTTGATGGAGAAGGATTATATATTAATCAGGGAACATTAGCAAGCTACTTTGGTAGTGGATCCTTATTGTTTCAAGATTCAGGTAATCCAAATGTCTTTGCTGGTTTTGATTCTGATAAATGGTTTTTTAGGGATAAAATTTCGAATACACATTTTACGACATATTTTAGGCCAAGCCAAGCTCAATTGAAAGAAAATGTTTCCTTTGAGTTTGATAATGTTGGAGGTAAAGTTGCAACTCGCGAATGGATTACTAATGATCTCTCAAGGCAAATCAGATTTAACCTTAATGGTTTTAGCCAAACATTATCATTTACTCAACAGAATAATCTTTCTGAAAATAGTTTACTGATTTTGCCTAATGAAGGCGGTGAAAGAACTTTGGCTACTCAAAATTGGGTGTTAGAAAATGCAGTATTTCTTAATTCTCCTAATGAACAAGAGGGTACGATAAATGTAAAGGAAATTAATACACAAAAGATATTAATGCATCAACCTAATGGAGAAGTTGGAACGGCTTTTCTTAATGGGCATGACGGATCCGGTAAATTAGGATTGCATTTATATAAAAATACTGGTGGATTTACAAGTTATAGAACAACAGGTATAATATTTTATGATGGTACTAACCAACTTAATATTTTGTTGCCTACACTTACGGGAGGTAGAAATGTATATTTTCCTGATAATAGTGGTGTTTTATTAACCGAAGAAAAAGCAACTACAATGTATACTAGTTTAATAACAGGTTCGGCCCCAATGCCGACAAGCCAAGGGATAAAGGGTCAAGTGATTATTACTGATGGCTATCGTTATGAATGTATTGCAGTTGATACTTGGGTGAGGTCGGCAGTAGAGTCAACTTGGTAAAATAATATCTTCAAAGCTTAGAATATTGTTATAAAAGATTATGATGAGTAAATAAGCCAAACAAATGATTGATAAAGAACATCAGTTAAAAAAACGATTGAAAAACCAGAAGTATTAACAATAAATATATAAACAATAAAACATGAAAGTAAATTTTAACAAGCCGCTATTAAATTTAGATGGATCAGAATCAGGAGAAACCCTGAACAAACTTTTAAGCAATATTTTGGCACAGGCAAACGAGGGGGTGACCGAGCCGATCAAATTCTTCGATTGGGCGATCAAGATCTTCAATGATGGCGAGGTTGAGCTTGACAATACAGATGCCGAATTGTTAAGGGGCTTTATCAAAAACCACAAGCAGCTTACCGTTTTTGCCAAAGGCAGGCTGTTAGAGGTGTTTAAGGCAAACGATTAGCATTTTAAAGAGACTAAGATATTAGCCCATAGGCTATAATACAAGTAAAGTGCCATGGCTTCTCGGAGCTGTGGTGTGCCGTTAACCCGATAGAGAAAAACTATGTCGAACATACCACCAATTGAAGATGGCTATATTGATGATGTCATTAAATCATCAGGCCCTTTAAAGCCCAACCTGAACAAAACCCAGGGTATCGAACTGCGTGCACTGGTAAAGCTTATGCGCGACCGTCTGGAAGGCGAGATCTCCGATCATTATGCCAATAACCAGGCAGCACTTTCGCAAAAGGCCAATATTGACCAGGTTGTTTTAAATACCACAAAGGTAAACGGCAAGCCTTTATCGGGGGATGTCGTGCTTGATAAGAACGATGTAGGGCTCGGGCATGTAGACAATACGTCTGATCTGGACAAGCCTCTGAGCACTTTTGCACAGGCTGCACTGGGATTGAAGGCGGATATGTTGGATGTAAACGAGCGTCTTTCGACCAAGGTTGACAAGGTTGCGGGCAAACAGCTTTCCACCGAAGATTTCTCAAGCGCAGAAAAAAACAAGCTTGCTGGTATCCAGGACGGTGCAACTTCCAACCAGAGTGATAGCTCCCTGTTGGCACGTGAACATCATACCGGAGTGCAGGGCATAGAAACGGTTACGGGACTCCGTTCCGAACTTGACGGTAAGGTCGGCCAATCAGAAAAAGGGCAGGGCAACGGCATTGCCACACTTGATGGCAATGGCAAGATTCCTCTGGCGCAGTTGAGCGAAGCACTTCTCGGTAGTGTGAACTATCAGGGCAACTATGATGCTGCAGGTAACAACCCATTGCTTCCGGCTGCTGCTGGGAACAAGGGCAAATATTATGTGGTAGCTGCTGCGGGCAGCCAGCAGGGACTGGAATTAAATATAGGCGACTGGATCATCTCCAACGGTAATGTTTGGGAACGTGTAGACAATAACAATAAGGTTACCAGCATAAACGGGAAGCAGGGATCTGTAATGCTTGGCAAAGTAGATATCGGACTGGGCAGTGTAGATAATACGAGTGATGCAGCCAAACCTATTTCTGCTGCTCAACAGGCTGCATTGGATGGTAAGGCCAATAACAATGGATCAAATGTTTCAGGGCTTTGGGGCATAGATATCAACGGCAATGCCAATACGGTAAGTATATTAAACAGCAACCAGATATTTACAGCTATAAACGGCTCCAATCTAGGTTCCAATACGCTCAATGTAAATATATTCGGCCGTTCAGCTTATAGCGACAGGCTTGGTAATGGTGCGGCTGATATGGCTTTTCACTGGCAGGGCCAAGATGGACAACCCAATTGGTTATGGGGTAGTAATGCACCTGGCGATATGTATGTTTACAATCCTGCAAATTTTAATGTGGCTCATGCTATTAATGCCGATAATGCTGCAAATTGGAACAGAAGTATTGTTAATGATTTTGATATGCCAGTCGGCTTTCAGCTTTTGGAAGCAGGAGGCGAGACAACCATTAATCAACCTATCGGAGGAAAATGGGGACAGGGAATCCAGTTTTCAACAAATAATAATCCAACATTTGCTAATCAGTTAGTTTTTACTGTAAATGGAAATTTATGGACAAGAACTAAGCAAGGAGCTGAATATACCAGTTGGGATAGAATTATCTCAGCATCACAACTAGGCAATGCAGCCTATTTAAATGCTTCTGTTTCATCCGTTGGAGATACAGTGGTTAAGCGAGATTCCAGTGGTGATATGTTTGCAAATGCGGTGCATGTTTTCGCAATTACCGAATCGAATAACCAAACCAACTATGGTACCTTGGGATATATGTATGGTGGTAATGGCGATAATTATATCAGGCGATATACATTCGATCATGTAAAGCAACAATTAGGTATTAACAATTTAGCTAGTCTTTTCCAACCCTTAGAAAATCAAAGGCTATCTAATTCAAATGCGGTACAGTTCCAGTCTGTATTTTTAAATGAATATGTCTCAACTCCTAAAATTGATTTACGTGGGGTTGCAAATGCCTCTTTCATTCAAGGTAACGGAGAATTTATTGATGTTAGGCCTTCATCAGACGTAAGGTTTCTAAATATTATAAATAATGATACACCAACGGTTGTTATTCATGCCAGAGACGGACAGGTTGATATGGCATTATTGGTGAGTGCAGCGATACAGAACACAGGCAGAACGCTAACCGGTACATTATCATTAAGTGCAACACCTCAAGACGTGGCTGATATCGATAAGGTATTGGTTGGGAAACTAGGAACTGGTGATGCCTATTGGGCAAGTAATAATTTCTTTAAAAATAACATATTAGGTTTAGGTAGTGCCGCATACTTAAATGCAAATTCTGGTCATACAGCTGTAAATCAGGTCGTAACTCGTGATGGAAATGCTGCGATGGGAGCTCAGGATGTATTCATAGGGGTTAAAAATGCTTACGTATCTGCCCTTTTAGATGGGAAGGCCAATACCCAATACTTGGCTGGAGCAAGAGATATGAATGAATATCTTCCTTCTGGTTTATACGAAATTGAGTCTGCTGGAGGCATTTTGTCCAATACGCCTGTTGGCGATACACAAAGCAATAATTTTTCCTACATCAGTATCGGTAGTCCAGGTAGGAATTTTCAAATGATGACAACATATGGAACTACCGATGTTCATGTTAGGAGCAGGACTACATACGATGGGATTAATTATAATTTCAGCGCATGGGAACGTTTGGTTAAATCAAGCGAACTTGGTAGTGCGGCACATCTAAACGTTGATATGTTGCCAAGTAACCATACCGTTGTTCAGCGCAACGAAGCTGGACACATTTTTTCAACTTTTTTCAATGCAAGTGATAATACCATTGAAAGTTTTATTCCCAGTGCATTGTATGCATATAATGGTTCTGATGGTTACTTAAGGAAAGTTAATGCAAACGGAATAAGAACATTTTTAGGCTTAGGCTCTGCCGCTTATTTAAATGGAAGCGGTGGTGACGAGGCAATTCAATTTGGTCATGTAGTAAAATATAATTCATCGGGATTTATTAGAACTGCCGCTAAAGATCACCTTCAATCAGGAGGGCTAAAAACTTTATATGGGGCCAAAGGAGAAGATGACTTTGTTTGGGCTTTTAATAACGATGCTGTTAAAGCCTTTTTAGATTATAACGGAAGTCAAATTTATTCTGATGTTTCCAATGTAAATGCAGATATCCAGGTATCGAAATACATGAGGTGGAAACAGCACGGTAGCGGTCACGTTATTTTTGATGCCTCTGCGGGAACTTCACCGACAGGAGCATCAATTGATAGAAACAACCCTCAGGTACTTGCTGATGGAGGTGTTAACCCTGTCTTAATGGGATGGAATGGCATTAATACATATGGGGTCCGTGTTGACAGTTCCAGGCTTGCCGACCATTCTTCAAATACTGATAAATGGGCTGGATTAAGCAGGACGGCCGGCATTGTAAACAGTAGCGAAATAGCCTACTTGCACATATTAAACGGTCAGGGCGATAATTCTGGATCGGCAGATAGAAATACAATCAAATCATGGCTGGGGCTCAATACAGATAATCAATGGAGTACAGCAGCAGGCGATATAGACTTAAATACATTATCTGATTTTATTGTTCAGGAATCTTATGGCGGCTCTACCAATGTTCCATTTGGGCAGCAATATAATTTAATAGTTAATTTTAAAACGCCATCCGGAAGTCCGAGAGGTTTACAATTGGCCTCTCATTATGGTTCTGTTGATCATTTTTATTTACGGAGCAAATTTGATATCACCGGTGAGTGGAAAGCATGGAAAGAAGTTGCTACGCATGATCAGTTAAGTTTTCAGTTGATAACTAATGGTGGTGCCATAACAACACAGGCCATTGGCGTAAATATGTACGATGGCCAAATAGCACCAACAATATCATTGGCCATTGGTGATAATGATACAGGTTTCCAAAGAGGAGGAGATGGTATAACAGGCTATTATTCCAATAGTAATCTTTTATACAATTTAAATGATCCGGCTTCAATTAAGAGTTTTTTAAACCTGAATGCAAACCAGGACCCATCATTTAGAAATTTAACTGCTAACGAAACGCATTTAAATAGGATATGGAGCTCTTATGGTGAAGCTAGCGTTAATAATTATTCTTGGACGGATGCTGCAATTACAACAACAAGTATAGAAATTGTAACAAGTGGTGGTAATGTTTATACTGACAGGGCACCAACATTGGCTTTTCATCGGTACGGATCAGGGGGGCCACAGTTTAGGTTAGATCCTATAGGTACAAATGTATTATATCTTGAAAGTGCTAATGCAAATTCGGCCCGTAGCGGTGCTACTTATGGTGGAGGAAACAATAACTATTTCAATAAATTGGTTATCGATGGTGGACTTCAGATAAGTGGAAATACTCAAATTGGAGGTGTAGGTGAGTTTAATGGATTCGAATTAGGTAATGGAGATCAGGCAAGCTATGATTCTTATAATTTTAGGTTTAGAGGATGGTGGGGAATGGGAATGTCCGATCATTTAGGTAACATTAAAGGGTATTACGATTTTAGAAGTGGTTCGTGGGATGTTAAAGGGGGATATAGGGTTAACGGACATATGATTGAAGATAGTAAACTTCAATCTACATCACATTATGGCACCTTTTGGCTCGAAAATAATTGGGATGGTACTTATTGGCAATTGCATTCCAATCATGGTGCGGCTGTTAATGTAGGTAGAGCAAATACTGCTGGCACAGCTGATGCCAGCAATTATGTGAATTCTCCAGATGGATCACGTCAACCCAATGATATTTTTCCACAGAATAATCCCAATCGGGTAAGATTTGATTTCGCCAATGCGGCAAATGTAGGTGTAGGAGGTAATTATGCTGGGGTTATGACCTATTCTCCTTGGTCCGGTACTACAGCCAGTACGGGCGATGCGTCATATCAGCTAATATTTGGTTCAACCGGCCCTAACGCCGAAGGGGTACCAATGCTCCGCATTAGAAAAGGTATTGATACTAGTTGGAACGGTTTCTACGATGTGTACACAAGTGCTGATATTGGCAAAGTGAGAAATGATTTGGGCCTTGGTGTATCTGCTTACGAAGCAACCACATTGCAGTTGGCCTATAATAGAGGTAATAGTTTAATTGGTTCTTTAAATATAGCCTCTAGTAGTACTACAGATACTGGATTCAATAGTGCCGGTTTGGTAATTAGAGAGGGCAACATGGGCGGAGCACCACAGGTTAAACCAAGATTATCATTTCATTGGGCTGGAGTAGTGGCTAGTCAGCTAATGCTAGAGTCTGATGGCGCCGTTTCTGTATTCAACAATCCAGGTACTGGTTACGAAAAATTTAGAGCAAGTTCGATAGGTACATATGAATTACGTTCAATTAATACCCGTTCTGATGGCGGTGTCGCTAAGATCGACTTTGCGGATATAGGGATAGGATATAATCTTTCTGCCAAGTATTGGACATTTTGGAACGGTACTGCTGAACACTATGGCATTACAAATGATTATAATGGTACTGGTGCTCAGCTATCTATCATTGCTGCACAAGCCGGAGGCAATATCAGATTCTATTCAGGTATGGATACTGGTACTAACCGGGGGATTGAAAGGCTGTCGATTGAGTCTAATGGTGATATTTACGTTAAGGGCTATACTTATTTCCATGGAGATATTAAAATAGGTTATAACCAAGGAGCATCCAGGATTACCATGGGAGATATTGACGAACAGCAAAGAGATATCCACTGTAACTCAAATAGAATTGGGTTCCTAAATGCTGGTGGTGGCTGGGGTGCGTATTGTAATAACGATGGCGGCTGGATCGCTGACAATTATATTGGTGGAGGACGCGTATTTGCCGGTTTTGATAGTGGTATCGCGGGCTCGGTGAGTGCTTCTAACTGGTTTAGAAGTAATGGTGCATCAGGCTGGTACAACGAAACTTTTGGTGGCGGTGTTTTTATGTCTGATCCAACGTGGGTACGTGTTCATGGAAATAAAGCGTTTTGGGCTGATAATGGAGCTAGATTTTTGGATAATATAACGATAGATAAATCAGGCCCGTATGGAACATTAACTTTTGGTATGTCGTCAAATGGAAATGATCCAGCTTTTATCCGTCATTTCGAAGCACCTAATGGGGGGAATAATGGAAGGATGGAGTTCTCTGTTTCTGATGATATCGCGGAAAATGATTATTTTTCTTTTGGATCAACTGCCGGAGGTAGTTTTCAAGAAACAATCCGGTTTACAACTGGCGGAAGTGCAAAGTTCAATGGATCGGTAAGTGCAACCGGTGGATTTTTCGATACTTCTGATATTAACCTGAAAACAGTTGTCGATTCTAAGTTTGATGTTTCTGAAATCGAATCGATAGCTTTTAAATGGAAAAATGGAGATGATAAGGTACATTATGGCTATTCAGCTCAGGAAGTTAAAAAAGCTATGCCTGATGCCGTAAAAGAGCAGGCAGATGGTACGCTTTCCGTTAATTATACTGAGGTACTTATTGCGAAAATCAACATGTTAGAAAACGAGATAAAGTTTTTGAAAAGCAGGTCTAACTAAGTTTTTAATCAATGAAAATAATTAAGAATAAAAACATGAAAGTAAATTTTAACAGGCCGCTATTAAATCTAGATGGATCGGAATCAGGGGAAACCCTGAACAAACTTTTAAGCAATATTTTGGCACAGGCAAACGAGGGTGTGAGCGAGCCGATCAAATTCTTCGATTGGGCGATCAAGATCTTCAATGATGGCGAGGTTGAGCTTGACAATACAGATGCCGAATTGTTAAAGGGCTTTATCAAAAACCACAAGCAGCTTACCGTTTTTGCCAAAGGCAGGCTGTTAGAGGTGTTTAAGGCAAACGATTAGCATTTTAAAGAGACTAAGATATTAGCCCATAGGCTATAATACAAGTAAAGTGCCATGGCTTCTCGGAGCTGTGGTGTGCCGTTAACCCGATAGAGAAAAACTATGTCGAACATACCACCAATTGAAGATGGCTATATTGATGATGTCATTAAATCATCAGGCCCTTTAAAGCCCAACCTGAACAAAACCCAGGGTATCGAACTGCGTGCACTGGTAAAGCTTATGCGCGACCGTCTGGAAGGCGAGATCTCCGATCATTATGCCAATAACCAGGCAGCACTTTCGCAAAAGGCCAATATTGACCAGGTTGTTTTAAATACCACAAAGGTAAACGGCAAGCCTTTATCGGGGGATGTTGTGCTTGATAAGAACGATGTAGGGCTCGGGCATGTAGACAATACGTCTGATCTGGACAAGCCGCTGAGCACTTTTGCACAGGCTGCACTGGCATTGAAGGCGGATATGTTGGATGTAAACGAGCTTCTTTGAACCAAGGTTGACAAGGTTGCTGGCAAACAACTTTCCACCGAAGATTTCTCAAGCGCAGAAAAAGACAAGCTTGCTGGTATCCAGGACGGTGCAACTTCCAACCAGAGTGATAGCTCCCTGTTGGCACGTGAACACCATACCGGAGTTCAGGGCGTAGAAACGGTTACGGGACTCCGTTCCGAACTTGACGGTAAGGTTGGCCAATCAGAAAAAGGGCAGGGCAACGGCATTGCCACACTTGATGGCAATGGCAAGATTCCTCTGGCGCAGTTGAGCGAAGCACTTCTCGGTAGTGTGAACTATCAGGGCAACTATGATGCTGCAGGTAACAACCCATTGCTTCCGGCTGCTGCTGGGAACAAGGGCAAATATTATGTGGTAGCTGCTGCGGGCAGCCAGCAGGGACTGGAACTGAATATAGGCGACTGGATCATCTCCAACGGTAATGTTTGGGAACGTGTAGACAATAACAATAAGGTTACCAGCATAAACGGGAAGCAGGGATCTGTAATGCTGGGCAAGGGAGATATCGGTTTAGGGAGCGTAGATAACACGAGTGATGCAGCCAAGCCTGTTTCTGCTGCTCAACAGGCTGCATTGGATGGCAAGGCGAACGGTAATGGCTCGAATGCAGCTGGCGTTTGGGCGATCGATATTAGCGGCAATGCAGCAACAGTAAACTGGAGTGGGGTGACAGGAAAGCCGACAAACCTAACACACTTTATAAATGACCTAGGTAATTATGGGAACTGGATAACCAAACCCCAAGCTGAAGAATGGTTTGCTAAATTAACAGGGGATGTATTTACTGGTCAAATAGAGGCACCATCATTTAAGATCAATACTCCTGATGGCCTGCTTTTTGGGAATGATCTTTTTGGTGGTGGCGGAGATCAAGCAAGAATATATATTGCGAGGGTTAATGATGAACTATCCAGCGAAAATCAGGAACTTCGAATAGAAATTGGTAATGACGCCCCTCTCGACAGAATATCTTTTAGAGCGTTAAACCCTGCTGGAATTAGCAATCCAAACGGAGTTTTTGTCGCTGACTGGGTGGTTTGGAATGCAGGGAATTTTAATCCAGCAAGCAAAAGCAATATAGAACATTCCCATATATGGGCAAACATTACCGACCGGCCAACCAATTTAAGCGATTTTAATAATAACTTAGGATTAGGCTCACTTGCCTATTTAAATAATGGTGATGTATTGTCCTCCTCTATAACTGGTAATGCTACAACTGCAACGACCTCACAGTTTGCTGAAAAAATCGATAATGATAGTTCATACATGCGTTTTCATTGGGCAGGCCAAGATGGACAACCCAATTGGTTATGGGGAGGTAATGCCCCAAGTGATATGTATGTTTACAATCCTGCTAATTTTAATGTTGCGTATGCAACTTTAGCCGATTTTTCAAATAATTGGAAAACATATGGGGTAAGCAACTTTGACGATGTTACTGGCTTTAAGTTGCTAGAATCATTAAGTTCAAACACTTTAAACCAGCCGAATGTAAATAGTTGGGGGCAGGGAATACAGTTTTCTACAAATAATAACCCATTGTATGTTAACCAATTAATCTATTCCGCCGATGGCCAATTATGGACGAGGTCTAAATCAGGAGGATCATTTGGTAATTGGGATAGAATATTGTCTTTTGGTCAGGATGCTACAAAATTACAGTCAACAACACATCAAGGAACGTTTTGGTTAGAGAATAATTGGGATGGTACTTTCTGGCAGTTACATTCTAACCATGGCGCTGGTGTTAATGTTTATCGTGCGGATTATGCAGCAGATGCAGAGCGATGGGGTGGATGGTTAGCAAACTTTAACACAGATATTTCGGATACTGGAAATCCAATAAATGCTATTGCAGTACGTGATTTGGGGGATGGTAAGTTTAAATTGGGTTACGCTCCACAGGTGCGGGAATTTTTAGGCTTAGGAAATGCGGCATATTTAAATGCAAGTGGAGGAAACGATCCTCTTCAGGGAAATCAATTAGTTAAATATAATTCATCTGGCTTTATCAGAACATCATCGAAAGATTATGCGCAAAATGAAATTCCATCTGTAATATATGGTGCTAAAGGGAGTGATGAATTTATTTGGGCTTTCACACCAGAATCTGTTAAAGGTTTTTTAGGGTTAGCAAGTGGCGCCTTTTTAAATGCGAATTCTTCCTCAATAGGTAATAGTTTAGCTTACCGAGATGGCAATGGATTTTTATTTTCAGAATACATCAATACGACAGGAGCATCTTCCAATATTGATGGTAGTGGTACTTTACAGATAAGAGGCCTTTATGGAGATTATGATAATGATGGCTACCACAGGCTATATAGTTCTTCTGCTGTTAAGGTGTTTTTGGGATTAGGTTCTGATGGTTCTGGATATTTTAAAGGATGGGAAAGAGGTTTTGAAAGTAAAAATCTGAATAATCAGGTAACTCAGGGATTTTATGATATTTATTCAGCTGATAATCCAGGCGGATGGGCAAATGTACCTAACGGTAGTATCTATGGTAGCCTGGCAGTATTTCACACAACTAATGTTACCACTCAATTGGTTAGTGATAGTTCGAACAGACATTTTATCCGTAGCGGTTATGGTAGTGGATCAAATCCTATTACTGCAAGCTGGAAAGAGTTGGCATTTAAAGATTCATTCGACGGAGCATATCAGCCTTTAGAAAACCAGCGGTTAAGTACAAATAACCAAGCCAATTTTGCCGGACTTACTATTAACGGTGGTGCCGATTTAATATTGGGTTCAAACGGGGGTAATGATATCGGCGATCTGGTATGGCAGGATACATTAGGAGAAAAGCATAGACTTTGGGATGGTGATGCAACAAATCAAACATTAACCTATCGTTATAGAGTAGGTATTGTGTATTCCATTTTACACTCAGGTAATTTTAATGTTTGGACCCAAGAGAAAGAAAACCAGAGACTATCTACTAATAACAATGTTAATTTTGAAAGGCTCTGGCTTAATTATGGGTCAAATAGTGGTAATTATTCATGGGTTGGAGCGGCTTTGACAACCAATAGTATCGAAATTGTAAATAGTTCATCTGAGATAACAGATGCTTCACCAACATTAGCCTTCCATAGATGTGGTTCTGGTGGGCCACAGTTTAGGTTAGACCCAACTGGTACTAATGTTCTATATCTGGAAAGTGCTAATGTAAATTCTGCCCGAAACCCTTTTCAATACGGCAGCGGAGCAAATAATTATTTTGCAGAATTCGTTGTTGACGGTAAATTACAGTCTAAAGGACGATTTAAAGCATATGGTTATACCTTTCTAGGTGCATCCGATGCATTAGGCTCAGAGCCGACGGTTACTTTGGCGATCGGTGATAGCGACACAGGTTTGCATTGGACTGCTGATGGCAATGTTCAATGGTGGTCAAACAATCAGGCGTTGTACAATATGCAGGATGTTTGGCGAACAAATAATTTTGACCCAAATTCGAAAGCCAACACCAGCCAGTTGCAGTTACAATATATCCGTAATTACGGAGGAGCAGAATTGTGGAGTGAAACAAATATTAGTACATTATATTCGGATGCCGCACTTCAATTAAGAGAAAGTCAACATGGTGCAAACACGGGCTTTTTAGCACCAAGGCTGGCCTTTCATTGGGGAGGAGTAACAGCCAGCCAGATAACTATTGAAAATGATGGTAGGATAGCCATCAAAGACAATCCAGGAACAGGTTATCAAAATTTTATTGCCAATAACGTTTATGGAGCTAACGATGTTTCAGCTAATTATACCTATGGCCAGATATTTACTTCAGGGGGAAGAATTTGGACTGGTTATGATAGCGGTATTGCAGGTGCTGTTAGTGCTTCAAATTGGTTTAGAAGTAACGGAAATTCTGGATGGATAAATGAAACTCATCAAGGCGGCATTTACATGGAGGATAGTACTTGGGTAAAGGTCTACAATGGAAAATCCTTTCTAGTTAACAATGAAGTAAATGCAAGTAGAATGGTCGTTAATAATGACTCATTTAAATCTACGAGTTTTAGGGGGATGGCAGGTGATTATGATCAAAATGGCAATTCTGATAAAATTATTTGGACCATTGGTGATAATTGGGCAACTATACAGAATATGTATGGAATTGGTTATCAATATAGTACAAAATATGGGAATGCTCATAGTGTTGTATTTAGGGTAAATGGAAATGTAACCTCAGCCATTAATTTAGAAAATGGTAATGGTTATTTTGACGGGAAAGTGATTGCGGGTACAGGCAGTAATGGAGGTTTTGAGAACACAGCCTATACCCAAGGGCATAATAATATCTGGAGATTACATTCAGATCCTGAATATGGTATAGCATACTATCAGAATTGGGGGTGCTGCTAGTAATTTAGATGCTGTTGGCTTCCACTTTGGTGACAGAAACAATCCTCTGCTTTTTGTTAGAACAGATGGAGAAGTACACGTAGGCAATGGTAAAGGATCATCGTCAATAGTAATGCATGATATTGATGATGCGACTAGGATTTTACATACCAATAGCAACAGGATAGGATTTCTAACAGTAGGAGGAGCTTGGGGCTCTTATTGCGAAAATGATGGGGGCTGGAGAACGGACGCTGAATTTAGGGTGGGAAGTACTAAAATAAATGAGAGTGGCATTAACGTTACCGCTGGTAATGGGAATGGCATAGGTTTTTGGGAAAGTGGCTTTGCTGGTGCATACTCAATCTGGATGGGAGAAACCACAATTTATGGCGGTAATCTTTCAGCTGATGGTGGTAATGATTTTAATATGTACTTCAGGATGACGAACAGCAACCGAGGCTTTGTATTCAAAACAGGTAATGGCCAGGATACATTGCAGATTACAAACAATAAAACAACTATTAATGGGATGGTAAGTGCATCCGGAGGCTTTTATGATACTTCAGATCAGCGGCTAAAAACAGAAACCGATCAGCTATTTGATGCCAGAAATATAAAATCTCACACTTATTTTAAACATGATCAATTAGAAACTGGTTATTTTGCACAAGAAGTACAGAACTCAATGCCACATACTGTTAAAAGTGACAGTAATGGTATCCTTTCATTAAATTATACCCAGGTTTTGGTTGCAAAGGTGGCTAATTTAGAAGATGATGTTAAACGATTACAAAAAGAAATTAATTATTTAAAACAAGGCATATGAGTTGGAGTAGCTTAACAGGAAACCAAGCTGTTTCTGGCAATAATTTGCAAGAGGCTGTTAATGCACAAGTATTTACGCTAAAACAAAATCAAAATATACCTAACAATGATAAATGTCTTACTAGAGCAGAAATATCTTCGTTAATTGAAATATATGAGATTCCATCAGATCAAAAATTGGTTTTAAAGAATGAACTTGTATCTAAACCTCTATATACCAATATAGGTGTGCCGGATAGCAGTGCTTTTATGATTTGTAATAATGAACAGTATATGTTTATATCCGAAAAAGACAAACACCGCGTTATAAGGTATCCTATAGCTGGAGGAAAAGGAGTTGTAATCGCAGGTAATGGAGAATCAGGAGCCGGTAGTTATCAGCTTAATAGTCCGCTTGGAGTAGATATAGTAAATGACTATTTGATGATAGCGGATTCTGGTAATAAAAGGGTTGTATATTGTAGTGCGGTTGGTACGCCAGGAAATAATTTATTAACAACTATAATTAATTGCTTGAGCAGCGCAAATGCAACAGGTTTCGATATACCTGTACATGTTTCTGGTCAAGTATTTTCAGCTGCTACCGGTATTCAATCATTAGTGTCATGTAGATTGATTTCTTCAGGTAGTTCTAGACCAGTAACTATCGGAACTGCCAACTTAACTAATGGAAGTTTAAACTTCAGTAATAATTATCCCAATAATAGTTATGACTTGTCTGGATATGACGATATGTTTATACAATATACTGACATAGGAACTTTAAGAGCTAATTATGTAACTGCTGAAAGTGGTAATTTTAATTATTTTTACAGATCCTATAGGCTCGATAATGGACAGATTGATACTTTCCATACCCAAAATGCTCGATCTGAACCTTATGTGCCATTTGCTTTTATATGGGTGCCGTTCAATGTAGGAACCGGTATTAAAAAGTTAATTTCTGTTTTTGGAGGATATCTTAGAGTCCATATAAATAACGGAACTGGGAATGTTGAAAAAGCATTAAGTATACCATCATGGATGTCCGATATCAAAGGAATGTCTACTCAAAAATATCCTTCATTAGATAGTAGCGGTTATCCTCGTAAACCTATATTTATCCTTGCCGGCAACAGAGTTTGTAGATGGATGGATGATGGTTTTATAGAAATTATATTAGGTGTCGAACCAAATTATTATCTCCTGGATCCAAACGCTTTTGCAAATTATTCTTCCTCAATCGAAGCTTGCACGCTAACACCAAATGGTGAAGAATATTTTGGGCTATTTACTACTAATATTTCCGGCTCGGTTAATATTGGTGATACATTATATGTTTATTACTCTGATTTTTACCATATAATTAATATAGACTATTCATACATCAGTTATAATGAGTTTGGACAAAAAATATGGGTCAGGATTAGTCCCAATGGGGTTGTCATAGAAAAAGGAACATGTTCTTTTTCTAAAAACTTCAGGATTTCTCAAACCGCTAGAAGACTGACATTAAATGCAGATAATGGAGCAATAACAAGTGACCTTAATGTACTGGTAGAGTTTACTATATCAAATAATTCAGGTTTTGAGGAGCTTTCTGATAGTCGTTACATTTCATTAAGCGCTGGTGCTACTTCCGTCAATTCTTCAAATATCGTTGGTAGTCCAGATGATATTATTTCTATTAATAATATTTCTTTCACTCCTGCTACTAGTTCTGGTTATACTTTGTATGTTAACGGATATTCTGGAAATGATGAAATGATATTAGATTAATCTAAATTTTTATACCTTGAATGATTTTATAAAACTAGTTTTCCAAAGCTTTGTTCCTGCTTTCGAAAAAGGAATATTCGAAATTCGCTTCAGTTTTAAACGTTTAACGCTAAGGGTATTGGTTCATGATTTTATTGCGGTAGCATCATGTATTGGTTTTGTTATCTTACCAGCTTTTTTAGTAGGGTTTATTTTTTTATTACTACCGCAGGGAAGAGATACACTCTTACTTGTTGTTGAGAATTTATCTACTTGGAATTTTTGGCCCCTCATATTTTTGATGCTTGGAATTACTGCATGGAGTATGGTTTCAGAACTCAGTGTTCGTTATGCAATTTACATTTCCGATAATTCGGGCAAAAATCTAAGTGATGATAGGGTGATCTGGCGAAAAACAGTTCAAAAATTGCTTGCTGCAGTTTTTTTATTATGGCCATCGTTTATTGTTTTTATTGGAATGATTTGGAGTATGTTTACAGCCACTTACATGGATCAAATCCCAAGATTTTTGTGTTTTGGTATATGTTTTATTTTCCTTTATTGGTTGATGTCTTTTTTGTCCAATAAATATTTTCGTAAATCGGGTAAGGCTAGTGCTGGTATTTATTTGAAAACAATGCTTGGAGAACGATCTTTGCCCGATCAGGAACAGAAATATCTGAGAAAATTATATGGAATATATGAAGACTTTATTTTTTTGCATTACCAAAACCTTCTAATTTTCAAGGGCCGTATAAAGAAGACCTGTTAGCATTCTCAAAGTATTTTACAAAGTCCACAAATGATTTTACAGAGGGATTTCCGCAAAATCCTAAAGTGCTGATTGAAACACGGATTGTTCCTGCCGCATTTAAATTAATTGATCAAGAAAAAATACTAAAAAGCAGAGGAGAAGTATATAAATGGACTTACGAGATCCCATCAATATTTTATAAAGGCTTGCACAAACAAATTAAACTATTTGCCGGAATTTCTTTCTTATTGTTTATTTTAATTTGCTTTATACCTGGGTGGTGGCCAGTTTTTTCCTGGTTAGGAGCACCTGCTTTAATTTGTTTTGCATTTGCTTGTTATACTGGTATTTATATGGGACTTCTATATCTGGATAAGTCGCAACTTAAAAAATGGAAAATTTCCCTACGCTTTCTGTTAATTATTATTTTATTATTTTGCTCTATTTATAATCAAGACCATCCGGTCCGTATGGAAAAACATAAATCCCACGATCGCGAAACTATTGTAAATCAGTTTAATATTTGGTTTGTAAAATATAAAGGAGGCATTGATAACCAAATTTCAAAAAATAAACAACCTAATAAGTACCCGGTTGTTTTTATTTGTGCAGAAGGTGGTGCCCTACGAACTGGAGCTTACACCAGTTTGTTTTTAACGGGTTTAGGGGATAAATTGGAAAAGGAACATCATGTTAATTTTAAAAAATCAGTTTTTGCAATGTCGGGAGTTTCAGGAGGCGCTGTTGGCTTGGGTTTATACAATGCACTAATTTTCGAAAGCAACAAAGACATATCATCTGAAGAATCGGTTGAAATGTCTAAAAAGTTTTTTCTGCGCGATTCTTTATCACCCATATTAGGTAAAATGTTATTCGGTGATTTTCTCAATCTATTTCTGCCTTGGCATTTTGATCTCTTTGACCGTTCTATTGCGCTTGAAAAATCTTGGGAAAAATCCTATCAATCATTGATTGATGAAAAAGAGGAAAATATATTTTCAAGAAGTTTCGTTGCAAGAAAAACTAAGCCAGGTCAGCCGTTATTTATAATTAATACAACAGAGGTTGAAACAGGAGTACAATGCTGGGTAAGTAACCTCGTGCCTGATAGTTTATTGTTTAAAAATCAGAGAGATTTGCTAACACATAGATTAAATAATTTAAGTTATAGTACAGCAATAAATTTTAGTACACGTTTTCCCTTATTTTCTCCCGCAGCAAAAATTGGCGGTGAAGATTTAAAGCCACGCTTACACTATTTAGATGGGGGATACGTAGAAAATACAGGAAGTGCTTCTATGTTAGAGGTGCTAGAATTGCTAAAAAGTAAATCACCATATTTTAATCAGATAACCCCAATTGTAATTACTTTGCTATTTAGTGAAGAAAGTAAAACTAGCCCAAACATTAATTTTGGTAATGAGCTTTTAGAGGTGTTGAATGTTGTAACTCATATACGGGCAGGAAATAGCAAGGTTAGTAGATTTAAAATTATGCAATTTTTAGACAAAAACGGGAGTGGATTCGTAATTGATGCCCCTTTAACTGCACAAGAAAAAAAAGCCCCCATGAATTGGGTACTTTCTGCCCAAAGTATGGATAATATCAATCGTGACATACAGGATAAATTAAATAATAAAACACAATCAGGGATCATTCAAAAACTATTAAAAAAAGACTTGACATATTTAAAAATAAAATAGTATTATAATCTAATTATGTTTTATATTTTAATATAAGCTTAATAAAGTATTGATTATCATCCGAACCATTTTAAAATATATATCATTTTTATATGATTGACTATAATATGAAATTCTCTAAATCATTTGCATCAATATCTATGCATTTGGTATATATCATTTTTTTTCAAGATAAATAATCATTTGGGCTCAAACAAAAACACAGTTTATATTACACAGTGTTTAAATATTTTGATATAAAATATTTAAACACTTCAATGTACTTTTATTAGTTGTATTATGTTTAAACCTTACTATTCTCACTACTTTTTTATCAAAATGTAACATAGATCGATTGGGAAATGAAAATCTTTACGATTCTTTGCAGAAAGTATGGTAAAAAGGCGGGTGCTCAGTTTTTAAAACCATTTTTAGTTATTAAATTATGATTTTCCAACTCTCTTTATACATTTGTAAGTATGACGATAAAATCGCTTCTAAAATGTATTTTAGTTTTAATCATCACAATTCAGGCAAATGGATCATACGGGCAAAAAATATTTTCCATAAAAACCGACCCGAGAGTTGAGGCATTAAGTATATTCTACACACTTGCCACTGCCGATACACTTGACACTAAACCTACACCATCAACTTATTATCGTGATGTAAAAGCATATTTCAAAAAGTATAACAACCATCCGTCTTTAAATTGGTATAGAAAACTTAAAAACTGGGACGGTCCTGATATGGCTTCGTTGGGTCTTTTTTTATCAGAGGAGCATCCATTTAAACTAGTGAGCAAGCCAGAAGTTAATTATGTTAGAAACGCTCCTTTGGATACTTTTTTATTTCGCTTCAACACTTTTTATGAGGATTGCCAGGTATCAAATTTTATAAAAAAACATCGCTTAGAATACAACCGCATCAATAAAAAAGGAGAATTGTATATCCAAAAAAGTAAGATACTTAATAACGTGGATTCTTTTTACAGAACGAAGCGAAACGGTGAATACGTAATTTACACCGATATATTATGTAACCATGGGAGTAATGCAATATCATCAAATGAAAAAGAGTATGCCGGAAAAATAATGGCTAAAGCTGGTTATATTGAATATAAAACCAAGAAACTAACAAATGATAGTTCCGTTAATTTTGAACCTGCATTAAATGTGGTTGCCCATGAATGTAGTCATATTTATCTAAAAAATTTTGTGAACAATTATCACGATCGATTATTTAAGATCAAAGATAATTTCCTGACTACCGCTAAAGGAAAAAAACTGCCTGATGAGCAATGGAAAAATGAAGTAGACGAACTATTGGTAAGAACTTGCGTAGCAAAAATACTGGCACAAAAATTTGGGAAAGAAAGCGGTGAAGCAGAAATATCAAACCAGGCAAAGCATTTTAAATGGGCTAATGATTTGTATCTTTTTATGGATAATTACACCAGCCGCTACAAAAGCATTGAAGATTTTTATCCTGAACTGATTTCCTTTCTGGAAACCAAAACCAGTATATAATTTTTGAGTATCAAAACATTTTCAAGAGGAAATTTTAAAAGAATTTTCTCCACGGCACTTATCACTGCAATATTTCACTTCTTCCCATACCTTTGCCCATTTTTTTCTCCATAAAAAAGGCCTTCCGCAAGTGGCGCAAATTTTTGACGGAAAGTTTTCTTTTTTTACTGTTTTCATCTTTATAAACTACCCTAATCTTTTAGCTTATATTCTACCTGTACGTTGGCGTAGAACAGAGCTGAACATAAGCCTGAATTTATAGGCATTCGAAATTCTGATTCTTCCTGCCATTAGCTGAGCAGCAGTTTTCTTTCTAATCTTATCAAAAAGCTTTCTATAATAAATGTAAGCCAGGTATACACCACCTCTAGAAGATACTGGCAATTGGCGTATGCCTTCCAATGCAGCATCAAACTCACCTGCAATATCCTCTTCAATCGCCCTTTTCTTTTCATCCGAAAAATCAGAAAGGTCAACGCCTGGGAAATAGGTGCGGCCAAGCAGATAAAAGTCTGCATTTACATCCCTTAGAAAATTGATTTTTTGGAAAGCAGAACCCAATTTCATTGCAGGCTCTTTCATCCGCTCGTATCTTTCCATGTTTCCGTCGGAAAAAACGTATAAACACATCAGGCCTACCACTTGTGCCGAACCAAGAATATAACGCTCATATTTTTCTTGTGTGTAAACTTCCCTGTTAAGATCCATTTCCATGCTGTTAAGAAAAAGATGGATTAGTTTTAAATCTATGCCATACTTATTAACTACTTCCTGAAAAGAGTTTAATACCGGATTTAAACTTATCGAATCCCGCACTGCTTCCAAACAGTCCCTTTTAAACCTGAATAAAAGTGATGCCTTGTCATATCCATGGAAACTGTCAACGATTTCGTCGGCAAGCCTTACAAATCCGTAAATGGCATAAATTGGTCCCCTGATCTCCTTATTTAGAAAATTGATGCCAAGAGAAAAACTGGTACTGTATGTTCTGGTAACGTTTCTGCTGCATTGGGCAGATACTTTATCAAAGGTTTCTTTCATTGTTGTTGATACTGGTGGAGGACCACAATTGTGGACCGGATTGATTTAATTTGGCTTGTTAGTCCTTTAATATGACGATTACAGTTTTACAGCCGGGTTTTCATAATGAAAATCTTCTAGTTTCAGCAGCAGCCGGATCAGGTCCATTTTTTCTGAATCGGAAAGCGGACGGGTTACATTTGCCGAAGCAAGTTTAATGTCTGCAATACTTTCTTTTAAGTGCCGGCTGCCCTCTGGTGTAATATGAATAATCCTGCTTCTCTTATCTTTATCGGTAGATTGCTGCAGCGCAAGGCCCTTTTTTAGTAGTCTGTTAATAATTAACGTACCTGTTGCTTTTTCATGAATATTTGCTCTAATCAGTGCAGCTTTGCTCATGCTTCCCGCCGAGGCGAGAGTAATCAGGTAAATAAATTCATCAGGTGTAGAAAAGGCAGAACCTGCAATGGCCGCTTTTGCATGCAACTTGGCATACCGGTACAGGTGTACCAGCGAAGTATTGATCACACTGTCTGCCGAGCGCCCTTTTTCTTTTCCGTCCCAATCGGTATGATCCACATCAGCCCTTGGCTTTTCAGCGCGACTGTTCACCCAGCTAAGGAATGGAGCCAGCGCTTCGCTTGGGTTTTCATTGCTGCTTTCGTAAGTTTTAACGAGTGTTATCAGTTCACTTAAAAGATTGTACATCATGATGCTGTGGTTTGTATTTTTAACTGGCTGTTCGGTTATTTTCAGGTAGTTTGCCCTGTTTTCAGTATCTCATCAACAACGGTGCAGGCACTTTTCATGGCACCGTTTATCGATCCATTTAGCAAATAATCACCGCAGAGGTAGCACTTTGGCGATATCTGTGTTAATTTAGGATCAATTTTATGCCCGGCATGTTTATTATCCGGTAGGGCGTGAGGAATTGCATAAGTGGCCAGTAGTTTCCATTTTGCCGCCTGTGGATACCATTGTATTAGTTCCTTCCTTACTTGGAGTTCAATATCTGCAGCTCCTGGTAAATTTGCGGTTCTGATCGATACCGAAATAAGCGACTGCCCTTTAGGTGCATATGATGGCGCAACATGTTCCATAAAAGCAATATTATTAATCAATTGCCCACTTATGGCGTTCAAGGCGATTCTTTTTGAAGAGGATGTTTTTTCATCGCTAGAAAAATATAAGGTAAATGCATCTTTTTTGAGGTGAAGATCCATGTTTTGGTCTGATTGGGAAATATTATTTGTGCCTGTAGCAATAATGATGTATTCGGCCTCATATTTCCTCCCTGAACTGCCGAATACTACGCCATTTTTTATTTCTATGATTTTCTCTTTCAGTACCAGTTCATCCGGATTTAAACATTCGGCAAGCTGTTTACTGATTTCGCCCATGCCAAAGAGCAGGAACAGCGGCGGCACCTTCACTAAGCATTTTAAAAACAAATTCGAACATCCTGCTGGATGTATCTAGCTTGTTTTCGAGAAAAATCCCTGAAAAGAATGGCTTAAAAAATTTTGCTATAAATTTCTCGCTGAAACCCAAATCATTAAGATAAGATAGTGTTTCAGTCTCTTTTTTTTGAAATATTTCTTCAACGCTCGTGAATGTTAGCCTGGCCTTTAATTTTAGCAGCCGTAACTTGTCGCTAAGGCTACCAACAGGAGAAAACAAGGTTTTAAGCAGCATGAATGGCTCCCTGATTGGATCTCCGATTTTATGGCTTCCGTTTTCATCAAGAATTTCTGCCCCAGGAAGAAAAGCCTTTAGGTTAAGTTTTTTATAATCGAGAAGTTTTTTCGCTTCAGGGTAAGCAGTGAGCAAAACCTGAAAGCCCCGATCTAAGATAAAACCGTCTTTATGGTCGCTTCTTGCCCTGCCCCCTAATCCGTCAGACGCCTCAGTAACCAGAATTTTCCTGCCAGCCTGTTTTAGGAGCTTGGCCGCAGAAAGACCTGCTATCCCTCCACCAACAATAACCACATCGAATTTTTCGTTTTTCATAACTGTTAACAATTTTATGCCCAATAAAGGGATAGTTTTGGCTTAGCTAAAAACTGGAAATAGCGATGCGGTTCTTTCGAATAAAAGATAACTGCATGCTGTTTTAATAATCCTGCCCAATAGCACTCCTAGTTTTAAACTTTCTGTTAATCGGTTACAAATTAGTCCTTAAACTGCCCATACCACCATCTACTGGAATCACTTGCCCTGTAATCCAGCTGCTTTCTTGCGAAAGAAGAAATGCAATGGCCGCACTAATGTCTTCAGGCTCACCGTATTTTCCCATCGGATGTCTTTTAGCCGAAGCCTCCATTTTATCGGGTGTATTGAGGAATTTGGAGGCAAGTGGAGTATTGGTTAGCGAGGGCGATACCACATTTACCCTGATTCCGTTTGAGCTTAGCTCTGCAGCGAGTGATATAGCAAGCCCTTCCAATGCAGCTTTTGAGGCTGCAGTGCTTGAGTGAAATCCCATTCCTGTTCTGGCCGCTACAGAACTGATGAACACGATTGACGCTGAAGGAACATTTTTTAGTGATTTTAATGCGAGCTGTACAACGAGTGCAGCGCCCACAACATTTAGCCTGAAATCATCTATCAGGTCTTTTTCGCTTACCCGCGCAAAGGGTTTGAGGTTAATACTTCCTACACTATATACCACTCCGTGTAGCTCATAAGGAAGAAAGGAAGAAAGTGCATCGATATTGTCCATTACATCAATCGCTTGGTAGTGTACTGATGCTGGCCAGCTTTCTGAACTGTTTCTGGATGCCGCATATATATTTGCACCCTCTCTATCTAATAATTTTACCAGATCGAGGCCTATCCCTGAACTTCCCCGATGATAAGAATGTTTTTGTCTTTAAATCTCATTGCGCTATATATCTTAAAAATTCATTTCTCGTATCCATATCCTTAAATTTTCCACTAAAGGATGTAGTCACTGTTGAACTGCCACTGTCCTGAATTCCTCGTGATGATACACAGTGGTGATTGGCATCAATCATAACTGCTACATCATCAGTATCCATTACCCGTTTAATTTCCTGGGCAATTTGCACGGTAAGTCTTTCCTGTACCTGTGGCCGCCTCGAATAGTACTGTACAATTCGGTTGAGTTTTGATAAGCCGATCACTTTTCCATTGCTGATATAGGCAACATGTGCTTTCCCTGTAATGGGCACAAAATGATGCTCACAGTTACTAAACACAGATATGTTTTTTTCTACCAACATCTCACTGTAACGGTAACGGTTTTCAAAAAGGGTGGCCGCAGGCTTGTTTGCCGGGTTTAGTCCGCTAAATATTTCTTTTACATACATTTTGGCAATCCTGCCCGGTGTTCCTTTTAAACTATCATCTCTTAAATCCAGCCCAAGGATATTAAGTATGCTGGTAAAATGTTCCGAAATGAGGGCGATTTTGGTTTCGTCATCAATATCAAATGCGTTTGCTTTTAAAGGCGTTTCGTAATATTCCGGTTCAATTTCGTAATCTGCTCGATTAAGGTCTGGCATATTTATATGGTGTATTTTTATACTAAGTTATAATATAAAAGTTTATTAATATACTATTTGTTTGTGCGATGAATAGATTTCTTTAAATTTTAAAGTTTTATGACTGAAACATTTTTAATGCTGCCTGCATAATCCTGCTGATAGTTTTATTCTTAATGAAGGTTTTGTTTGAGTTTAACTTTAGCAATACATGTGTTCAGAATGGCTTTTAGGTTGAATAAGAAAATAAAACACATCTTTTTTAGAGCTGATCAGCATTCATTCTGCGAAAATTCCTTTCCCATATTAAGCAATTGTTAAGTATTTGTATTCTTAAATACGCATTTCAGGAATAAAATAATCAAAATGTTTATATAAAAATTTAACAATTCCTATCAATTAAGGTGCAAACAAACGTTTACAGGTACTATTATCCGCTGATAATTAGAATCATTCTATTTGTTATAAGTATTTAGCATTCAATTGTTTAACTGTGATTTTTTAAGCTGAAATATACTTTGGACAATAAATGGACAAATAGTGGACGGCTACCAGGCTTGACTATGTAACTTTTGTTACAGATGTTTACTATTACTAAACGCAATCAAACTTATTATTATGTAACTATTTATTCACTAAAAAATGTATAAAAGAAATACTGTAAAATCTCTTGCCATTTTCATTGCTGATGAACAAGAAATAATCCAACGCGGACTCAAGGATTTAATCTTAACATTTTGGCCTGATGCCGATGTGATTTGTGGCCGTTCGGTTAGTTCTATTTTATTGTTTAGTAAAAAATTGCCAAACCTGGTTATTACAGATATTAAATTAAATAGTAACGCAAAAAATATTGTAAATGAAATTAAAAGTATCTATAGCATGGTAAAGGTGCTTGTATTTAGCCATTCTAATGAGGATCAATATGCCATGCCATTTTTTAAAGTTGGAATAGATGGTTTTTTGCCAAAACGCGCTAAAGAAGCTGAAATAGTAACTGCAATTTCGGCGGTTTTAGCAGGAACTAAATATGTGAATAGCAGTGTTAGAGAAAAATATATAAAAAGCATTTTACCTTCATCTTTAGAAAAACCTTTTAGGTTATTGTCTCAAAGAGAACTTGAAGTAGCAGATTTACTCAGAAATGGATTTGGCATCGTGGATATCTCGAAACGATTAAACTTAAAAATGGGTACCGTTAGTACTTATAAAAGCAGGATATTTGATAAATTGGGTGTTTGTAACCTTATCGAACTGGCTACTAAAATAGATTAAGCCTATCTATAAGTTATCAGTTGATATATTTGAAATGTATTCTTAAAGGAATTGTTTTCAAAATAAACGGAATAGTAAAATATAGTTATTTGGGTAAGTTTTTGTATTACAATTGCTTAATTGTGATGGGAAAACATAGAATTCTAACGAGATAGGGTTTATGAGTGATAATTCATTCTACAAATCCATCTTTCTAAACTACGATTCAATACTAAATTAAAGTGGCTAAATGGTTCATTTTAACGCATTTAATAAACCCTGTATTTCGAATCAAAGAAAGCTGTAATTTCGCCTGGCAAAATCTATTATCTTCAATTTCTAGTATATTAGCTAATCTTTCCGTCTTTTTATGAGATTCATTTTTTTAACCATTCAATTTTTGTTGCTGGTCTGTAGTATTAAAGGGCAGGTGATAGAGCAATCGCCCCAAAATATCAGTCATAAAAATTATGTGATTAAAACCTATGGCATCAATGATGGTTTACCCTCAAAAAATACAACGGCAGCAATAAAAGATAAAAGAGGATTTATTTGGGTAGGCACTGAAAACGGACTCTGTAAATTCGATGGTTATGCTTTCAAAACCTATGTAAACGCTGCTGGCGATAGTACTTCTTTAACCAGTAATTACATTAATGCATTGGTAGAAGATAGTCAGGGCATTTTTTGGGTAGGTACAATGAATGGTTTAAACCGGTTTGATCCTGTAACCGAAAAATTTGAACGCTATTACCACAAAGAAAATGATAAACTTTCTTTAAGTAATAACAAAATCTGGTCCTTACTGATCGATAAAACAAATAAGCTTTGGGTAGGAACTGATGATGGCTTTAACCTTTATAACAGGAAATCAAAAACGTTTACCACCTATCAGCCGGATAGTAAAAATCCGTATTCCATTAAAGGTAAGTCAGTTAACGCTATTGCTGAAGATAAAGTGGGCAACTTGTGGCTGGGCAATTGGAGCAAGGGGTTAAATAAATTCGATCAAAAAACTAAACGGTTTACAAATTACGCACAGAAAGAAATTACCGGGCAAAAAAATCCGAATGATCTTTGGACGCTTTGCCTGGATGACAATGGAATAATATGGATTGGATGTTATTGGAAAGGCGATCTTTTCAGGTTTGATCCGAAAACAGAAGCATTTACTGCTTTCCAAGGTAATGGAACGGGAAACACATCTATATTTAGTGTTTTAAATTTAGGGCAAGATAAATTGTTGGTGGGTGGCAGTGCCGGATTATTTTGGGTAAATACCAAACAGAATAAATGGGAAAAACTGACCGGGCTTGATTTTTTTGCCAATGGTGATCTTTACAGGGATAAAACAGGGATGATATGGATCTGTGGAAAAAATGGCCTGAGTAAAATCGATTTTAACCAGTATAAATTTAACTTTATTCCACTTCCTTTTGGGCAGGCAGAAATTAAATCAATTATTTATTATGACGGTGCTTTTTGGATAGGTTCAAACCAGGGCCTTTATAAATATAACCCTCAAAGCCGTACCGTTGATAAATTTCTACATAGTGATAATGCAGGCAGTTTATCCAGTAGTCAGATAATAAATCTTGCTGAAGACCATAAAAAACAACTATGGGTAATGAGCGAAAATGGTTTCGACCGGTACGATAACCGTGAACAGAAATTTATACATCACCGCCATCATTCCATACTGGGTAGTTTTTTTAATGAAGATGTTTTTAGAGATTTAATTGAGGTAAATGATGGCGAGTATTACCTGGCTACTGATGCCGGTTTGAAAATTTATAACGATAAAACTAAATCCTATACGCATTATTTTAATGATCCAAAAAATCAAAACTCACTGAATAATAACCACTTGTATTGTCTTTTAAAAGATGCCCAGGGCAATATCTGGATCGGCACATATGGCAGTGGTCTTAACCGTTTTAATCCTAAAACTAAAAAATTTAATAGCTACATGATTAACAACTCCACAAAAGGAGGAATCAGTAGCAATATTGTAAATAGCCTTTACCTCGATTCGCATCAAAATGTTTGGATCTGTACCCGCGATGGTTTGAATAAATATATCGCCAAAACAAATACATTCGAAATTTATTCAAGGCAGAATGGCTTTACTAGCAACGTTTTTACCGATATCACAGAAGATAACAATGGCAACCTATGGGTAACCACGGAGCGTGGGATTTCACTTTTTGATCCTAAAACGAAAAATGTTAAAAATTACGATGAAAAAGACGGCGTATATGCCAATGCGGCCATTTGTAAAAATGAAAAAGGAGAAATTTACCTGGCTGGCAATAAAGGGATTGTTTACTTTAATCCACAGCAATTAAATTACAATAAAGTAGCACCCGCAGTTTATTTTTCTGATTTTTCTGTTTTCAATAAACTCATCGTTCCTGGTAATGGTTCACCATTGAAACAACCGGTTTACATGACCAAAACCATCACCTTGCCGTATGATCAGAGTGTGCTTTCTTTCGGTTTTGTAGCCCTTAATTATACACTTTCAGAAAAAAATCAATATGCTTATTTTCTCGAAGGTTTCGATCAAAAATGGAACTATAGCGGTAACGAGCACAAGGTTACCTATACCAACTTAAATCCTGGAAAATACACCTTAAAAATAAGGGCATCCAACAATGATGGTGTATGGAATTTAAAAGGTAACTCGCTTCAGATTATCATTACCCCTCCCTGGTATAGCACCTGGTGGGCATATTGTTTCTATGCGCTGGCTTTCTCCGGCCTTGTATATGCTTATCTTAAGTACCGCGAGCATCGTTCTAACCTTGAATTTAAGGTCAAACTTGCCCAGGTTGAAAGTGAAAAAGAAAAAGAACTTAGTGAAAAGAAACTTTCTTTTTTTACCAATGTATCACACGAGTTCCGTACGCCGCTTACCCTAATTATTAACCCTGTAAAAGAGCTGCTTTACAAAAACGACAAAAATGTTGATACCACAGACCTGAATATAGTTTACCGTAATGCAAAACGGCTTTTGAGTTTGGTTGATCAATTGTTGCTGTTCAGAAAAGCAGATACCTACGGAGGTAAATTAAAAGTAGCTCCATTAAATCTTGTTGCCTTGTGTAAAGAGGTATTTCTTTGCTTTGTACATCAGGCGAGATCAAAAAATATTGCACTCGAATTTATTTGTGCTGAAGAAGTGATTCCTTTTTATGCCGACCGTGAAAAAATGGAGATTGTGTTTTTTAACCTGCTCTCCAATGCGATTAAATTCACACCTGAAAAAGGTTCTGTAAAACTGATCATTGAGCATAAAAAGGATAATATTCAAATCAGCATTGAAGATACCGGTTGCGGCATCACTAAAGCTGCCGGAGAAAAACTTTACGAAAAATTTTATCAGGATGCAGGCAGTAAATCGGCAAAGGGAGGTTTTGGTATTGGTTTATACCTGGTTAAAAATTTTGTGGAAATGCATGGTGGTAACATCAACTATTTAAGTACAGAAAATATAGGAACAGCATTTAATATTAATCTGTTAAGGGGGAAAACTCATTTTATAGATGCCGTAATTTTAGAAGAAGCCTTGGTTGATACGGATTCTTCTTTATTTAAAGAATTGATAGAAGATGAGATAAGTGCAAATAAAATAGTAGAGGCCGCTGAAGAGCCGGTTGTAGATAATCAATTGGCTTTAGAATTAAAAACGCTTCTGATTATTGATGATAATATTGAGATCAGAGAGTATTTAAAGCAGATTTTTAGATTGGATTACCACCTTTATGAAGCCAGTAGCGGCGAAGAAGGCTATGAAATGGTAAAAGAACTGTTGCCTGATATTGTAATTTGTGATGTGATGATGGATGGCATAACCGGGATAGAGCTTTGCAGTAAAATAAAGGAAGATGTCGCTATTTCTCATGTACCTGTTATCCTCCTTACGGCAATTTCTGCGCCCGAGGTTAAGCTACAGGGGATAGAAGGCGGTGCTGATGATTACATCAGTAAGCCCTTCGATAAAGATTTTTTAAAAGCAAGGGTGGCGAGCATAATAAAAAGTAAAAACGCATTGCAGAAATACTTTTATAATGAAATTACCCTCAACTCCAACAATACAAAAATCTCTGCCGAATACAAGGAGTTTTTAGATAATTGCATCCAGATAGTAGAGGAAAATCTGACTGATCCTGATTTTAATATTGACGCTCTATCCGCTGCTATTGGCATGTCGAGATCTAACCTCTACCGAAGAATAAAATCCATTTCCGGACAATCCGCTAACGGCTTTATCCGGTTTATCAGGTTAAGGAAAGCGGCCGAAATTTTTATCAATACAGATAAAACCATACAGGAAACATCTTATATGGTAGCCATTAATGATCCTAAATATTTTAGGGAGCAGTTTTACAAGCTTTTTAATATGAACCCTTCCCAATACATCAAAAAATTCAGGAAACCATTCTCCAACAATATTCAATTAAATGTTGCAGTGAAAAAGGTTAACAACCCTAAATAAAAAATATTATTTTCATCCTCTTTTGTTAAAAATAGTCCTTATTTAACTTTTTAGGCCGTTTTCGGTTTGTTTACCCCTCTAATTTGGATTGTTTATACCCCTTTGATATTGGTTGTTGGAAGTAATTTAGAACCCACAAAACAGTTCGATATTTTATAACCTGATAGCAAACTATTGTCAGCAAAAATATTGGCCTGAGTTGCTAACCATATATTAAACTTGCAACCTAAAATGAGAAAAAAAGTTATGAAAGGGTTTTTGCCGAAATTCTTTACCGTTCAAACATTGGCATTTCTATTTATCCTGTCCATTAGTTTTCCTGTAATTGCTGCCTCAGTTTCTGCACGTGCAGATAAACAGAAAGCCATTCGCGAAATTGTGGTAACAGGTACTGTAACAAATGAAACCGGCGCTACCTTTCCGGGTGTGGCCGTTAAAATTAAAGGAACCGAAAAAGCAGTACAAACAGATATTAAAGGTAATTACAGTATTAGTGTTCCTGCCTCAACAGATGTACTTGTTTTTTCTTACGTTGGATACGTTAGCCAGGAAGAAACAGTTGGCACTCGTACAAGCATTAATGTTAAGCTTTTAGAAGCTTCTAAAGCTCTCGATCAGGTGATCGTTGTGGGTTACGGAACGCAAAAAGCCGCTACTGTAACCGGATCAATTTCACAGGTTAAAGGAAGCGACCTTGTAAGAAGTCCACAACCTAACTTATCGAACTCTTTGGCTGGTCGTTTTTCCGGAGTAATTGTAAATAACCGGAGTGGTGAACCTGGGGTAGATGGATCCAGCATTACTGTAAGGGGGATTGCCACCACAGGAAGTAACAATGTTTTGGTTGTAGTTGATGGTATTCCGGGCCAAATTGGTGGCCTCGAAAGATTAGATCCAAACGATATCGAAAGCGTATCTGTTTTAAAGGATGCATCGGCTGCAATTTATGGTAACCGCGCTGCAAACGGGGTAATTTTAGTAACCACTAAAAAAGGTAAAACAGGTAAGCCAACCGTAAATTATAGCTTTAACCAGGGTTTTGGTTCTCCAACACGTTTGCCTAAAATGGCTGATGCTGCAACCTATGCGCAAATTATGAACGAAATTAATTTCGATTCAAATCCAGCAGGTGGCTTAAACCAGTCTTACACCGCGGAGCAGATTGAAAAGTTTCGCAATGGATCTGATCCACTTTTATTTCCAAATACCGACTGGATCGACCAAACCCTTAAAAAAACTGCACTCCAGAGTCAGCATAGCTTGTCTGTTAACGGAGGAAGCGAAGATGTAAAATATTATTTATCCCTGGGTACTATCGCGCAGGATGGTTTGTACAAAAATGGAACAACCAAGTACAATCAATATAATTTCAGGAGTAATATAGATGCTAATGTTTCCAAATATATCAAAGTTGGATTATCAGTATCGGGCAGACAGGAAAACCGCTTATTCCCACAAACAGGAGCTGGCGATGTATTCAGGTCTATTTACAGGGCAAAGCCGATTGCTGCAGCATTTTACCCGAACGGTTTGCCAACAACGGGTATCGAAAATTCCAACCCGGCAGTACAGGTTACCGATATCGGTGGAACCAATAAAAATCCTACACAGGTACTTAATGGTATTTTGAGGGCCAGCGTTATTATTCCAGGCGTACAAGGTCTTTCTGTTGATGGCTTCTTTTCAGCAGATAAATCAAATGTGTTCAGCAAAAGTTTTAGCAAACCATACCTGTTGTATCAATTTGATCCAAGTACAAACATTTATAAAAGCGTAATCGTTGGTGGCAATAATCAAAAAGCTACTTTAACCGAAAGCCATAGAAATGAATCGTTATTAACTGCAAACGTTAAGTTAAATTATGTACGTAAGTTCGATTTGCACGATATTAATGCATTTGTAGGCTATGAGCAAAGCGAAAACCATTTAGAGTATTTCGATGCACAACGTTTTAACTTCCTTTCAAGTTCACTGCCTGAACTTTCGCAGGGAGGTACAGCAGCTACTGATTTCCTTAATTCAGGTTACAGCTCTAATTATAACCGCCGAAGCATCATCAGTCGTTTGGCCTATACTTACGATGATAAGTATTTGTTTGAAGGGCAATTGCGTGTAGATGGATCTTCGATTTTTCCACAGGGTAAACAGTATGGGGTTTTCCCTTCAGCCTCTGCTGGTTGGGTAATTTCTAAAGAAAAATGGTTTAATGAAAGTGTTAGCTTTGTTAATAATTTAAAAATAAGGGCATCTTACGGTGCGTTAGGTAACGATAATGTAAACGGTTTCCAATATTTTGATAACTATGTGTTGGTAGGTAATGGGTTTGTAGCCAAAGATGCAAGTAATGCACTAACGATACAGCCTGGAGTAAACCTGGTAAAACTGGCGAACCCAAATATTACCTGGGAGGTGGCTAAAAAATTAGATATTGGTATTAATGCCACGGTATTTAAGAACTTCAGTATTGAAGCAATTTACTTCCAGCAAAAAAGATCTGATATTTTAACCACCCGTAATGCTTCACTACCAGGTTCATCAGGTATTGTTAATCCATATGATGATAAGAGTGTGAATTATACACCTTTAGTTCCGTCAGAAAATATTGGTAAAGTAAACAGCAATGGTTTTGAAGCTACTTTAGGGTACAACCACAATGGCGAGAATTTTAGATGGAATCTATCTGGTAACGTCACTTATGCTAAAAACAAAGTTGTCTTCATTGATGAGGCCAGTGGTACTTTAGATTATCAGCGCCAAACCGGCAGGCCATTAAATTCTTACCTGTTGTATAATAGCATTGGTATTTTTAGAACACAGCAAGAGCTTGATGCTTATCCTCATGTTAGCGGAGCTAAAGTTGGAGATCTTAAATACCTGGATTATAACAATGATGGTAAAATCACTGCAGATGATCAAACCAGATCTGAGTATAGCAATATTCCTCAAATTACTTATGGCTTGAACTTCAGTGCATCTTACAAAAATTTCGATCTGTCATTCGTATTATCAGGTCAGGGAAAAGTGAGTCAATATGTTTTGCCTGAGGCGGGTAGTGTAGGTAATTTTTACAGCAGTTGGGCCGATAACAGGTTTAGTGCTGCAAACCCTAACGGAACTTATCCAAGGGTTACTGATCGTGCATCTAATGCCATCAGTGGCGGGCAGTACACCAATAATTTCTGGTTAAATGATGCTTCATTTTTAAGGCTTAAAAACGTAGAACTTGCTTATAACCTGAAAGCTTCGTTTTTACAGAAAATAAATGTTTCAGGCTTAAGGTTGTACGCCAGTGCCTTTAACCTCTTAACTTTTTCAAAGGTTAAAGATTATGATCCTGAAGGAAACAGTGGCAGTGGTCAATTTTATCCACAGCAACGCATTATTAATCTGGGCGCTAACATTAAATTCTAACCACCATGAACACAAAATCAACATATAAAATATTATTCGGCCTATCATTCATAGCATTGAGTATAACAGGCTGTAAAAAAGAATTTTTAAATGTAGAGCCAACAGACCGGATTTCTACAACCACCATAGAAAGTGATACCTCAGTTTTAGAAGCTTATATAACCAACAGGTACATTGGTACCCGCTTGCAGGATAAAGAAGGCGATGGCTCTGCGCCATCATTTGGCAGGGGTTTCGAATACAGCATGTGGAGTTCTTATACTGATGAATCTGTTTACAATAACGACGATTTTACCTGGTTGATTCAAAGAGGGCAGTTGGCTCCTGAAAATTTAGGTAGTGCTGGTGTTTATTGGGGTAGAAGCTATAAAAGCATTAGGGAATGTAATTATGGACTTGGATTACTTGCTAAAATTGAAATGAGTGCGGCCCATAAAAAACAATTGGTTGCCGAACTTAAATTTGTGAGGGCTTTCCGCTACCATGATTTAATCCGTAATTACGGTGGAGTAGTTTTGATGGGCGATAAGGTTACCAACCTAACCGATAACTTACAGGATCCAGCGTTATTTGAGCGCGTAACTATAAAACAAAGTATTGATTATGTAGTAAAACAGCTTGATGAAGCAGCAGCTGATTTACCACTAAATAACGATAATGGATGGTTGCCTGGCAGAGCTACCAAAGGTGCAGCATTGGCGCTTAAATCTCGCTTGCTTTTATATGCGGCCAGTCCATTGTATAATGCAGGTAGCTGGGAGGCAGCAGCGGCAGCAGCACAAGCTGTTATCAGTTTAAATAAATATGGTATCTATAGCGGTGGCTATGAAAACCTGTTTTTGAATGATGATAATAATGAAATCATCTTTGCCAGATTATTTACTAAAAATGCCAATCATACACACCTTGAGATTGCAAATGGACCAAATGGGTACGGTGGCTGGGGAGGAAACCTTCCGATGCAGAATTTGGTTGATGATTATGAAATGGCCAACGGAAAACCGATTACTGACCCTACTTCTGGCTATGATGCAAATAATCCTTATATCAATCGTGACCCTCGCTTTGCCGCTACTATTTTATACAACGGTGCAGCATACCGCGAGCGAAATGTAGAAACCTTTGTTCCGGGAGGAAAAGATAGTAAAGATGGAATTGATAACTGGAATACAACAAAGACCGGGTATTACCTTAAAAAATTTATGAATAAAGCTTATCCTTTACAAAATCCTTGGGGCAATGCAGGTTTTCAACCGTGGATCTATTTTAGATACGCAGAAATTTTGCTTAATTATGCTGAAGCTGCAAATGAAGCTTACGGACCAAATGCTGTTCCAGCCGGATCAACAATGTCTGCTATTCAAGCTATAAATATGGTAAGGGCCAGAGCCGGAGTAAATATGCCTGCCTTACTTGGATTAACACAATCTCAAGTACGCGATGCAGTACGTTACGAACGCCGGGTTGAACTTGCATTTGAAGAACATCGTTTTTATGATGTAAGGAGATGGAAAATTGCAGATGTTACCGAAAATAAACCTGCAACAGGTATTATCGTTACCAAAACAGAAACCGGATTTACATACAGCCCTAAAATTGCTTTGGATGGACGTAAATTTGAAACTAAACACTATTGGTTACCAATTCCAAGAGCAGAAATTCTAGCTTCGGGTGGTAAATTGCAGCAAAATCCTGGATATTAATTTTTTAAATGATGAGATTACAAAAGCATACCAATCCTTTTTTTATTTTTCTTGTCTTGTTTTTTTACAGTGCATTTGCCATTGCGCAAAATAAAATTGTAAAAATCGAAATTGATCCATCAATTCAATTTCAGATGATTGAAGGTTTTGGTGCTTCTGATGCATGGTCTTGTCAGTTTGCAGGATTATGGCCTGACGAAAAAAAGAATAAAATGGCCGACTTGCTGTTTAGTTCAAAAATGACTGATACCGGCCAACCGGTTGGTATTGGTTTAAATATGTGGCGTTTTAGCATCGGTGCAGGTAGCGCAGCACAACATAAGGAAAGTGATATTGGCGACGAATGGCGTCGCCAATTATCCTTTCTACAGCCAGATGGGCAATACAACTGGAATGCAATGCCAGGCCAAACCTGGTTTTTGAAAGCAGCAAAAATACGTGGAGTAAAGCAATTTATTGGCTTTGTAAATAGTCCGCATGTAAACTTTACTAAAAATGGCAAAGCCTACTCAACGGATGGCAAATGCAACCTCAATTTTGATAAGCTTGATGCATTTTCGACCGATATGGTAGAAACAATTAAAGGATTAAAAACCACAACAGGAATAGAGTTGGCCTATTTAAGTCCAGCAAACGAACCCCAGTGGAAATGGAATGAACACAACCAGGAAGGCTGTCCGTATACCAATTCAGAATTGGCACAGCTTTACAAAGGTGTAAATAAAGCATTCGCGGCAAATCAGATCAAAACAAAAATACAGATCGGTGAGGCAGGACAGCTTGATTATTTATACAATAACGGCAATAGTGAAAAAGGAAATCAGGTTGACCAATTTTTCAACGCTTCATCCCCAAATTATGTAGGGAACCTTTCACATTTAGATCAATCGATTTCAGGCCACAGTTATTTTACCACAAGTCCTGAGCAAAAATTCATCAACACCCGGAAAAAAACTGCCGAAGCAGTGGCCCAAATCAAAGGTTTGAGGTACTGGATGTCTGAATACTGTATTTTGGGAGATAGTTTGATGAAGGGCGAAAAGCGTGATCTTGGCATTGCCCCGGCACTTTTTATTGCAAAATTGATTCATCACGATCTTGTACTGTCAAATGCTACTTCCTGGCAATGGTGGTTGGCAATATCATCAGGCGATTATAAGGATGGGTTGGTTTACATCGACAAAAACAAAAACGACGGACAAGTTTACGATAGTAAAATGTTATGGGCTTTGGGTAATTACAGTCGCTTTATTGGCGAAGGCAGTAAACGGCTTTTGGTAAAAGGCGAAGCAAACCAGGTTTTTGTATCTTCTTATCAAAACGAAAAAAAACTGGTAACGGTTGCGGTTAACTTAACAGAAAATGATCTCGATCTTGATATCAATGTAAAAGGGAAAAAACAAAGTGTTGTGCAAACCTATGTTACTTCAACTGAATACAATTTAACACCTTTTAAAAAATATAAAAATACTAAAAGTGTTCGTATACCTGCTAAATCTATCACCACAATACTTAGTAATTAGGCTTAACAATCATTAATAACGCTCTCAATTTTTAACTCCCCATTTGGTTTGAGCTGAAAAGCATTTATAAATCGATAAGGGAAAACTATGCTTTTGATTTTTTACTTAAACACTTAAAATGAGAACCACCTTAAAACGTTTTATCACTACCGTAATTTTAATTACCTGTTTCGCCAGCTTTGGTGCATTTGCACAAAAGCAGCATACTTTTAAACTTGCCGATTCCGTTTTTCTACTTGATGATAAGCCTTTTCAAATTATTTCAGGAGAAATGCATTATCCCCGCATTCCGCGTGAGGCATGGCGCGACAGGATGAAAATGGCCAAAGCGATGGGCTTAAATACCATTGGTACCTACGTATTCTGGAATGTACATGAACCCCAAAAAGATCGTTTCGATTTTTCGGGCAATAACGATATCGCTGAATTTGTTCGTATTGCTAAAGAAGAAGGGTTATGGGTAATACTACGCCCAAGTCCATACGTTTGCGCCGAATGGGAATTTGGTGGTTATCCGTTTTGGTTGCAGAATATAAAGGGTTTACAGGTTAGGAGTAAAGAAGCCCAATATATTAAAGAATATAAAGAGTATCTGATCGAAATTGGGAAACGTTTGGCTCCGTTACAGATTAACCACGGCGGCAATATTTTAATGGTGCAGGTAGAAAACGAGTACGGTTCGTATGGAAACGATAAAGAATACCTGAAAATGAATACCCAGTTTTTTAAAGATGCTGGTTTTGATGGTGTACTTTCTACCTGCGATCCTGTGGCGGCATTAGAGGGCGGTCATTTGGCAGGTTTGCTTCCGGGTGTAAATGGAATCGACAATCCTGCTCAGATCAGAATGCTGATTAAAAAATACAACAACGGTACCGGGCCTTATTTTGTGCCGGAATGGTATCCAGCCTGGTTTGATTGGTGGGGAACAAAACACCATCAGGTTGATCCAAAAACTTATGCTAATAAACTTGATACCGTTTTAAAAGGTGGAATTTCCATTAATATGTATATGTTCCACGGAGGTACAACCCGAGGTTTTATGAATGGTGCAAACTACAACGATTCTACTGCTTACGAACCACAAATTAGCAGTTACGATTATGATGCCCCTTTGGATGAAGCTGGTAATGCTACCGCAAAATTTATGCTTTTCCGTGAGGCTATACAAAAGAATTTACCAAAAAATCAATTGCTTCCTGCTGTACCCGCCGCTAAGCCTACTGTTGTACTTCCGGTAATTACATTTACAAAAGCAACAGATCTTTTTAACCTGATCGGAAAACCACGCACAAGCGATAAGCCTTTAACCTTTGAAGCCCTTAATCAGCCTTATGGTTTCGTACGCTATAGCAGTACACTAAAAGGTGGACGTAAAGGAATAATCAAAATTAATGAGTTGCGTGATTATGGAATTGTATTTATTAATAAAAAAAGGGTAGGAGTTTTGGATAGAAGGCTAAATCAAGACAGTTTAGCTGTTGATCTTCCGGCAGGTAATGTACAACTCGACATTTTAGTAGAAAACATGGGAAGAATTAATTTCGGGCCTTATCTGCTTAAAAACACTAAAGGAATAACCAATAATGTAACTTTTAATGGTGCTGAAATAAAATCGTGGAAAATGTACCCGCTTCCGTTTGACCAGGTAGATGTTCAGAAAATACCGGCAAAAGTGACTAGTCAATCGGCTCCTGCGCTTAAATCAGCATCATTTAATTTAACAAAAGTGGCAGATACCTATTTGGATATGCGCAAATGGGGTAAAGGATTGGTATGGGTAAATGGCCATAATTTAGGTAAATACTGGAGTATTGGTCCTCAACAAACACTTTACCTTCCTGCTGAATGGCTTAAAAAAGGGAAAAATGAAATTGTAGTATTGGAACTGCTTAATCCTAAACAAAATACATTAACTACACTACCTAAACCTATTCTGAATGAATTAAAAAATTAATGTAAAATCTTTTTCATCTGGTTAACGCCTCACCTAACCAAATATTAATAAAATTTAACTATGACAATTAAAACGTCAATCGTGATGGCCGTTATGTTAAGCGCATGCTTAATCGGCTGTAAAAAAGATGAACAAACTACTGTTTTATCTGCAAGTGCAGATAAAACAGCTGTAAATCAAAAAGCAGAAGTAGAATCTGTTGGAGCTGCAGGCATTTCTGGAGTGAACTGGGCAGATGGCCGCGACAATTTTGTTGATGGATGGGTAATCCCATCAGGTCTTGAGGCTGGAGATAATTATTCAACAGTATCTGCTAAGGCGAATGCCATATTAACCGGTTTCCAAAACAATATGCCTGGTGTTAATACCTTAAGGCTTCCAATTAATCCGCCTTCGGTATCCGAATCATGGTGGGCTGCGTATACAGGTGCGATTGATAAGGCGTTGGGTAAAAACATGAAAGTAATTTTATCTTATTGGGAAAGTGCCTCATCACGTAATGGTATCATAGATGATGTAAATCAATTTTGGAGCATGTGGCAAACAGTTGTTAACAAATACGGAAGCAACGGAAATGTATATTTCGAACCCATGAATGAGCCTCATGGATATACACTTGCCCAACTAACCAGTATTTATGCCGAATGGCTTTCTCGGTATCCCAATGTAACCAAAGGAAGAATTATTTTGGGCGGCACAGGATACTCTGAAAATGTTACTGCGATTGGTTCTGATAGCCGTTTTTCAAGCTGTTTACTGGCCTTGCACAACTATGCTTATTGGGCCAACAGAACTCAATCGGGTTGGGAGGCAGATTGGAGAAGCCGCTATGGTAATTTTGCAAGCCGAACCGTAGTTACCGAATTTGGTGCAACCATGACTACCGGTAAAAATTATACAGGTGCTGCTGGCAATGATAATGAGATTGCATACATCGTTGGTGCAACCAATGTTTTCAGAAATGATCGCGTTGCAAGCGTATACTGGCCAGGACTTAGAGATAATGATACCTACAGTATTCAAAGGCGAGGTGGAAGCGGAACGAATATTACCTTAACCACAACAAACGCATCAGGAGTTTCCCGAATCCGTTATGGTTGGGGATTGTAATCAAAACCTAATGTAGTTTTAGGCCAGAAAGCCTGGCTAAAATATGAGGCAAACAGCTGTCTGGAAATATTTCTGGCAGCTGTTTGGTGTTTAAAGGGGGGCTTAATACTCAATCAAGATCATCTAAGTCCATTATTCCAATTATTGATTTTTCCATCAATTTAATTTAAAAACTTGTAATTGATTATCTTTATCAAAAAACCTGTATATGAAAGCATTTTTAGGGACGGGCCTATTGGGCGCGAATTTTGTAAAAGCCATGCTCCAAAAAGGAGATCAGGTACAAGTATGGAACAGGACTTCATCAAAGGCTAAAGCACTTGAAAATGACGGGGCGAAAGCTTTCGGCAATAGTGTTGATGCCGTGAAAAATGCAGATGTAATTCACCTTACGTTAAAGGATGACAGTACGGTTGATGAAGTTCTGGAAGCTGCAAGCTCCGGCTTTAAACCAGGTGTAACAATTATTGATCATACCACTACCTCTGCCAAAGGTGCTATTGAAAGAACAGCATCCTGGAAGGCAAAAGGATTTACTTACCTGCATGCGCCTGTTTTTATGGGGCCACCAAATGCGCTCGAAAGTACAGGTAATATGCTGGTATCGGGCAATCAGGAAGTAATTGAAAAATGGTTGCCCGAATTATCAAAAATGACCGGCAAAGTAATCAATTTCGGACCAGAAGAGGGAAAAGCAGCAGCCATAAAATTGGTGGGTAATCTTTTTCTTATTTCACTAAACGCAGGCCTGGCTGATGTGCTCGCCCTTGCTAAAGCACTTGCAATACCTGCTACTGATATCGCATCGCTATTTGAATCATGGAATCCGGAAGCAGGTGTACCGGCCAGGTTTAATAAAATACTTACGGGCGATTTTACTAAGCCATCCTGGGAGCTGGATATGGCACGTAAAGATGCTGGTTTAATGTTGCAGGCAGCAAATGAAGAAGGTGTAAAACTAAATGTGTTACCAGCCGTTATTTCGGAAATGGATAGGTGGATTGCTAATGGTTATGGTGGAAACGATTGGAGCATAATCGCTAAAGACAATCTTTAATGCTGTAATAAAACAGTAGAATTTTTGGCTGATTATCAGTTGCTTGCGTGTTTTTTTATATTCAAATTTAACCTTATTTTGGTTACTTGAATTATTTAATGCAATTTTGTTGCGATTTGAAAAGGGAAGCTACATATCAGCAACAAATAAAAAACATTTTGGCCATCTGGTTAATAATGCTTTTTGTTGGCACCTCATTATTTCAGATTTATCACCACCACGAACATCTTGCAAATCATAAACAATACAGCCAAACATCCATACAAAAATGGGTTAAAAGTTGCCAAGTTTGCGATTACCTGGTACATCATCACGCTGTACCCATTTTAAATGCACATCATTTCGAGTTAGTACCCCCGTTAAAATCTACCGCTGAATTTGCAGGTAGGTATTATATTGGTTTTTATAAATTTACTTTACAAGGCTTTACCAACAAAGGGCCACCAAGTATCAATTCTTAAAACCTGGTTTCATACCAGGTCCTAAGCCCTTTCAGGGCAATTTAATCACACATTCCAATTTTATTACCGGTTAGCCGAATGTATTCGGTTTGCCTAAAAAAATTCGCGTAAGCGTATATTTTTCCTATGAAGAAAATTATGCTGCTATTGGTTAGCACATTTTTTTGCTGCGGTTTAATGGCTCAAACCCACCCTCTAAACGGTGTAATTACAGATGATTTTCAGCATCCGCTTGCGGGCCTGAATGTTAAATTAATCAATACTGGTTTTTTTGCAGTAAGCGATTCTTCGGGTAAGTTTAATTTTCAGCTTCCGAACGGAAAATATGAATTACTGGTAAATGCCATAGGTTTTCAATCCGTTAAAAGAAACATTGTTATTGATGGAAAGGCTGTTTATCTGGTTTTAAAATTAGCAATCCATTCACAGTTGTTGAACGAGGTTACTGTAAAAAGTAAAACCATTGATGAACGCAGACGGCAAGAATCGTTAAATGTTGAAGTGGTTAGGACTGATTTTATTCAGCAACATTTAGGGGGCAGTTTAATGAATACGCTCCAAAGGTTGCCAGGTATTAAAACAATCGGAATTGGCTCGGGCCAGTCTAAACCTCTAATACGGGGTTTGGGCTTTAACCGTGTGGTGGTGGTTGATAAGGGCATAAAACACGAAGGGCAGCAATGGGGTGCCGATCATGGATTGGAAATTGACCAGTTTGCGGCAGAGGAAGTGGAACTGATTAAAGGTGCTGCGTCATTTGTTTACGGTTCTGATGCCATTGGCGGTGCCATTAATATTAAAGCACCGGTTTTGCCTGCCCCAAACAGTTTTGGTGGTGAGTTAAATTTAATCGGTAAAACAAATAATGCTTTATACGGCACTTCAGTACGGTTATTCAAAAGGAAAGAAAGGCTGTTTTTCGATGGTCGCTTTACTTATCAAAATTATGGTGATTACCGTGTGCCTACAGATAGCCTTTATGTATACGATTTTGCGGTGGGCTTGCACAAAAACCATTTAAGGAATACTGCTGGTAGAGAAACGGGAATTCATTTCAATACCGGATATATTACCTCGAAATTCAAAACCCTATTTTATTTGAGCAATACCTATAGCAAAAGTGGTTTTTTTGCCAATGCACATGGCCTGGAACCAAGAAGGGTTAATGCGGAAGTTCACGACGCCAGCTCACGCGATATTTTGATGCCATATCAACAGGTGAATCATTTTAAACTGATTAATAAAAACAGCTGGATTGTTAACCGCCACAACATTGAACTGGAGTTGGGTTATCAACATAATTTCCGCCAGGAATACAATCATTATGTAAATCATGGCTATATGCCGCCTGTTTATCCGAATGCGATGAATATTCCAATTGATTTGGAAAGAGAATTTAATAAAAAGGTTTATGCTTTAAATGCAAAAGATCAGATCACTTTAGGCAAGCATCAATTGCAAATCGGAATAAACGGTGAGTTACAAAATAATGTGATAAACGGCTGGAGTTTTTTTAGTACCTGCGTTTAAGCAAAAAGCGTTAGGTGCCTATGCTTACGATAAGTTGAAGCTAAATGACAAAGTGTTGCTCCACGCTGCCATTAGGTATGATGTGGCACAAATAAATTTGTTGAGGTACACCGATTGGTTCTTTTCTGAAACGGCAAACGGTTCGAAGGAAAAACTGGTTAGGGCCAATAATTTAATCCGGAACTTTAATAGTTTCGTATGGTCAGCAGGGATTAATTACAATGTTGATCAGTTTGAATTTAAGGCGAATATTGGAAAAAGCTTCCGCATTCCGATAGCAAAAGAACTTGGCGCAAATGGTGTAAATTACCATTATTTCAGCTACGAAAAGGGAAATCCGAATCTCAATCCGGAGCAGTCTTATCAAGCAGATTTCGCTATTGGTTTAAATACTGAGAAGTGGATAGTTAAGTTAAGCCCTTTCTTTAATTATTTTCCCAACTATATTTATCTGAATCCAACTTCAGCCCACGATTATTTCTACGGCGCAGGCAATCAGGTTTTCGAGTATGCGCAGAGCAAAGTGTTGCGTTATGGTGGCGAAATACAGGTTAAGTATCAGTTTGCAAATCAATGGAGTGCCGAAGTTTTGGCAGAATATTTATATGCACAGCAATTATCCGGAGATAAAAAAGACTATACACTGCCCTTTTCTCCGCCAGCGTCTGCTTTATTTAATTTGACTTATGCGCCGCAAAAACTAGTTGGCTCATCAGCTACATACTTTTCCTTGGATTATCGAATCACCGCCGAACAGCTCAACATTGTTCCGCCAGAGCGAAAAACAGCAGGTTACAGTTTGTTCAATTTTCAGGCAGGAACGAAAATTCAGATCAGCAATCGTCCGCTTCACATCAGTGCACAATTGCAAAATGTATTCAATACAAAATACCTTAACCATACCAGCTTTTATCGCTTAATCGTCTTGCCGGAACAAGGCCGTAACCTGGTGCTTTCTGTTAAACTGCCTTTCAATTTTAATCATCAATAAAAAATCAATGAAAACAAAACAATTGCTTATCGCACTGCTCACTGTAGCAACAGTATTTTCTGCCTGTAAAAAAGAAACCGAAGAAATCGATACCGAATATCCATCAATTGATTTAACAGGATCAGCTTTTCCGCAACAATGCGCCATTATTAAAAAAGGAGAAAAATTTATTTTTAAAGCCAGGCTGAATGATAATGTTGAATTGGGTTCGGTGAGTGTAGATGTGCATCACAATTTCGATCACCATAGTCATAGTACCGAAGTAAATGATTGCAATTTGGGCGCTGTAAAACAACCCGTAAACCCATTTCTGCTTATTAAGGATTTTCCTGTTCCATCAGGCTTGAAAACCTATGATATTGCCCAGGAAATAATTGTGCCTGCAAATATAGATGCCGGAGATTACCACTTCTTAATTCGGCTAACCGATAAAACCGGATGGCAAACGCTTAAAGGCATAAGCATCAAAATCAATTAATAAAAAATCCAATTATTTAAAATACAAAAAATGAAAATTCAGAACAAACTTAAAACTGCATTATTATTTGCACTGTTGGCAACAGGTTTTGCCGCTTGTAAAAAAGATAACAATACTACAGAACCGGTACCCGAATCCCTTTTAAAGGAGCATAAATTTTTAAGGGTTTTAGTGGCTGATGAAACCTCTCCTGTACTTACGCAAATAGAACCCTCTACGGCTAAAATAACTGCTTTTACTGGTAAATATCCTTTAGCCAATATTTATGGAACAGCATCTGGAAGATATGCAGCAGTACTTTACGGAGCGCAGAATTTGGTAGAGGTATTTGACAGTGGCTTGCAATCGCACGATGACCATATCGATGTAGACGGAATCGCCAAATGGGCAGCCATCACTGCAAATGGAACCAAGCCAACCCACTTTAAAAGCAAAAACAACGAATCTTTAATTTTTAACGATGGCGATGGAACTTTAAGCGTTGCTAATGATGCAGATTTTAATACGGCAAACGCAAAGTTTAAAACGGTAAATGCTGGTTTACTGCCTCATCATGGTGCAATGGCACAGTTTAGCAATGGCAACTATGCCATTACTTCAACCGCAACTTCGGGTGTATCGCCTACAAGGGTAATTATAACCGATAAAAATGGTACGTTGATACATCCGTCTACTTTAGAAGTGGGTGCAATACATGGTAATGCGAGCGATGGCCAAAATGCTGTATTCGGTGCTTATACCACATCGGCAGCAACTGCAGGAGGTGTTTTGGTTGTGGCACAAAATGGTACGCAACGTATAATTACGAATCCTGATGGTTTTGGTACATTTCGGTTGGCTACTATTCTATATGCTGAAAGTGCCAAAAAATTCATTGGCTATGTTGCTGCAAAAGGTGCTTATTTAATTGATTTAACAACAAACAAGATCACTCCAATTTATGCAGGTGCCGATGCTTTTCAATGTAAGGTAGATTATGCAGGTAAAAACTTATTGGTGTTAACACTCGATGGTAAATTAAGAATTTATGATTTGCAAACAGGCGGTTTGAAAAAAGAGGGTACAGTGATTACCTCTGTTGCAGCTGCTGAAACGTATAAACCTGTATTAGAAGCTACAGCAAGATTTGCTTATGTAGCTATGCCGGCTAGTGGCGAGGTTCACCAAATCGATCTGACCGATTTTACAAAAGTTAAAAAACATAAGGTTACTGCACGCCCGGTAAGGTTAACCCTGCTTGGTTTCGAAAGTAGCGCAGAACATTAATATTTTCATATAAAGCTGTATCATATTTATAAACCCGTCTTGATTTTTAACGTTGAATTTTCAAGCAAATCGATTATGCGGTCGTGGGTTGAGTTTCGTAGAGCGGTCGCCATTGCTGAGGCAAGAAGCCATCTTAAAGCGTACGTGGTCGCAATTGTTATAAAATTGTCTTCCACAAATTTAGAACCCGCTGCAAGCTGAAAAAGCTTTCTCAGCCAATAAATATGATACAGCCTTTTTAACCCATTTCAAATGAAAAATCCAATCCATAAACTAACCACTTTACTCATCTTGTTGGTGGTTTTTGCAACAAGTTGTAAAAAAGATAAAATCCCTGAAATAACTGCACCAACCGCTACCAACATTGAAATAGGTACGGCCAATAATAGGCAAGCCATAAGGGGAAGAGATTTCCATTTAAATGCAGATGTAATTGCTGGTGATAAAATTAAAGGCGTAGAAATTAAAATACTTCAAAAAGCAGGACAAAAATATACCGCAAACTGGAAGTTTGAACTGGCGTGGGAGCAGTACAATGGCGTAAAAAACACCAATGTGCACAAACATTTTACTATCCCCGCCGAGGCACCTGAAGGTAAGTATGATTTCTATTTTACTGTGTACGATGAAAATGGGACCAAGCTGGAAATAAAAGAAGATTTTACCATTATAGATGCCACCAGTATTGAAGTTGATCCAAAAATTGGCCGCGACATTTTTTCTAGGAATGGCGCCATCATTTATTACATGGATACCTTCGTTGAGCAAGAACTCATTTTAAAAAAAGGAGACGAATTTACAGCCCATGCACAGGTAAGCGGTATAAAAGGTGATGGAATATTGTATACCGTATTAATTAAGAGAAAAGCCAGCTATTTTCCCGAATCAATTGATAAGCTCGATTTAAATAAAGCGATTGTGATTGCTAAAGTTGTACATAATGGCTTGCCAAGTGCTTCAAAAGTGTCAACATTAAAACAGATTAATGGCATTTATGGTGGCGAAAGTATAATTATCGGTGCAGAAAAAGATGGCAATGAACCTAATGCAAATCCCATAATCGGCGAAAAAGCATGGGAATCCGGCCAGTATAACCTGGTTATTCTTTATAAAAATACCACTTATAATATGAGCACCTATAAATCCATCCCAATCACTATTGTTTATTAAATTGAAAAAGAAAAATAGCATTTATTATATTTCAATCCCCTTAATGTTGTTGATAACCTTTTTAATAGGTATGCTACTGGGGGCTGCATTAATTTTACATATCGATTAGGGTAACCTATGATAAACATTCTTAAAGGTGGAGTAATCTGTGAATTTTTTATTTCCAAAGTTTAATGTGAAGTATAATTTTCGTTGATATGGATTGTTGAAGCAGCTTAAATGCCTGATATTTAACCCTAATAGATTCTAGCTATTCCGTTATAGAATTAAATGATTGTGATTAGTTATTCCAATTATCTAAATTTATATAATCCCGAATAATTCTTTTATGGGTTCAATATTTCACTAAACAAATTATATAAATGGAAAACGAAGCAAACGATATCAGTAAGTGCCCTTTTCACAACGGCAGCATGAAAAGCAATGTAGGTGGTGGCGGCACCAGGAATAACGACTGGTGGCCAAAACAGTTAAAATTGAGCATTTTACGCCAACATTCTAATTTATCCAATCCTATGGGAAGTTTTAACTATGCCGAAGCCTTTAAAAGCCTTGATTTGGATGCCTTAAAAGCAGATCTTCATGCACTTATGACCGATTCACAAGATTGGTGGCCGGCAGATTTTGGGCACTATGGAGGTTTGTTTATCCGGATGGCCTGGCATAGCGCCGGCACGTACCGTGTAGGTGATGGCCGCGGAGGGGCAGGTGCCGGATTACAACGTTTTGCACCTTTGAACAGTTGGCCCGATAATGTGAGTCTTGATAAAGCACGCAGGTTACTTTGGCCAATTAAACAGAAATATGGAAACAAAATTTCATGGGCCGATCTGATGATTTTAACCGGTAATATTGCCTTGGAATCAATGGGTTTTAAAACCTTTGGTTTTGCCGGTGGACGTGAGGATGTTTGGGAAGCAGATGAATCAGTTTATTGGGGATCAGAAACCACCTGGTTAGGTGGCGATCTTCGTTATGCCCATGGTTCAGATGGTGCAGGTAAAGCACATGGTGTAGTGGTAACAGATGATGATGCCGATGGCGATATCCACTCACGCAATTTAGAAAAACCACTTGCTGCGGTGCAGATGGGATTAATTTATGTAAACCCTGAAGGACCTGATGGAAATCCTGATCGAGTGCTTGCCGCTAAAGATATCCGCGATACCTTTGGCCGCATGGCTATGGATGATGAAGAAACAGTTGCACTTATTGCAGGAGGCCATACTTTTGGTAAAACACATGGTGCTGCCTCAGCAGATCATGTAGGTAAAGAACGCTGAGGCTGCAGGTATAGAAAGCCAGGGCTTTGGCTGGCACAACAGCTATGCATCTGGTAAAGGTAGTGATACGATTACCAGCGGACTTGAAGTAACCTGGACCACCACACCTACGCAATGGAGCAATAATTTCTTCGAAAACCTTTTTGAATTTGAATGGGAATTAACAAAAAGCCCTGCTGGTGCTCACCAATGGGTGGCTAAAAATGCAGAAGCCATTATCCCTGATGCATTTGACGGTACAAAGAAACATTTACCGACTATGCTTACCACCGATCTTGCGTTAAGAATCGATCCGGCGTATGAGAAGATAGTCCAGACGGTTTTTAGAAAATCCCGATCAGTTTGCTGATGCTTTTGCAAGGGCCTGGTTTAAATTAACACACCGCGATATGGGGCCGATAGCCCGTTATCTTGAGTCCGGATGTGCCGCAGGAAGAATTGCTTTGGCAAGATCCCATTCCGGCAGTTAACCACGCGTTGATCAATGACAGTGATATTCGCGAGTTTTAAAAACAAAGGTGCTGGATGCTGGCTTGAGTACAGCTTGAGCTGGTTCCGGCCACGAGGGCTTCGGCTTCAACCTTCCGTGGTTCTGATAAACGTGGTGGAGCCAATGGCGCGCGTCTCCGTTTATTGCCTCAAAAAAGATTGGAAAGTAAATAATCCGGTTCAATTGCAAAAGGTGTTAAATGTATTGGAGGGTATTCAAAAAGAATTTAATGATGTACAAGTTGATGGTAAAAAAGTTTCATTAGCCGATTTAATCGTATTGGCGGGTGCTGCTGCGGTAGAAAAAGCTGCCGGATATTCAATTTCAGTGCCATTTACTCCAGGTCGGATGGATGCCTCCCAAGCACAAACCGATATAGAATCTTTCAGTTATTTAGAGCCCGTTGTTGATGGTTTCCGCAATTACCGCAACTCAAAATCACCAGTTCCAACAGAAGAATTTTTGATTGATAAAGCCCAGTTATTAACTTTAACTGCACCCGAGTTAACCGTATTGGTGGGTGGTTTGCGCGCCTTGGATACCAATTTTGATGGTTCCAAAAATGGTGTTTTAACCACTACACCAGGTAAATTGACAAACGATTTCTTTGTAAACCTATTGGATATGGAAACCGCATGGAAAGCCATTGCCGAAGACAAAGAACTTTATATCGGGAGCAGCCGTTCAACTGGTCAGCCTAAATGGACAGCAACCCGTGCCGATCTTGTATTTGGATCTAATGCCGAACTGAGGGCAATTGCCGAAGTGTATGCAAGTTCGGATGCACAGGGTAAATTTATAAAAGACTTTGTCGGCCACCTGGAACAAAGTGATGAATTTAGATCGTTTTGATTTGAAATAACTTTAAAATAATAAGTGCAAGGGGCTGTATGATCAATTTAATTGATGGTACAGCCCTTTTTATATAGAAAGCTTTACTACGGCTCTTCCAATGCTATTCCAACTCATGTTCACCCTATTATTGGCAACTGGTTGCAACAAAAGCCGCTGTTATTTTAAGCTGCACAATACTAAATCCGCAAAAAAAAATCTTAATTCAGTAATTTAAATAGATTTCTTAACGATAATAAGAAAATATGCTTTTACAAACAGCTCAGGAATAAAGTTTAGGAGATAAACGTTTTAGTTCAGATTTAAGCGACTTATTCAAAAAAAATAATCCCTGTAAAAGTAATCATACTGTAATCTACCTGCTGTGGTAAAACTGACATTCCTTGTCAAAATTATATTCTTGATTTTGTAGTAAAATATTTAATATTGGGTAGATAAATCGTTTTATCCACAACCAAATATGATGATGAGCTTAGGAGTCCTTCCTGTATTGTGCAGTGTATATCTTTGTGATTTACGCTGGTGTATATTTAGCCAATCCCGGTAATTTATCGCATTACTGTTCTGTTTACATCAAAAGCCTTTCCGATTAAAATAATTATTTGCAAGTCAGTTATTTGTGATGAATAATCGATAAAACGTTTTAGCTGCCAGCAGTTGAATTAAATATTATTAACTAACCATTTACTAAACCTAAACTAATGAAAATGAATCTACTCAAGATTTCAGGGCTTTCTGTGCTTTTTTTGCTCAATAGTCCTGCTTTTTCCATGAATCCGGTGCCGAAAAATCCAGGGGATTTTCTGGCCTTCATGTGCTTACCGCGCACAATCCAGAATCGAAAAGTTATTACCGGAACCGTATTGGATGAAAAGAACATGCCCATACCGGGGGTTGGCATTAAAAACATCACTTCGGGTAAAACTGCGGTAACTAACGAGGCCGGTAAGTTTAGCATCGATGCCAATGCCGGCGAAGTAATCCGTTTCTCCTACGTTGGCTATCAGAATAAAGATGTTACGGTAGGTAACGACGCAAACCTGAACATTAAACTATCACCTGCCGAAGCCAATAAACTTGATGAAGTTGTGGTAATTGGTTATGGTAGTGTGAAAAAGACAGATCTAACGGGAACTCAGTTGGTGTGGTAAAGGCCAGTGAACTGCAAGAACGACCAGCAGCATCCCTAAACCAGGCCTTAGCCGGGCGTATTTCTGGTGTTCAGGTCAATACCAACTGGGGTAGGCCAGGTGGGCAAACCAATATCAAAATCCGTGGTTTCAGTTCCATCAATACCAGTAATAATCCACTTTATGTGGTAGATGGTGTGGCTTTACCTGTGGGCTCTCAAACTCAGAACAGTAATGCTATAGATTACATCAACCCTAGCGATATTGCATCAGTAGAAGTATTAAAAGATGCTTCATCCACAGCTATATATGGTGCAAGGGGAGCAAATGGAGTAATTTTAATTACCACTAAAAAAGGAACGGCAAATGCGCAACGGATTACCTACGATGCCGATTTTGGAATTAATACCCTGGCTGCACACCATGTTAAAATGCTCGATGCTTACGAATATGTAAAGGTTCAGGATCTGGCTTACGATAATATCAAAGTTTACGATCCGGTGGGTTGGGCGGCAGGAAACTATGCTTCCACACCAGTTCCGAAAGCTGCAAGAATTGCCCTACCACAGTTTTTTGATAGCAATGGTAACCCATTGTACAATACTGATTGGTTAAAAGAATCTACACAGAACAAACTCTCACAAAATCACCAGCTAGGTTTTACCGGAGGGAATGAAAACAGTACTTACGGTGTTTTTGCAGGTTACCGCGATGATGAAGGACTATTAAAAAACTCCTATTTAAAACGTTATTCGGGAAGATTTAACTTCGATAGTAAAATTAAGCCCTGGTTAAAAGTTGGTGGTAATTTGAGTTATAATAACCAGGATGAAAACATTGTAGATCAGGGAACAGGCGGTTTAAACTCTGTACGTATGATTACCGAAGCATTTCCTTTTCTTCCCGATTAAGCTGGCAGATGGCAAATGGGGCGATAATAAGTTAATTCCATGGGCAGAAGGTGGTTCTAATCCGGTACACATTTTAACCGATCAAAGATATGGCATGATTACACAAACTGCCTTAGGAAGCATTTATTCTACAATCAGTTTCAGTAAAGACCTCGAATTCCGCACCCAACTTGGCGCCAATGTAGTTAGCCGCAACATTAATGAATACAATGCAAAACAGCTCTATGGTATATCTGATGGGCAGAATGGTACGGCAAACGTAACCAACGATAGGGAAACATTCTGGTCGTTGGAAAATTATTTAACCTACAACAAACGTTTCGCCGACTCGCATGCCATTAATGCGTTATTGGGTATTTCGTGGCAAGCCACCAATTTCTTTAGCAACACCAGTCATGCAGAAAATTTTGTAACCGATTTTTATGGTAACAACAACATGGGTTCTGGCAGTAAATCCATCACTGTTGGTTCTAACCGGAACAGATCTGCTTTCAACTCCTATTTTGGAAGGTTAAATTATGCATTTAAGGACAAATACCTGGTAACCTTTACGGGCAGGGTAGATGGATCGTCGAAATTCGGAGATAACCATAAATTCGCCTTTTTCCCTTCTGCGGCCTTGGCATGGAAAGCTTCCGATGAAGAGTTTCTTAAAGGAAACAAAACAATCTCTAACTTAAAATTAAGAACCAGTTATGGTTTAAGCGGTAATTCCGAGCTTCCTGCTTATCAATCATTAGCCACCCTTGTAAACAATTCAGCCATTATTAACGATAGTAAAGTAACCGGTATCGGTATCGGAAGGCTGGCCAATCCCGATCTTGTTTGGGAAAAAACAGCACAAGTTGATGCCGGTTTGGAACTGGGTTTGTTTAACAACAGGATTAATTTAGAGGCCGATCTGTATTACAGAAAAACAACTGATATGTTATTGGATGCCCCTGTGCCACGCACCTCTGGTTATTCGGTTATCAGAAAAAATGTAGGTTCGATGCAAAATAAAGGATTGGACTTAGGTATTAATACCGTTAATATACAAAGTGAAGATTTTACCTGGAAAACCAGTTTTAACATTTCCCTTAACCGCAACAAAGTACTTTCTTTGGCCACGCCTGATGATATTTTTGGTGTAGGCAATCCTAATTTCACCAATCAAACGGGTATTATCAGGGTTGGTGAACCTGTAGGCTCGTTTTGGGGGCTTGTGCGTTTAGGTACCTGGAGCGAGGCAGAAAGGGCTGAAGCCGCTAAATATGTAAGCTACCGAGGTGGTAAAACTTTGCTGCCGGGCGATATTAAGTACTTGGATGTAAACGGCGACCATGCCATTACAGATGCCGACCGCCAGATTATCGGTAACGGATCGCCAAAAGGCTGGGGATCATTTTCAAACTCTTTCCGCTATAAAAATTTAGATCTGATTGTAGAACTTCAGTATTCTTATGGCAACGATGTGTTAAATATGACGCATCATTCTGGTGAAGACAGACAGGTACAGGCCAACAGTTTCGCCAGCGTATTGGATGCCTGGACACCTCAAAATCAGAACACACCGATTGCAGCAATCAGAGATCAATCTGCCGGCTATGTTACCAATGTTGATACGCACTGGTTAGAAGATGGCTCGTTCATCCGTGGGAAAAACCTTTTGCTGGGTTATACCTTTAATAAATCGCTTGTAGAAAAACTGCGCTTAAACAAGCTCCGTGTTTACGCATCTGTTCAGAATTTCTTCTTGGCCACCAAATACACTGGTAACGATCCGGAAGTAACCACTTACGGTAACGTATTTGCACAAGGCCAAACGTTTTTCGATTATCCAAAGCCAACAACATTTATGGTAGGCTTAAATATTGGATTGTAAACATTAATTAAAGAAAGGATATCAAAATGAAAATAAATATAAAAAATATCGCTGCCCTGTTGTTGCTGGGTGGTGCTATCATCGGAAATTCGGGATGTAAGAAATTTTTGGATGAAACCGATCCCACCAATCTTTCGCCAAACAGTTTTTACACTTTGCCAGAGCATGCCGAAGCAGGTATTGCCGCTGTTTATTCGGAGATCAGGTTTATTGGAAACGGTGCCGGAATTTTCTCTAACAACTGGCAGATGCTTGATGCACCAACGGGAATACAATCTACTGAAACGGCACAAAATTCTGATTTAAATAATTTGTATTCACTTATTTATGATGGAACAAATCTTCATGTTAATCAAAATTGGAATGGTTTTTACAAAGTGATTGCCCAAACCAACCTGGTGTTGGATAAAGTTCCGGGTATTAACCCAATGGATGCTGCACAGAAAAAAAGGATTTTGGGCGAGGCGTCATTTATCAGGGCTTGGGCCTATTTCTACTTGGTGCGTTTATGGGGTGATGTGCCATTGATTACCAAACCTATTGCCAGCCCTAACGATCCTAATTTTTCGCCTTCGCGTGCCCCTCAGGAGCAGGTTTATAAACAGATTGTGGATGACCTCGTTTTGGCAGAAGCTGCGGGTTTACCTTATATGGATGCAAGTGGACGTGTTTCTACTGCTGCCATTAAAACCGAATTGGCAAAAGTTTATTTAACCATGGCCGGGCAGCCCTTAAATAAAGGTGCAGCTTATTACAAACTTGCTGCCGATAAGGCAAAAGAAGTGATTGATTATGCTACATCAAATCCAACGGCGCTTGGCCTGTTTCCAACTTATGCTGCTTTACACGATGCTAAAAATGACAATAAAACAGAGCATTTGTTTGAAATTCAGTATAATGATGCCGCCGGAACCGGAAACCCGCTGCAATCGTCTTATCTGCCCTTGCACCAGCCCCTGGTTTCTAAAATTGATGGAATTGGAACTTCTATTCCTACAGCAAGTTTTTACGCATCATACGAAGCGGGAGATTTAAGGGCAAAAAATAGAGAAGGTTATTTCTTTACCGATTATTATACTGATGGTTTTAAACTTCCTTTGATTAACCGTGGCAAACCCTATATTTTTAAACATTTCGATGTAATTGCCAATGGAACTTTAGGGGTAGAAGGAACCAGTAGGAGCGATTTAAATATTCCGCAGATTAGGTATGCTGAAACCTTGTTGATTTATGCTGAAGCACAAAACAGGGCCGATGGTAGTCCGAATGCGGCAGCATATGCTGCGGTAAATGCAGTAAGAAAGAGGGCACAATTAGCAGATTTGGCAGGCTTGGGTCAAACCCAGTTCGAAGAGGCAGTTTGGAGAGAACGTTGGCACGAGCTATGTTACGAAGGCGTTACCTGGTTTGATATGTTGCGTTTGCGCAAGGTTTACAATGAAAGCACGAATAGTTTTGATAATTTTGTTGGCCACATCAATAAAAGCGTTAACCAACCTTTGCAAAACCAAACATTTGCTGTTTCCGATACCTACACCAGAAATCAAGAACAATCCTAATTTAACACAAAATCCTGGTTATTAATACCGCCTGTTAAGGGTTAAATTATCAAAATAATATTGTCATTGTGAGCCTGTCGAAGCACCTGTTTGAATTACGGTTTAAGCGTTTCGACAGGCTCAACGTGACAGATTTAAAAATCAGATAACTATAATTGTCATCATGGATATATCAAAGGATCTAAAGTATAATAGATGCTGAACCAAGTTCAGCTGGACGTAAATCGTGTTTAAAAAATAATCCAAGGTCTGTGTCCTCACAGACCTTTAATAAATTTTAGCTGTTTAATCTCTTATTTAACAATTGTTATCCTAAGTTTATTGAAGGATCGATAACAATATATATGCTGAACCAAGTTCAGCATGATGTAAATCGCGGTAAAAAAACACCCAAGGTCTGTGTCCTCACAGACCTTTAATAGATTTTAGCTGTTTAGTCTCTTATTTAACAATTGTTATCCTATGTCTATCGAAGGATTCTATACCATGATAGATGCTGAACCAAGTTCAGCATGATGTAAATCGCGGTAAAAAAACACCCAAGGTCTGTGTCCTCACAGACTTTAATAGATTTAGCTGTTTAGTCTCTTAATTAACAATTGTTATCCTATGTTTATTAAAGGATTCTATACCACAATAGATGCTGAAACAGTTCAGCAGGACGTAAAACTCTAGCTCGAGCATTCCCAGATAAATAATTTTTATCTCAACGTAGCCAGCGCAGACTAACCAATAAAATTAATTACATCGTTGTAAATTCAATCTGAGGCATATTTTAGCCTTATTCCAATTATAGTTTTTACAACTCACACAGCTGATTTTTATATTAGATAAAATAAGTCTAACCAAATCACCTATGTTCAAGAGTTCACAAATGTACCCCTATACAGGTATTATTCATTTTTTCTCTGGCTGATATTCCATTTCTTGATAAGGAACATATAATCACTACTTAAACTACAATTATGACTAAAATTTACAAACAAAGAGGGATATTTCCATTCCTCAAGCGCACCTGCATAGAGAAGGCTAAAATTTTCGCCTTTTCATTCCTGGCCATCATATGGAGTTTTAGCGCTTATGCCCAAACCACTGTTGTGGGTACAATTAAAGATAATAAAGGAATTACACTTCCGGGAGTAAGCGTTAGGGTAAAAAATACGCAGATTGGAACTTTAACAGATGCTTCCGGTAAATACAGCATCAAAACTACCGAAGCCAATCAAACGCTGATTTTTACCTTTGTTGGTTTTACCACACAAGAAACTGCTGTAAATGGCCGTACAACCGTTAACATTACAATGGAAGATGGCTCGCAAGGCCTTAATGATGTTGTGGTAATCGGATATGGTACCGCGCAGAAAAAAGATGTTACCGGTGCGGTTTCCAGCATTAAGGCTACCCAGTTGGAAAACGAAAATCCCAATAGTGTTACCGATATTCTTCGTGGTAATATACCGGGTTTGAGCGTAGGTTTTAACAATAGTGCAAAAGGTGGTGGAGATCTTCTGGTGCGTGGCAAAACCACGCTTACTGGTACCACCACACCACTTATTGTACTGGATGGGGTGATTTTTATCGGGCAGCTATCCGATATCAATCCAAATGATATCGAATCAGTTGATGTTTTAAAAGATGCCAGCTCACTTGCTGTTTATGGTGCAAAAGCCGCAACAGGAGTGGTGGCCATTACCACAAAAAAAGGAAAAAGTGGTGCACCAACCATCACCGTAAATACAAACTTCGGGATGGCTACATTGGCCGAAAATCAACCTGTATATGATGGGCCTGGTTTTCTAAACTGGCGGGCCGATGTACAGCGCAGTGGTGGCGTAAACCCACCATATATTTATAACGATCCGAATAATTTACCAGCAGGGGTAACACTTGCGCAATGGTTAAACGGACAAACAACTGCAAATCCTACTGATCTTTGGTTAAGCCGTTTAGGTTTGTTGGCCAATGAAAAAGCCAATTATCTTGCTGACAAAACAACCGATTGGTATGATATGCTTTTTGTAACCGGCCAGCGTCAGGATCACACTTTAAGCCTTAGCGGAAAAAAAGAAGAAGTTTCCTATTACATGTCTTTAGGTTACCTTAAAAACGAAAGTATTATTGCTGGCGGTGGGTTCAGCACCTTCCGTACCCGTTTAAATCTCGAAGGTAAGGCAGCAAAATTTTTAACCCTGGGGATGAACCTGCAATTTGCCGACCGCGATGAAGGTGCAATAGAAGCACAGTTTTCACAATTGCCTGATTTATCTCCTTACGGCGATTTTTACAATGCCGATGGTTCTTTGCGGAGGATTCCTACCGATGATAATGGTCTCAATGCCCGTAATCCATTTCTCGATCAAAATTATAATTCGAGGTTGCAAAAACAAAGCACATTATTTGGAAGCATTTATGCAAAAGTGCAATTGCCTTTTGGTATTACTTATCAAGCTAATTTTAGTCCGGGTTTAGATCAGTACCGTACATTTAACCACCTTTCTTCCAAAAACCCCAATGTTGTGGTACCCGGAGGTTCAGCCTCAAGGGCGCAGGAAACAAGGTATAATTGGCAATTGGATAACTTGTTAAAATGGAACAAAACCTTTGCAACCGACCATAATGTAGATGTAACCCTACTGGTAAACGGCGAAAAATATTCTACCTGGTATACCATTGCCAGCAACGAGGGTTTTGCACCAACCGATGTATTGGGTTACCACAACATACAAAGCGGTAACAAACCTACGGTTAGCAGTGATGATAAAGTTTACACCGGCGATGCATTATTGGCCCGGGTAAATTATTCGTACAAAGGAAGGTATGCTTTTACGGGTTCTATCCGTAGAGATGGATATTCTGCATTTGGAGCAGCTAAAAAACGGGCTAATTTTCCTGCAGCAGCTGTAGCATGGACGGTAAGTGAAGAAAGCTTTTTGAAATCAGCCAAATGGATCGACTTTTTAAAACTACGTTTATCATATGGTATAAATGGCAACAGGGAAATCAGGGATGTCAATAACGTAATTGATCCGTATGTGGCCATCCAAACTTTGGTTGGTGGCAAGTATCAGTCGGTTAATGGAAGCGGTACCGCGGGTGAGGTAAATACGGTAGTAAACAGTCCGCGTTTGGGCAATCCAAATTTAGAATGGGAGAAAACAAAATCTTTAAACCTTGGCTTGGATTTCGGTTTTTTAAATAACAGAATCAGCGGATCATTGGAGCTTTACGATAAGAAAACTTCAGATCTTTTAATCGGCCAAAGCCTATCATCAGTGAGTGGTTACGCAAACGTCATTGCCAATTTGGGCCGCGTTAACAACAAAGGCTTTGAACTGAGTTTAACCACTAAAAATTTTACCGGCGGGAACATTACCTGGAGCAGTACAGCAAACTTTTCGTTTAACCGCAATAAAATTGTGGCTTTGGCCACACCCAATGATGACCCTGGAAACGGATGGTTTATCGGCAAAGACATCGACGTGATATGGGAGTATAAAATTTTAGGCGTTTGGCAGGAAAATGAAGTGGCCGAAGCAAATAAATTTAATAAAGGCATTAAGCCTGGCGATTTTAAATTATTGGATGTAGATGGCAATTATGTATATAACGATCTGGATAAACAGTTTATAGGTTACAAAAGCCCAAGGTTCAACTGGTCGTTCCGTAATGATTTTAATATTTATAAAAACTTCGATTTTTCTTTTCAGCTCATCTCAAGCTGGGGTCAGCTGAGAGCCGATAACCAAACTAAAAACCAGCCCGGAAGTGTGGGTTTTGGCCGGTCGAGTTCTTATGTGGTACCTTATTGGACACCAAGCAACCCGATTAACGATTATGCACGCTTAAATTCTGGTTTAAGTGGCGTGAGTTTTAATGCTTACCGTAAAAGCTCATTCATCAGGTTAAATACCATTGCCCTTGCCTATAGCCTGCCAAAAGATTTCCTTGGTAAACTCAAAATCCAAAGCGCAAAAATATATGCCAATGTAAGCAATGCAGGTGTATATGCACCAAACTGGAACCAGTGGGACCCGCAAACTGCAGATGGTAATGGAAATCCTGTTCCAACACCCAGAGTTTATACTTTCGGATTGAATGTTACCCTTTAAAAACGACGAAGATGAAAATCACATATAAAAAAATAATTCCATTTGTTGCCCTGGCCATTCTGTTATCGGCAAATGGATGTAAAAAATCAAGACTTGATTCAGAGTTATTATCACAACTGGAACCTCAAACTGCCCTAACCAGTGTGGCGGCCATGAAAGCTGCTATAGCAGGCATAGGAGCCAATGTAAGGCGAGAGTTTACTGGAGATATGGCGCCAATTGTTACCGAATCAATTTTCTCAGAAGTGGCCGTAGATGGAACAACTGATAAAACTACTCAAGCCCAGGATATGGATACCCGCATTACGCCGGATGCCAATCTCGATAATCCGGATTTTAACCGAATTGGATTTTACTGGACAGAGGGTTTTAGAGGCGTACGCATGGCAAATACAGTAATTACCTATATCGATAATGTAACCTATAAAGATGAGGCCGAAAGAAATGCCATTCTCAGTGCGGCCTATTTTTACCGGGCCTATTATTATTACCGCTTGGTACACCAGTTTGGCGATGTGCCCCTGAACTTGAAAGATATTACAGCAGCAAAGCTTGATTATTATTCAACCAAACGCGAAGTAATCCTTAAAAAAATGCAGGAAGACCTGTTGTTTGCCGAAAAGTGGTTAAAAGACAACGTAGATAGAGGAGACGTAACCAAAGGTGCCTGTAGCCATTTATTAACCAAGGTAAACCTTGCACTGGGCGATTTTGATGCTGCCATTACTTCTGCCAATAACGTAATCAATAGCGGTACCTACAGTTTAATGCGTAACCGTTTCGGAAGCACCGCTAACGATGCCACTAAAAATGTTGTTTGGGATTTGCACCGCATGGATAACAAAGCCATACCTGCAAATCGGGAAGCACTTTTTTTAACCATTGATAGAGAAACCCTTGCCGGTGCTACCGATCTTGGATCGCAGGTAATGCGTAACTGTGTACCCGCATGGCATTTTGCCAATTTAAAAACACCATCTGGCATTACACAAGCCATTGTTGATGGAGTTAATGTAGAAATACCACTTACCTTAATGTATGGTAGAGGAATTGGCCGTTACCGTGGCACCGCTTACAGCACTAAAAATATCTGGACAGACAATACTGATTATCGCCATGCACCAGGCATGTGGATGAACATGACCGATCTAGTTTACAACAATCCCGCACTTAAATCATCAAATAATCCATCCGAAAAGGCATTATACGGTAAACCACTGGTTGATGTAACGCCTGCAAATGTAAACAACATGTTTTTAAACAAAGGTTTAGATACCATCCGCCACTTTTTTGGCTGGCCGCATTATAAAACCTTTATCAACTCTACAAATGCACTTGCCGTTGATAAATACTGGACCCCACCGCGTGGTACCAATACAGACTGGTATATTTTCCGTTTGGCCGAAACCTATCTGTTGAGGGCCGAGGCTTACTATTGGAAGGGTAATTTGGCTTTGGCTATGGCTGATATAAACCAGGTAAGATCAAGGGCCAATGCCGCGTTATTAACCGATGCTTCGGCGATTAACATCGGGACAATACTCGATGAACGCGCGCGGGAATTATACTATGAAGAACCCCGTAAAACCGAGTTAACACGCATTGCCTATATTTTTGCGCAAACAGGAAAAGCGGCATACAATGGTAAAACGTATACTATGGCAGCATTTTCGGATAATAATTTCTTTTACGACAGAATTATGGAGAAAAATGATTTTTACCGCAACAAAGTGCCAACCGTATTGGGGGTAAACTTTAAAATATCTCCTTACCATGTACTTTGGCCTGTACCGGCGGCGGCACAACGCTTTAATACCGGAGGCCGGATTAATCAAAATAAAGGTTACACTGGTTATGAAAATAACGTGCCCGCTTTAGATAAAATCCAATAGTGTAAAAAATTAAATAAATAAAATGTCATCATGAAACGTGATTTATTTTATGAATTATATAACAGCAATTTCATGTTATGATATCCGCTTAGTGTTGTTTAATTGATGTACCGGGGCAGTTGCTCGCTGCTCCGGCCATTAATCGCTTCATTTAACGCTAACCGCTCAATACCTTGTAACGCTTAAGCTCCCTCACCTATGGAAAATAAACCTGTTACATTAAAATTAATTGCAAAAGAATTAAAGTTATCCATCTCTACCGTTTCTAAATCGTTAAAAGATTATCCGAGGATTAAGGAGAGTACCAAACTGCGTGTAAAAGAACTGGCAGCAAGATTAAATTTTACTCCTGATATTTCTGCTCTAAGACTAAGAGATAGGAAATCGCGTATTATCGGCATCATATTGCCCAATCTGTCCGACCACTTTTTTACCCGGAGCATTTATGGCATGGAGCAGCTGGCCACCGCCAATGGATATAACATTATCATCAGCCAATCGCATGATAATTTTGAGATGGAAGTAAGGGCTGCGGCAACGCTTTTAGGCTCAAGGGTAGATGGATTAATCGTTGCCATTTCTAAACAAACCTCAGATTTTTCACATCTTGATCAATTTGAGAAAATTGGTATTCCTGTTGTTTATTACACCCAAAACCCAAGTTTTAATCTCAATTGCCACAAGGTATTGGGCAATACCCATCAAGGCTGTTATATGGCTACCGAATACTTAATTAACAGAGGGCATAAAAAAGTGGCCTATCTCGGTGGTCCGAAGATGGTTAATTTCAGTCACGATCGTTTTTCCGGATACATCAATGCACTTAAAGATAATTCCATTCCTTTTAATGCTGAGCATGTAGCATATACTGATTTTGATGATGAAAACACCCTTTTGGCCATTAAAAACCTTTTTAGTAATTTAGAAAACGGACCAACTGCATTAGTTGCTTTTAAAGAAAAGCTGCTGTTTGATACCATTAAATTTCTGCGTTCAATAGCGCATCCTCATTACAAAAAACTCGAATGTATCGGCTTTGGCAACGATCCCATAATTGCTTACCTCAGTTCTCCTCCAATTGCATCTATAGAAGAAAATCCTGAATCACTTGGCGAGCAGGCTGTTACTTTATTGGTTAAACTCATTAATGGAGAAATTGAAGTGAACGATTACAAAAAGGTAATTGTGAATTGTAACCTTAAAATTCACGCAGTTGAGTAACACAGTAAATGTGTAAAAAATAGCACCTAACCAGCATTATTTCAATCGTTGTAACAAGTAGAGAAATAGGTTTTACCGTTTTTAAGATAAGGCAAGTCTGTTTGAAAATACCTTTTTGACTAAGTTAGTGTATCAGATAATAGCTAACCAAAAAAATAAAAAAGAATTACTATCAAACCTGTAACATGCTATCAAGGATAGTAAGTTGCGCTCGCAAAAAATCTAACCAAATTTAAATCTTAACTAAAACTAACATGAGTCAAAAAATGAATTATACGCATTTTATTGCGTCTGTATTGCTTATATTTTCGCTAACCATTTACAGTTGCCAAAAAGATGAATCTGCTAAAGCCACTTCAGAAAGTATTATCTCGCCTGAAAAAATAAGTGCAGCCAACAATACATTAGTAGCTGCTGCGGCTTACCCAAGCAACATTAATACGAGTTTTACCCATGCCGATGGTGCTTATACCTACGGCGAGGCCAGTGCCGATTTTGGTGGTGCAAGCTTAACAGGCTGGAACGAGAGCCGCGCTTATATTTCAGGTAACTGGGCCAGGGCTACTCTTGCTCCTAATTCAGTTTCTAACGGTTTAATCGCTGGTGCAGATATATCAGATGGTTCGGCCTACGAAGCAACATTTAAAGTACGTTTCCATAGCCAGTTCGATTGGAGCAGGGGAGGGAAAGTTGGCTTCGGTTTCCTCATTGGAGAGGGAAATACAGGATGCGATATTGCCAGCGATGGTAACGGCGGCAGTTTGCGTTTAATGTGGTACAATACCGGTAGCCGTGTGTTTTTTCAACCATATGTTTACCATAGAGATATGGCGGGCCCTTGCGGCGATACCTTTGGCAAATCTTACCCATCTTCAGGCAGTTTGGTTAAAGGCGATACCTACACCGTTCACCTTTATGTAAAAAGCAACACCGGATCCAATAAAAATGGTCAGGTACAGGTAATCATCAATGGAACAACTGTATTGGATCAGGCTATCCGTTGGACCACAAACGATGCTCAGCGACTGATCAACAGGTTATCCTTTCATAACTTTAGAGGAGGAAAAGATGTTGCGGTATGGGGTTCAAGCCAAACCAGCTACATTTACTTTGATGATTTAGTGGTAAATAAGATTCAGTAGTGATACCGCATTAAAAGCTACAGAATCTTGATGTATGGCTGTCATCTCGATTGAAGCATAGCGGAATGCTGAGTTCTATCTTTTAGATTTTCCGGCTACGTTGCACTTCACTTGAGATGATAGTTTTTTGCAGATTGTATAGATTAACTCCTTTATTTTTGCATCTTTTCCTGCTATCCTAGCAATGAAATAAATTCACTGTAACGGTGCTAAACTTTACATTTTCACCACCTTATTCTTTACATTTTTAAAGTCATTTGCCCTTATATCATTATCAAAAGGAGCAATATTTTGCATCACAGGAGAAGGATACCTTTTCGTATCAAATTTACCTGTCCAGTCTGTACCCTTGCTATCGCCAATTAATATTCCGGTTGTCGCATTAGTTATCATATTGCCCTTAATCTTACAATCACTCGCCGCGATGTAAAAACCAATTTCATCCTTGCCTTTTGCCATGCCATACATTAGTCTAATAGCCGTTTGAATGCCATCCAATTTATTATTGATAATCTGATGGCCGGTACCATTAACCCGGATGCCACCTGTACCACCTTTAAATGTGTTATGGGCAATGGTACAATCATGTCCCCCACGCATTACCAGTTCGCCATCGTTATCTTCAAAATAATTATTAAGGTATTTATTGCCGCTACTTTTATTGCTAATTACCTCATTTTCTGCGTTGCAATGGATAAATCTGTTTTTTTGTACCAGTGTTTCCGGACGTTGGTTTCCCAATAACACAGGATCCTGACCAACCTGAATGCATTCGCCCCCGTTGCCGTTTGGCCAGCTCACTTTGTTTTTATCTTTGAAAAGGTTGTTTTCTATAAGTGTAAATTTAGGGTAAGCATCTTTGGTGATTTTCACTTGTACATCCTGATTATCGATGTTGGAAATAAAGCTTGAATGGTTAATGCTATTGCCGCTGCCCTTACCAGAGATAACAACCAAAGGCGTAAACTGTGCGCTCACTTTATTGCCAGAAAAACTGCAGCCAGATACTTTGCAATACTTGGTTGCCTTGAGTTCAATCAGCGTAGCATTTTTGCTCAATATGCAGTTTTTAAAGCTAATGCCTCTAATGAATATGTATTCTCCTGAAATCTCAAATATTGGTTTTGCTACATCTCCTGAAAAAACAACCATTCCAAGCTTCTCAGCAGAAATTAAAATTGGCTTGGCTGAAGTTCCTTTAGCACTTATTGTTAAGGCCCAGTTAGTATAATTTCCGCTTTTGATGATCACTTCATCCCCCGCAAGCAAAACAGATTCAATGGCTTTAAATTCTTGCTCAGTACTGATGTGGTAAACTTTTGCCGTTATATTTTGAATAAAAATTAGCGAGAATAAGATGCAGATACTTAGTTTTTGGATCATGAAAGGGATTTTTTGTTAATCAAACATAGTAAAAGCACCAGAGCATAATAAGTTATATTAAACGTATTGCTGTTATTTATTATGCTTGTATTTTAATTTTTACATGATTACTCTAAAAGGTGTGCATTTTTGCTATCACTGGTAACAATTTTTGATACAGATTTAAAAGTAGATTCATATTGGATTTTGATTAGGTTAAATTTATTATAAAAAAGCCTTATGAAAAAGAGTATGTTAACAATATGTGCGGTAGCGGTGATGCTGTCGGCATGTATAAAAGATTTTGGCGGGCATGTGGAATCTGTGAAAAAAAGTAAAATAGCGTTTAAAATTGGCGGGTTAAACCACAATGTCGGCGATCCAAATGTTGGATTTCCGACAGAGCCGATTAAAAATTTTATTGTACAATTAACAATTATTGCCTATAACACTGAAGATGGAGCTGAAATAACCAGACAAACGCAACTTTCTTCGAGCCCAACCTTTGGGCAAATTACTCTTGATTTGCCTAACGGAACTTATAATTTTGTGGCAATAGGATCCAATAGCGAGTTTGGTATCAACCAATTTTATGATGCAGATAAGGATAAGCCTGTTTATTTGCACTATGCTGATGCTAATTTTCAATATTGGCAGCCAACCCAATTCTTTTTGGATAAATTCTATAAAACATCAGATACCTTTTTTGCGAAAAAGGTGGGGGTTACTATAAATAATAACCAGACCATGGAAATGATAATGGAAAGAATTGTAGGCTTGTTAAATGTTGTGGTAACCGATTTGCCCAATTACCTTGTCGACCTGCAAAATGATTACACGGCATATAAGATTGATACCCAAACGGCCTATAATCCAATGGAAAATGATTTTGGATCAGCAATCAGGTATAGTCAAAACGGACCTATCAGTTTCTACATCATAAGAACACATGTTCCCGTTGGCTTACGGATCAGATATGGTAGTACTGAAAAATATATTGAAGTAAATGTGCCTAAGAACAAACGCATCACCTTAACGGGACAATTTGCAACAATGACATTTACTTCATCGGTAGAATAATCAATTGATTTGATAGTTTAGCTATAACACATTTATAGGTTCAGTTTGCAGTTAAGTACAGATCCTTATGCTTTGTACGATGAGTAATATGCAGCTTAAAATTTCTGATCAAAAAAATAAAGAGCCCGAAGGGGCTTTTTTAATTTATTAGGCTTATTTTTGCGGCAATTATAGAACCACATAGGCCATTTAATAATGCCTATGCACCTCGACAATCATTAGAAAACAAATATTTTATCAATGACAAACGACAAAAAAGAAATATTCGAAAGCGTTGCACAACGTTTAAAAATTGAAGGTTTCAATGTAGTAAACCGCGATGAAACCCGTCCTTGGGGTGGTTTCTTTGTAATAGACGAAGCTCAGGCACAACAATTTGCCGATACTTATTTTGATGGATTAAATGTAGAAGACCTTAAAATTGGTGGTAAATTAAGTCCGAAAATTTTAATTGTTGCGCCAAATACACGCCTTTCGTGGCAATATCACCACCGTAGAGCCGAAATATGGCAGGTAGTAACCGGTACTGTTGGCATTAAAACCAGCCAAACTGATGAAGAAGGCGAAGTAAAAAAATATGCGCCAAAAGATCAGATTAAATTACAACAAGGCGAACGCCACCGTTTAATTGGTTTGGAAGATTGGGGAGTAGTAGCAGAAATTTGGCAACATACAGATGCTTCCAACCCATCAGATGAAAGTGATATTGTTCGCGTTCAAGATGATTTCGGTAGATAATAAATAATTAAAAAAAGAAGAGGTTGTAGCATAAAAGGCAATTTTAAACCAATTGCTTCACATTGTTTGATAAGATAACTCGGAACAGATTGTCTAAATGCGTTAAAGCGTATTAAAACAGGTTTTTCCACAGCTCAACATAATAAAACTATGTTATAATATGGCCTCTTCTTTTTATCTAAATGCTCAACTTAAAGTGGTTTTCTCCACATTCAGAAACTAAACGCCCTCAAATTCCGTTTATACAGCATACACATTATACATGATTATCCTCATATTTTTTCTTTGCCATTGGTTTTTATCCTTATTTAGCCAAACCTTTTTTCTTCACCGTTACTCATCTCATAAGATGTTTAAGATGGAGCTTTTTCTGGGAGCGGTTTTTCTACCTGATATTACTGATTTCGCAAGGTTCTTCATTTTTAAACCCACGCGCATATGCCATTCTGCATAGAATGCACCATGCGTATAGCGACACTGAAAAAGATCCGCATTCACCACATTTTTTTAAGGATGTTTTCGGGATGATGATCGCAACGAAGAACATGTATATGAATTATTTGCAATTTAAAATACAACCGGAGCCAGCTTTTCAGGGCAATTATCCAGAATGGCCGGTTGTTGATAGAATCGGGAACTCATGGGCCTGGAGAATTGCTTGTGGCTTGTTTTATATCGGTTTTTATGTTGCTTTTGCCAATTATTGGTGGATGTATATCTTATTGCCGGTTCACTTTTTAATGGGGCCGTTACATGGTGCGATTGTAAACTGGTGTGGGCATAAATACGGCTATTCTAACCACGATAACGACGACCATAGTAAAAACTCATTGCCATGGGATTTCTTATTAATGGGTGAGCTTTTTCAAAATAATCACCACAAAAAACCAAATAGCCCTAATTTCGCTACAAAATGGTGGGAGTTCGACCCAACCTATCCAGTTATGAAAGTATTGCATTGGATGAGGATCATTAAGATTAGAAAAGTTTAATGCAAAAGCTAAAGAAAAATCTCAGCAAAAAAACATTCCTTTGTCAACTCTTTTAGTAAATCTCCATGGTCTGTGTCTCCACAGACCATTTGTTTTTTACCACCAAGAAACAAAGGCACAGGTTTCCTTTTTCCCGCATGAGGGATAGCAGTGGAAATCCTTTTTTGATCCTTAATCAAAAAGATTGCAACGTATAGCCCGACCTTGCGCAGCTTGGGCATGCCAAATCCTTTACAAAATATATCTATAATTATTTTCTTTCTGAGTTGTCAACTTTCTAGCAACCGTGTCATTAAAGTTGACAACTCCTAGTGCCACATATTTTTTACCACCAAGAAATAAATAGTAAAAATCTCCATGGTCTGTGTCCCCACAGACCATTTGTTTTTTATTATTAAACGCCACTTATTTTTACCACCAGAAACAATTATTCATTTCAGAGTTGTCAACTTTCTAGCAACCGTGTTATTAAAGTTGACAACTCTTAGCGCCACATATTTTTTACCACCAAGAAATAAAGGAACAAAGGTTTCCTTTTTTCGCATGAGGGATAGCAGTGGAAATCCTTTTTTGATTCTTCATCAAAAAAGATTGCAACGTATAGCCCGACCCTTGCGCAGCTTGGGGCATGCCCAAATCCTTTACAAAATATATCTATAGTTATTTTCTTTCAGAGTTGTCAACTTTCTAGCAACCGTGTCATTAAAGTTGACAACTCTTAGCGCCACATATTTTTTACCACCAAGAAATAAATAGTAAAATCTCCATGGTCTGTGTCCCCACAGACCATTTATTTTTTATTATTAAACGCCACTTATTTTTACCACCAGAAACAATTATTCATTTCAGAGTTGTCAACTTTCTAGCAAACGTGTTATTAAAGTTGACAACTCTTGAACCATCAACATCTGAACTTCACCTTACTGTTATCCGCCTTTCCCTCTCGCACCCTGCAGACAGCTTTTAGCAAATTAAAATAAATCTTTTTTAACTACCTTACCGTATATATGCCAAATTATATATAAAATTAAAGTCCCCTTTATGATCAACTTTCTTAAAATTATTTTCTCGGCACTGTTTGTTTTTATGTGTTATAAGGTGATTAGCACTTCGTTAGAAAGCAACCTTTTTGATCAATGGGATTTTTTAGGCAGTATTCCATGGATGCGCGCCACCTTATGGGATTTTTATGCCAACATCTTCATTATCACCCTTTGGATGTTTTACAAAGAAAAAAGCATTATTCTTAAAATCTCTATCACAATTTTGTTCGTATGTTTAGGCAGTATTGCAACTTTAGCTTATGTTTTAGTTTATTTGTTTAAATTAAAGGATGGCGAAGGTGTTAAAGAATTGCTGGTAAAAAGGTAGAAGGCAAAGGTGTATGGCTGAAGGTAAAATCTAAAGCAGCATCCATTTCCTTAAACCTTATGCCCTAAACCCTAAACCTTTTTATGGATTACAAACATCTACTTTTCATCGCGCTCATTTCTTTAATTGCCTGCTGTTTTATTATGGCCATGGTTTGGTTATGGGCGAAGAAGATCAAAAATGCCGGAGTAGTGGATGTGTTTTGGGCGTTGAATTTCCCTTTAATTACGTTGATTACTTTTTTCATGTCAGACGGATTTGATCCACGCAAAATTTTAATCTGCGGAATGTTTTTACTTGCAGAACTCAGACTTGGCATTCACCTTTGGCAACGTGTTATCGGCCATTTGGATGAAGAGGAAGGCCGATACGAGCAACTCCGTAAAGAATGGGGCGATAAAGCAGACCGGAATTTCTTTGTGTTTTTCCAGTTTCAGGCCATTTCAAATGTTATTCTGGCTATTCCCTTCTTTATCATTACCGCAAATACATCGCAAGGAATTTCCGTCTTAGAATTTGCTGGCGCAGTAGTTTGGGCTGTTGGTTTCTTTGGTGAAATGATCGCCGACAGGCAACTTGCTGCCTTCAAAAAAGATCCGGGCAATAAAGGCAAAGTTTGCGATACAGGGCTCTGGTATTATAGCCGCCATCCCAACTATTTCTTTGAATGGTTAACCTGGATGGCCTATTTTATTTTTGCAATGGTTTCCCCTTGGGGCATCTTGGCCATCATCAGTCCGGCAATTATTTTATATTTATTAACCAAAGTTACCGGTGTTCCCAATAACGAAGAACAAAATTTGCGGAGCAAACCTATAGCTTATAAAAAATACCAACAAACAACAAGTGCTTTTTTTCCTTGGTTTAAAAAGGAATAGTTAGAAGTGGAAAAACCTAAGTTGTAAAGCTAATTAATCTTCCGACGTCATTAAAGTAAAATAACAACCAATCTGCTCACGAGCAAATTGCGTATAACCAATAGCATCGTAATCCGGCTTTCGGACTGACGACTCAAAACCCTTTACCTTACAACCCTCTACCTTATTATGTGGTACGACAAACTTTTAGAAAACGACAAACTTCCGGATACAGCATTGCGTATCGGCATTAGAAAATTATGTAAACAGCGCTTGGATGATGAAACCCTGGGTGATGAAGAATTGCAACAGGAAAAATTTATGGATCTGGTTGCAGAGCTAAAACAATCGCCAATTGCAGTAAACACAGCCGATGCAAATGAGCAGCACTATGAATTGCCTACCAAATTTTTTCAGTATTGTTTGGGCAAAAACCTAAAATACAGCAGTGGTTATTGGAAACCTGGGGTAAAAGATATTGATACCTCAGAAGACGACATGTTGGCTTTAACCTGCAAAAGAGCCGATTTACAGCATGGGCAAAACGTTTTGGAACTAGGCTGTGGCTGGGGATCACTCTCCCTTTATATGTCGGCAAAATTTCCCGAAAGCACGTTTACCGTGGTATCAAATTCAGCTACGCAAAAGATTTTTATCGATGAAACGGCAAAGCAGCGTGGCATTCAGAACCTAACGGTTTTGACGGCCGATATGAACACCTTTACCATTGCTGATACATTTGACAGGATAGTTTCAGTAGAGATGTTTGAACATATGCGCAATTATAAATTTTTGCTCAACAAAGTGGCTTCATTTCTAAAACCAGATGGGAAATTGTTCGTGCACATTTTTACGCACAAAACTTTGGCCTATAAATTTGAGGTAATTGATGAAACCGACTGGATGAGTAAATACTTTTTTACGGGTGGGATTATGCCATCTAACCATTTGTTTTTTTACTTCAATGATGATTTAAAAATAGATAAACATTGGGTGGTAAATGGAACCAATTACGGCAAAACTTCTGAAGCCTGGTTAAGCAATATGGACAAACATAAAAAAGAAATTATGCCCATATTAGAAGATACTTATGGCAAAGATCAGGCCGTGAGGTGGTGGGTGTACTGGAGGTTATTTTATATGTCGTGCGCCGAATTGTTTAATTACAATAAAGGTAACGAATGGATGGTGTGCCATTATTTATTCAATAAAGTTTAACGAGCTGCGTCGCCCCTGAACTTAATGCAGGGGCTTTATAACAGATGCTGAACTAAATTCAGCATGACGATTAATCCAATTTCATCAAAATGCAAAAACTTGCCATTATAGGCTCAGGGATAGCTGGCATGGGTTGTGCCCATAAGCTGCAACATAAATACGATATTACCCTTTTCGAAGAAGCCGATTATATTGGAGGGCATACCAATACCATCACACTTGAAGAAGATGGTAAGCCCATTTACCTGGATAGCGGTTTTATGGTTTTTAACTATCAAACCTATCCAAATTTAACCGAAATGTTTGCAGAGATCGGTGCCCCTGTTATAAAAACAAATATGTCGTTCAGTGTGCAGTTCCTGCCAAAAAAGTTAGAATATAGTGGCTCAAGTTTAAACCATCTTTTTGCCCAGCGGAAGAATATTTTTAATATTTCCTACCTGAAAATGCTGATGCAGATTAACCGTTTCAATAAACAAAGTGTAGAAATATTGGATAAACCCGAATATCAGGATTATTCTATAGGCAGATTTTTTAAAGAATTTGGCTATAGTGATGATATGCTCTGGCAATACCTCATTCCGATGAGTGCTGCGGTTTGGAGTGCCCCGATGGAACAGATTCTTGATTTCCCTGCAATTACGCTGATTCGCTTTTTTAAAAATCATGGCTTTTTAGGCTTAGATACGCAGCATCAATGGTATACGCTCCAAAATGGAAGTCAGGCCTACCGCGAAAAACTGATTGCCCCTTTTCGGGATAGAATCAAAATCAATAATAAAATCGTTTCTGTAAAACGTTTGGATAATGGGAAAGTTGAAGTAATAAATAATGATGGCGAGCGGTTCGAATTTGATAAGGTAATTATGGCAAGCCATGCCGATGAAACGTTTGAAATGGTAAAAGATAAAACAGCTTTAGAAACAGAACTGCTTTCTAAATTTAAATACCAGATGAACAAAGCTGTAGTGCATACCGATGAAAAGCAAATGCCCGCAGCCAGGCTGGCCTGGAGCAGCTGGAATTATCGCGTAGAAAAACAGGGAGAAAAGCTGTTGCCAAGTACTATTTATTGGATGAACAGTTTACAGGGTGTATCTAAAAAACAGAATTATTTTGTCTCTATCAATCCTACATCAACATTAAATGCTGAGAAAATTATTAAGGAAATCGATTACCACCATCCCTTATTTGATGTTGCGGCCATGCAGGCGCAGGAGCAATTACAAAAGCTGAACGAAACAGGGCCTGTATATTATTGCGGCAGTTATTTTAAGTACGGTTTCCACGAGGATGCCTATAAAAGCGCAGTTGATTTATGTATGGGGCTTTAATTGCAGATCTCTTTTAACGTCGCAGTTATTTTTTAGCTCAGCGCAATGTAGTCTATAAATCTGTTAAGATCGATCTCTCCATTCTGCTGCGTTGCAGTCAAGATGATGAATCTATAGAATAACAACCAAAAAAAAATGTAAATTGTAATATTAATGCAAATCAACTCAAACATCTACACCGCAAAGGTAATGCACCATCGCCTGGCACCCAAAAAACATTCTTTTTGGTATAGTGTATATATGTTTTACATTGATTTGGATGAATTGGATTTGCTTAGCCAAAAATTGCGCTGGTTCAGCAGGAACAGATTTAACTTGTTTTCTTTCAGGGATGCCGAACATCTCCAGTTGCCAAAAGAAAATCCCGACCGGAGCAAAAACACCCGCCAGCACCTGGAAGATTATTTAAAAGAAAACGGTGTAGATGGTACCCGGCTTAACATTAAATTATTAACCAATCTTAATGTTCTAGGTTATAATTTTAATCCTGTTTCTTTCTATTATTGTTTTGATAAGGAAGAAAATCCGGTTTGTTGCGTAGCCGAAATAAGCAATACTTACCGCGAAATGAAACTTTTTTTCTTTGGAAAAGATGAATTGAATGAAAATACTTTTAAAAAAATTACAACAAAATATTTTTATGTTTCGCCCTTTATAGATCATGATGATGCTTTCGATTTTAAACTAAAAGTACCATCCAATACCCTCGATATTAAAATTGATGATCTGGATAAGAACGGCAATCTATTTTTTATCAGTACCTTAAAGGGAGAAAAGAAAGCATTAACCAACGCCAATATGTTGCGGTATTTTTTCTCCATACCCTTTATTCCGCTGCAGATTATGGGTATGATTCATTGGCAGGCTTTCAAACTCTGGTTAAAAAAAATACCATTTCATCCAAAAGCCGAAAACCCTGAGCTGCAACGCAACGTATATAAACCCTATAAACCTCAAATTAAATAGATCGAAGATTATGAATACGCTTACCGCTACCAGAACATCAACAGGCTTTTTTGAAAGAGTTGTGCTCAATGCACTTTCTAAAATGACATTGGGGAAATTAGAACTTTCGATGCCAGGCGGCGAAACTTTGGTTTTTGGAAACGGCGAACATAAAATTGAAGCACATATTCAGGTTAATCATGCTGATTTTTTTAAATCTATCGCACTTTACGGCGACATCGGTTTTGGCGAAGGGTATACCGCTGGTTTATGGGATACCACAAACATTACCAATGTGATTAAATGGGTAATCCTGAACATCGAAAACGCACCTTCCATTACCGGAAGTAAAGTAAAATCGGTTGCGCTGAATCTTTTTAAATGGGTTAATAAAATTTACCATGTACGCCGGGCAAATACCCTGGCCGGATCGCAAAAAAATATTTCAGAGCATTACGACCTGAACAATGATTTTTTTGCCACTTTCCTGGATAAAACCATGACTTACTCCAGTGGTTATTTTAATCCTGAAGATTTAAGTTTAGAAGAATCTCAATATGCCAAATATGACCGTTTGGCAAAACAGCTCAAAATTAAAGCTACTGATCATGTTTTGGAAATAGGAAGCGGTTGGGGTGGAAATGCAATTTTTTTAGCTAAAAATTATGGTTGTAAAGTTACTTCGGTAACCATCTCTAAAGAGCAACAAAAATTGGCCATAGCACGTGTAAATGCCGAAGGCCTGGCCGATAAAGTTTCCATTATTATTCAGGATTACCGTAAAATTGAAGGCACATTTGATAAAATTGTTTCCATAGAAATGCTTGAGGCTGTTGGTCACCAATATTTGGAAACCTATTTCGAAAAATGTCAGGATCTTTTAAAGCCCGATGGGATATTTGCTTTTCAGGTAATCACTTCGCCCGATTGCAGATACGATAAGTTGCGGAACGGTGTAGACTGGATTCAAAAACATATTTTCCCTGGCTCACTTTTACCTTCTGTTGCAGCCATGAATAAAGCCATTAATGAAACAGGCGACTTAACCCTTGTTGATTTAAAAGATATGGGTTTGGATTATGCCCGTACATTACATTTGTGGTTTCTTGAATTCAATAAAAACATTGATAAAGTAAAGGCCTTAGGTTTTGATGATACTTTTATCCGCAAATGGAATTATTACCTTAACTATTGTGAAGCAGCATTTGCCATGAGGAATATTAATGTAATGCAAATGGTTTATTCCCGCCCGAACAATATTGCCAGGTAAGAAAATTTGAAGTGCTTAGCAGGATGTTTTTAGTTTAAAATCTTAATTTATAGTAATTACTATTCATATTCCGTAATTGAGTTAAGGATTAATGTCTGTCGTTTAAGCACATAAACCTCGCAGGTTTCGAAAACCTGCGAGGTTTGAATCACAATAAATTGTATCTTCATGCTCCTAGATTGTTAAGGATTAAATGGAAAAATTTCATTTACCGACTAATCGGCATTGTTTGCCGACTAATTGATAGGGTTGGTGTAAAAAGTATAGCGTATAATTGTAACAAAATGCAATTTGCGTAGACTAATTACAAAAGACTAACTTTTAACATGAAAAGACTTCTACTATTAACCTTTATCCTTGGACTATTTTTCACTGCGCAGGCCCAATTTCCGGGCGGCTTTGGTGGAGGACCAAAAAAATCTACAGTTACCGGACGTATTACTGCCACCATACTTGATTCATTAACCAAAAAACCAATTGACTATGCCACAGTTTCTTTGGTTACTGCAAAAGATAATAAATCTGTAAATGGTGGTGTAACCGATGAAAAAGGTAAACTAAGCTTGCAAAACGTATCGCCGGATTCTTATAAACTAATGATCGGTTTTATGGGTTACAAAACAAAATCTGTTCTGGTTACCACAACTCCGGCAAAACCTGATAACAACATTGGTACAATTTATATTTCAGGATCGGAAAATACTTTGGCCGATGTTCAGATTGAAGGAACAAAAGCGGTTATTGAAAATAAAATCGATAGAATGGTTTACAATGCAGAAGCTGATGGTACAAATGCAGGTGGCGATGCTACAGATGTAATGCGTAAAGTGCCCATGCTTTCAGTAGATCCTACTGGAAACATTCAACTTCGTGGTGCAGCAGTAAGGGTTTTAATTAATGGTAAACCATCTGGTACGATGGCAAGTAGTGTAGCTGATGCATTAAAGATGATTCCTGCTGAACAAATTAAAAGCGTAGAGGTAATTACAAGCCCATCTGCTAAATACGATGCGGAAGGTTCTGGCGGTATTATTAATATTATCACTAAAAAATCTAGTGCTCAAGGCGTTTCAGGAAGTGTAAGTGCTGCGGCAGGAACACGTCAAAATAACGGAGCATTTAACCTAACCGCAAAAACAGGTCGTTTGAGTGTAAATACCAGTTTAGGTACAAACTTGGCTTACGCCCAGGATTCAAGAACATCGTTTGTAACCAATACTATATTCAAGGATGGAACTACCGACAATCGAGTACAGAATGGTGTTTCTAAATGGAGTCGCAATGGTTACAATGGAAGTTTAGGTTTAGATTATGACTTTAACGCTTACAATAACATTAGTACAACAGTTAAATTAAATAACTTTTCTAATGGTGGTCCAGGTTCATCTGAATATACTATCAATAATTTGAAAGCAACCAATATTAGCGACATGGATATGACGTTTAGTAATATGGATTGGAACGTAGATTATCGTAAAACCAGCAAAAAGGAAGGAGAGGAGTTTTCAATTTCTGCACAGCTTTCAACAGGCCGTACCCCAACAAGTTTTAGTAATACATTCATTCCTGAGGGTGCCATAACCGGGCAAACGCTGACTAGTAATAATACAGGTAAGAATAATGAATACACAGCTCAAACCGATTACACTTATCCATTTAGTAAGGCTGTAGTTTTAGAGGTTGGGGCTAAAGGTATTTTCAGAGATATTAAAAGCCAGTTTGATGTTTCTGCACAAGATTTCGAATATAACCAAAATGTTGGAGCAGGTTATGGTGTAATCAGCTTCAATTTAACCAAGAAACTACAAGTTAAGGGTGGTTTAAGAGCCGAATACACTCAAATAGATTTCAATACCCAAAGCAGTGGAATTCAAAAAAATGATTACTTCAATCTGTTTCCCAGTGTAATTGTATCTAGAACCCTAAAAGGTAGTACAACCCTTAAATTGAGCTATAACCGCAGGGTACAGAGGCCTACTCAATCTTATTTAAACCCATTCAGAAATACGAGTGATTTGTTTAATGTTCAACAGGGAAATCCGCAGTTAAGCCCAGAGTTGAGTGATAATCTAGAGCTTGGATATTCAACATTTATCAAGGGTTCTGTTATCAACGCATCAGTTTTTTATCGCCGTACAGGTGGAGTTATCGAAAGTTCTATCTCTCCAATTCAAGAGTTAAATCCGACAACAAATCAATTGGTTGACAAAACCTTAACCTCATATATCAATGTTGGTACAGCAGAAACCTATGGCTTCAATCTTTTCGCATCGTACAACATTAAACCGAAATGGACCCTGATGACTAATTTTGCTGGAAATACTTATTCAGTAACTAATACCCAAACCAATATCAATACCGGTACATATTTTAATTTCAACTGGTTTATACGCTCTGCTTATGGTTTTGGCAAAGGCTACAATTTTGAGCTTTTTAATGTGATCACCTCGAAAAGACGTACCTATCAAGGTTCAACAGATCCATTCTATATCTATGGGGGATCTATCAAGAAAGATATTTTGAAGAAAAAGGGAAGTATTGGTCTTAACGTGCTAAATCCGTTCACAAAAGATTTACATATAAAAACAGTAAACAATGCGATAAATGCAACAGGTAAGATTTACCAAAGTGCTAATATTTATTATCCTCTACGTTCATTCGGTGTTAACTTTAGTTATTCATTCGGTAAACTTAAGTTTACAGAGAAGAAAAAGATTAAAAACGACGATGTGAAGCAAGATCAACAGCAGCAAGGTGGTGGTATGGGCGGTGTTCAACAGTAAAAACCCAATCAACATATATATTATAAGTCTTTCCGGTAACCTGGGAAGACTTTTTTGTTTAACATGAGGTGGTTATTTCACTTAAACGATAATAAATTAAATAAGCAATTAAATATCTTCCTAATTTTTACTACAAGAATTAAATTCAAATGGTTATTTGCGTCATTAACCGTTAATTTATGCGCGTTTTTGCGGGAGATTGCTTTTTTGTATCAAAAATTGTACTAAAAATAGCTTTATTGCTCGCGTTTTGTTGCGTGTTCTTGTTTCTAAAAATCTTATATTGCAATTGCTAACACATCCTTAACCTAAATAATCTAGATATGAGAAAAATCTTTACCTCACTTTTTTTTCTGTGCATACTACTTACTGGTCTTTCCGCACTGGCACAGGTAAAAACAGTAACAGGGAAAATAACTTCCGCTGATGACCGGGGTCCGTTACCTGGTGCAAGTATTAAAATCAAGGGAACCTCCACAGGTACCTCAACCGATGGTAACGGTGGTTTTACCATTCAGGTGCCGGCTCCAAATGCAGTACTTGTAATTAGCCTTTTGGGATATAAAACGCAAGAAATTACTGTTGGCAGTAAAACAACAATTAACGCAGTTTTGGCTTCAGATGCTCAGGATCTACAAGAAGTTACCATTTCAACCGCTCTAGGCATTACACGTCAGGCCAAATCACTTGGTTATGCCGCGCAGTCTGTAAAATCCGAAGATCTTAATTACAACCATCAGTCCAACTTGGTAAATGCATTGCAAGGTAAAATTGCAGGGGCAACCATATCGAGTACAGGCGGTGGCCCGGGCCAGGGAGCCAGTATCCGGATCAGGGGAGTAAACTCCATTGATCCTAATATTTCTGGCGATCCTTTGTATGTTATTGATGGGGTACAGATTGACAATTCTACCTCTACAGTTGGTGCAAATCCTGATGGAACCGCTTATGGATCAAGGGGCGTAACCAACAGGGCTTCAGATGTAAATCCTGAAGATATAGAAACCATTAATATATTAAAGGGAGGCGCCGCAACTGCCCTTTATGGTTTGCGGGGTGCAAATGGCGTGGTGGTAATTACTACCAAAAGAGGCAAGCAGAATGGCGTCAGCGTTAATTTTAACAGCAGTTATGGTTTTGATGAAGTCTTGAAATCGCCAGATGTACAAACAGAATATACCCAGGGCGTTTTAGGCGTATACACAAACCCACCAGGAGGTATTGGCCCGGCATGGGGCCCAACCATTGCCGAAGCTAAACTGATTGACCCCACACACCCAGATCAGTTATTTAACAATTACGACCGTGCATTTGGTACAGGACAGCAGGTTAAAAACTCAATTTCGGTTACCGGAGGAAGTGATGCCATTAAATTTTTCTCTTCAATTTCGCAGCTGTACCAAAAAGGGATGATGCCAAATACCGATAACAAAAACTTTTCGGGCCGCTTAAATACAGATTTTACCATTAGTCCTAAATTTAAGGCCTCCGTAAATATGAATTTTACCAATTCTGGTGGCTATACCTACAGTGCTGACCGTTTTGGTGAAACTTTGGCCTATTGGTCACCACGTTACGATGTAGCAGATTATCAGAATCCAGATGGTTCGCAAAAATATATTGGTACAAACAATCCAATATGGGGAACAGCAAATAACAGGCTTAAAGGTGATGTAAACCGGTTTATCGGTGGTACCAGTCTGAGTTATGAACCAACAAAGTGGCTTAATTTTTCTTACCGTTTAGGGATTGATACTTATACCGATAACCGTGTGCGCACCGCCCGTGGCCCAATGTATGCCACCGAAGCCATGTACGATAATTTACAGGGTTTTTATGGCGAGTACAATACCAAGTTTAGAACGATCAACAGTACTTTTGTTGCTACGTTAACCTCGAAATTAACCGATGATATTACCGGTACGTTAAGACTCGGACAAGAACTTTACGATCGTAAATCCAAGGAAATTGGTACTTTGGGCAGTATCCTAGGTGTTTACAATTTCTTTAATTTAGCCAATGCAGGTGTACTTACACCATCGCAAACCCTGAAACAAAAAAGATTGATCGGTTATTTTGGAGAAGCTACTTTTGATTACAAAAATTACCTTTTCTTAACCTTAACAGGCCGGAATGATATCACTTCAACGCTGCCAAAAGCAAGCAGGTCATTTTTCTATCCCTCAGCAAGTTTAAGTTATGTGTTTTCTGATCAGTTTAAATTGCCTGCGGTAATCAGTCAGGCCAAGTTGCGTTTATCTTATGCAAGAATCGGAAAGGACGCTTCAGAATATTCTACCTTTACCGGGTATTCGCCCTATATTCAGCTACCAACAGGAACAGGCGGCTTAACAATAGCACCAAATCTGGGTAATCCCGATCTTCGGCCAGAGTTTACCAATACTTATGAGGCTGGGTTAGAAATGTCGTTTCTTAAAAACCGCTTAGGCTTTGATTTCACTTATTATTACTCCTTAAGTAAAGATCAGATTATTCAAACGCAGATCTCGTCGGCCGTGGGTTATGTAACCAAATCAATCAATGCAGGCGATATAAGAAACAGGGGAGTTGAGCTGGTGCTGAACGGTAAACCAATCGTATCAAAAGATTTCAGGTGGGATGTAAATGTAAACTTTTCGGCAAACAGGAACAGGGTGCTGACTATGCCTAACGGGATATCAGAAATTGTGTATGGTGCCGCAAGAGGATATGGAAATGCCGGGGTATCCATGAAACTGATCCAAGGACAACCATATGGCAATATTTACGGAAGTTATTTTAACCGTTATTATGGAACTACGCCCGAAGATCCGATCGTTCTTGATAAAAATTTGCCCTTGTTAATTGGTGCAAACGGATTTCCGAGTATTTCTGGCGGAAAGCAAAAACTGTTGGGTAATTCGCAACCGAACTATATTATTGGTATGGGCAATACCTTCAAATACAAAAATTTCAGCTTAAATGTATTGTTTGATGCCCGTTTAGGATTTGAAAAATACAACTGGTTAGAAGATTTTTATACCGCTTTCGGTTTACCTGATTACACTACAGACAGAAGAACGGTAAAAGTGTTTGATGGCGTTTTGGCCAATGGGCAACCGAATACTAAACCAGTATATATGGGGCAGAGAATTGGGCCTGACATGGTTGATTATGGTGAAGGATATTACCGCATTTATTACCGTAATGTTTCTGAGCCTTTTGTAAGCGATGCCTCATGGGTACGTTTACGTTCGGCAAGTTTAACCTATAACTTACCTGAAAACTGGTTGCCGGCAAAATCAATCAAAAATGCTTCATTATCCGTTACCGGAAATAATTTATGGTTGTGGACAAAATATTACGGTGTAGATCCAGAATCAAGCTCTTACGATTCGGGTAGCAATAATGATGGTTCTGCCGGATTTACTTATCCATCGGCCCGTACAATCATGTTCACCCTTAATGTTGGTTTTTAAAAAGAATTACGATGCAAAAAAATATAAAATATACATTGTGCGCAGCTTTAATTGCAACACTAGGTTTGCAAAGCTGTAAAGACAGTTATTTCGATAAGTTGTCTGATAATCCGAATCAGGTACCTACAGCTACATTGAGTACCTTGTTGGCTACATCAACGTATAAAATTGGAAATAACAATTATTTTATTGGAAGTGTTGTGGCCCCTTACGTGCAGTATATTGCCAGTCCGTCAGCAAATGGTGCAGCAGATACCTACCAATCAATTGATTTTACAGGTACCTGGGATGCACTCTATTTTGCCATGGCCGATGCCAATGAGCTTAAAAAACTTGCCATAGCACAGGGATCAAGTGAATATAAAGGTGTGGCGGATGTAATTATTGCTTACAACCTTAGTTTGGTTAATGATTTATGGGGAGATGCACCATTTTCGCAGGCATTCGACATCAACAACCTTAAACCTAAATATGATAAACAACAGGAAGTTTATACACAAGCCCTTGCGCTTTTAGACGAAGCCATTGTTGAACTTTCCAAAACCAATGCAACAATAAAGCTGGCACCCACCAGCGATTTAATTTACGGAAAATCTACTGCTGAGCGGGCAAACTGGTTAAAAATGGCTTATGCACTAAAAGCAAGGTTATTAATTAAAGTAAGTAAAACCAGTTCGTATAACCCGGCAGCGGTTATTGCAGCATTAAGCAATTCGTTTACCGCTAATGCGGATGATGCTGGTATGGCCACTTTTAAAGAGCGAAACCCATGGGCTAATGTGGCTTTGTTAAATACACAACAATCATTAGGTGGATGGCTTTCTGAGCAGTTGATTGATGCTTTAAATGGTAAAACTTTTGGCGTTTTTGACCCGCGTATAGAAAAGATTACAGATAAAACGATAAACAATACCTACATCGGTACCATTAATGGCGCAGGCAACAGGCTCCCAGGTGCCAACACAACTAAAGATGAATGTTACATTTCGGCCAATTCACCGTGGACAAGCAACACCGCACCAATACTTATTGTAACTTATGCAGAACTTAAATTTATCGAAGCAGAAGCGTATTTCGATACTGATAAAACCAAAGCTTACGCAGCTTATTTAGCTGGTATTAGTGCCAATATGGATAAATTTACAGTATCTACCGCGGCAAGAGATGCTTATTTAGCCGATCCTGCAGTTAATGTGGGTGCTAATGCTTTAACAAAAGACCTCATTTTTAAAGAAAAATACATTGCAACCTACTTAAATCCTGAAGCGTGGAATGATGCCCGCCGTTTCGATTACAAATACAAGGATTTTACTCCGCCAGTTAATAATTCGCTTACCACCTACATCCGCCGATTGGATTATCCGCAAGGAGAAAGAAGCAAAAACGGAGCAAACGTTCCGGTAGATGTGTTAAGAACAACCAAACTGTGGTGGGATCAGTAACAATCTTATAAAAAATAGTTTTTCAAGCCCTAATCATCTAATGGTTAGGGCTTTTTTTTATAATTTATCTCAAAATCACCGACAATGAAAAAATCACTGTTTATAATTTTTCTATTACTATCAGCCTCAAAAATATTTGCACAGTCTTTTAGCTTAAAATCTGTTTTATCTTATCCTTTTCCAACACAATTGGTGGCAGCTCCTGTAGGTGCTAAAATTGCCTGGGCTGCAAATGAGCAAGGAAAAAGAAACATTTATACAGCAGAGGCACCCGATTATAAAGCAATAAAAATTACCGGTTACAATGATGATGACGGGCAGGAAATTAGCAGTTTATCTATCTCTCCCGATGGAAAATGGATTGTATTTGTGCGCGGTGGAGATCACGGTGGTCGCGATGCGAGCCCGGTTAACGCAAACTCATCTCCGATAGCACCCAAAGTACAGGTGTTTGCTATTCCTTTCGGTGGAGGCAAATTAATTACCATTGGCGAAGGCGATAACCCTGTAATTTCACCCAATAGCGAGCAAGTGCTTTTTTCCAAAGCCGGTCAGGTAATGATTAGTACATTGGATGGTACGTCTGCATCGAAAAGTTTATTTTATGCAAAAGGCATTAATGGGGCTTATAAATGGTCGCCTGATGGGAAGAAAATAGCGTTCATTTCCAACCGCACTGATCATGCTTTCCTGGGTATTTATACCGATCAGCAAAGTCCGGTTCAATGGTTGTTGCCTTCTTTTTCCAAAGACAGTGCGCCGGTATGGTCGCCTGACGGAAATGATATTGCCTTTATCAGAACACCAGGTACAGGTGGTGAAACAGATTCGATTTTAACAAAAAAGCATCAGCCCTGGGCCATCTTTACAGTTAATGTAATTACCGGAGCTGGAAAACAAATCTGGAAAGCACCAGAAACATTAAGAGGCTCTTTCCCTTCAGTTGATGGTGGAGCAAATTTATTGTGGGCTGAGGGGAAGATCATTTTTACTTCCTATGAAGATGGCTGGCCACACCTTTATGCTATAAATGCCGATGGAACCAACCGTTTATTGCTTACCCCAGGAGAATTTACTGTAGAAAACGTGAAATTAAGTGCCGATAAAAAAACTTTGGTTTTTGCGGCCAATAAGGGAAGCAATGCTGATGATCTTGATAGGAGGCATATTTATAAAGTTTCGGTTGATAAGCCCGATATGCAAATTTTAACACCCGGAAAAGGCATAGAGGCTTACCCGGTAATTGGCGGGGATAACAAAACAGTTTTCTGCTTAAGTTCTACTGCCGAACGACCATTGTTGCCTGCAATTATCGGGGATAAACAGCGCTTAAATCTGATTGGCGAATCGCTTTTGCCAACTGATTTTCCGCTTAAAGAAATGGTTGCACCGAAACATGTTAGTTTTAAAGCTCCCGATGGAAAAACAGTTTACGGGCAATTGTTTACACCAAAAAAGGTGATTAAAAACCATCCTGCAATTGTTTATGTACATGGCGGACCGCAAAGGCAGATGTTTTTAGGCTGGAATCCGATGGATTATTATTCAATTGATTATGCTTTAAACCAATATCTGGTTAACATTGGTTTTACAGTGCTTTCAGTAAATTATCGTTTGGGCATAGGTTACGGCTACGAATTTCACAAACCTTTAAATGCAGGCGCGCAAGGTGCATCAGAATATCAAGACATTAAAGCAGCAGGCGAATGGCTGGCTCAGCAAGCGTATGTTGATAAAAACAAAATCGGAATTTATGGTGGTTCTTACGGTGGGTACTTAACTGCACTTGCATTGGGAAAAGATTCGGAATTATTTGCCGCAGGTGTGGATATTCATGGTGTAAACAATAGATTTTCCAATCAGGATGCGGAAGGTAAAAAGCCAGCTCCCGATGCGCAACTCGCCGCAAAGGTAGCCGAAGAATCATCGCCGGTAAGTTATATTGCAACGTGGACTTCTCCTACACTGATTATACATGCAGATGATGACCGCAATGTGGCATTTAATCAAAGTGTGGATCTTGCGAAACGGTTTGAAGATAAAAAATTCGATTTTGAGTTTTTGGTCATTCCCGATGATACCCACCACTGGATGAAATTTTCGAATGGCTTAAAGGTGAGTGAGGCTACGGCCGATTTTTTGAAAAGGAAATTAATGGATAAGAAGTAAATCTGCTTACTGACATAAACAATCAAGAGCATCCGCATGGCTGAGCAGTTTTTTTTAGCCAGAGGTTTTGACGTGATTTAAATTTACGGTGTGAATAACACCTATGGTACGTGCATTTATGGGCGTTTTGCTTAAATGCTTTTTCAAGACACATGTTTTAACCGAAGATTTCTCTCCTTCCAGTATCAATTGTGAATGCTTTAGCGTTTAAGGTGCCTAGTTTCTATTTCTTTTTAATCCGTTTTAAAATCATCAAACTTAAAGGGTTAAATGAGTAACCAGATATGTTATTTTGTAGCATCACCACAGATTGGTCGTAAAATAATGGTACCACCGGTGAATAATCCATTACCATCTGATCCATTTTACGATAGAGTTCAAATCTTTTTTCGTTATCAGTTTCATAATAGCTTTTTTCAAAGAGCTGATCGAATTCCTTGTTGTAAAAAGCGGTGTAGTTTGGTCCGTTAGGCACTTTGTTTTTTGAGTAAAACATGGAAAGGAAATTTTCGCCATCGCCATAATCAGCCAGCCACGAGCCTCGGAAAAAGTTCACATTATTTTTCGACATTAAATCTCTCAGGCTGGCACTCGGACTTACATCAATTTTAGTTTTAATGCCAATCGCAGTAAGTTCGCCCTGAATAAATTCGATGAGATCTTTATAAGTAGTGGTGGTATTCAGTTTTACTTCAGCAAGGCCTTTACCCTCAGGATAACCAGCTTCCTCTAAAAGTTTAGCGGCAAGTTTTGGGTTGTAAGCATAACCATGAACAGCCGCACTATCGAAACCAGGCATTCCTTTAGGGATAAAACCAGATGTTGCTGCAACACCGATTCCGTTTCTTAGGTATTTAATCAGTCGATCGCGATCAATTGAATAGTTTATCGCCTGTCGGATTTTTTTTAAGCGCAGTGGTGAATTTTTAACAATAGAAAGGTTGGTATCAACCAGTATTCCTACATATTCTGTGCATAAGTACGGGCTTTTAGTGAGCGTAAATTTTCCCTTGTATTTTGAAGTCATTTTTCCGCTTTTCGTTAAAATGTCATCTCGATAACTCCCGTCTACGTTGTAATAGAAATCCAGGTCTTTTTTTAAAAAACTCATAAATCCACTTTGTTTATCGGTAATAAAGCTGGCTTTTACGGCATCAAGATAAGGCAAAGGCTTTCCGTTGGCGTCTTTCTCAAAATAATGGTCATTTTTGAGTAAGACCAAAATCTCACCTTCTTTCCAATATTTAAACCTGAAAGGGCCCGTGCCCACCGGGTGACTTCTAAAATCTTTGCCATAATGTTCCACAATTTCTTTCGGTACTACAGAACAATATTGTGTAGTAAGCAAACTCATAAACGGTGGGAAAGGGCGCACCAGTTTAATTTGAAATGTAGAATCATTTAAAGCAATAAAATTATGTTCATCTTTTACCTTATCGCTAAAAATCCATCCACCAGATGAGGCCACTTTAGGATCGATTAAGCGATAAAAACTATATACAAAGTCGCTGGCAATAACTTTTCTTCCCTTACCATTCTTAAATATAGGGTCGTTATGAAAGTAAACATCATTACGCAGATTAAAAGTGTAGGTGAGTGCGTCTTCAGAAATCTGCCAGCTTTTTGCGATACATGGAACGGTTTGTAATGAAGAATCAATCTGCACTAAACCGTTAAATATCTGGTTCGTCATCCAGATGGCGTTCTGGTTACGCGCAAAAGCAGGATCTATAGAAGTTAAACCCTGATCGAGATTAATATTAAAGATTTTTTTGTCGTTATGTGCTGTGTTTTCCTTGCAGGAAAAGATGATAGTTAAACAAAAAATCCAAAATATATACTTAATTGAGCCTCGCATGCGGTAAGGAATGTTATTTTTGCACAAATTAATAAATTTAATGCAGATGTCTTTTTTAAACGATTTATTTATTGGCCTTGATGCGGCTCAACAAGAAGAATTACAGGAACGTTTAGATTTAGTGGAACACAAGATTAAATTTATGGATAAAACGCCTGTTGCCTGTCTCGATACAGATAATAATCCGGTTTATTTCCTGTCAGAAGAAATTTCAGTAGCAGGCGGAATGGTAGAAACTGATATTTTAAGTGCTGTTTTTATCATTTATTACCAACCGGGCAAAACCCTGACCGATTTAATGAGAGAAGTTCCTGCGGCACTAAATACAGATTGGCAAGCCGTACAAAACAACCGCATCATTTTATTAAATGATGATGTAAACCGCGAAAAAACTGCCGAAAATGCGGTAGCACTTGTAGAAGATATTGCAGAAATGCTGCATCCTGGTTCTTTCATTTTCGGCCACGAAGGTGATAAATGGATTAGGTTTGGTGCTTAAAATTGTTTGCTTCAATGGCAAGTTAATTTATCACCTTTAAAAATGTTTCTGCTAGATAGTAGCTCTGGCAGCACAAGTACAATTCACCTAAATTTCCTTAATCTGGTATTCTTCAATTTTACGGTAAAGGGTGGTTAAGCCTATCCCCAGTAAACGTGATGTTTCTGTTTTATTGCCCTTGGTATGAACGAGCACTTTTTGGATATGCTGTTTTTCTACCTGTTGTAGGTTATAATCGTTTGCTACCGGTGCAAATTCAAAAAATTCTGGAGGAAGCGCAGTGGCACTTAGTTGATCTCCATCTGATAAAATGACTAAACGCTCAATAACGTTTTTAAGCTCACGGATATTTCCTTTCCAGCTATGATCACTTAAAATGGAAAGTATTTTATCATCCATTTTTGGGGTAGCACGGTTAACCTTATCAGCAAATTCCTTTAAGTAGTGTTTCGCCAATGCAGGTATATCTGATTTTCGCTCACGCAGTGGAGGTAAAATGATGGTGAAAACTGAAAGCCGGTAATAAAGATCTGAGCGGAATTTCCCAGAAGCGGCATCAGCCTTTAAATCTTTATTTGTTGCTGCTAAAATCCGTACGTTTGCCTGTTGTGTTTGCGTGTCGCCTACTTTAATAAAAGTCTGGCTTTCCAGCACACGTAATAATTTGGCCTGGAGATCAAGGTTCATTTCACCGATTTCATCCAACAATAATGTTCCGCCGTTGGCTTCTTCAAGTAAGCCTTTTTTATCTTTATTCGCCCCTGTAAAAGCTCCTGCCTTATAACCAAACAGTTCGCTTTCCAGTAAATCAGGACTAAAACCACTGCAGTTTAATGCAACAAAGGGTTTTGCTGCCCGCGGACTTTCGTAATGAATGGATTGTGCAAAAACTTCTTTACCTGTTCCGGTTTCGCCCAATAGTAAAACAGTGGTATCGGTGGCACTAACTTTTTTTGCCAGGTCAATGGCTTCTTTTAATGCTTTTGACTGACCAATAATCGTTTCGAAGCTATGTTTTTTTGCAATTTTATTTTCCAGGTCAGAAACCCTTCGCTGTAAATTTGATTTATCCATCGCCCTGTACAAAAGTGGTATAATTTTATCATTATCGTCGCCTTTTACAAGGTAATCGAAAGCTCCGTTTTTTATTGCTAAAACGCCATCGGCTATAGTACCATAAGCCGTAAGGTTAATGATTTCTACATATGGCTTAATGGCTTTAATATCTTTAACCATAGCAACGCCGTTAACATCAGGCAGTTTTACATCGCTGATTACAATGCTTACATCGTTGTTTTTTAGTAGTTTAAGTCCATCTTTTCCTGTATTTGCTTGCAAGGTTTTAAAGCCTTCGAGTTCTATAATCCTGGAAAGTAAACTGCAGATTTTTTTTTCATCATCAATGATGATGCACCATGCCATTCATAGGTAAAATTTATGCTGCAATATTAAGTATAAAAATACCGAAAGATTAAATGATTTTTCCTCGGTCTGTGTTTGCATATAAGATTTCATTCCTCGGTCTGTGTCCCCGCAGACCGAAACAGGAATATTTTAGTTTGATATTAAAATAAAGCGGTCTGTGTAGCCACTGACCATGGGTTTATATTTAAAGAGTTCTAAAAACTAAATAAGCTTATACTGACAAATACATGTTTACACGAGCTTAAACACTAAACTCACGACCTAAAACTCCCTATTCCAAACTAAATTGTACCTTTTTCGTTTCCGAGGCCTTAAAGTAAAAGCTTTTTAAGCATATTTGATTTTTGCAAAACAAATTCTATGTTTAAGAAACTAATCGCAATAATTATACTTTGCTTTCCGGTAATTTTTTGTGCTGCCCAACAGGTGCGCCCGGCAAAATCTTCGGAAATTTATAGAGAAATCAAAACTTTAAAGCACTTGCCAAAGGTTTTATATCTGGCGGCCCATCCGGATGATGAAAATACAGGTTTACTATCGTGGTTAATTAACGAGCAAAATGTAGAAACCGGTTATTTATCACTTACCAGGGGTGATGGCGGACAAAACCTTTTGGGTACCGAACAAGGTGCGGCCTTAGGCCTGATCAGAACGCATGAACTTTTAGAAGCTCGGAGATTGGATGGTGCACAGCAATTTTTTACCAGGGCGATTGATTTCGGTTTTTCTAAAAATACAAACGACACTTTTAAACAGTGGGATGCCGATAGCATTACGGCAGATGTGGTATGGGTAATTAGAAAATTCAGACCGGATGTAATTATTTGCCGTTTTCCACCTACAGCTGCTGCAGGTCATGGTCAACATGCAGCATCGGCTGTTGTAGCCGAAAAAGCTTTTAAAGCTGCGGCCGATAAAGATATGTTTCCAAATCAGCTCAAGTATGTTTCCGTTTGGCAGCCAAAAAGATTGTTATGGAATACTTTTAGGTTTGGTTCTGTAAATACTACTTCCGAAAATCAATTAAAAGCCACAGTTGGCCAGTACGATGCACAGTTAGGGATGGGTTATGGTGAATTGGCAGGTTTAAGCAGGAGTTTGCACAAAAGTCAGGGGGCAGGTACACAATCAGTTGCCGGTGTACGTGCTGAATATTTTACAAATGTTTTGGGCGAGCCTGCAAAAAGAACTCTTTTTGATGGTTTAAGTCTTAACTGGTCTGACAAAGGAATTGGCGATATTGACGAACTGATTGATATTATCCTGCTATCTTTTAATTACAACCAACCAGATAAGAGTTTGCACGGTTTATTGATGTTGAAAAAGAAGATTGCCGAATTACAGGATGTAGCCCTTAGAAAAGATAAGCTGGCAGCTATTGACAATATTATTTTAAGTTGTGTAGGTTTTATGGGTGAAGTTGTAACCAACCAACCTGAAGCCATTGCTGGTAATGGCTATAATTTCCGTTTAAATTTAATTTCGAGATCAGCTACTCCGATTACTGTAGAAAATGTAAACTGGTTGAATCAAACAGATAATTTGAACCGAAAACTTGATAACGACTCGTTGATTACCATTGAACGAAAAATACAGATTCCTGCAGATGCTTCGCCCACAGAGCCGTATTGGCTGTCCAAACCAGCTAAAAATGCAGCAACTTTCAGTGTAGCAAACGATACGCTGATCGGATTGCCCGAAATGCAGTCGCCACTGAATGTATTGGTATCTTTAAAAATAGAAAATGAGAAATTTGACATCAGATTGCCTTTATCTTATAAAAAGCTGGATCCTGTTAAAGGTGATGTAGTAGAGCCGTTGCGCATTATACCTCTGCTGGATTTAAGTTTTAGCGAACCTGTTTACTTTGCTAAAGAAAAAGAAGCGTTAAACGTTAATCTCCGCTTAAAAGCCAATAAGAACATCAATTATGGTAAGGTAAGTTTCAAGATTGGAAACCAGATAGTGAAGACATTTCAAGGCATTAATCTAGCCGAAAACACCATTACCAACAAAGATTTCTTAATCCCGGTTGAAGATTTGGCCAAAATTAAAACCAGTCAAAATAAGCTCGAAGCTGTTTTTTCATCAGAAGCAAACGAATATTCAAGGGGGCAGGTACTTATTCAATATCCACATTTGCCAACATTACAGTATTTTGTTCCGGCTACAACATGGTTAATTAAAGGCGACGTAAAAGTGCTGGCCAAAAAAATAGGTTACATTGAAGGTGCGGGAGATCTGATTCCTGAGTTTTTAAGGCAGGCAGGTTTACAGGTTGATGTTTTAACCGAAGCAGATATTCTAAATACCACAAAACTGGCAAGTTATGATGCTGTGGTAACAGGTGTGAGGGTTATCAATACCGAAAAACGAATTAAAAACTGGCAAACTGCACTGCGTAGCTATGTAGAAAACGGTGGCACTATCGTAATGCAATACAATACCACTCAGGATATGGCATTGCAAGATTTCGGCATTTATCCATTCTCCATCAGTGGTAAGAGGGTAACTGAAGAAAACGCTGAGGTTAAATTCTTAAATCCCAATCACAAACTCCTTAACTCTCCTAATAAAATTACTTCAGATGATTTTAAAGGTTGGGTGCAGGAGCGCGGAGCTTATTTCCCCGATCAATGGGATGCTAAATATGAGCCGCTTTTTGAAATGCACGATACCGGCGAAGAACCGCTTCAGGGATCAACATTATATGCTAAATACGGAAAAGGAAACTTTATTTATACTCCCTTAGCCTTTTTTAGGCAATTGCCAGCTGGCAATGTGGGCGCAGCAAGGCTTTTCTTCAACTTTTTGTCTGCCGGTAAATGATGAAAAATCAATTCAAAAACTGGAATACCTGGTACGTGCTACTCGCTTTGGCACTGGTATTTCAGATTGTATTTTACTATTTGTTTACTAAATTCTGGGCATGAGTAATATCGATTGGGCAGTATTGATATTTACATTGCTTGCGGTGGTAACGTATGGCGTTTTTATCGGCCGTGGACAAAAAAGCAATGCTTCATACTTAAAGGCAGATAATAAAATGCCCTGGTACATTGTGTTACTGGGGATTATGGCTACCCAGGCCAGTGCCATTACTTTTTTATCGGCACCAGGACAGGCCTATACAGATGGTATGCGTTTCGTTCAATATTATTTCGGCTTGCCGCTGGCAATGATCGTTATATGCATCACATTCATCCCGATTTTTCAAAAATTAAATGTTTATACTGCTTACGAGTATCTTGAAAACCGTTTTGATAAAAAAACAAGAGTTTTAACCTCACTTTTGTTCCTGTTTTCCCGTGGATTGTCGACAGGGATCAGTATTTACGCCCCAAGTATTATCCTTTCTAGTGTTTTAAACTGGAACATCTATTTAACAAATATTTTAACCGGTGGAATACTACTGATTTATACATACGTTGGCGGTGCAAAGGCCATTGCGCATACACAGAAGCTGCAATTTCTGATAATTTTAGGAACAATGGCCTTTGCCGGATATCTTTTGGTGCAAAATATGCCCAATGGCATCGGTTTTAAAGATGCGCTGTATCTTGCCGGTAAATCCGGAAAATTAAATGTAATAACCACAGAATTTGATTGGAAGGATAAATACAATATCTGGAGTGGTTTAATTGGTGGTTTCTTTCTCGCACTTTCTTATTTTGGCACTGATCAGAGTCAGGTTGGAAGGTACATCACCGCAAAAGACAATACCAATGCAAAAATGGGACTGCTCTTAAACGGATTGGTGAAAATACCAATGCAGTTTGCAATCTTATTAATCGGTGCTTTACTTTTCGCGTTTTTCTCCTTAAAACCTGCACCGATCTATTTCAATGAGCGTTCCTATCAATATTTAAAAGAAACGCAGCCACAGCAGGCTGCTGTTTTCGAAAAAGAACACAATGCCTTGGCGCAGAAATTTAATGAGCAATCAAAAACCATACTTGTAGAAAAGGAACAGCAATCACCATTGTTAAATGTTGCTATTGAAAATTTTAAGTCAACCCAAAAACGAGTGAAAGAACTTCATGGTAGGGTAGAGGAAGCAATCAACAAAGCGAATTACAATGCAGAAAAAACAGATACCAATTATATATTTTTATATTTTGTTAAAAATACACTTCCGGTGGGAATGATCGGTTTGCTTTTCGCCGTCATATTTTTAGCCAGTTGGGGATCAATATCTGCGGCATTAAATTCATTGGCCGCCTGTTCGTTAAAAGATGTGCACCTCATTTTTAAAAAAAGTGCAGTAAACGATGAAACAGAGCTAAGATACAGCAGGCTGCATACATTGGCCTGGGGCATTTTTTCGATAGCGGTTGCCATGTTTGCCACACAAATGGGTTCGTTAATTGAAGCGGTTAATGTATTGGGTTCCTTATTTTATGGGCCCATACTTGGTATTTTCCTCGTGGCATTTTATTTTAAAAAGATAAACGGTCCGTTGGTGTTTTTTGCTGCAATCCTTTCCGAAATCGCAGTTATTGCTGTTTATGAGTTTGATATTGTTTCATTCCTATGGCTTAACGTAATTGGTGCTGCTGCGGTAATTATATTCTCATTACTTGGGATGATATTTTATAACCCGCATGTTAAAGCCAATAATACAGCTAAAGCATAGTACATTGGGTAAGACGAAAAAGGTAGAAAATTACTAATGAAATAATAAAAACGTTTCTTCGTTTTAAGACACTGGGATTATAGTTTTTATCAACTGAAAGCCATAAATTCGTAAAATTAAAAACAACAAAAACAGATAAATATAATACTATGAAAACGATGATTAAATCAATCGCTTTGCTATTTACGGCAATTACCATTTCTGTAAGTGCAATGGCACAAGATGCTCAGCCTAAGCCAAGTCCTGCGGCTACTGCAACAGGAAAAGTAAAGGGTGCAACCATTACCATTAACTACAGCAGTCCGGCAGTTAAAGGACGTAAAATTTGGGGAGGCCTTGAGGCTTTTGATAAAGTATGGCGTGCGGGTGCTAATGAGGCAACTACTTTTGAAACCGATAAAGATATCATGGTAGAAGGTAAAGCTTTGGCCGCAGGGAAATATAGCTTCTTTTTAATACCTAAAGAAAGTGGAACCTGGACAGCAATTTTTAACAAGGAGCCAAAACAATGGGGTGCTTACAAATACGAAGAAGCTAAAGATGCTTTACGCGTTGATGTTAAAACAAAAGCATTAAAAGCTACACAAGAGCGTTTGGTATATAAAATTACTAAAAGTGGTTTCTCTTTGGATTGGGATAAAATTTCAGTCCCGGTTACCATCAAATAATAACAATAATCTTATTTAAAGCCGTCTTGATTTTATATTTAGACGGCTTTTTTTGTTTTATTATCATCCTGATCTTGTGATGTTATCTCTTGTTACCACTATCAGCCTGGATAACCAATCAGCCAAGAATAATCATCCCAATACCGTTAATTAAGCATTTTAACCACAGATGAGCACAGATAAACACGGATTTTAGTATGTGTGTGCATCCTTTTTATCTGTAGTTAGATATATATTAAAGGACTTGATCATAAAGCCGCCAAGAATAATCATCCCAAACCGTTAATTAAGCATTTTAACCACAGATGGCATAGATAAACACGGATTTTCCTATCTGTGTGCATCCTTTTTATCTGTGGTGAGATTACGTTCGCCCGTAATTAGGGCTTCTAATAGCAAGACCAAGAACTTCTGTAAAGAAGCTAAAACATAATATCTACTTCATGTTAAAATGTTATTTTAGGCCGATTTAAAAACAGTACTACATAATGAAGTTTTATATTAAACTCCTGGCCTTTTTGCCGCTCATTTCATTAAACGTTTTAGCACAACACAAGTCTCAGCTATTCACAGTCGAAACTGCAAAACCTGTAGATCAGGTAAATGTTTTCCTGGGCTCCTCTGCAGATCACGGACAAATGTCGCCAGCCGCATCTGCACCGTTTAGTATGTTAAGCATCGGTCCGCAAACGTATCCTAAAACACATACAGGTTACGAATTCCTGGCCAAAAAATTTGAGGGTTTTACCCATAATCGTTTTGAGGGGGTAGGTTGCCAGGGTTCTGGTGGGGATATTTTCATTAAACCCTTTTTAGGCACCGATCCGGCGCAAACTGAGCTGATTAAAGTTTCAGAAAAAGCAAATCCTGGGTATTACGAAGTGGGCTTTGAAAATAAAATTAAAGCAAGTTTTACGGTGTTTGGTAAAGCAGGGAAACATGCTTATCAATTTCCGAAAGGGGCAAAAGGTTTTTATATTGATTTAAGTTACGCCTTTAACGGCGCTTTTGTGGCAGAATCTCACGTTATAAACGGCAACAGTGTAAGTGGATGGATTACTGCTAAAACCACTTGTGGGGTAGGTAAATACAAGCTGTTCTATTACATGGAAATCGGAAATAATGTTTCATGGAAAATAATTGATGATCATAAAATGATTGCCACTTTAAAAGAAGATGTAACTTCATCAGGTATCAATATCGCACTTTCATCGGTAAGTGTGGAATATGCAAAAGCCGCTATCAATAAAAACCCTTTTAACAAAGTTAAAGAACAAAGCAAGGCTGAATGGAATACGAATCTTTCCAAAATTGCAGTAAACGGCGATCTGGAAAGCGCAAAACTGTTCTATTCACTATTATACCGTACCATGCAATCGCCTTATGTAATTTCTGAAACTGATGGCACCTACCGCAATACAAAAGGTGAAATTCAAAAGGATAAAGAAATCCGTTACAATGGCTGGGCCATATGGGACAACTACCGCACCCAGTTACCTTTACTTTCTTTAATAGCACAAAACCGCTATTCAGGAATGGTGAATTCTATTGCTGATTTATATAACTCAGGAAAAAAAGATTATGCAGGGCAAAATGAGCCATCAAATACGGTCCGTTCTGAACATGCCATTGTGGTATTGCTCGATGCTTACCGAAAAGGTTATCCCGTAGATTTTAATAAAATTGCCGATTCATTGGTGAAAGAAGTTGATGGTTTAGATTATAAATCGCCAGATAAAGCACTTGAATCGAGTTATGATAATTGGGCATTATCTGAAATTTTCAAGATTTTAAATAACCAGGAAAAATCAACTTTTTACCTCAATAAGGCACTGGATTATAAAAAATATTGGAACAGGGATTTTAAAGATATGAGCAAAAATGATGTAGACAGGATGCAGGCCAGAGGATTGTACCAGGGCACGATCTGGCAATACCGGTGGTTTGTTCCATACGATTTCAAAGGATTGATAGCGCTTGATGGTGGAGAAGAATCTTACCTTGCTAAGCTTGACGAGTTTTTTGCCCGCGATTTATATAATCATGCCAACGAGCCTGATCTTCAGGTACCATTGATGTATAATGCCACCAAATTGGGCTATAAATCGCAATATTGGATGCACCAATTGGCTGCTGATACAGTAATTCAGAATTATTTTAACGATAACAGTAGGGGAATTGGCAGTTATATCGGCAAAATCTACCGAAATCAACCACATGCTTATCTCCGTACCATGGATGATGATGCAGGGGCAATGAGTGCATGGTATATATTTGCAGCAAGTGGCTTTTCTCCTGCCTGTGTAGGTTGGCCGGTATACTACTTAAATGTGCCTTTGTTTCCATCACTTAGCTATAACCTACCGAAAGGGAAAACTTTTACCATCGAAACAGAAAATTTTAACCTCAAAAATAAATACATCAAAGCTGTTTTTCTAAACGGGAAGCCCTTTAAAAGGAATTACATCACCCAAGATGAAATTAATGCTGGAGGGGTACTTAAAATTGTAGCTTCGGCGGTTCCGGTAAAGATTTCGGATACAGAAAACTGGATTTCCAGCCTCGAAAAATAATTTAAAAAAAATAACTTACCCCGCAAACTTATTTCAATAATTCCTGTTGTTCTAGTATAAATTTCAAGATCATGGCACCTTTAAAATTAAGCGAAGAACAGCATGCTACATTAAGCAACAAGAACACATTAGAACAAATTGACGATCAACCTTTAGAACTTCATCCAGAAGCCTATAAAGTAAAAGGCCCATCTCCGGATAAGATGAAAACAGTATCATCTTCATTAAGGAACTACGCCCACGGTTTGTACGGGTTGTTGTAAACGCCTCCAATAAAATCTCATCATACCAGATTATATAAAGCAGTTAAGTATAAAACTTAACTGCTTTTTTGTTTGTACAAAGAAGTCAAGTTTTTAAAACTTGACTTCTTTAATTATAAGCTTATTCAATTTGGAAACCACAATTATAAAAGTATTTGCTTTGAGTTTGATGTTGGTGTATAAAATTGTCTTTTCCACCGAAAAAGTCTAAGATTTCCTCTCTTTTTTTAATACAGTTTTTTTATCAGAGAGTATAGACAGATAAGATGACCATTTATAATTTTGAAATTGAGAACAGATGTTATGTTTTAATGCATTCGCATGAATATAAATAATTACCTGTTGCAAGTGTACTTCATCACTGATTCTCACTCTTCTGAAAGGATTTACAAATAAGGATCCTGATCTGTCGTTTTTCTTATTAAAAGCCATTGCATAGGCTATAAAAAAATCCTTCATTTGAAATTCAATAGCTTGACTATAATTAATTTCATCTGCAATGTATTTCTTCTGATGTGTTTTCAATGAATCCTTATTTAAAGATTTTAAATGAGATTTAAGGTAAATTCGATTTGTGCATTTTACCAAGAAATGTGAGTGATTATCCAACAGGATATAAGAATAGGTATTTAAATAACCGGCAGAATATTGCGCGAATTTTTTAAGAAAGTATGATTTATTTTCTTCGTCTTTAAATAATATTGAGCCACTAATAGATTTGCAGATGATATGCATAAATTCATCCTCGGTAAAATCTTCAATAAATTTTTCATTAATAGGCATAATTGAATTTATAAAAATATACCGATGAAGTCAAATCTACCAAACAATTAACTTTACTGGTGGTTAATCAAAAAAGAAGTCAAGTTTTTAAAACTTGACTTCTTGGATCATAAAGCCCTATCTTGTTGCTATGAAACAAAGCGCAGGTATTTTACTCTTCCGAAAGAAAGATCAGCATCTCGAATTTTTTCTTGTACATCCCGGCGGTCCTTTCTTTGTTAAGAAAGATTTAGGATTTTGGACAATACCCAAAGGGGAATTAAATGCAAATGAAGAGCCATTAAATGCCGCCATCAGAGAGTTTGCCGAAGAAACAGGCAAAACATTATCAGGTGATTTTATAGCGTTAAGTGCAATTGTGCAAAAAGGAGGTAAAAAGGTTTTATGCTGGGCCATTGAAGGGGAATTGGATCCTTCTAGCATTGTGAGCAATACTTTTGAAATCGAATGGCCTCCACGATCAGGGAAAAAGCAAAATTTTGCTGAAGTGGATAAGGCTGGGTGGTTTAATTATAACGATGCCGTTAAACACATTAATGAAAAACAGATTGCTTTACTCGATGAACTTACATTGAAACTAAGTAGCTAATCCAAAATGAGAAATTTCCTTTCCTGCACCATTGATAATCATCAAAATATGTTGTAGACTGGAAATATTTTATATCATAAACAAAAAATTATTAATGATGTAATTTTTACGCTTAGTAAATAATTTAAGCTTTTTCTTTGGCACATTTGTTTATCATAAAAACGAAGAAATGAATACACAAAAAATAGGTTGGATTGGGCTAGGTAATATGGGGATCCCAATGGCAGAACAATTAATAAAAGCTGATTACGCCGTTACGGTTTATAACAGGAGCAAGGATAAAGAAGCTGTTTTGAAAGAAATGGGTGCTTCAATTGCTGAAACGCCAAAAGATTTGATTGCAGCTAGCGATGTGGTAATTGTTATGGTTACCGATGATGTGGCAATAGAACAGATTTTTAAAGGAGATGATGGACTTTTTAGCGCAGAAAATGCTGGCAAAATCATCATTAATATGAGTACAGTTTCTCCTTCAATTTCAAAAGAAATGGCTGCGTTATGCCAAGATAAAGGAAGTATATATTTAGATGCGCCAGTTTCTGGAAGTGTAAAACAGGCAGAAACAGGTCAGTTGGTAATTATGGTAGGAGGCGATGAAACTGCTTTCAACGAGGTAAAACCAATTCTCGAAAAAATGGGTAAAATGGCAGTGCGCCTCGGCGAAGCAGGTGTTGGCAATGTGGCAAAACTCGCCATAAATTCATTATTGGCGTTATATACCCAGGGTTTGGCAGAAACTGTTGTGTTTGCCAATCAACAAGGCATTAAAACCGAAGATTTACTTAATTTGATCAACAACGGGGCTATTGCTAATGTATTCACCAAAATTAAAGGCGATGTAATTGTTGCTGATAACTATAAGCCCGCTTTTGCACTTAAACACATTGTAAAGGATTTAAATCTAGCTAAAGCCATCGGCCTTGATTTGCCTTTAGCGAAAACAGCACGGAATACCTTTGAGGCTGCAGCTGCAAATTATGGAGAAGAAGATTTGATTGCAGTAATTAAGCAGCTTAAAGCATAATTGTAATAATTTGTTAATTGTTAATTATCAGTCTGTTCGGATAAAAATTCGAGCAGATTTTTTTGTATAATGCCTTCTTTATTTTGTCCTATCATTATATCATTTAATGTAATAACATATTTTGGATAGTTATCCTCTATTTTTAAAAGGTTTCCAAATTCACGGTTAGCAGTGATTTCGCTCTGTATAGTTAGGCAAACTTGTATATACGTTTTATTGCCATTTTTATCGGCTACAAAATCAATTTCATTTTCGCCCAGTTTACCAACAAAAACGTTAAAATTTTGCTGTTTTAAATGTAGATAAACTGCGTTTTCCATTAATTTATGTAGATCAGCAACTTGGTTAAAACCTATAATTGCGTTTCTAAGGCCTAAATCCTCAAAATAATATTTTTCTCCTATTTCGAATATTTTTAGCCCACCCACTTCAGAGCGCTGAACCTTACGTAATTAATAAAAGTTTCATGTATATCGTAAACTTATAAGTAAATCATAAAAAGTTTCATGTATATCGTATAAAAAACGTTTAAGAAAGTTAGATTTTTAGTCCGCCAAAAGTACTGCCTAAAATAATTGCGAGGACAATTAATGTAATTATAACATACATTTTATCCTTCTCAATTACGAAGGCAAATAGCGAAAATACAATTCGCATTATGGGCGTAATGATTAAGAGTAACACTCCAAACTGGATAATGGCCATGGGTTTTAATGTGAAAATTCCCATAAAAATCCCTCTAAAGGTAATATAACTGTTTTCTTCGCCTTTAAAGACATGATAATCCGGCCTGGCCGCTGTTCCATATTGGATGAGAAAGAGTATGCCGCCTGCTAACACCACTATACTGGCTGTAATTACACCAAACCGTAATAATTTTCCAACAATTTTTTCTACGTCGCGATCTTGTATAAGATGTGTGGAGATATTTTTCATAATCTTTTATTAAAATTTATGTTGATAGCCATTGTAGATCATTTCGAAGGCAACAAATGTAATGGCGATACAAAAGATAATTCTCAATGTTGATGGATTGATGCTTGTTAATAATTTTGCTCCGGTAAAAGCTCCGCCCAATACACCAAGTACAACCGGAAATGCAATTCCAGGATCCATGTATCCACGTTGCAAATAAACTACAGCACTGGCTGCTGCGGTAACACCAATCATAAAATTACTGGTGGTAGTACTCACTTTAAAAGGAATTTTCATTGCTGTATCCATTGCCAGTACTTTTAGTGCACCAGAGCCGATACCCAATAAGCCCGACATTAGACCGGCTACCGTCATGATGGAAAAACCTGCACCAACGTTTTTTAATTTATAATCTACCGTTCCTGTTGGGGTAGGATAGCTGCTGTTAAGCTTGAGTATTGCAGAAAGTTTACTGCCCTCAGTTAAGGCCACCTGGTTTTTTTTCCTTAAAGTCATTGCTGCCGAAAAAAGCAATACACTCCCGAAAAGAATCGCAATGGTATTTGTTGGAGTATAAACTGCAATTAAAGCACCAATTACTGCACCAACTGTTGTGGCGATTTCTAAAAACATACCCAAACGGATATTGGTAATTCCCTCTTTAATGTACGCGCTTGCAGCACCTGATGAATTGGCGATGGAAGCCAGTAAAGCGGCACCGATTGCGTAGCGGATATCGACGTGAAAAACAAGGGTAAGTAAGGGGATTACAACTACGCCTCCGCCAAGACCGGTTAATGATCCAACGAGCCCTGTGAGATAAGCACCGAGGATGAGGATCAGGGTAAAAGTTAAAATTGACATGATATTAATGATTATTGTTCAAAATTGTTGTAATTGTCGCACTTGCGGTTTCGGTATCGCTTTGCTGTATTGCGTTAAAAAGCGCCTGGTGCAAGTGATGGCTCATTGCAAAATGGCTAATCCCTGAAGGAGCTCTTTTGGCAAAGAAATCGCGGATAATGATTGTGAAGCTTTCATAAAGGTCGGCCAGAACGCGGTTCCCTGAGGCGCGGGCAATGGCGAGGTGAAATTCGATATCGGCATTGGTACATTCAGCTCTTAATTCATGCTCAATTGCTTTTTTTCTATTTTCAAGTGCATCATGAATTATTTGAAGATCTGAATCTGTGCGGTTTTGGGTAGCTAAACGTACAATTTCCTGTTCGAGAAGGGCCCTTACCTGATTAATCTCTTCGAAATTCGAACTCCGCAGGCGTTGTTCAATCGGTTCGGTAGGCACGGCATTAACTTTTGTTCCAAAACCTTGCTGAACGGTGAGGATTCCAGATAGGGTAAGCGATTTAATTGCCTCTCTAACTGTAGAACGACCTACATTATAAATTTCCATTAATGCAGGCTCTGATGGGATTTTTTCACCAACTTTAAATTTTCCGTCTTTAATATCACTCCGGATTTTAGCGGATACCTGCTCAAATAGTCTGATTTCCTGTTTCATAATTTTCAATTAATAATACAAACATACGATGTTTATTTTAAACATCAGATGTTTTGTGTCTTCATATTTTCATTTTTCGCTGACGGTTCAATATTTTTATTTATTGGAGTGTGCTTATTTATTGATTTTTAAAACTTTACCTGTTAGCATATGTTATTTCCTTCTAACTCAAAATAAATATGAACATCACATTAGAACAGGCTGAACAGGTAATTGCTGCGGCTAAGGCTAAAGCCATTGAAATTAATACTAAAATGAATGTTGCAGTAGTAGATACAGGCAGTAACCTGCTTGCTTTTGCGCGTATGGATGGTGCCTGGCTAGGCTCGGCTGATATTGCACAAAAGAAAGCCAAAACAGCCAATTGGTTTTTGATGGATACAAAAGCCTTAACACCACTTGTTCAACCCGGAGAACCATTATTTAATATTGAGCACTCAAACGGTGGGTTAATTACCTTTCCGGGTGGTGTGGTAATTAAAAATGAGGCAGGTGAGATTATTGGTGCAATTGGTGTTTCGGGCAGCACTGTTGATGATGATCATGCCGTGGCTACTGCCGGGGCAGACGCTTTATAGTAAATTTTGTTCTTCTATGCTGTTTATCTGGTTTATCCTAAGGGGAAACTTGATAAACAGCATCTTATAGTTTCCTTCCGCTTAACCAATCTGGTAAATCAACCTGTTTTAAGTAAAATTTATTTACATCTTCCTTCGTAAAGTTGATTTTTAAACACCTATAAAATTAAAATTCGATTTTTTATTTTCAGTAATGCCTGTTTATATAGCGTATAAGGCCAATTATTTGAAAAAAATAAAATAATTAACCTAATATTTGTAACGTACGATATTTATCGTACCTTTAAATTATGAAAAGTAATCAAGCTGGAAATAATCTGCCCGAACCTACTAAAGCCGAATTGGAAATTCTTCAGGTATTGTGGGAGTTCGGACCATCTACAGTTCGGTTTGTAAACGATAAATTGAACATTCAAAAAGAGGTAAACTATACTTCAACTTTAAAGCAGATGCAAATTCTGACCGAAAAAGGGATCTTAAAACGTGATGAAAGCCAAATGAAACACATTTATATTCCGGTTGAGGCAGAAGAAAAACAAAAGTTCAACTGTTAGATCGTTTCGTTAATACTTTGTACAAAGGTTCAGCTTCGCAGTTGATGATGCAGTTATTGGGTAATGAAAAAACATCTAAACAAGAAATTGAAGAGATAAAGCGGCTATTGGATAGCATGGATTAACAGAATCTAAAAGAACCACAATCATGGATTTTAAATTAATTAAGCTTTTACCCGAAAATTGGCTGCATGCCTTAGGGACTACCTTGTTCCACTCATTATGGCTTGGTGTAATCCTGTCTCTTATTGCAGGCCTGGTGATGTTTACAACCCGCAAAGCAAGTGCTACCCTGAGGTACAACCTGCTAACCATTTGTTTGGGGCTTTTTGTTTTGTCCATCGGCATTACCTTTTTTAACGAGCTTCAAAAACCCAGTGCTTACGAGAACCAAATTATTCATCAAAGCGGAATTAATGTGCCAACTGCGCTGGCAGATCAACAAACAGTAGCGGCATTACAACATAACATGTATTCCGGAATAAACAGAATCCTTTCGGCCTGGAATGCCTATTCTTATCAGATTGTATTGATTTGGTTTTTAATTATTTGTGGCAAAAGTATCCAGTTAATGGTAGGTTTAAATGGTGTATATCATTTACGCAGGCATAAAACTTATGCTGCGGGAATAAAATGGGATGAAAAATTAACTGAACTTACCGCAAAGATGGGTTTAACCCAACCTGTTAAGATAATGCAATCGGGCATTGCGCATGCACCCATGGTGGTAGGGCACTTAAAACCGCTCATACTGATTCCGCTAGGTTTGCTAAATGGGCTTTCCAATGCCGAAGTTGAGGCTATTCTTGCGCATGAACTTGCGCATATCAAGCGTAAAGATTATTTGGTTAACCTGTTGCAAAGCTTTATTGAAATTGTTTTCTTCTTTAACCCAGCGGTACTTTGGGTATCACAATTAATAAAAACAGAACGCGAAAATTGCTGTGATGATTTGGCCATCGCATGCGTGGATGATCGCAAAAACTATGTTCAAGCCCTTATAGTCTGTCAGGAATTTAAGCAGCGTGCACCTGCTTATGCCATGGCGATTACAGGTAAGAACGGTAGCCTGCTGCATAGAGCCAGCAGGATGTTATTTAACACCAATTCAACTTTAAACAAAATGGAAAAAACAATATTAACCATCGCCCTGGTATCGGTAGTGGTTTGTACTGCCGCTTTTAAAAGTGTAGGCAATGCAAAAACAACTACCAAAAAAGAAGTGTCCAGTTTAATGCAGATTAAACAGGATAGCACCAGAAAAACTAAATCGACACAAAGCAAACCGACTGATCAACTGGAGAAGGAAATCAATGTGAAAATGGAACGACAACTTAAACAGTTGGATGAAAAGCGTAAAAAAGCCGAAACAGATGAAGATGTAAAAGCCAGAGCTGAAGATTTAAAAGCAAGGCAGCAAGATGCAGATCATGCTAAGGAGGATGCCAGAGCAAGAATAGAGGACGCTAAGGCAAGAATTGAAGACGAGATGTTAAGAAAAGTTGACGAAAAATGGGCTAAAGAAGATGCCAAATGGGCTAAAGAAGATGCTAAGTGGGCAAAAGAAGATGCTAAATGGGCTCAGGATGATAAGCTTGGTGATGGTCCTCGTTCACCAAGGGCACCCCGCCCGCCGCGCCCGCCAGAGAGCACCACGAACGCCGAGATCGTCTATCGCCGTTCCTGCAATGCCTGCCGTGCCAGCAGCTCCTGCATTGCCACCAAATCAGGTAAATCCACCAACTCCGCCTACGCCGCCATTAAATAATGGTAAAACGGTTACCAAAACGGGTACTCAGCGCACGGTTACTTCCAAAAGCGTTACCAATGGTGACGGACATGATTATACCAACCAAATCAATCAACAATTGATGAAAGACGGAATCATCAGCAGTACCAATAAATTATCGTACAAGCTTAATAAGGATGAACTGATTGTAAATGGCGAAAAACAAAGTGCCGACGTTCAGAAAAAGTACAAGCAAAAGTTTTTAAAAAACGATAACCATTCGCTGATGTATAATTTTCTGATCGAAAACAACAAGAACTAATTTTCTAAAAGCGCTAATCCAATAACACATCATGAAATTTAAGCTCGTGGCTTTTTTAGCCTCATGGATAAATATTGCCCTTACTTTTGCCCAAGCTCAACCCCAACAAAGCCGAATTTATGGTCGTGTATTGGATGCCGATGAAAAAAAAATAGAATTTGCCACTATTGCCCTGATTAAAGATTCGCTGCTGCTAAAAACTACTTTTACAGAAAAGGACGGCCTGTTTAGTTTTGATAAGCTCGCTTATGGCAAGTACATCATCAAAGTATCGGTTGTGGGTTCGCCCATTTATCAAACCGATACTTTGGTTTTAACACCTGATCATACCGTTATTAATTTAACCGAAATTAAGATCAAAACGGGAGCAACTAATTTAAAGGAAATCAACGTTTCGGGCCAGAAAGCATTTGTAGAGCGTAAAATAGACCGTACAGTGGTTAATGTTGATGCTTTAATTTCCAATGCTGGTACAACTGCACTGGATGTATTAAGTAAATCGCCCGGAGTAAATGTAGATCAAAATGGTGCAATCTCGCTCAAGGGAAAAGGTGGTGTAGCTGTATTTATTGATGATAAACCGACCTATTTATCGGGGGGCGACCTCGAAAATTACCTGCGTTCGTTGCCGTCTTCTTCACTTGATCAGATTGAACTGATGACCAACCCGCCTGCCAAGTATGATGCTGCAGGAAATGGAGGGGTTATTAATATAAAAACTAAAAAAACCAAAACCGCTGGTTTTAATGGAGGGATTAATCTGAGTTTGAACCAGGGAGAATTAAGCCGATCGAACAATAGTTTTAATTTTAATTACCGAAAGGATAAAATTAATGTTTTCGGAAACCTAAGTTACAACCTGAACAATAGTTTTACAGATCTTGACCTTAACAGGAAATACAAAAATGATGATGGTAGTGCCAAATCCTACTTCAATCAAAATTCATATTTCCGTAGGCATGGCAACACATTTAATTTAAAAACCGGTTTAGATTATTATGCATCTGATAAAACCACCTGGGGTATTGTGCTTACCGGAATGAACCGGATTTCTAAGCAGGTTAATAACAATACCAGTAATTTATCCAATGCTTCTGTTCAGTTGGATTCTGTTATAAGGGCTGAAAATATCGATCAGATTAAATACAAAAATGCAGGGGTAAATTTAAATTACCGGCATAAATTTAACCAGGCTGGCCGGGAGATTACTTTTGATGCCGATTACCTTTTGTACCGTAATCAAACTGATCAAACCTATTATAATTTCAGTTATCTGCCTGCTGGAACTTTAAAGTATCAGGATATTTTAACAGGTAATTTGCCTGCTGATATTGATATTTATACGGCTAAAATGGATTATTCCCATCCACTCGAAAACAAATGGAAGATTGATGCAGGTGTTAAAACTGCTTACACCAAAACAGATAATATTGCCGACTATTTTAATACTGCCAATAATAAAACCAATGCCGATTACGAAAAGAGCAACCACTTTTTATATGAAGAAAATATTAATGCGGTTTATTTAAATATGAGTCGTGAAGGAAAGCGTTTTTCCTTACAGGCAGGATTGCGCTATGAAAATACAGTGTCAAATGGTCATCAGCTTGGCAATCTGATTAAACCTGATTCGAGTTTTAAGCGAACTTACAACAGTTTGTTTCCAACACTTTATTTTTCTTACAAATTAGATACTGCCGGCAACAACCAACTAGGTTTAAATTACGGCAGGCGGATCGATCGTCCTTATTACCAGGATTTGAATCCATTTTTCTCTCCGCTGGATAAATTTACCTACTATGTAGGAAATCCTTTCCTAAAGCCATCATTTACACAAAGCATCGAACTTTCGCATACTTTTAAAAACAAAATTACCACCACATTTGGGTACAGTTGGGTTAGGGATGAAGTAAATGAAACCATCGAAATAGTGGAGGGTACGTATTACAGCCGACCTGCAAATGTGGGCAAAACAACAGTGGCTAATGTTTCGGTTGATGCTGAAATAGACCTGGCCAAGTGGGTTAAGCTGAATGCTTACCTGGAGGTTGCGAAAATGGTTTCTAAAACCGATTTCTATACGGGGTTTTTGGTTACCAATGGAAGTTATTTCAGGGCAAATCCTACGTTGCAGTTTAAAATAAGTAACACATGGAATGCTGAGATGAGCATGCGTTATCAAAGTAAATTTTCTAATGTTCAGTTTTTCCTGGGTTCTGTGCATGAATTTGGAGCGGCTGTGCAGAAAAAGCTTTCCCCAAAAAGCACACTCAAGTTAACAGCAAGCGATATATTTAGAAACCGTATTTACAGAGGCGTAATTAATAACCTTGCAGCCACAGAGGCCAATTGGGTAAACAAACAAGATTCTCGTGCGGTGGTGCTGAGTTACAGTTACCGTTTTGGAAAGGCATTTTCGTTGCCAGCCAAGCATGAATCTTCTAGTGCAGATGCAGAGAAAAATAGGGTAAAGAATTAGGGTTTATTTTCAGGATGCGAAGCTTATTTGACTTCGGTTTACCTCAATTGTAAGCGTGGCAGAGTTCGAATGATGTTCAGTTAACTCAGTTAACAATGATGGAACATAAAAAAGTTTATGAGGAAAAATATGAGCAATTTCACCCTATTTCAATTAAATAATATGATTTATTATTCTAATTCTCTAAAAGAGTTATCAAATCATACTTGATCAGTTCCCAGTGTTTTCCCCTCAGGCAGATTGGATCGGGTTCATGATCGGCAGGCCCAAAATCGATCATGTTTCTTGTAATAAGTAAAGGATCGTGGTTGTAAGGGTATCGTTTTTGATGAAGTGTCAACATTTGTTGTAATGAGAAAGATTCCATTAGTTCATGAATATCCCAAAAATCTTTTTTCCTACCGCCCCTCTGAATCACATCTACTTTCATAGCCAAAATTTCCGCTATTGTGGCCATTCGAATACCATCAACAATAAGCGGCTCAAATATAAAGTTATCAGTATAGTAAAAGTCGAGTTTAACAAGCGTACTTTCATCTTTTCCTACCCTGTATGATTTTCCCATTGCTACTGGCATATTAGATACACCAAAAATAAAATCAAAGTGATTAGTTAGAAAAGAATCAATTTCTTTAAAGTTTACTGATCCGTAAGTTGCATCTGTAAATAAATCGATGTCTATTGAAATGCGGTTACCCAATTGTAAACTCAATGCTGTGCCGCCAACTAATCTGAACCGATTAAATAATGGCTCATGCATTAGAAGTTGCAGGCAATCCTTTAATCGATTATTTACAGTATGCCAATGAATCATTAAACTAAATTATGTTAATTCCATTTAAGCTTTTCGGACGACTATTTGATGGTGTAGAAAGTAATTTTTCCACCGTATCTTTTCCATAAAAACTCAAAATCTCTTGTTTTTCATTTTCATTGCCATATTCAAATATTCGGCTTACAATAGATTTTTTATGAAGATTCCAATCAATATTTTCAATTTTGGTATCCCAAAACAACGTTGGGCTAAAAACAGAGAGATTAGGTGTTAATTTTTGCTTTTCCTTTTCTTTTTTGATATCATAAAAGGCCTGAAGTGTCATTAAAAAACCTTCTTCCAAATCAAGTGCATTTTCAATCCGCAATGAAAGATTGGTGTTCATATCTCTGTTTCCTTTGGTAATTGCCCCAATGGTTTGTGGATGCTCTGCTAAGGAAAGAGCGAAACTCCGTTTAGAAAGCTTTTTTTTCTTAAGCTCATGCTCCAGAAAAAAGCCTGGATGGAGTCCTTTTAATATTGATAGCTTTTTGAACATAATACAAATGTAAACAATATTGTTTACATTTTGGGTGCTCACTAGTACATGATTATATTTAGGAGTTGTGTTAACTGATTTTTAATATTCTTTCTGTTTGTATTTATTATCGGCAATCTTTTTATTTGAAATTGATGGGTTTTACAATAAATCCTTTAGCACTACCCAAACATTTTCTGCAAGAATTTTATCTCCTTCAGCGGTAGGGTGAATACCATCAGCCTGGTTTAATTTAGGAATACCGCCAACCTTATCTAATAAAAATGGAATTAAAGCCATTTGATTCTTCTTGGCTAAATCAGGAAAGATGTTTTTAAAGTCGGATGCATATTTTGCGCCCATATTTGGTGGTACCTGCATACCAGCCAACACCATTTTAGCATCCGGATATTTAGCTTTAACCCGATCAATAATTGCCTGTAGGTTTTTTATGGTTTGCGCAACCGGTAAACCCCGCAAGCCATCATTTGCTCCTAGTTCGAGCACAAAAATATCCACGCGTTGTTTAAGCAACCAATCGATTCTGCCTTTGCCACCGGCAGATGTTTCGCCACTTAAACCACCATTAATTACCTTATAGGGCATTTTTAAGGAGTCGATTCTATTTTGAATCAATGCCGGGTAAGCTTCCGTAGGGTCGAGTCCGTATCCTGCAGTTAAACTGGTGCCAAAAAAAAGAATGTTTTTCTTTTTCTGCGCTACAGTTGCTGCTTTTTGGTCAGCCGAATCTAAAGTTTTATTGGTATTGCTTTTACTTTGTTGATTTCCACAGCTTAGCAGCGCAAAACACAAAACAAATAGGCCTATTAATCGTTTTCGTAACATATCTAATAAATCTAAATCTAATTTTCGTTTAAACCAATATCTTAACAGGCATCAAGCCGTTATGTTTGGTAAATGTAGATACACAAACCCTAAAAATATCAGCTATTGGAAAGCATATTGAATATCCGAAATGTAAGCAAAATTTACCAAAGCGCCGGACGAGAACTTACCGTTCTGGATAACATTAATTTTTCTATCGCTGCTGGTTCAACAGTGGCCATTACCGGACCTTCCGGAAGCGGAAAAACAACTCTACTGGGTTTATGCGCAGGTTTAGACCGTGCGAGCAATGGAACCGTTGAATTGAATGGTATTGCGTTGGAGAAATTAAATGAAGATGAGCGTGCTGCGGTTAGAAACCAGTATGTAGGCTTCATCTTTCAAAATTTTCAGCTTTTGCCTACCTTAACTGCACTCGAAAATGTAATGGTTCCTTTAGAATTAAGGGGCGCAAAAAATATCCGGGCGCATGCTTTAGATCTGCTTGATAAAGTGGGGCTGGCTAACCGGGCGCACCATTATCCGGTTCAATTATCTGGCGGAGAACAACAAAGGGTTTCATTGGCCCGTGCATTTTCCAATCAGCCTGCCATTCTTTTTGCTGATGAACCTACCGGGAACTTAGATGCAGAAACAAGTGAGAAAGTAATTAAACTGCTTTTCGACCTGAATAAAGATGCCGGAACCACATTGGTAATTGTAACACACGATTTAGAACTGGCAGCAAAAACAGCAAGAAGCATTAAAATTAAAGGTGGCGTAATCATTTCAGACGAAAATCCTACTTATGCCTAATACCCTTCCAAAGCAAAGCGTTAAACTTTCGTGGCTGTTTAAAATGGCCTGGCGCGATAGCCGGAAAAACCGTGCGCGTTTACTTCTTTTTATATCATCAATTGTGTTGGGTATTGCGGCGCTTGTGGCTGTATACTCATTTAAAGATAACCTGCAAAAAGATATTGATGGGCAGGCAAAAGAGCTTACCGGTGCCGATCTGGTTTTGGATAGTCGTAAAGGTGTAAGCAAAGCGATGCAAAAAATGCTCGATACGCTTGGCGATGAAAGGTCGCAGGAGAAAACATTTGCCTCGATGATTTACTTTCAGAAGGGTGGGGGCAGCCGCTTGGTACAAATGAAAGCACTTGAAGGTAATTATCCCTATTACGGTATAATAGAAACCATCCCGCTTGCTGCTGCAAAAAACTTTCAATCGGGAAGAAATGCACTGGTAGATCAAACACTGATGTTGCAGTTTAAGGCCAAGGTTGGCGATTCGGTAAAAATCGGCGATTTAAACTTTAATATACTTGGTACCTTAACAAAGGCTCCAGGCCAAACAGGAATTGGTTCGAGTATTGCGCCAACGGTTTACATTCCGCTGCAAACGCTTGATAAAACAAATCTGATCAAAACCGGAAGCCGGATCAACAATAAATTTTACTTTAAATATAACGATCCGTCTGGTATTGATGAATGGGTTAAAAAACAAGATGCAAAACTGGAAAAAGAAGGTTTTGATGCCGACACGGTAGAATCGAGAAAGGAACAAACCGGAAGATCTTTTAAAGATGTAAACCGTTTTCTGGCCCTATCTGGATTTATTGCTCTATTATTAGGTTGTGTGGGTGTAGGCAGTGCCATACATGTATACATTCAGGAAAAATTGAGTGCCATTGCTACTTTAAGGTGTTTGGGCTTAAAATCACGGCATGCTTTTATAATTTATCTCATTCAGGTTTTTTTTATAGGTTTAATTGCTTCGGTTTTAGGCGCAATTTTAGGTACGGGTATCCAGTTTCTGCTTCCATTGGTTTTAAAAGATTTTTTGCCAGTAGAAATTACCATGCAAGTGTCGTGGTTTGCTGTTGCGCAAGGAATTTTGCTTGGCCTCATCATTTCAATTCTTTTTGCCCTTCCATCATTATTGTCTGTGAGGCGTATCTCACCTTTAAACGCCATCAGGTTATCTTTCGAAAAAACGGGGGGAAAAGAGACCCTTTAACCTGGCTGGTATACCTGCTTATGGCCGCCTTTATTACAGGTTTTACGCATTTGCAAATGAAAACATGGGTGCAAACCCTGGCATTTACCTTAAGTATAGCCATTGCTTTTCTGCTATTGATCATACTATCTAAATTATTGATGTATATGGTGCGCAAACTGTTGCCAAATTCATCGAGCTACTTATGGCGACAGGGCTTTGCCAATCTTTACAGGCCCAATAACCAAACATTAATGTTAACCGTTTCCATAGGTTTATCAACCGCATTTATCTGTACATTATTCTTCGTGCAAGGTATATTAATGAGCCGGGTAACACTTTCATCGGGTGCCAATCAGCCAAATATGGTGATGTTCGATATTCAGAATACGCAAAAAGAAGGATTAGATAGTTTAACGAAAGCTTTTAAATTGCCATTGATGAACCAGGTTCCGGTGATAACGATGCGCATTGAAGAAATTAATGGAAAAAAAGCCAATGCCGACACCAATAACAGGAGGGCTTATCGCAACGAGATCAGGGCTACTTATCAGGATACTTTAACGGCAGCTGAGAAAATCACTTCAGGTAAATGGATTGGAAAAATTAAACCCAATGAAACCGTTTATATATCACTGGATCAGCGTTATGCACAATCGATTAATGTTGAACTGAACGACAAAATACTTTTTAATGTGCAGGGCATGATGATTCCGACGGTTGTAGGAAGTTTGCGTGAGGTAAACTGGAGCAGGATGCAAACCAATTTTAGGGTGGTTTTTCCGGCCGGGGTGTTAGAAGAAGCACCACAGTTTCATGTATTGATGACAAGGGTACCATCAGGTGAAGTTTCTGCCCGATTCCAGGGAGAAGTGGTGCAAAAATTTCCTAATGTATCGGTAATCGATTTAGATCTGGTTTTAAAGCTGCTTGATGAGTTGTTAAGTAAAATTGGTTTTGTAATTCAATTTATGGCCGGTTTTAGCATGGTTACCGGATGGATTGTTTTAATATCGTCGGTACTTACCAGTAAAAACCAAAGGATAAAAGAAAGTATTTTATTGCGTACGATGGGAGCGAGTAGAAAGCAGATTTTAGCCATAAATGCCATCGAATATTTATTTTTAGGTGCTTTTGCTGCAGCTACAGGATTAATTTTAGCCATTGGGGGTAGTTGGGCTTTGGCTAAATTTGCCTTCGATGCGGCATTTATACCACCACTGCTGCCAACTGTATTGTTATTTGGCTCGATTGTATTACTGGTGGTTATTACAGGAGTGCTGAGCACAAGAAGTATCCTTAATCAGCCGCCTTTAAAAATTTTAAGGACGGAGAGTTAGGTGTGCATACAGTCCGGCTAACAGTTATTTAATGCTGGATAATGTGTTTTTCTGGCCGCATGTGCGAAGTTAGACCCTTTTATGATTTTAACCAGCCAAGAGATTTCAAAGCAAATTAAAATCTGATTGCTTTTAAATTTAAAACATTGCTCAACACAATTGGTGGAGATTTTATTAATAATCGATACTTTTACTTTTATGATCAGATTAAATAGCGATACACCCAGCGATATTCTTCAAGATGTAAAAATCGGCGATATGGTAACCGATACCTTTAGCAAAACAGGTTTGGTAGAAACCATAGAAATCAGCGATGATGGTTTGTATCGGATTTACGAGTTTAATCTCGTTACGGGCAGAACCATTATTATTAAGAAATAAATTAAACCTAAATTGAATGAGAAATTAGCCACAGTTAATTAGAAAAGTACAGGTATGAAATAACCTGTTCCATCAAGTGCACCTGTGGCAAAGTACATTGCCTAAACCCTAACCAAATGTCATTATTCATATTACTCTTCGGAATTTTGTTGCTTTTCGTGCTGATTCTTAAAAAGATCAACCCGATGATTGCATTAATTGCAGTGGCCATTATTACCGGTTTGTTATTGGGTATGCCAGCCACAAAGGTAATGAGTGCCATCAGTAATGGTATAGGTAGTACACTTGGGAGTATGGTTATGGTATTGGCACTCGGCGCCATGATGGGTAAATTGATTGAGGATAGCGGCTCGGCGAAGAAGATTGTTTTCATTCTCATTGGAGCTTTTGGTAAAAAGAACATCCAATGGGCCGTATTGTTAACAGGCCTTTTAGTTGGGATTCCACTATTTTACAATGCAGGTTTTGTAGTGCTCATCCCTTTGGTATTTGCGATTTCTGCTGCTACTGGTCTTTCTAAATTATATATTGGCATTCCAATGGCCACCGCACTTTCGGTAACTCACGGCTTTTTACCCCCTCATCCGGGACCGGTTGCTTTGGCAGGAATTTTTCATGCAGATATTGGTAAAACATTAATTTATGGGTTAATATTAAGTGTACCAATAGCAATTATTGCCGGAATTTACTTTCCAAGAATGATTATTAAACGTGATCAAACCGCCAATATTCAAGATTTTAACATCAGTGAAGAAGAAAATCTCCCTTCTGCCGCAAGAAGTTTTGTTACAGCCTTATTACCAGTATTTCTAATCATTGCCGGAACTATAGGAAGCAGTATCAAGTTCGCTTATATTGGTAAACCACTGTTTGTATTTCTGGCAGATCCTACCGCGGCACTATTAATTTCGGTTATCATTGCTTTGGCCGTTCAAAAAACCAGCATCGCCAAGGCTATGGAATCTTGTGCGGAAGGCGTTAAGAGCATTGCCATGATTATTCTGATTATTGCTGCGGGTGGAGCTTTTAAGCAAATTTTAATTGATAGTGGAATGGGCGAAACCGTTAAACAACTTACAGGAGGTTTAAATTTATCGCCACTGCTGCTCGCCTGGTTAATTACTGCTTCGTTACGGGTAACTTTAGGTTCGGCAACGGTTGCAGCATTAACCGCATCGGGTATGGTACTCCCGTTAATCGGACCCGGAGCACCACCAGAATTGATGGTATTATCCGTTGGTGCCGGAAGTTTGATGTTTTCACACGTAAATGATACCGGTTTCTGGATGTTTAAAGAATATTTTAATATCAGTCTTAAAGAAACTTTTACCACATGGACGGTTATGGAAAGCCTGGTTTCCATTTTGGGCCTTGTTGGGGTATTGGTGTTAAACCAGTTTGTATAAAATTTTCTGGCGATTGATGCTAATTTTTGGGCAAAATAGCACTGCTATCCGAAGTGAATCAAGCCAATTACATCCAGAAGAAATAACTGAAATAACTATTCTAAACTTTTGGATTTTGGCAATGATGAAAATGTTTTAACCTCTTTGTGCTCTTTAGGGGAGAGCTGGTAAAACAGCAGCCAATACGTTATGGCCATAATCAATATACCTAAGAGCGCACTGATTATATCTTTCGTTTTCATGCGGTGGATGTAACAAAAAAGATGCCGATTGGAACGTCTCGATCAATAATTTTTACAATCTGCCCATTTAATATTGATTTTTAACTTTTTATAATCAGTACTGTACCGCTACATTATAATTGTAGTGTACAGCTGAATAATTTTATAGACGAAATACTTTACACATAAAATCTTTCTGAAACAGGACGGAAAATAATTCCTATTTGCATCTTAATATACTGCATGCCTTAACCATAACTTAGAGCGCTTGCTTGTCGATTTGAACAAAATTCTCCTTCTATTTTAAAAACGTGGCTACAGCAAAATAGATGTAGAAATTTGATGCATGCAACTGGATCAAATTTTTGGAAAAAAATGCCTGGTTTTAGTATATTAAGCTGATTTATAGCAAACTACAAAGCTTCGAAGAGGACGATTGAAACAATGACCGGAAATTGCTCAACTCTTAAATTTCCGATCATCAATATTTTACTGCAATAACCTCCATTCGCTAAACTGAAGATCTACACTGCCATTGTTAGACGTAATAAAAAGCTTATAATATTTATAGGCCGTTGTGTTGATGATCACTATTTTTTTAGTCTGTTTTCTAAGATCAAAAGTTTGGTTGCTGCGGATATCCAGTTGCGTAAAGTTTACATTATCATTGGAGCCCATCAGTTTCCAAGCCTTCGGATCGCGATCAGGGGCATCATTGCCTGCGGTAATGGTGTATCCTTTAACAACCTGACTTGATGGGAAGCTAAACTGTGCCCAAAAAGATGTTGGGTAACTGCCCAAAAAGAATTTGGTATTATAATAACTATCCGCAAGTTTTGATGAGCCCTCTGCAGCTGATGTGCCACCCGAATTTTCGTTACTTACGCTCAAGGTAGCCTGGCTGGTAATATCTTTAAGGTAGCTTACATTTGGGAAAGCAGTTTTTGCTGTGCTCAGTTGAGCCGTCCAATCATTGCCTTGTTCATCCAGGCTGCCGAAAGCACTTAAAGCAAGCGGCTTAAGGTCAATACCAGTTGCACCACTCCAAAAATGGATAAATTCACCATAATTCATTGATCTGGAGAAACGCATAATATTGGACTGGCCATTATTTACAGTTTCTTTTGGGAAGTATTGTGCCAATAAGCTAAAATACTTGTTTAAAGAACTTGCATCGCCCTGCTGACTGTAAATTGGGAAGAACCAATCTTTAAACCAGTAAGTTTGTGCGCGTGGATAGTTTTCGGCACCATTGGCTACAAGATTATACCAACGCTGAACATCAGCGGGGCGGTTGAGGCCTTTATAAACATCATAAATGTATATTTCCATCCATTTGCTATCGTGCCAGATGCCAAATGCAGGCGAATTCAGCACATTTCGTGATGCGCCTTCAACAATATGCCCAACTTCATGTGTAGTAAGGTCTAGATCGTTGCCTGTGCCCGATAGCCATGCACTTGTACTTGATGAGCCTACGTCAATTACGTTTCTATAATCGTGGCTTGCATCCATATAGGTGCTGGGATGCCCACCACTATATTTCCCGGTATGGAATATTGCCCATAAACGTGAGTCGGAACCAAAAGAACCATATTTGTTTTTGGTGTAGTTCCAAACCTGCGCCAGGTAAGTATTAGGCCAGGTAACCGTATTGCTCACCTCATTATCATGGTATACCACAATACTCGTATCGTGATAGAAACGCTGTAAAACTTGTACATGATCGAACCAATGTTCCTGCCAGGTAAGGGGTGGTTCTGCCAGTAAAGCATTATTTTTTAGTGAAACTGGGCTTTTAGAAAGCTGCTGAACATCTTCCAATGCTTTCTTTTTACAAGCGAAGGCAAGAAAGATCAGCATGCCCGGGATGAGGATTAATCTGTTTTTCATAATGGTTTTTTATATTTAGGTTGAGTTGATTGCTCAAATAATATCCGGCCATCTCCCGTTTCATCTTTTCTGCCGTTACACTAAAAAGCTACTAGTATGTTTATTTAAAACGTTTTAGTAACTGGTTTAAAAATTAATCCACTGCAACGGTGGACATATAAATTAAGTTAGTGTTTTAAAACAAAGAATACAAATTTGTAATTTAAAAATTACGTAAATGTATTTCTAACGGTTGTTACAGATTAGGCTTCACCAGAGGAAAAAGCGATCATGTAACATTATTAATAGTTAGTCTACCGATTTTGTAGATTAAATATTTATCAATATGTTTGCGCTGATCATGAATGCAACAATAAGCCCTAAAGTGTCTTCTATCCCTGATATAGTTTATAAAGATGTTGTTTTAAACATTTATATCTATGGCAAAATATGGTGTTGTTGATTTTTGATTTCTCTTGAAAACCATAGTCTGATGCTTATTTTCCATTAAACTGACCCCCAATCCCTTAAATATGTGTTGAAAACCTTATATAAAAAAACCGGCAAGGAAGCCTCGCCGGTTTTCATGGAATATCAGTTCTGTAACGCCAATCACGCACTGATATCCATTTCCAGTCTTATCCAATGAATTTAATCATTAACATAAAACCCGTTAAATATGGAAATATTTCTCCATAAGAAAAAACCATTCTTATTGGTCAGCCTTTTTTTGCTCCTTACAGTGCTGGCCATCCCATTTAAAATTTTTGCACAGGTAGAGCCGCCGCCGCTAATCAATTCCAAATTGGCCGGAACGGTGATCGATTCCCTTACCAAGCAAGCACTGCCAGGCGTTGTTGTACGCATTAAAGGCGTTACACACGTAGTTTCTACCGATGGAGATGGAAAATTTGTTTTTGTAACCGGTCAAAAATTGCCATATACGTTGATACTTTCTTCCGTAGGTTATGAAACCAAAGAAATTGTAGTGGGTACAAGTCCGGTAACCATTAAACTGAAAGAACTTAACAGTCAGTTAAATGACGTAGTGGTTGTGGGTTATGGCACACAGACGAGAAAATCGTTAACCGGTTCTGTTTCTACCATCGCGGTTGATGAGGTAAGGGCAAAGCCGACCGCTACATTTGCCTAGGCAGTTACAAGGCAAGGCTCCGGGTTTGCAAGTGAGTACATCTACAGGGGTTCCGGGAGATGGAATGTTTATCCGGATCCGGGGTACCACCTCAATTAATGCCAGTAATGATCCTTTATATGTAATTGATGGTGTGTATGTAAACAGCGGATCTTTACAAAAAATTACCACACAAGGGCAGGCAAATAATCCTTTATCGGATATTAGTCCTGATGATATTGAAAGCGTAACCGTTCTAAAAGATGCTGATGCTACTGCCATTTACGGTGCACGTGCAGCCAATGGGGTAATTTTGATCACCACCAAACGCGGTAAATACAATACTGCACCAAAAGTAAGTTTAAGTGCTTATGTTGGTGTGGCAAAAGCACCTAAACTGTGGGATCTGGTAACGGGGCCACAGCATGCAGAACTGGTTAACGAATTTTACCGCAATTCAAATGCAGATGCCATTGCAACTGCTGCTGCAAATGGAACTACGCCTGCTACAACCTATGTTGTCCAGCCTTTCAGGGCATTAACCGATAATCCTGCAGCCTCCCCGGCGCCACGTGGTTTACCAAAGGATCAAAATACTTACGATCGTTTGAACAAAGCTTTTCGTACCGGACTGTTGCAGAATTATGATCTTTCAGTTTCAGGAGGAAACGATAAAACGACCTATTACATCGGTGGCGGACTAAACAAACAGGAAGCTACCCTTAAAACGAACGATTTCAGAAGGGGAAGTTTTAAGCTCAACCTCGATCAGAAAATTAATGATTATGTTAAAATAGGAACCAGCAACATCCTCACACAAACTTACCGTACCAATGCACGTGTAGGCGATGGGCCGCAAGGAGGTATCTTACAATCGGCCCTGCACACCCCAACCTATCTGCCTGAATTTAATGCCGATGGAACACCTGGTAAATGGGCAGGTTTTGATAACCTGGATGTGCTGCTGAACAACACAAACATGAACAGCACAAGTAACAGGTTAATTAGTAATTTGTATGCAGAGGTAAACATTACCAAAGATTTAACATTTAAAACGAGCTGGAGTGTTGATTATAATCAATACAATGAATATCAGTACTGGAACAGTTTAACCAACCTGGGTTTGGCAAATAAAAACCTCGGTACTTCAAGTATAAGCAATAACACCATCTGGACAAATGAACAGACCTTAAATTATAACCATGTTACCGGTAAGCATACTTTTGGGGCATTAATCGGTAATTCATTGCAGGGATCGGTTTCTAACCAAACTCTGGCCCAGGGTACCAATTTTCCAAACGATTCATTCCAGCAGATTATTTCGGCTGCTACCACCACTTCATCTGCTTCTGAATCAAAATATACACTTTCATCATTCTTTGCCCGTATAAACTATAACTATGGTGGGAAATATTATGCGGTTTTCAGTGTAAGGGCCGATGGATCTTCGCGTTTTGGTGCAAACCACCAGTGGGGATATTTCCCTTCAGCAGGTTTGGCATGGCGCGTTAAACAAGAAAATTTCTTAAAGGATGTTGCGGTAATATCCGACTTAAAACTTCGTGGAAGTATTGGTGTAACCGGAAACCAGAACGGGATCAACGATTTTGCCTCGCGTGGTTTATGGGGTGCTGGTGCCAACTATCTAAATAATCCAGGTACTACACCTTCACAGCTTGCCAACCCTGATCTGAAATGGGAAAGCACCCGCCAGGCCAATATCGGTTTTGATTTAAGTTTCTTTAAAGATAGGTTGACTTTAAGCGGAGACGTTTACGATAAATATACCAGTAACCTGTTGCTTAACCTGCCATTGGCATCAAGTAAAGGTTTTTCTTCCATCCTCACCAATGCCGGTGAAATGAGCAATAAGGGTTTGGAGCTGAACATCAGCAGTGTTAATCTGGATGGTGCATTTAAATGGAGTACCAATTTCAATATTTCGCGCAATATCAATAAAATAGAAAAATTACCTACACCTGTTGTTGCCGCTTATGCCGCCGAACGGATGGTTCAGGGTTTATCGATGTATACTTTTTATGTGTATAACCAGCTTTATGTTGATCCGCAAACAGGCAATGCAGTTTATGAAGATGCCGATCATAATGGCGTAATCAACGCCAATGATATTGTTCCGGTAGGGAATGCACTGCCGAAATTTAATGGCGGTTTAACCAATAACCTCAGTTATAAAGGCTTCGATTTATCGGTGTTTTTCAATTTTGTATACGGCAATAAGGTGTATAACAATAACAATTTTTTTCTTGAAGGTGGCGGTACCCGCGATGCCAACAGGGCGATGGATGTTTACCAGTTAGATCGCTGGCAGAAACCGGGCGATATAACAAATATGCCAAGGTTAACCGCTTATGGGCAGAATTACACTTTAAGTCCAACCAGCCGCAATATCGAAGATGGATCTTTCTTACGCCTCAGTAATGTTACCCTTGGTTATAACCTGCCGAAAGAATTTATTAAAAAAGCCAGGATGAATTCTGCTAGGATATACGCCAGTAGCTCAAACCTTTGGTTGTGGACGAAATATAAAGGCCCGGATCCGGAGATCAACGTTTCTTCATCGGCTACCGTGCTCGGTTACGATTTAGGTACGCCACCCGTACCACGTACTTTCCAGATAGGTGCAAACATTACTTTTTAAACCGAATAATCAATCATGAAAAAAGTTATCTACATATTCGCCATTTTATCCTTGTTTACTTCCTGCAAGAAGTTTCTGGAGGTACAGCCCCAGTCGCAGGTAGATCAGGATCAGGCGATCATCAATGCCGGCAGTGCAGCAACAGCGGCAAACGGTTTATTTAATCTGTTGGCTGCAAACAGTTATTATGGTTCAAATTTCCCGGCACTTTCTTACTTATCTGCCGGCGACATTCAATGGTCGGGTTCACAGTCAGATCCTAACGAAATTACCAAACACCTTACTTCGGCTACAAACGGTTATGTTCAATCTGCATGGACGGCCATTTATAAAACCATTTTGCAGGCTAATCTTATACTTGATAGGGTTCCGGCAGTTAATGATCCACTGCTTACCACAACGCTAAAAAACCAATACCTTGGTGAAGCTTACTTTGTGCGTGCTTTGGCCTATTTCGATCTTGCACGAGGTTGGGGCGGTGTGCAATTGGTTTTAAAACCTACCAATATTCCTTCAGATAACAGCGATATCCCACGCAGTACCTTGGCTGATACATACGCACAGGTGTTAAAAGATTTAAATGCTGCTGAAACGTTGGTGCCCGCATCAGTAAGCAGAAACCGGGTAAGCTTGCGCACGGTACAAGCCCTTAAAGCGAGATTTTACCTGTATCAAAAAAACTGGGCATTGGCCGAGCAATTTGCTACTTCGGTAATTAACGATAATGAAAATTATTTCCTGGTGGCCCCATATAGTGCTTTTTTCGCCAATAATGCTGCGGCTACTCCCGAGTCGGTGCTTGAGCTGGCTTATACCACATCCAATACCAATGGCCATAGCAACTGGTGGTTGCCACCGGTTTTGGGCGGCCGTAGGGAGTGGTCGCCGAATGATGCCCTGGTTGCTTTGTTAAATAACCCAACCATTGGCGGCAACCGCAGCACTTTGATTGCTAAAACCGCGCCTCCGGGTAATTTATGGTATGGCAAATTATATTACCGTAATCCATTGGGTACCGATCCGGCTTATATAATCCGCATGGCTGAGTTGTATTTTATCCGTTCAGAAGCCAGGGCACAACAGGGTAATTTAGTTGGTGCAAACAGTGCACAAAGCGATTTAAACCTGGTAAGGAGCCGTGCAGGACTTGGAGCCACCACTGCTGCAACATTAAGTGATATTTTGCTGGCCTTGGAAAAAGAACGCCAGGTGGAGTTCCCTTTCGAAGCCGACCGCTGGTTTAACCTGGTAAGAACCGACCGTGCCCAAACTGTGCTGGGCCTGCCTGATAAACACCTTTATCTTTTTCCAATTCCATATAACGAAACATTGGTAGATCCGCAATTGGCGGGTGCTAACCGTAATCCAGGTTATTAAAAATATTAATTATGAAAAAATTAAGTGTGCTGTTTTTGGCCCTAATTGCATTTGCTTACCCGGCCTTTGCTCAGCCATCGCCAATAACAGTTAAAAAATCTGATACCAAACATGGACCTGAAAAAGGCAGTTTGCTAATCATCGGTGGCAATGTAGGCCCGCAGCGCGATATCTGGGAGAAATTTACCGAATTGGCAGGAGGTAAGGATAAAGCCGTATTGGTTGTGGTTACCACTGCCTCGGGCGATTCTGCCGCGTATGATAAAAAAGGAGTAGAAGAGGTAAAAAAGCAAACAGGGATCAAAAATGTAACCCTTTTCCATACGAGCGATTTGAAGGAAGCCAATAGTGAAAAATTTATTGCCCCTTTAAAAAATGCAACAGCTGTTTATTTCGAAGGTGGCCGCCAATGGCGAATTGCCGATTCTTACCTCAATACCCTTACCCACCAGGCTTTTATTGATGTTTTGAATAGGGGAGGCGTTATTGCAGGCAGCTCGGCCGGAGCAAGTATTATTGGTTCTTTTTTATGGAGGGGTGATACGAAAGGCGCACAAATTTTAGTTGGCGATCATACACAGGGATTGGGTTTTCTTAAAAATTCCGCTATCGATCAGCATTTATTGGTACGGAACCGCCAGTTCGATCTGGTCAACTTTATCCGTAATGCACCAGATTTTATCGGCATTGGTTTAAATGAGGCCACAGCAGTCCTGGTACAGCGGGATACACTTCAAGTGCTTGGACATTCTTTCGTGGCAATTTACGATTACAACACCATCGTAAACAGTGGCGAAAAACATGTGGTCAACAATCGTGAAGATTTCACTGCTTCAAACGGACCTTTTTTCTTTTTAAGCGCAGGGCAAAAATATGATCTTGCCAAAAGAAAGGTAATTGCAGCGCCACGCAAGCCCGCAAAGGCTGATGACGATCAATAATCTTATTTATAAAGCAATGAGTAACACAAATATACCATCACCGCTTGTATGGACGGATAGGGAAAAGCTGATATTCAGGTTCTTCTTCTTGTTTTTCATGCTGCAGGCTATTCCTTTAAGCGTCGATTTCTTTAAAATTGTTTTTGGTTTTAACTGGCTTCATATCAGTTATGGCGATATTTTTAACCTTACACGTTTATCTGCAAAATTTCTTTCCGGTGCCGATAGTTTTATCAACTGGATCATTATTGCAGGAATTTCGGTTATCGGCGCAGTGGTATGGGGCAAAACCAAATACAAGGAAGTCGATTACAATCAATTTTATTATTGGTTAAGGGTTGTGGTCCGCTACCGTTTGGCTATTGGTATTATCGGTTATGGGTTCATCAAGTTTTTCCCATTGCAGGCACCTTTTCCTTCCATTAGTAATTTAAACACCAGTTATGGCGATTTTACCGACTGGAAAATATTTTCGATGAGTTTAGGCATTGTGCCTTCTTACGAAACATTTTTAGGCGCGATAGAAATCCTCGCAGGTTTGTTATTGTTCTTCCGGAAAACCGCAACCATTGGCGCAGCAATTATTCTCGTATTTACAGGGAACGTATTCATTTCAAACCTGGCTTACGAGGGCGGCGAATTTGTATATGCCACCTACTTAATCACTTTTGCATTATTTGTGTTGTGGTTCGATGCAACGCGGATTTATAATCTCATATCGCTCGAGCGGCCAACAGCACCAAACAGCTTTAAGCCAATTTTTGTGGGGAGAATTAAATCCTTGCGTTTAGCATTTAAAACACTGGTTATTTTCTTTTTTGTTTTTCTTTACGGATTTAAAACGTATTCAGGTTTTCACGATGATCCTTACCAGTTTCCACGCAAGAAGGGCTTGGCCAGGGCTGCAGGAATTTATAATGTTAGTGAGTTTAAAATCAACGGTCGGGTATTGCCTTATGCTGCTACAGATTCTACCCGTTGGAAAGATGTGGTGTTCGAGAAATGGGCCACCATCAGCGTGCGTTCCGATCGAAAAGTAATTGTTGATTCTTCAAATTACGAACAGGTATTTAAAAACGATAAAGACCGCGATTATGAACTAGCCGGTACCGCAGGAAGGCATTATTACAGTTACACAATCGATTCGGTAAACCGTGTTCTGCTGTTGGCTAATAAAAATCCACACTACAAAGGCGAAAGTTTAAGGTTAAATTATTCGCGTCCGGATAGCGTAAGCATCATTCTTTCAGGGATCAATCAACAACGTGATTCCATTTACGTCGTATTGAATAAAATCGATAAAAAATATCCATTAAAGCTTAGCCGCCGCAAAGCACTTAAACTATAAAAGCTTAATGTTATGTCTGAAATAAAACAACAGGAGATAGATAAAAATTTAACAGATCAGCAAATACCAGCTAAAAAGCCATGGTCGTGGCAAAAGAAATTTGGCTTCCGCGTGCTGTTTATTTTCTTTCTGGCCATGTGTATTCCATTTTCTGCCAATTGGTATAAAAATGTTTTCACCCTGGATTGGTCGCGACCGCATTACCGCGATCTCTACGATATCGCCAGGTTTCAACCCAGCTTTTTGTCACTTTTTGGCGGGCAGCGATCACGTGATATTACCGATTCGCCATCTGCAGATGAATCGGCTAAAAAGGATGGCAACAGGAAAAAGAAATTGGAAAAAAGTAGCCTTAAGCAAACCGAACAAAAAAACGAAAGTAATGCTGCTTTGCCTCCAAAAAGAAGTTTTCTGGCTGATTATGTAGATTGGGGCATAGCATTACTCTTAGCCCTTGTTGGTGCTTTAATCTGGTCGGCCTTCGATCGTAAGCGTAAATCCTATCATATCCTTCATTACTGGATCAGGGTTGTTGTCCGTTATCGTGCCGGGATTGGGATTATCGGTTTCGGTTTTACCAAACTTCTCCCTACACAAATGCCCTATCCATCGTTAGGTCTTTTAAATAGCAATTTTGGCGATTTTACCGCGCAAAAAATATACTGGCTTTCCGTTGGTGTAGTGCCCTGGTACCAGGTTTTTGGTGGTGTGGTGGAAATAGCCGCCGGAGTAATGCTTTTTTTTCGTAAAACAACCACTTTTGGTGCCATTTTACTGGCTGCGGCACTGGGCGATATTACTTTTGTAAATTATGCTTACGATGGCGGTGTACATGTATATGCGTTTTATTTTGTGCTGCTCGCGCTATTTATTACCGCAGATGATTTTCCTAAATTATACAACCTGCTCATTTTAGAGCGTTATACCATACCTTTTAGGATTTACCCCGATTTTAATAAACCTTGGTTAAAATACACCCGCATTACCCTGAAAGTGCTCACTTTTGTCATCTTTTTCGGTGTACTCACTTATACTGAAATCATCAATTTTAAATACGATCCTTATAAACAACCCGCAACTGCAGGTGTTAAAAAGTTAAGGGGAAATTACCATGTGAGCGAGTTTAAATTGAATGGGGAGGTTATTCCATTTAATCCATTGGATTCTACCAGGTGGCAGGAAGCTACCTTCGAAAACTGGACTACCCTCACTTTTAAAATCAACCGCCCGGTTTTAATCGATCCATCAAATGGAGGGGGCAGCCCGATGCGTGATATTCAACGTACTTTCGAAATCAGTGGTGTTGCAGGAGGCCAAAGGGCCTTTCATTATTTTGCCGATACCGTAGATAAAGTACTGTACCTCCAGGATAAAAATGTAATGGCTTTAAGGGCTGGGCGTAAAGCTGCAGGTAAAACAAGAGAAACAGCACCAAATGGAGATAACTGGATCAGTAAAACCGCATGGCAACATATCGGCGATGAAAATAAAATGATAGATAAAGCAGCCTGGTCTACCCGCAGAGACCGTGAGTTTGAAGAAAAACCAAGAGAAGTGAAACGCCACCGTATGGTACTGAAATACGATACCACAGATGGTTCGAGGGTTATACTTTCCGGTATTGATGAACATAAAGATTCTATTTACATCGTTCTCGATCGTTATAACCGACAATATGTATTGCCTAAAAGTTCTTTAAGTGCTGGTAAATATGAATAAGAGGATGAACAGAAAGACGGTATACATACTTGCATTTCCTGTAATGTTGTTCTTAATGTCGCTAAAAACAGCGTTTACTCCAATGCAGGCGCAATCGCCATTAACGGATAGCTTAAAACGCCCGGCAAAATTTGGTTTCGGTCGCCCGGCCAACGCTCAGGAAATTGCAGCTTGGAATATTGATATCCGGCCCGATGGTAAAGGCTTACCAGCAGGCCAGGGTGATGTTAAAAAAGGGAAACTGTTGTATGCGCAAAAATGTGCAATGTGCCATGGTGAGGATGGTACCGAAAAGCCGGGTGTAAAACTTCCCGGAAGTGCTTTAGTTGGTGATACCTCGGCTAATAGTAAACCGAAAACAATCGGTAATTACTGGCCATATGCCACAACTCTGTTCGATTATATGCGCCGGGCCATGCCCTATAATCTTCCTGGTTCCTTAAGTAATAATGAAGTGTACAGCATAACCGCTTATCTGCTCAATGCGAATAAAATTATCAAGGCTGATGTAGTGCTCGATGCCAAAAACCTGTATAAAGTGAAAATGCCTGCTAAAAAGCTATTTATTATGGACGATCGTAAAGGAGGACCTGAAATAAAGTAATGAAGAAGCAAGATAAAACCAATCGGAAAGTAGTTGCCGGTAAAATGAGCAGACGTACTTTATTGGGTGGTGTAATTGCTGCTGCAGTTTTACCGGTACAATCGTTATTTGCAAGTGAAGAAAAAGGTGAAACTCCGGTTCTTACAGATATTGTAGATGATCCGACCAAAATTATTGGTCCGGGGCCAAGTCCGCTCGGCAAACGCTCCTTATTTGAACAGCCTGTACGCAAACCTTCTGATATCTCTTCGCGTACACCATTGCAGGATATGCACAGCACTATTACGCCTGCTGATCTTCATTTCGAACGTCATCATGCAGGTGTTCCAGCAATTGATCCTGCAAAACACGAAGCTGCTAATTCATGGCCTGGTAGATCAGCCGATGAAGTTTACCCTGGCCGATATCAAAAGGTTTCCATCCATAACGCGCACATGTTTCATTGAATGTGCAGGTAATTTCCGCACTGGCAAAACCGAAATGACTCCGCAGGATATTCTTGGCCTTACCAGCCAAAGCGAGTGGACGGGCGTTATGCTCTCTACCATATTTAAAGAAGTCGGCATCAGCAATAAAGCGAAATGGTTTTTGGCCGAAGGCTCGGATGCTGCTGTTATGACACGTACCATCCCGATTGCAAAAGCCTGGGATGATGCCATGATTGTTTATGCGCAGAATGGAGAGGCCATTCGCCCCGAACAGGGATACCCCATGAGGCTACTTTTGCCAGGTTTTGAAGGCAATATGAATATCAAATGGCTCCGTCGGATTGAACTTTCAGAAGAACCATATATGACCCGGGAAGAAACCTCAAAATATACTTACCCTGTAAAAGATAAAATCAGAATGTTTAGCTTTGAGTTGGATGCACGCTCCATCATCACCTATCCTGCTTACCCTCAAAAGGTAAATAAAGGTTGGGTGGAGATCCGCGGAATTGCCTGGAGCGGAAGGGGTAAGGTAGAAAAAGTAGAAGTAAGTACCGATGCAGGCAAAACGTGGCAACTGGCCAATTTACAGGAACCGGTGCTTAGCAAAGCACATACTTATTTCAGGCATTTATGGGAATGGGATGGCAAAGCAACTGAAATTTTGAGTCGCGTTACCGATGAAACAGGCTATTTACAGCCAACATTGGCACAATTGGTTGCGGCACGTGGCGTAAATTTAGGGGGTTACCACATGAATCCCATTACGGCTTGGCAGATTGGTGCCGATGGAAGAGTTTTATTTAAACCGGAAACAATAAAATAACCAGATGAAATTAGAAAAACGGGATTATGATGCAGTAGTTGTAGGTTCGGGGCCAAATGGATTGGCCGCAGCAATTCTTATGCAGCAACAGGGACTTTCCGTTTTAATTATAGAAGGTAAAAACTTGATCGGGGGCGGCTTAACTTCTGCTGAAATTACTTTGCCCGGTTTTACACATGATGTATGCTCAGCGATCCATCCGATGGCATTGGCTTCGCCATTTTTTAAAACATTGCCTTTGGCCGAATTTGGCCTGGAATACCTGCAACCTCCTTTGGCCGCAGCACATCCTTTTGATGACGGAACCGCTGCTATATTAGATCATTCTATCCAGAAAACCGCCGGATATCTCGGCAGGGATGCAGAAACGTATACTTTCTTAATGGAAAATGTTACATCAGCCTGGCCATTGATAGCTGAAGATGCTTTAGGGCCCTTGCGTTTTCCCAAACACCCATTGGCAATGGCCGGTTTTGGCCTGAAAGCATTAAGAAGCGCAACGGGTTTTGTTAACCGCTTCAAAGCACAACATGCGCGCGGGCTTTTTGCCGGAATGGCCGCACATGCCATACAGCCTTTAAGTAATTTAAGTACCACCGCAATTGGTTTGGTATTAATGGCTACCGGGCATCTTAAAGGTTGGCCAATACCCAAAGGCGGATCAAAATTTATTGCAGAGGCATTGGCTGCTTACTTTAAATCACTTGGCGGGAAAATTGAAACGGGAAATTTTATTTCATCACTAAATCAACTACCATCCGCCCATGCAGTGCTTTTTGATGTTACGCCAAAACAATTATTGCAAATAGCAGGACATAAATTCTCCAATATTTATAAATGGCAGCTCGAACGTTACCGCTATGGTATGGGTGTATTTAAGGTAGATTGGGCACTGGACGGACCTATCCCTTTTAAAGCTGAAGCATGTAAGAGTGCCGGCACGATACACCTGGGCAATACATTTGAAGAAATAGCCGATGGGGAACTAAAAACCAGCAAAGGGCAGCAGGCCGAAAAACCATTTGTATTACTTGCACAACAGAGTTTGTTCGATCCATCACGTGCGCCTGAAGGAAAACAGACCGCCTGGGCCTATTGCCATGTGCCAAATGGATCGAAACAGGATTTGACAGCAATTATAGAAAACCAGGTAGAACGTTTTGCCCCTGGATTTAAAGATCGCATCTTGGCCAAACACACCATGAATACCGAGCAGATGGAAGCACACAACCGAAACTACATTGGTGGCGATATTAACGGAGGGTATACTGGATATTGGCCAACTGTTTACCCGCCCGGCTTTAAGGTGGTCGCCTTATAAAACTTCTGCCAAAGGGCTGTACATCTGTTCATCATCTACGCCTCCAGGCGGTGGTGTACATGGAATGTGCGGTTACAATGCCGCAAAAAAAGCACTGAAAGATATTTTTAACATCAAATTAGATAACCACAAATAAACACTATGTCAACACAGAACAATGCTTCAGGAACTACGGGAGCTTTAACAGACGCCGGGATAACGCCCGACAAAAAAACATTTTTACAATCGCTTACAGAAGATTGGTGGGCTGTAATTCTAGGAACAATCATTATTGCAACCGTGCTTTACTTAACCAATAACGGCACAACCATAACTTTACCCGCATTTAAATGGGCTACTACTGATGATTTGTTTGGTAAAATATTATCGCCTCAAAATCTGTGGCTGATTGTAGAAACTGGTGCAGTTTTTCTCGTGCTGGCAGCCATTGCAATTGCGCTATCGGGAGGTAACGTAGCCAGGTTTGCAGCGGGTTTTACACTGATTTATTTTTTGGCAATTGTCTCTTTTATAATCGGTGGTAATAAAAGTATTTCCTATTTCGGTTTAGAATATGTTGTATTCGCCCTGTTGATCGGGATCCTGTTGGGTAACCTGGTTAAATTGCCAAACTGGTTAAAGGAGGCGGTAAGGTCTGAATTTTATATCAAAACAGGCTTGGTAATTTTAGGTACCACTATTTTATCTGCCGATTTAATTAAAGCTGGTTTACCGGGCATTGTTCAGGCCATAATTGTGGTAACCGCTGTTTGGTTTTTCTCTTTATGGTTAAGCCGTAAATTGAAGGTTGATGATGAATTCGGTGTAATTTTGGCCTCTGCGGTATCCATTTGTGGTGTTTCAGCCGCAATTGTTGCTGCAGGTGCAATTAATGGCGATAAACGTAAATTATCCTATGTAACCACTTTGGTATTGATTATGGCCATCCCGATGATGGTTATTCAGCCATGGGCCGTAAGGTATTTTCATATTCCTGATGTAATTGGCGGTGCCTGGTTGGGTGGCACTTTAGATACCACTGCTACAGTTACTGCTGCCGGCGATTTAGTTGGCCCGATAGCGGTTAAAGCAGGGGTAATTGCTAAATTTTCGCAAAATGTATTCATTGGGGTTGCAGCCTTTTTTATCGCCATATGGTGGGCCTACAAAAAACCAAAAGGCGAAAACGGAGAAGTTTTGGTTAAAGCGGAAAGCCCTGGTTTAAAAATTGTTTGGGAGCGTTTCCCGAAATTTGTACTGGGTTTTGTTGCTACGTCATTGGTATTTTCTTTCCTTTTATCGCCTGCTACAGCAAAAAGCGTTGCTCCAACATTAAATGGCCTGCGCACGGTGTGGTTCGCTATCGCATTTATTTCTATCGGTATGGAAGCTAAATTTTCATCTTTAGTGAAATTACAAGGTGGGCGGCCAGCATTTACCTTTGTAACTGCTCAGATTTTTAACATCTTTTGGACACTGCTGTGGTCTTACATCTTATTTGGTGGCCATATATTTCCAATACCAGATTTTAAATAACATTTTTTCAAATTAATACGATATCAGTAAATCCGGTTAAACAAATATGGCCATGCATTTTGCATGGCCATTAATGATCCAAAACAATATTTGCACTTAATCAGGCATCCGGTATCTGAGGCTCTACTAATTTTATTAATTTTTCTATCGATTCCTGCCAGCCCAGATAACACATTTCGGCAGGTATTACCGAGGGAATATTTTCCTGTAAAACTTTCAATTCAGTGCCCACCATGGTTTGGTTAAACCATACAGAAGTAACCATTGCACCGGGAAGGTTTGGATCGTCGAATTTATCGGTATATTTTAAAAATTCGTTTGGCTTTATTTCCAGAAATCTCTCCAGTCCAGCTGTGACTGTTTCCTGTAGTAAAATTCTCGAACGACATTTTGTACGTTGCGCCCTCCTGCACATTCCGTTCGTGTACCGTGCAGAGAAACCCATAAGGAGGTAGCCATGCGGCAATTGCAGTATTACTGGTAAAGGCTCGGAATAGTTTTTCTGGTGATGCTTTAATTATTCTGTGTAATGAAACCTTATTATCTGACATAACTTTTAATTTTTTACTCACAATCTTATGGCTTTTTAGTCTGCCCGTTTTTTTGATGTGGTTGCTACTCCACAATTACTTTTAACAAATATGGACGTAAAAAAACAAAATCAGCAGGGAGTAAAGCGACTTTCTGACGGTGTATTTGCGACACGTTACAGTTAAATGCTCAACCTTATCAGATGATAACCCAATGCTACATTTTTGGCAATGGAGTAAAATTTACAAATTCTGCGCTTTGTTCAGTAATCTGGTTTCCCCATGCAGTAATCGCTTCCAGGGTAGGGATTAATGTTTTTCCAAAATCGGTTAAACTATAAACCACCTTAACCGGAGGTTTTTTGCCGTATACTTTTCGGGAGATCAGGCCATCCTGTTCCAGTTTTTTCAGTTGGATACTCAAGGTCATTTCTGTTACGGTATGCATTTCTTTTAATAACTCACTATAACGCTTAGGTTCTGTTTTTAAGTGGTATAAAATAACAGTTTTCCATTTCCCACCAATCAGATCCATGGCCAAGCTAACCGTACAAGGGTAAGTTTTACCGTTCAGTTTTACGTTTTCACCAATGCATTCAGTTTTCACAATTTATTTATTTAAACCTATCTAAATGGATAGTTATTGCAAAAGTAATGCACTAAAATTAGTTTTGCAACTATAATTATTATAGTATAAAATTTTGCTAATTTTTAAAACATGTCATCATATTTTATTGAAAAATCAAATCAGAACGATAAGCCGCTAATTACAGTTGTAGGCATTATGGGTAAGCAGGGCCTTAGCGTTGCAAGAACCCTGTTAGAAAGCAAGCAGTTTCGTGTACGCGGCATTACCCGACGGGCGAATTCAGCCGAAGCGGTTGAATTGATTAAACAAGGTGCCGAATTGATAAATGTACCATTGGATTTGGGACATAAAGCACAATTTGTAGCGGCGTTCCTTGGATCGTACGGTGTATTTATGGTTACGCCCAGCATTGCTCCTCCACATACACACGAAATGGAATTGGGTAAGGAACTTGCTGATGCTGCAGTTGAAGCAGGAGTAAAACACATTTTATTTAGCAGTCTGGAAAATGTAGACCGGATTACCAAAGGAGAAAAATTTGCACCTCATTTTACTGATAAGGCCCTTGTGGAAGAATATATCCGAACATTACCAATAGTGAGTTCCTTTATATACATGGCCTTTTTTTATACGAATCTTATGGAATTTTATACGCCATATTTGAAGGATGGTCAATTTGTATTTCCGATTTACCTGCCTAAAGATTTTCGTGCACCATTTGTTGATCCGCTTACCGCTACAGGGCCAGCTGTTTTGGAAATATTTACCAATCCGACAGAATATGCAGGCAAATCGCTACCTGTAATTGGCGAATTTATTTCTCCCCAGGAAATGGTTGATGCCTTTGTTAAGGTTACCGGAAAAGAAGCCGTATACAGTTCTGCTTTCACAAGGGAAGATTTTCTCCGTCATTTCCCTGGTTTTGCTTCCAATGAAAGCTTATTAAACGAAGTTTTAGGCATGGCAGCCTATGCAGTTGAGTTTGGTTATTTTCAAAAAGATAAAGATCTTTCATGGAGCCGTAAAATAAATACTGGCACGCTCAGCTGGGAACAATTTTTACGCACAACAGGCTGGCAAGGTGAAAAAATCTTTTACTAAGTAATTAGAGAGGGAGTATTGAAATAAGATTTACCGGATAAGGAATAAAATTAATTGTTCGTTTTAACCTTTACATCTTTGAACATGAAAAGATTATCGCTGATCCTCAATGTTTTCTTACTGGCTGTGGTTACGTTCTTTAAAACAACCTCATTGGGTTTTATATATGGAAACTTTTCCTTGTAGGTGCTATCATTCATTTTTGGATTAAAATCAGCGAAAATAGCCGGGCCCTGGTAATTTTCTGGATGATTGACATCCTCAATCCGTAAATTTTCGATGGTAATCTTTGCCGGCATATAACAGGTATACCCAAAATCATGCTCACCAGAATTGGAGCCGTTTATAATGGAAGCACTGATAGGTTTACCTGCGGCTGGTAAAAACACACAGTTTTTAATCATCAATTCTTCCCTGCCAGGTACTGCCGTAATCAGGGCGCAGGTTAATAAAGCTCCGTGCATGTACGGTAGAATTTTCTATGCTCAAGATTCCACTACCGATAGCATTAATGCCCATATGGCCTAGGGTAGAGTTTTTTATGGTGGCATTGGCAACTCCTTGGTGAGCATCAAACCTGGAGAGGGTACAACCATCATAAAGCAGATTTTTGCAAAAATTTGATCCTAAAATGCCCCAATATTTATTGTCATCAATGCTATTTGTTTGACTGCAATTTATAAATGATATATTAACTGCACGGTTTACAGAAAGGTCGTAAGTGCCCATGGTAACAGGCTTGCCGGCCGCCCCAACAGTGCTATAGGCAAGGTGGCCGGTCAAAATGCTGTTTTTTACCGTTACATAGGCACAATCACTGATGTTGATAAAGCCGCCGTAAGGTGCGCCATGGTCGCCTTCACCTATTATGAAATGTTGCAGCCCATCCACAATAACATGCGATCTTTTTATTGAAATATTGCGGCTGTAATAGTTGTATTTAGATTCTTCTTTATTGGCAATTGTAGTAAAACGGCCCCCGGTAATCTCCAGGGGTTGCTCATCAATCGGCAGTGCAGTAATATCAGTAATCTGTTCAAAATCCCAGATAATCGGTGCTTTCCTGTCCAGATTACCGTTTTTATTTACCAGAAAAATATCAGTTTGCGATGAGCCATTGTTTTGGTTTAGGCCCAATCGGATATATTGTTTTACTCTGGCATTTGTTGCTGTAATTAAACACGGTTTTGGTAAGCTAACATCGATTTTTTGCTGATTTTTTTTTAGTGAGTTAATATTTTTGAGTTTAAATGATTTCAGGGCTGAACTTACGGTGAAAACAGATGCATTACGGTTTTTTACTTCCGTATCATCAATAATAAAGTTGGCCGTACCAAAATCGGTATCCGTTTGAATAATTGCCGTGCGCTCCTTTCCGCCAATGTAATAAGTAGCGCCTGCATCAGCCTTTACCATAAGGCCATGTTGATTGGCAAAGGCATGGGTTGCTGCGATGGCATCTATATCATCCGTTTTTCCATCACCCTTTGCCCCGAAATCGCTATAATGAACCAACTTTGCGGTTTTAAACTTTAATGCATGAGTAGGAGATACGTTTAAATGCAACTCACCTTTATCATCAACAATAACCTCGGTTTTTTGAGCGTTATTGGTGATTGTTATATTTTGGAGCGGGATTTTGTTCTGCGCTTGTAAATCAACTAAATTATTTAAAAATAAGCTCAGTAAAAGAATGTACTTCATCATTAAAATTTGGTTAATGGTTACTCATTAAGAACAGCAAAGTTTGCCAGGGCGTGATAAGATAGATTAAGGTATGTAAAAAGTTGGGATGTGCAAAATATAAAAAGCAGGGAACCATCGCGGCCACCTGCTCAATCATTAACTAAATATTTTTTCTACTGATGCACAGTATCTACTTAAATTTCTTGTAATGCCCTTAGGTTTAACAACATATCGCTAACCATATTTTCTAGGTTGTAAGCTGGTTTCCAGTTCCAATCTGTTTGTGCTGCGCTATCATCGATGCTTCCCGGCCAGCTATCAGCAATTTGCTGTCTGAAATCGGGTATATAATCCACTTTAAAACCTGCTACCAGTTTTTCGATTTCTGTTGCAAGTTCCTCAGGGCTAAAGCTCAGCCCGCTCAGGTTGTACGAAGTACGTACTTTTATGTTATCCACCGGCGCATCCATCAACTGGAGCGTGGCCCTTATAGCATCTTTCATATACATCATCGGAAGTACTGTTTCTTTTTTAAGGAAGCACGTAAAAGGTTTAGCTTCTACCGCATGATGAAAAATATCAACCGCATAATCAGTGGTACCGCCGCCAGGTGCGCCCGTATAGCTGATCAATCCTGGGTAACGGATACTGCGCACATCAAGTCCGAATTTTTCGAAATAATATTTACACCAGTATTCTCCTGCTGCCTTGCTGATGCCATAAACGGTTGATGGTTCGGTTATTCCTTGTTGAGGGGTATTTATTTTTTCAGAATCTGGTCCGAAAACAGCGATGCTGCTTGGCCAGAATACTTTTTTTACGCCATATTTTACTGAAAGATCCAACACGCTGAGCAAACTGTTCATGTTCAGGTCCCAGGCTTTTTTAGGGTTTTTTTCGCCATTGGCTGATAACATTGCGGCCAAATGGTAAATCTGTGTAATTTGCTCATCTGCAATCAGTTTTTCCAATGCATCGGCATCAGTTACATCCAGTTGCTGATAGGGAAAAACCTCTGTAGACAAATTATTCTTCGCCTGAATATCGGATGCCAGCACTTGCATTTGCCCAAACTTTAAAACGCAGTGCAGCTGTAAGCTCTCTGCCGATTTGCCCACAGGCACCAATCACTAATATTTTTTCCTGATCCATTTCTTTTACGTCTGTTTCTCCTTTTTAACTGGTTAAAAAGTGATTTTATAGCCACGAAATTCGGTGCTGGAAATCATAATTCCTCAGGTGTTGTCCAAATCCGGAAATTATTCTAATGGAAACAAAATGGCGGAATTAAATTTTGCTTGTTAGCCATCATTTTAGTTAAAATCCAAATATTATTGGATGTAATTTGGTGCATTTCAAAGAAACTCATTAAGTTTGCTTCAATTTACCCGATATAAATAAGCGATTAACGGTTTTCTGTATTTTTATCCGGTGCAATTACTATAAAACAGCAAGTACGCATGCACAACAGCACACTGGATCAGCTTGATCTGGACATTTTACGGATCATTCAATCTGATGGACGGCTGACCAATAAGGAAATTGCTGCTAAACTTAAACGGTCAGGCAGTACAATTTTCGAAAGGGTGAGCCAGGTTGAGGCGTGAAGAATTTATAGGAGAAACGGTAACGGTAATGATCCGCAATAAATTTACCGATCTTTGGATTGCGTTTTCGCACATTAAACTTACTGTTCATAGTGCAGAGGCCTTATCCAACTTTCAAAACCAGGTAATTAAATATCCCGAAGTACTGGAATGTTACCATACCACCGGAGAATTTGATTTTCTAATCAAAATCGTGGTGGGCGATATGCCTAAGTATAACCGCTTTATTATGGAAAAACTTTCCAAACTGGAAAATGTAGGTGCGCTTAACAGTACGTTTGTAGTTAACGAAGCCAAACGCTCATTGTGTTATCCAATCAGGTATAAACAAGAAGTTTTATAAAATACCTGGAGAATAAGCTCAGCATTCTATTTTTCCCTTCAAATTATTAAACTAAGCTTTTCAAGAGATTAATTTAGTTTTTCTAAAGTTCCTATAATAACAACTTTTCTTTGATGCAGCCTATTCAATTGCTGCGTGCGGCCAATTATTTTTATAAACATTTGTTTAGTATTATTAAACATTTAGCTATATTTATAAAATCGATTTCTAACCGATCGTGAATTGCAGTGCCAAACAACTAATTTTTATGAAGCTTCACTATACTTTTTGGGATGCCAATCTGATAGCCGGATTAAACACGTATGCTGAAAAATCATCGACTAATGTTATACCGTATTGGTTTGTTATGGCCTGTGTGGGTTTTGAGAAAGTAATACCTGTGTTTTTCAAATAAAGCATTAAAAATGTTAAGTCAACCAAATGGATGAGCAACCACATATTGTGCATGGCAGTAAATTAAAACCATACTGGTGTCTGTTTATTTCCAATGGAGACAATGTGGCTTTTAAAAAAATATATCTGCACTATTACCATTATTTAACTTTTATTTCTTTAAAAAAAGGTTTCTCTACAAGTAAAACTAAAGATGTTTTTAACGAACTTTTTCTTTACGTGTGGGAAAATCAAGATAAACTGACGCACATAATCGATCACCACAATTATTTGGTTACGGCATTTCTGCGAAAACTTTATAAAAAGACAAAATCTGATGAGGATTACCTGCTAAATGATGATATTTCTGATTTATGGGTAACCAGCTCTGTAGAAGCTGATTATATTGCCAGGGGCTCACAACAGGATTTGAGCAGGATTTTAAACGGCTTTTTAGAAAAGTTGCCTCAGCGACAAAAATCATTGATTTACCAGAAATTTTATCTTGGCTTGAGTTATAAAGAAATTGCCCTCTCAAATCATATCTCCGTAAATACCGTTTACAATACCATTTATAATGCGGTTGATAAACTCAAAGTTTTAATAGGTGAAGACCAGGGAAAGGCACTTTCACTCGCACTAATAATCATTTCTGCTTTTTTTTACTTTTTTTTTATAAAACAGTAGTGAAAATCTAGTGTAGGTTGCTCTATTGCATAAAACCAAGTATAATGCAACACCACAATATTAGAGAACTACTGGAAGATGAAGGTTTTTTAAACTATTGCTTTAAGAGAAATCCTGAAGATATTCGATATTGGGAACAATGGTTACAATCCCATCCGGAGCTTCAGGATGATGTAAATGAGCTGAAAACAATGGTACTGCTATTGGGTAATACTTTATCGGCACAAGAAGCTGAAATACAGTTTGTTAAATTGGAGAATCGCATTTCAGTCAAAGGTGATGTTGTAAGGTTTGCCTGGTTTAATCGCATTACAAAATATGCCGTTGCGGCTTCGCTGGTTTTCATTGTAGGCGCAGCGTTGTTTTATGTAAATAGTCACCGCAACGATAGCAAAACTTCAGTTAAAGTGGTTACTAAAGATATTTCGCCCGGCGGTAATAAAGCTACGCTTACCCTGGCCAATGGCACAAAAATTAATCTCAATCAGGCTTTAAACGGTCAGCTGGCTTCCGAAGCTGGTGTTAAAATAGTAAAAAAGGCTGATGGCCAACTCGTTTATGACCTGTCTGATGCCGATACGCAAAGCAATCATATTGGTTACAATACCATCCAGGTTCCGTCGGGTGGCCAGTGGCAGGTTATTTTGCCCGATCAAACTAAAGTTTGGTTAAATGCCCAATCGAGCATAACCTACCCAACCAAATTTGCCCGCAATGATAGAAGGGTTAATATAACTGGCGAGGCATATTTTGAAGTTTCGCATGATCAAAAACGGCCTTTCAGGGTAGAAAGTGGTGTACAGGTTGTAGAAGTATTGGGAACCCATTTCAATATTATGGCCTATGCCGATGATGCGCTGATCAAAACGACTTTGCTAAAAGGTTCGGTTAAGGTTTTTAATAAAGGGCATTCTGAACTTTTAAAGCCTGGACAGCAGGCCCAGGTGGGTACAACAGGAATCACATTGTCAGATCATGTAGATGTAGATGAAGTAGTGGCGTGGAAAAATGGAGATTTTCAGTTTAACGAAAACCTTGAAGACATAATGAGCAAAATTGCGAGGTGGTATGATGTTGAAGTGCTCTACCAGACCAAACCCGCCAATGATCTTACTTTTTCTGGTAAAATTTCCAGGTTGCGCAATTTATCTGCGATTTTAAAAATGCTGGAATATAATGGAGATGTACACTTTAAAGTAGAAGGAAGGAGGATTACTGTGACCAAATAATATTTCGCGGTAAGCCAAAAAATGGTTGAAAGTGCGCTAACACCTTCAACCGGATGGAGGGTTTACCCTTTCCGGAAAACCGGAATAAAATGACTTGAACCATTTATTAACTAAACCCAACAATTCAAATTTATGAATTTAAACTTACAATCTAGGCATGGATGTTATCGCCTTTTCCATCAAAAATTTTTGCTGGTTATGAAATTAACTGCTTTTTTGCTCATCACCTTAATAATGCAGGTTAGTGCATCTACCTTTGCGCAAAAAATTACCTTAAACAAAAATCAAGCTTCGCTACGCCAAATTATGGCTGCAATTAGCGCACAAAGTGGTTATGATTTTTTATACAATAATAAAGTTTTAAAGGGTGCACATCCTGTAACCATTAATGTGAAAAATGCGAGCATAGAAGATGTTCTTGCAATCTGTTTTGTTAATCAGCCCATTACCTATAAGGTAGAAGACCGCGCCGTTCTTTTAAAAGTAAAGGAAAATGTGACCGTTAATAAATTGGCTGGTGAAATGTTTGACATTCCAGTTAAAGGGAAAGTGGTTGACGAGAAAGGCCAAACCATTCCAGGGGTAACCATAGCCGAAAAAGGCACAAAAAATATAACATCAACTACAGCCAACGGCGATTTTAACATTAAGGTTAAAGATAATGCTGCGGTTTTAGTTTTTAGCTATATTGGTTATCAAACTAAAGAAATAGCAGCTGGCGATGTTGGCTCTACTGCAATTGCATTGGTACCATCAGCACAAAAGCTGGATGATGTAGTGGTTACCGCCTTAGGGGTGGAGCGCGCATCCAAGTCGCTTTCTTATAATGTACAAACCTTAAAAGCAGAAGACTTAACCACCGTTAAGCAAAATAATTTTATCAATTCATTAAGTGGTAAGGCTGCGGGTGTTACCATTTCTTCGAGTACATCAGGAGTAGGTGGTTCTGCAAAGGTTTCTTTGCGGGGTAATCGCTCTGTAAATGGCAATAACCAGCCTTTATATGTAATTGATGGTGTACCATTGTTAAATGCCAGTGGCGGCCAACCGGTTGATCTTTATGGCGGCGGTGTAAGCGATGGTGGCGATGGTATTTCAAACCTTAATCCTGAAGATATAGCCAGTATTTCTATCCTGGAGGGTGCATCTGCTTCGGCACTTTATGGTAGCCAGGCACAAAACGGCGTAATTTTAATTACAACTAAAAAGGGAAAAGTTGGTAAGGCCGAAATTAACTTTAATTCCTCTTATCAGTTGAGCCAAACAGCTTACAGACCAAAATTTCAAAATAATTATGGTGCGCTAACCACGCAAACAAGTGGCGATATTACCAGTTGGGGGGCGGCTACAACTACCAGTTACGACCACGTGGATCAGTATTTTCAGACTGGAAATAATTTTAACAATGCGCTAAATTTTTCTGCGGGTAATAATTTAGCACAAACCTATATTTCGTATGCAAATACTACTGCAAACGGCATTACACCAACCAATAAACTGAGCCGCCACAATTTAAATCTGCGCGAAACAGCAAATTTTTTTGATGGTAAGTTAACAGTTGATGCCAGTTTAAATTACATCAATCAGATTATTAATAACAAGCCGCCAATCGGGGTATACCCAAGCCCGTTATTGGCGCTCTATTTATTTCCACGGAATATAGACATTACGCCATACCGGGAAAATTACTATAATACTGCGCTACAGGGAATAAACAGACAATATTGGCTAACTAAAGGTGGCGATTTTCACCAGGAAACCCTTGGTGGGTTCTCAATAATGAGCCTAATGTAGTAAAGCGGAACCGATATTTACTTACCGGTAGTGTAAAATATACTTTTACCAATTGGTTAAACCTGCAGGTAAGAGGGAATATAGACCGTACTACTGATGATGCTGAAAGTAAAAAATACCAGGGTAGTGATTTAGGCCTCAATACCTTAGGTAACGGAAGTTACTCGATTAGTAACAGCACACAGATTCAAAAATATGCCGATGCGATTGCTAATTTTAAAATCCCGCTAAACTTACAGGATTTTAAGATCGGTGGATTAATTGGTACCAGTATCACCGACAATGCGAGTACAGGAATGTCTATGGGCGGAAATTTGCTTATTCCTGATTATTTTATAGCCAGCAACATTGTAGCGCAGCCATCGCAAAATATTGCTCCAGGTGCAACGAGCACATTACCGGTACTTAATCCTGGTACTACATCTTTAAGCCACACACAATTACAGGCTGCATTTGCCAATTTAGATTTAGCCTATAAAGACTGGGCCTTTTTAACGGCAACTTTTAGGCAGGATTGGTCTTCTACGCTGGCTTTTACCGCCAATAAATATTATAATTATCCTTCTATAGGCTTGTCTCTTGTGCCATCACAGATGACTAAAATGCCTGATTTTATTTCTTTTGCAAAAGTTAGAGGGTCTTATACTGAGGTGGGTAATACTTTACCATCCTACCTTACCCGTTTCTTAAACACCATTAACGCACAAGGGGCACTTAAATTTAATACCAACAGCGCAGAGTTTACCTTAAAACCTGAGCGTACCAAAACTTTTGAAACCGGTGCCGAATTACGGTTTTTTAAAGATAAGTTGAGTGTCAGTTTTACGTATTATAAAACCAATACCGTTAATCAATATTTTGCCTATAAACCAGTAGGACCAACACTTTATGGTACCGCTTATTACAATGCAGGGAAAATCCAAAATGCTGGTTATCAGTTTATCTTAGGTTATAATGCTTCGCTAACACCAGATTTTAGCTGGACGACTTCCATCAACGGATCAGCTAATAAAAATAAAATCCTGGAAGTTAATGGTCCTGACGATGACACTAAGTTTGCTTTAACCGGCGATACTTATGGTTATAGCTCAGTAGTTAGAAAAGGTGGCTCATATGGCGATATTTATGCCCAAACCTTTGTTTACGACGAACAAGGCCGGATAAAGTTATCAGGCAATGGCACTACAGAACCTTATCGGCCTTTAAAATCTCCACAAACAGTATACGTTGGTAATCCAAATCCAAAATTTCAGGCTGGCTGGAACAATACCTTTAATTATAAAAATTTCAGTTTAAGCGTATTGGTTGATGGAAAATTCGGTGGGCAGGTAATGTCTATCACACAATCTTATATGGATTTATTGGGCGTATCTGAAGAAAGTGGTAAAGCGCGAGATAATGGCGGCGTTACGGTAAATGCGGTAAACAGTGCCGGGCAGGCCATTACCACTTTAGATCCAAAAACGTATTATTCTACCATTGGTGCCAGAGGTGCCATGTCTGGCGCTTATATGTACAGTGCTACCGTTGTGCGCATGCGCGAAGCTGCTTTAGGCTATAACCTTCCCATTAAAAATAGTGCTTTCAAAAGTGTAAGGTTATCGTTAACGGGCAGAAATCTTTTCTATTTCTATAAAAAGGCACCGTATGATCCGGAGTTAACCATGTCTACCGGTAATGGTTTATCTGGTGTTGATGCTTTTAACATGCCAGCCACCCGCGACCTTGGTTTTAATTTAAATGTAACTTTTTAAGAATAAGAAGATGAAAAATAATTCAATAAAATACATCTTATGCAGTATTGTACTGCTCTGCATGCTGTTTAGCTGTACCAAAAAATTCGAAGATTTTAACACACCTCCATTGACACTAAGTGATGAACAATCATTACGCTTGGTGCCAAGTGCAATTGGGCCTATACAGGTTGGCTTACTATCTAGTTTTCAGGTTACCCAAAATTTAAGTGCCGATGCTTATGCGGGTTACATGATGTCGCCAACAAACTTCGCCGGTGGTTTCAATAATTTAAACTATTCGCTGGTAAGCGGTTGGAACGACAGGCCTTTTACCGAACAGTACGTGCAGGTAATGGCACCAATAAAAAAGATAGCCGATGCAGGGGCGCGTACAACTTTACCTGATGTTTGGGGAGTGGCTTTGCTAATGCAGGTACAGGCTATGCAAAGGGTAACCGATAAATTTGGGCCAATTCCTTACACAAAAACGGGTACCTCATTCAAAACAATTCCATACGATGACCAAAAAACGGTTTATGGTGCATTTTTTAAGCAAATTGATACTGCTTTGAATAACATGCGTACCTACCTGACGAGTAACGCCCCGGTTAAAAACAGAATAGGCAATAACGATTTTATTTACCGTGGCGATTTGGCTAAATGGATAAAATTCGGTAATTCTTTACGTTTTCGTTTAGCCATGCGATTGGCCAAAATAGATCCGGCTTTAGCAAAAACGCAGGGAGAAATTGCCTTAAGTGCACCAGAAGGTATTATAGCTGCAAATACTGATAATGCAGTTTTAACAAGCGGAAAACAGAACGATTATTGGCTGGTTACCTTTGCTTATAACCGCGATAATATGCTAAATGCCTCATTTGGTACCTATTTAAGTGGTTATAACGATCCAAGAGCACCCAAAATGGTATTACCTGCTACACAGGCCGCTATTGCTGGTAAGTATACGGGTATCCGTTTAGGGGCAGATGTTAGTAAAGGTGATTATAGAACTTTTACCGCATATAATTACATCGATACCTATACCCAGTATGCTCCGCACATGGAAATGAATGCCGCAGAAATGTGGTTCCTCAAAGCAGAAGCAGCCTTAAGGGGTTGGACTGGTGCAGGTGATGCCAAAACCAATTATGAAAATGGGATTCAAATTTCAATGGAGCAATGGGGAGTAGCTATCGGTGGGTATTTAAATGATGCAACTGCTAAACAGGAGGATTATGTAGATCCGATTAATACTGCTAACAACATCCCTGCAATGTCGGCAATTACCATAAAATGGGATGATGCCGCCAGCCAGGAAGAAAAATTAGAGCGCATCATTGTTCAAAAATGGCTGGCCGTTTTCCCTGACGGATATGAAGCCTGGGCTGATTATCGCCGTACAGGTTATCCAAAAATTTTCCCTGTTGCCCGCAATTTTAGTAATGGAACCATTGATACACAAATTCAGATCAGGCGATTGCCTTATGCACAATCAGAACTATTGGGTAATCCTGATGGTGTTAAAAGCGGTTTGGCATTACTTGGTGGCCCTGATAACGGCGGAACCCGGGTGTGGTGGGATAAAGGAGGACCAAATTTCTAAGTATACATAAAGGTAGGATAGTTGACTTGGTAAGATGCTATTATTTTAGTTGTTTATAATTTGCAAAATTATCAGGTTTAATTACGATGCCTCAATAAGTTCATAACAGTCGGGTTGTATTATACAGCCTGGCTGTTGAACTTAATTTTATTTCTGCCAGTTTTTTTTAGCGTGCTTTGGCCGCTTTTATTGCTAATCGTTCAACTAACCAAATCAATAAATTTAAATTTTAAGTGTATTAATAGTTAAAAAGAAATGTGAAAAAGGTGAAGCTATTATAATGCTTTTCAATCCTTTAACAATGAAAAAGAAATTTAAAAGTAACCAGTCAGGCACAATTGCAATATGCATTTCAGTGTACCTGTGTATGTTATCGGTTTTTGCTAATGCACAAACCATGTCCAGGCAAGAAAAACTCTTTATCCAAAAGGGGATACAATATCCCAGCTGGGTTCGAAATGACCATGCCAGTGAAGGCATACAAGTACCTGTCAGGCAGAAAATAAATATTGGCAGAACAGGGCAATATGTGCGCATTCAATTGTCGAACACCCAGGTTTTATCTCTTGCCGAATTACAGGTTTTTAGTGGCGGTGTAAACGTTGCACTTGGTAAAGTAACGCAACAATCTTCTAACGGGGCAGCGGGAGGTTTGAGTGGATTGGCAGTTGATGGCAATACGAATGGAAATTTTGCCGCCAACTCTGTAACTCAAACTATAGAGGGTTATGCACAAATGGAACCTTGGTGGCAGGTAGATTTAAATGCTACGGTGGCGATAGATTCTATAGTAATCTGGAATCGAACCGATTGCTGTGGCTCTAGAATGAAAGGCTACTACCTCTTTGTTACGGATGCGGCATTTGCCGGTACCACGCTGGCAAGTGCTATGGCACAAGCCGGAGTATCACATTACGTGCAGCCAACAACAGGGCCAACACATATTCCCTCTGCTACAGAATTGAGCAATGCATATATTACACCCACCTATTTCGAAGTTCCCACTTATAATTATGAAGTTCATAAACAGGATCCAAACCTGTGGTGGGGGATGGCTAAAGGCGCTAAACCACCTTATCCTGCAAAGGTAGTTGATAGAGGCCCATCGGCCTTTGAGCAAAGCAATGGCTTTTTAAATACTTTGCAAACCGCAAATATTGATAAGGCATATAGCTTTTGCATTGGAGATGAAGAGCCTTATAGTACTACAAATACTGGATATGCAAAAGGCTGGTTTGATGTTATCAGGGCAAAATACCCTAATGTGCTTTTTCATACCAACCAGTCTTTCTTCCAATGGACATATGACCAGACGAAAACTTACATGCAAACGGCCCAACCTGATATGCTTACCTTTGACATGTACTACTTTCATTATCTTTTTGGTCCGGCACCCAAAGCTGGTAACACTTATACGCGTCTTTTTCAAGATATGGCAATGTACCGTTCCTGGGCATTGGGTGGTTATGATGGTACAGGAAATGCACCGATACCTTTTGGAGGCTATGTGCAAGCTTTTTCAGGCGATACGCAAGGTACTTTTGCAGCCTACAGACCATCGGAGTCAGAGGTTAACCTCAATACATTTGCATACTTAACTTTAGGTGCAAAATGGGTAAATGTATGGATTTATCACCCCCTGTTTTGGAACAGCGCAACTTCTAGTCCAACTCCAATTTATTATCAATTTGCGAAGTTAGGTAAACAGTTGAGTAAACTTTCGCCACACTTATCTCGTTTACGCACTAGCGATGTGCGGTTTATTCAGGGGCAAAATACCTCTGGTACAAATGTTAAACCAAATAATATTGCAGCATGGTCGGCCACTGCAGATCCATATGTAACTGGCATCACTGCAACCAATCTTGGTACGTTTAACAATGGTTTAAAAGGTGATGTTTTAATCGGTTATTTTAAACCTGTAGCTGGCATAGCCAACACACCAGGCATTACCATGGCCCCTGTACTGAATAAGAATACAAAGTATTTTATGATTTTAAATGGCCTTTCTAAGCCAAACGGCCCTGGTAACAACAGCGTAGATACGGTGCAAGGTAAAGCAAATTTAGTAAGACAAGAAATTGCTTTAAGTATCGATTTTGGATCCAATCCAAAGGATACTTTATATCGGGTAAGTAAGAACACCGGTATTGCAGAAATGATAAAACTAACGCCAGTGTCGGGGTCAAAATACACCCTGTTAGATACTTTAGACGGAGGCGTAGCTGATCTTTTTTACTGGAAAAACCAAGGATTGCCAACGCTGGCCGCTGGTAAGGGTTTACAGCTTTCGAATGGAAATGTTTCTACTGGCAATTTAACCCAATTAAATACCGTAAATAAATTTAGTGTAGAAACCTGGGTAAAATTTGGTTCTGTAAATAAATGGAGTAATATCTTTCTTAAGATGCTGGATGTGAACAACCGAATTGTTTTACAAGCTGGGCCAAACAATGAGATTTATGCCAACGTATCAAACGGAGGAAATAGTTATGGCTTTACACCTAACAGTACAATCGTAGCTAACCAATGGTATCATTTTGCAATGACATATGATGGCACGCAAACCGGAAATGCCAATCGCTTAAAACTGTACATTAATGGTGTACAAACTTCATTAACATTTGGGGCTACCATCCCTGCGGTTACCAACTCAAACAGTGCGCCTTTTATTGTTGGCTCAGCACTGGATGGTATTGCAGATGAGGTTCGCGTGTGGAATAGCACCCTTAGTGCTGCTACAATTGTGGCCTGGAAAGATAAAGTTCTTGGCAGCTGCCATCCTGATTTTGCCAATTTGCAGCTCTATTGGGCAATGAGCGATAATAACCCTGCTTTAGTAGCCAGTGCAGGTTTAGGTACTACATATGCCGGTACAGTAACCAGTGGGGCTTTTGTTACCGATGGACAAGCAAATAATTTAAGCGGCTGTACCACAGCGTTGATGAGCGTTGATAAAAAGCAAATTTCAGAATTAAGCGAAATTAGTGAAGGAACAGAAAAAATTACTGCCTATCCTAATCCTGTTGATGGCCAATTGAATGTTTACATCTACAAAAACGCGGAGAGCAGCAGTACCATTTTAGTTTTCAACAGTGAAGGCCAAAAAATCTATCAAACTAAGAAACAGTTGGCAAAGGGAGCAAATGAAGTTGCCATAGATTTTGCCAATCAAACTCCTGGACTCTACATCCTCCGCGTAAAGGATGCGAATGGTGAAAAGCAATTGAAGATTATAAAAAAATAAAAGCCATACCTAGCGGTTCCTCTTAATAGATGGAACCGCTATTTAACTGTTTATTCGATAGGTGATTGATTAAATTTTATATAAATGAAAAATCAGAATGTAAGGTGCTTTCGTGGCTTATTTGCAAAGTTTTTATACACCGCAAAGAATAACCTCAACTTTGCTGTATTCATTGTGGTGCTGATGTTTGTTCATCATAATTTATGTGCGCAAGCCATTAACAGTGTTCAACCCGATGGAAGCCGGCAAAACAATGTAGTTGTTGCGGTGCCGTTTCTTTTAATTACCCCTCAAACCCGATCTGGTGGTATGGGAAATTCAGGTGTAGCCATGGATGGCGATGCAAATTCACCTTCAATCAATACAGCTGCCATAGCATTTCTCCCCGATCGGCAATTGGGAGTAGCCCTCTCTTACAGTCCGTGGTTAAAAAGTATTGCCTCGGGCATTTCACTGTCCTACTTAAGCGGATATTACAGAATAAATGAACGGAACACCATAACTGCTTCTTTGCGTTATTTCGCGATTGGTGAGGTACAGTTTAGCGACAATAATATGCAGAACTCCGGGATTTCCAACCCGAATGAGTTTGCTGTTGATTTGGGTTACGCAAGAAGTTTTGGTAATGAATTTTCACTCGGTAGCAATATCAGGTTTATTAACAGCAATCTTTTTGGGCAAGGGGTTGCAGATAGGGAAGCAGGAAAGGCAATTGCAGTGGATGTATCCGGGCTTTATAAAAAAGAAATCTATTTGTTTGATAATCCTGCTGTTCTGTCATTTGGAACAGCTATAACCAACATAGGTACAAAAATTTCGTACAGTACAGATAGTAAGCCTTACTTTTTACCTGCCAATTTTAAGGTTGGTACAGCCCTTAGTATCGGAGGAACTGAAAAAAAGCTGACTTTCGCTTTTGACACTTACAAAATGTTGGCTCCAACACAGCCTGTATATGGTGCAAACGGTGAGATCGTTGCCGGGCGAGATCCAAACAGGTCTGTTCCTTCGGGCATTTTTGGCTCATTTACTGATGCACCGGGTGGTTTTAATGAGGAATTAAAAGAAATTGGTATTTCGACCGGGCTTGAGTTTTCCTTTAAAGAAAAAATTGCTTTTAGGGCCGGTTACAACTATCAGGATCCTGAAAAGGGCAATAATTCTTACTTCACACTTGGTACAGGTATCAAATTCAGTTCACTTTCACTTGATTTTGGCTATTTAATTGGTAATCAGAGCAAAAATCCACTGGCCAATACCTTAAGGTTCGGCTTGCAGGCAAAATTTCACTAGTATGAAAACAAGCGCATTTTATTCAATTAAAGTCCATTTAGTTATTGTAGCAGTGGCCTTACATCTTATTTCGTTTAAAGCGGCTGTTGTAAAAAATCAAAAATCAACCCGTTTAATAACAAGAAACAGTTTGGCAATTAGCCAGACGCTCTCAGCAGGAGGTAGCCTTCAGAAAGTTGGCTACCTAACCCTGCGAGCTGTTGAAACTATAAATTATTCAACTTTTAAAATATTGAAATTCATATTCTTTTCAATTATTTATAAACAGGAGTTTGCCGATTCAAAAATCCTTAATTGCGCTATTCTGAAATTATTATTGCTGATGCAAAACGGATATTTAAACACATATGAAAATAAAATTTAGTTTACTTTTTATCGCTATTTTTTTTAGCCTTAAACTTTTTGCACAACGGGATACCATTCCCATTAATGCCAATTGGAAATTCGCTGTAGATTTAAAAGGTGTTGGCCTTGCACAAAACTGGAACACCAAAGTTTTACCCCAGGCCATTGCGGTTAACCTACCGCACACCTGGAATGTAGATGTGGCCACGCAAAACCATTATGGCTGGGGCTGGTATAGTTATACTTTGGATGTACCAAACAGTTGGAAAAATAAAAATGTAATGTTGCAGTTTGGTGCCATTAACCATACATCGAAAATTTACATCAATGGCAAACAGATTGCCGAAAACATTGGTGATGGTTTTAACCAGATCAAGGTAAACCTGGGCGGTAAAATTATTTATGGCAAGCCTAATGTAATTACGGTAGCTGTAAATAATGCTTATAGTGAAAAAAAAGTGCCATTCACAAGCTCTTTCGATTGGCCAAATGATGGTGGTATCATTAGAAAAGTGGCCCTTATTGTAAGCGGAAAACCAAGTACGAATTACATTCATGCCGAACCTCAATTTAATACAACTGATAGCAGTGCACACTTAAAAATAAAACTCGGTTTTGATAAACCAAATGATAATTTACGGTACGAATTAAAAATTACCGAGGATAATCAAAATACCAATAATACGGTTTTTAGTAAAGTTTTAAAACCAACCTGGCAAAACAATGAGGCTATAGCCGAAGTAGATCTCGCAAAAGTGAACCCCTGGCATTTTGATTTTCCAAACCTCTACAAAGTACAGGTAAAAGTGATGCAGGCTAATAAAGTGGTAGATGAGCTTAGCACAAGCATTGGCTTTAAAGATTTACAGATAAAAGAAGGGCAAATACTTTTAAACGGTGAAGCAATAAAATTAATGGGTACAGAATGGACGGCAGGTTCAGATCCTAATTATGGCTTCGCAGAACCCGATTCTATAATTTTAAAACATTGCAAAATGCTAAAAGCCGTAAATACCATTTTTACACGCATGCACTTTCAGCAGGATGAATTGTTTTACGATTTCTGCGATAGGAATGGCATCCTGATACAGCAGGAAATACCGTTGTGGGGCCCTGAAACTCCTGCCAGTAAAGATGTTAGTGCAATAGCACTAAAACAACTCGAACATATGGTAGATAATTTTTATAACCACACCAGTATATTTTCATGGGCGGTTGGTAACGAATTAAGAGGTAGAGATGCAGATGTTAAAGAAATGATTGACGGGTTGATGAAACAAGCTGCTCACTTGGATAAAACAAGAATGAAAGCTTATGTAAGCAATACCCTAACCAGTAGTTTTATTAACCATAAAAATTTCGTGCCTGATGGTGCCAGTCAGGGAGATTACCTGATGATGAATGAATATGGAGGCAGTTGGTGGGCGGTGCCTGTGGCCAAAATTGGTAATTACCTCGATAGCATTCACATGAGTTATCCTGATAAATCCCTTATTATTTCAGAGTTTGGTTTATGCGAACCTAATTTTAAAGGTGGCGATGAACGCAGGATTAAAGATTTGATTTACCATATGGCCGTTTTTGAAAGTAAACCCTATGTAAACGGGGCAATTTATTTCGACTTAACCGATTATCGAACCCATTACCCCGGTACCAGCGATACTACCAAATTTAAAAGACGAATCCACGGTGTGTATGATATGTATGGCAAAGCCAAACCATCTATGAAAGTTTTAAGAGAATTGTCATCTCCGGTTGAAGTACAGGTAAACAATGTATTAAATACAGATAAAAAAGCACCTATACCCGTAATTGTTTTTGGCAGCATTGGTTTGCCGCAACACATTGTAAAAGGCTATAAAATATATGTATCGAGCCGAACCGATAATTGGAGCGACCAAAAACCCCAAAACTTGCCAACGTTATACCCTGGACAAGAAATCAAGATGAAACTCGAAAAAGATTATGATGGGAAAGCAATAATTACAGTAGTAAGGCCAAACGGATATGTAGCAAGTCAACAAGAATTATAAATAATCAGTTGCACTGTAAATGGTTGCCATACAGGTTATTGAATAAATAAGATTAATTTCAAGAAAAATACCATCATCATTAGTACCCTATATAATAAGCATAAAATGAAACCAATTTTAACCCTATTAATTTTTATCGTATGCATAGCGGGTGTCCGCGCTCAAACACAACGTCCCAATATTATTGTGTTTTTGGTTGATGATATGGGCTGGCAGGATACCTCGCTGCCATTTTGGAATAAAACAACACCCTTAAATAAACTTTACCATACACCCAATATGGAACGTTTGGCTAAAGAAGGAATGAAGTTTACCAATGCTTATGCCGCACCTGTTTGTACGCCTAGTAGGGTAGCCATGCTCACCGGAATAAATCCGGCCCATGCAGGCATTACCAATTGGACCAACACCGAGCGGGATAAAAACACCGATCCCACTGATGACCAGTTTTTACCTGCAAAATGGAATTTTAACGGCTTAAGTCCTGTTGCAGGGATAGCCCATACTTTGCATGCCACGCCGTTTCCACAATTGCTAAAAAATGCCGGATATTTTACCATTCATGTAGGTAAGGCACATTGGGCTGCTGCAGGTACGCCAGGTGCTAATCCATATAATTTGGGCTTTATGGTAAACGTAGCAGGCCATGCGGCGGGTAATCCGCAAAGTTATTTGCCTCAGGAGAATTATGGCAACATTCCCGGCAAAACCACTGCAAGAGCAGTACCCGATATGGAGGAATATTTTGGCAGTGATACCTTTTTAACAGAAGCACTCACATTGGAAGCGTTAAAAACACTCGATGCGCCCATTAAAAATAAACAACCTTTTTTCTTAAACATGGCACATTATGCAGTACATGTACCCATACAGGGTGATAAAAGATTTTTACAAAAATATTTGGATAAAGGAATAGATAGTGTGGAAGCCAAATACGCCAGTTTAGTTGAAGGAATGGACAAAAGCCTGGGCGATATTATGGATTACCTGAAAAAACGCGGTGTCGAAAAAAATACAGTTATTGTATTTATGAGCGATAACGGTGGCTTAAGCATTGCCGATAAAGGGGAAAGGGGCGGGAACGACAGCCACATTCAGAACCTGCCTTTAAAAGCCGGCAAAGGTTCTGTTTACGAAGGCGGCATACGCGAGCCGATGATTGTAAAATACCCAATGGTTGTTAAACCTGGTTCGGTATGTAATCAATATGTGATTATTGAAGATTTTTTTCCAACCCTGTTGGAGCTGGCCGGCATAAAAACATATAAAACGGTACAACAGGTAGATGGTAAGAGTTTTGTGCATTTGTTAAACAACCCAGGCCTCACTGATAATACCCGAAACCTCATCTGGCATTATCCCAACAAATGGCAAAAGCTATCCGAAATCGGTATAAACTATTTTAGCGCCATACGCCAGGGCAACTGGAAACTGGTTTATAACCTGCGCAACAGTAAAGCAGAACTGTATAACCTGGCTGATGACATTGGTGAAACCAGGGATTTATCGGTTAATAACCCCATAAAAACCAATGAATTAATAAATGCGCTGGGCAACCAGTTAAGAATATGGAAAGCCCCAATGCCTATATATAAAACCAATAATAAACCTGTAGCATGGCCAAAAGCCAACTAGAATATGAATTTGAAAATGAAGAAAAAAAACATCTTTACCGTAATCCTCTTATTTACGTTCAGCCTTAACCTGGCTGCCCAGAAGAAAATCAGAATTGCCTGTGTAGGCAATAGTATTACCTATGGAATGGATATCGTAAACCGCGAAAAAAATTCATATCCCGCGCAGCTTCAATATATGCTGGGCAATGGTTACGAAGTAAATAACTTTGGGCATAGCGGTGCAACCCTGTTAAAAAACACCGTTAACCCATATTGGAAAACAAAAGAGTATGCAGATGCGCTGGTAAGCAAACCGGATATAGTGCTGATTAAATTGGGTACAAATGATAGTAAAGCCGCACACAGGGGCCGTTACAGCGAATTTGAAAGTACCTATAAAGAACTGATCAGCAGTTTTAGAAATTTACCTACAAAACCCCGTATTATCCTGTTGTTGCCGCTACCCTGCTTTTTGGCAGATACCAACCACATTTACAATGCGGTACTGCAAAAGAATATCATCCCGATGATTCAGCATGTGGCCTTTGAAGAAAAATTGGAAGTGGTTAATCTGTTTCCACTGTTTATTGAGCGGCCCGATCTTTTATCCGATAAAATACATCCAACATCGTTAGGGGCAACAGTAATTGCTTCAAGGCTTTACGAAACCGTTAAATTCAATGCTGATCAAAAGTTCGACATATCAGCCAAAATAAAAGAGGTAACCAGCCTCAGTAATTTTTATGGGTACGAATGCTCCGATTTTACTTTAAACGGTAGGAAATGTAAAGTAGTTAAGCCAAGGGTAGTGGCCAAAGGCCATCCGTGGGTGTGGCGTGCACGTTTTTGGGGGCATGAGCCTCAGGCCGATATTTCTTTACTGGAACGCGGTTTCCATATTGCTTACTGCGATGTGGCAGAACTTTTTGGAAATACAGCAGCAGTAAGTTTATGGGATAAATTTTACAGCCGCATGCAAAGTTACGGCCTTGCTAAAAAAGTAGCTTTAGAAGGGATGAGCCGTGGCGGTGTGTATGTATACAACTGGGCATTGGCCAACCCAGATAAAGTGGCCTGTATATATGCCGATGCACCAGTGCTTGATTTGAAAAGCTGGCCCGGCAAAAAAAGAAATGCAGGCGCACGTGAACCTTGGGAAGATTTTAAGAAAGATTATAACCTTACCGAAGAGCAGGCGAACAATTTTAAAAACAGCCCCTTAGATCATGCCGCAGAAATTGCCAGGCTTGGCTTTCCGATGCTGCATGTTGTTGGTGATGCTGATGATGTAGTGCCAATTGCCGAAAATACCACGCCGTTTGAACAGGAAATAAAAGCAAATGGCGGCGATATTGTAGTGATCCATAAACCGGGTGTTAACCATCATCCGCATAGTTTGCAAAACCCAACGCCGATTACCAATTTTATATTAAAAGCAACAGGCCAAAAGGTAAATTTTGCGGCCATTGCTGCACCTGGGGCAGAATATAGATCGGGTGCGGGATGGATTCCGGGCAAAGACTGGTGGGCTCAATTTCAGAATATAGACAGTTTGCTTGAGGTAGAAAAAGATCTTGATATTCTTTTTTTAGGCAACTCGATTACGCAGGGTACCGGCGGACATAGAACTTCGGTAACCTATAAACCTGGCTTTAAAGTTTTTGATAGTGTTTTTGTGAACTTAAAATGGGAAAGTGCCGGCATTTCTGGCGATAAAACACAGAATATTCTTTGGCGGTTACAAAATGGCAACTATGCCAAAGCCAAACCAAAGGTAATGGTGGTGATGCTTGGTGTAAACAATATTTCGGCAGGCGATAGCCCTGTGGAGATCGTAGAAGGAATAAAAAAAGTTACAGAATGGACAAGCAAAAATATGCCTTCAACTAAAGTGCTTTTGTTGGGGCCTTTACCTGTAGGCTTAAAAAAAGACGATGAACGGAGAAGGAGATATGAGGAAGTTCATCGGTTACTTGCCAAACTGCCCCGCAAACACTATACCTACCAGTCGATTTCTGCTCCTTTTATGTTGCCCAATGGCGATTTAGATCCTTTAAAATACCGACCGGATGGCATTCATTTACTACTTGATGGATACAATGCCTGGGCTAATGCTTTATATCCATTGGTTAAGAAGCTGCTCACTGAGAAGTAAACATTTTTCTGTCCATAAATATTTAATGCTAATGCTTTTTAAGCGTGAGGGATAGCAGCATAAAGCCCACAGTGAGGCACGAACGAGGACTTGCAGCGCATAGCCCGACCCCTTGCGCAGCTTGGGGGCACGCCCAAAAATACATGGCAGAACTTTAAAGCAAAAGCATATTAAATGCACATTAACTATAACCAAACCACAAATGAAACCAAAAACTAAATTTTATTTACTTTTTTGCCTGTTATTAATGCAAACCATTGCATTTGCGCAACAGAAAAACCTAACCTGGGAGGAGCTTCGTAAAGATTACGAGTTTCCGCAATGGTACAAGGAGGCACGCTTTGGTATTTGGGTGCACTGGGGCGCTCAAACTCAACCGGCCGAAGGCGGAGGCTGGTATGCCAGGCACATGTACATGCAAAATGTAGGTAAAGAGACCTGGGGGAAAAAAGCGTATGCTTACCAGGTTAAAACCTACGGACATCCAACAGAAAAAGGCTTTAAAGATGTAATTCACGAATGGAAAGCCGATAAATTAAATACCGATGAGCTGCTTAAATACTTTAAAGGTATTGGTGCCAGGTTCTTTGTGGCATTGGCCAATCACCATGATCATTTTGATAATTTTGCTTCAACCTATCAGCCATGGAATTCGGTTAACGTTGGTCCTAAAAAAGACCTGATTGGTATGTTTCAAAAATCGGCAGTAAAGTACGGTATTCCATTTGGCGTAAGTTCTCACGATGACAGGTACCTGGATTGGTGGAAAACTGCTTTTGGTGCCGATACCTCAGGCGCAAAAAAAGGTGTAAAATACGATGGCTGGATGACTAAGGCTGATGGAAAAGGTAAATGGTGGGAAGGGCTTGATCCGGCAGATTTATATGGATTGCCGCCAGAAAAACGTACACCTGAATGGATTAAAAACGCTAAAGAAACTTATGTAAAACGTACCGAAGAACTGGTTACCAAGTATAAGCCCGATTTCCTTTGGTTTGATGGCTATGGCTTTCCGTATGGCGATTATGGTAAAGAGGTGTGTACTTATTATTTTAACCAAAGTTTGCGCGAGCATGGTAAAGTAACCTCCATTGTTGCCGGTAAATTTACCAATGAACCCTCTACCGTAAAAGATATTGAGCGGGGGGGCGCGAAAGAAATTTTGCCTTACCCGTGGCAGGGAACCATTACTTTTGGCAGTTGGTTTTACAAAAGCGATGAGCCGATAAGGCACAATGCCCGTACGGTAATCGAATCTTTAAGTGATATTATTAGTAAAAATGGCAATTTACTCCTCAATGTAGAATTGCTTCCCGATGGGCGTATCCCGGCTGATCATAAATTGATATTGGACACCATTGGCAAATGGATTAACATAAACCAAGAAGCCATTTATGCAAGCAAACCGTGGAAAATGTATGGCGATAACCTGCATGGTGGTAAACAAGAAAAAAATATAACCAATGCAGATTTAGAAGCCAATAAAAAGCAGGAAAGCGATGATTTTAATGAGCGTACCATCGCCAGTCAGCCTTATACACATAATGAGGTCCGCTTTACAACCAAAGGCAAAAACTTGTATGTTTTTGTGTTAAACCCAGTAAATGGCAAGATAGAAATTCCTTCATTGGGCTTAAAAGCTAACGCTGATGAGCACAGGGTAATTACTGTACAGGCTTTGGGAAGCGATAAGAAAACGGATTTTACACAAGATAAGGATAAATTAATGATACCGGTTTCGGTTGATGGCAAGTTTCGGTTTACCAAAGTATATCGAATAACAGGTGTACTGTAACAGTAAATTATTTGCAGTATAAAAGCTCTTACCAATAAAAAAAAGCCTGAAATCTTGCGATTCCAGGCTTTTTTAGGTTTTGATACCTCGGCGGAGCGTGGGGATTCGAATAAATCCACTTTAACACTATCCACGCTTTATATTTTATCTTTTTCGCTTATAGGGCACCTGTTTGGGGCACCAGTAAAACCAAACAAAAACGCATTTCCTTGTATACCCCAATGTAGGAAATAAATTTGTGAACTTCAAATAAAGTTGCTTTTAAAATTGTGAATCCATTTGAGTTAAATGTTTTTGTGAGCATTAACAGGTTTATGCTTATCAAAAAAATGGTCAATTTTCTATTATCGTTTTTTCAGACTTCGGGCCATTGCTTGCCTGAAAATAGCCTTATTTTTTCTAACCTGCTTCAAGATCCGTTCATCTCCCATAGCGATACTAGCTCGTCTCGCATACGATAAATATGATCCTTTGGAAACAACTGGTTTTTCCTTAAACCTGAACGAATAAAATCCGTCAGCATTTTTAACCAACCATTTACGCTTTCTAAATATTTTCTGTTTGTCTAGATTAGACTGTTCATAAACCCTTTTCAACTGACGGGGAAACAAAATCTTATTCGATTCATTAGCCGAACGATGAGATTTTCTTTTAACGGAAGTAATCATCCTGCGGTAATACTTTGAAAGATTTGAAGACTTTATTAGTGTACGGTATCCATAAAATTCGAAACCTAGATAAGTTAGGGGTTTTCCTATGGTCATTTGGCCATCCTTAACCGAATGTGCTGTGACTCTATTAATTTTAGGACTTACTGCTGTTGTTTTAAAAAAGAACGTTTCTGTCTTCTCATCGCTGATGACCAGTTTGCTTTTTTTGATTTCTTCCAAAACAAACTCTTCAACATCTTTAGCTTCATTGGGCTTACAAATAATCATGATATCATCCGAGTATCTTCTGTAAAAACCACCACGCGCATCAACCAGATTTTCAAGAAGAGAAATATCAAATTCCAAAAGGTACAAATTTGCAATAACCGCGCTAATCGGTAGACCTTGAGGGATTCCCACGGGACGGCCATTCTTCATGAAAGGATGTTTATAAACTTTAACTTTTTTCTCCTTCATGGCAATCTTAAAATCGTCAGTTGATTCAAAAAAAGCCTCTATTCCATGTGTTTTGCGGATTAGGGCCAGTTTTTTTTCGTCAAAACCTGCTCGTTTACCTTTAAGTACCTTTCGAACCCGAAGTTCATCCTTTAAGATATATCGAAAGTCAGTTGCAGAATTATATACATTAAAATCTGCCTCAGGCAAGCTGTCCAACCCGAGAAGATCGCACCAAATTTGTTTGATTCTTTGGTGATCCAATTCACTGAAAAAACTCTTGATGTCAAACATCAACACCGTACACCCTTCCTTCGATCGAGCTTTAATCTCTTGAAATGCCTCATGCGCAAAATGTATGGTACTCTTACCGGGAAGTTTTTCTATAATGGGCTCAGAAACGATTTCCGAATCTTCCGGAATCTTCCTGTAGGCAATGATACAATCACCCAAACTTTCGTATTCTTTGAGCTTATCCTCGTATAACGCCAGTAGCTTTTCCGCATACCTCCCGTAGATTAGTGCATCAATGTGAGTAGCATAATGCAATGGGCGTAATTTTTCAGTTTTTTTTGGCTTATAGTCTTTTATAAAAGAGTGCGCACGGCGATTTTCATCTGGGATCTTTTTATATTTCCGTTCCTTAATGACAGAATGTATTAGAGGAAAAAAAGCATGTCGAGCAATAAAGTTGTCATCTGTTACCTTGGTGAATATTTCATTATATCGTTTATAAACATCAATTTTTGGAGTAATGTGGAGATAGCCTCGGCTCTTTACCCAACTAGGTCTCTGGTCAAATGGTGGAATCATAAAAAAGCCTACGGTGTGGTGTATCGGAAATATTCAATAAACATACTTACTAAAAAGTTAGGGTCAGTACCCAATAACTGAGTCACACTAAAAGTCCAATATTATATACTTAACAGCAATTAAATCAATGAAGAATTTCCTAATCCAATTATTTATTAGTATATTGTTAGTCTGTTGTAACAGTACTATTAACTGTATAGATGCTTCGTCTGACAGCGATTCTCACTTATGCGTGGAATGCGTGACGGCTCTATCTGGTCAAATAGATACATTACATGACAATACTCTACCTGCTACCCTCTTCATGTAGCAGTGAATCTTCCATTAGGGCGAGAAAGTAACACCGTCCTGAAAAATTTTAAGACCCGACTAAGCGTCTATTATCCTCACACCGTAAGGGCTTTATACAAATATAACAATATTCTTATTAGTTTTACATATGGAATCCAAGCTCTTCAACATTGGTGATATTGTCGCCTTACAATCACATCCTTATTTCGCTTCAGGTACAACTGTTATTCTTAGTGCAGATCATCTAATGCTTTCACCTTTATTGGTAATTAGTGAGGTTCACAAGTCATCTTATACTTATAATGGCAAAAAAGTAAATACTTATAAATATCAATGCACTTGGTTTTCGACAAAGACATACAAATTTATTCGGAAGGAATTTGAAGAATCAGATTTAAAACTAGTTAAGAGCTTTACAGCAACGATCAATAAAAATCAACTGGTTCGTGGACAAAAGATTGCCTTTAAAACGATGGGACTGGAACTTGGCAAAAAAAAATCTTCTTTGAGTTATGATGATACCTCACATGCTGAGAATTCAGGCAGTTCAACTATTAATAGCCTGTTAACTTTTTTACCACCAGTACTTCAAATTATCGACTACAATCCCCACCAAACCAAACATAAACTAACCGATAAATCTCATTTGGAGATCCGTAAAGTTGTAGCTGTAGACGTTAAGTTAGGGTTTTATGACCCAAGCGAAGAAAAGTTCCAAGATGCCACATTACCCTTAGAACTATTGGAGTTACTCCCAGCATTTGACGAAAAACAGCTTAAATTGCTTGAAGTGGCCATAAAAATTGGCAGACACCTAATCATCAGCCACACCGATAAAAAAACTATCTTAAAACCTAGAAATTTAGCCTATCGATCTGGGCATTATTTTTTGCGCGGTTATGACCTGCTTTCCAATAAAATCGAGGAATTTAGCCTAGATGAAAAAATCTTGATAAAGTCCATCAAAAAACCAATCCTAGCTACTGCCTCCGAAATTTGACATTGCCAGTAATCCTGTAGCAGCAACGACAAAATTTATTGAGGAAGAAATTATAACGCTTCTTAATCTATCTAAAGCTGCCAAATCGTTTATCAGAATCAAATACAAAAACCGCAATGAAAAGATATCACACCGAACAATTAAAGCATATGATGTAATTAATGTGAAAGAAGGACCGTTAGACATCACTTATTTAGTTGGTTACTGTATGCTACGGCATGACAAAAGAAGTTTTAGAATTGATAGAATACAAAATCTACAACAATTAGATCTTGATTATTAAGGTATTCATCTAACGTTTTTAGATTATTAAAGCTAATGCATATTATCTTTAGTTAAGTGTCTCACAAAACGAACATTATACAGATATCTTAGATATCAGGGAATAAAATAGGCGGAAATAAATAAAATCTAAATAATTGATTAATTCTAACCGAAATATTATTTAATAAACAAAAAACTAAATGGGTATAAGTCTTAAAACTCACAAAATGATTTGGGGTCGTTCAGGCAATATGTGTTCTTTCCCTGGTTGTAAAAAAGTACTCGTGATTGATGAAACAGCAACTGATGATCCATCTGTTATAGGTGAGGAAGCTCATATCGTAGCACAAAAAGAAGACGGTCCGCGAGGGAATAGCTCTTTATCCATTGAACAGCGAGATAAATATGATAATCTAATTTTACTGTGCAGCATTCATCATAAAAATATTGATGATCAGGAGCATGAATATACAGTCGAAAAACTACATGAATTCAAAAAAAAGCATGAAGGCTGGGTGACAGAAAATCTTATCCTTGATAATAGAAAAATTAAAGATGATGAAATTTATGCAACATATATAGAGAAATTTATTCATTTAACTGATCTAAATAATTGGCACAATTGGACTTTATGGATGCTTGGTGCAACCGAAGCTTTCCCTAAAGAACAATTTGACTCTCTAAAGGAGATTCCAAATTATATTATCTCCCGTATATGGCCTAAGAGATATGATTTACTCGAATCTTCCCTTTTAAATTTTAAAAACATAGTTAACGACTTAATGAAAGTTTATTATGTTTATCCAAAAGAAGGTGCAAATGGCTACATGGTAGAAAAATTCTACAAAAATTATTATCGTGAAAATTTTCCTGACGATAAAGATTACAGTTGGGAAGAAGAAGAAAAGGCACTGGAGAGATATCAATATCATCTAGCGCTCTTAGAGGATTTGATTATTGAACTAACTCAGGCGGCTAATTATATATGCGATCAGATCAGGGAATTTATCTTCGAAGGGTTCAGACTGGAAGAGGGGGCAATATTAATAAGTAGAGGTGATTTTTTGGGTTATAAGACATATCGGGTCGAATATCGAGGAGATGAAAGAATAATATATCCCTATCCAGGATTAAAAACTTTTATGAGCTTAAGAGCTACTAGAGATTTAACAATTGGAGAAGGTATCGAAGAAGGGTATTTTCAAAAAATGCCTTGGGAATAAATTCTCTAAATATTAAGTTTTATAATTTTATAAAATCAAGTCAAATTCTCAAAAAACGATCGGTATGCCAAAATTCTCGACACGCACACAAATGATGAAATAAAAAAACTACAGAAAAAATAATAAGCGATACTATGAAAAAATTTAGAGTTAATGTTGTTATAGTATATTACAAAAATACTAACCTTAATAATTTCCAACCACCATTACATAATATTTTTAAATCTTTAGCTTGGCTTCATTCTTTGGAATATGCAATTGAGACTGATTATAAGGCACCTTTGGAGGAGGAATCAGAACTATATGGGCAAACTGATTTGATTTATTTTCGGTCAACATCAAATTCTCAAATTGAAGGTAAGGCTTTCAGAAAATTGATCATGAATATCTTCCATAAATCACGTATGGGTTTGTTTCAAGGAGCTGAAATATTCTACCAACTTCAAAAGGCCTTGCCTCAATATCCTTTCCCAAAGAATTATCTAAAACCGCTAAATTACCCTTATCTTGAAGTACATCAGGATGGAACAACAAGAGTTTGTATTCCTGCGGAAAATATTCAAGAACTTGATATTAATTCAAGTAGCACTATTATTAATTAATCTCGTAAAACGATATTTAAACATGAATACAATTTTACTGCAAGGCCCTGTATCCAAGAGTGAGCTAATCGATTTGAACAATGAATTGGCTCCTTTAGGGCTAACGGTTGATAAAACTTTAAATAAAGCTGAAATTGATGAAATAATTAAGATTATTTTTTCAGATTATAGCCTTGTTGGTCATCTAAGAGATGCTGTAATAGATGGTATGGCTTTAAAAGCTATTGAACTAATCTACAAATACTTTAAAAATAAAAGAGATATTGATGAACAGGTAAGTTATGTCTATACCTTATCACATGGAATTAAGGTCTTTACTATCAATGTAGATACATATCCAGAGTATATAGATAGCATCAGCAATCAAGTCGCACTAATAATTAGCAATCATATTTTAGATACTCTACCTAGCGGATCTGCATTTTATGTGGAGGTAAATAAACAGGGTAAAATTTCAATTCTTGTTCATGAGCGAAATAGTGGTAAACAATATTACATAACAGGATAATTAATCTCAAAAAACGATTGACTATGAAAAAAATATGGAAATAGTATTATATATAATTGGTGGGCTCATATTATTAAGAGTTGTTATTTGGATTCGAAGAGAATTATGTAACCATTCTTGGGGAAATAATAGAAATCATGAAACAGTATGTAAAAAGTGTGGTCGGAAAGGGAAGAATATGATCCGTTAAAATTTTATAAGTTTAAGTAATCTCACAAAACGATGGATCATAGCTATTCGGAATTAGAAAATATTGTTCAAGAAGGAATTAAAACAAATTCAGATTTGGCTGTGGACATATTAGAAATTACAATTGACACCTTTATGGAAGGAGTAGTAAAGGAACTTCCAATAATAAAATCGTTAGTTGCGTTTTACAAAGGAAGCCTTGGCATAAGAGAATCACATTTTATCAAAAAGATATTAATTTTTTTTAAGCAACTACACTCCGGCACAGTATTGGATTCCGATCTTATATTATTTTCAAAAAAATTTGATGAGGACAGTGATTATAGAAAAAAAGTTACTAATCACATAATGATATTGAATGATCGTTTCATAGAGGATCGGAAGTCTATTTACTTCGCAAACTTACTTGGAGCTCATATCAGAAGTCACATAAGTTATGATGAATTTATCGAAATGTCTTTAATTCTGGAAAATTCGCAGCTAAAAGTCTTTAATATGCTGAGCGAACTTGCAGCTTCTGATGAGTCTTTTAAAGAAGCTCACCTTTTACAAAAACCCTATAGCTCAATGTTATTATCATCAGGGCTGGTTATTTTGAATAATGGAAACTTTGGAGCGACAACAGTTAATTTTTATGGCGTTTGTCTTTTTTACTATGCTATGAATGGAAAATTAGACATGACTAGAGATCAGATTGAATCAGTGACCCCTAAAGCTTGGACACTTTATGATGATAGCGATTCCGTTAATGATATTAAAAGGAGTTGATATAATTTCGGAAAGAAGGTATAGAATACCAGCCTCAAAAAACGAACATTAACCTGGTGCCGGTTGCCAGCTGCTCCTAATCAGATCCGTAAGGAACGAGATTAAGAAGTAAAGGCAGGAGCAAATTAAATGTCTTAAAAAACTATAATTTTATAGAAAAATGAAAAAGTTTGCGCTTACTCTAACGTTATCAATATTTTCTCTGGTCATATATGCACAAGCACCAAAAGGAACAGATAAGATTATAGTTAACAATTCCAAATCAGCATCGGATAATTTTTTAGCTGTAAAACAACAATTAGCTGAAAATTCGATTGCTATTGCTTCTCAGGATAAAGATATTTTTCAAATTGTAACAGGAAATATCCCAGCTAAATCTGGCGCAAACTATCAATATATTATTTTTTGCAAGGAAAAATCGATTGCAATCACTGGTAAATTCACTACTGGAATTGAAATGAATTGGGGCTTGGGGATTGCTGCCAAAGATGATGCAATGAAAATCGTCAACAAAGGGATGAGTGGCAGCATATTCAAAAAGGCATTCACAGCGATGGAAGATTTTGCTAAGTCGCTAGGTGGTGAAATCACTTATGGTGCGGTAATTAAGGAAGTGAAAGTTAAAAAGGATGATGCTTACTAGCTTATGGTTGGTGTAGCCAAGTCGGTAGTAAAGATTAACTATTAAATAATCTCAAATAAAGATGAATAGCCCCCCATCGTCCTCGTTTTTAACGAGGATGAATTAGAAAAACGATTCTATCGCTAAATAAAAATAGATAGTCCAGCAGTTTAAAAACTGCCGGGCTTTGTTATTTCTGTAGTAACTCAAGTTTAAGTAACCTCGACTGGAGGATATATTGAGCCATTACTAGAAATAATTATACCTTAGTTTCTTTGTGTTTATAAATTGCTATGGATAGAAAAATTTTAAAAGCGAAATTGGACGCCTTGAATATAAATCCTAAAGATTATTCACTAGATGGTACTTTATTGCCCATGAGGACAATTCTTTCTTTTCAAAAAATCAATGGGTAACATTTGAATATGATGAACGAGGGAGTATGCATGACTTGAAGAAATTTGATAATGAAGATGAGGCTTGCGAAGATATTTTATCTCGATTAATTTTTTTAGTGGAATGGAGGAAAAAGTATAATATAAAGTAAACCACTTTTACTAGTCTTAGCATTTCGCTAAGAGCAAAATGTAAGTTACATAACAAAACCAGGCGGTTTAAAATATCTGGTTAATAATGCTATCCCCTGAAACAAAAAAAAGCCTGAAATCTTGCGATTCCAGGCTTGATCTAGGTTTTGATACCTCAGCGGAGAGTGGGGGATTCGAACCCACAGACCCTTTGACAAGTCAACAGTTTTCAAGACTGCCGCAATCGACCACTCTGCCAACTCTCCGCCGCAAAAGTACAAACTTGAAGCAAATCTGCAAATGATTTCCAAAGAAATATTTTAAAAGATATGCTAAATGTTGTTTATCATTAAGTTAGCGCATGAAAGAAAATAAAAAAAAGCAGATAAATAGCTTAAATATGCCAATTATCTGCTTTTTAATGCGTGTGAAATTATGTTAAAGCGCCTGATTTGGGTAAATTTTATCGCGATCTACAGATAATATGCCGTTTCCTTCTATAACGAAACAAACTAAACCCACCAATACCGAAACCGAAAACCAGAATTCTGAATAAGGCTTAAAAATACCACCAGAAATATTGATAAAGAAAACTGCGCCAATGAGTATCGGTAAATTAACCAAACAGAATGTGCGGGTATGTGTACCTAAAGTAATGGCAAGGCCACCTATAATATGCAGCACAATAATGAGGTGCGCCAGTAAACTAATGCTCACAGCGGTACCTAAAAAGGCTCCCCTCATTAAATTGCTGAAAGCTTGCATATTGATGTAAAAATCAATACCCTTCCACATTAATATAAGGCCTAGTAAGATTCTAAAATAGTCTAACCATTTTGGGTGATGCTGATCACCCCAGATTTGGATTTTCTTAAGCATGTTCATAACTTCTATATTTTGGTTATGACAATTTACATAAAAATTAATAGAATAACAATGGTTAACTATTTGATTTTTAAGGCTTTTTTTTCTCTGCCGTTTTGCTGTGTAAATAATCAGTAGGCGACATTCCAAACTGTTTGGCAAAGTTTCTGCCGAAATGTGATTGAGAGCTATAACCAACTATTTCCGAGATCTCATATATTTTCAATAATCCCTCATTTAAATATGCTGCGGCTTTTTTTAAACGGGCAAGGTTAATCAGTTCGTTAGGACTTAAGTTGGAGATGGATTTAATTTTACGGTACAACGTAGGGCGGCTCATGTTCATCTTTTCGGCCAGGTGCTCAACATCCAAACTCTGGTTGCTGATGTTCTTATTGATCGTATCCTGAAGCTTCTCCAAAAATACCTCATCAGCCTTGGAGTAAGCAATACTTTTGATGTGCAATAGCGGAGAACTCGAGAAATATTCTTTAATCTTGTTCCTGTTTTTAATCAGACTGGAAATCTGAACCTGCAGAAATGCTGGTGAAAAAGGTTTCTCAACATAAGCATCAGCACCCAGTTCCAAACCCTCAATTTTTGATTGCAATGAGTTTTTTGCCGTAAGTAAAATCACAGGGATATGGCTAAATTCTAACGTCGATTTAATTTTTGCGCAGAACTCAAAACCATCCATCTCCGGCATCATTACATCGCTGATAATAAGCTGAACAATCTCGTGCTCCAAAACTTTCAAAGCTTCCACGCCGTTTCGGGCCTGCAATACATGGTATTTTTCTTCCAGGTCATCCGATATAAAATCAAGAATGTCCTCATTGTCATCTACTAAAAGCACTACAGCTTTATCTGCTTCCTGAGGATATTTTATCGCGTGCATACCTACAATTTCTTCCATTTTCCGTTCAGATTAAATTCAATAAGTTGATGGATGGGCAGTTCCAATACAAATATATTAAAATCGTTGTGATTAAAATCCAGGTAAAGTTCACCACTGTGGAGCTGCGCGAGTGATTTTGAAATCGATAATCCGATACCAGTACCCCTGGTGATTTCAGTTTCCTTGGCCCTGAAAAACGGTTCGAAAATTTTGTTCTGTATTTTCTTTTGGAATCTTATGGCCATCGTTCATAACAGTCACCCTGAATTTATCTTCCTCGGCGGCTTGTTCAAGCTTAATTTCTACAGTTGTTTTGCCATATTTAATGGCATTATCAATCAAATTGCTGATAATTTTATAAAAAGCTTCCACATCAATATAGGCTGAAAATGCTTTTTCAGGTAAGTTTATCAGGTAATTGATTGTGCGCTGTTCGGCAGCTGGTTGAAACTGTAAATATACATCCTTCAAAATCTCAGTAATGTCCGCCTTAACAAAATTCAAAGAGAAATCGCTGGTTTCTGTTTTCCTGAAATCCAATAACTGATTGGTCAGCTTTAATAACCTGTCGGTGTTACGCCCCATAATGCGGAGGTTTTTTTCAATCGCAGGAATGGCATCTGCCTGTTTAATCAATTTTTCCATCGGGCCGATAATCAACGTTAACGGCGTTCTGATTTCGTGCGCAACATTGGTAAAAAACTCAATCTTCGCCTGGTAAACTTCCTTCTGCTTCTCATGTTCAAAAACCTCCATGCGCCTGCTGTTTTTCAACGCAATTTTTTGATGGTAACGGGATACCAAAAAGAAAATAATTGCACCTGCACTGATGAAATAAATAAAATAGGCAAACGGACTTAAATAAAAGGGCGGACTGATCCTGATCAGTAATTTTACGTTTTTGTTGCTCCAGGTATTGCTCCCTTCTACCAGTGCCTTTACCTCAAAAGTATATTTGCCCGGCGCAAGTTTGGTAAAGTAAACCTTTCTGTTGGTTTTTAGGTATTCCCAATCTTTATAAAGTCCGCTCATTTTGTAAGCGTATTCAGTCATTTCCGGAGAACGGTAGCTCAGGGCGGCAAAATCGATACTGAAAGATGACTGGTTATAGTTAAGTTCAATAGTGTCTGCATAAACGATTGATTTATCCGATATGGCATTTGCCCCATTTAAGCCAATTTCGGTGCTGTTCACCTGAAAACCGGTTAAAAAAACAGCGGTTTCATAAGTGGTAGCAGTGAGGTCAGCCGGATTAAAACTGATCAAACCTTTTACACTTCCAAAATAAATGCGGCCATCTTTACCCTGGTAGGCCGAGTTGTAATTAAACTGATCGGTTAGCAATCCGTTGGCTTTGGAGTATGTTTTGCTTAGCCCCGATGCAGGATCAAAGTGGATTAGCCCGCGGGTACTGCTGATCCAGAACTTATTTGATGCATCTTGTTCAATCCTGAAAAGGTAATTGCTGGGGAAGCCATTTTTAACACCATACCTTTTAAACTGCTGCGTTTTTTTGTCGAACCTGCTCAGTCCGCCACCATCTGTAGTTATCCAGATTTGATGTTGCTTATCTTCAAAAATGCTGTTTATCGTATTGTGACTTAAACTTTTTGCATCATCCCTGCTATTCCGGAAGTTTACATATCCAGGTTTGGATAAATTAAAGCGGAAAACCCCATCGTTAAAGCTTCCTGCCCAAATATTGCCCTGGCTATCTTCAATAACCGAATCGTAAAAAATAAAAGGAAGACCAGCTATAGGATCAAAATCATCGCGTTTACGGTTATAGCGGTAAATTCCATTTATGGTACCTATTAAAATCTCTCCCGAACGTGTTTTGCAAAAGGTTACAATAAAGTTGGTGCGTAAAGCATTTCCCACCCCCGCCTGGTAATGTTTAATTACTTTTTCAGTTTTCAGATCTAACACATCCAGCCCATGTTCGAAAGTACCGATCCAAAGCCTATCCCCATCAACCAGTAAACCATGGATGTTCGAATAGGCAATGCTTCCGGGCCTGCCATCTGGCAGGAAGTGTTTAAACTGCCCGGTTTTAATATCGAGTTTGTTCAGGCCTGCATCTTCAGTCCCGATCCAGAAATTGCCAGCCAGGTCTCTGGTAATTTCCCTTACATCACTTCCGCTAATGGAATTCGTACCTTTTTGCGGAAAGTATTTGGTAAACAACGAGGTATGGCTCGAGTAATAATTTACGCCACCAAAATAAGTACCCGTCCAAACGCCCCCCTCACGATCCTGGCAGATCGAATAAATGGCATTGTCGCTTAAGGAGTAATCATTGTTATATTGTTTCTGGATGTGTGTAATTTTTTCGGTCGAATCGTTATAAATGTAAATCCCTGATTCTGTTGCAATCCAGAATTCATTTAAACCTGTTTTTTTAATATCCCTCACAAAGATCGGCGTCTGGTCGTCGTTCAGTTTTAAAATGTTTTTTGATTGCCGTGTAACAGGGTCAAATAGTTTTACGCCCTGGTTGGTGGTGCCGATTAGCAGTTTGCCGTTCCCGGTTTCGGCAAGTCGTGATACCCAACCATATTCCGGCTTTTTGTTTAACCCATTAATATTGAAACTCTGGAAATTATTTTCTTCAGGATTGTATTTTTCTACCGTTCCCTTCCCGGTACTGATCCACACACTGCCATTTTTTAACACAGTAACCAGCGAAGCATCAAAACGGGCATTGTTGCCAAAAACCTGCATTTTTTTAGTGCTTTTTTGATACAGGTAGATTTTAAATGAAGATAAAATCCATAAATTTCCCTTCATATCGCTGTTCAAATCGATAATACGCATCCCTTCGGTGCCTTTAATTATGCTGAAACTCTCTTTGGATGGATTATACCTGTATACACCATTGTTTGTGCCAACCCACAGCGTTTTATGCTGGTCGTAATGCAGGGCATAAATCAGATCGTTGCCCAAACTGCCTGCTTTATCCGGATCGTGGCGGTAAGTTTTAAAAGCGTAACCATCAAAGCGGTTAAGGCCATCCTTCGTACCGAACCACATAAAACCATCTCCATCCTGTACACTGCAAAATGCAGTATTGTTAGAAAGTCCGTTTTCTACCTGGTAATGCCTGAAATAATAAGGCTGAGCCAGCAGCAAGTGGGCTGAGAAAGTTAAACATAAAAGGATGAGGAGTTTTTTCAATTTATATTGGTCAGCAGCTTCAAATATATTAAAGAAATGCTTTGCTTTTAACTCAAATTGAATTTGAGAGGATAAGTGGAAAGATTGAGACAGATGAATTTTGTGCTGCAAAGCAAATTCTATTATTTGTACCTTACTAACCCGTATAAACCAATCGTGAAAAATCTTAGGCTAATAATTTTATCAATTCTGCTATTGTTAACTGTCAACGCTTTTGCACAACAACTGCGGCTTGCACCATCGCCCCTATACCGCGATCCGATCTATGATGGCGCTGCAGACCCTGTTATGGTATACAACCATGCCGAAAAAAGTTGGTGGATGCTTTACACGCAGCGCAGGGCAAATGCAAAAACCAATGATGTAGCCTACTGCTATGGTACCAACATCGGTGTGGCCACTACTACGGATAACGGGCAAAGTTTTGTGTATAAAGGTGCACTCGATTTAAATTTTGAACCCGGTGTAAATACCTTTTGGGCACCCGATGTAATTTACGAAAAAGGCATTTACCATATGTACCTCGCCTATATTAAAGGCGTACGCAACCATTGGGGAGGCACGGCAAAAATTGCGCATTACACTAGCAAGGATTTATTTAAATGGAAATATAAAGGTTTCATTACCTTAAATTCAGACCATGTGATTGATCCAACCTTATTAAAAATGCCCGACGGGAAATGGCACATGTGGTATAAAGACAGTTCTAAAGGGAGCATAACCATGACAGCCGAAAGCAAGGATCTTCAACATTGGGTAGCGCAGGCAAAGCCGGCCATAGGTGGTGCCCCGCACGAGGGTGCAAAAGCTTTTTTCTTTAACAACTTTTATTGGATGATTACCGATGAATGGCACGGCCAACGGATTTACCGCTCAAAAGATGGCAAAAGCTGGGAGAAGCAGGGGATGGTTTTGGATGTGCCCGGGCACCGGCCTGAAGATACCCCAACTGGTGCCCATGCCGATGTACAGGTGGTTGGGGGTAAAGCCTATATTTTTTACTTTACCCATCCCGGACGCAAAACCCATTTCGAAGGCAGTTTAGATCAGGATTACACCTTTTCATATTCAAATAAACGCACATCTATCCACGTTGCAGAACTGGAGTTTAAAGATGGAACGCTGGTATGCGACCGGGATAAACCTTTTGATTTTTACCTGAGCCAGCCTTAAATATTACCTTCCTACCCAAGAGGTATCTGCAAAATGAGTTTTTTTGAAGATTACTACTTTGATTTGCTGCTGCCAACGGCAGGAAGGTTTCAAAGTAACTTTGCTTTGCCGCTGCCCACGGCAGGAGAGTTTCAAAGTAACTTTGATTTGTCGCTGCCCACGGCAGGAAGGTTTCAAAGTAACTTTGATTGGTCGCTGCCAACGGCAGGAGGGTTTCAAAGTAAAATGCATAAAATTCGTCATTGCGAGGCTGGGGAGAGCGAGCCGAAGCAATCTTTTTAGAAATGTCTCTAATACTGTCGTCATTCCCGCGCATGCGGGAATCGTAATGCGGTTGCTATGCTTTCGCTACGCTCAGTCTTGCCTCGGTTACCGATGTAAAATCGGTACAGGTCAGCCACCGAAGGGCTCTTACTTTTGGCTTGGCCCAAAAGTAACAAACCTGAGCGCAGCGAAAGCATGACTACCTATAAAAACAACAACCACCAAGGCATAACTGAAAGGCTTGGAACTGATGTCGGATAAATTCGTTAAAGCTTTTTGGTCGTCAGCACAAGTTCCGCCGAAGGGGGCGGAAAGTGTGTGCTGCCTTAATTTAGTGATGGAGGAAAAGCTATTGATAAAGCTTTAACGTTTTCTCCATCCATCATTTCCTATGCCGGATTGCAAGGTGTATATAGCATGAAGCAAATAGCGAGGTGCAGATACAGGCGTTTGTAAATTGATTATTCTTAAACTATGAGGGGACGCATTCATCCGTCATCTCGACCGTAGTGGAGAGATCTTTGGATTTGCTATCTATATAAATCCGTCATTACTGTGATGCTGGGTTTGAGCGAGCCGAAGCAATCCTTTTAGTAATGTTTTTAATACTGTCGTCATTCCCGCGCATGCGGGAATCGTAATGCGGTTGCTATGCTTTCGCTCCGCTCCGGCTTGCCTCGGTTACCGATGTAAAATCGGTACAGGTCAGCCGCCGAGGGGGCTCTTACTTTTGGCTTGGCCCAAAAGTAACAAACCTGAGCGCAGCGAAAGCATGACTACCTATAAAAACAACAAACACCCAGGCATAACTGAAAGGCTTGGAACTGATGTCGGATAAATTCGTTAAAGCTTTTTGGTCGTCAGCACAAGTTCCGCCGAAGGGGGCGGAAAGTGTGTGCTGCCTCAATGCAGCGATAGAGGAAAAGCTATTGATAAAGCTTTAACGTTTTCTCCTTCCATCATTTCCTATGCCGGATAGCATGGAGCATATAGCAGGGCACAAATAGCGAAGCGCAGATTCTGGCATCCGTAAATGGATTATTCGTCAACTTTGAGGGGGCGCATTCATCCGTCATCTCGACCGTAGTGGAGAGATCTTTGGATTTACTATCTATATAAATTCGTCATTGCGAGGCTGGGATTGAGCGAGCCGAAGCAATCTTTCTAGTAATGTCTCTAATACTGTCGTCATTCCCGCGTATGCGGGAATCGTAATGCACTCGCTATTTTTGCCCTTAGTTGAGATTCGCTTAGATTTCTCCGCTACGTTGCATTTCGCACACTATAACACAACACAAAATATTATCTGTGTCTATCTATCCCCATCTGTGGTAAAAAACCAAAAAAACCCTCTTCAACTCCGCGTAATATGACACAAACATTATGCGTGTTTATCTATCCCCATCTGTGGTAAAAACCAAAGAAAACCTCCTTCAACTCCACGCAATATTACACAACACAAAACATTATCCGTGTTTATCCCTACCCATCTGTGGTAAAAAAACAAAGAAAAACCTCCTTCAACTCCGCGCAATATGACACTACACAAAACATTATCTGTGTTTATCTCTACCCATCTGTGGTAAAAAACTAAAGAAATACCGTGCTTCCTCCAACAGCAAAACGAGACAAAATGAAGAAATATTGATACAAATGCGTATCCCGTGCTACAGCGAAAAACCGAATCTTTGACAAGAATTAAATCGAACTAAAACCATTTACTTCTAGTAACTAACCAAATATCTAACCCATATGAAAAGAAGTTTATTCTCTTACGGCGGCTTTGTACGCCTGGATAGGTACCTGCTTCAAAAAATATTTTTGAAACACAAGGTCCTCACTGCTATTTTTACTTCAATTACCTTAATCTTGCTTTCATTTCAGCTCAGTGCACAAGCGCAAACTACCGTTACCGGAACAGTTACCGATGAAAAAGGGGAGACCGTTGTTGGTGCCAGTATTAAAATTAAAGGTACAAGCACGGGTGCTACTACAGATGGAGATGGAAAATTTAAAATCCAGGTAAGCGATAAAAACGCCACACTGATTTTTATTTACGTCGGCTACGCCAATCAGGAAGTTGCAATTGCTGGTCGCACGCAAATCAACGTTAAACTTAAACCTTCTGATAACGACCTTTCGGAAGTTGTTGTTGTAGGTTACAACACGCAGAAAAAGGAAGCCATTACGGGGGCCATTTCTTCCATTAGCAGTAAAGATCTCGAAAAAGTGCATGGAGGCTCTACAGTAAGTACAGGCCTCGCCGGCAAATTGCCTGGGGTTTCTTTCAGAATGCCCGATGGCAGGCCAGGATCAAGTGCCAATATCCAGATCCGTAACATGGGCAACCCGTTATATGTTATTGATGGAATACAGCAGGATGCAGGCCAGTTTAATAACATATCACCAAACGATATTGAAACCATTAGCGTGCTTAAAGATGCCTCGGCAGCTATTTATGGTAGCAGGGCAGCAAATGGCGTAATATTGGTAACCACCAAGAGGGGTAAAAACAGTACGCGTAATACCTTTAGTGTAGATGCTTACACAGGATGGCAAAATTGGGTACGTTTTCCTGAAACCACCGATGCTTATACCTGGATGTTAGGCAAAGCCACCGCCGAATTAAATGCCAATGGCAAAACTGACATTACCCAGGCAGAACTGGATAAATGGAAAGCCGGTACGGAATACGGCTACCAGAGTCAAAACTGGAAAGATATTATTATTGCACCAAATGCACCACAAAGCTCCGTTAATTTAAGTGCATCAGGAGGTACCGATAAAGTAAATTATTATTTTTCTGCCACCCGATTAGATCAAAAAGGTGTTTATGGAACCGCACGCGAATTCGATTTTAACAGAACCAATATTCAGAGTAATATCGAAGCTAAAATAACCGACCGTTTTAAAGTTGGTATGCTCATTAACGGCCGTATCGAAAGTCGCGACCAGCCAGGTGTACCAGGTGGAGATGATTATTTCGCCGCCCGTTTCGCTTTATTAAGAAACAGACCAACAGAGCAGGCTTATGCCAATGGCAACCCAAATTACCCTAACGATATCGGCCACAATACCGAACAGTTTGCCGTGCAGAGTAAAGCACTTACCGGATACTGGAGATCAGATTGGCGGGTACTCCAAACCAATTTATCAGCAAGTTACGATACACCAATAAAAGGGTTGGAAATTAAAGGATTGTATTCTTATTACATAGCCGATAACGTAATTAACGGGCATGAGTATACCTATAATGTATATACCTACCATCCCGAAACAGGTGTTTACGAAGAAAAAGTGGGCAGCTCCAATCCGTACCGTGAGCGTAGAAACGAGAAAATATATACCAACACCTATCAGATACAGGCCAACTATAACCGCACATTTGGCAAACATACCGTAGGTGGGGTTTTGGTAGCCGAGCGTTTAGATCGTTTTAGAACATACACTTTTCAGCATGCCGTACCGCAGACCAATATTTTACCGGTATTGCAGTTTGCCGATATGGATGGACAGGATTTTGCAGATGTACAGGAAGAGCAGGCCCGAATAGGTTATGTAGCCAGGTTAAACTATAACTATGATAACAAATATTACCTGGAACTTTCAGGCCGTAGAGATGCCTCATGGAAATTTGCACCTGACAGACGGGTTGGCTATTTTCCATCTGCTTCCATCGGATGGAGAATTACGCAGGAGAAATTTATCAAATCACTTTTGGGTGAAAGCAACATCTTAAACGATTTAAAACTCCGTGCATCTTACGGTGTATTGGGTGATGATGATCTTCCTATTGATCCGTTTGCCTATATTCCAGGTTACAGGTACAACCAGGGAACAGTTATTCTGGATGGCAAAAACATTACCACCTCACGTGATTTAGGCCCGATTATAAATAACCTGAGCTGGTTTAAAAGCAAAATAACCGATATCGGATTAGACTTTTCGATGTTCGGAAGCAAGCTTTCCGGTACGGCAGATTATTTTTATAGAAAACGTACAGGGTTATTTGCCATTAAAAATGATGTTCAGGTACCTGTAGAACTGGGGTATCCTCAAAACCCTGAAAACCTGAACAGCGATGCGCAGTTTGGAGGTGAGTTTGCCTTAAACTACAGAGATAAAATCGGCGAATTTAACTACAACGTTGGCGGAAATTTTTCCATCAGCAGAAAAAAGATGATCGATGTTTATAAACCACGCTTTGGTAACTCATGGGAAAATTACAGGAACAATAGCACCAATAGATACACCGATATCTTCTGGGGTTATGAAGTAACCGGCCAGTTTCAGAGCATTGATGAAATTAACAATTACAAAGTGAACATTGATGGTAAAGGTAACCGCTCTTTACTACCTGGTGATTTAATTTACAAAGATCAGAATGGTGATGGCAGGATTGACGGATTTGATGAAAGACCTATCGGTTATACCACGCAAGGTCAGCCCAATATCGGTTTCGGTTTTACTATAGGCGGTTCTTACAAAAACTTCGATTTTACAGCAGATTTCTCAGGCGGTGCATTGTACTCATGGAACCAAAACTGGGAACAACGCTGGGCATTCCAAAATACAGGTGCTTTATTACAGAATTTTGCTGATGACAGCTGGCACCGTACCGATCCTTTTAACCTGAACAGCCCTTGGGTGGCAGGTAAATACCCTGCGCTTAGGTTTAATGATGCAACACATAGCGATTACAACAAAAATTCTACCTTCTGGATGCATAATGTACGTTATCTGCGTGCCCGTACACTCGAAATTGGTTATACCATCCCTAAAAGCTGGGCTGAAAAAATCAAGATCCAGAATGCCAGGGTATATGTAAACGGATACAACTTATTCTCTATTGATAACTTAAAAGATTATGGCGTTGACCCTGAAATTGCCGATGACAATGGATTACAGTACCCACAAAATAAGTTCTTTAATATCGGTCTTAAACTAACACTGTAACATGAAAAAGACTAATCAAATGAAAAAAATAATATACGCATTTGCTGCCATTGCATGTTTAAGTTTTGCGCAGTCGTGTAAAAAAGATTCTGAATTTCTAGATAAGAAACCCACCAGTACCTTACCTATCGATGCGGTATGGAAAGATCCGAACCTGGTATTAACTGTTCTTGGCGATTTATACGATAGTTATCCAGATTTTCAACGCATCGAATCATGGTGGTTATATGCCGATTTTGATGAAGGCTTTGCTTCAGCCGGAGGCGATTATTTCCGCCACCAGAATTTGGAATACGGCTACGACGCATGGCGGTACTGGGATATGGATGTTTATAAACTGGTTAATAACCTAAACCTGTTTATAAAACGCGGGCAGGAATCTACACAATTGAAAGCTGAAGACCGCGACCGTTTCCTGGCCGAAGCAAGATTTATCAGGGCCGGCGTTTACTTCGAAATGGTAAAAAGAATGGGCGGTGTGCCGTTAATTACCATCCCCTTGGTATACGATTACAGTGGCGATCCAACCTACCTGCAATACCCAAGGGCAAAAGAAGCAGAAGTTTACGATTTTGTAATTGCTGAGCTCGAAGCCGTAAAAAATATTTTGCCCGATAATGCAACCGTCCAAAGCAGGGCTACAAAAGCAGCAGCTTTGGCTATGGAGTCCAGAGCAGCCTTGTATGCCGGTGCTATCGCCAAATACAGCAATTCGCAGTTGACGCTGCCAGGTGGCGAAGTTGGCATTTCATCCGCTTTGGCAAATGGTTATTATACCAAAGCACTAAATGCCGCCAAAGAAATTATCAATGGCGGTAAGTATTCCCTTTATAAAAAGAATCCAAATCTATCCGAAAACTTTGCAGCACTTTTTACCGATAAAGGCAGTAACCCGGAAGTAATTTTTGCCAAAGATTTTAAATTGAAAACCAATAAGGTACATGGCTTTACCATCGATAACCAGCCCCGTTCTTCGGCCGAAGAGGCACAGGGAGGGCGCTTAAACCCATCATTGAACCTGGTGCAGTCGTTCGAAAAGTTAGACAATACCTATGCTTCCCTTGCCTCGGTAGATGCAGGCGGAAACCCGGTTTATTATACCAATGTTACCGATATTTTTGCAGGCCGCGACGCGCGTTTGGCCGGTACTGTTATCCTTCCCGGAACACAGTTTAAAGGCAAAACTGTAGATATTTGGGCAGGTTATCAATTGGCCAATGGTACAATTGTAACCGGAGATAATTTTGCACAAAGCAAAACAAATGTATTGCCAGGCAACCCCGGTACGGTGCAGGTAGTGGGTGGCGATGGTCCTGTAGATGGATTAGAATTCAGTGCGCAATCAGGTTTTTATGTACGTAAATATTTAGATCCAGCAACGGGCTCGGGGCAAATAGGTACCCGTAGCGATGTTTGGTGGGTGCGTTACCGCTATGCCGAAGTATTATTAAATGCCGCAGAAGCAGCTTTCGAACTGGGTGATGCCGCTACAGCAGCCAATTACATTAAACCCGTAAGAGACCGTGCAGGCCTAACCACCGCCTTAACCCCTGCTGAAATTACTTTCGACAGGATTGTACATGAGCGTAAAGTAGAGTTCGCTTTTGAAGGGCACGAGCTTTGGGATATGAAACGTTGGAGACTTGCGGATAAAGTATGGAACGGCAGCAACATGTCTGCTGCAGATTTTATCAATGCAACCAATATCGGTAGTGCCACACGCACCAGCACACAAGTGTTTGGTATATGGCCATACAAGTACTATAATCCGGGTAATCCAAACCACTTGAAATACCTATTTAAAGTGGTTAAACCAAGCAGAGTAACCGCTGCACACCGTTTCCGTATCGGCAATTACTATTCATCAATCGGGCAGGATGTGTTAAACGGAAATCCGAAAATTGTTAGAAACCCTAATCAGTAAATTAACATGAAAAATAGATTTTATTACATCATAGCCGCAATTGCGGTACTTTTTTCATCATGTAAAAAAGATAATTACGATGCACCCGAAGCTGATTTTACAGGCAGAATTGTATATAAAGGGGAAGCCATTAATGTAGAGTACGGTCAGGTAAATTTCGAACTCTGGCAATCAGGCTTTGGTAACTATTCCGCTTTAAATGTTAATGTAAATCAGGATGGTAACTATTCAGCTAAATTGTTCGATGGTAATTATAAACTTGTTTTCTCACCCAACCAAGGGCCGTTTCTTTGGAAAAAGAATGCAGCCGGAAAGCAAGATAGCATTGCCGTAAACATCAACGGAAGCAAAACACTCGATATCGAAGTGATGCCTTATTACATGATCCGCGGCGCAACACTTACTGCAACTGCGGGTAAAGTAAATGGTTTTTGCAGACTGGAAAAAATTATTACCGATGCAAATGCAAAAGATATCGAAAGGGTATCGCTGTACATCAATAAAACACAGTTTGTAGATGGCGGAAATAACCTTGGTGATGGTGCTGTGCAGAACATTTCCGGGCAGCAATTGCCGATTTAAACAATCTGAATTTATCGGTTACGATTCCATCAATGACGCCCACGCAAAATTATGTTTTTGCACGGATTGGTGTTAAAATAGCAGGAGTGGAAGATATGATTTTTACCCCTGTGGCGAAAATAAGTTTCTAAAAAAGATTGTCACGTTGAGCCTGCCGAAACGCTTTAATAATAATGATAAGCAAATCTTTCGGCAGGCTCAGGACGACGTGTTGTATGATTTAACGTCTACATCACTTAAATTATCATATCTTAAGGTTTGCTAACCATTATTATCGGATGAAAACTTTTATTGGTATTTTAGTATACTTATCGATATTTTCAATAAGTCGTTCAGTAAGTGCTCATCCCGCCGGGTACCTGGTAAGCGATACCATTCACCTTGCAGACCCAACAATTTTTGTAGATAAGGGCGTTTATTACCTCTACGGCACCAGCAGCGATAAAGGTTTTTTGGTTTATCGCTCTACAGATCTTAAAAACTGGGGCAAGCCTGCCGGCAAAAACAATGGTTTCGCCTTAACAAAAGGTGATGCTTTTGGCAGTAAAGGTTTTTGGGCACCGCAGGTTTTTAAAAGGGGCAATACTTATTTTATGGCTTACACCGCCGATGATGCAGATTGCCATTGCCCATAGCCAAAGCCCCCTAGGCCCATTTATACAAGAAAAAGTAAAAGCCCTTTCTGGCATAGGGAAACAGATTGATCCATTTATATTTACCGATAGCAATGGCAAAAACTACCTTTACCATGTTAAGCTAGATCATGGCAACAGGATATTTGTAACCGAACTGAAGAGTGATTTATCAGATGTGATCCAGGAAACCACCAAGCCCTGTTTATCGGGAACTGAAACCTGGGAAAATACCGCTAAAACAGATTGGCCGGTAACCGAAGGACCAACGGTTTTGAAGAAAGACAATGTGTATTACCTTTTTTATGCTGCAAATGATTTCAGAAACCCGGATTATGCCGTGGGTTATGCAACATCAAAATCGCCAACCGGGCCATGGTTAAAGTATGATGGAAATCCAATCATCAGTAAAAAATGGGTTAATATTAATGGAACGGGTCATGGCGATTTCTTTAACGATAAAAACGGCCGGTTACAATATGTATTTCACACGCATTATGCAAATCAGAAAGTATCGCCAAGGGCCACAGCTATTGTAAAGGCTGCCTTTGTAAAAGATAAAAAAGGGATCTATCAAATGCAGATCGATCAAAAAAGTTTCCGGTTTTTAAAAGAAAGCTTAAATGGTTCTCCTTAATGTTAAATTGAATGCATTTGTAGAAATATTGAAACAAAACTAAATCGGTTTACGAAAAGAAATCGCTTATTTTAAAGATTACAGAAAATACAAAACCCGGTAAAAAATGGCAGTAAAATACAATCAATGAAAAAACTAAACCTTAAATGCCTTTTTGTAATGCTGAGCCTGTTTTTTGTAGGCAGATCAATCGCGCAAACCTTCACAAATCCGTTGCTTCCATCAGGTGCCGATCCTTATAGTTATTATAAAGATGGCTATTATTACTATACAAATTCATTGGGCAACAGGGTAGACCTTTGGAAGGCTAAAAGTTTGGAAGGATTGAAAACCGCCGAACGTAAAACCATTTGGAAAGCCCCGGCCGGTACAGCATACAGCAAAGAAATCTGGGCACCGGAAGTAATGTTTTTAAGAGGCAAGTGGTATGCTTATTTCGCTGCCGATGATGGCAATAATGATAACCACCGCATGTATGTTTTAGAAAATGCAGCTGCGGATCCTATGAAGGGAGAATGGGTATTTAAAGGAAAAATAGCCGACCCTACAGATAAATGGGCCATTGATGGAGATGTAATCGATTTTAAAGGTCAGTTGTACATGATTTGGTCGGGTTGGGAAGGAGACCGGAACGGAAAACAGGAAATCTATATCGCTAAACTTAAAAACCCATGGACGGTAGATGGCCAACGCGTTAAAATCTCGACACCAAAATTCGATTGGGAAAAGATTGGTGATTTAGGTGGTGGTGCACACGTAGATGTAAATGAAGGGCCTCAGTTTCTGGTACATGGCGACAAAATATTCATCATTTATTCTGCCAGTGGCTGCTGGACGGATTTTTATGCGCTGGGCATGCTATCAGCATCGGTAAAAAGTAATTTGCTTGATCCAAAATCATGGACAAAATCCGAAAAGCCTGTTTTTCAACAATCGCCAAAGGATGGAGTTTACGCTCCGGGTCATAATTCATTTTTTAAATCACCCGATGGCAAAGAAGATTGGATTTTATACCATGCCAATGATAAACCAGGGCAAGGCTGCGGTGGCTTCCGTTCGCCAAGGGCACAAAAATTTAGCTGGAATGCCGATGGAACACCCAATTTTGGTACACCCCTAAAACCTGGTGAACGCTTAGCCTCACCATCAAAAACAAAATAAAAACTAAACCAGATAAAACCGATATGAGTTTAAAAAATTATGTTCTCCTGGCTGCACTGAGTTTGAGCGTAAGTACAGGATTTGCACAAAAAGCCAAAAAAAACACAGAGCCCGCAAAAGTATGGCCGGTAGAAAAAGCCAATGCCTGGTATAAGGAAAATAAATGGCTAACCGGAGCAAACTATATCCCATCTAATGCCATTAATCAGTTGGAAATGTGGCAGGCCGATACCTTCTCTCCCGATTTAATAGATAAAGAGCTCGGATGGGCAGAAGGGATTGGTTTTAATACGCTGCGTGTATTTTTGTTCAGTAAAGCCTGGAGCCAGGACCCTGAAGGTTTTAAAAAACGAATGGACCAGTTTTTAACCATTACCCAAAAACACGGCATTAAACCAATGTTTGTTTTCTTTGATGATTGCTGGAACAAAACTTCGGCTATCGGCAAACAGCCAGAGCCCAAAACAGGTATCCACAATTCGGGTTGGTTGCAAGATCCGGGCGACCCTGCTTTTAAAGAAGAAGCCAACTTTCCTGAACTCGAAAAATATGTAAAAGATGTGCTTGGCCATTTTGCACATGATAAAAGAATCCTGCTTTGGGATTTGTACAATGAGCCGGGTAATAATGGCAAACTCGATGCAACCATTCCTTTGTTAACTAAAACCATCAGCTGGGCACGTTCCGTAAATCCCGATCAGCCAATTACTATCGGCTTGTGGAGCTGGGGTTTCGAAAAGCTTAATGAAATACAGTTGGCCAACTCTGATATTGTTACCTACCACAACTATGAAGCACCAGATTGGCACCAGCGTACGATAGATTTGTTAAAAGCCAGTGGAAGGCCATTAATCTGCACCGAATACATGGCGCGCTCACGCAATAGCCGCTTTGCCAACATTTTGCCAATGCTTAAAAATGAAAATGTTGGAGCCATTAACTGGGGCTTTGCTGCCGGTAAAACCAATACTAAATATGCTTGGGATACCCCATTGGCCGATGGTTCTGAGCCAATTGAATGGTTTCATGAAATCTTCCAGCCAGATGGAACACCATACCGCCAGGATGAAGTTAACCTGATTAAAAAACTCAACAACAAATAAACCCGATTCCAGGTCGGCGTAAGCCGGCCTTTACACACAAATTTAAACCAATGAATAAAAAAGTATCCATCCTTTTCTCGCTGCTAGGGCTTTCGCTTACACTTTCCGCTCAGCAACAAGATAAATCATGGTCTATGGTAAAAGGCAAAATCTCTTCACCATGGGCACAGGATGTAAATCCGAAAAATGTTCTTCCCGATTATCCACGCCCTCAGTTCGAGCGCACTGGCAACTGGAAAAACCTAAACGGACTCTGGGATTATGCCATTTCTGAAAAATCACAGAAACCAGCCATCAACCAAGGCAAAATTTTGGTTCCCTTTGCCGTAGAATCTTCACTCTCTGGTGTTGGTAAAACAGTAGGTAAAGACAGTTTGCTTTGGTATAAAACCAGCTTTACAGTACCATCTAACATGAAAGGCAAAGAAATTTTGCTTCATTTTGGCGCGGTAGACTGGAGAAGTACGGTAACCATAAACGGTAAAGAAGTGGGTAAGCACGAAGGTGGTTTTGATCCTTTTAGTTTCAATATTACGCCGTTTTTAAATAAAAGTGGCAATCAAACGCTTACTGTCGAAGTTTGGGACCCTACAGATGATGGCCCTCAGCCAAGAGGTAAACAGGTTAAAAAGCCCGAAGGGATCTGGTACACGCCTGTTACGGGTATCTGGCAAACCGTGTGGATTGAGGCCGTAAATAAAGCGCACATCGATCACATAAAAATTACACCCGATATTGATCAGCAGTCGGTAGCTGTAACCCCTGTTTTAAGTGGCGCAGTTACAGGTGATCAGGTTAAAGTTTCTGCATGGGATGGGACTACAAAAGTTGCAGAACAAACCGGTAACGGAACAGATGCAATAAGTTTAAAAATTGCCAATCCTAAACTTTGGAACCCGAAAAACCCATTCTTATACGACCTTAAGGTTGAGTTGATTGCGAAGAATAAAAAAGTGGATGAAGTTAAAAGTTACTTCGCCATGCGCAAAACCTCGATGGGTAAAGATGAAAAAGGCATTCAGCGGATATTGTTAAACAATGAATTTGTTTTTCAATACGGCCCTTTGGATCAGGGATGGTGGCCCGATGGGCTTTATACCGCACCAACAGATGCTGCATTAAAATTTGATGTGGATAAAACCAAAGAAATGGGTTTCAACATGATCAGAAAGCACATTAAGGTAGAGCCTGCACGTTGGTATTACTATTGCGATAAAGCAGGGATGCTGGTTTGGCAGGATATGCCGAGTGGCGACCTGGGTAACGGTTGGGAAAACCGCCCTGGTGTTTTAGACCACGGATCGGACCAGAATAGAAGCGCAGCCTCTGAGGGGTATTATAAAAAAGAATGGAATGCCATTATTGATGCCCTTTACAATGTACCCTCTATTGTAGTTTGGACTCCTTTTAACGAAGCATGGGGTCAGTTCAAAACGGTAGAAATTGCAAAATGGACAAAAGAGAAAGATCCTTCGAGGTTGGTAAATACAGCCAGTGGAGGTAACTTCCATCCGGTAGGCGATATTATCGATTTACATAACTATCCACATCCGGCAATGCCTAGTCCAGATTATTTCGGAAAAGATTATGCACTTGTACTGGGTGAATTTGGAGGCTTGGGCCTACCAATTGATGGCCATGTGTGGCAACAAAAAAACAACTGGGGTTACCAGAGCTTTAAAAACAAAACCGATCTTTTTAATAAATATGCGGAGTTTACCAAACGTTTGGAACAATTAATTCCATTGGGACTTTCGGCAGGTGTTTATACTCAAACTACTGATGTGGAAGTAGAAACAAATGGCTTGATGACTTATGACAGGAAAGACATCAAATTTTCAGAAACACAAATGAAAGCTTTGCACGATAAACTGTATCAGATCAGCGTACCTGTGAAAAAATAATTTCTCATCAAATTTTAAAAAAAGCTGGACTGGTGCAAACCATCCAGCTTTTTTTATTGAAATGGTTTAACTTCCTCTTATATTCAGCAAATGGAAGTTAATCTTTCCAATCGATTACCTTTAATTCATCTCCAACGGAGATAATACCCGGGTTTTGGTGCAACAGGTTCTGCCCGAACATTATCTTTTTATTTATGGTGCGGTAACCAGCCAATGTTCTAAGTGGTTCCTGTCCTTTCTCGCCTGTTTGCTGATCGATAGTTATAAGTACGCACCTTGCGCATGGTTTTACGGCAGAAAATAAAGTATCTCCAATATAAAATGTTTTAAAAGTATCTTCAATGTGAGGGCTTCCACCGGTAAATACCAAATTTGGACGGAAACGGTCCATACGAATAGGATCATCAAGTTTTTCATTCAAGCCATCGAGCGATGATTGCCCGATAAGCAGGCATGGATACCCATCTGCAAAGCTTACTACCTGGTTATCGGAAGCATATTTCGGGTCTACCAGTCGCTTTGCTCCCTGGGGCATTTTGACCAGCTTCACTTTGAATTTCAAGAAATCAGAAAACCATTTGCTTACAGCCTTGCTTACTTCGAGCCCTGTTGAGGCATCATCCCAGATAACCACCGAAATCTGTTCACCCGTATCTTCATCCAAGGCAAAAGAAATTTCTTTTTCATTTAAAGTTTTATGCGATACAATCAACCTGTCATCAGTGATGTTTACTTTTAGCAGAGCCAGTTCAAAATGCTTGCGTTGGGTAATAAACATGCCTTCTTCATCAACCAGCATCCACCTTCTGTCGTATTGCAGGCCTTTGTCTTCCAGCTGTGCTTTTTTTAGGCTTATGCCTCCCAGTGATTTAATGGGATAAATGTTGATTTCGGAAAGCACAAAATGATTCATGCTTTAAATATAAAAAACACATGCCGAATTATCTGTCAAATGTTTGTGCTAACATTTTTAAAAAAAGTTTAAGCGTAATTTTTTGTACAACGATACAATCGTTAAGCTATTTATGTGCCCATTTAAGAAACAAGACCATATGCTTCGTTATTTCGGGCAGCGTGCACCGTAGCCGAAAAATCCAATGGTAATCAATCTATCTTTCATGCTAACGCTCGTTTCAAACGGGCGTTTAATCGTAAATCGTTTAGAACGTTACGCTCAAATAGTAGTGCCGACTAACGGCTTTACAAAATTTCTATACCCTTCTGTTCAAACGCTTCAAAAATCTGTTCATTTACCATACTTCGGGTTAAATCAGCCTTCGAAATATCCTTACACCAAAAATAAATATTAATGGTGCTGTTCAGCTTACTTACCGGACTGATCATAATAATTGGTTCTTTGCTTATAAATACATTATTGTTTGCAGTAATGATCTCCCTAATTAAGCCAACAACTTCTGTAGAGTTAAAAGGTTTAGCAATTAAAAGTGAAATATCTACACGCATCTGGTTGTTGCTCAGCGTCCAGTTGATGATGTTATTCGATAATATAGAGCCGTTGGGGATAATAATTTCTGCACCTTCATCGCTCAGGAGTGTACTTGCGCGTACACCGATTTCTTTTACCCTGCCTTTTTTATTGCTCAATTCAACAATATCGCCTATACGTATCGTCTTATCAAAAATGAGGATAATGCCCGAAACGAAATTGCTCACAATGTTTTGCAGGCCTAATCCAATTCCCACACCCAGTGCACCAAGAATAACCGTTATTTTATCAATCGGTAAACCCGATGCAGCAACGGCAATCATAAATCCGCCAATCAGCAATACCAAACGCGTAACCAATAATTTTGAACGTTCGCCTTTATTGTCATCAAAACTATCATCTCCGGTATCGCCGAAAAAGTAGGCAATATATTTTTGCAAGAAGTTGGCAATCCAGATAATGCCCAGAAAAAGTACAATGCCGCCGAAGGTAAAAGAGAAACTTCCGATGACTCTTTTCTCCGTCAGGATTTCCATTACCGACTCGTAAAGTCCGTTAAAAATATTAAGGTTGGTGGTAAAAATTACAAACCAGATAATGGTGGCACCAATTCCTGTTAGTCTTTTAAGCCCGTTAATTACAGGCTGCCAGTCGAAGTGTTCCGGAAACCCCTTTCTAATCCTGCTGCTCTTCATTTGCAGCAAGAAAGCCTCCACCAATACTTTCGCCAGTATGGTAAGTGAAATGGCATTCAACAGCGAGCTTACACCGGTAGAATAGAAAATTTGTGTAAGTGTAAAACGGCCGAAAAGGTTACAAAAGATAGCGATTATGGCAAAAGCGGTATAGATAAAGCCTGTGGTCAGAATCATTTTATACCTTTTGGTTTTCTCATCAAGCATTTTCCACACGTTTAAGCCATAAATAACCGAACTAATGGTTAAAAAAAGCAATAACCAGCGTTGGTATCTTGGTGGCATACCCAGTAAGCGCAGAAAAACCGGGGCAAGGAGCAATACCACAAATATGCACCAATAATAAAATAGCTTTGCGTCTAATTTTTTACGGAAAAATACCGTGAGCAATATGGCCAATATCACCTGTACCGCTTCTATGTAAAGCGCAGGGGCCCGCAGATCGAAAATGGGGGCCAGTGCAAAAAGCATAATAAAGGTAATGAGGTAGGGCTGCGGACTGATTAACGAAAAACCATCAAGGGTTTCTAAACGGCCGCGCTGTTTTACGCTTCTGAAATTAAAAAATACCCAAAAGAAAAATACCGCGCAGGTAAAGAGCAGCAACGCTCTACTGCTCCTGGTGTATACAAAATAATAACCCGAAATTTCCTGTTCACCCTTAATAAACCTCCGGAAACCCATGCTTCTATTGGCCGGTCGGTTTACCGATTCCCAAAGGTAACGTCGCTCTTTGCCAAAAGCTTTTATACTCACAGCATCAAGCTGGTTATCGGTAAGGTACATCAACTCCTTAATGTTAATCAGGTTCGAAGAGGTTCTGGCCTGTAAATTATTTATTGTTAAGGTGGTGGTTTTAAGTAAACTATCCATCACAACATGTTTCTTCTTTAGCTCCGCAAACTGATCTTTAAACATGATGCGCATGGCAGGTTGCGTAAATACCTTAATCAGTACAGTATCCTTTCGCAGGTTAAGAATTTCAGTTTTAAGCGCCCGCAGTTCCTTTTCATATTCATCAAGGTCTGCCAAGCAATCTTTATTATTGCTTCTCAGCTCTTTTAGCAAGGTTTCGTCCATCTGCAAATTCTGCAGGTTCATTGTGCGGTCGCTTTGCGTCAGTCTACTTTTAAGCAAGGCAAGTGCAGCTTCATCCTGCGTTAAATGCGCTTCTATTGGTCTTAATTTTTTAAAGGAAGAAACCGTTACAGGTACTTTATTTACCACCTCGAAAACTTTCTCCAAATGGGCAAGGTAATCGCCTTTGGTAAGGGTAGCAGAATCTGAAAGGAGAGATACATCCTGGCTCTTATCTACAGGTTTACCTTTTTGTGCAAATGTTTCGCCCGTAAAAAATAAGATGAAAAGTATAGGCAAAAAGTTTCGGATAGCTATGGAGAAAGAATTTCTTGTTATCATTGGGTTTTAAAAGTATTGAATATCTTTTTTTGCAGGAATGTAGGGTCAAAAATAACGATTTGAATTGATTTTATAGATAATGCCCCTGGCTATAACAACGAATTGAATAATTGATAAAGTATTTAACAAACTAATGTTCATTTGAACAGAAATCGTTTAATTTTAATCAACATTTATCGCCTTTGGTGGTTTACAACCTTATTGCCATTCAAAATTAGAAGATCGCTCATGAAAAAACAGACAAAAATTATCGTTGCCATTATAGCCGTTATATTTTTACTTGTAGTGGTGTTTGTTTATAAATTACATTGGTTTGGTGCGGGCATGAAACCACAGCAGGCAGCAGCAACCACTAATCCCGATAGTGCCGTACAGGCTGTTGTCGATACTCAAAAAGTAATTCTTCAGGCAAAAAATAGCGATGCAAAACCAATAGCAGCTGTCGAATTTCCACAGCAGGGAAACACTGTTGAAGATTTTGTAACCGAACCGTACCAAATTACGATGGATGCGAAAGGGCTACTCGATAACGATAACCTTGAAGATGTGGTTTTGGTGCTTCAAAACAAAACAGACAGTACCGATTTGCGGCCTACCCTGGTTTTGTTTAAGCAGCCCGCGGGCGGTTACCGTTTATATGCTGCTTCCTGGCAGGCCATTGGTGCCGCGTACATCAATGGCGATTATCAGCAATATGATAGTGAAGACATCAAAATAGATGAACAAAGAAATTTAATCATTTCAACCTTTGGTAGTGGCCCCGTAGGCAACCGCGAAACCAGGTACCGCTTTATTGATAATGAGTTGGTATTTACCTATATGGAAACCTACAATGTAGGTGCCGGCCAACAAACAAGAGTAGAATATGATATACTAAACAGGAAGATAACTACTGAAGATATCAATACGATGAAAGAAAATATGCCCTCTGAATTGAGTTATGGCACAATGCGCAAACACAAACCCTACCTGTTTAAAGAAATAGACCCAATGACGGTTTTTACGGAGTAGCATTCAATACGCTCAAACTGCACCCTTATATAATCAAATTAATACATAGCTAACTTAAAGGCAAAACTGCGTTAATATTAAGCTAACGAAGGCAGACTAATTTTGCCTGTAAGATGAGGGATGTATATTTAAGCAAAAGTGATGAAGATTTAATGTCTTTATTAATGAATGAAGACCGCCTTGCACTCGAAATACTTTTTCACCGCTACTACGCCCCTTTATGTAAGTTTAGTTCCATTTATGTTAAAGATTACAATAAGGCAGAAGAATTAATCGCCGATCTTTTTATGCGCTTATGGGATAAACGGAACCATCTCGAGGTAAAATCGGTTAAAAATTATCTGTTTACATCTGCCAAAAACCTGTCTTTTAATGCAATTCAGCGGGCAAAGCTAACGTTACTGAGCTTAAACGATCATCAAAATACACTTGAGTATCCCGATAGCCATTTAAATCCGCAAGAATTATTAACCAGTAGAGAATCCTATACCGAAATTATAGCCCTGATAGATCTTTTACCATCTAGGCAGCGTGAAGTACTTTTAATGAGCCGGATAGATCTGCTTGGAAAAGATACCATTGCCGATCTTTTAGGCATTTCAGTACGAACGGTAGAAACCTTACTATACCAGGCACTGAGAAATTTCCGTTCATATACCACCAACCGGCCCACCATTTAATCGCTCTATTCCATACTAAAGGTATATCCCCCCACTTAACATTTTGTTAATGGTAACTTAATGTTTTTCGCTACGTATAATATCCGTTTATGCTGTCTTACCGGTAGAACAGCGATTAAATGAACGAACGTTACTATAAATTAATAGAAGATTACAGCAAAAAAACCATCCGTAGTGAAGATTTAACGGATTTACTAATATGGGTTGACAGCAGTTTGCAAAATCAGCAAATTTTTAGAGATACCCTACAGGCATTCGAAACCGCCGATTACTACTTAAATAAACCTGTAAACCAGCAAAAAAGCTGGTCGGCCATTCAGCAGCATATCGAAAAAACAAAAGAGGTTAATTTACCCCTTGCCAAAAAAAACAAACTGCTCTATTACCTTAAAATAGCAGCCGCTATAATTATCGTAGCCCTATTGCCGATCGTATATTTCAATAATTTCCATCCTGCAAAAAGCGCCGTTACCTATAATGAAATCTATAATCCAAGCGGTCAGAAAAGGCTGGTAACCATGCCCGATGGGTCGAATATTTACCTTAACGGCGACAGTAAAATCCGCTATGCTCAAAATTTTAATACCGGCAAAAGAATTGTTTACCTCGAAGGAGAAGCTTTTTTCGATGTTCAGCATCGCAGCAAGCAGTCTTTTATTGTATACACCGGAAAAGTAAGCACCACGGTTTTGGGCACATCCTTCAACATTAATGCCTATCAATCATTAAAAAATATCACTATCACCGTGCATAGTGGTAAGGTAGGCGTAGTAGTAAAGCGTAAAAATACAACAGCACCGGCTCAGTTTCTTTTACCGAATGAGCAGCTTACCGTGAATAAATTTACCGGAATGGCATCAAAACAAAATGTTAACGCCATCGACTTCGACAGTTGGAGAGAATATAAACTCTTTTTTTACGACAAACCCCTGAGTGAAATTGCGGAGGTAATTGGCCGCGAGTACGACCTTGATATTTCAATCAAGACAGAAGCCTTAAAAGAAATTAAGCTCACTGCAAAATTTGATAAATGCTCGGCAAAACAGATTATGGAAACCATAGCTAAACTGACCGGCTCAAAATACAAAATCTATGAAAACAAAGTAATCATTTATGAACAATAAACGATAAGATAGATATGAAGTAAAACTACTAAAAACGAAAAATGGCCCGAAATGCTGGACACATTCCGAGCCCTAAAAACTGTTTAAACTCATTTGACAAAGCAAAACTTAGTAAAGATATGAAAATTAATAACCGGTGGATGAAAAACATCCATCAGTATTCCTTAAAAGTTATGGCGTTAATGGCCATAATTATAACAACCCTGCTCGCTTTCCAGCAAGATGCAAATGCACAAAGTGAAAAGAAAATTTTATTCGAAGCCAACGGGGTAACCCTCAAAAAGGCTTTCGAAACTTTAGAAAAGCTCAGCGGGAACAATATCGCCTATAATAACAACCAGCTTGATGACCAAAGAAAGGTTTATGTATCCCGCGGACTCAGGCCCGTAAACGAAATACTGGATCTGCTTTTAAAAGGACTGCCATTTACTTATAAAGCAAATGGTACTGGCAATATCCTCATCATTGCAAAAAGCACATCAACAGGTAAACTAAAAGGAACCGTTTTGGATGAAAATAACCAGCCCATTCCAGCAGCAACCATTAAAATTGTAGAGTTGAACATTGTTGGGCAAACCAATAACAATGGCGAGTATAATTTTAACCTTGTACAGGGAACTTACACCGTTGAAGCCAGGTTTATTTCTTACCAGGTTGCAAAACGCCAACAGGTTAAAGTAAGCAATGCCGCTACAACAAGTGTTAATTTTAAACTCGTAGCAGCAGATAATTCGCTCGATGATGTAGTGGTAACAGCCCTGGGCATTAAAAGGCAGGAAAAAGCCCTTGGTTATGCGGTAACAAAGATTGATAGCAACCAGTTAACAGATGCGGTTTCTACCAACTGGACGGATGCACTTTCGGGTAAGGTAGCCGGGCTTAACCTGGTAAGATCAAACAGTGGGCCAGCAGGTTCCAATAAAATTATTTTGCGCGGCGAAAATAACCTTACAGGCGATAACGAAGCACTGATTGTACTGGATGGAGTAGTAATTAACAACAGCGGAGGCAGAAGAACCGCAAATGGATCCGACGGTGTGTACGGAACAGGAAGCGACAACATGCCTGCCGATTACGGCAGTACCATTAACGATATCAACCCCGAAGATATTGAAAGTGTAACCGTGTTAAAAGGTCCTGGTGCAGCGGCATTGTATGGGCAGCGAGGCGCAAACGGAGCTGTAATTGTAACCACTAAATCGGGAAATGCCAAACATAAAAAAGTAAATATAAGGTTTACTTCCAACGGATCATTCGAAGAGGTTAACCGCTGGCCCGATCTGCAATATGAGTATGGGCAGGGGTTAGATGGTGCATCTTATTATTCTTACGGCGCAAGTGCCGATGGGGCAAGTACCAGCGGAACCAGTTCTGCTTACGGACCCCGTTTTGATGGACAAATGTTCTTTCAATACGATCCGGTTACACAAGCCGCAGGTAAAACCCGAACACCATGGGTACCGTACAAAAATGAGATCAGGGATTTCTTCAGTACAGGCGAAAACTTAACCAACTCTTTGAGTTTGGATGGCAGGTATAAAAATACCACCGCCCGTTTTTCAATCACCAATCAGAACAATACCTGGATCATCCCTAAAACAGGCGTAGAGCGCACCACAATTACCTTATCAACCAATACCGATGTTACAAAAAAGCTTAAAATAACAACAAAAGTTAATTACGGTAACAGGTATAGCGATAACCTGCCGGGCGCAGGTTATGGTAACCAATCGTTAATGTATTGGTTCATTTTTTGGCAGCCAAACGCCAGTCTGGATATGATCAGAAATTATTGGGCAATTGGAAAAGAAAACTTATCCATTAAGTACCCCTTCAGTTCTTTTCCCGAAAACCCTTATGCTGTGGTAAACGAATTTATCAATAAAACAGGCCGTAACAATGTAACCGCAAATATCCAGGCCAGCTATCAGTTTAATAAAGAATTAAGTCTTTTGCTGCGATCAAGCATCGATTATTCAGAAGAACGCCGCGCGCAGGAACGCCCATATGATGCAGGAAGCCGTTTGCCACAAGGCTCAGTCCGTAAACAGCACATCAATGCACAAGAAACCAATATCGATTTCCTGTTAAGGTATGATAAAAAGATCAGTAAAAATTTCAGTATCAATGCCACATTGGGCGGAAGTGAATTAAGGAATAAATACAATAAATCCGATCTGCGGGCCGATGGTTTGGCAATTCCGAATGTGTACGAGCTAGAGAATAATTTATACCCGTTAATTTCCATTCCAGATACAAGTAGGTACCGCATCAACAGTTTTTACGGGGTTTTATCTACCAACTATAAAAATTATTTCTATGTAGAGCTTACCGGACGTAAAGATTGGAGTAGCGTACTGGCAACAGCGACCAGAAAAGACAACGTGGGCTTTTTCTATCCCGCAATCAGTTCCAGTTTCGTATTGTCTGAGTTTTTTAAACTTCCAAAAGTAATCAGCTTTGCCAAACTCCGGGCTTCAGTTTCTCAGGTAGGCAGCGGTGGTACAACTCCTTATCGCACAGCATATACTTATTCATTGGCTGCAAACGGTACCTATCCCGATAGCTCATTGGTAAACCCTACCATTTTACCTAACGAAAACCTAAAACCACTTAAAACAACCACCTATGAGGTGGGTACAGAGATTAGCTTGTTTAAAGGGAGATTAGGACTTGATGTTGCTGTTTATGCCGGAAATACCAAAAACCAGATTTTAACGCGGATAGTAGACCGTTCTTCTGGTTATAACCAGGCACTGATTAATGCAGGGCAAGTAAACAATACTGGTGTCGAAATTGCACTGAACGGAACACCTGTTACTACCAAAGGTGGCTTCAAATGGACAGTTAATGCAACATTTGCATCCAACTCAAACGTAATTAAAGCATTAACGGATAGTTCCATCATCTTAAGAACAGGACCCGTTGCAGGTGGCCAGATTGTGGCCAAAGTTGGTGGCAGTATGGGCGATTTATACGGCAGGGGCTATGTTCGCGATCCGCAGGGAAATGTGGTGTACGATGCCACAACAGGTTTTGCAAAAATTACCAATGATGTGGTTTACCTCGGCAATACCATGGCAAAATACAAATTTAGCATCGGCAGTACTTTTGCCTATAAAAACCTGAGTTTGAACGTTCTTTTTGATGCACAGGTTGGCGCGGTTGCACATTCTTTATTGAACTACAAAATGGTAGAACAGGGCAAGCTTACCAGTACCTTGCCAGGCAGGTACAACGGCATTGTTGGCGAAGGCGTTGTGCAGCTGGCTGATGGATCTTATGTGAAAAATACCACTGTTGCCTATGATATAGATGAGTATTACCGTTCACATATGGGCGCTGATAATGCAGAAGGAAGTACTTTTAGTACCGATTTTATCAAATTCAGAGAAGCCGCTTTAAATTATAAGTTCAATCCGCGTTTTGTTAAAAAACTAGGTCTATCATCAGTAACCTTCGGGCTTTACGGCCGTAACCTGTTTATCTGGTCGCCTTGGCCAATGTTCGATCCCGAATTTGGTACACTCAGCGGTTCTGATATTGTTACCGGGTTTGAAATCGGTCAATTTCCTTCAACCAGAACCTATGGTTTCAATTTATCAATAGGCATATAATCTTTTAAAAAATGAAAAAGAACCTATATAAAACTATCGGCATTTTAATGCTGTCAGTTACAACGCTTTCATCATGCGATAAAAACTTTGAAGAGATCAATATCGATCCGATCAATATTCTCAATACAACACCAGATAAATTACTGGCACCCGCCCTGGTAAACACGCTTACAGCAGGGATGACCCGTAACCGCAACTTTAACAACGAACTGATGCAGGTTACCGTCAGTATCAGTGATGGCGATGGAACAGTTTTTAGATACGAATACAGAAGTACCTTTTCTGATTACCTGTGGAACGCCTGGTATGTACAGCTAACCAATTTTAAAGATATCTATAAACTTGCAGGCCAGCCAGCTATGGCCAATAAATCTTACCAGGGCATTTCTTTAGTCTGCCAATCGTGGGTTTATTCCATGTTATCCGATACCTATGGCGATATTCCTTATTTCAATTCCAACCAGGGCAGCACGGGTATTTTAGAAGCACATTTTGATAAACAGAAAGATATTTATCTGGATATGTTTAAGCAGCTCGAAGAGGCCAATACACTGCTTAGTGCCGGCATGGCAATTACCCCCTCAAGCGATCCGGTATTTAAAGGCGACATCGCCAAATGGCGCAAGTTCTGCAACACATTATACCTTAGGTTGTTGTTAAGGGTGTCGGGCAAATCTGAAATCTCTGCCCAGGTTATCGCAAAGATCAAAGAAATTGTAGATACCAATCCTACCGGTTATCCCACCATGAAAAATAACAGTGAGTCGGCTACTTTAAAGTGGACAGGTTTAACCGGAACTGATCCTTTTGTTAACCCTTATGTAAATGGCGTAAGGGTGCAGGATTTCAGGGCACCGGCCATCGGGAGCTTTTTTATCGAACATTTAAGAGATTGGGCCGATCCCAGAATTGATGCCAATGCGCCCAATGGCGATGGAGGGGTAAACAGGCTAGGCATTGCGCAAGGATCGCAAGGTTATTCCGGTGTGCCAAGTGGTTATGCAATAGGTGCGGGCGTGGTAAAACAAGCTTATTTTTATTCTTACGATCAAGCGTTGGGAAGCAGTACTTACGGAGCCAAATCCCTGCAACAATCGGCCAAAACAGGTATCTTGATGAACTATGCAGAATTGCAGTTTATTTTGGCCGAAGCTGCGGTAAAAGGCTGGATTAATGGATCAGCAGCGAGTTATTACAATGCAGGGATTGCCAATGCCATTAATTACTGGGTTCCCGCATTTTCAACCACAACAACAGCCGCAGCTTTTACCAATTATGTTACAGCAGCCGATATAGATTGGGATAATACACAATCTACTGAAGGTAAAATGGAACAAATCCACCTGCAGAAGTATTTTTCGTTATTCCTTGTCGATATGCAGCAATGGTTCGAGTACCGCCGAACCGGTCATCCTGTTTTGCCAAAAGGTGCCGGTTTAAGAAATGGTGGCGTAATGCCGGCACGTATGACCTACCCGGTATATGTACAATCTGCAAACCCAACAAGTTATCAGCTCGCTGTGGCAGCACAGGGACCAGATGCAATCAATACAAACGTATGGTGGCAAAAACCCTAAATGATCACCATTAAAATTATAAAAATGAAAAAGATAATATATTATAGCATAATTTTCCTTTGCATGTCCCTGGTGTGGATCGGGTGTAAAAAATCGAATTATCCGGGCGGAGTAATAGGCGATTATGTGCCTTTATATGATTTAAGAAATTTATATAAAGGTACCGATGTTACCCTTACTGATGAGAATATGTTCGGCTCAGGCAGCATAACCGGAGTGGTAATTTCAGATCATTCTGGTAATAACCTGCCCGCAGGTTTGCTGATCATTCAGGATAGACGCCGTTTGGGTTTAATCCGCGGTATCTCTATTCCAATCGGACCAGAAGCCGCCAAATATGTGCCGGGAGATTCAGTAGGCATAAAAGTAGCCGGATCGGTGTTGAAAAGAGTAGATGGGATTTTGCAAATTACAGGCGTTTCGCCGAGTGCAGTTACCAAACTTGCATCTAAAGTGGCTATTCCGCCTAACCGCGTAGGGAGCAGTTTTATTTTAGCCAAGCCAAATGATTATGAAAGCACCTTGGTAGCCATTGTAAAAGCAGGCTTTGAGCCCGCACTTAGTTCAGATGCGACCTATGGCGGCGATAAAATAATAAACGATGGTTTCGATAATTTTACCCTGCATACCGAGAAAAATGCAACTTTCGCATCCAACGGAGGGCTTAACTTTAATGGCAATTATTACGGTATTATCTTTAACACGGTAGGTACAAATGGACAGTTAAAACCGCACCAGAGAATGCGTACCATTAAAGATGCAGTAGCTTTAAGTTCTGTACCTGATATTGCCTCGGCTATCATTACCGGTTATATGGCCGATGCAGAAGGTGGCGATGGAAACTATGAATACATGCAGTTTATGGCCACCAGGGATATTGATTTTTCCGTAACCCCATTTTCTGTGGTGGTAACCAATAATGCGGGTGCCTCTACGCCAACAGGAGTTTTTCCCATCAAAGGTTGGGCAACAGGTGCCGATGCATTAATTACCCCGGCCGGACTGGTAGCCAGAACTTACAAATTCAATTTAACCTCAGGCAAGGTTTCCAAAGGTGAGTTCTTTTATGTTGGAGGTTCTGCTAAAATGATTAATGGTTCAAAATCCAAATCCATAGCCTCATCAAAATGGATCAGATCAAAAGATTATACCGTTGCGACTCCGGCAGGTGCCCCGGCAGGAAACGGAGATGGTTTTGGTTTGTACACAGCAGGTTTATTTGCCAATAGTGGCAATGCTTCAGGTTTTGCCATTTTCGAGGGCACAACGATTGATGTAAACAGTGCACCAATTGATGTAATTTTTATCGGTAGTGGCGGAAGTTTATACAATGCCCCTTCAGTTGGCTATAAAATTGCCAATACTGATTTTTATGATAAGATCAATCCGATCACGCTGGCATCGCAGCCTTATTACCGAAGCGGAGAAAATACCCTGAGCTTTAATTACCAGTTACCTGCCGATCAAGGTTTCTGGAACAAGCTAGGCGGAATATACAATCCTGTTTTAGGAAAGTGGATGAAAGCAAGGAGCCAGTCGAATATTGATTTAAACACCTCATCAACCATAGAAGATATTGAGGGTACCTCTTTAATTAAAATTTTGAATGGTGTAACAGGAGAATATGTCCGTACCGATACCATTCCGTCAACAAGATTAAAGTAGGATCATCAAAAGAACCTTGAATCGGGTTAAACCCAAAACAGAGTTTTTGCTTTGTTTTGGGTTTTTTTGTTTTTTATCTCTACGAACTATCAACTGCGAGTATAGAACTATCTACTGCGAGTATAGAACCACCTACTTCGACTTCAGAACTATCTACTGCGACTTCAGAACTACCTACTGCGAGTATAGAACTATCTACTGCGACTTCAGAACTACCTACTGCGACTTCAGAACTATCTACTGCGACTTCAGAACTATCTACTGCGACTTCAGAACTATCTACTGCGACTTCAGAACTACCTACTGCGACTTCAGAACTATCAACTGCGACTTCAGAACTATCTACTGCGACTTCAGAACTATCTACTGCGACTTCAGAACTATCTACTGCGAGTATAGAACTATCAACTGCGACTTCAGAACTATCTACTGCGACTTCAGAACTATCAACTGCGACTATAGAACTATCTACTGCGACTATAGAACTATCTACTGCGACTTCAGAACTATCTACTGCGGCCGTTGTAGAAACTTGGTGATAGCTAATCCAAAGATCTCTCCACTACGGTCGAGATGACGATTTTATGCTTTCCCTCATAGTTTTAGAATAATCAATTTACATATGCCTGTATCTGCACTTCGCTACTTGCACTTCGTTATCTGCTCCCTGCTTTCCGGCATAGGAAATGATGGAAGGAGAAAACGTTAAAGCTTTATCAATACCTTTCCTTCCATCGTTGCATTGAGGCAGCACACACTTTCCGCCCCCTTCGGCGGAACTTGTGCTGACGACCAAAAGCTTTAACGAATTTATCCGACATCAGTTCCAAGCCTTTCAGTTATGCCTTTGTGTTTGTTGTTTTTATAGGTAGTCATGCTTTCGCTGTGCTCAGGTTGGTTACCTTTTTATCAAGAAAAAGGTAAGAGCCCCCTCGGCGGCCAACCGAGGCAAGCCCGAGAGGAGCGAAAATATAGCAAAGTGGCCAAAATAGCAACCGCATTACGATTCCCGCATGCGCGGGAATGACGACAGTGTTAGAAACACGATTAAAAAGATTGCTTCAGCTCGCTCTCTCCCAGCTTCGCAATGACGAATTTACGCGCCCCCTCAACGTTTTAAACACAAGGAAATGTGTTGAAATAAATCCGATAGCTATCGGATCAGCATGACGATCGCCTTAGGCATATGGCAAACATATCTGTAAAACATAGCGACCGCATTACGATTCCCGCATGCGCGAGAATGACGACCGTGTTAGAAACACGACTAAAAAGATTGCTTCAGCTCGCTCTCTCCCAGCCTCGCAATGACATATTTATATAGATAGTAAATCCAAAGATCTCTCCACTACGGTCGAGATGACGAATTTATGCGTTCCCTCATAGTTTTAGAATAATCAATTTACATATGCCTGTATCTGCACTTCGCTATTTGCGCCCTGCTATCTGGCATAGGAAATGATGGAAGGAGAAAGCGTTAAAGCTTTATCGTTACCTTCCCCTCCATCACTGCATTGAGGCAGCACACACTTTCCGCCCCCTTCGGCGGAACTTGTGCTGACGACCAAAAAGCTTTAACGAATTTATCCGACATCAGTTCCAAGCCTTGGGTTTTCGTTACTTTTGGGCCAAGCCAAAAGTAAGAGCCCCCTCGGCGGCGGTGAGCCGAGGCAAGCATGAGCTCCGGAGCGAAAGCATTACGATTCCCGCATGCGCGAGAATGACGACCGTTTAGAAACATTATTAGAAAGATTGCTTCGGCTCGCTCTCTCCAGCCTCGCAATGACGGATTTAACGCATTCCCTGCATCATGCTATTTGCACCTCGCTATTTGAATTATGCTATCTCCTCCCTGCTATTCGGCATAGGAAATGATGGAAGGAGAAAACGTTAAAGCTTTATCGTTACCTTTTTCATTCATCACTGAATTGAGGCAGCACACACTTTCCGCCCCCTTCGGCGGAACTTGTGCTGACGACCAAAAAGCTTTAACGAATTTATCCGACATCAGTTCCAAGCCTTGATTTTTGGTTACCTTTTTATCAAGAAAAAGGTAAGAGCCCCCTCGGTGGCGGTGAACCGAGGCAAGCCCGAGCGGAGCGAAAACATAGCGAAAACATTAAGATTAGCTACGCTGAGCACTACGTGGTTCCCTCATGCGCGGCAATGACGGCCGTAGTAAAACTCTTTAACAAAGATTCTTTAATCGCCTGAAAAGCCTTCTTGTAATGGCGAATTAACGAATTCCCTGCCTCATGGAATCTATGCCAAACCTTAAAACACCAAATCTTACTCTTTACTCAAATAAATACTTATAATCCCATAAGCTGCAGTTTTGTTATCTCCATAAACCAACGAATTTTTATTGGTCACTCTTGAGGTAATCCGCATGGATTTTTCTGTCTGTTCCTCTATCCTCCAGTCGGCTTGTTTAACGGCAACATCGGGGTTGCTGAATGAGAGTATCCTTGTATCCACATTTCGTTTAAGGGTATAATCCGATACAATTACATTTGTATTCACATCAGTTGAAATTTTCACTTGCTTGTTGTCAAATGTCCAGTACGTTTTTATTGCATCAGCAATAATATGGCTAACTTCAACATCCGAAGAATTGTACAGTTGAAGATCATAACCACCGGTGACCCATTTTCCGTTTAAAGTTTCATTAGTGGTATTATCTGCGTCCTTTTTGCAGCCCGATATACTGATTACCACAAACAAAAGAATTAATATACGTTTCATAGTTGATATTTAGATAGTTAAAGTTAATAAATGGAGGTGATTAAACAAATGGCTGGTAAAAAAGGTACTTCCATTTTACCGGAAACCCCAACTAACTAACATAATGACTAATTGTTTCCAGGATTCTGCTTCAATTTCGAATTAGAATTCAGGATATGACTTCCCAGAGAAAAGATTTCTGTATGGTTATCTGCAATAGGTTTTTTATAAATACCTGAACTGCTAAATACCGACCTCTGGATCTTCGCACTGATCAGGCTTGGAATTAGTGATAAAGAAGCCATTGCAACCATTTCAGAATATGCTTGATAAAATATATTATGATGGTAAAAGCAGTTTAACCGGGCAATCTAAACTATTGTTTTACCGTCCAAAGAACATTCAATAAGCTTACTATAACAACAAATTATACACTTTTACCAAACACACGTTTTTATTGTTCAATATTAAGTATGGTTTTCGATGCGGCAATCATATCAGCATTACCTGTGTTTTTATCCGGACTATCCGAGAGTTTAACCACGGGTGTCCATTTGCCGTTTTCCTGCCTGGTTTGGGTCATTTTAATCACAATATTCATCGCTTCCAGTCCTACATCGTTGCTCAGGTTGGTGCCAATACCGAAAGAAAAGCCAATTTTGCCGCGGCAATGCTCAGTAATTCGGGCAACCTTTTCGTAATCAAGTCCATCAGAAAAAATAATGGTTTTCGTTAAGGGATCAATACCGAGCTGGTTATAGTGTGCGATTATTTTATCTGCAAACTCAATAGGTTTGCCGCTGTCCTGGCGCACCCCATCAAAAAGTTTCGAAAACATTTTATCAAACTGTGTCAAAAAAACATCCGTAGTGTAAGTATCTGAAAGTGCTATACCCAGGTCGCCACGAAAAACATCTACCCAGTGTTGTAACGAAGTGGCATTTGCCTGCGGAAAACCATATACAGCCGCATGGTACATAAACCATTCGTGTGCGTGGGTGCCTATAGGTTTGGTTTGGTGGAGCATGGCAAAATGCACATTGCTTGTGCCTACAAAGGTTTTTCCCCCTTCGCGGTTAAAAGCATCAATTACCAGTTTCTGTACATGGTAACTGTGGCGGCGGCGGGTACCAAACTCTGCAATATTTACACCAAGCGATTGAAACTGTTTTGCTTTAACCGCCGTTTGGTCAATCAGTATCTCATCCGATATCCGCTTTCCGTCCGTCATTTCGTAATAAAGTTCGCAAATCAAGGCCATAATCGGCACTTCCCAAAGGATACTGCGGTACCAATGCCCCTCAATTTCAATATCAATATCTTCCCCGTCCTGTTTAACACTTACCTCATTAGGATCGTAACGGTAACCAGCCAGAAAATCGAGGTAAAGCGGATCAAGGTAAGGGCAGTTTATTTTAAGGAAACTCTTTTCTTCATTGGTGAGCCGCAGTTTTGCCATTTCACTTATCCTTTTCTGTAATGCATTACCAAAACCGGCCGGAAAACGGTGTTTCCCGCGGTTAATAAAACTATAACGGGCCATAGCCGACGGGAAAAGGCGAACCACCGCCTGCTGCATGGTAAACTTATAAAAATCGTTGTCTAATATAGATGGCGTGGATTTAAGGGATTGGAGAATCATTTTTTATAATAATTAGCTGTTATTTAAACAGGTGGCTATTCGTTTATTTTATATTGAAAGCTGGTACAACTGTTTACAGCTAAGCAAGAAACCGCATTTACGCTAGGGATTATTAAACCATTGTTAAAATGAACCATAGGGTTAATTTAGTTCCACAAGATATTAATTTTCATCTCAATATTGGCTTGGCAAAAGCTGCAGATTTAAATAGAATTAATATTGTAGCTTATTTTTAATACCGGGTGTAGCGGTAGCGTTAATGCCTGGCGTTTATGCTTTAAATTAACACTAACCAAAAATGAAAAAACTATTACCAATAATGCTTCTGTTATGCTGTTTTGGGAGCTGTAAAAAAGATAGACATGGAAATTATTCCGAAACCATTACCAAGGGCGAAAGATGGGGAATCCGCATTGGTAGCTCACAAGCAGAAGTATATGGCCAGCTGCAAAAAGCAGGATTAGACTTACACTTTAACGACGTATCAATTTTTGGGCATAAGCCTTACAGTTCGCCCGAAAACTTAGGCAAGCTCCTTCCTTATTATTACGCGCTTACCATTTACAACAATACCGGAACTTTAGATCGGGTGGTATTGCTTTTTAGCGGAGATAAGATACAGCAGATTGCCACCGGTGCCGGGCTTACCACCGGCGTAAACAAATGGCCTGAAAACGCGCCCGATGATACTGCAATTAGAGTTTGATGATCCAGTTTCAGGCCTGGCCGCAAAACTGATTAAAATTCACCAGTTGCCTGCATATGCGGCTTACGGATTTATACTTTCTGCCAAACCATTAAATAAACCTTACGATCCGGATATGGCCAACCACGATGAATGGCAGTTTGGCTTTTCAGAATTTGTGAGCGCAAGCGTTACCGGTTCTTCAACAGTAACCCTGCATTTTAAGGCAGGTAAACTTGAAAGCATGGATCACGACTATCGCGAAGGACAAATATTTAACTAACTCATCAGCTTAAGTTTTGCTGAACTTTTAAACATTAAAAAGAAACGGGAAATAACCAATGGCTATTTCCCGTTTTCTTAAAATTGTAATTTACGATAAATGGTTATGAGTTATTAATGATCAGAAGATCACGATTAAATAAACCATAATTGTTTTGGATTATATTTGATGGCGGTTAAAATTTGCCCTGTAAATTTCAACAATTTCATCTTCAATCCGCAATGCTGCCGGACTTCCGATAACAGCCCTGATCTCATCTTCCATCTGTGGCGTAACCTCATTGATAATATATCTAGGCATAGCCCTAAACTGATCGTGGTGAATATCTGGCAGGATAACTTCTTTTTTATCTTCGCCTAAGTTTGCAAGCCCGATAGGGATCAATACCGCCTTTTCATCAAGATCTTCACCCATATCGGCAAGTTCTACAATAACATACCTCACCGTATTCTGCTCCGGATCAAATAACAGGTCACGCACTTTTCCTACCTGGTTACCAGCTTCATTTCTCACTGGCCAGTCTTTAATATCCGCCTCGCCATCTGTTAACTGATAAACACTTTTTGAGAGCTCTTCTAAATTGCTGTATACAATAGTTCCTGAATCCATAAGTTGCTTTTTTTAAAAGGCCAATTAATTATTGTGCCTGTTTTTACAACAAGTTTATGCACGGATGGTTTTCATTTATTGCCATCAATTGAGGATTTAAGAGGAGAAAAATGAAACCTTATAATGGATTGGTATACGCTTAAATTATTGTTTTATAGTATTTTGTGGCTTCGCATTGCTGCGGGCAGAACAGTATGATCTCAGCCGAAAATATTTTTTAATCAGGCGTGTTTGATGCTCTTTACAATCAAAATTTAAGCAAACCTTAAACCGCTTTTATGAAAATTGCGCCTTTGGAACAGTATTTAAAGCAGCAGAAATTTCATTTAAAACCTTTGCGCTAAAAGGATGTTTGCCAATCAACCATCTTTTAATTTCATCAGGATTGATATCAAGCAAGGCAGCAAGATCATGCTCCGATAAACCTTTTTCAGTTAAAAGCTCCAATGTTTTAGCAGCCAGTTCAAGGTTCATTTCCGTTAATTTCTCAATGGCTGGGTTTCCGGTTTCTTGAAGCCATATTGAAACAAAATCGTTTTCTTCCATTTTAAGGAGATATTGTTTATTGATAAGATGTTGGTTTTTTTACATTCCAACCTTTAATTACGGCTGCAAAATTAAACAATAAGCCTATTTTTACAAGTCGGCATTAAAAAATAATCAGTTATTAAATTGTAGCAGTAATTTCGCACAAAGCATCAGTAAAATAAATGGAGCGTATAACAGAATTTAAACAGTCGTTAACCAATAAAAGTCCTGATCATAAACTGTCTATCCAGTTGCAGGCATTGTGGTACGATGGAAAAGGAGATTGGGATGCTGCCCATCACCAGGTAGATCAATTAAACGATCGCGCATCAGCCCGCATTCATGCTTACCTGCACCGTAAAGAAGGCGATACCTGGAATGCCGATTATTGGTATGCTAAAGCAGGCGAAAGCCGACCTGAAATTTCACTAGATGAAGAGTGGGAACAGCTTGTAAGGCGTTTTTTATAAAAACGGGGAATAACCGAATGCTTTAGCCATTCATAGTGTATTCCCCGCATGGTATGTTGATTAATAATTTAATCTATTTCCCCGGCATCTTAAACGATGGTGGTAACGAATTTTCTTCCAATGCCCAAAGTTTGTTCGGGCGTTTGCCCATTACCAGTTCCAGTTTACCGCCCTTCATTAAATCCTCGTGAGCAAACCACGATTTGTTCCATACCTGGCCGTTCAATTTTGCCGACTGGATATATTTATTTTCTGGAGCATAATTAATACAGTTCAGCTCAAATTTTTTACCATTTCCAAGATCAAGTTTTACATTGGCAAAGGTTGGGCTACCAATTACATACATCGGCAGGCCAGGTGTTATCGGGTAAAAACCCATTTGCGAAAATACCACGAAAGATGTTAAACCTCCACCGTCTTCATCGCCAGGAATTCCCATTAAATCGTTTCTAAACCATTGGGTAAGTAAACTGCGCACTCTTTTTTGTGTACGCCAGGGCTGGCCTGCATAATTGTACAAATAAGGAATATGCATGGCAGGTTCATTACCCATCGAAAACTGACCAACATTACCGGTATGATCTGGCAATTGCGAATAAAAATCGAACCTGCTTTTTCCCAGCGGTGTATTGTACATTTTCTCCAATTCATCAACAAAGGCCTGTTTGCCTCCAATCATATTTACCAGATCGCCCAGATTGTGCAAAACATCCCACCTGTATAGCCAGCCATTATTTTCATCATAAGTTTCTCTTGCACCCAATCCGCCAGAGAAACGATAATCCAAGGGTTTAATAAATTTGCCATCGGCATCCTTCGGATGAAAAAATCTCGTTTCGGTATTAAATACGGTATGGTAGCTGGAGCTTTTATCTAAAAAGTATTTTGCCTCATCGCTTTTACCCAATTGCTGCGCAATGTTGCCCAGGCACCATTCATCGTAAACTGTACCCAGTGTTACAGCTATTGGCTGGCGTTTTTCAAAGCCATGCACCTCAGGCGCAGTTTCTTTTTCCCCTTCGGGCAAAGCAGGGAAATAGCCTTTATCTTTAAAAAACTGATCTAAAACACCTGCTTTTTTTGATGACCATGGAGCCAGTGTTTTCTCCGTAATGCCTGCTTTGCAATATTGATAAGCCTCCTCCAGGTTAAAACCTCGTAAGCCCTTGTTATAGGCATCAATGATAGTGGCCACACCGTGGTTACTGTTCATCCGGCGGCTATCTCCCGTAACCTCCGGAAAAGTAGGCATCCAATGGTCGTTCATCTGCTGGGCCATGCGCAGGTAGGAATTAATCATATTGCCCTCCATTTTAGGCTCAATAATTACGCGAAGCGGATGCGTTGCCCGGTAAGTATCCCAAATCCAGTCGTCGGTAAAAAAAGGTACACCATTATCGGTATGTACCTTACCATCAAATGCGCTAAAATACTTACCGTCTTCCGATAAACTGATCATCCGCTCATAAGTGCGGTATAGAGAGGTGTAAAATATGGTTTTGGCGGTTTCATCCGTACCGGTTACCATAATTTTACCAAGCGTTGCATTCCAGATGCTTTTCCCGGTTTGGGCAACCTGGTCTAAATTGTAATCCTTTATTTCGCGGCGCAGATTGCTTTTTGCCTGTTCTACACTGATAAAGGAAATGCCGTACCGCACTTTGATCTGCTTGGTTTGTGCCGGATATTTTAACACGAGGTAAGCATCCCGGCCAGAGGTAGTTTGCCCTTTCGGATTTATTGCATCACCTTTTTGTGTGCCCGATTCTACCGGTGATAAATCGGTTTCTAAGTAAAGGTAAACTTTGGTGTTATTGTCCAGTTTCTGAAAGCCACTTACCACATGTTGGTTCACCTGTAATTCGCCATTTCTGGTATTCAAAATTAAATAAGCAGGATTAGCAGCCTGCAGAAAGTTAATTGCATAAATGCCCGATTGGTGCGAAGGGGCAAATTGCACGTTTATGTTATAGTCATCCAAGTCTACCTGGTAATAATAAGGTTTAATCACCTCATTGTCGTAACCGTAAGGGATAACGCTGCCTGCATTTTTTAGGTCGCCCTGAAAAGGACTTAAATTAAATGCTGAGCTTCCTCTATGGCTGGTTACTACAATTGGTAATCCATCAATGGTATTGCTGGTAAAATTATCGCGCTCCGGATAAACCCGCAATAAACTGTTTGGCAGATGAACGGTGGGGTAGGTGGGTACAAGCAAATGACTGATGTTTCCAATATATGGATTAACGTAATCTACAGGTTGTTTTTTAACTTGTGCATTCGCAAAATGAATACTGGCTCCAAGCAGTATGATGGCGCTCAGTAAGGTTTTTGTATGTTTTTTCATGTTAAATTTACAGGGAATGTGGCAAACATAACATTTTTTAAAAAAGATATTTAATCATCAGGCAATTCTAAATGTATCATTCGTGATGTAGATTTCTTCAATTCCTGAAGAACTGTTAAACCGATTTACTAAAAAACCTTTTTTAAATAAAAAAAGAGCAGTGAAACTTATTTCACCGCTCTTTTATCAATATGTTGTTGTATTTATTTTGCTAAAGATGCAGTTTGTATAGTGCTGGCAGCAGGTGCATTCATTTCAGTTTTTAAGGCAGCAAATTTATCAAGGTTTAATTTTGGTGTTCTGCCCATTACCACACTGTGGTTTTGAGTAGCACCACTTAATTTTAAATCTGCGCTATCTTCCATTACAGTGTACAAACTTTCTGTTTTAGAGTTGATTTGTGCAACTGCATGATCTTTTAAAAACACCTGAAGATATTTTACATCAAGTTTGCCATCTGTTTTTACAACCGCATCATCCGATGCCTGTACACGGTAAATGTTTTTTACATTAACTGTAATTTTTGCAAGGCTGTTATCAGCAGAAGTAATTTTTAAGGTAGATCCGTCCTGAATTACTTTTACCTTTCCATTGTTATCATCATTGTAACTTACACCTTCTCTGCCGTTTTGAACAAGGGTAACTTCTACATTTCCACTCACCATCACTTTATCGAAGCTTTTTGGAGCAGAAATTTTTACAGGTTGTTTTTCATCAGCTGATGCAGTGGTAGAGAAAACTGAAGCGCTTAATACTAAAGCTGCTACTAAAGAATTTGTTAGGGTTTTGATTGAAGTTTTCATAATGCTGTTATTTATATTTTTATAAAATGTTTTTGTGATTGTTTTGATAATGAGACGCCGGTAGGGGCAAAACGTTGCAGCGGTTTTTCCCGCTTTATACCAACGCAGTGTATTTCTCGACCAACGCCTTTTATAACTCGGCCAAAAGGTGATATTTTTTTGTAATGAGGCGTCCTCGTTACAGACTATGACTATTTAAGAGTGTCATGATTTTAAGGAAATGAATATTCTAATAGTTATCGTCATTGCGAGAAGGCTTTTTCAGCCGACGAAGCAATCTTTCCTGTAAAGATTACTAACATGAAAGATTGCTTCGTCGATCCTCCTCACAATTACGATAGTTTTAAAGAAAACTAACTATACCGAGGTCTGTGTCTACATCGTCCTCGTTTGTAACGAGGATGTACGAGTAAAGCGATTTTATCGCGCTGAAAGTAATTATTTTCGCATTGCAAATGCGTACCTCAAAAATCCTCGTTACAAACGAGGACTATTTAACTTGTCGTCATTGCGAGAAGGCTTTTTCAGCCGACGAAGCAATCTTTCCTGTAAAGATTACTAACATGAAAGATTGCTTCGTCGTTCCTCCTCACAATGACGATAGTTTTAAAGGAAATCAACTATAACCAAGGTCTGTGTCCTCACAGACCTTTCAGATATGCCCTAATAAATCGTCATTGCTGAGAAGGCTTTTTCAGCCGACGAAGCAATCTTACAACGATTTAACCACAGATTTACACAGAGATCAGTTTTTTGCCACGGAAACACATAAAGCACGGAGAATTTATAGATGATTATCTACATCGTCCTCGTTTGTAACGAGGATGTACGAGTAAAGCGATTTTATCGCGCTGAAAGTAATTATTTTCGCATTGCAAATGCGTACCTCAAAAATCCTCGTTACAAACGAGGACTACCTAAGCAATCTGAGCGTAGTCGAAGATTTATACACGATGCTCGTAATTTAAACGTCCATCAACTAAACTCATACTAAAGCGTTTTGTTAAAAAAGTAGTGATTGAATAACTGCCATAGATTTTTTATTGGGCATAAAAAAAGCGACAAAATCATTTGTCGCTTTCTAAAAAATATGTTGGATTGTTTATTTTGCTAACGAAGCAGTTTGGATGCTTGCTTTTGGTGAACTCATTTCAGTTTTTAAGGCGGCAAATTTATCAAGGTTTAATTTTGGTGTTCTGCCCATTACTACAATGTGGTTTTGAGTAGCACCACTCAATTTTAAATCTGCGCTATCTTCCATTACAGTGTACAAGCTTTCTGTTTTAGAATTTATTTGTGCAACTGCATGATCTTTTAAAAACACCTGAAGATATTTTACATCAAGTTTGCCATCTGTTTTTACAACCGCATCATCCGATGCCTGTACACGGTAAATGTTTTTTACATTAACTGTAATTTTTGCAAGGCTGTTATCAGCAGAACTAATTTTTAAGGTAGATCCGTCCTGAATTACTTTTACCTTTCCATTGTTATCATCATTGTAACTTACGCCTTCTCTGCCGTTTTGAACAAGGGTAACTTCTACATTTCCACTCACCATCACTTTATCGAAGCTTTTTGGAGCAGAAATTTTTACGGGTTGTTTTTCATCTGCTGATGCAGTGTTAGAGAAAACTGAAGCGCTTAATACTAAAGCTGCTACTAAAGAATTTGTTAGGGTTTTGATTGAAGTTTTCATAATGCTGTTATTTATATTTTTATAAAATGTTTTTGTGATTGTTTTGATAATGAGACGCAGGCTTGGGCAAAACGTTGCAAGGCTTATTGAAGCTTTATACCAACGCAGTGTATTTCTCGACCAACTCCTTTTATCATTCGTCCAATAGTTGTTTATTTTTTGATTATTTCTTTGCTTTTTGCTTTTCGGGTACAAAGTTAAGAGGCTAATTGCGGTGCTTTATGCCATAATTATTATCAATGCGTTAATTAATTTTTAGATGGGATGGATTGATCTGCCTCCTCAATTAAATAGTAGAACCTTAAATTAACATTAAGCAAACAACCGCTTAAAGCAATGATGATACCTTTGCATCCGTTGGCTTTTTGCCATTTTTTATCCTTATGAAAAAACCCTATGCTATAATTGGCAGCATATTATTGCTCGCTAACTGCTCTACCGCTTCTTTTGCACAATCTCCAGCCGAAAAGCTTAATGCCCTATTTCAGCAGAAAACTAAAACGATCCTTGTGGCTGCCCACCGGGGCGACTGGCGAAATGCTCCTGAAAATTCTATGCAGGCACTTTCCAACAGTATTCAAAAAGGATTCGATTTGATGGAACTGGATGTAAAAATGAGCCGCGATAGTGTGATGGTGATTATGCACGACAATACCATCGACAGAACCACAAACGGTAAAGGGAAAGTAGGAGATTATACTTTGGAAGAATTGAAAAAGTTAAGGCTTAAAAATGGCCTGGGCGCCTTACCGAACACCAGATTCCTACCCTGAAAGAAATGATGCTTGCTGCAAAAGGTAAAATACTCATCAATGTGGATAAAGGAAACGATCACCTTGATTTGGTATTTAAAGTACTAAGCGAAACGGCCACTATCAATCAGGCCATTGTTAATGTTGGTGATAATATGCCATATCCAGAATTGATTGCGAAAAACAGCATCCCAAAAGATGCTTACCTGATGGTGGTGGTTAATGCTAAAAACAAGGATATGGAAAGCGTAATGCAATCGTATTCGCCAAATAAACAAACCATTGTTCAGCCTATTTTTGATACCGATACATTATCAAATCTTAGATCTTTAAAAGAAAATAAAAATAAATCACTCCTCTGGTTAAACAGTTTATGGCCTTCGTTAAATGGAGGGCATGATGACGACCGCGCAGTAGAAAAAAATGAGAAAGAAGAAAGTTGGGGCTGGTTAATTGCGTATCACCCTGTAATACTGCAAACAGACAGGCCTGCTGAACTTTTACTGTATCTAAAAAATAGAGGACTGCACAAATAAGTCTGTTGCTACAGTAAGGAAGTACCCGGTTTTACCTCATACGGAGCTTTTCCTGGTTCGAATATTCTTGTGTATTCACTTCCTTCAGTAGTAATGTAATCGCCTATAATTCTAATCCAGTTGCCTTCGCGCAAGCCCACAACTTTTACGTTATTTTGGGTTAAAAACTCATTTATCCTCGTTTCTCTGGTTTCACCATTATGCTTTAAATCCGGATTAGGATCCAGGTAATGCGGGTTGAGGTTAAATGGCACAAGTCCCATACAGTCAAAAGAAGGTGGATAAACAATGGGCATATCGTTTGTGGTTTTCATGTTAACCCCACCAATATTACTTCCTGCGCTGCAACCCAAATAGGGTTTTCCATTTTTTATATTTTCACTCAAAACCGTCATTAATCCGAGTTCGTGCAATGTTTTTACCAATAAAAATGTGTTTCCGCCACCAGTAAAAAAGCCCTTTGCTTCATGCACAGCCGTAACAGGATCGGCAAATTCATTTAAACCTTTTACGCTGATGTTTAATGTAGTAAAAAAATCACGGGCCTTAGCGGTATAGTCCTCGTGCGAAATACCACCCGGCCTTGCATAGGGAATAAACACAATTTCATCTATGCCTTTAAATAAGGTAATAATTTCCTGTTTAAGGTATTCAAGATAATTTCCGCCAAAAAGGGTAGAAGTAGAGGCCAGTATTACATTCATTTTAGTAAATTGTGCTGCAATTCCATGTTTGCTTCCGCAAAGTTAAACACACAACAACAATTTTATACTTAAATATTCCCTTAAATTTAAATAATTCTTAAGCCATCATTTTCAGCTCCAAATCGGTTGTTCTGTTTCTTATCCGGCTTAAAGTTTCCAGGCGCATACCCAAATAACTGGCTAAATAACGTTGGGGCACTCTGTCTAAATCAAAAGCTGTACTTTCCAGCTTCAGGTACCGGCCTAATGCATTTGGTATCCGGGCCAAATTAGACCGCTCAGCTGCCTGGTAACGTTGGGTTTCCAATAACTTTCTGGCAATAACATTCCATTCAGGATAACTGGAAGAAGATAAATCCGTAACCGAATAAGGAATCCGCACAAGGTATGAATGCTCAAGGGCCTGAAGATATTCTACCGAATGGTTAGTTTTTTGATTGGGATGGCGGATGGCCTCTATAATCTGGTTTTCGAAACCGAACCAGGTACTGATGTCCTTTTTGCTGTCTTTAATAAATCCCCTGACCACACCGTGAAGCAAAAAATACATTGCATTGTTGGCATCTATTGGCGAGAGGATGTGTTTATGCTTTTTTACCGAAACTACCTGGCAGGAGGATTCATAATGTGCAATAAAATCTTTAGATAGCGGATGAAATTTTTCCAGATAACTGAAAAATGGTTTCATGAGAATACGGCTGTCAGTACCTGTTAGCATTACTTTTATTTAGGATGGAGACCAGTTAATCGGTACTTTTTTAAATGATTGATGGATCACCCTGAAAGCACTTTTCAAATGTATCGGCTATCTTTTAAAAAAGATAAATGAGGAGGAAGATTGGTCTCTAATGATTGAACCGTTAGAGCAAAATGGCATTTCAAACTGGATTTTAAGCCTTTAATGCCTGAGAGAAATAACTTTTAGGCATAACGCCTTTTTCCTTTTTAAAGGCATTGTAAAATGTAGCCTGGTTTTTAAAGCCCGATTCCTGTGCAATTGCTTCGATGGTAATTTTATCGGCAAGTACAGGGTGTTGAGTTAAAAAATTTGCTACCCGGTATCCGTTTATCCAGTCGCGAAAATTTTTGCCAATGTGGTTATTGATTACGAAAGAGCAGTGGTGAACAGGAATATTGATGCGGGTAGCCAGGTCTATAATCTGTAAATCATGATTAAGATAAAGACTGTTTTCTTCCATTTCTTTTTTGATCAGCTCAGCATACAAAGCAATTTGCGTTTCGGAAAGGTTAAACTTTTTAGTGGAAAGCGTGAGGGCTTTTGCTTTCAGGTCCGATATCGCAAAATCTTCCGGTGCACTCATTTCATCAGACACGACTTTTTCCCTCCATTCTTGCTTATTCCAGTCTATGGCCACGAGCAGAAAACCATAAAAAATGCTGGGTTTGTGCAGTGCATACAAGAGGATGAGCAGCAGCGCGGTGCAGTTGATTACCACAAAAACAGCATTCTCCATCGGGACACCAATGTTTCTCAATAAAATCGGCAATAGGCCCAGGAGCTGAAAAAATGTGGCTACTTTAAGTAAAAATATAGCCCAATACTGCGCGGTATTGTTCACTTCACCTGAACTGATAATCCTCGATCTGATTACAGCCAGCCAGGTTAATCCAAGATAGGCTATGGTTAATACAGGCCTCAAAAAATAATGTATATAAGAAGGAAAAAGACCACTCTTGGCTGTAAGCGACAGGTAACCTTCGGCATGCAGTTCACTGGCAATGCGGTTCCAGTTGATAGGTGCCAAACCAGGCCAGGGAATAATATGTATGATAGCCAGTATAGCAGGGATAAAATGAAAGAGATCTCTTTTGGTTACGATTGGTTTTTTAGAAAGAAAACTAGTGATGTAAAGGTAAAAGCAGGCGGGTGCGGCAAAATACAGCGGTGTAAAAAACTGGAAAAAGATAGAAAGCGGCTCTGCTTTTCCGGTTGTAATAAACAGCGAGTTAAGCACTTGGCCAAAACGCGAAAATAATAAAACAGACAATAATATATTCTGCCTTCTATTCCCATTTTTAGCAAAAAATAAATGGATGGAAATTAAAAGCAGGAAAAAACAGGTGGTTGCGGAGAGAAAGTTAACAAACTGCATATATAATTAAAGCAAGGTATGGCTTTAATGTCAACTAATGGGGATAATGTCTGATTTTTTAGATAAATATCAAATGAAATTTATCAATCCTTACACAGCTGCTTTAAAAAAAGTTAATTTTACTTTTTGGTATGAGAGAAATTAAGAAAAACAACCTCATGCGTCAGAATTTATCATTTACCTAGCCGTTAAAATTATAAGATGCCACTGCTTTTAGATAAGGTTAAAAATAAATTGAGGCACTTGCTTTACACATTTATACTTAACAGGTTTGGATTTGGAAACCGGGTATCAAAAAGTGTATGGGAAAAACAGTTTGAAGGAGAAGATTGGGATTATCTGTACAGCGATGCAGAGAAAGGCCATTACCTGGCTATAGCAGATCTTATTAAACGGCATGGTTTGGGCAGCATTTTGGATGTTGGCTGCGGTCAGGGGGTACTTTACCACTACCTTAAATTGGGATTAGGCACCCTAAATTACTTTGGAATAGATATTTCGGTCAGTGCGGTAAGCAAAGCACAACATTCGTTCCCTGAAGCTGGCTTTAAACAATTAGACTTTGAGTATGGGAAACTGGACGGAAAATTTGATGTAATCATTTTTAACGAAACGCTGTATTATTTCAACAGGCCGTTAACCACCATTCAAAAATGTATTGATCAGAATTTAAACAAAGGTGGATATTTTATCATTTCCATGTGCCATTATACCGGCCATGAGGCAATATGGCAGAAACTAAAGCAGCGTTTCAATTTTATTTCTTTTGAGGAAATTAAAAACGATAATAATCAAAAATGGAAAGTGGGGCTTTTTAAGGCTTAATAAACTTGTAAAGCGAAAGCAGCGGATCGAGGAGATTGCGCATCAGTTGATAGCTTTGGCTCAGTTTGTAAGCGATAGATTTGGCAGTATCCGCTTGGTGTATGCCTATTCTGCGCAGGGCTAAATTATTTTGCCTGGGTTGATAAATGGAGAGCCCATATTGGTAAGCACATTGTTTCAACAATAATCGGTACCGCTTCGGAACCTCCCCGTAGGGATAGGTAAAGGTGTAAATTTTTTTATTGAGCAGTGCCTCAAGGTATTGTTTAGATGCCGAGATTTCTTCTATAAATTCTGTTTCATCAATTTCGTTCGTCCATAAATGGTGTTGGCCATGGCTTGCTATTTCCATGCCCTGGCTGCTTAAATACTGCAATTGTTCAGCATCCATCAAAGCTACCTTGGCAAAATCTTGTTCTGCTACATCCCACATGTTAAACCCACCAATTTGCGCGGTAGGAATAGAAAAAACAGCTTTCATTTTCCGTTTAATTAACTCGGGTACAGCATATTCAAAAAGTGTAGCCGGGCAATCATCAAAACTAAGGATAACGAGTTTTTGATGAGAAGCAGCGTTTCCTGTACTAATGGCCTCAAAGGTGGTGGTAATCAGATTTTTTTGCTCAATGAGGTCAAGAAGGAGGCTAAACTGTCGGGTGCTGATGCTCCAATTATTGATTCCTTTTTCAGGAAAATCAAGAACATGGTGAAGCATAATAATCGGAATAGCCATGTATTAAAGAATTTTCCGCTCCTTAATTTTAACTGCAGGGTTGCCTTGGTTTATTGTGTAAGCTTCAAGATCTTTTGTGGCCATGCTGCCCATGGTAAGTACCGCATGGCTTTTAACCCTCACTCCAGGTCCAACTATAGCACCCGCCCCAATCCACGCGCCTTCCTCTATGGTAATGGGCTTTGTAATTAAATCGAAGCTTGTTTTACTGAAATTGTGGTTCCCCGTCATTAACATGGCCTGCTGCGAGATACAACAGTTTTCGGCAATATGGACGAAATCTAAATTTTCGATGTAACAGTCGGCCAGCCAGCAGTAATTACCGATGGTAAGCTTCCATGGGTATTTAATATGGATTCCGGGCTTAATCCTTACCTCTTTTCCAATTTTTGCGCCAAAAAGCCTTAAGATAAAAACAAGTAATGCACTAAATGGTACCATTCTGCTTTTAAAAAAGAAAACATCAGTAAAATACCATAAAAACTGTTTTATGGTCGAGGCCCCAATCTGAAAATTGCCTGTATTAAAGTTTTTATGGAGCTGAGTCTTGTTCAAATTGAATTAATCTTGTGTTGGCTCTTCTACGGCTTCTACATTTCCCTTGCCTTTAGTGTTTTTTTTGATCCAGAGGTATAACATTACAAAAATGCAGATGTATACAATCACATTAAAAATTTCATGGTGATAGGTGAAGTTTTGTCGTTGAGATTCGAAAAAGCCAAGCAGCACACCCAAGCCGGCAATGCGGCAAATGTTTAAGATATAAATGGTTACAATTCCAATTGCGAGCATTTTAAGGGTCGATTTCCACGGCGCAGGGAAAGCGAGTACAAAAGCAGCTAAAAAACTCATCACACCAAGGCCAAGGCAAGAGTAATTAATCCGGAGGTATGGGCCTGCCACAACCATTACATCAGAATCATTGTAAATGGCATAAAACCCAAAAGCCTTAATAATCCAAACCGCAGGTACAATCAAGGCCGTTTTTAAGCCCTGGATATAGTTTAAATGCTGCGCAAAATAAGCATTGTAAAATCTTGCACCCTCGTTCATTACGCTATTCATAAAGAGGTTGCCCTGACTAAATAAAATATACAATACGAACAATGCAATTACGAATTTAATTGCTTTTTTATCTGCTTGTTTCTTGGCTTGTTTAATCTGGATTTCGTTCATATGCTTATTGCAATTCGGTATAAAGGTATGATTTTTCTTTTTTTGATTAATTACTAACCTTGTTGATCATCAGTTTAATAATCTGTTTATTTTTTTATCCACCAGTTTCCTAAACCAGAGTCCTTGCAGGTAATGAAACTTTCTGGCGGTTTTATTATCCAACATGCCCAATTGGAACACCATCCGGTAGCTGTAATATAAATAGGGGCGTAAACCGAGCGGTAACTTCCACCAAAGCCTTTTTAACCAGGCTTTTTTTTCATCCGGATTGCCCCATAAATTTGGTTTCAAGGTTTGAATCCGTAAGTTCTGCATCCTTTCAACCTCTTCCTGGGCAATAAGCTCGCTATATTTTTCATGTTTTTGCAGCCAGAAATTGATGTCGTTTTCTTTGAGGTTTTCCTCTAGCAAATGCCCGTTCTTCCAGGTAACAGTTTTACCCGGGGCAATAAAACGATGGTCCATATTCTCATTTAAGTCCGAATAACCGATCCCCGTTCTGAACATTTTCAACAGATAAAGCGGGTAGTAGCCACCATAGCGGATCCAGCTTCCCTGAAAATAGTTTTTGCGGTTAAAATAAATCCCGTTAATGTTTTCATAATCTGCATCCTTAAACTGTATAAGTTGCGCAAAAAGTGCCGGGGTTACAACGTGGTCAGCATCCAGTCCGATGGTCCAGGGAGTGGTAATATTGAAGTTTTTCAAAGCAAAATCCCATTGTTTGGGATGGTTGATAAAAGCATGCTCTTTAATTTCCGCACCGTAGGTTTTGGCAATCTTTAAAGTTCCATCCCTGCTTCCGCTATCCAGAATAAATATTTTTGCCTGTAAATCTTTAATCGATTCCAGCAATCGGGGCAGATGAACTTCCTCGTTAAAGGTTAAAATAATAATACTGAATTCGCTGTTCATTAAACCACCTGATCGTAAAGTTTTAAATACCGTTTGGCCAAAACCTGGTCATCAAAATCTTTGTTGATCATTTCTGGTGCCATTTGGCGGATCTTGTGCCGGCTTTCATGATCTTCATACGATCTTAATAACGTTGCTTTAATGTCAATAGCTTTCAAAGCTGATACCCAGCCCAGTTGCCGATTGATAACATAATCTGATAAGCCAACCTGGTTTGAAATTAAAACAGGCGTTCCAACACTCAAACTTTCGATTACCACATTGGCAAAATTTTCATTAAAGGAAGTTAAAACCAGTAAATCATGTTGGGCCATTAATTCGTATTTTTTTTGGTTATCCACTTGCCCAATCCAATTAATACGCTTCCGGAGATTTAAATTTTGGGCTTTTAATTTCAAGCTTTCCAGGTATGCTGCTTTCCCCAAACCCGCAATGGTTAACTGCCAGTTTATCTCCAGTAAGGAAAGTGCTTCGAAAAGCAATTCAAGTCCCTTTTTTTCTTCAATACGTGAAAGAAAAATTAAGCGGAATACCGGCGGATTACCGTTGGATATTGCTAACTGTGAACCGAAAACTGGCTTTTGTATATTTACTAAATTAGGAATTACAGTAATGCTTTTTGGGCTAACAATTTCGAGTATATCTTTCTTTTCGTGCTCACTCGTGGCGTGGATATGGCAGTATTGCAAGAGTTTTTTTCCTATCGATTGATGCAGGAGTTTTTTAAAAAATGAATTGCGGTTGGTTTGGGTGTAAGAAGTTAACATTCCCCTGGGAGAGAGTATAACAGGTATTTTATACCATTTTGCAAGCCAACAACTCAAAACCGAAACCAGGTTCCACCAGGCATGGATATGAATAATGAGTTTGGCGTTTGGCGTTTCAATCTTGTGTATTTTAATATTGCTGTCGCTCTGAACTAAGCTTGCATTCAGTACGATGCGGTGTCGAAGGACTTTTCTTAAACCCCACAATAATCCAGGCGAAAAATGACTGTGATCTTTAGTCCACCGTTTAAAATAGGTTACTTTTACCCCCTCAACCAAAACAGGTTTGCCTATGCTTACTAAGAGTTCTTCATTACCATTGGCATTAGTTGTAAGTACTTCTAATACTGGGTATTTGCCATCCTGAGCGTAGTCGAAGGTTTTTTGTTGAACAACTTCACTTAGCGTTTCACACAATTTACCCACACTTTGTATTGGTCCTCCATAAATAAAGGCGGGTTTATAGGAGGCTGTGATTTGGATGATTTTCAAATTAAATTTTAATCTGTTGTAAAAATCTTTTTAACGCGAAACGGCGGATCAACTCGTAAATGAGTAAGTACATCAATAACCCACCAATGAGTTTATTCAATGCGGATTCAAATAAATAAATTAAAATAAACAAGGGTATAATCATCGCAGTACCAATTAATTTATCAGGGCTGCTGGTCATTACATATTTATAAACAAGGCCTATTAACAGCCCATAGCCAAATAAGCTGATAAACATTCCTGGTACACCAAAATCGATATAGTTTTCAGTCATGTAACCTAAACTGATTGATGCTCCCTGTTCTGTTCCAGCTACATCATACCTGAATATTTCCGAGTCGTTTCAGAATCGTCAATAGCGGCTTTATTTGGGAAGAAAATACGGGGCTGAAGTACCCGGCCTACTGCGTCACCCCATAACCTGCCATGCGTGTGCGGAATAACCCTGGGTACATAGTCGATTGTTGCCGAGAAGAAATCAATATAGGATAAACGGTCAACGGTTTGTTTGAAGCCTAGAAGAGCGATATCATCCTGATTAACTTTCCCAACCAACTCTCCGAGTTTGGATAGTGATTCGCCCGTGGAGCGAATACTGTTTTGGTTCATAGCTCCACCATTAAGGTACTGCCTGTATTCAGGTTTTACGTATTGCCAAAGAATTAAGGCATACATTAAACTTACAGAAACTGCAGCTAGGGGCAATATTTGTTTCGGTTTCAAATCTTTGCTATAAATGATGATCATGCCGCCAAAAATGACTAAAAAGTAGTCTTTGAAGCTGGAGAAAAAACCCGTTAAGCTCATAATCACTTCTGCAACGGCAATAATTATGAATAATTTAAACTGCTTAGTATAAAGGCAGCTCAACATGAAAATAAAAAACACCATCCATTTAAAATCAGCAATCTTGGAGATGGGTTGCTGTAATCCTCCAAACCTAAAAGATCCGTCCGAAATTATGGGGTATAGGATGGTCACAATGATATAAACAGGTATAATCTTTCTTGAATCATATTTTAAAGCATGTTTAAAATAATCTACATCTGCTAAATCGAACTTACGTAATATAACAAAAAGACCTAGTCCGATAGATAGTAAACCAGTGTTACTATAATAAAAGGCCTCTTCAATATTTTTATAGTTTTCAAATGTGCTAGCAAAATCAATTCTTTCAAAATTTGCATAAAATACTTTAATATTAATGGAGAGCCATTGAAGCATTAAACCAATAAAAATAAAAGGCGACTCATTCTTTTTCCATACCAGCGATAACAGGATAAATGGAATAAGTACAGCAAAAATTGTTAATAATGGGTTAGTACTGCTTACAGCATATATTAGTAATATCGCAAGAAATATTTTACCCGATGAATTTATTGATTTGAATTTTTTCAAATTAATTTATGTGGTTTTTATTAGCCTATATTTTTGAACAAATTCTTCGAGTTTGGTGGAGAATAAGATCGTAAATAGTAAAATAACTGCTGTTTCTAACAAATTCAATTTATAGAAGCTACAAAGAGTCAAAACGACATAATGTATCACATATAAAGCATAGCTTCCCCTACCTACGAAATAAAATAAAAAAGTAATTACTGATACTATTTTTTCCAAATATTTTTTAACGCTTACAACAGTTCGTAATCGAAGCACCCAATAATAAAGGCTAACAAGTACTAAACCCTTAAATACTATTTTTAAGGTATCAGATTGTAGAAGTGATGGATCGAGATAAGCAATTACACCTGGGATAAAAATAATAATGAATAGAATATCATTTTTTTTGTTTTGTGAATAATATTGAAATAGCAGGTAACCATAATACCAAACCACGAATAAACTTGCATAACTAAACCATGGCGTGAAATATAAATAATAATTTAATGTAATGCATCCAACTGTTAACAGCATTAGCAAAATTGAAATTATGGTAGAATTGTTTAATGAAAGTTTTGTCAGTAAATAAGAGAATAAAACAAAGAAAACATAAAAAAACATTTCATAACTTAATGACCATAATGGTCCGTTGTTTCCGTATGGAGTAAACCAATGTGCAGTGCTCGAAGGTGTCTGCAAGAATAATAAGTTGCCTAAAAAATTGGTTAAATGATAGGCAGCATCATCATTTGATTTTTCTGTTATCACACCACAGAGAAAAGTGATAAACAAAGCAAAAAGATAAATAGGCATAATTCTTCTTAGCCTTTTATAAAAGTATATTTTGCTTTCAGTTCTATTTGCCGGTGCAAAACCTCTTTGAGCCAAACCTATACAAAAACCAGATATAATAAAAAAAAATAAAACTGCTTCACCATTCAATTCAGAAATAAAATTTATAGTATTCCAAACTGAGAAATTTACAAGGGGTTTAATCTTATGGCTATTAAATACTATAAAATGATGAAAAAGGACGATTAAGGCAGCTAGACCTCTCAATGCATCCAGAATTTTTATTCTACCTTTTGTCAATTGCATTGATTATTGCATCCACTTGTTTCTCTATCGACCAATCTTGTATTATTTTTTGTGAGTAAGCCCCCATTTCCATTAAGTCTCGTGTTAACATCAATTCCAGCTTTATTTTAAGTTCTATTTCATTTTCTGATTCAAATAGATACCCGTTTTTACCTTCTTGTATAAGGTCCTTACCGCATCCAACTTTGTCCGAAACCAATACTGCCTTCCCCGCTGCCATGGCTTCATTTACAGCTAATCCCCAGGTTTCTGCAGGCCCTTTTGAAGGTAGGCAAAATAAATCGCAAGCCTGGTAAATCACCGGCATCGTAAGCTGGTTTTGAAAATCCATAAAATGAATTCTTTCATTACGGTTGTCACCCTGAGTTTGCCGAAGGGCTGTATTTTTAAGTTTTTCTTCCAACTCACCATTTCCTACAAAAAGAAGGTGGGTATTGGAATGATTTAAATTAAGAAAGGCTTCCAGTAAAATTAGAGGATTTTTTTTCTCCTCGAACTTTCCGGCATATAAGATTAAGATTTCATTTTGAGTAATACCCAGATGGGCCCGTAATTTCACTACCTCCTCTTTTCTGCTTTGTCCAAATCGGTCATTATCTACAGCATGTGGAGCATGGATCAGTTTATAATTTGCCACTCCCATAGCTTTAAAATATGCCTTATTGGCTGTTCCCACATAAAACGCGGTATGAATATGGCTATAAACCCAGGTTAAAAAAAATCTTCTGCTCAAGTTCTTTAACCCTGGTCGATCATCCAACAAAGTAGAATCCCCCCTAAACCACACAGGTATTTTTCCTTTAAAATCCCTCATTACAGTTAAATGGCTCTGAAAAGCCCAGCCATAAACCAGTATGGCTGCAGGTTCAAATTGGCCAATTAACGTTATTAAATCTGGATTTTTAATTCCGGAAAAGTGATTATATCCTGGCTTTTTTGCTAGGTTTTTCACAAAAGTATAATTATAGCCCTCCAATAAAGGGATGTCCCATTCTATAGTCTTGCCAAAACCAGCATCGTAATTCAGCCCATCTATTTTACCGGCCGTATAAAACACCATTAATGAACATTGTTTACTTAACAACTCAAATACTTTACTATAGTATTGAATAGGATGCGAAATAACGATGGCCAGCTTTTTCAAATGGTTTTTTTATAATCTAAATTATCCGTTGGCTAAATCTATGATAACAAGTGCTTCGTCTGATGATTTTCAATGCTTAAATCAAATAAATCACATTGTCTTTTAGTAGTTCCTTCTGCCCGGTATTGCTCAAATTCCGTCCAATCAGTTTCTGGCTTAGCTAGAGTATGATCTGCAACACCTTTTAAAAAAGTATATATGGTTTCCATTGCCGTTTTATAATTTAATATATCAGCAACGTAGCCCGCCCTGCAATCTATAAGAGATTGTGCCGCACTGCTTTCCAAATTAAAAATGGCTAAGATTGGCTTCTCCGTCATAATATAAGGATATATTTTTGATGCTGTATAAGCTGGTTTTTCATGGCCGGGTATAAAAAGTGCATCAGCACTTTGCAGGTTAAAAATACTCTCATAAAAAGATATCCTGTCGGTTTGTTCTGTTACATAATCTCCTACACCTAATTTCTCTGCTACGCTAAAAAGTGTTTTTTCGCCACTTCCTAAAGGAGCATAACTGGTGCCAATAAAATGAAATCTCAGTTTCTGAAAGTTCTTGAAATCTTTTTTTAATCCAATTTTAAACCCTTTAAGCAATTGCATTACTGCTTTTTGCATATCAAAGCCCCCTCTGCCAACATATACAATATGCTTAAATGCAGGGCTGTTATCATAAGCAAGTTTAAGTTCATTTTTATGATTCGCCGCAATTTCAAGATCTTGCCTAAATCCACCGAAAGTGATGGTGGCAGTGGGCAGTTTTGCAAGATGAGGATATCTTTTAATAAGATCATCAATATAAGCATCCGATACTGACATTATACCATCAACATCTTTCATCGCCACAGGTTCTAAATATTTATCCAAACGGTAGGAGAACCAATATTTTTTTGGCCTTTTGTATTTAGGTTTATCTTCGTAGTAGTTGGTAAACCAGGGGTCTTGCATATCAATAATGTACGGTATGCCAAATTTCTTTTTCCAATAAGGGCCTAAAGCACATACAGGAAACTGCGTAGTAGAAAAAAAGATAAGATCAAACTTTTCTTTTCTTAATAAACGATTAACATAACTTTTATAAAACCAAAGCGACCTTAAAGCAATACTGCCTAAACCAAATTTATAAGTCAGCTTTTTAGGTAGGGCACTAACCCTGTGAATTTTGATGTGTGCCGGAACGGAATCATTTAAAAGGTAATCGAAAACAGCATCCGTATACTGTTCTCCAACGCATACAATTTCTGCACTCCAATCAAAATCCTGATAAAATGGCAAACTCATCCTTACCCGTTGCATATCTGCAGCATTTGAAGGGACAAAATATGGGGAGATGATTAAGACTTTTTTCAATTTTTGAGTGTATTGGCAATTAAGTTAAGAAATTTTTGGCTTTCGTATTCCCAATTTAATTTATCTTGTCCAAGTTGAAAAGCACGAATGCGATGTTTCAAAAGGAGTTGTCTGTCTGTGAAATAATGATCAAGAATAGTGGCCAGATTTTCGTAACTATCCTTTTTAAAAACGAAGCCAATATCCGGATAATTAGCAAAAAAATCTTTTTGGGCACTGGTATCTGTTGCAATGGTTGCAAGCCCGGATTGAATGTAAGTGAAAATTTTGTTTGTTAAACAGATATCACGGTTTAGAGGCGCGCCGATTTCGGTAGCTAATCCGATATCGAACTGTGCAGCAAAATCTAGCAGTTCGGAGCTTCCAATAGGTTGATGAAAAAAAAGCTTCGATCTACATTTTTCAGCTAATTTAAAAAGATAATCTTTGTATGACATATTGATGTCGCCTAACAGATGTAGTTCAAAAGTATTTTCAGAATGAGATAAGGCTTTAATTATTAATTCTAAACCTCTGCCTTTGCCAATCGTTTGAGAAAACCAAAATAGCTTAATTTCCTTATTAATAATAATAGGGCTTGCATTATTTTTAGAGGGGAAGACGTTATTGATCGTGATTCCGCATAAGTTTTGATAAAGTTTTTCGTATGTTTTATTGATAAGCGGACTGGCAGTTGTTAAATAATCTATCTGATTTATATATTTATCTTCAATTTGCTTCACATTTTTATAATTTAAATCCTGATGATCGTCGCTGTCAATATTCCGATAGAAATCTTCAGCATCAAAACCACATTTCTTGTTATTTTTTTTTGCTAGTTTGACAATCACAGAAAGTGAAGCTAAATTATGACCGATGTATAAATCAGCATCAAACATCCTGGCTTTAGTATACAATAGCCAAGATACACGGTGGTAAACTAAATCAATTGGTAAAATATTCTTAGTAAGCTTGTGGGCCAACCTTGTGAAATAATAGTAGGCTGAGCCATATTTACCACCTACTAATATAAAATCGTCATTTAACGACCGTTGGTGTGATGATGCCCATTTATTCTTTTCTGCAAATAGGACCTTTACATTATATCCGTTGGCTTTCAGTACATGATATTCTTTGAGCAAACGTGGGTTTTGTGCTGGTGGAAAAGGGCTAATTAATAAAATTTTGCTCAAAACTATGTTGTTGGGATGTTATTGGTAAGCATAAGTCTCACTCTAATACATTAAATGAGTTAAATCGTTTTGATAAAATTTGGTTCCGAAAATTATTCAATTAAATATTTCCATAACTGCCGATGCTTTTTCATGGAAATTATACAATTATATAATATGGTGGGATGCTTAATATTGTAAAGAACAAAGAATATCCAGTCGCTGATAGTTGAGTGTTTAATTAAGAACCTACAGTTATTAAATGTTATTGCTGCATATAGCAATACATTAGTTGTCTTTACGGGAGACTGTCTCATTTCGGCCCATATTTCTGCTGCAATAGATTTATTAGGTTTGTTTTTAATAATGAAACTACTCAATAACATAATAGCATGTTCATGCTGTCCTTTGATAGCACTTTCTCGGCTGGTATTTTGTGTAATTGTAAAATTAGCCAAGGGTTTGCTGTTAAATAAAATAGGATAACCAAATTTTCTTTCTCTGAAATGTTCGATATAATCAAATCTAATCGAAAGCGGCAGTACATAACTGTTTAACTGTGTATTTCTAACAAGCATTGCTCCGTTGGAATGTAATGCAGAAAAAGATTGTTTAAAATGTGGGTGATTGATTATTTTTAAATAGTCCGCCTCATTAACAGGTTCAATTGTTTTGTTCATGTTTATTGATTCACCTGTCTTATCCTCTTTCCATAGGTGCATATTGGCCCAGCCCATTTTTGCAGCAGGATGTTTATCCATTATGGTTACCATTTCTGATAGAAATTCGGGTTCCCACCAATTATCATCTTCAAGTAAGCTCACATATGTACAAGATGTATCAGCGTACATCATATTAAAAGTTGCTACGGGGCCTAAATTTTCGTGGTGTTGATGAAAGGAGAACCTTTTGTCGTTCAAATTATTAATAAACTCTTCTGGATATCTATCATTTGGATCGTCGTTATGTACTTCACAGACCCAATTTGTAAATGTTTGGTTAAGAAGGCTTTGAACGGTTCTTTTTAATGAAATATTTCTCCTATAGGTAGGTATAAATACTTTTACAGTGCTCATTTTCTTAAATTGGAATGCAATTTTAAGTTTAGTTTAGCCTTTATAAAAATTAGGTACTTAACTACTTTCCAAGTAAATATTCTACCTATAAATCTGTACCTTACAGGTAAGAGTTCTATAAAATCTATAGCGCTTAATTTACTTATAGCAGCCTCTGCTTGGTTTAAAAGATCTCCATGCGCTGGATAATTGCTATAAACAAATTTTGCAAAGGCCAAAGCTGATACCCTTTTCGTTCTACATGAATTCTCATTAGAAAGCAGCTCCGAGGTAGCTAGTTTTTGAAATTGCCAATAACTCTGACTCTATACCTTTTCTACTTAAAGTTTTAGACAGGCTGTTGTTTTGCCCTGACCTATAGTATAGGATTGCACGTTGACAAAATTTTACATTTTCAGATGAGAGTATTATTCTCGTAAAAAACTCAAAATCATCTATCAAGCTCAGCTTTTCATTCCAAAGGCCATACTGTAGAAGAAGCTTTCGCGGAATTAAGAACATACCTGTTTGAGTCATAGATTCACCATTTTCCCAACTGCTGCAAATCCAGTCAATTGGCCGCATATCTTGCCAGCACTTTTCGGGATTTAGTTTAAATGTTGAGAGCTCATTATTGTAGAACCGCCCCCATTTACTTGATATTATACTTAAAGGGTTGTCTAAAACGATATTGATCTGATCCCATAACATTTCAGCGTTTACAATATCATCAGCATCAAAAAACTTAATAAATTCTCCCTTAGAAATATTAAAACCAAAATTTCTTGCGTAAGCTGCTCCTTTATTTGCTATGGAATAAACCTTTATCCGGTCAGTCTGATAAGTTTTAGCAATTTGTAAAGAGTTATCAGTGCTACCATCATCTACAATAATAAGTTCCCAATTTTGATAAGACTGATTGATTATGCTTTCAATTGCTTCACCAGCATACCGTGAAGCATTATGGAGGGGGATGATTACAGAAACAAGAGGATGCATTAAATGCGAAGAAATTTTGAAAGAACAGCTGATCTGTTGATAATTTTAAATGCGGACATTTTTCCAGGCCGAACAAAGATACCATTTTTTTGAAATGTCAACATAATGATGCAATATTCCCTGTTTTTTGTTTACTAGTTCTTCATCTGGATAAACAATATATTTTTCTGAAGGTGCTGTTGTTGAAGGCTTTTCGCCAATTAGCATTGCAGAAAGTGCTTGCTCTAAGTAATAACTGTTACCAAATTTATACTCTAATTTTTTTGCCCATGATTCTAGGGCTCCAAAATCAATTTCTTCACTTCTAAAACCAAAAGCACCAACATTTATTTTATCTGCTATGCGCGCTGACAATAATTTTTCCATCTCTTCTTTAGGAAATCCATAGGAATTTTGCACATCATAAATATAAAATGGATTATGCGGGTTTTTAAGCCAATTAATTAATTCAGTTGGCTCTTGCCAGAATAACATGTCCGAATCAAGTACCAGGTTATATCCAGTATTACCTACGTGTATATCGGTAATTTTTCGTATGTGCTTATAAACTAGCCGTTTGTGGTGTAAATAAGGAAACCTTTCTTTGGGTAAATGTTTGTTAAGTTTTTTTTCTATTTCAGATGCAGTAACAAACGAACAATTTTCTATCTGTCCTTTACAGTACGAAATCGACTCCTCATTAAAAGTCCCATCATCATAAAATATAAAATGAATAGGATAATGTGTAAGTTGTTGAAGGGTGTGCGCGCAAAAAATAGTTTGATGCCAATATTTGATGCCTGTTAAAAATGAAACATTTAGTGAACTTAAATCTGAAAAAGGCTTTCTTATATAAATCTTCCTAGAAGCAATAATCATTTCCTTTTCAGCCTTAAGCATACGGCTATATTCGAAATATCCGCCAAAACGTTTCCAGGTACTCAATAACGACCTTGGGTTTCGGTATAATTTATTAACTATGTTTTGAAACATCCATATTATATTTACCTATTGGTAAGTGCCTGTAACTGGCCGATAACACCATTGTATTTGATATAATTAGTCGGAGATCTCCACGGACGATATTTTACAAATGCTTTTATTGTTCTCAGCTTCAAAGTAATTTTGTGAAAGCGTTTCCATGGGCACTGTTTGTATTTTATTAAAAAAAATGTCCAGGAATACATAATTCCCTTGTTCAACTTACCCAAGTAGTTTTTGTTAAGGCGTTGGGTTGGAATAACATGCTTCATCTTTAATGCAGGAAAAAATCCGATATCATATCCACTTAAAATTATTTGCATTACAATTTCGTTGTCTCCGCTCGATGCTAAATTATCGGCTGATCTATCGGCAATTTGATATTTATTCTGATCTACTTCAATCAGGTATCCATCAAGGGCTTCCGCTCTTATTGCCATGCCTGCACCTACTGGGGAAAAAGAGCGGATATATTTTCATATCCTCTCCCTGTTTTTGATTTGTTATCAAGATTTCATCACCAAGATTCCTGACCGCCAATAATGAAAAAAAGTTTTTCGCCCAGGCAGGTGGGGGTGTGGTAAAATCTCCTTCTATATTCCCTCCAATGGCACCCATGTTCGGATGTTTGCTAAAGATCGAAATGCAATTTTCTAAATAATATTTGTCTAAAATATTGTCATCATCTACCATAACAATCATTGAGCCCTTACATTCTTTGAATCCTTTTACACGGGCAAAAGTTAATCCTTGGTTTTCTTCGAAAATGATCTTTGCATTTTTTGGTAGTGTAATAGCATGGCCGAAAGGACTTGAAGAATTATTATCAACTACAATAAGCTCCCAATTATTCTGTGGCAATGTTTGTTCTTCAAGCGCAATGATTGTTCTTTGTAAGATACTCACATCAGGGTTGTAAGTAGGTAGAATAACCGATAAAAAACTAATCATTTCTATATTTTATAATTTTGGCAGGAACACCAACGGCTATAGCATAGGGGGGAAGATCGCTTGCCACAACAGATCCAGCTCCGATAATGCAACCACTGCCGATAGTAACGCCACCAAGAATTTTACAGCCTGCACCAATCCAAACATCGTTTCCGATATTAACAGGCAATAGAACATCTGGTTGAGATCTAATCGTTAATCCTTTAATAGGAATAGTATGATTCGAACTCAAAATACAGGTATGCATGGCAATGAGCGTAATCAGTTCCCATTTCTCCACATCGCCATTGCCCAGTAAATTATCACATATTCACCCAAATAAGGTATTTTGGTTTAAAGTTATCTTTCCACCGTATGATTTTAACACACATCCTTTTGTTATTTCACATCGATCTCCGATCATTATCATTCCTTGTTTTCCATTACGAAATCCATTTTTAAGGGAAATTTGAGAACGGAAAATTACTTTTTTACCAATTTTAAGCCCCTTGGCAATGTAATATGCTGTAAAGAGAAGATTACGGATTTTTAATATTGTTGACCTCAATTTTAATTAATGTGTTATTGGTAGTTAGCTATTGTTTTCACCTATGGCTCAGAAAATAAGCAATGCTAAGAAGCAGATCCTGTATCTCTAAAGCTATATTTTAATTGGATAATTCTTAGCCTTATTCTAACTGATTGGGATAAAAATGATTTGGCGATCCGCCAGAGTAAATTGTTGCTTGCAGGCACTTTAAAATGGCACTCTTCACTCAGCATCAATGCACGTTTCGCACTTACATAATCTTTTAATATTATAAGTTCGCTTGATGCCTTTTGAGCTTCAAAGCCCACAGCTTTTAATATCTGTAAATCATTATTATTTGCTTTTTGATACTGTTTTAATAATTCTAACCTTAAAAGCCAACCTAGCTTCTGATTACTGCTTAATGAATTTGCTCTCCGAGTAGAGATTGAAAGTGTCTTTTCTACAATATAAAATTTACACCCTGCCATGGCCAGCCTAACATGAAAATCAGCGTCTTCCCAAATTTTTAAATCCGTTCTGAAACCGCCAATTTTATGGAAGACGTCTTTTTTCTAAGAAGAGACCATTAATACCACCAATAGGATGAGAAATGGTGTAAGCTACAGGACTTACATGAAGCTCTGCATTTTTATATTCCCATTGTATTAGTATGTTGTTTTTTTCATCGTTCCGAATCCACATTGCAAATAAGAACATCTGCATTGTGATGATTTTCATTAATTACGGATGAAAGTTCCTTTAGATAATCAGGGTGTAGAAGATCATCAATATCGTGAAAATGAAACCAATTATTTTTTGCAAGTTTTGCTAAAATATTTCTGGCATTTCTGCGCCTTGGTTTTCATTACCTGAAATTACAGTTTGGTTGTGTTCTTTTAGAATTTGTATAGAATTATCGGTGCTGGCGTCGTCATAAAATAAAACCTCGTCAAATGGTATAGATAGCGCGGCAATATTTTCCAAAAACGGAATGATATATTTTTCGGCATTATAAACAGGTACCAGAAGACTAAACATGCTTCACTAATATTCTTCTGATTTTACGATATATTCTAAACCATACAGACGGCTTTCTCATATCTACATCTGCAAAAACAAGATTCGATTTTGGTAGCTTTATGTGCTGTGATTTAGGTATATGTGGCTTTCTTTTCAACATCAAGCTTTCAAGCAAATCCATCCAGTCAGTTAAATTTTTTTGAGATGAAAAATTTCTTTCGATATATTTTTTTGAATTTGCAGATAATTCAGACCAATAGGGTACATTGGATTTTAACGTTTTGATGGCTGATTTTAATTCATGAGGATGATCGATTAATATTCCCGTTTGATCATTAAAAACAAGTTCAGGAATGCCTGAATCGATTTTTTTACAAATGGGAACAACTCCACATCCCATTGCTTCCATTAGTGCTACCGGTATTCCCTCATAATCAGATAAAAGTACAATGGCATGTAAACTCGGTAAAATTTCCTCAATATTAATAACTAAGCCATGTATAATAACGTTTGAGGGGATCCATAGGTTTGTTTTACTTTTAATATTTCATTCATTTGGGGCCCAGAACCATAAATGTGATATTCTGTGTTTGGGATACTTAAAGCACACTCACAAAATTGAGTTATCACATCTTTAACTTGTTTTTGTTCTTGCACGATTCTTCCGATGTAAGCTACTCGAAATACCTCATCACTTTTAAAATTTGCACTTTTGTGCGATACGGATGCGCCGTAAGGAATTTGCTTTAACGTTATCTGTTTATTTGTTTGATGGACTTTTTTTGTTAATGCTGTCGAAACTGATACCAAAGTGTCGAAATATTGAATATTGGGAGGAGCAACAAATTCGTTGATTAAAGTTTGGTACCACTCATCGTCGTTATGAAGAATACCTACGATCGAAGTTCCGTTTGCAGAAATTAACGCTGAAGCATAAATTGCCGGAATCATATTACCCGGAACAAAAACATCAGGATTTTCTTTTCTAAAATACTTCAGAATCCATTTAATTATATCCTCTGTGTAGTGGGGATAAGGAATAGTTGTGCATTTTACCCCTAATCTTTTAAATATAGGTATGGCTGTACATTGCTGTTCATCTGCCCAAAGAATAGCAATTACCTGTACCTCATATCCATTGGCTAATAATGCTGGTAGTAGCCTTATTAGCCAGGTATTGATGCCGTTTATGATGTTGTTGCCATCATATATACTAAATACAACCTTCAATTTCTATATAACTTTTTTATCAGCGACAGTATTTTTAGCTCAAACATTATTTTTTTCCAAGAGAAATAAGTGAAGGCACCATGTCTATTAATAATTTTTTCATGATCATCCTGCCAGTGTTTTTTAAAGTGTTCATTATAAGTTTTTGCATCATCATGTATTGTTGCAACCGAAAGATAATCTTTAATATAATATGGATTCGATTTCGGGAAAATACGCACCCACAATTCAAAATCCATGCTGCAAACAAGTTCCTCCCATATTGGCTCGTGAATACTTTTATGCCAAAAACAAGAGGGTTGAATTAAGTTAGGTATTCTGATGTATCTTTTAAATTGATACCGGGGCTTCTGTTGATGAAAAACTGCATTGCCATTTACCATCTCAAGGCTATAGCCCCAACCGTAGAAAAATGTTTTATCCTTGTTTTCCGTAATTTTGGTTACAAGTTGAGAAAATGCCTGCCTCAGTATAATAATCATCACTGTTAATCCATCCATAATATTCGCCAGATGCCATAGTTAAGCCTTGGTTGATAGCATGGCTTTGACCATTATCTTTTTTTGAATGCCAGTAACTAATCCAATGATTATATTTTTCTAAAATTTCTCTGCTATTATCCGAACTACCACCGTCAATAACAATATATTCCAGGTTTGGATAGTTCTGTAAAAGGACTGATCTTATTGTTTGTTCTAAAAAAGCTCCCTGATTATAAGAAGGTGTAACAATTGTTATTTTCGGCCAGTCTGCTTTTTTAGTATATATTTTCGGATCGCATTCTTCATTCCATGGCCATCCCGTTTTGCCAATTTTTTCAGGAAGATGCGCGAGCAAACCCGAAGAAGAAAACTTTATTTTATTCAATTTACAGGTACCACTATTAAAGTTTTCACTAGAATATTCAGCAGGCAATAAATTAGTCTTTATTTTCAAAGGGATTGATCTTGGTTGATGTATTTTTTCCAAGTTAGCGGTTCGTATTTATCAAAAGCATGACATCCAAAAGGCAGTTGATTCCCGAGTTTTTTAGGGATTGGGCCGGATTTGTCTCAATTGAAAAGCGAAGCGCAACATCATCGTTGGGCAATTTAAAAAATGGGTAAAGAATATTTCCCCAATATTTAAAGAAACCATCTTCATTATTTTCTCCCCAACGATCTTTTTTATGTTTTAATAACTTTAGCAGGAAATAAAAACTTAATGTCTTTCTTAATGAAAGGCCTCCATTACCAACATTACTAACTTTACGTTTGGTTTTGAATATGGAGTTAAAAAACCGAACGATTTTATGATAGCCCTTTAAAAACTGTATCTCACCATTGTTATTTTCATGTGGTGAATGTGGCGCACCAATAAAATCATAATTCTTTTTACACCAGAATAAAAGTTCATCCTTAAATACATAGGCGTCAAGTTGATAAATCAAGATAAAACGATAGGATAAAAAATGCCTGTAAAAAAAAGATGAAAGCATTAATTTGTTGTAGCCATGAATATTTTCGAAATATTCATTTTTAAATTTTACAATTTCAAATCTAACTTTGTTAATGCAAATTGCCTCATATACTTGAGTTTGCATACTTTCAGGACCTACAAAAATAATGGGATGTTTACTTAGTATATTCAAGCATTGCCTTAAAGAAATAATTTCATCCTTATTTAATTGATTTTTATAAATAGGGATAATTACAGCGACAATATCTCTCATCTTTAAAATGATATTATTCTGAGCAGTTTTTTACATGCAGATTTTAACCTGCTTTTGTAATAATCCATTGGTTTTGGTATGAGTATTTTATACCTTTCAAATTTATCGGCTTTGCGGTGTAATGAAATATTAAGCGGATGTTTAATGTTTATGATTTCATATTGTGCCATTTTTGACTGATTGGATGCTTCATCATGGGTATGCGTAGCTTTTGTTCCGAAGCCAATATTAGAAATTGTATTCTTCCAAGGTATTATACTTAAACCGTCGTTTTTCCATATCCAATACATCCACTGGTAATCCCAGGCATCGAGTCCATTAACAATAATACCAAGATTATATTTCCAAAGCTTGCGTTCTCTTTTTTATTGGCAAAAGTTTTATCTACTACCGCTGATCTATTCTCATTTGTTTCGGTTTGAATCGAATAATTATATTCATTCCATGCCCTACGCCAACTGGCCCAGCCCCACACGTGAACATATTTAGAAAAATAGTATGAATTTTCATCCAAAGGCTCTGCTTGATAGCTAGTTCCACAAATCATTTTAATATTATCTTTGTGGCGGTATTTAATTAATAGGTCTTCGCAATAATTAAAAAAGCTCTCATTCGGCAAACAATCATCTTCTAAAATGATTCCCTCATTTACCTCGTTAAAAAACCATGTTATCGCATTTGCTGGTCCTTCGCCACAGCCAAGATTTTCATCACGGAACAGCGTTTTTAACTCGCAGTCCCAATTAATTTCTTTAATAATTTCCCTGCATTTTTCACAAAGCAGTGCTTCAAAGGCATCCCTTGGCCCATCTGCAGCTATGTACAGGTATTTGGGCATGCGTTTTTTCACTACATTAAAAACCTGCTGTGTTTCTTCGGGCCGGTTAAAAATTAGTAATAAAATAGGAACTTCGTACAAAGTAGGATGTTTAGGACATTAATATAGATTGTACTTTTAATTTAGTATACGCCAAAAAACAAAATAATCGATCGCTGAATTGCAGGGGCGATGTTTTGCTCAACGCTGCTTGTTGTATATATAAACGGGCATTTAAAAAAGATGAACCAAATATTCTTCTCCCAAAATACTTTAGTAGCAAAGCACCTCTATCTGTATGAAACTTATAATCTTCATTCATGGTGCTTTGGCCACCAACATAAAAATTGGCAACAATTAGGTCTATATAACGGAAGTTACTATTAGCATAACGCCTAGGTTAAAATCAAAATCGGCATTTGTAATATATTTTAAATTAAATAGACCATTTTTTTCAAAAACCGATCGTTTAAAAAACATGGCCTGATGGCAGATATTCTTATCGATAAACTTCTGTATGGTGTATTCGCCATCAAAAATTACATTGTCTAGATTCCATTGGTTTTGTCCCCGCATAATCACATTACCATATACAACTTCATCAGTATGCTGTTTAATGCTACTGGCTACAACATTAAGTACATCCTTGCTGTAGAAAGTATCATCACTACCCAAAAAGTATAGCCAGTTGCCATTCGATAGTCCAATACCTTTATTCATTGCATCGTATATCCCTTTGTCTTTTTCTGTGATAAAATTAATACACGAATGTTTGTCTTTATATCCGGCTAGTATCTCGAGGGTATTATCTGTTGATTCACCATCAATAAACCACACCTCATAATTTGAGAAATCCTGGTTCAATATGCCAGAAATACATCGGTTTAACGTTGCCGATGAGTTAAAAGTTGGAACAATAATTGAAAAAAAGGGATTAATGTTAGTAGGTTGAAAAACTATTAATATTTAAAATTTTGTTTGCTGAAAATATAGAAAATAATGGAACATTACCATAAAAGGATGCCCACTGATTAAAGGTACTTGGAGGCCCTATGATGTAATTACAAGCTGCAAGTGTATATAAATCAACCATCGGATGATTTATATTGTGATGAATGTTAAATTGCTGATACGAAGTGGTGTCGATATCTTCATTCGAGCATATTATGAAACAGATTTTTTTTTGCTCATAGTTCATAGCTAAAATAAATTCTTCCATTTTTTTGATATACACGTTGTCAGCATAGTAAAACTTCCCCTCCTCCCATGCCAAATAATCTCCTCGTCTAACATGTACACCAACGATGCAATCATAATTAGCTCGTAATGTGTTTATTATGCTATTTACTTTTGCCGCAAATATGGGCTGCGGTTTAAAAAGTGACTTTAAAATAAACCTATGCTTTTTCAAATTTTCTTCATCCCTAAAGCACCAACCGTAGGTAACTACAACATTGTTTTTAGCCAATTTTTGAAAATCGGCATTTTTAAGGTCATAAATTTTCTGTTGGGACTTATGTATGTCAATATACCTCACCTTAGGCAGGGGTAATCTATAATTTCTTAAGGAGTAACGTATTACTTTATCTATAAATTTATTTTGTGTTATTTTTATACGGATAGGGTAATTTAAGATAAATTGATTGTCTTCATTTTCAAAGTAGTGAGCATACTCTTCAAAATATGGGTAAATAAGCGAGTAATTAAATTCAATCGCATTTGCAATAAAATAACTGAAATGAAATAAACGGTTACATAATTGTCCGTTTCGATCAGCTACAATAACCATTGGCTTTTTTTAAAAAAAGTTTAATTCCTCTCACATTTGGGTTCATACTTTTATATTTTTTCCCCCCTACTAAGTAAAGGAACAAATTCTCCTCCTCGATTAAAGTTTTAAATAAGGCGAGTTTTAATATAGAAGTCAATAAGAGCTTCGTTTTCTTTAATGTATTTGTGGTTTTTAAATTTCTAAGTATTGTATATAGCTTAAGTACATTGTAAGCTTGATAAAAACCTTCTTGCAGATTTTTATTGTAGGTTTCTGTTAAACGCTCCTCAGCGATAAAATGTTGGAACTTTAATGCTTCTAAGTAAAAAAGTCTATAGCCCATTATGATAAATCTCATGCACATCTCAGAATCCTCACCGGCAGTTAAATTTTTTCCTTTCCTACCTGTTAGTATTGAAGGGAAATTTTGAAAAGCAGCAACATACAAACTTTTTTTTATTACAATCCCGCTGCCCCACAAAAATTCTCTTGCAGTAACATCGCCTGATTTTGCGCCCTGTTTTCCAACAGCATAATTAGATTTTGCATTTTCAAACCATGAAGGTAAAGGCATTGTGGATATAGCCGTACTTTGCCCACCCAATGCACCTATCTTTGGATTGTTCGATATGGTTTGATAGGCAATTTGAAGATATTCTTTATCAAGCCAATTATCGTCATCACAGAAAATAATTACATTAAATCGTGCCTCTTTTACTCCTCTGTTTCTTGCGAAAGTTAATCCTAAGGTAGGTTCAGTAATTAATTTAAATGATTGGCATGTTGTATTGTATTTTTGCCACTCATTTTGCGCAATAGTTACCGTATCATCAGTTGATGCATTATCTACTATTATAATTTCCCAAGGTATTTTTAAGGATGTTTCTTGTTGCGCGAGATAATTTAATGTGTCAGATATCCGTTTACTACTGTTAAAACAGCATATGATCACAGTTATGCCATCTGTTGTGTTAATCATCTTTTCAATGATTTAATCATGTTTTTTAATGAAGCTATAAATTTAGGGTTATTGGCTTCATATTCGATTTTCTTTTCCAGCCAATAATATTCATTCATTTTATTTTTAAGAAGTTCAGGGTGAATATAACGATTAACAATTTTAGCTTCACTCAGTCCGTATCGAACTATGTTGTTTTTTGTCGTATAAATTAACATATTCTGCTTATACCACCAATCAACATTTGGATTTTCCCAAAATATAGGTCTTAGAATATCAACTGGATAAAACTCCTTTTCGTTAAAAAGTAGTCTCCAGTATTCTGGCCATTGCTCATTTATATGGTTTTGACCACCTTGGCCAGGTATGGCGGCTGAGAAAAGTATCACGTCGCTATTGCTGGTTAAAGTTTGAATTAGTTTATCCGCTGCGTCTTCAGGTAGATGTTCTGCTACTTCCAGGCAGATGGCAAACGCAAATTTTTCTTTAAGTAAAATAGGCTGCGTCAAATCGTATTCCAAAAATTCTTCCTCACTTATTTCCATTATTTCTTTTGAAGCCCTATTTCCATCAATTCCTAAGATTTTTTTTACTCCATGTAGTTTAGCAACTTTTAACCAAGTGCCCAGCCCACAGCCAATATCCAATACTGATTCAGGTTTTAGCATCTCATAAATAAAAGGAATAACCACCTCAGCTGCATTCGTGTTATGCAAGCTCGTATGGTGAATGTAGTTTTTCATAATATTAAATCCAGTGCCAGTTGAGTTTATAATCTATAGAGTGTGGAAATAGCTGTTGATGCTCAAAACCGCACCAATATTTTGGAGCTATTATTTTGGCAGCCTTTATATTCAGAAATCCTCCCCACCAAGAAAAACTGCTATTAGATAAAACAAGATAATCGGCATGTTGTATTAATTGAAAATCAACGATAGCACAATTAGAAAGATAGATAAATTCACTTTCGTATTCCCTGAATTCTTCTTTTACAAAATTAATATCATCGCTTAAAATATAAATTTTATACTTTTTAACGATCGTGTTTTTAATCTGCGCAATAGCATCAACAAAATATTCTTTATTTATAGCGATTTTCTTTTTCATTATTTTGTTCGAAATATGTTGTCAAGTAATCACCTCTTCTGATATGGACTACAATTGACGCATCGTCTTTCATAAAATAATCTGAAGGATTTATAGCGTACTTAGTCTTAATTTGAAATTGTTTTCTAATTGATTCAGCTTCATGTTCAAAATATTGAAGAGATTGAAAATAACCAGAAATAATTGACCAGTTTCTCGATTTTGCAATTTCCAATGCAGGGTTGGAACTATCATCCAAAGTTATTTCCTTGAATATTGACTTATATATTCGCGCTATTAAATTGCTTGTTCGAGGTACATTTTTTAACCACCTCATCATCCTACTCCATAACGGAAAATTTACCTGGAAATATTTTGATACAAGATATTCTTGCTCGGAATCTTCAAAAAAGAATGTCGTACCCATTTTTTTTGCAATTGAATAGGCAAATGCATGTTGAAAAAGCTGATTTCCCAGTCTGCCGGAAAGTTTAATACCTATCATTTTTTAAAGTGAAAACAGCCACAACCCCATTCTTGTTGATCTGCCAGTTCTTTCGATGCGTTATTGATAATACTGTCCCGTTCAAAACTGTCTGGTATAAGCGAAAACTCAATTAGTTTCAAATCTGCGAAATAAGAAGTTATCTGGTCATAAGAATATATTCTGTGTGCATTAAATACTATTTTAGGTTTTCCAATAGGGGTTACGATCAGCAGAGAGCCTTCTGGTGCTAAAACGCGTTTTAATTCACTGATCGCTTTTAGGTCGCCATCATAATCAATAGGATCGCCGTAGCGACCCAATCCAATATGTTCAATGGTATGCATGCAGGATAAGGATACAATACTTTCAGATTCAAAGGGTAAATCAGTCAAATCAGCGTGATTGGAAGAATAATTTTCCAATTTTACAATCGCAGGTCGGTAATCGTAAAAATCTGTAGGTACAAAAGCCGAGATTATTGTAGAAAAATGTAATATCGAGGAAACGTCAGTGTGCTTTAGAGGTTTGTTCTTCGCAATTATTCTAGCTGCCCAAGCCGGGTGGTAGGTATAATGTGGTTCTATAACTGTATTTGAACTTTTGTCATTTAAATAAGCTTTAATGCTAGGATTATCTTTAAATCTTTTTACAGTACCGCCAGCACTTTCATTAAATTTCTGGAAATCGCTTTTAAAATCTTTAACCAGTAAACGATTGTATTTGGCATTGAAGTACCCTTTAACAAGGCTCAATTTTCTAAGTTTGGATCTGATATTCATTTTTGTAGCACGGCAAATCTTAAATAAAAAATTTATTTATAAATCTTTTCAATACCGAGGGTTTGTTCTCATAAAAAACAGCAGTTTGGTTGTAACGCTCATCATAAGTAGTTTTCCAATATTCTTCAACAACTATCTTTACATCCTGTGGATATGAAACTATTACATCATCAATAATAGTTGTGATATGATTGGGGAACTGTTGCCGCAAAACAGCAAATATCTCGTCGATTTTAGGCCATTTTTCTACAACATGCGGTGCTGGTGGTGGACCTAAGAAACATCGGGCATCATCAATAAAAATTATAGCATCATCAATAGATTTTAATGCGGCCAGTTCTTCTAAAAGAGGACACTCATCCTCTAAACCAGCATCACCCCAACACCAATGACCATCTAGCCAAAAAAACTCCTACCTGAAATTTTTTGCATCAGCAAGGGCAGTTGATCCCTGCTATCGCCAATGATAAATTCAATATTTTGTGGACAATCTACGCTTTCTTTCACATTGTTGCTGGTCTCAGCATCAATTTCGATAGTATATACGTTCTCGAATAATGTAGCTGCCCATAATGCGGTTCCGCCTTTGTAGGTGCCAGTTTCAATGAAATTTTTGATTTCAATTTTTTTACAGATGCTGGCAATTAAGTTTTTTGGCGCAGAAAAATTGATTATGCCCATAATATATTTTTTTATTTTTAAAATGTCATCTCTATCTTCATCGGGTTTAGGAACATACCTGTGCCGAATGTTTTTAAAATGCTTTTGTCTAATTGAGATGCAGATATATCGGAGATCGTAATTGCTGCAATTTGTTCAGCATAGTAAAGTGTTTCACCTAAATAGGAAAAACCTAAGCTGAGTAGATATTGTCCTGAGCTGAATAAGATATCGGTTTCCTTAAATAGTATTTCATGTATGCCTGCTTCTAGCACCATAGGTGTACTCCATGATGTGCGGATATTGACACTCATGCTACTTGTCATTCCCAATCCAACAATGAGGTTTTGTATTTGAGCGTTGACATTAAATTTAATTCGTATTTGCCAAGGGCTTCCGAATCGGTATTTCGTTGACTAAATTGTTTTCTTGGTCTTCAATAGTTAACTGGATTGGATATACACTTAAATGCTTTGACTGACTGAATAGATAAGTATTCTGATTTTGTTTGTTGATCAATAAGTATTTATCTATTACCTCGTTGATGGATCCTGTTTGGCTGATCTTTCCGTTATCAAGCAATAAGGCGTTATTGCAAATGTTGAGGATAGAAGTCATATTATGGCTCACAAATAACACTGTCCTTCCTTCTCCTTTACTCACTTCACCCATTTTGCCCAAACATTTCTTTTGAAATTCTGCGTCCCCAACAGCCAGAACCTCATCTACTATCAAAATTTCTGATTCTAAATGCGCAGCAACTGCAAAGGCCAAACGTACATACATGCCTGATGAATATCGTTTCACAGGGGTATCCAAGTACCGCTCAATGCCTGCAAAATCTACAATCTCATCTAATTTGCGTTGAATTTCCTTTTTACGCATGCCTAAAATGGCTCCGTTTAAAAAAATGTTTTCCCTGCCTGAAAGTTCAGGATGGAAACCCGTACCAACTTCCAATAAGCTGGCGATTCGTCCTCTACCACTAATCTTGCCTGTAGTAGGAGCCGTAACTTTACTTAATATTTTAAGCAAGGTGCTTTTACCAGCTCCGTTGCGGCCAATAATACCAACCGCATCACCTTGTTCAATTTCAAAATTAATATCCTTTAAACTCCAAACAATATCACTCTTGCTTTTGATATTCTGGTTATTGCTTTCGCCGATAAGTAAAAAAGGATCTTCCTTGCCACGCATCCTAGCGTACCAGCGCTCCAAGTCGCGGCTAATTGTACCTGTTCCAATCTGACCCAACTGATAGGCTTTAGATAGGTTTTCTACTTTTATAGCAATATTTGACATTTGAAATAATTAATCAGGGAATCGATTTAAGCAATCATCCATTACACCGTATCAACAAAATTCCGTTCTACTTTATTAAAAATCACGATTCCAAAAGCCAGTAGCCCCAATGTAACCACTGTTGCATATCCTAAACTTGCCCAGCTAAAACTGCCTTCGCCCAAAAAACCAAACCTAAAGGTTTCTAAAATAGGCGTCATTGGGTTATATTTAATAATCCAGGCGTATTTGGGGTATTTAGTAAGCGCAGTAGATAATGGGTAGATTACGGTGGTAGCATACATTAACAATTGCACGCCAAATCCGACCAGAAATGCCAGATCGCGGTATTTAGTAGTCATAGCTGAGATGATCATTCCTGTGCCCAAACCCAATAAGGCCATTAAAATTACCACAACAGGTATTAGTGATATAGCCCATGAAGGATGAAAATCTGCACCGGATAAATAGTAATAACCGAACATGATCAGAAAGAGAACCATCTGCACACCAAAACGCACCAGATTGCTTACTACAATACTGCAAAGGCATAATTAATCTGGGGAAATATACTTTCCCGAAAATACCTGCATTATCTCTGAAAACTGTAGAGGTTTTGGTTAAACAGTCCGAAAAGTAATTCCATGCGGTAATACCGGCCATGTAAAAAAGTGGTTTCGGAAGTCCATCAGTAGAGATACCCGCAAGATTTCCAAAGATAAAAGTGAAGATGACAGTCGTAAATAAAGGTTGAATGAAAAACCATAACGGACCTAAAATAGTCTGTTTATAAAAGGAAACAAAATCGCGCCTAACCAAAAGCCAAAGCAGATCGCGATAGGCCCATATCTCGTTAAGTTTTAAATCGAATAAAGAAGCTTTAGCCTCAATAGTCCAGCTGTGCTCTTCGTTATGCATACTTTTTTTCGTTCATTCGCCTATGCTGAAATAACAAATCAGCAACCTTTTTTCTATATTGTGTGTATCCAAATGTCTCAAAACAAAGCTTTTGGATTGCTTTAGCATCATGTTTTTCTTTTTGCAATGCGCTAATCACCTCTTTCCCAATTTCGGATGTATTTTTTGGATCCACAAGGATACCCAGTTTACCATCCATTAACGCATCTGTGCTCCCATCAGCATTGCCACCGATTACCGAACAGCCATGCGCAGCAGCTTCTATAAATACAAGGCCAAAACCCTCTGCTTTGCTCGGCATTGCAAATACATCTGCCAATTGATAGTATAAGTTTAGTTCCTCATCAGGCACAAAGCCCGTAAGTATGATGTTTTTTTCAAGTTTAGCTTCAATAATGAGCGAATTGATCCGCGCCAATTCTGTTTGATCAGCTTTTCCAACAAGTAAATAAACCAAATCCGGATAATGCTGAACAACCTGTTTCATGCAGCCAATTACCGAATCGTATCCTTTATATTGTTCGGATGAAGATAAACGGCAAATACTCAACAATACCCTTTGAGTGCTTTTAATTCCATGTTTTTTAAGAAGTATATCTGGTTTCAATGCTGGCTCAATTATTTTAAAATAGGGATCCAAACAATTGTTCAGTACTTTAATCTGAGTACCCGAAATGCCGTGCTGCCTAATAATCTGAGTAGCTGTATACCGGCTTACCGACCAGATCTCTAGGCTTTTAAGCATTTTTTTTTTCCAATCGGCCAATGAATGCCATATCTCTATACCGTGGGCAAAAAGAATAACCCTGACTGCTGGCTTCAACTTTTTAATGATGTTAGCAAAGATTAATAAATGCACATGACTCAAAACCACCACATCTGCTTTTAATCCCTGTTTAAGGGCAGCCAAGCCAAAAGCTGTTTTTCTGCCAGAGTAGCCTTTAAATAAACTTGGTGATACATAAGCCAAATCAGCCTGGTCATCGTACATCGACAATACATTATAAGATTTTATCTCAGCACTTGCCATCAAATCATCAAGTGTTTTTGCAAAAGTTTTGCTCACTTTTTCTATGCCCCCAGTTAAACTGAAGGTATGTAAGGTTAAAAATAAAACATTTTCACTTTTCAACTTCGGTTTTCCTAACGCCTAAATACCTGGTATAGCGACATTGCCTTGCTCCAGTGTAAATTACCCTGTCTAAAATCATTTACCATTTTCGCTGCAAGCTGATTTTTATTGGTTTTAATTAAACCTAAAAATTGTTCGTCTTTCCTTAACCAATGTTGAAAAGGGAAGGTAAAACCCATTTTATTTCGATCCCAGATTAATCGGGGGAGTAGGGAAGAAAAAGTATTGATCAAAAATGATTTTGGCCGTTTGCCTTCAAACTTTATTTTCGAATTGATAGCATTTAGCGTTTCAAGCAAATCCTGATCTAAAAAAGGTACGCGAACCTCCACACCATGTTGCATACTCATTGCGTCGGTATCCTTAAGCAATTGATTTTGCATGTACAAGTTACATTCCAACCAGCTGGCCCTGTCGCCATCCTTTAACTCCGGTTTTACAGTGCCAATGTTAGCCTGTTGCAGTACGCCATTTACCATTTCGATGGAACACGATAACAATTGTGCAATTTCATCAGGCGTAAATATTCCCCTCAAGAAAAGATACTCACCAACCGTATTTTGATAACTTAAATAATAAATCCTTTTCAGGCCTGCCGGTTTTCAAATGAATGCTTTTCCGAAGAACCAATTTGGGTACCTTTTTCAGCAACTTTACCAATCCCATGCGCTTAAAAGAAGGGTAACCTCCAAATAATTCATCAGCACCAATGCCAGAAAGAACAGCCTTTAAACCATTTTCCTTTGCGAAGTAATTAACAAACCACGAGTTAATCCCATCAGCAGTGGGTTGATCCATGGCTTTAAGCGCAGTAGGGAAATGTTTATTAAAGAGGGTAGGAGTAATGGTATACTCCGAATGATTTCCATGCATTTTCTGAACAATGGCATCCTGGTAAACTTTCTCAGAAAATTCAGCTTCTTCGAAATTGATTGATACCGTGTTGATTGGATTAACGCTTAGTGTATTCTGCATTTGAATTTGATCGGCAAGCAAACTCAAAATACTACTGTCTATACCTCCACTCAAAAATACACCGATTTTGGCGTCGGCTAGCAGATGCCTTTTAACAGCGGTATTTAAACTTTTTTGTACAGCAGTTTTAGCCTCATTGCGATCAAAAATATTAGCGATCGCTTGTTGTTTAACATAGCTTATGATTTCATAAGTATCTGTTTGATGTTGCCAGATCAGATAATTTCCTTTAGGCAGCATTTGCACTTCGTTAAAAGTGGTATATGGCTCTGGTAAATGCCCGAAAGCCAGGAAATATATTTTCCAATTTGCATCTTCGGTATACGCGTAATCAGTACAGGAGAAAGCTTTAACCTCCGATGAGAAAACCAGATGCTTAGCATTTGCATAAAAATAAAGAGGTTTAATGCCTGAATGATCTCTAACAAGAAAACTGAGCTGTTTAACAGCATCATATAGGCAAAAAGCAAACATTCCTTTAAATTTACTGAAGCTTTCAACTCCCCAGGCCGCATAGCCAGCTAAAATGACTTCGGTATCAGTTTCGGTTTTAAACTGAAAGCCTGATTTTTGAAGTTCTTCCTTAAGTTCTAGATAATTGTAGATCTCGCCATTAAAAGAAACGACCAATTTACCCTGTTGGTAATGCATAGGCTGATGCCCGTTTGGAGATAAATCAAGGAGTGCTAAACGTCTATGCCCCAATACAATCCCATCACTGCTGTTGGCATAAAATCCTTCACCGTCAGGTCCGCCATGAGCCATTATCGTACACATGCCTTTTACTTCCTGCTCGAGTAAGTTTATTGATCGATTTCGGTCGATTATGCCTGCTATTCTACACATTTATTTTAACCTACCATCTTTGCCCGGACACAGCTTCGCCCTCTCAGTCACATTTTTATTTTAAAATTGACTGACATTCTAATAATGTATTTTCCCACTCACCAATCCAGCTCAACAGATTTATACTTGTTTAGCTTTTTTCTGTTCGCATGCAGTTCACTAAATGGCGCACTTGCTCACATCTTACTTCTCCTAAGCTTCAAACTGGTTCCACAAACGCAACAGATGTATTAATCTCAATAGCGTAGCCCATATTTTGTAAACGTAAAATGATACGTTGTTTATTTTGTATTGATACCAGTTCGGCCATAATTCCCTTAAACGGACCTGCTTTAATCAGCACCCGTTCACCAGGTTTAATGTCATATTCAAAAACCTCAAGATCTGCATCAGTAGCAAGCAGAAGTTTAAGGTCGTTAATTTGTTGTTCGGGTATATAAGCGATTTGGCTGGAGAAATAAATGAACCTGGCAATGCCGTTGGTCATTAAAACTTCAGCATATTCTTTTGCAGAAATATACACAAACAGGTAGGATTTAATTAAGGCCTCCTCAACTATTTTTTTACGGTCGCTCCATTGTTTTACCGTTTTTTTAAGCGGCAAATAAGCTGGAATGCCTTTTCTGGTCAATTCATCAAATGCCTTTTTTTCTGCTCTCGAACGCGTATAAACCGGATACCACCTGTAATTTTGATCAATCATTAAGCTTAATCTTTATAAAATCCTTGCTCACTTCAACATTTCAATCATACACTCTTATTGATAGATATCAATTACCTTTTCCACACCAATTAACCACGAACTATTGATCAATGAACGGCATTGTTTAACCAATTGATCTTAATTCCTTTTCCAAAACATCCACCATTTTCGTTTCTCCTCATCATAATAGCCAGAGCCAGAATAACCAGAGTAATCAGAATAATAGTAAGTGCTGTTTCCACCTCCCCGACTGTAATCGGTAGTATAATAATTCGAATAAAGCGCATCATCGCCAAAAGCATTTAAGATAATGGCCAGATTAGTAAGCGCATATTCCCTTGATAATCTTTCTGGAATATTGGCTGCACGCTGTTGAGATACTCCCGAACGGATCACAAATAAATTCACATCAGATTGGCGGATCAGCGGGATAGCATCCGATACCAAACCAACAGGTGCAGTATCAACCAAAACGTAATCATATTCCTTTTCCAGTTTATGAAGCAAATCCTGCATCAGGGCACTGTGTAATAATTCGGAAGGATTCGGCGGAACTGGTCCAGAAGGAATGAAATCAATCTGATGCACATCATCATGGATCAACACATCTTCGAGTTGATGCTGACCTGAGAGTACCGAGCTTAATCCTTTTTTGTTATCAACATCAAAAACCTTATGTAATCTGGATCTGCGTAAATCAGCAGCAATCAAAATCACCTTCTTTTCAATTAAAGCCAATGTTCCGGCAAGATTAATCGTAACGAAAGATTTTCCTTCTCCTGAAATTTCTGAGGTAATGCAAATAATTTTGCTTTGTTTATGACTGGCCAAAAAGCTTAGGTTAGTCCTTACAGAACGGACAGATTCGGCAAAAACTGATTTGGGCTTGGCAATAGACAATGCTTGCCGATTATCTTGATCTATAAATTCAGGAAATTTTCTGATCACCCCGATTATTGGGGTGTTTGTTAAGCCTTCAACAGTTTCCTTATCGTAGATGTATGGATTTAAAAAGCGTACCAATAAAATCAAACCCATTCCCACCCCCGTACCCAATAAGATAGCGAATGTATAAGCCTTATTTGAATCGGATGCGATAGAATTATAAGAAGGGTAAGCTAGATTAACAATGGCAGCACCTGCAACAGTAGCGGCCGCATTCATTTCAGCTTCTAGTTTCTTTTCTGATAAGTAGGAACGGACCTTATTATTCACTTCAAAATTAGTGCTCAATTTAACAAAGTTTTGTTCTTTTAAAGGTATAGTACTAATGCTTTGGTTTACTCCTGAAATTTGGCTGTCAATGTAACGAAGCGTTTGCTCATTGCCTTCCCGCATCAGCCGGATGTTATTTCTAATTCCTGATTTGATATTCGAAATCTGTTGTTCAATTTGTTTAACCGGTTGCGAATCTGAAGTAAATTGGCTCAGCTTAATTTCACGGTTTGCCAAAAGCGTATTAAGTTGCAATAACAAGGCACCTAAGCCAGCATTTAGTTCTCCCTCTAAGTCAAGGCCAATTTCTATTTTAGTCCTGTTATTGTTAACCTGGTCTTCCAGTTGTTTTATACCAAGGAGTTTAATGTTAAGTTCAGTTTTTTGTTTTTCGAAATCGGCAAGTTTACTTACAGTCATTGAAGTTGCAGTACCCAAATCCACAATCTTATTCTGCGTTTTATAATTTGCAAGCGTACTTCCTGATTTTCCTGCTTCAGTATTAATAAAACCCAGCTGACTGTCGATAAATTCAACCGTTTGCTTTGCAGATCGTTGCCGTTGAATCAAGTCGTAACGAACATATTCCTTCATAATGGCATTAAGCATATCTGCAGCAAATACGGGATTACCATCCGTTAAACTTAAACTCATTACATTGGTAAAACGGGCTGCTTCTGCCACATTTACGCTCATTGCCCTGCCAACAAAATCCTCTTTGGTATTAAATTTAAAGCTGTAATTTCCGCTTGGAATTTCCGATCGGATCCGGAACTGCATATTCCCTAAGTTTAATACTTCTCCGTATTTATGCGGAATTAATTTAGCCTTTTGATTATTTGGGTCACCGATTTTAAAGGTATTTTTATCTAAAGCCTCAACAAGGTATAATCCTTTACTAAAATTAACTGAATCCTGCTTAATGATCTCGATCTGAAAAGGAATATTTGGGTAAAGTTCTGTTGTCCTGATTCTTCCTTTAAGGTAATAAGAGATTTTATAATCAAGATTAGCAATGGCATTTAACATTACTTCGTTACTCCTGATGACAAAACTTTCTGCCTGAATTTTATCCGTATAGTTATAAACCTGCGTAGGCATCTGGTTATTGGTGCTTACGCTCGGGTTGCTATCTTGTAATTTTAATGAAGCATAGGTTTGATATACCGGAATAGTATACAATACCTTAATTTTAGCAATAACCAAAGCAATAGCTATACAGCCGGCAATCCAATACCATCTACTCCAAAAAACACGGAATATTTTATAAAAATCAATCTGCTGGCTAACGGCCTTTGCTTCTAAATTCTGTTCTTTTTCCATTAACGTGTTAGCGCGAAAATTAATGTTGCAAGGTTAATCACCACCAATAAAGGCTGTACAATGTTATTATAGCTTTGTAAACGTTCGCTTAAGGCTTGGCCTTTGGTTTGCTGGATAACAATAATATCATTATTTTGAAGTACCAGTTTCTTACTAGCCAGGCTATTGATATCGTTTAAATTAACATAGATGATTTCGGGATGGCTGCGATCACCCCTAATAATTTTTAAACTTTTGGGGTCTGCCGTTTTGGTAATCCCACCAGCTTCTCCTATTATTTCAATGAGATCTGTATTGTCTTTTTCGAGGTAAAAATTTCCTTGTCTTCCAAATTCACCCAGTAAGGTAACCTTCAAATTCACTACGGTTAACTCAATTATAGGATCTTTGAGCAGTTTACTTTTATAAATATTCTGTATTTTGATGGCTGCTTCTCTTCTTGTTAAGCCGATAACTTCTACTCTGCCTACTGCTGGTAAATTAACCATACCATCAGGCTCTACCGCATAAGCCAATACATTCTGAGCGGAGCCACTTTGGTTACTGTTGGCGTTTGCTGAGCCTGAAACTCCTGCGCCATTACCATTTGTTGCTCCAAATTCCGGATTCTGCACATTCCGGATGGCCAGTTGATCATTAACCTTAATTTTATAATAAATATCACTAAGCCCTTGATCATTTACCACATAAACCTGCTTAATCGTATCTGTAACAATATCTGTTGGCGCATTGAATAAGCTATGTTGCTTGCGTACAGAACAACTCGATAAGATTGAACTTAAAATAACAACGCATAGCAGTAGCAGAGGTAAGTATTTCTTTTGGGACATAATTTTAAAGATACGTTTATGCGATTAAACTTCCACATATCTGCTACAAAAATACGTTTTCTATTGGCTAAAAAAAAAGCATAATCTGTTATCTTATTACCATAAGAGACCTGTCTCGCTATAATACATTGATTATGAATAGAATATTAATGCGGCTGTATTTTTCTTAAGATGTAGCTGATAATCAAATCGATAACAAGTGTATGATTTGTATTGTTAAAAAAAATAATGCGCTTGCGAATTATCAAGATTAATTGTTTTGTCGTAGTTATAATACGGTATTCGCAGAGTATTAGTTTTTATTACTATCTAATGAAAAAGCAGCTCTGTGCCATTGTATTCTTTGTCCTAATTTTTTCATCGTTTGCTTCTGCTCAATGGGCAGCAAGTTCGGATGGAAACTGCTTGTATGATGTTTTTGGAAACCTGGTGCCAAACAGTTGTCAAACAGATATAAAATGTAAATATAAAGACACTGGCACCACCAGAAGAAATTGCTATGGCGTACCAACGCCATTTGGCTGCTTTGGTTTTGAGTACACTGAAAAACTGTTTATTACAGAATGTCCTTTAGATGACCTGGTTAATCCCTTATGCATTGTTTTGGGAACAATTGCATTTTTTTATCTGAAAAATAACAAGCGTTTCTGGATTGTGTAGGCAACTACTGGTATATATTTAAATTTAGCTTTAAAATATTTTTTCAGCAATTCATGCTTAAATTATGGTATCCCTATGTCCGAACAATATTTTCATTAGTAAATTCTAGGTGTACCCTCTACTCATTAATAGGTACAAAAATAAAAGAAAATGTATGATTATATTGATGATTATAGCATTTGACAGGATGTTTTCCCATCTTTGCCTGGTCTTTATCCCGATATATGAAAAACAAAAAGAAATATTTTTTCCTTATCGCTTTCATCTTATTTACAGTTTTTGCCAAAGCTCAAACAAGCTATTCAAATGGTTGTTATGTATCTTCTGAAGGAAGAGCCTACATCACCATAAGTGGAGTTTGTCGTGTAGGATTACAAGTTTGTGACCCTACAGTGAGCAACAATTATATCGTAATAACACGTACAACTACAACTTCATGTACAACCTGTGGGCCAACCGCTAAATCTGGTGTCTTAGTGGATTTCAACGTTTTTCCATGCTCTATAGAAAATAACTTAATCGGTTTAATATTGCTGAGTGCATTTTCTGGGATATTTATTATTAGAAGATCTGTTTTAGTAACTCCACTATCCTAAAAATCATCCTTAATAATTTTCATTAAGATAATTTCTCGATGACAATTGTCAAGCGTTTTGCTTGGCCAATGATCATTGCCTTTACCCGCTTTTCTGGGTTTTATTGCATTTCAGCGTATTTTTTCATAACTTTTATGATTTGGTCGGTATGTCATATCTGCCTCATATTCATTTCGTTCATTTATTAGTTTTTTCTTTTTTTCTTACTTTTGTAATATTAATCTTACGATTATTTGGGGTTTGTGTTTGGTTTTGTACTGTCGCTGCTTCAGGATTTAGTTGTCTATTATCATAAAAAAAAAGATTGTCGCAGAACATCTCCATTCATGGGAGTTACGTATGTGCACCCATTAGTACCAAACAATAATGTCGAAATATCTCTCTTTAACTGTCTCGTCAGCAGTTTTATTTTTCTCGTTTATATCACCATCATTTAGTCAAGTTACCGGGCGGGGCTGTAATCTAGGCAGTAATGTAGCAACACAATTTTTAGGCACGGCCACTTACAATGGAGACGTTACCCAAAGTGTTCGGCTTTACAGATCTAGTCCATTAGTACCCATAATTACAGGTAACGGATACAGCGGCTATAGATGCGGCTATATAAATGTGTATCCGGCAGGCACCAGGTATGTATCTGCTACAAACTCCAACGTATCCTATAACGCAGCAAATGAAATTACAGCAACCTCCAATACAAGGTGCGCAACTTCATCTTCTTATACCGCAAACTTTACGAGCGGCAATGGTAATGAAGGAACTGAGATCGATTATAGGTATAACGATCCCGCATATTATGCTGATGCCGATCCAAATTATCCATGTTCAGCGCAGCTTAATAATCTACCTATTGATGATTATCTTTCATTGTTATTATTTCCAATAGGAGCCTGTAGTTTTTTGTTTATTCGAAAAAGAGCAAGCAGTCTTTATTAACATTATAATAAAAAAAATATTCCTTATAGTTTTGGTGAGTGTATTATCTTATAGGTAGAAATTGCACCTTAATTTATAAACGCCCAATTTTTTTTGAACAAAACGAACGGCCTTTTTAGTTTTTAACTAAAGTAACTTCGTGTATCAATTTAATGGTGCATGAGGGGCTTTTACTTTTTCATATTGATGATTTTGATTTCAATTGATTCATTTTCTCAAGGATCAGTTGATGGTTGCTTACTTTCCGACAACAGGGTATACACAAGCTATACTAGTTTGTTAGGTGCTAGATTGTATTCTTCTTCCTCATCCACACCACTTTCCATAAATTACTGTTCATGGACAGCTTCTTCAACAGTTTCATGCAGTGTATGTTTTGGAAGTATAAACGCACTTGCATTGGTATGCCTTGGCGGCCCAGTTTACAATGGTCAGCGCGCTATTTATACCATGATAGAATGCAACCTCGACGATTACTCATGGCCCCTCGCCACTGCCGCTGGTATTTTTGGCATATTCATCATAAGGAGAAGAAATAAATTTTAGCAGCCTTCCAATTTACTTTACACCTACTAATTGTATTGCTATATTTACCCAAGTTTGCTTTACACAATAAAGTCAGATTGTCCCTCTGGTAAATATGAAAATTTCACTCATCACGGTTGTATATAATGGCGAAACATTTTTGCAGGATTGTTTTGATTCAGTAAAAGCACAAACTTATCCCGATCTGGAATATTTGGTGATAGATGGAGCATCTACAGATAGCACAGTAAACATTATTCAAAACAACAGTGCACACATAGATTATTTTGTTTCAGAGAAAGATAAAGGATTATACGATGCCATTAATAAAGGTATTGAACAAGCAACAGGAGATGTCGTTGGAATCTTAAATGCAGATGATAAATTGGCCAGCCCTGAAATTTTGAGCGCAGTTGCCAGGGCTTTTATCGAAAATCCGGAGATTGATGGAATATATGGAGACCTGAACTATGTTCATCCACATACCAATCAAATCATTAGAAAATGGAGATCAAAACAAGCCAGCCAACAGCATATAAAAGAAGGGTGGATGCCCGCACACCCGACCTTGTACTTAAAAAAAGAGTTGTTTAAAAATTATGGTAATTACGCCTTAGATCTTCGTACAACAGCAGATTACGACCTCATTTTGCGCTACTTTTACCAACATAAAATCAAAGCACTACATTTGCCGCTTTTAATGGTTTCCATGCGTACCGGCGGACTCAGCAATCGATCAATACAAAACAGGATAGCTGCATTTATTGATGATTACAAAGCCTTAAAAAGAAATAAAGTGCCGAATCCATTATTAATTGTGCTTAAAAAAAAGTTCAGTAAGTTGAGTCAGCTTTAGTATTAAATTATTTTTTGTAACTGTCGCCTGATTTCAAATTTTAAAACAATGCCTCATTTGATTTATATCATGGTAAAGAATTTTTAGGCCTGTTTTGTTATCATTACAATAGTTATATTTGCTCGCAAGTCCCGATATTTTGTTTGAACCGATACTGAATACTTATTCTGGCTATTTCTGTATTGCCATTTTTATATTGGCTTTTTCCATTGTGGTTATAAGTGTTCCGAGCATCATCTATACCTCACTTAAATACCGCCTTTTTGATAAAAACGATCTTTACCGTAAAACCCACAAACGCAACATTTCCCGCTTGGGCGGACTGGCCATTGTAGGAAGCTTTACCGTAAGCATTTTACTTTTTTCAGCAGTTATTAATTTTAAAGAAGCCAATTTTCTTATTGCATCATGCATTATACTTTCAGCGCTTGGCTTAAAAGACGATGTATATGGCACCAATACCAGCACCAAATTTATTTTACAGATTGTGGTCGCCTTTATACTGGTCGTTTTTGGAGCTTTCAGGTTAACTAGCCTATATGGTGTATTGGGTATTTGGGATATGATGCCGCTTTGGGGCGGACTATTTTCAATCGCGCTCATCATTTTCATTAATAATGCATTTAACCTGATCGATGGCATAGATGGTTTGGCGGCTGGAATAGGGATTTTTTCCAGCTTTGCTTTCGGTATTTTATTCCTGCTGATGGGACAGATACCCTATGCATTTATCGGTTTCGCACTTGCAGGCGCAATTGGCGGATTTTTAAAATACAACTGGTTTCCCGCTAAAATATTTATGGGCGATACCGGAGCGTTAATTATCGGCCTCATTTCTGCCGCATTGGCCATTAAGTTTATCGAGCTTAATAAATTTACAGGCAATAATGATCCAGCTTTCTACTCAGCCCCCGCAATAGCAGTAGCCCTACTCATTGTACCCATCTTCGATTCATTAAGGGTATTTACCATCAGAATCCTCAGAGGCAGATCTCCGTTTAAAGGCGACCGTAACCACATCCATCACCGTTTGGAAAATCTGGGTATAAAACCCAACTGGATTGTGCTCGCCACGTTCGGTTTCAACATCCTTATTGTTGCGGCAACACTTACATTGCAAAAACTTGGTAATTTTGTGCTCATCCTGATGATTATCGGCATTTGCATCCTCTTTAACAGTTTAGTAACCCTATCTTTGCTAAAAAAGAAAAAAGGATAAACTTCCCATTTCAAAATAAGCCTTTGGTTTGGCAAATCATGCTGGTTTTTTCATTTTAATCATCCCATTTCCATCTTATAGATTCATCTCTTCCCTTTCATAAATAAATACTAATTTTGCGCTCAAATTTTATATGTAATGAGGCTGGCAATAAATGGTTTTGGTAGAATAGGAAGAACATTTTTACGCTTGGCATTGGCTGAGGGATTCGAAGTAGTAGCAGTTAACGATCTGGCAGATGCAAAAACGATGGCTCATTTATTTAAATACGATACGGTGCATGGCGTTTTTGCCGGAAAAGTTTCTGCCAAACCCGATTCGCTTGTTATTGATGAACTCTCCATCCCGGTTTTTTCAATCAAAGCAGCTGATGAATTGCCCTGGTCGGCCTTAAGGGTTGATGTAGTAATTGATTGTACGGGCAAAAACCTCACCAGCGAAGCAGCACAAAAACACATTACCGCGGGCGCAAAACAAGTGCTTATATCTGCCCCTGCGGCTGATGATATACCTATGGTGGTACTGGGCGTTAACGATGACCAGATTGATCTGAAAAGCCAGATACTATCAAATGCCAGTTGCACCACCAACAATATTGCACCAATGATCAAAATCCTGAATGATAATTGGGGGGTGGAAGAAGGATATATCACAACGATCCACTCGATGACGGGCGATCAGAACCTGCATGATGCCAACCATAAAGACCTGCGTAGGGCAAGGGCAGCCTCTTCATCCATTATTCCAACCACAACAGGAGCAGCAAAGGCCATTACACATATTTTTCCCGAATTAGATGGGCGCTTAGGTGGAGGCAGGTATCAGAGTTCCGGTATTAAACGGATCTTTAACAGATTTTACCTGTTTGCTAAAGAAAAAAACCACCATCGAAGAAATCAACGCCGCCTTTAAATATGCGGCAGAAAACGAATTGAAAAATCTCATCGAGTACACAGATGATCCTATTGTTTCTGTAGATATTATTGATAATCCACATTCATGTATCTTCGATTCTTTGTTAACTTCAATTGTTGGCGATCTGGTTAAAGTAGTTGGCTGGTACGATAATGAGTTTGGGTACAGTAGCCGCTTGATTGACGTAGTAAAAAAAATAGAGCAGCTTACCACGGTAAAAAATGATAAATTGTTAAATTTTTCTGGATTATAACCTATCAGCCAACGTATTCCATCATACTAACTGGTTATCATTTGCTTTATCATTATCCGTATTCAATCCTGATCAAAAGTATTTGTCAGGTATACCTGAAGCATAGCAAAAGCGTAGTTATATTATAATTAAGCAATTAAAGAAAGATTTAATTGGTTGTCGACTTTAATGCCCAATACACCAAAACGGGTTGAAAAAATAAGCGCATAAGCCTTTTTTTATCGGTATTGAGTCCGAAAGCACTTCTTTTATGGGTAAATTGTGAAACATTACCAGGAAATACCCCAACAAATAATCCTGCAGCAATTTTTCCAATAGTTTGTTCATGCTTTTTCGGTGCCAGTACAAGTGCGGTACCCAATGCAATTTCTACCAAACCGGAATAAACAACAGTATCATCTTTTTTTAACGGAACCCAATCCGGTACCTGTGCCTGGAAAGCTTTACGCGCAAAAGTTAAATGCCCAATTCCGGCGGTTATCAGACCTGCACCCAATAAAAGTCTGGCAACTGTTTTTATATTTTCTTCTCTCATACTTAAAAACTAATAATAATCTTCCCTCTTCAACAAATCACATTGCTGATCTGTTTTGAATACCCTCTTATTAGCGCTCATTTTTCTTACCATATCACAGAACTTTTCTTTGTATCACTCCTAATACAAATTTCTTAAAACCTGTAGGAGGATACTGATTTTTTTTTGCAATAAAAGATTACCTTTGTTGATAATGCTCCAATATCCCTATCCCAAAAATGAGAAAGAAAGACTGGCATCCCTTGCAGGATACCACCTTATGGATAGCGGTGAGGAAAAAGAATTTGATGAAATTGCAACAATTGCCTCAGCCATATGCGGTATGCCGATTTCGCTGATCACTTTTATTGATGAAAAGCGGCAATGGTTTAAATCCCACATTGGAACAGACATTACCGAAAACCTCCGCGAACTTTCTTTCTGCACCCATGCCATAGGCTCGGGAGAGGAGATTATGATTGTTGAAGATGCCCGGCTAGATGAACGTTTTGCTGAAAACCCAATGGTTACAGAGCCAACAAAGCTGGTATATTATGCAGGCGTACCACTTATAAATGAAGAAGGTTATGCCCTGGGTACAATTTGCGTACTCGATCAAAAGCAGCATAAATTAACAGCTGAACAGGTTGCAGCCTTAAAATCACTCGGCCGGCAGGTGGTGGATAAAATCGAACTTAAGCGAACAATTACCAAACTTCAGGCAGCTAACCAGGAATTAACAAATTCCAACTTGCTTATTCAAAAATTTGCATCAATGGCAGCGCACGACATTAAAAATCCTTTAACCAATATGCTGCTCACCTCGCAGCTGTTAAAAAGAGGGATGGAAAAAAATGAAGATCAGCGTTCACTTAAATTAATCGAAGTAAATATATCATCAGCAAATGCCCTGCTATCGTTGGTAGATGAAATGCTCGATTATTCCAGATCACCCTCGCAGCTCATTGCAAAGAAACAGAAAATCAGGCTTAAAGCACTTTTCGAAAGAATACATATATTACTGAGCGCACCGGAAAATTTTGCTATAGAGTTTCATTCCCAACTCGAGGAGATTCACTATTCCAGCATTGCACTGGAGCAAATACTCCTAAACCTGATCAGTAATGCCGTCCGTTATAACGATAAAGCAAATGGCTGGGTAAAGGTGATCCTCAGTGAACATCAGGATTGTTATCAGCTTATCGTAGAAGACAATGGAATCGGTATCGCCCATGAGTACCACCACAAAATATTTGATAACAATTTTACCCTCGAGCTTGCCGACCGGTATGAGAAAAAGGAACAGGTATAGGGCTTTCTACTGTAAAAGATCTCATCACTGCTTTACAGGGGAATATTTCGCTAACTTCAACCCCTGGCGAAGGCACAGCATTTTTGCTAACGCTTAAAAAATAATCCCGATTTCATTCTCAATGCCATAGTTATAGTAAAATAAGTACTGTAGATTTTGTGGTCTATATCCAGTTCGCTAATTTAGCTACCGTAACATTTGCCGAAAAACAATTATCGACCATGAAGAAATTCATTATACCTATAACGGCATTGACCATCATGCTTGTAGCAACAGCCTCAATGTGCTTTTGTCAGCAAAAAAAGAATGGACAGAAATCCATCACGCCTAATATTATTGTAATCCTTACAGATGACATGGGCTTTAGTGATGTTGAAGCATTTGGAGGTAAATTTGTTGCAACACCAAATATAGACCGCATTGCAAAAAACGGTCTCAAACTAACCCAATATTATAGCGCAGCACCTATCTGTTCGCCATCAAGAGTTGGAATGATTACAGGTATGTATCCAGGGAGGTGGAATTTTACAACCTATCTGGATAACAAAAAACACAACAGAGAGGCTGAACAAGCGGATTTTCTCGACCCTAAAGCCCCAACAATAGCTAAATTTTTTAAAAATGCAGGTTACGCAACAGGGCACTTTGGCAAATGGCACATGGGCGGCGGCAGAGATGTTAAAAATGCACCAGGTTTTGAGCAATATGGTTTTGATGCCCATGCCAGTACCTACGAAAGCCCCGATCCTGATCCCGTGCTTACCGCAACAGATTGGATCTGGTCTGAAAAAGACAGTATCAAACGCTGGGACCGCACCAGGTATTTTGTAGATAAAACCCTCGATTTCCTTTTGAAGCATAAAGATCAGCCCTGTTTCATCAACCTTTGGCCCGATGATGTGCATACCCCCTGGGTACCGAGAAAAGAAACCGAATACACAGGTCAGTATCCGATGAACCCTCAGGAAGAGGCTGCCTTTAAGTTGGTGCTCAAAGAATACGATAAGCAGATCGGCAGGCTGTTAGATGGCCTAAAGCAGATGGGAGAAGATCAGAATACCATCGTGATTTTTACCAGTGATAACGGTCCGTTACCCAGTTTTAAAGGCAGCAGGGCAGAAGGCCTGCGGGGATCAAAGCTCTCACTTTATGAAGGTGGTACCAGAATGCCATTCATCATCAGTTGGCCCGGTCATATCGCTAAAGGTAAAACAGATGAAAGTTCGGCTGTAAATTCACTCGATCTTTTGCCTTCACTCGCTAAAATGGCCAGTGTTTCCATACCTGCAAGTTACAATGGAGATGGAGTGGACAGAAGCGGGGTGTTTTTAGGGAAACCCTCAGCAAGAGGAAAAGAAATGTTCTGGGAATATGGACGCAACGATATCGCCTTTAAATATCCAAAGCCGGTAGATAAAAGTCCGAACCTTGCCATACGGTCTGAGGAATGGAAATTATTAATGAATAGCAACGGAACTGATATCCAACTGTACAATATCCTTAAAGATAAAAAAGAAACCACTAACCTTGCCTTGGGCCAGGCAAAGATTACCAGGGAGTTAAAAGAGAAGTTGCTCAACTGGTGGGAATCCCTGCCAAAACTAGCTCCCGCTGGTCCCTAGAGAAAAAATGATATGAATTTCTCGTCAAAACCACTATGATTGCAAAATAAGTTTCTACTAAGCATGCTTTTTTTGGTGTAGGCGAGCAAATAATAAATTGCAAATCAACCGGCAAGCCGGAGATTTTGATTGCTGATCCAAACCTTTTCCTGTTTTGTTGGTTTTATCAGCCAATACCTGACCAGATTTTGCTATTGCTGAACCTTTCTTTGTAGGTTTTTCTCAGTTGCTGGCAGGAGTAGAAAAGAACTCAACGTGTAAACAGAACTGGCTTGGAAACACAAGAAACACAAATCAAACAAAGGAAGTCTTTTCTTCCAAAACTGCTATTAATTCTCTCCTTGGCTGTGCTTCTTTGTACAGAAGGATACTTCGGGTGGAGGTTGCATGAACTTTCAGACCAGCAGGAACGCATCAAAGAAGACTATTCCGATATCAATAACATCACTTACGGACTGTTTTCTGTACAGCGGTGGAAAGATAATGTTTCCCGGATTGTGCACCATCAGGTCGGGAATCTGAAAATGACCAAAAAGCAAAAAAAGGTATTGCAATCAGAGGTGCAACAGGTATTGCTTGCCCTGATCGATAAGGCAGAGGCGCTGGTAAATAAACCCAAGAAAACAATCAGTGGAAAGATCCAGAAATTTGCAATCCGTAATTTTGTAAACTCCGATAGTATCCGTGCACAGGTGCCAGGTTTTGCCAAAAAAATCATTGCAGAAGTAGATAACCCCAAAAACAAAAAGCAGTTGAGCAAAATGGCGATGGGCGAATTTAATCAGCTGGCCAAGGAAGAAAAACTCGACAGCGCATTTGTTGCAAACGAAGTTTCAGTAAAGGCCATGTATGGTAAATATAAGGTATCAACAACCGATGAACTAAATGAAAAATTGGTTCAGATCCTTTCCGATATCCGTACCAAAACATACCGCTATTCTTTTGGCATGCTGGCTTGTGTGGTGTTGGTGCTAGGTTTTTGGTGGGGCTTGCGCAAAAGAAGAGACCTCCATACCACGCTTTTTGTAATGTCGCTGCTGTTTGCATTTATCCTTTTGGGGGTAGGCCTAACTGCATCAATGATTGAGGTTGATGCCAGAATCCGTTCGCTGGATTTTGTGCTCCTGGGCGAGCATGTTAGGTTTAAAGATCAGGTGCTGTTTTTTCAAAGCAAAAGTATTATGGATGTAGTGAGGGTACTCATCGGTCAGCCCGGGATTGATTCGATTCTGGTAGGCGTATTGATATTGGTTTTCAGCATTCTATTTCCCGTTGTAAAGTTAAGTTCTACAGGAGTGCATCTTTTGGGCAGCAAACGTCTTGCAGAAAACAAAATCGTTAAATATTTCGCGTTTCAATCTGGTAAGTGGAGCATGGCCGATGTAATTGTTATTGCAATTTTAATGGCCTATATTGGTTTAAATGGCCTGTTGGAAGGGCAATTGCAGGCACTCAATATCAAAAACGACTCGTTAACCATCCTCACCACCAACAATACCGCACTGCAACCCGGTTACATTATCTTCATCAGTTTTGTGCTATATGGCCTCATTCTCTCTACGATATTGAAGTTTATTACCCCACATGATGCCCATTAACCCATTTATTACAGCTGATTGATTAAATTATTTATGGAAACTACAAATAATAACACTCAAAATATCCATACCAAAAAAAACTGGTTAGCCCCGCTTGCATTAATTGTGGGTTTAAGTATCCTTTTGATAGGAGAAGGCTATTTTGGTTACCGTTTTCACCAATTATCTTACGAGCAGAAACGGATAAAAGAAGATTACAGCTTATCCAATAATATCACATTCGGAATTTTTTCGGTTGACAAATGGGGCGATAAGATTTCTGCAGTGGTAGACAGAAGGGTTAAAGGATTTAATTTAACTGCCGGGCAGAAAAAGGACATGCGCAAGGAGGTTGAAAAAGAATTGCACGGCTTGGTAAACAAGGCAGTATCAGAAGTTACCAAACCGCAGAAAACCCTTGGTGGTAAATTGAAAAAACTTGCTTTCAACAGTTTTGTTGATGTGGATGAACTTCATGCCCAGGTACCTTCCTTTGCCAAAACCATCGTTGCTAAAATGACCAGCCCTACCAGTTTAAAAAGGCTCAAAGGCGTAGCCGCAAGTAAAATAGACGAATTGGAAGGGCAGACTTACGATAGCACCGATACCACCATTACTACTGTGGAGCGTAATATTTATCGTAAATACCATGTAAACAATGCCAGTGCATATGATAAATTGATTAATTCAAGACTATCAGAAATCAAAAAAGAAACCCTTGAGTGCGCAGAAGGTATGCTAGGCTGTGTTGCCATTGCGCTGGTACTGTGGTTGTTTTTAAGAAAACGCGTGCAGTTGCATGTTCCCTTGTTCGTGATGTCGTTGCTATTTGCCATTATTTTGCTTACTGTGGGTGTTACTTCACCAATTATAGAGGTAGATGCACGGATCAAAACACTGGAGTTTGCGCTGCTCGGTGATAAAATAGCCTTTACCAACCAGGTGCTGTTTTTCCAGAGCAAAAGCATATTGGGCATTATCGGAACGCTGATCGAACAACCCAAACCCGATGCCGTGTTGGTTGGTGCCTTGCTGCTTCTTTTTGTAGTGATCCTGCCATTGCTCCGCATTATAGCCAGGGGCGTGCATGTATCATGCGGGCATCTCTTCGGTAGTAGAAAAGTATTGCGGTTTCTTGCTTTCGATCTTGGTAAATGGGACATGGCCGATGTAATGGTAGTCGGTATCGCCATGACATATATAGGTTTGAACGGAATATTGAAGAGCCAGTTATCCGGATTGAATATGGAAAATGATACCCTAAAAACGGTAACCGCAAATAATTCGGCACTGCAGCTTGGTTTTTTTGTGTTCGTGGCTTATGTAGTGTATGCAACCATACTTTCTTTTATATTAAAGCGGATTGATGAACAGAATGGCCCTTGCGAGTAAAACTTAAGAGGTCATCGGTTATTAATTTTTTTGCATAAATGGGGCTCAAAGCTATTTGCAAAGTGCATTTTACTTATTGCGTAGAATCTTTCTGACTATGGTCACACTTTTTCATACCAAAACCTGTGAAAATCAGTTTTAACCCACTAGCGCATATATCATTCTAAATTTTCATCATCGGCAATTTATCTCCAAAATGTTAGCACTTTTTGAGCAATATTATTATCGGGTTTCAATTGCTTTATTAACTTTGCAAACGTTTGCAGTGCATGCTATTGCAGTATCTTACATTGATACATTTGCCAATTGATACTAAAAATATGGTCAAATTTATTCTTCCGGAAGAAGTACTCCCTTTAAGAAGCCTGGTTTTGCGCAATGGCAAACCCTTTAAGGAATGTGTTTTTGAAGGAGATACTGCCTATGATACCTTTCATCTTGGCTTTTTAAAAGATGGAGAAATAAAATCGATAGCCACCTTTATGCGCAACGATTTTTTTCCTGAAGAAGGAGAAGGCTATCAGCTTAGGGGAATGGCAACACATCCCGATGCAGGAGGAAAAGGGTACGGAGCAGCATTGGTAACCTTTGCCATCGAATACCTGAAAGAGTACAATACCGACTACTTATGGTGCAATGCCCGATCAACAGCTGCAGCCTTTTATAAAAAAATCGGCTTTACCACCGAATCACCAGAATTCGATATCCCAGGAATCGGGTTCCACTATGAAATGAAATTAAACTTAAATCAAAAATAATAACATGAATACTATTGACCAGTTTGACTTTAAAGATAAAAAAGCATTAATCAGGGTAGATTTCAACGTGCCTTTGGATGATGAATTTAAAATTACAGATGATAAAAGGATCAGGGCGGCATTACCTACCATATCTAAAATTTTAAAAGATGGTGGTGCAGTGATTTTAATGTCGCACTTAGGCCGCCCGAAAGATGGACCAACTGATAAATATTCTTTAAAACACATTTTGGCTGATTTATCCTCACTTGTTGGTGTTGATGTTAAATTTGCTGATGATTGTATCGGTGAAAGTGCAGTAAAACAAGCCGCAGATTTAAAAGCAGGTGAAGTTTTATTATTGGAAAATCTTCGTTTTTATAAAGAAGAAGAAAAAGGCGATGTTGCATTTGCAGAGAAATTATCAAAATTAGGCGATGTTTATGTAAACGATGCCTTTGGCACTGCGCACCGTGCACATGCTTCTACCTCAATTATCGCTCAGTTCTTTCCTGATGCCAAATACTTCGGTTACCTAATGGCCTCAGAAGTGGAAAATGCAGAAAAGATACTGAACCATGCAGAAAGACCCTTCACAGCGATTATGGGTGGTGCCAAAGTATCGGATAAAATTCTTTTGATTGAGAAATTATTGGATAAGGTAGACAACCTGATTATCGGTGGCGGTATGGCATATACCTTTGCCAAAGCACAGGGCGGCGAAATAGGTACTTCATTATTAGAAGCTGATAAGCAGGAACTTTCTTTAGAACTGATTGAAAAAGCAAAAGCAAAAGGCGTTAACCTCATTTTGCCAGTTGATACCGTAATTGCAGATAAATTTGCAAACGATGCTGATAAAAAAGATGTAACCTCAGGCCAGATCCCTGCAGATTGGATGGGATTGGATATCGGTCCAAAATCAGTTGAACTGTTCCAGGATGTGATCAAAAACTCAAAAACATTATTATGGAACGGCCCGATGGGTGTTTTTGAAATGGAAAGTTTTCAGGTAGGCACCAAGGCAGTTGCTGAAGCAGTGGTAGCCGCTACTAAAAACAATGGTGCGTTCTCATTAATTGGTGGTGGTGATTCTGCCGCGGCCATTGCAAAGTTCGGCATGGAAGACGAGGTAAGCTATGTGTCTACAGGCGGTGGTGCTTTACTTGAATATATGGAAGGTAAAGAGTTGCCAGGCGTAAAAGCCATTAACGGATAGAAAATAAATTTCAAATTGAAAAGGCCCTGCAGATTAACCTGCAAGGCCTTTTTTATTACGTATTTAAGGTTTAAAAATTACTTGAGCTGCTTGTATCCCACCATAATCGTGAGGCAATGTCGTCTTTGCCCGAATTTAAAAAGGTAGCTGCTTCTGCAACTGCAGCAGTGTTACCCGTTCTTTCCGCAGGTACAAATACAAGTCTTTTAATCCATTGATCAGGGGTGATCACACCCCAATCAGGGCTGCTGTCATTTTTGGCAACATGTGGGATTTTAGGATAGCCTGTTCTTCTAAAATCTACCCATGCCTCTAAAGTATTGGTAAATGTGGCCAGATACTTCTGGGTGATGATTTTTTCAAGTTTCAGCTCATTGGTGTCACCATCATTCCAGGCTACAGTAATGGTGGATAGTGGTGTGAAATTATTCCTGCTATCCTTTGGGTCAACGTAGTTGATCGGTTTACTTGTCGCATCAACCAGATAGGCATCTACACCTGCTGCTCCCCAATCGGCAAACGAAAGGCGTACCCCATTTTCATAATTTGTTTTGGCATCGCCAGCACCTGCCCATCCTCTTAAAGCTGCCTCCGCTTTTAAAAAGGCAACCTCCGATGCGGTGAATCCCCTTCTGTTTTGAGCTGATTTAAAATCTGTGCTAACGGTTGAATATGGAACCCGGTCATCTTTGGCATTGATGTATGCACCTCCGCGAATACCTTTATATTTATAGGTAGGGTGATCAGCAGCTAAAGTAGCGTCGTTTACTTCTGCAAAATATTTTGCAATGCGCCCATCTTTTAATCCTACCATAAACGATTCCATGGTTGCACCCATGCGGGTATCATTCCAATCAAAACTGATCATCGAAACAGGCATTACCTCCCCATTTAAAGAAATCAGAAAATTATCAGCATTTGCCGTAATCAATCCAACAGGATCGGCCAGGGCTTTTTCTCCTGTGTTTTTGCAACCGTAGGGTTGATCTTAACGATACGCATGGCCAAACGCAGGCGTACTGAATTGAGTAATTTTAGCCAGGAAGGGATACTGCCTTTGTAGCTTGGATCGAATTTGGTAAAACCTAAATACGATGTGTTGGCCTTAAGGTTTGCTTCAATCTGATCTAACTGGGTAAACATGCTGTTGTATAAATCAGATTCTTTGTCATATTTAATAGAACCTAAACCCGAGGTGCCATAGTTCGAATAAATAACAGGGCCATAAATGGCTGTTAATTTAGATATTGCCAATATCCTCACAAGTTTTGCCCAATCTCCAAAAAGTGGTAATTTCTTTTCCACCGAAAGTTCTATTACCTGTTTTGAAGGAGACATTACACTTCCATATATACGGTTCCAGTAGGCATCAATCCAGCGCAGGTAATAGGTTGTATTGTTAACATTTGCCACAAATGGCGTTGGTGTACCCATATATCCCATCCAGTTATCGTAGCACAGGTCTTCCTCAATCTGGTGCCCCATAAGGTTAAATAACATCCCTGAGAATGAAGATCCTACCAGGTTGAAATCCTGCTCCAACATTTTGTCGGATATTTGATTCGGATTTGTATTTATCTCTTCGAAATTCTTAGTGCAAGAATTGAATAATATCAAAGCAAGCACCATTAAACATAATTTTTTCATTATTTAAGATATTAGAAGTTTAACTTTAGATTTAAACCATAAGAACGTGTTCCAGGTACCGCAAAAACGTCGTTGGCTTGCATGCTGTTACTCGTACTCATTGCTTGCTCCGGATCGAAAGGTGACTTTTTGTAAAAGAAGAACAGGTTACGGCCGATCAAAGAAACAGATGCCGATTTAATAGCCGAGCCTTTAACGGGCACAGTATATGCGAGTGATACCTGCGCTAAACGAACATTGGTTCTTGAGAATACATAAGGCTCCATAATCCCGTTCCTGTCACCTATTGTAGAATAGTATAATGTCGGGTCTATTGATGTTTGAGCAGTAGTGCCTTTGATTGCATTGATTGGGATACTTCCTGCATCTCTCGCGTCGCCACTTCTTTTACTTACACCATACGAATCAAGAAATGCCTCTGTTTTAGAGAAAGCAACGCCACCAAATTTAGCTGACACTAAAGCACTTAAGCTAAAGTTTTTATAGGTAAATGTGTTATTCCAGCCCGTTATGAGGTTTGGATTTACATTTCCAACATATTCCTGCGTTGCAGCTTTGGTTGGTTTACCTGATTCATCCAGGATAATCTGACCTGATGCGTTTCGTGCAAATTTGAAAATATATAAATCATTGAAAGAACCACCAGCTTTAATAATTGAATTAAATCCCTCGCTGTCGCTCCCTACCTGATAATTCGGATTATCGGCAATCAACTCTATAATTTTATTCTTGTTTTGCGATAAGTTAAGAGATGTATTCCACTTAAAATTTTCATTTTTTATGGGATCTCCACCTAATGTTAATTCAAACCCTTGGTTGGTAACCTTTCCGGCATTTACATAATAAAAGGTATAACCAGAACCCGAAGGAGCTGGAAGGGATAAAAATTGATTGGTACTTGTGTTTTTATAATAAGTAAAATCGAAACTTAATCTATCGTTTAGAAAACGTCCTTCCAGCCCAATTTCGTTACTGGTTATTTTTTCCGGTACCAGTGTGGCAAAAGGTGTTTGAGTATTTCTGGTAATTCCACCTATGCCATTCGGTCCACCTGCGCCACCAATAGTATTGCCGGGGTTTACAATATTATAAGGTACCTCGTTTCCAACTTGCGATGTAGATGCCCTTAATTTCAAGAAACTGATTTCTTTAGGCAAGCTTAACATCTGGCTGATGATAGCAGATAGTCCGGCCGAATAATAGAAATAAGAATCGTTTCCGGTCGTTGCCAGTGTAGATGCATAATCGTTACGACCTGATAAATCTACATAAATCATATCTTTAAAGCCAACAGATGCGTTAGCAAATAAGCCTTGTTTTTGAACTCTGCTATAAGTTTGGTTTATAACCAGGTTATAAGGCAGGTTTGCAAAACTGAAAAAATTTGGGTACTGTAATGGCGTTGTCCCGTTGGCAAAAATCATCCCATCATTAAATGTGTAGTCCTGGATACTTCCTCCTGCTACACCATTCAAACTGAATTTGCCAAAAGTGTTGTCGTAACTCAAAAGGGCATCGCCATACAAAGCCTGATCATTATACTTGGCGTAATTCCAGGTGCCGTTAGAACTTACGCTTACTGAATTGCCACCTGCAGCATATCGATAATCCAATAGTCTGTCGTTATAGTCAATGTTTCCACGAACATCAAATTTAAAATGCGGCAAAAATGCGTAAGAGGCTTTTGCAGTAGCAATTACCCTTTTGCTGGTAGATAGTTTTGGGTCGTTGTTTAATTCCCAATAAGGATTGTTTTGTTTTTCTTCACTGGAATACCAGTTTTGTTTAAACAGGTTCCGGGTAGCATCAAAAATTTGATAATTGGTTTTGTAATCATCAAAATTTCTTTCCCTGGCAAATAAGTATAATCCTGTTAATGGGTTGTTGTAATAAACCTGCGCCAGGTCGGTTTTTGGAATTTTCGTAAGAGAACCGTACGTTGCCACTGAGTGTAAGTTTATCATCAAATAATTTTGTTTCCTGACTTAAGGTCACATTATGTTTATTGTAAGTGCTGGTTGGCACAATCCCTGAGGCGTTATTGTTTCCATAGGAAAAATAGGTAGTTGTTCGCTCATTTCCTCCAGAAACCGATATTGAATTGATCGTGTTCACACCAGTCTGAAAAAAATCATCAATATAGTTGCGCTGGTAATCCCCTTTTGTTTTAGACCAGCTGTAATCACTACCTGCTATTGCGCCATAGTCAAACTGAAATTCAGGCAATGTTGCGGCCTGGCTAAAATTCAGGGTTGAATTTAACGCTATAGCGATTTTGCCGTTCTGACCTTTTTTCGTGTTGATTAAAATTACTCCATTTGCACCCTGGCTGCCATATAAAATAGCTCCATTTGCACCCCTTAAGATGGTAACCGATTCAAAATCATCTTGGTTTAGCGCAGAAAGACCATCACCACCGTCGGTACCGCCATATGATCCCGGCTGCCCGCCTTTATTATTAACAACCGGTACTCCATCAATTACAAAAAGTGCCTCGCTGTTTCCTGTAATTGATTTTGAACCCCTTAATACTGTTTTTGTTGATCCCCCAACCCCCGAGTTACTGATCCCCACATCTACACCAGCAGCCTTGCCGCTTAAAGCTTCCATGAAATTGGGGCTGCCAGCCTTGGTTAATTCTGGCCGTAGAGTTGCTGAGGCAGCAAATGTAAGTGCTCTTTTTTCACGTTTTACCCCTAAAGCAGTTACCACTACTTCAGTTAAATTAGCATTACCCGAAGATTTTAACTTAACTGTTACTGTGGTTAAATTACTAATGTTTACCTCCTGCCAATCCATGCCAACATACGAAACCACCAAAATCGTGGCCTCATCAGGAATGTTCAGCACAAACTTACCGTCATTTCCAGTAAGTGTTTTGGCACTAGTTCCCTTAGCCACTACAGTTGCACCCGGGAGGGGAAGCCCACTATCATCAACTACTAATCCGCTGATCGTTTTAGCGAAACTGTGGTTAACACCATTTGAAATGTTTACCATTTTGAATGGAATTGTAATGATGGTTTTACTTTTTACAGTGCCTGCACCTTGGGCTACATTTTGTAAGCCAAGGCCAGCTACAGCAACGAGTGCTAGGTTCCGCAGGCCTCTTGTTGCGCTAGGAATTTTAATTTCTAGCGCATTAATGGCGGAATAAAGGTTCCTCATTTTCATACAAATTTGTTGGTTTAGTTTAGTTTAATGTTTTCTCCATTAAATTGTCGATCACGCATTTAACCCGCTACAAAATAATCTTCCGCACTGTTGAATAAGAGATAAAACGTTTTAGACATGCTCAGATATAGTATTTGAATGTCTATTTAAAAAAAAATATTTTAATCTGTATTGCTAAGTGTTTTATGATTTTTGTTTGTGGTTATTTGTTTTTAGGCTGATTAGACGATATTTAATTTTGTCGGGGTAATTTAGTAAAAATATTGATACAATAAAATCAATTCATTAATATTTTTAATGTTCAGGCATACTTCCCAATCATGATTTGATATGTATGCTTGAATTAATAATAGTTAAGGAGCTTTTCGGTTAAGGAATTTTAGGTTTGTTTAACAGGAAAACGATATTAAACTTCAAAAAATAAGTTTTACCTTACTCAACATTATCTTCAGTCTGAACTTTTAAGGTTTTTTGGATAACTGTGAATAGCTTAAATTAATTACACCTATGAGAAAAAAAATATTTTTAGCTGCGTTAGGTTGTCTGCTCGTTGCAGGCATCCCTGCAAAAACCTTTGCTGCAATAAAAGCAGATCGCGTTCATCTGCCTGCAGCACCCAAAGAACTGATTGGCCGTTGGGACATTACTGTTGACATCAACGGAAAACCGGCTCCGGCCTGGTTAGAAGTTAAACTTTCCGGTGTGAAAACATTGGTAGGTTATTTCGTATCAACAGCAGGAAGTGCGCGCCCGGTAGCTGAAGTGAAATTTATGGATGGAAAGTTTAAATTCGAAATCCCACCACAATGGGAGGGAGGTAACTCAAATCTTGTCATCAATGGATCATTGACCAATAACGGTATAGAAGGCATTATGCTCGATTGCAATGGTAAACAATACAACTGGAAAGGCGTAAAAGCACCGTACCTGAAAAGAACGACTCCGCCTGCATGGGGCAAAGCAATCACCTTATTTAATGGTAAAGACCTATCGGGTTGGAAAACCCATGGACCAAACCAATGGGTGGTAAAAAATGGTGTTTTAACCAGTCCAAATGCAGGATCAAATCTCATCACAGAGCAGAAATACAATGATTTTAAACTTCATGTCGAATTCAAGTATACTGAGGGGGGAAACAGTGGCATCTATTTAAGGGGGCGGTATGAGGTACAAATTGAAGACAGTAAGAAGGATGCCCATCCCAATAACGTATTGTTCGGCGGTGTTTATGGATTTCTAGCCCCTAACGAAATGGCCACGCTCGGTCCCTGATCAATGGCAAAGTTACGATATTACCCTTGTTGGCCGCCTGGTAACCGTAGTTGCCAATGGCAAAACAATCATCAGTAATCAGGAAATCCCAGGTATTACTGGAGGTGCGCTGGATAGCAATGAAGCAGAAGCCGGGCCTATTTATCTTCAGGGAGATCATACCCCGATTGAATACCGTAAAATCGTAATTACGCCTGCACAATAATTAGTTGTATTGATTAGCGAAGAAGAACTTAATTTGTTATTTCGAGCCTGGTGGAAGTGTTGCAGATATTAAACAACACATCTGCAGGCTCGACTATAAAGGGAGATTTTGATGTGATGAATATCCCTTTCATACATTAAAAACTATCCATCAACTCATTCGGTCTTATCGTCTTTACCTTTCTTGGTTTCAGTACGAAAAGGCGGAGCCTGATAATTGTTAGGCAAATAATCCTGCGGTATCGTTGTTGCATTTCCGTCTCTGAGTGCTTTATAATGTGGCGACATGATTTCCACCCCGGCCTCATTAAATTTATCCTGAATATTGGCATGAAGCCCTGAATAAATTACCGCCTGTTTATTTGGTGATTTTGTATAGGCATTTAAACGGTAGCTAACATAATAATCGTCAAGGCTGGTTTGGAGTACATAAGGCAACGGTTCAGCTTCAATAAGCGGAGTGGCAAGCGCCGCATCTATTAGCAGTTGATGTACCTGTCTCCAGGGAACGTCATAACCAATGGTAACTGTAGTATTTACAATAAGTCCCTTGTCGGCAGCTTCTATGCTAAAATTTACGGTATGGTTACTCATTACGGTGGAGTTCGGTATTGATACGATTTCGTTCTGAATGGTCCGAACACGCGTCACCAATAATGTTTTTTCAGTAATATCACCCGTAACATCACCAATTTTTACACGATCGCCAATTTTGAATGCCCGCATATAAGTAAGTACAAGCCCTGCAACCACATTCCCCAGTGCACCTGCCGATCCAAAAGTAAAAAGTACGCCCATAAATACTGATACACCTTTGAAAACACCTGAATCAGAGCCTGGCAAATACGGGAAAATAACAATAAGCATGAAAGCTAAAATCAACACCCTGATGATCTGGTAGGTCGGATTTGCCCAATCCTTATAAAAGCCTGGAATAAGTTAGTTTTCCACGCTCAATTTCTACTTTGATAAAGTGTACAAAACGGATCACATAGCGAAAAACCACCAACAGCACCAGTATCGTCATCAGATCGGGGATATAATTCCATACGGAAATTCCGATTTTCTTTAGCGGACTGAGAATGTAACCCAGTAGATTCACGGAAAGATCGCGGGTGAAGGGAAAAATACCGAACAAAACAGGAAAAGCTAAATAAATGACAATCAGGATGACAGCAAACCGGACAATCTTTAAAATCAATGTAATAACATGTTGCTGATGCGCAGCATCCAATAGCTCGTAATTTTTAATCCTAATCCCTTTCCCTGAAAATCTTTCTATGGAAAGAATTTTTTTTGACAGCTTTTTAAAGAGTTTGTTAATCAGGTAAATGAGTGTAATCACCACAACAATAACCAATATGGTGAGTAAAATTTCTTCAAGAATAACCCGCCAGCTATTGTCTTTTCTATATTGTTGTACTGCTGATGATACTTTTTTTCTAATCCCGTTCGCGTAAATGGTAAGATCGGTTCTTGCCCATAACGCATCCTGCTCGGTAATGGATAATAAGAGGTTGCGGCCATAAAGTAAATCGGTAGATTGTTCGGCAGAACTTAATCTGAGCGAATCCATCGAAAACTCCGGGGCATCTCCAATACGTTCCAGCCTTTCCACAACAGCCCGCGCGCGGTCGAGAGCACTGAAACTTCCAAGTTTGGCATAAACGTAATAAAGCGTATCTGAATGAAAAACAACCGGAACACCTTTAATAATAGCCCGGAGCGAATCTATTTGATGTTGCTGGCGTGAACGGTGTACCGAATCCTTTTTCTTTAATAAAGAAAGTTCCGAAAGCAATGCCGCCCGCTCAGATTTTTCAGAAGCACCCAAAGTATTCACGCGTCTTTCAAGTTCGGACCTTTTTAGCGAATCTGAAAGGCGTTCTGCAGATAATTGATCTCACCCTATCCAAATCATTATCCAGTCTTTTTATGGCTGAACTGTCAGGCTTTGTTCGAGCGCTGTCCTGTTGTGCGGAAGAAGTAAAAGATAGGATGCAAAATAGCGAAACAAGGAAGATGAAAATTCTTGACATATTTTATGGGATTAACCTAAAGTAATAAAATTTACCAATAATTAAAATCCAGTGCTTTCACTTTTATCCTTATGATCGGTAACCACATGAACAAAAGAACTGGTGCGGATTCTTTTACCACCCGCAATCCCGGTATAGAGATTAATGAAAGTTTCTTCCTCCGTTTTTACATTCATCACACTATATGCTTCGTTTGGATTGTTGACATTATTCAGCATAAGGCAATTCTGTGTATTAAAAACTAAAAGCAGCAATAGTGGCTAACAAAAAAGACAATATAAATGATGAATTCCAATTGAATTCGATTTCTTAAAGGACAATTCTTCCGTTGCTTCATTTTTAATTTCCAACCAGTTTTCTGAATAAAAACTGGGCAGATTTCCCACCGATTAATCACTGTAAATCAGCAATTTTTAGTTAAAATACAGAATTTCGAAGAAAAATGGGACAGCCTGACACTTTAATCCCAAATATTTTTAATCCGTTAATTATCAGTGATTAATGTGTTTTTATGTATGCTGAATGGGATATTCTATCTATCTTACCTCACCCTAAATGTAACAAAAAGGATGTGGAAAACTTTTTTGTGGTAAAAAGTGGTAAAAAGTGGTAGAACTATTTACTTTTACACTAGATAAAAAGTGTAGATACCACTATGACCCAACTTTTAGGAGAATTCGATTGTAAACTTGACGCAAAGGGCCGCCTTATGGTACCTGCTGCGCTTAAGAAACAATTGCCTAATGCTGAGAATGATGGGCTCATTATTAACCGTGGTTTTGAGAAAAACCTGGTTATCTATCCTAAAAATGTTTGGGATGCGGTTGTGGCCGATCTTGCCAAACTTAATATCTACGATCAGGAAAACCGTGCATTTGTAAGGGCATTTACCCGCGGGGCAACCGAGCTTTCCCTTGATGCTGCCGGTCGTGTGCTTTTGCCGAAATCATTGGTAGAATACGCAGGCATCGGAAGTGATCTTGTTTTGGCTTGTCAGCTAGACCGTATAGAAGTATGGGACAAAAAATCTTACGAAGATATTTTTGATGATGTACCTGCAAATTTTGCAAACCTGGCCCAAAAAGTAATGGGCGATAAGAAGGGAGGCGCAGATGGAGAATAATTACCATGTGCCGGTAATGTTGCAGCCTTGTATCGATGGTTTAAATATCGATCCTGAAGGTGTGTATGTTGATGTTACTTTTGGTGGTGGCGGGCACTCCAGAGAGATTTTGAAACATTTAGGTCCGAAAGGGCGGTTAATTGCCTTTGATCAGGATCCTGATGCGCAGGCAAATATCCCTGCTGATGAACGTTTCATTTTTATCGATCAGAACTTTGGTTTTCTTAAAAATAATCTTCGTTTAAAAGGTTTCAAGCAAGTTGATGGAATTCTTGCCGATCTTGGTGTTTCCTCGCATCAGTTTGATGTGCCACAGCGTGGTTTTTCCATCCGCCATAATGCCGATCTGGATATGCGTATGGATCAGCACCGCAATTTAACCGCTGCCGAAATTCTAAATACCTATACGGAAGATAAGCTACATAAAATTTTTGGAATTTATGGCGAGGTAAAAAATGCAAAGTCTTTAGCGCGTGCCATTGTTACCGCACGTTTGGAGCAGCCATTTACCGATATCAATAGTTTAAAAACTGCTATTGCAGGTTACATCCCAAAAGGAAAAGAAAATAAATATTTAGCACAGGTTTTTCAGGCCTTGCGTATAGAAGTGAATGCTGAAATTCAGGTGCTTGAAGATTTTTTATTGCAGGCTGCCGATGTTTTAAAGCCCGGAGGTCATTTGGTGGTGATGTCTTACCACTCATTGGAAGATAGACCGGTAAAAAACTTTATGGCAAAAGGCAAATTTCAGGGCGAGGTAGAAAAAGACTTCTTCGGAAATCAACAAAAGCCCTTTAATGTAATTACACGCAAAGCGATTATTGCCACTGATGAGGAAATTGCCCAAAACAACAGGGCACGCAGTGCGAAACTAAGAATTGCCGAAAAGATATGAACAGGTTCAGGGAAGAGATAGAAGAAGAGGAGATAGGGCCTGAACCGGAGCTAAAGGCGGCGCCCAAAAGGCCAAAAACTGCTGAAGAAAAAATGGACAGTAATTCCTTTATCAGCAAGCTTTTTAATGATGGATTGGTAAGTAAGGAGGCGGCAACTGATGCTTTGCCTTATTTGTGTTTTTTGGCCCTATTAGGCATGGTTTATATAGCCAACAGCCACTTTGCGGTAAACAATGTTCGCCGTATTGATAAATTAAATAAAGAAGTAAAAGAATTAAGATGGGAGTATAAATCGCTAAAGGCCGACCTGATGTTTAAAAGCAAATTGACAGAGGTTGCCAAAAAGGTAGATACCCTTGGAATAAAAGAACTGATTGAACCACCAAAAAAAATAATTGTTAAAAGCGATGAATATTAGAGCAAACATCTTGCTTCGTGTATATCTGGCATTTGGCTTAATTGTGCTTTTTGCTTTCGCGGTGTTTTTACGCCTCGGTCAGGTGCAGTTTGTACAAGGAAAAAAATGGAAGGCAATGGCCGATAGCCTTTCTACACGCTATGTTAACGTAGAGGCCACCCGTGGGAATATTTATTCCAACGACGGCAGTTTGCTCGCTACTTCCATACCGGAATATGAACTCCGTATGGATATGTTCGCTGGTGGTATTGCTGATGATAAAGTATTCAACGAAAAAGTAGATTCGCTGGGTTTTAAACTTTCGCAGCTATTCCAAGATAAAACAGCTAAAGAATATGCCCGTTATCTGCGTAAAGGCCGTCAGGATAGTGCCCGTTATTTATTGATCCACCGTAAAGTGGGCTATGCTGATCTTAAAACCATCAGGACTTTTCCTTTATATAACATCGGTAAGTTCAGTGGTGGTTTAATCGCGGTTCAACAGAACAAACGGATTCTTCCTTTTCAGGCTTTGGCCGCCCGTACCATCGGTTACAAAAACGAAAATGTTAAAAACGGTGTAGGTTTAGAAGGGGCGTATAAAGAATACATTAACGGTGAAACCGGAAAGAGATTAATGCAGCGTATTGCCGGGGGTGTTTATATTCCGGTGAACGAAGAGGCCGAGGTGGCACCAAAAGATGGGGCAGATATTATTTCGACCATTGATGTGAACATGCAGGATCTGGCACAGAGTGCATTGGAAAAACAGCTGATCAAATCACAGGCCGATCATGGCACGGTAATATTGATGGAAGTGGCAACCGGAGAGATCCGTGCGGTAGCCAATTTCTCTAAAGTAGAAGAAGGCGTATATAAAGAGAAGTTTAATTATGCTATTGCCGGTAACCAGGATCCTGGATCAACTTTTAAACTTGCCTCTTACATGGCACTTTTAGAAGATAAGCTTATCGATACCAATACGATGATCGGAACGGGTTACTACCAGATCCCTGGAAAGCTGATTACAGATTCTCACCCGAAAATTGAAACCGTTACGGCGAAAAAAGCCTTTGAAACTTCTTCAAATGCTGCAATTGCAAAGCTGATCAATATGCATTATGGCAACGATCCGATAAAATTTACCGATCACCTATATGATTGGCATTTGAACCAGAAAATGGATTTACAGATTCCTGGAGAGGCAATGCCGGTGGTAAAAAATCCTAAAACCAACAGAAGCTGGAATAAAAACATGACCCTGCCACAAATGGCTTATGGTTATGAAATGCAGTTAACACCATTAAAGATGCTGACCATGTACAACGCGGTTGCAAATAATGGAAAAATGGTAGCGCCAATTTTTGTAAAAGAGATCAGAAGACTGGGGAACCCAATTGAACAGTTTAAAGCCAGGGTAATCAATGATAAAATCTGTTCAGATGTTACTTTAAGCAAAATCAAAAAAATGCTTGAAGGGGTGGTAACTGAAGGAAGTGGAAAGCAGGTGGTTTACAATCCCTTATATCCAATTGCTGGTAAAACAGGAACTGCGCAGGTAGCTGATGCAAATAAAGGATATAAAGCCAATAAACAATATCAGGCATCTTTTGTGGGCTATTTTCCTGCAAATAAGCCTAAATATTCTTTGATCGTGGTAATCAACGATCCAAAAGGGGCTTATTATGGTGCTACGGTGTCCGGTCCGGTTTTTAGAGAAATTGCCGACCGTATTTATGCAAGCGATATGCAGATGTATAACGATATGCCAACCCGTTTGGTAGGCAATACAGGTAATCCGCCTACAAAGGCGGGGCAAAGTAAAGCTACTCAGAAAGTGTATAAGGCATTTGGTTTTAAACCGCTTTTTGCTTCGAAATCCGAGTACTACAATATTATAGATACCAGTGCAGGTACAATTTTTCAGGAGAACAACGAGCGTAAAGGAGTAATGCCAAACGTTGCCGGCATGGGCCTTAAAGATGCATTATACCTTTTGGGCAATGCAGGATTAAAAACCAAAGTTCTGGGTTCTGGGAAAGTAATCAGTCAATCCATAATTGCCGGAACAAAGGTGGGTAAAGGTTTGGGCGTACAAATAGAGTTGAATTAAGGTAGAAGGTAGAAAAGTTTAAAGGTTTAATACTGGATAACTATTGCCAGCTAATAAAAGAATAAAAAATGCAATTACAGGATTTACTTTACGGCATAACGATTAAAGAATTGGTTGGAAAAACCGATAGGGAAATCAATGCGCTTAATTTCGATTCGCGTAAAGTAGCTAAGGATGATGTTTTCTTTGCGGTAGTAGGCACTGCAGCCGATGGGCACCTGTTCATCGAACAGACTATTGCACAGGGCGCGTCAGTGATTGTTTGCGAAAATTTACCAGAGGTTCATGATTTTACAATTACCTATATTAAAGTAGAAAATACTGCGGTGGCTTTGGGTATCATGGCCGGAAATTATTTTGGAAATCCATCTGCTGATTTAAAGCTGATCGGTATAACCGGAACAAATGGCAAAACAACTATTGCAACAATCCTTTTCAAACTGTTTAAAGATTTAGGTTATAAAACAGGCCTTTTATCAACGGTAGAAAATTACATCAACGATACTGTTGTTGCCGCTACACATACTACACCAAATCCAATTGCCTTAAACCAGCTTTTAAGAGAAATGGTTGATGCAGGCTGCGATTATTGTTTTATGGAAGTAAGTTCGCATGCGGTTTCTCAACACAGAATTGAAGGGCTGAGTTTTGCAGGTGGCGTATTTTCGAATCTGACGCATGATCATTTGGATTTCCATAAAACCTTTGATGCCTATTTAAAAGCTAAAAAGGCTTTTTTTGATGGTTTGCCTAAATCTGCCTTCGCACTCACCAATCTCGATGATAAAAACGGTATGGTGATGTTGCAGAACACAAAAGCGTACAAAAAAACCTATGCACTTAAACAACTGGCAGATTTTAAAGCGAAAATTATCGAAAACCAGTTCAGCGGATTGCATTTGGATATTGATAACGAAGACGTTTACTTCAAACTGGTGGGTTCTTTTAACGCCTATAACCTTTTGGCAGTTTATGGAACAGCAGTTTTACTGGAACAGGATAAGCTAAAGGTATTGACATTGTTAAGCCGTTTGTCAGGTGCCGAAGGAAGATTTGATTATATCACCTCAGCAGTTAAAATTATCGGTATTGTAGATTATGCGCATACTCCTGACGCTGTTCAGAATGTTTTGAGCACTATTGCCAACATCCGAAAAGGCACTGAACAGGTAATTACGGTAATTGGTTGTGGCGGAGACAGGGATAAAACCAAACGCCCGATAATGGCTCAGGTGGCTTGCGATTGGAGCGATAAAGTAATTCTTACCTCTGATAATCCACGTACCGAAGATCCGCAAACGATTATTAATGAAATGGAAGAAGGCGTTTCACCAACGAACAAACGCAAAACCCTCTCCATTTTAGATAGAAAAGAAGCAATAAAAACGGCCTGCCATTTGGCAAAACCAGGTGACATTATTTTAATTGCCGGCAAAGGGCACGAAAAATACCAGGAAATTAATGGGGTAAGGAACCATTTCGATGATAAGGAAATTTTACTTGAACAATTAAAACCAATCAGCTAATGTTATATTTATTATTCGAATACCTGCATAAGCATTACGATATACCTGGTTTAAGGTTGTTTCAGTACATCACCTTCCGCGCATCTATCTCCATTATTTTATCATTGGTAATTACCACTGTTTACGGCCGTAGATTGATTGATTATCTGCATAAAAAACAAGTTGGTGAAATTGTAAGAAATTTAGGTTTAGAGGGGCAGATGCAAAAGCAAGGCACACCTACAATGGGTGGTATTATTATTTTGCTGGGTATCCTTATTCCAACATTACTATTTGCCAATATTTCCAATATATATGTGATTTTAATGATCATCACCACAGTATGGATGGGTGCTGTTGGTTTCCTGGATGATTACATTAAAGTTTTCAAAAAGAACAAAGAAGGTTTAGCAGGCCGTTTTAAAGTGGTTGGTCAGGTAGGTTTGGGCCTGATCGTTGGCTGTACGATGTATTTTCACCCAAATATTGTGGTAAGAGAAACCGTGCAGGATGATGTAAAAAATACTTCATCCGCACCGATGGTGTTACGCCAGAAGGGTGAAACCTTTTATTATACGCAGGATGTAAAATCAACCAAAACCAACATGCCTTTTTATAAGAACAATGAGTTCGATTATGCAAAGGTGCTTAAGTTTTTGGGTGGTGATTATCAAAAATATGCCTTTTTCATCTTTCTTATCGTAACGGTATTTATTATAACCGCCGTGTCAAACGGTGCAAATATCACCGATGGTATAGATGGTTTGGCTACAGGTACATCTGCGGTGATCGGGATTACGCTTGGTATTTTGGCTTATGTATCTGGTAATACCATTATGGCCGATTACCTTAACATCATGTACATACCCAACTCCGCAGAGCTTGATGATTTTTGCAGGTGCCTTTGTAGGGTCTTGTGTTGGTTTCCTCTGGTACAATTCATATCCTGCACAGATTTTTATGGGGGATACCGGAAGTTTGGCCATTGGAGGAATCATTGCTTCATTTGCCATCATGATCCGCAAAGAATTGATAATCCCGATTTTATGCGGAATATTTCTGGTAGAACTCGTTTCGGTAATTATGCAGGTATCGTATTTTAAGTATACCAAAAAGAAGTTTGGCGAAGGGCGAAGGATTTTTCTAATGTCACCATTACACCACCATTACCAGAAAAAAGGATACCATGAAGCCAAAATTGTAACAAGGTTCTGGATTATCGGGATTATGCTTGCAATTATGACCATTGTAACATTGAAATTAAGATAGCCGAAAAAACAATTTAAAAAATAAATTAAAAATAATGAGCACAAATAATATCACATCAAGCAATACTAAGTCAGCGATGACCGGGCAGCGCCGTGTGGTTATTTTGGGTGCCGGCGAAAGTGGGGTTGGTGCAGCAAAACTGGCTCAGGCCAAAGGTTTTGATGTTTTTGTATCCGATTTCGGAATCATTGCCGATAAATATAAAGCGGCTTTAGAAAAACTTGTTATCACATTCGAATCCGAGCAGCATACCGAAGCACTGATTTTAAATGCTGATGAAGTGATCAAAAGTCCTGGCATTCCACCTACAGCACCAATTATTAAAAAACTGGTTGCAAAAGGAATTCCTGTTGTATCCGAAATAGAATTTGCCAAAAGATATACTGCTGCTAAAACCATCTGCATTACAGGTTCAAACGGTAAATCCACCACCAGCTTATTAACCTATCACATTCTTAAAAATGCAGGTTTAAACGTAGGCTTGGCCGGTAACATCGGACAAAGTTTTGCTGCTCAGGTGGCTACAGAATATTATGAATATTATGTACTTGAGATTTCGAGCTTTATGCTTGATGACATGTTTGAATTTAAGGCCGATATCGCTGTTTTATTAAACATTACACCCGATCATTTAGACCGGTACGAATACAAGCTGGAGAATTATGCGGCATCAAAAATGCGCATTGTTCAAAACCAGACCGCAGAAGATATTTTTATTTACTGTGCAGATGACGAAGAGAGCCTAAAGGCCATAACAATTGCCAGGCCATCAGCCAAAACCTATCCTTTTTCAATTGTAAATAAAGTTGAACTGGGCGCGTATTTAGAAGAAACTACTATCCATATCCTTACAGAACCTAATAACCCACTAACCATGACGATTTCAGATTTAGCCCTACAAGGCAAGCACAACATTTACAATTCTATGGCGTCAGGCATTGTAGCTAAAGTTTTAGAGTTGAGAAATGAGACCATTCGCGAAAGCATGGGCAATTTCAAAAATATTGAGCATAGGTTAGAGCACGTGGCCAAAATTTCAGGCATTGATTTCATAAACGACAGCAAGGCTACAAACGTAAACTCCACATGGTATGCTTTGGAGAGCATGACAAGCGATGTGGTACTCATCATGGGCGGTGTAGATAAAGGGAACGATTATAATATGCTTAAAGACCTTGTAAAAAGTAAGGTGAAAGCCATTGTTTGTTTAGGTAAAGACAATAAGCGCATCCATGATGCATTCGAAGATGATGTTGAGGTAATTGTAAACACTTTTTCAGCAGATGAGGCCGCGCAGATTGCTTTCCATCTGGCCAAGCGTGGAGATGCGGTACTGCTTTCTCCTGCATGTGCAAGTTTCGATCTGTTTAAAAATTACGAGGACCGCGGCAATCAGTTTAAGGCGGCAGTTAGAGAATTATAAAAGGAGGCTGAATATATGTTCCAAGCACTACTTAATAAAACAAAAGGCGATAGATGGATCTGGTTGATCATCATCCTGCTTTCGCTTATATCGGTAATGGCAGTGTACAGTGCGACAGGTACCTTGGCATATAAAAAAGGTGAAGCGGTAGAAAAACTTTTGCTCACCAAGCATTTGATTTTTGTGCTGATGGGTATCGGGATGATTTATATCGCCCACTTACTTGATTACCGATATTACGCCGGAATTTCCAAAGTGCTGATGATTGTAACTATTCCGCTGTTGTTTTACACGCTAATATTCGGTACCAATTTGAACGATGCTTCCAGGTGGGTAAAAATACCGGTGATCGGACTTACTTTCCAAACTTCCGATTTGGCAAAACTGGCATTGATTACCTTTTTAGCACGTATGCTCACTAAAAAGCAGGAAAACATTAAAAATGTTAAAGAGTCATTTATACCGATTATGGGTTCGGTTTGCGTGGTGTTTGTTTTAATTGCACTCGCCAACCTATCTACAGCTTTAATGCTTTTTGGTGTAAGTATATTGCTGTTGATCATAGGTAGGATCAGTATCAAACAGATTGCCATTGTTTGTGCAGGTGGATTCGTCCTGTTGCTGTTCGTGTTCTTTTTGGGACCGCGGAGAAAAACTTACATGTCACGTATCAATACCTTTATGCATCCGGAGATGCAGCATTCAGATAAAACTTTCCAGGCCGACCAGGCAAAAATTGCCTTGGCCACTGGTGGTGTTTTTGGTAAAGGACCAGGTAATAGTACGCAGCGCAACTTCCTGCCACACCCTTATTCCGATTTTATTTTCGCCATTATTATTGAAGAATGGGGAACCCTGGGAGGAATTGTAATTATGGTGCTTTACCTGGTGCTTTTATACCGATGTATAAAGATCGTAACCCGGGCGCCCAAGGCCTTCGGCGCGCTATTGGCTGCCGGACTAAGTTTTAGTTTAACGATACAGGCTTTTGCCAATATGGCCGTAGCAGTTGGTTTGGGCCCTGTAACAGGGGTTCCGCTTCCATTGGTAAGCATGGGTGGTACATCAATGATTTTTACCAGCGTTGCCTTCGGTATTATTTTAAGCGTAAGCCGCGATGTTGAAGAGAATGCAAGCGCATCAATAAAAGAAGAAAAAGAAAAAGTAAAAAATAAAGTTATAGTTGGAGAAATTCCAGCAATAGCGTAAACAAAATTCAGCCTTCTTAAAAGTGGGTGGAAGACATAAAAGGATTAAAATGAATAATTCCCCAAAAATTATCATATCAGGTGGTGGCACCGGCGGGCACATTTTTCCCGCCGTAGCCATAGCCAATGCGCTTAAGCGCTTGGTGCCGGCCTGTGAAATTTTGTTTGTGGGGGCTACAGGCCGTATGGAGATGGAAAAAGTTCCGGCGGCCGGATATAAAATAATAGGTTTGAATATCAGTGGAATGCAGCGTGGTTCAATTGTTAAAAACCTAGCGCTACCATTCAAGGTGATAGGGAGTGTGCGCAGGGCCATGCAGATCATCAGTGACTTTAAACCAGATGCAGTTGTGGGAGTAGGTGGTTATGCGTCAGGGCCATTATTGTATGCTGCCTCCCTAAAAGGAATTCCATACCTCATTCAGGAACAGAATTCTTACGCAGGGGTTACCAATAAATGGCTGGGTAGAAAAGCTTCTAAAATATGTGTGGCTTTTGATCATATGGATCAGTTTTTTCCAGCCGATCGGATTTTAAAAACAGGAAATCCAGTCCGTCAGGAAGTAATTGATATTAAAGGTAAACACTACCAGGGCGCAGAACTTTTAAAGCTCGATCCGTTAAAAAAGACCATTATGGTTACAGGAGGAAGTTTGGGCGCAGGCACACTGAACAAGGCAATAGAAAAACACCTGCCCGAAATTTTAGCGCAGGATGTACAGGTCATCTGGCAGACGGGTAAATATTACTATAAGGGAATAATTGAAAGATTGGGCCTGGAATACCATCCCAATGTGAGGATACTTGAGTTTTTAAATAAAATGGACCTGGCTTATGCCGCTGCAGATGTAATTATCAGCAGGGCAGGGGCAGGAACAATAGCAGAGCTTTGCTTGATTAAAAAGCCGGTAATTCTGGTTCCTTCTCCAAATGTGGCAGAAGACCATCAAACCAAAAACGCGATGGCCTTAGTTAAAAATGGAGCTGCGATCTTAATTAACGACCGTTCTGCAGAAGATACGCTTGTTAAAGAAGCGTTATCATTATTAAATAATAAAGAACAAAGCGCAAAGCTTGTTGAAAATATAGGAAAAATGGCACTTCCAAAAGCAGACGAGATTATTGCCGGCGAAGTGTTGAAATTAATAAAGCGGAAAGACTAAAGTAAAAAGACCAAAGCCTGAACGCAAAAATAAATAGAGAATAAAAATAAATAACATAACTGGAGTATAGAAAGGAAGCTTTAAGCTTTAGTCTTTCAACTTTCAGCTTAAAACGGTAGAAAGGCAGCTTTAGGCTTTGGTCTTTCTACTTTTAGCTTAAAAAAAATGGAATTAAGTAAAATAAATAGGGTTTTCTTTGTAGGTATCGGTGGTATCGGCATGAGTGCTATTGCCCGTTATTTTGCTAAACGAGGTCAGGTGGTGTGTGGTTACGATAAAACCAGGACTAAGCTAACTGAGACTTTAGAAGGTGAGGGTATTATAATTACCTATCTTGATGAAACCGCTTCACTGCCAGCTGCATTTTTGGATAATCACGAAGAAACACTGATTGTTTACACGCCGGCCATTCCGAAAGAGTCAAAAATTTTAAATCATTTTATAGATAAATCCTTCTCACTTAAAAAACGCTCAGAAGTGCTGGGCATCATCAGTAAAGGGATGTTCTGTGTTGCCATTGCGGGTACACATGGCAAAACAACAACCTCATCAATCGTTGCCCATATTTTAAAGGATACCGGCTACGATTGCACAGCTTTTCTTGGAGGCATCACCAGTAACTACAACAGCAATGTGCTTTTTGGAGATAATAATGTGGTAGTAGTGGAAGCCGATGAGTACGACCGATCATTCCTGACACTTCATCCCGATGTAGCTGTGGTAACCTCAATGGATGCCGATCATTTGGATATTTATGGTGATAAAAGCCATCTCGAAGAATCGTTCAGGTTATTTGCAGGTCAACTGAAGGCAGAAGGTACGCTATATGCCCACGAAGGGTTGCCACTTGAAAACAGTATAAGTTACGCGGCAAGTTCAACGGCTACAGCAAGGTCTGAGAACCTGAGAGTGGAAGGATCTAAATTTGTATTTGATTATGCTGATGGCTCGCATCAGATAAACGATATCAGTTTAATGCTGCCTGGTAAGCACAATGTAGAAAACACAACAGTTGCCATAGCCATTGCTTTGCAGCTGGGGATAGATGCTGATAAAATAAAGCAGGCTATAGCAAATTTTAAGGGTGTTAAACGCCGATTTGAGTACGTTGTTAACAATGGTAATCAGATTTATATTGATGATTATGCACATCACCCTGAAGAATTAAAGGCCTGTTTCAACGCGGTTAGAACTTTATATCCTGATAAGAAACTGACCGTCATTTTTCAGCCGCACCTCTTTACGCGGACTAGGGATTTTGCCGATCAATTTGCAAAAGTTTTAAGCACAGCTGATGAACTGATGCTTTTGGAGATTTATCCTGCCAGGGAATTGCCGCTGGAAGGTATTAATTCGCAGTTTTTATTGGATAAGATTACCCTTTCGGATAAAAAAATATGTGGAAAAGAATTTGTGGTTCAGCATGTTAAGGATACAAAACCTGAATTAATTTTAACTGTTGGTGCCGGAGATATCGATACGATTATTGAGCCACTTAAAAATATATTGAATAATGCTTAAACGGATAAACTGGAGCGCAATTTTTACCGGCTTTGCCTGGCTGATCAGCCTGGCAGGAGTGGTGGTGCTTTTAAGTTTCATCAACGTTAAAAAGCAGACCGTTAAATGCACTGATGTTAAAATCTTAATTCCCGGTGCCGATAACTTTATAGAGCGCGAAGAAATAGATGCCATTTTAAAAGAAGATCAAGGGATACTTTTAGGCCGGAATCTCGAAAATATCAATATTCATAAAATTGAGAAGAAACTTCAGTCAAACCCTTATATCGGTTTCGCAAAAGTTTATGTCGATATGGATGGCGTACTGCACATTGAAGTAAAGCAAAGGCAGCCCATTCTGCGTATCCTAAATGATAACGGACAGGATTTTTACATTGATAATGATGGATTAAAAATGCCCATTTCATCAAATTTCACTGCGAATGTGCTCGTAGCAACAGGAAACATTGCCGAAGTTTTTGGCAGTAGAGTAGATACTCTACACACTCAGCTTGCAAGGGATTTATATAAAACGGCACAATACATTAAAAAAGATACCCTTTGGGATGCACAGATAGAACAGATTGTGGTAGATCAGAAAAGCGATATAGAACTCATTCCAAGAGTGGGTAACCAACGTATTGTTTTGGGTAATGCCGATTCGCTCGAAAAGAAAATGAAAAACCTGTTGCTGTTTTATAAAAAAGCAATGCCGCAGGTAGGTTGGGATACTTATAAAACCATAAATATTAAATACACCAACCAGATTGTCTGCGAAAAAAGAGATTCTTCAGCTTTAGCAAAAAAAGCAAAAACATTTTCTGCCGCTGATAGTTTGAGGATACAGCGAAGTGTTGCCGATTCATTAATCAATAGCACAATAGTTGCTGCTATGGACGACAGGCCCGAAGCAGATCCGGCTGTAAAAGAAGAACCAAAAAAGGTTGAGGCTCCAAAGGCTGCACCAAAAAAAGTAGAAGTCAAAAAAGTAGAACCAAAAAAAGCCGAACCTAAAAAGGTAGCGCCTAAAAAAACTGTAGCAGTTAAAACAGAAATAAAAAAACCTGTAACAACACCAGCAACCAAACCAAAGGAAACAAAGCCTGCGGATAAAAAAGAAAAACCGAAGCAAACGGTAGCAACACAGCCAAAGCCGGCAAAATCCCAGGCTCAATTGAAAAAAGAGAAGGAAGCAAGAGAGAAAGAGATCAAAGCCTTGGAAAAACAGTATAAAACTCAGCAAAATTAACGAATATGGACAAGGCAAAATTTACCAGTCAGTCGCCCATTGTAGTAGGATTGGATATCGGTACTACAAAAATTTGTGTTATCGTTGGTCGTAGAACACAACACGGCAAGATAGAAATCTTAGGAATAGGCAAGGCAGAATCAGCGGGGGTAACACGTGGAGTGGTTTCTAACATTCAAAAAACCGTGCAGGGTATTGCTCAAGCAGTTGAAGTAGCAAGCGGACAATCCAATGTAGAAATACAGGTGGTAAATGTGGGTATTGCTGGTCAGCACATCAAAAGCTTACAGCACAGAGGAATTTTAACAAGAAGAGAATTAAACAACGAAATCGGTAAAAAAGATATCGATAAGTTGATTGATGATATGTTTAAACTGGTAATGCCGCCGGGTGAGGAAATCATCCATGTATTGCCACAGGAATTTACCATCGATAACGAGCCGGGAATCAAAGATCCGATTGGTATGGCAGGAGTACGCCTTGAAGCCAACTTTCATATCATCTCCGGTCAGGTTACCGCAGTAAAAAATATCATCAAATGTGTAAACAATGCAGGTTTACAAACTCAGGATTTAATACTTGAGCCATTGGCTTCTTCCGAATCGGTGTTGAGCGAGGAAGAAAAAGAAGCTGGTATTGCATTGGTTGATATTGGTGGTGGTACTACAGATATTGCCATTTTCCACGAAGGCATTATCCGACATACAGCAGTAATTCCTTTTGGTGGCAACAGTGTTACCGAAGATATCAGAGAAGGTTGTTCAGTGATGCGCAACCAGGCAGAGTTATTGAAAACGCGTTTCGGTTCTGCACTTGCTGAGGAGAATAAAGAAAACGAAATCATTTGCGTTCCAGGTCTTCGTGGCCGCGAACCGAAAGAGATTTCAGTTAAAAACCTTGCCTATGTAATCCAGGCCCGTATGGAAGAAATTATTGAGCATGTGTATTACGAAATCAAATCATCGGGCTATGAGAAAAAACTGATCGGTGGTATTGTAATTACCGGTGGTGGTGCTTTATTGAAACACTTATCTCAGGCGGTAGAATATGTAACCGGTTTAGATTGCCGTATCGGTTATCCCAATGAGCATTTATCTAAATACGAAGATATGCCTAAAACCATTTACGATGATCTTAAAAGTCCGATGTACGCAACCAGTGTTGGCTTATTGATTAAAGGAATTCGAAAAAGCTGAAGAGCTGATTGAAGAAATGAAACAACCAGGCGTTTTTGTAGAAAAACCAAAAACAGCTAAAGAAAAAGAAAAACGCGGACCAGGTTTGTTCGATAAATTACTTGCAAAAACAAGAACTTTCATTCAGGATGATATGAATGTAAGTGATGAGGATTACTTGAAAAGCTAACTATTTTTCCACAAAAGAAGAGTTTTCCACATTATCAACAGTTGTGGAAAACGTCTGTTGAAAAAGTGTTAATATTACATTGAGTAATGAACAGAATTTAAGAATTATTAAACAACTGATTCATAAAGATATGCAGTTCGAAATGTTAAAAGATAAGTCTTCAATCATCAAGGTAATTGGTGTTGGAGGCGGTGGCGGCAACGCAGTGAACCATATGTACCTTTCTGGTATTACTGGTGTGGATTTTATTATTTGTAATACAGATGCCCAAGCTTTGGAATCTAGCCCGATACCCAAACAAGGTACAATTGGGTGCGAGTTTAACCGAAGGAATGGGTGCAGGTTCTATTCCTGAGGTTGGTAAAAACTCAGCTATAGAAAATATAGATGATATTAAAGCAATGTTAGGCAGCACAACCAAAATGCTCTTTATTACAGCAGGTATGGGTGGTGGAACCGGAACAGGTGCTTCTCCCATCATTGCGAAAGCCGCTAAAGAGCTTGATATTTTAACTGTTGCCATTATTACAACCCCATTTTCTTTCGAAGGGAAGAGGCGTAAGCTGCAGGCCGACGAAGGTATGGAGGAGTTAAAAAAATATGTAGATTCTTACCTGGTAATCTCCAATGATCGCCTGCGCGAAATCTTCGGAAACCTAACCCTTGGTTCAGCATTCGGTCAGGCAGATGATATTTTAACTACTGCTGCAAAAGGTATTGCAGAGATCATTACAGTGCCAGGTTATATCAACGTGGATTTTAAAGATGTGCGTACCGTAATGAAAGATAGCGGCGTTGCAATAATGGGTAGCTTTGCCGCTGAGGGCGAAGATCGTGCATTGCAGGCCGTGGAAGGTGCTTTGGCTTCACCGTTATTGAAAGATAATGAAATAGAAGGTGCACGTTACATTTTATTGAATATCAGTTCGGGTTTACGTGAGGTAACCATGGATGAAGTATCAATCATTACAGATTACATTCAGGAAAAAGCTGGTTTATCTGCTGATCTGATCTGGGGTAACTGTACAGATGAATCGTTAAGCGATAAATTATCAGTAACCATTATCGCTACAGGTTTCCAAACATCAGAAGAACGCGTACACGAAGAAAAAAATAAAAAGAAAATATCACTTTTAACACCAGAGGAAGCGCCGCTAGTTCGTCCCGTTGAACCAGTAAACTCTTTTATTCAACCTAAAGCAGTACCGTCTTACGAGCCTGTTTTAAAAACAAAAGAAGAAGTTTCTCAGGCAGATCTTTTTGGTGGTATGTTCAATAAATCTGAACCGCAAAAAGTTCAGGAGCCAGATAACAATGTGGTTCGCCATACCTTGATGGAAGAAGAGCCCAGGTAGAAGAAGCGCAAGAAACAGGATTTGAATTTGAAGTGAAATTAGCCGAAACTAATTTTGTTTTTGAAACACCTGCGGCTCAAATACCGCCAATGCCAGAGCCTGAGCCAGAAATCGAAATGCCGGTTGTTGGTTTGGATGATGACAAAAGCGATGAATCAATGGAAGAGCAATTGAAAAATCTAAAGAACGTATTTTGCGTTTAAAGGATTTAAGCATGAAATTGCGTACCACCAATGGTTTACAGGAATTGGAGAACGAACCAGCTTACAAACGCAAACAAATGCAGTTGCAACAAGTTCAGCATTCTTCTGAATCACAGGTTAGCCGCTTTACTTTAAGCAACGATCAGGACGGCGGTACAGAAATCAGACCGCAACAATTCTTTCCTGCACGATAATGTTGACTAAAGTAAACCAAATATAATTTTAAAGCCCCGATATCAAATCGGGGCTTTTTTGGCATAAAATTAGCACGTTAAAAGCCATAATTAACACCTGTAGACGAATAGGTTGATTTTAAGACGAATAAAGCTTAAATTCGCAAAATTTTTATTATAAAAAACACATATTACATTGGATATATTTGATAAGATAGCAAAGCACATGGGGCCACTTGGGCAACACCAGAAATGGTCTCATGGGTATTTCTCATTTCCAAAATTAGAGGGAGAAATTGCACCTCACATGCAGTTTCGTGGAAAAGAGACATTTAGTTTGGAGTTTAAATAACTATTTAGGTTTAGCCAATCACCCGGAAGTTAGAAAAGCAGACGAAGAAGCTGCTGCACGTTTTGGTATGGCCTACCCAATGGGTGCCCGTATGATGAGCGGTAACTCCAATTATCACGAGCAGTTAGAACAGGAACTTGCAGAATTTGTAGGTAAACCTGATGCATTTTTATTAAACTATGGTTATCAGGGCATGGTATCAATTATCGATACTTTGGTTGATAGAAACGATGTAGTGGTGTATGATGCAGAATCTCATGCCTGTATCGTAGATGGATTACGTTTGCATATGGGTAAACGTTTCGTTTACAAACATAACGATATAGAAAGTGCCCGCAAACAGTTAGAGCGTGCAACCAAACTGGTAGAAGAAACCGGCGGAGGCATTTTATTAATTACCGAAGGTGTTTTCGGAATGAGCGGTGCACAAGGTAAACTAAAAGAGATTGTTGAGCTTAAAAAAGATTTCAATTTCCGTATTTTGGTTGATGATGCCCACGGTTTCGGTACAATGGGTAAAACTGGTGCAGGTACACACGAAGCTCAGGATTGCATTGAAGGAATTGATGTTTATTTCGGAACCTTTGCTAAATCTATGGCAGGTATTGGTGCATTTGTAGCATCAACCGAACAAATTACCAATTTCTTAAGGTATAACATGCGTTCTCAAACCTTCGCCAAAGCATTACCTATGCCAATGGTAATCGGTTTATTAAAACGTTTGGAACTGCTGAAAAGCCAACCTGAATTAAAAGATAAACTTTGGGAAATTGCGATGACCTTGCAAAAAGGCTTGCGCGAACGTGGTTTCGATTTAGGAGTAACAGACTTGTAGTAACACCGGTTTTCTTAAAAGGAGAACTTTCTGATGCCACTGCAATTACTTACGATTTGCGCGAAAACTACAGTATTTTCTGTTCAATCGTGGTTTATCCTGTAATTCCTGAAAGGAATGATCGAATTGCGTTTAATTCCTACAGCTGTTCATACTTTGGAAGATGTTCAACGAACGTCGCATGCTTTTAGTGAAGTAGCAGAAAAATTGGAAAACGGCTATTATAAAGAGAATCTTTTCGCAACCGTTTAAGATCAATTAAAATTTTACAAAGCCCTTTAAATCAGTTTAAAGGGCTTTTTTATTTCTGTGTTTTTCGTATAATGCTTTATTTCAGTCTGTTATGTTTGTTTTTTCAGGTAAAGTATGTTTATAAGTACATCAATTGTGGAAAAAAACGATTTAGCAGGTAGCTTTTTATTCCCTTAAAAATTTTTTTATTTCGTCAAACACTTTAAATTAGAGTAGATAATTAAAAAACTAAAACCTTAAAGAACCATAGGAGTAATTAAAAATGAAAAAATTCGAAGAAGTAAAAAGTTTAGTGACAGCTTTGGAAGCTGATGCAGACAAATTTTATAACAAAGGTAACAGCGCAGCTGGAACCCGTATACGTAAAGGTATGCAGGATTTGAAAAATTTAGCTCAGGCCATCCGTTTAGAAGTTCAGGAAACTAAAAACAAAGCTTAAACAATAAAGATATTAAGAATATGAAGCCTCAGGATATTTTCTGAGGCTTTTTTTGTGGAGATGATCACCTATTCATAAATTTTAATCCATAAAATTTATAGCACAAATTACCATTCATTACATAAATTTGCCTAAGCTTTCTACTTTTACAGCATCTATACAATAAAGCTGCTCCCTAACATTTATTTGCTCATCCAACAATTAAATGAAGTTTTACATGATTAACAGGTAATAAGTGTCGATACATTTGCAATATACCCGTGCAAACAGTGAGGATATTGGCCACGTGCTCCATGTCATGAATACGGTGCATCAGATTGATAATGAATTGGCCGAAGAATTTAAGAAACATCTTTTAAAGCTTAAAATCAAGAAAGATCAGATCCTTTTTAAGGAGAATGAAGTATGCCAATACATGTATTATATTGTAAGAGGTGCATTGATGGGTTGCACTACCCATAACAAGCAAAAAATAACCACTTATATTTCTGTAGAAAACGATTTTGTAAGTTCCATATCCGGCCTGCACGGATCGGCCAACTCTCAGGAATATGTTGTAGCTGTTGAAGATACCGAACTACTGGCCATGCACAACAGCGAACTCAACCGTCTTTTTAAGCATCATTTTGAACTTAATTACATTTTTAGGGTAGTATTGGAGAAATACTATAAAGATGCTCAGCAAAGGGCGCACATTATCAGGGTGGGTAACGCAAAAGAAAGGTATTTATATTTCGCGCAAACCAATCCAAACTATCTCGACCGCCTTCCTGCCGAACTTGTAGCTTCATTGCTAAACATTAAACCCTCCACATTATTAGCCATCAAGAAAAATTACGCTACCCCAAAAGAGCGCAACCTTGAGCTCGAAAAATATGGTAAGCAGTTGGAAAACTATGTTGTCAAATATCAATCTTTCAGAAATAAGGAGATCAGGCTTAATTCGTCGCTCAAAGACCTGGATATAAGCAGCCATAAACTCTCTACAGTTTTAAACAGTTACTTTAACCAAAGTTTTATTGATTATATTAATCAATACCGAGTTAATTGGATTAAAGAAAGTCTCCGGAACCAAGACATTGTACAGAATTTTACATTGGAAGCACTTGCCTACAGTGCTGGTTTTTCTTCGCGTAGTGCGTTTTATAATTCATTTAAAAAGCTGGTTGGAATGAGTCCGCTCGAATATGCGAAAAAGCTTCGGTCTGTTAAAACGTTACCTTAACGTTTTTGTTACGAAACAGCACCCGATATGCATTTTGGATTGTTTAATTGTGTCGATTTATAATACAGGACAAACTTACTTCCTGATTCCATCTTATATAAGGTATGTTTAGTTAATTTCAAATGTATTATACATTTACTATTGGTTCAAACGCTCTCAATGGTCAAAATTGATTAAAGATATGATAAAAATGATGCGCTCGGGAGATTGGGAAGCGGTAAGGGCAATCTATCAGGAAGGTATCGATACGGGAACAGCAAGTTTTAGAACGCCGGAAATTTCGTGGAAAGACTGGGATTCATCGCACCTTAAAACATGTAGGTTTGTAGCTTATCAGGATAAGCAAATTGTAGGTTGGAGTGCACTTTTACCAGTATCTGCCAATTATGATATGGATGGAGTTGGAGAAATAGAAGTATATGTAAAGCAAGGTTACAAAGGCCAGGGAATCGGTTCCTTATTATTGGAGGCTTTGGTGAAGGAAAGTGAAAAAAATGGAATATGGATGCTTCAGGCAGGAATATTTTTGCAAAATTCAGCACTATTAAAAATTCATGAAAAAGCTGGCTTTAGGGTAGTAGGTTATAGAGAGAAAATAGGTAAGGCCAATGGCGTATGGCAGGATAACCTGTTGGTTGAAAGAAGAAATAAATTGATAGCATGATAAAAAAGGGCTTCGGAATGTATTCGAAGCCCCTTTTTTGCTAGTATCTCAATAGCTGATAATCATCTGCATTTTTCCCTTTTTCGAACCGTACAAGTTTTTCATTGCGGAAAAAGAAAAATTTGAAATCAGTAGAGGCATGATAAGTGCTGTAAATTCTGGTTCCATCTTCTTTAGCAGCCACCAATTCGGGCTTGTTTTTCTTTTTAAAATCAGATTCCGACATGCCCATCGTAAATGTAGGTTCGAAGCCAACAAAGGCCCTACAGCTCAGCATAACCAATGCCAGGCCAATTAACAATAATTTTTTCATGTGTGTGTTTATTTGTGTGTATGGATGCCAATTCAATAATGATGCCCTTAATATTCCTAAAAATTGTAAAGATTAGAGATTTTAGATGTGATCTATAATCTACTGATTATCAGTAATTTTATTTTCGTTGTTTTTTATTTACACACAAAAAAACAGATTGCCATCATTTGCTTTTCAGCAAAATCAAACAATCTGTTCTAAAAATTTAAATATATGAAGTGATTTAAGCCACTACACTCAGTTTTTCTATTTCTGCGATAATCAATTTCTCCAATGATGAAGAAGCTTTAACCAATGGCAATCTTACTGTGTCTCCACAAATTCCCAAATGTTTTAATGCTGCTTTAATACCGGCCGGGTTACCTTCTGCAAAGGCCAAACGTGTAAACTCGATTAAACTTAAATGCGCCGGAACTGCACTTTTGAAATCGCCGGCTAAACACTGTTTAACCATATCGGACAGTTGTTTCGGTAATGCGTTGCCAATCACCGAAATTAGCCCTGATGCACCTAAAGCAACCATTGGTAAAGTAATCGGATCGTCGCCAGAGATTAAAAGAAAATCCTAGGCTTATCTCTCATAATCTGGTTAAACTGATCAAAACTACCCGAAGCTTCTTTTGTAGCAATGATGTTTTTGAAATCATGTGCCAGCCTGCATGTAGTCTCCGGACTCATGTTACTGCCTGTACGGCCAGGTACGTTATATAAAATTAAATCTAAAGGAGAAATCTCAGCCAGATATTTGTAGTGCTGATAAATTCCTTCCTGCGTAGGTTTATTATAATAAGGGCTAACCGATAAAATGGCACTGTAACCAGTTCTATCGAATGATTTGATATCTTCGGCAACCGCCAAAGTATTATTGCCTCCAATACCGGCAACCAAAGGTAATCTGTTATTGTTAATTTCAGCAGTATAGGCCCACACCTTCTTCTTCTCGTCTTTAGTCATTGTGGCAGTTTCGCCGGTTGTACCTAAAGAAACGAGGTAATCTATCCCTCCGTCTACCATGTGATTAATCAGGTTTTTTAAGCCATTATAATCAACTGATCCATCTGTGTTGAAAGGCGTAACCAATGCTACACCAGTACCCTGAAATTTGTTCATTATATAATTTACTTTTTGTTTTTTACCACAGAGCCACCAAGGGCACAAAGGTTTTTTTGTTATAAATAACCATTTATAACTCTTTTTTATTCCATCTTTTATCTTTGCCTCATTAAAGTTAATGAGTAATCCTAATTTGCATTTCGAAAGCTTTAAGTAAGTTATTGTTTGTGCCAGGTGAACATCTTTAAGAATATTTACCGCTTTCACTTCAATTATCAACTTTTCTTCAACTAAAATATCTATTCTGTAATTACAATTTAACCTGGTGTTTTTGTAAATAACAGGCAGTTCTAATTGGCTTGCAACCCTTAATCCTACATTAGTCAGTTCATAAACCAGACATTTTCATACGCCGACTCCAATAATCCCGGACCAAGTTCTACATGAACCTGATACGCAGCGTTAACAACTAATTTAGCAATTTCATCTTCTGTCATCCCTTAGTAATTTAGATTATTCTTCATTCTTAAGCATTAGGGATGCTTTAAATTAATTTGCTTGGTGTTATTGGTGTCTTTGTGGTAAACTATCTATTTTATCATTTCTAAAAGCTCAGCATCACTTATAATCGGAACATTCAGTTTATTTGCTTTTTCCAATTTCGATGGCCCCATGTTATCACCCGCAACCAGGTAATCAAGCTTACCCGAAATACCGCTCAGCATCTTGCCTCCGTTTGCTTCAATCATATCTTTCAGCTCATCGCGGCTAAAGTTTTCAAAAACGCCCGAAATTACGAATGTTTTTCCAATAAGTCTATCACTATCAAGCGTAATTACTTTTTCTTCAATTTCAAACTGTAATCCTGCTGATTTTAATAATTCTACCTGCTGTAAGTGCTCCGGTTTTCCAAAATATTCAACAATGCTCTCTGCAATCCGTTGCCCGATCTCATCAATAGCTATTAATTCCTCTACAGTTGCTTTAGAAAGATTATCAATATTTTTAACTCCGGCTGCTGTTTTTTTAGCGACTGTTTCGCCAACATAACGTATTCCAAGTCCGAAGAGGACTTTTTCAAAAGGCATTTGCTTTGATTTTTCAATCCCTGTAAGCATGTTTTCTATTGAACGTTCACCGAAACGATCGAGAGTTTTTAACTGATCTGATTTTTGATACAAAGTATATAAATCGCTGATGTGGTTAACTAAACCATGCTTGTAGAAAGTTTCGATGGTTTCGTCGCCAAGTCCATCAATATTCATCGCTTTGCGCGAAATAAAATGTTGTATTTTCCCAACAATCTGCGGCGGACAACCTTCATCATTCAGGCAATAATGTACCGCTTCGCCTTCTTTTCTAACCAGTTCGGTACCACATTCAGGGCAATTGTGCAAATAATGCACTTTTGCTGCACCTGCCAAACGTTTATCAAGATTTACTTTGATGATTTTGGGAATAATTTCTCCACCTTTCTCCACATATACTGTATCCCCTTCGTGCAGATCCAAACGTTCAATTTCGTTGGCATTGTGCAAGGTGGCCCGTTTAACAGTTGTGCCAGCCAGTAATACCGGTTTTAAATTGGCAACCGGTGTTACCGCACCCGTCCGGCCAACCTGGTAAGTTACTTTTTCCAATACCGTTTCCACCTCGGCAGCCTTGTATTTATATGATATTGCCCAGCGTGGCGACTTGGAAGTAAAACCTAATTCCTGTTGCTGGGCATAACTGTTAACTTTAATTACTATGCCATCAATGTCGTAACTCAATTTAAAACGCTCATCTTCCCAGTGGTGAATGAACTCCAAAACTGCATCAATGTCCGAAACCAGTTTGTTGTGCTCACATACATGAAAACCCCATTCTTTTACGGCATTTAAACTTTCCCAATGGGTTTTAAATTCATTTTTATCGGTATACAGGAAATAAATAAATCCATCCAACGGGCGTTTGGCTACTTCCTTACTGTCTTGCATTTTAATTGTTCCGGAGGCAAAATTCCGCGGGTTAGCGTATTGAATTTCGCCCAATTCTTCGCGGGCAGCGTTTAAACGTAAAAAGGCCGCTTTGTGCATAAATATTTCGCCGCGGATTTCGAAATGATCAGGTGCCACATCCGATTTAATTTGATGGGGAATGGTATGGATGGTTTTAACGTTATTGGTTACATCATCACCTTTTGTGCCATCCCCACGGGTTACTGCCCTTAACAGTTTGCCGTTTTCGTAAGTAAGGCTGATGGATAAACCATCAAACTTAAGTTCGCATACGTACTGGAAATTATCACCGATTGCTTTACGGATGCGTTCGTCAAAATCGCGCAAATCTTGCTCGTTGTAGGTATTCCCCAACGATAACATCGGGTATTTATGGTTTACTGTAATGAAGTTTTTGGTAATATCGCCTCCTACGCGCTGTGTAGGGGAATTCGGGTCGGCAAAATCCGGGTTTGCTTTCTCTAGTTCTGCCAGGTGTTTTAATTTTTTATCAAATTCATAATCACCGATGGTAGGCATGGCCAGCACATAATAGTTATAATTGTGCTGGTTTAATTCGGCCACCAGGGCATCCATTTCTTGTTTTATTGCAGTAAGCGACATAAGACAAATATAGAAAAATGAAGAATTGGTTTTTATGACGGTGAGAAATAAATCCTGAGGATAAATTGATTTAACTAAACATTATAGCTGCTTAAAGGCTGTATTTAATAAAAGAATGGTTGAATACACTTAACTGATAATAATCAAGAATATTATTGTAGTTTTTCTTCAATCTCTTCAAAAATGTCCATAAAATCTTTTTCCAATGCTGTTTTAAAAATCGCAAGTTCAAAAGTGAGTAGCTCGAGCTGTTTTTCGTTCAGCGTTTCAGGCCACAAACGCATACAGATCCGGTTTAGGGCGTAGCTGATGTTTTCGAGCTTTTGATAGCTTAAAAGATATTTGCTGCTAATAAACTTTTCGAGGAAATTGAAAAAAATCTCCGGGTTTTTTAAATTGCAATGCTCCAGAAAATCACTTAACGATTCCTTTTTAACCGCATTTAACTGCTCATAAAAATCGTCTACCTGGATCAGGTTGCGTTCTACAAGTAAATGATCCAGCAAAAGTTCCAAACCGATATGTGCAAGAAAAGATGGGCGTACCGGTGTATTTTCTACTATGGGTTTAATGAGCTGTTTAAGCACTGAGGTTTTTTCGAGGAAGAAATCAGAAGAATGGAAAAAAAGATCAACTGCAAGGTGCCTTTTCCAGCCAAGAAGTAAATGTTCTTCATCTGGATTGCCCTTAAATAAAAATTCATTTTTTTGAGGATACAGATTGGCTTCTTTCGCGGCATTTTTAATCAGATCAGGCAAAACCGTTCCCATTACCACATTGGCATTACTGTTTGCCCGGTCGAAGTAATAATGGGATAAAAAGTTCATGCTGCAAGTTAATGTTTTCTGTTAGGTTGTAAAAACCGAAGTGGAAATATTGTACATAAATCGATATTGTTTTGCAGGCGAATAATGTATAGCTTTAATTGTACCTAATCTGATGCATCATGCCTAATGCTAAAACTTACAGGATATTATCGCTCGATGGAGGAGGCTCCTGGGCACTTATCCAGGTAAAATGCCTGCGTAAACTCTTCGCCGAAACTTTTAACAATCCCGATCCAACCGGTCATGAAGTGCTGGCGCAGTTCGATCTGGTATCGGCAAATAGTGGTGGCAGTTTGGTTGCCGCCGCCATGGCCGAAAACTTTAAGCTTTCTGAAATAGAAAAGATATTTGATGATGAAAAACTAAGGAGCAAAGTATTCTCAAGATTAAGTTTTTTTGAAAAAAGTTTACTGGCGAGCGTCGCGCGGATTTTTAAAATTGGTGCAAAATACGCCACCAAAAGGAAACATGCTGCCCTAAAGGAGATTTTGCCGGGAATTGCCCAAATAGACATGATGGATATTCCTGCACATGTAGCTATAAACGGTGAGGTGAAAACCCAGTTTCTGATCATCGGTTATGATTATTACCGCAATAGGGCCGAGCTGTTCAGGTCTGATTGCAGTAGTATGGCCTCCACATCCGTGATTGAAAGAAAACTTCAGAACCTGGCGCCAAAGGCTTCAACACCATCAGATTGTTTAGTAAGTCTGGTTGATGCAATACATGCTTCCAGCACTGCCCCGGTTAATTATTTTAATGAGCCGGCTACATTTTTAGTAAACAACAAGCCCAAATATTATTGGGATGGGGGAGTTACCGGTAATAACAATCCTGTTCTTGTTGCCGTTACCGAAGCAATTTGCAACAGGGCGCAATATGGAATTGAAAATGTACAGGTGCTTTCCATCGGTACAGGAACTGTTTCACAGTTGCAATATGACGAAGAAATCCCCGTAAAATATGAAGAACTTAAGGCCAAACACGAAGCGCCGGGTTTGATTAAAGATATTCAGAAAATGGGAACAAGTATATTAAACGACCCACCCGATACCGCGGCTTTTGTGGCTTACATGATTCTTAATCCTGATATGCCGGCAAAACCTGTTGATTTTATCCGCATGAACCCGGCCCTACGACCGATTTTAAAAGATGATGCCGGCGGTAAATACTGGGATCTTCCTGCGGGGATAAACAAAGATGATTATGTAACACTAAATTCGATGGATATGGATGCTGTGGAAGACGGCGAAGTTTCATTGATCAAAAAACTATGTGATAACTGGTTAAGCGGTGGCGGGGTTCCAAATCAATCTATCAGGAGTAATGCCAGCTTAAATTGCCTCATCGGGCATGCCGATTTTGAAACAGCCAAGACAGATTTTAAGAACTGGTTTACAAAACCAACTAATTTGCTTTAAACTAAGCTAAAATTTTATCTTTGCACGCACATTATTAAAGTGTTTGTACAATGACGAATTTTGTTGAAGAGTTAAGATGGCGTGGCATGCTGCATGATATTATGCCGAATACTGAAGAAAAGTTAAACGAAGGTATGACTTCTGGTTATATCGGTTTCGACCCTACAGCAGATTCGTTGCACGTTGGGCACTTGACTCAGATCATGACCCTGATTCATTTTCAAAATGCCGGGCACAAACCTTTTGCTTTGGTTGGTGGTGCTACAGGTATGGTGGGCGATCCATCTGGAAAATCTGATGAGCGTAATCTACAAACACCGGAAATGATTGAGGATAACCTGAAAGGGATGAAAAAGCAACTGGCCAAATTCTTAAAATTTGAAGAAGGTGGTAATGGCGCGGTAATGGTGAACAATGCCGATTGGTTTAAGGATATGAATCTTTTTACCTTTATCAGGGATGTAGGTAAACACATTACCGTTAATTACATGATGGCGAAAGATAGTGTTAAAAGACGTTTGGAAGGAGATTCCGGACTTTCCTTTACCGAATTCTGCTACCAGTTAATTCAAGGGTATGATTTTTATCATTTATGGAAAAATGAAAACTGTTTGGTACAAATGGGTGGATCCGATCAATGGGGAATATCGTTACCGGAACAGAATTGATCAGAAGAAAAGATGCAGGAACCGCTTATGCCATTACTACACAGTTAATTAAAAAAGCCGATGGAACCAAATTCGGTAAAACCGAAAGCGGCGCAGTTTGGTTAGATCCCGAGAAAACATCTCCCTATAAATTTTACCAGTTTTGGTTAAACGCATCAGATGATGACGTGAAAAAATGGATCCGTATTTTTACGTTGAAAAATAAGCAAGAAATAGAGGCCTTAGAAAGAGAACATGATGCGGCTCCGCATCTGCGCATTCTTCAAAAAGCTTTGGCTGAAGATATTACCGTTAAAACACACTCAGCAGAAGCTTTGGTAACTGCCATTAAAACTTCTGAATTTTTGTTTGGAAACGGATCACTGGAGTTTTTAAGAGGCTTACCTGATAAAGAAGTACTCGATATTTTTGATGGCATACCACAGTACAAAATTTTAATTGAAGAACTTGGTGCCGGTATTGATGCCGCAACCTTGATTGCCGAAAAATCTGCTATTTTCCCATCAAAAGGAGAGGCGAAAAAAAACATTCAGGGTGGCGGTGTTTCTGTAAATAAAGAAAAGGTTGCTGAAATGGCACAGGTTTTTACTGCAGATCACCTTATTAACGATAAATTCATAGTGGTACAAAAAGGAAAGAAAAATTATTTTCTTCTCATCGCTGAATAAAATTCTCAAGCCCGATAATTAAGGATTAATATCTGTTTATTGGGCTTGAAGATTTACTTTAAACAAAAAAGCCACTTTTAAGGTGGCTAAGATGAGGGAGTTAATAAATACGGCGCTACTTGAATAGGTAAAACTTGTTAAAACACTTGTAGCATTTGTATCGTTTAATTGATACCCAGGGCATAAGTGTTTTAAAGATAAAACCTCTCGTACACTCGTAAGTCTCAAAATTTTTGCATTTTGGACAAGGTGGACAGGTTTTAGCCATTGTTAAGTCCTTAGGAGATGTCATATTAAGCCTTAGTTTGTAGGGAAATCAAATTTACATAAAATAACAGCTAAGTTTATTATCAAAAAACTACCTTTTTGTTCATTTAATCTACTAATTTCCCCAAAATTGCTGATTTTAACTATAAATATTCTTAAAAGGGTTTTAAGCAACGTGCTGTTTTTATAATTTAACCATTCTGTAAGAATTAACAGACGCAATTTGGGCGCTTTTTCTAAGCATTCCCCTTATTAAAAAACAAGCTCTTTTTGCAGGCACTAAAATCCTGATCCCTGCCAACAAGTATTTTCGTCTTGTTTCTTGAGAGTTAGCGTATATTTTGTGGAAAATCCAGGCTGATTATCTCTGTTAGCATAGCGTTATTAAGGTGGTTTTACCAAGCCTGAAAAACCGCTCAAAACGACTGCTATTAAATTCTTCATCATATTAATGCAATTATGTTGCAAATAAAGCGTTGAATATTTTAAATGCAACTATATTGCTTTTATATTTGATTGCTAAAATTATTCAATGAAATTACGGAGTTACAAGATCAACCTGGATCGGATTGGCATTACTGCCTCAACACTTTGCGCCATACATTGCGCTGCATTACCATTTTTAATCACCGTTTTGCCCATGTGGGGCATAGGATTTTTGGCCAACGAGGCTGTAGAAGTTACTATGATTGCGGTTTCGTTAATCCTGGGCATATGGAGCTTGAGCAGTGCATATCGAAAGCAGCACCACCGCATTGCGCCGATTATAGTGCTTGTTTTAGGTTTTGCCTGTATTGCTTTCGGCCATTTATCGGGGATTGAACTGCTCGAGCCAATAATGATCCCGCTTGGAGGTTTTACAATTGCAATCGCTCATTTCATTAATCTGAGATTGCTTAAATCCTGCCCGATAAACCATCAATTTTAAAATCATCCTTAACCACCAACATGATCAAGAATTATAAAATCTTTTTTATCCCTGCACTGCTGTTCATCACAATGTTAAACCCAGCTTGTAAACATGGTACCAACGATGGGATTGAACTTTATCGGCGTTATGCGATTAAAAACATCATTATTAAGAAAATAAAAAAAGTTGCACATCATGATTAATATTCAATCATTAACGCATTTATATGAAAAGGGGAGGAAGATAAATTTTCCTGATTGGGAGGTTGCAGATATGGAGCAATGGCTTTTACTTGGTGCATCGGGCAGTGGGAAAAGTACTTTATTGAACATAATTTCTGGCTTGTTGAAACCTACCGAAGGCAAAATTTTGATTAACAAAACCGAATTATATGAATTATCTGCAAAAAGAATGGACCGTTTTAGGGGAAAGCATATTGGGATTGTCTTTCAGCGGCCGCATCTCATCCGATCTCTTGATGTGCTCGATAACCTTGAGCTTGCCGCAGTAATGGCCGGTTTAAAAATTGATCATGAACGTAATCTTGCAGTTTTAAATGATCTTGGTATCGCCGATCTGGCCAGAAAATATTCCGATCAACTAAGTCAGGGGCAATTACAGAGGGTTTCAGTAGCCCGGGCATTGGTAAACAGACCGGATCTGTTGGTTGCCGACGAACCAACATCAAGTTTGGATGATGAAAATGCTGCTCAGGTAGTTCAGATGCTCACCTCACAGGCAAAAGAAAACGGAGCTGCATTAATTATTGCCACGCACGATCAAAGGGTTAGTGAACACTTTACCAAAACCTATCTGCTCTAATGAATATTTTTAAAATCAGCTACAAAAATCTCGCAAGGAATAAACTGACTACCATACTTAACATTGTTCTGGTGGCTTTTGGTGTGGCCATTCTTTCCATTCTTTTTCTAGCTTCTGATCAGATCAGCAATAAACTGGAAAAAAATGCCAAAGATATTGATCTGGTTGTAGGCGCAAAGGGCAGTCCCTTACAATTAATCCTGAGCAGTATTTACCATATCGATTATCCTACAGGAAATATTCCGGCAAAAGATGCTTACAAATTAGCACATCACCCGATGGTTAAACGGGCCGTTCCGTTGGCTTTGGGTGATAACTTTAACGGGTTTAGGATTGTAGGCACAGATAGCGCTTTTGTTAATCTTTACGGTTTGTCCGTGCAAAAAGGAGTTTTTTGGCAAAAGGATCTGGAGGTAACCATAGGAAGTACAGTCGCTTCAACTTCGAATTTAAAAATTGGAGATACTTTTTTCGGCGCACATGGTTTAACGGGCAACGGCGATATCCACAAACAACATGCTTACCTGGTAAAAGGCATATTGAAACCGCAGGGAAACATAACCGATAACCTGATATTGACCAATATTGGCAGCGTGTATAAAATGCATGAAGAAAAACATGGTGAAATCGATCTTCATCCAAACCTGCCGGATAAAAAAGAGATAAATGATAAACAGATTACGGCACTTTTGATCCAGTATAAATCCCCGATGTCTGTTATCCTCTTTCCTCGCATGGTTAATCAAAGCACCAATATGCAGGCAGCATCCCCAGCGATGGAAAGTGCAAGGTTATTTTCACTTATCGGAGTTGGAATTGACACCCTAAAATGGTTCGCCATATTGATAATGGGCATTGCAGCATTGAGTATTTTCATCAGTTTATATAATGCAATGAAAGAAAGAAAATACGATTTGGCAATCATGCGCTGTTTGGGAGCATCAAAGGTAAAGCTGTTTTTTCTGGTGCTGTTCGAAGGTATTTTAATAACCTTTATTGGAGCTTGTTTTGGCTTACTGGCAGGCCACTTGGCGTTGGAGGTAATCGGAACTTTCCAGCAATCATCACAGGCAAAATTAACCGGGCTTACCGTAATTCCACAGGAAGGGTATTTAATATGGATCGGTTTGCTTATCGGTGCAGTGGCATCGCTTATACCCGCCATGCAAATTTATAAGGTTGATATTGCCGAAACTTTAACAAAAGACCGTTAATATAATGAAGATTTTAGCTTTATCAATTGCTTTATATCTAAATGTAAACGTTGCGGCAGCGCAGGTTAAGGTGCATACCGATATGCGCACGCCTACCTGGAATGTAATCGGGTTACGGTATGATGCAGAGATTTCACCCGGGAAATGGGGAAGTGTTTTCCCGCCGGCATTAAAAGCGCTAAACAATAAAGTGATCGAACTGCCAGGCTACATCATTCCTGTAAAGGTGGGCGCAAAGTTTACGGAGTTTATGTTTTCTATTGTGCCTGTTGCCTCTTGCCCATATTGTGGCGCAGGCGACATACCATCAATGGTACAGGTAAAAATGTTGTCTGCAATTCCCATTACCGAAAAACCGGTTAAGCTCAAAGGAAAGTTTGTAATTAATGGTTCTGGTGATGACAGAAGTGAATTTTTTTTACTAGATGCGAAGCAGTTATAATGAGAAAAATTATTTTATTCTTATTTTGTTTAGCCTCTTATAAAGCAGTTGCGCAGGTAAACGTTCATACCGACATGCGTACACCAACCTGGAACCTGATCGGATTAAAATACGACAAACAGGTTAAACCTCTGGTTTGGCAACCGGTTTTTCCACCTGCATTAAAAGCAATCAACAATAAAATCATTGAGCTTCCAGGATACATCATTCCCACTAAAGTAGGCAATAGTTTTAACGAATTTCTGTTTTCTATTGTTCCCATTGCCTCCTGTCCTTACTGTGGTTCAGGCGATATTCCCTCCATGATAGAGGTTAAAACATTAAAGCCGCTTGCCTGGACGGAAGATCCGGTTATTTTAAAGGGGAAATTTATCATAAACGATTCTGGAGATAACCGATCGGTCTTTTTTTTATTAGATGCTGCTAAAAAATGAAAAATTTGCTTTTTATTTTCTTTATAATGTGGAGCAATGTAGTGCTGTCACAAATGCAAAAACATAATCCCAGCGATCAGTTGCGATCTTTGAACTGGGATGTAATCGGTTCGGTAAAGTTTGAACTTACCGCCAGGAATGAACTTTTGCCTTTGTTTTCTGAATCCATTAAACGTTTTGAAAACAGAGAATTTGAGCTCACAGGTTACCTCATTCCGATAAAAAGCGGACAAAAACAACAGAAATTCCTGCTCGCCACTTTGCCGGTTAATCAATGTTATTTTTGTGGACAGAACGGCGTTCCGGTAATGATCATGATCGAGATGGAAAGTGCCATACCCTATAAGGAAAAACCGATCCATGTAAAAGGAATTTTAAAATTGGAACAAAAAGATGCGGGTTATGCCCCGCCGATAAGCATCAAAAATGCCAAAATCATTAATTAATTGTTTATTTTTGTATGGCTATGGAAAATAATACAGAGCGTTTCGAAAAACTTTTGGTTAAAAACGGACTCAAAAGAACCACTCCCCGTTTACAGGTACTGGAGATCTTGAGCGGAAGAGATTCTGCAACCTCTCAACCTTATTTGGAGCAGGTGATGGGCAAAGATGCAGACCGTGTTACTTTGTACCGCGTTTTACAGGCTTTTGAAGAAAAGGGCATAATCCATAAAGTTTTGGATCAGCAGGGAACTGCCAATTATGCCATCTGTTCTGATGGTTGCAGTGCGCATGAGCACCATGATGAACATGTTCACTTTAACTGTGATAACTGCCATAAAATTTATTGCCTCGATACCGTAAAAATTCCTGCTTTAAAAGTTCCTTCGGGTTTTAAAGTAGAACATTTAAACCTTATTGCTACCGGTATTTGCGCCAGTTGCGCTGATAAGGTAAATTAAAATACTTTACTGTACCAACAGGTTGCATCCCCTGATATCGGCATTATCAAATCTGCCCAATACTTCAAAGCTTTGATCAGGGTTTAGCCGCCCCAAATCCTGCGTTGCAATAAAAGAGCATGAATTAACGTTTGCAAGGTCGATCACGTTGATTCCTCCGGTTCTCCCTTGATTGATTAAGCTTAAAGGATCATTGGTATCACGTATCAGAATTTTCATCCACGATGGGCAGTTGAAAACTCCTTCACCCAAAGAGTAAGCTTGAGAAAGCAGTTCAGTCATCCCATATTCGCTGTGAATGGCGTTCACGCCGAATCCATTAGTCAATTGCTGGTGCAACTCTTCGCGTACCATTTCTTTACGTTTTCCCTTCATTCCTCCGGTTTCCATTACAATCAGCCCGGGGAAATCGATGTCGTATTGCGCTATAAAATCAAGTAAGGCATAAGTAACCCCTATCAATACTGTTTTTTGGTTTTGGGATTTGAGTTTGAGCAGGGTTTGCAGCAGATCATCATGGTTGTACAAAAAATAACCGCTTTGTGGATGGTTACTCTTTTTGATGAGATCATTCACCATGTAAATCAAAGATGAGCCCGAACGTTGCTGGTAGGAAGGCAGCAGTGCCAGAAAGCAATATTCAGTTACAGGCCCATAAAACGTAGTAAATGCCTGCAAATAACTTTGCTCATACAAGCGTACATCGGTAACGTGGTGACTGCTTTGTACCATGCCGGTTGTACCCGAACTGCTGAAAGTGACTTCAATAGGATTGGTATTGCTTAAAACCTGGTGACTTTTAAAAAAGCTTATTGGCAAAAACGGAATTTGCTCAACTTTGGTTATTTCTTCAGCATCAATCCCCAGATGAAAAATATATTCGCGGTATACATTACAGTTTTGCGCCTGTGAGTTAAAAATTTTTAAAGCCAGTGTATTAAACTCATCCTGGCCATTTATCGAAAATATTTCTTCAGCTGTTATATTCACGCTGCAAAAGTACAAAGCATTATGCTATTTTTTCGTCAGTTTTTTTTGCCAGCATAGCCATACGGAAATGGTAACCACAATAGCCACTTATTCCGGCAACCAAACCACTTAAAAACCCGGTAACCAGTAAAAGCAACCACCATATTTTTATGCCCGTCATTACCGCTACGCGGCCTGCTAAAACATTGTCATTAGGTAAACTTTTAAATAGGGCATAACCGATCCACAGCAGAAAAATGGCAAGAAATGATTGCCAGAAAGCTATTTTGCCTGTTTTACCAATGATGCCACAGGTAGCAAAGGAAATTACAATGATGATCCACCAGGGGGCGATCATTTGCAGGAGAAAACAGATTACTGCTATAACAATGAAAACCATTTTTGCTTATTTAGATATTTTTAAACGAGAAATAATTGTGCCCGATTTATCATCAGCACTTTGCATGTAAAACAGTTCGTAAAGTTTGCCATTGGCCCAGGTATCGATCATATTGTCATAAAATTTACTTCCCGGATTACCAGATTGGCCTCCAGGATAAACGCCATGCCCCTTTGGTGTTTTACCAAGTTCGATTACCATTCGCCATGATGGGCCATTGGTTTCGCTTAAGGCATTTATAGTGGATTTAGCACCGCCAATTTGCAACACTTTCGATCCAAAACCGGGAATTTTAGCCAGGTGTGGTACATTGCTCTGTTTTACGTTTGCCCAGTCCCAATCTTTGTTTATCGGTCCAAAACGCTTTTCCAAACTGTCGCAGCTATATTTAAAAGCTTCGTTAACCAGATCAGTCAATGTTTCTTTTTTAGGTGTATTAATGTTATCGTACCAGGATGCATTTGGTTCTTTTAAGATCATTTCAACGGTACGGTCGCGAGATGGATAACGCATCGGGATTCCCTTAACCTCAAATTCATCAGCCCAAATGTCATATGTTAGCCTTTTGGTCCATATTTCGAACACGCTGGCTGCAATTTCATTTGCGTTGTAACGTTTGTTCCACTTGTTCAAGTAAGCCAGAGCTTCTTTTTGAGTGGCATTTAATTGCTCGTTGTTTAACAGCGGTATTAAAGCAGGCACAAGATTTTGTGCCATGATGCTATAGTTATCGGTCTGCATCAGGCGGATACTGTCTAAGGTAGCCTTGTTCATGGCCGATAGGCGGTCGTTAATCCGCTTACCACGTTCATAAGGAGAAAACTCCCAGTTAATGTAATAAGGATAGGTGGTATCAGTGGATGATTGGTTGGCCGAGCTAACAAAACCACGAGGTGGATTTTTAACCGTCGGGTTCTGCGCATTCGGAATCCATCCATGCCAATCATATGCCGGATCAGTCCCATCTAGAATAAATTTACCCTGATCTTTCCATTTCAGCGGAAACTTGCCATTTGGCGTAATGGCAATATCATTGTCTACACTTGCAAAAACAAAGTTCTGCGCAGGTGCAGTGTAAAAAGTTAAAGCCTTGCGGTAATCGTTGTAATTTTTACCACGGTTAAGGTAGTAGAAAGTCATCAATTCGTTTGATTCTTCATGAGCGATCCACCTTAAGGCATCACCAACAGGAACATTATCGGCCCTGCCATATTTTGGTTTCTGGAAATAAACCACCGGACCATGATGGGTATAATAAACCGTATCTATCTCATCTTTTCCACCGCGGATTTTAATGGTTTCCAACCGTTTTGTAGTTGCTTTCCATTGGTTATTGTACCAGTATTGGTTATGCGAAGAATCTTTGAACTTAATTTGGTAAAAATCTAATACATCGGCAGCAACATTGGTTACGCCCCAGGCTATTTTTTGGTTAAAGCCAATAATTACGCCAGGTGCGCCGGGCAAGGAAACGCCATAAGTATTTACGCCAGGTGCATGTAGCTGGATCTGGTACCAGATGGAAGGAAGTGTTAAATCCAAATGCGGGTCGTTTGCTAAAATCGGATAGCCAGACGCAGTTTTTGATCCTGATAAAGCCCAATTGTTACTCCCGATACCCTCAACTTTTTCTTTGGTTTTTACCTCGCCGGTTTGTGCTGCTGTAAAACTTTGAGGTGTTTTAGGTATTGGCAAAGGCGAGAAATTCCATTTTGTGCCTACCGGGATAATAGGGTCTTCACGGAAGGGGTAATCTGGAAAAAGATCTTTAGTCACTTCCGGGCCGAATTTCTTCAGGATATTGGTCATGTAGAATTCATCTGAGCCCATTGCCAATACAGCCGACATCTGTTTAAGCAACAAAGCGCATTTCACCGGCGTCCAATCTTCAGGCTTAAAATCGAGTATTTTATATTCCAGTGGATAGTTGGCTTTCGATAAGGTTTTAATATAGGCGTTAATCCCTTCGGTATAGGCCAGTATCATTTCTTTTGCCTTTGGATCGGCCATCATACCCTTCAACGAGTTTTCTGCGCCGTAAACCATGCCCATCCTGCGCTGGTAACGGTCAACCTCAATAGCCTTATCACCAACCACCTCGCTAATTCTTCCTGCTGCAAAACGGGTCTGGAAATCCATCTGCCAAAGCCGGTGCATGGCCGTAACATAACCTTGCGCCAGGTATAGATCGTGATCATTCTGTGCAAAAATATGCGGAATCATTCTGTCATCGAAAACGATTTCAATTTTATCTATGGCCCCGGTTATTTTCGCTTTATGGTTAAACATAAAATGATTATTCTCTGCATTTTGCCAAAAACCCATAAAAGGATTTAGGAATTTCAACAGTGGAGGCGTACTACCTAATTTGGTATTAAATAAAAAAGCTAATGCTATCGGAATAATGACGCAGAACAGGGCTTTAATTTTATTCATCATGGTTAGCTAACAAGTCAGTTTACTAAGATAGGGCAAAATGACGGTTTATGTTTGATGCAAAATACAACAAACTGTATATCAATCCAAAATTATAATTTGAACAGAAAATTATTATGCTGACATAATTTGTATTATTCAAAAAAAGAATTTAAGTTTATATAACTAATAATACAAACAACCGAATTAACCAATCATCCCTAACCAAAATTAACATTCGTTTATGAGCAGAATTTTAACACAGATCTTCTTTGTGTTGTTGCTGATGTGCACAATCAATATTGCTGCGCAGGCACAAAGCATTACGGTGAGCGGAACCGTGAAAGATAAGCAATCGAAAGAGGGATTAGCAGGCGTAAGTTTGACGATCAAAGGCCAGTCTGGCGGAACCGCCTCTACAGCAAATGGGAGTTTCACATTTACAACTACGGCCAAGGTGCCCTTTACTTTGGTGGCATCTTACGTAGGTTATGGTTCGGTAGAACAGCAGGTGAATGGAAGTACGTCAGGTATCAGCCTGGAGCTGGAAACAGCAGTTGTATTGGGTGGAGATGTGGTTGTATCGGCTTCGCGTACGCCTGAGCGTATTTTAGAATCGCCCGTTTCTATCGAACGGATGAGCGCAGCTTCAATCAGAGAAATCGCAGCACCTTCTTTCTACGATGCCTTAAACAATATGAAAGGTGTGGAAAGCAGCATGCAGAGTTTAACTTTTAAATCAATCAATACCCGCGGTTTTAATTCAAATGGCAATACCCGTTTTAATCAATATATCGATGGGATGGATAACCAGGCTCCTGGATTAAACTTCTCTGTAGGCAATATTGTTGGGATTACCGAACTTGATGTAGATAATGTTGAACTTTTACCTGGAGCTTCATCAGCACTTTATGGTGCAGGTGGTATCAACGGTACATTGTTAATGACTTCAAAAGATCCCTTCAAATATCCCGGGGCAAGTTTTCAGTATAAAACCGGTGTAAATCATGTTAATGATGATAATAGTGCGGTAGAGCCATTTAATCAGTTAGATGTGCGTATGGCAAAATCATGGAACAATAAATTTGGCGTAAAAGCTGCGTTTTCATTTTTGCAGGCCAAAGATTGGTTCGGAAATAATTATTCAAATTTCGATCGCATCTCGAGAAGCGTGAAAGGTGGCGATAGAAGCAGCGATCCAAATTACGATGGCGTTAATGTTTATGGAGATGAAGTAAGTCAGAATATGCGCAACGTAGCCTTAAGCGTTCAAAACGCAACCATTGCAGGCATCAATACAGGTTCTGGTGGTTTAATACCGAATATCAAATCAACACTCGACGGTACTTTTGCGGCCGCAATCCCCAATGCCGCCCAACAGGCCGGATTTTTGGCAGGTTTGCCAGCCGGATTACGTCCGGCAGTGCAGAATTACCTTCCTTTTTATGTGGGTTTAAAAGCCGGACTTATTCCCGATCAGAATATTTCAAGAACAGGTTATAATGAAGAAAACCTAGTTGATTATGGTACCAAATCATTAAAAGCTTCGGGTGCTCTTTATTATAATATTAGTAATACCGTGCAGGCAGTAGCACAGGCTAACTGGGGCACCGGAACCTCTGTTTATACCGGGTCTGACCGCTATTCTTTGCGAAATTTTAATATTGGCCAGTATAAACTTGAGGTAAAAGGCGAGGATTTTTTTGTGAAAGCCTACACCACTCAGGAACGATCGGGTGATTCTTACATTTCATCTATCCTGGGTAGCTATGTTAATGAGATATCTAAGCCATCAACAACCTGGTTTCCGCAATATATTGGAAATTATGTGGGTGCTAGAGCAGCCGGACAAAATGATGCCGCTGCACAGGCATTTGCCAGAAGTGTTGCCGATCAGGGACGTTTTGTGCCAGGCAGTCCGCAATTTGAGGTGGCAAAAGATAAAGTAATGAACACAACCATCAGCGCAACCAGCATCAATTCTACCGATCCCTCGAAAAGTGTTTATGGAGCTAAATTTGATGACAAATCAAATCTTTATCATTACGAAGGGATGTACAACTTTACCAATTTATTTGATAAAGTTGTCGAATTTCAAGTTGGCGCATCTTACCGTTTATATGATTTGAATTCAGCAGGAACAATTTTTAACGATTTAACAAATTCCATCGATATTAAAGAATATGGTGCTTTCGGCCAGATCGGGAAAAAATTCTTCAACGATAAGGTTAAATTAACATTTGCAGGCCGCTATGATAAAAGCCAGAATTTTGAAGGCAGGTTTACGCCAAGGATAACCGGAGTTTTTACGGTAGCTAAAAATAACAATATCAGGGTTTCTTACCAAACAGGTTACCGTAATCCAACCACACAAAACCAATATATAGATTTATCCGTTGGAGGCGGTTCACAAAGGCTGATCGGAGGTTTGCCTGAAATTATATTCGATAAATACCATTTTGATACCAACAAACCTTATACTGATGTAAGTTACCGTGCATTTTTAGCTTCGGCAGCTGCAACAGGTACGCCGAATCCAGCGTTGTTGCAACAATATACTTTTGATGCAAAGGGTGTCCGTCCCGAAAGCGTACAATCTTACGAGTTAGGTTATAAAGGCCTGCTTCTTCCTAATCTATTGGTAGATGCTTATGGTTATTACAACATTTATAAAGATTTCATCACTGCAGTAGATGTATATCAGAATGTGGGCGGTAGCTTTGTTAAATTTGGTGTGCCTGTTAATGCTGCGGGTAAAGTAACCTCTTATGGTGCAGCGTTGGGTTTAGATTATATCATGGGCAAGTATACCATTAGCGGTAACGTTTCTTATAACGAAATAGGAGACCTCCCGGTAAATTACATCAACGATTTCAACACCCCAAAAATCCGTTATAATTTGGGATTGGGAAATAAGGAAATTATCAAAAATTTTGGTTTCAACGTTTCCTACCGTTGGCAGGATCAATTTTACTGGAATTCTTCTTTTACCTCCGGTCAGGTACCAGCCTACTCTTCTTTAGATGCTCGAGGTAAGTTTAAGAATTCCTTCTGTTCAATCGGTAATTAAACTGGGTGGTTCCAACGTGTTGAATAAATATTACCTCACCTCGTACGGCAACCCTATGGCAGGGGCTATTTATTATTTGGGAATTGCCTTTAATCCATAACAGTTTTTATATTCTGTTACAGACCCTCTCTACTTTTAAAAGAAGTAGAGAGGGCTTTTTATTAATGGATAATTCCTTGGGGTATTTTTATTATTCTAATGTTTTATTAAGAATTCAATACATGAAAAGAAATGCTGTTTCGATATTTGATTTGTATGCGTCACCCTGAATTTATTTCAGGGTCTATATTCTAAAAGATACTGAAACAAGTTCAGTAAGACGATCGGGGAAGAAAGACTTTTGAAAAATCAAATAATGATAATCAAAATAGATGGCGAATATGAAACCTGGTTTGCATCATACAATTAAATGGGCTGTAAGCGCCCGAATATATTTCAGGTATTCAAAAATGATAGTTGCGTTAATTTGATTGTATTATGTCCCTAATTTTGTCAAATCTAAACAAGATAAACGGTTATTTGCCGTTTATCCTGTTTTAAAATTACAATTTCCATCGATTTCAGCCTAATATCTTTCATCAAAAAAAGCATTAAAATGATAGTTAGTGTAAAACTTACACTATTAAATGCATCTTTTCAAAAAAAGCTACAGCCCTTTTATAAAATATTTGTATTATAGTACTTTCTTAAGCACATCCCAGTTTAAGAGTAACGAATTTTAAATTTTGAATAAATAAGGATGGAAGCGCAAAACGACAAACCTATCGAAACCAGTGATCTGATCGAAAAGGAACAAGAAATACAGCATTTAAACAACCCGGTTGATATATCGGTAAAACCTATAGTTAAACAATACCTTGGGGCAGTTAAAAAAGTAAAAAAAGAAGGTAACCGCTTTTATTTTTCCGATGGCGATGCCAGGGTAGAGGTAAGGGTGGTAAGCGACGATATAATACGTGTCCGCCTTGCACCGCATGGTGTTTTCCTCGATGATTTTTCTTATGCAGTTCCAGAAGTAGATCAAAAAGTTTCTGTTTTTAAAATGCAGGAGCATGAAGATCACTACACCATTTCTACCCACTCAGTAACCTGTAAAATAGAAAAAGCAAACTTTCATGTTTCCTTTTCTGATAACATTACAAACGTGGTAATGGTAGATGAAGCCAACTCCATGCACTGGGAAGAAAACGTGGATTTTGGAGGCTATTACATTTATGCAACCAAAAAATGTCATCCAGAAGAGAACTTTTTCGGTCTGGGAGATAAGTCGGGCAATTTTAACCTCCGTGGCCGTCGGTTTGAAAACTGGAACACCGATGCCTATTCATTCGGCTGGAACCAGGATCCCCTTTACCGTACAATACCTTTTTATATCGGCTTGCATAACCAGGCTGCTTATGGCATTTTCTTTGATAACACCTTTAAATCCTATTTCGATTTTGGTGCAGAAGATGTAAATAAAACAAGTTTCTGGGCCGATGGTGGCGAATTGCAATACTATTATATCCATGGGCCGCACATTATGGATGTGGTTAAGCGTTATGCAACCCTTACAGGTACGCACCCAATGCCACCAAAATGGACTTTGGGGTATCAGCAATGCCGCTGGAGTTATTATCCTGAAACAAAGGTTAAAGAAATAGCCAAACAGTTCCGCGAACGTAAAATTCCATGCGATGCCATTTATCTGGATATCGATTATATGGATGGTTACCGCTGTTTTACCTGGAACAAAAAATATTTTCCCGATCCACGCAGAATGATCAAAGAACTTTCTGATGATGGTTTTAAAACCGTGGTGATGATTGATCCGGGAATTAAAGTTGATGATGATTACTGGGTTTTTAAAGAAGGTAAAGAGAAAAGATTTTTCTGTCGCCGCAGCGACGATTATTATATGGAGGGGCATGTTTGGCCTGGCCGCTGCCAATTCCCTGATTTTACCAACCCGAAAGTACGCACCTGGTGGGGCAATCTCTACAAAGAACTGGTAGATATGGGCGTTGCGGGCTTCTGGAATGATATGAACGAACCAGCAGTTTTTGGTTCAGGCACTTTCCCTAATGATGTACGCCATAATTATGACGGTTACCGTGGCTCGCACCGTAAAGCACATAATGTTTATGGCATGCAGATGGTACGTTCTACCTATGAAGGCCTTAAAAAACTGATGCGCAATAAACGTCCGTTTACCATCACGAGGGCAGGATATGCAGGTATGCAACGTTATGCCAGTGTATGGACAGGTGATAACATTGCCACCTGGGAACATTTAAAAATCGGAAATATCCAATGCCAGCGCCTATCCGTTTCAGGAGTTCCTTTTTGTGGAACAGATATAGGTGGTTTTAGTGGCGAGCCGGATGGCGAATTATTTACCCGTTGGATTCAATTGGGTACATTCTCACCCTTTATGCGCGCGCACTCCGCTGGTGATACCGCCGAACGCGAACCATGGAGCTTTGGCGAATTTTTTGAAGACATTAACCGTAAATTTATCGAATTAAGGTATCGTTTAATGCCTTATCTGTATTCGGTTTTCTGGGAACATCACCGTTATGGTTTTCCAATTTTAAGGCCCTTGGTAATGCTTGAGCAGGAAAATATCAGCAATAGCTTCCGTCAGGATGAATTCTGTTATGGTGATAAACTGTTAATTTGCCCGGTTTTGGAGCAAGGTGCCATATCAAGAAAAGTTTATCTTCCAAAAGGAACCTGGTATAACTTCTGGACCAACGAAATTCTTGAGGGCGGTAATGAATATACCGTGGATGCAAAGATAGACAGCATGCCGATGTTTGTACGTGCAGGAACCGTATTGCCAGAATATCCGGTAATGCAGTATGTTGACGAAAAATCGATTACCGAAGTTACCTTAAACATCTATCATAGTGATTATGAGGTAAATTCCTACATGTACGAAGATCATGGAGATACCTTCGCTTATGAACAGGATATTTATCTGGAAAAGAAATTTACTGTAAAAGGCGATACACAATCCATTAAAGTAAATCAGCGTAACGAAGGATTATATACACCAAACTACGAATTTTATGTTTGTAATGTAATCGGTGTAAAATTCCAGGTGAAAAAGATTGTTGTTGATAATAAAGAAGTTACCGATTTCTATACCGACGATAACAACATTCTGCATTTTAAATGCAATAAAAACTTTACCGATATACAGATTCTAAGTCTGTAAGCATTTAGCCCCAAATACTGTTTAGTGTTTGGGGCTTCATCTATCTAGCCAATATCTATGTCAGCAGCAAAAAAAGTTCCTGCAAAAAAAGCAGCGTTACCAAAAATTGATAAAAAGAAATCCGTTTGGGTACACAGTTTATTCACCGATTACGACATTGATCTTTTCCTGGTAGGAAAACATTTTAGGCTTTACGAAAAAATGGGTTCCCACTTAATTTCTGTTGATGGCGTGGCGGGTACTTATTTTTCAGTGTGGGCACCCAATGCAATTCATGTTAATGTAGTTGGTAATTTTAACGACTGGAACAACACTGCGCACCCCTTAAACAAACGATGGGATAAGTCGGGTGTTTGGGAAGGATTTATCCCTAATATATCAAAAGGTGAGGTTTATAAGTATTTTATCAAAGGATTTGATGAATCAGAACATTTAAAAGGCGATCCTTATGCCAGAAGATGGGAACATCCGCCACAAACGGCATCTATTGTTTGGGATACTGATTATAACTGGAAAGATAAGTCATGGCTTAACAAAAGAGCCAAAATTAATGCATTGGATCAACCAATCTCTGTTTATGAAATACATTTAGGTTCCTGGGAGCGCGATCCGGGTAATCCTGAGCGGGTGTTGAACTGCAGAGAGGTAGCTGGCAGGCTTGTGCCTTACGTAAAAGAAATGGGTTTTACACACGTAGAACTGATGCCTATAATGGAGTTCCCGTATTTTCCAAGCTGGGGATATCAGATTACGGGCTATTTTGGCGCAAGCTCGCGTTATGGCTCTCCACAGGATCTGATGTACCTCATTGATGAACTCCACAAAGCCAACATTGCCGTAATTTTAGATTGGGTACCTTCTCATTTCCCTGGCGACAGGCATGGTTTGTATGAATTTGATGGCACACATTTGTACGAGCATGCGGATATGCGCAAAGGATTTCATCCCGATTGGAAATCGTACATTTTCAATTACGACAGAAACGAAGTACGCTCCTTTTTAATTAGCAATGCCTTGTTTTGGATTGACCAATACCATGCAGATGGCTTGAGGGTGGATGCAGTGGCATCTATGTTATACTTTAACTTTTCGAGAGAAGACGGTGATGCAGCCACTAATGAATATGGTGGAAGTGAGAACTTTGGTGCAATAAAGTTTCTGCAGGATCTTAATGTTGCCGTTTATGGAAATTACGATGGCGTGCAAACCATTGCCGAAGAAAGCAGCACCTATCCCGGAGTAACCCATCCTGTGCATGAGGGTGGTTTGGGCTTTGGGATGAAATGGATGATGGGCTGGATGAATGATACCCTGAAATATTTTAAGGTAGAAACGCTCGGTAGAAAACACCATCACCATCAGTTGAGCTTTAGCATGACCTACGCCTTTACCGAAAACTTTATGTTGCCGTTTTCCCATGATGAGGTTGTTCATGGCAAATCTCCTATGCTATATAAAATGCCTGGTGATGATTGGCAGAAATTTGCGAACCTTAGGGCGCTTTACGGCTATATGTTTACCCATCCGGGGGCAAAGCTGCTGTTTATGGGAAACGAGTTCGGCGAAACTAATGAGTGGAATTTTACCCAATCGCTGGATTGGCATTTACTGCAATACCCCCCTCATAAAGGTATGCAGGAAACCGTTAAAGCCTTAAACTTTTTGTATAGGAAAGAGCCTGCGCTATATCATTTCAACTTTAGTTATGAAGGCTTTCAATGGCTGGATGCAGATAATGCAAATGAATCGGTGTTTACATATATGCGCAAAGGTCCAAAAGCAAAAGATACCTTGGTTGTTGCGGTAAACCTTACACCGGTGGTACGCGAAAATTATAAGATTGGTGTACCTTTCAAAACCAAATGGACAGAAATATTTAATACAGATGATATCGTATATTATGGAGGCGGTATTAACAACAGGGGAGACCTTACTCCCGATTTAAAAGAATATAACGGGCAAGAGTACTCAATAACTGTCGATTTGCCGCCTTTGGCTGTAACAATATTTAAGAGTAAGTAAAGTAGAGTACTTTATATTGCGCCAAAACACCATCCAGATGTATAGTTTTGGCGCGATATAGCTTTTTATATTACGCCAAAACTATACTTTAATACATACTTTTGGCGTGATATGGCTTTTTATATTACGCCAAAACTCAATTTTTTACTACCTTTGCTGCTGTAAATTAAATGTTTATGCAACAGGTAGTAGGAAGAACTGCAGAAAAATTGCTGCTTAAAAAGACTGAGAAATCCGGCGAAAGTGAACTCATTGCTGTATATGGCCGTAGGCGGGTAGGGAAGACCTACTTAATCAGGAATGGATTTACAAAAGAAATTGCATTTGAATTTTCAGGCATTCATCATGCAACATTAGATCAGCAGCTGGAAAATTTTAGTGTGGCACTTACCAAAGTAACCGGTGGTTTCCCATTAGCTAAACCGCAGAGTTGGATTGCCGCTTTTGAGATGTTGATTCAATACCTCACCCCCCTGGTAAAAAAAGAACGAACAGTCATTTTTATAGATGAATTTCCTTGGATTAATACGCCCCGGTCGGGATTTATGCCTGCCTTCGAAAATTTTTGGAACAGTTGGGCATCCAAAGAGAAAAAACTTATTGTAGTAATTTGTGGTTCAGCCGCTTCCTGGATGATCAATAAAGTGATTAACAACCGCGGAGGATTGCACAACCGGGTAACCAAAAGAATCAGGCTTCTTCCGTTTACGGTAGGTGAAACAGCAGCATACCTTAAACATAGAAAAATAAAACTCGATAAATACCAGCTCCTACAGGTATATATGGCAATGGGAGGGATCCCACAGTACCTAAAAGAAATTGAACCCGGCGAGAGTGTTGCGCAAATCATCGACAGGTTATTTTTTACAAAAGACGGGCTACTCCTTGAAGAATTTAAAAACCTCTACCATTCGCTATTCGATAAGGCAGAGAACCATATTGATATTGTTCAGGCACTGGCAAAAAAAGGCAAAGGGCTAACACGAACCGAAATTATTGATGCCTGCAAACTAAGCAGTGGGGGCTATGCTACACAGTTACTTGCAGAACTTGCTGAATCTGGCTTTATTACACCTTATGTTCCATTTGGTAAAAGCAGTAAGGATGCATTGTACAAGTTGACTGATGAATATTCGATATTTTACCTCAAATTTATTGATGGTAATAAAGCGATGGGTGCCGGAACGTGGTTAAAATTTTATTCGGGTACCTCATGGAGAAGCTGGAGCGGCTTTGCTTTTGAAAGTATTTGCATGAAACATATTCCACAGATCAAAAAAGCAATAGGAATAGATAATGTTTATGCGGAAATATCTGTTTGGCGTTATTTACCTAAAACCAAAACAGAGCAAGGCGCACAGATTGATCTGCTTATTGATCGAAATGACTCTTGTATTAATATATGTGAAGTTAAATTCGCTGTAGCACCTTTCGAAATCACCAAATCTTATGAAAAAGAATTAAACAATAAATTAAAGGTGTTTCAATACCAAACCAAAACAAGAAAAGCATTATTTCTGACCATGATAACCACCTATGGTGTTGCAAATAGCGATCGTTACCCAGGTTTAGTACAAAAAGAAATTACAATGGATGTGCTGTTTTCCGATTAACCCGGCCAGTTAAAATAAGAAAAGCCTCCCATTGCTGGAAAGCTTTCTTAAACTCTGGAGTGGAAGCTTCCAGAGAGGGTGCAAAGATACAATAAGTCTTTTCTCCTGCAAGTATTATCTGCTAAATATTTTCCCTCTTTTCCATATAATACTTTACAATTAAGATCATTTTAAATCCCTTTCCTTGAGCGGTAAAATAACCGCTGGCATTTTCATGTTTAAATATAAATTGCGGGTTTGTTGATAAATATCAATAAAACAGGGGTTTACAGGCTGCAAATGGCCTTAATGAATAAAGTGAACGGATAATCTGATGTTTGCCCGCTGTACTTTTGTATCAACGAGCAAGCAAACTATTTTTTACTTCTATTATCCCGAACCCACAATTGAAAAGACGCTCTTGTCTATCCTTCCTGGTGTTTGCGCTTTATTTTATGCCTGCTTATTTATATGCGCAGTGCGAAAATACAGCACGGACTTATGCAAACTTTCAAGGATCATACCTTGATGGATTGGATTTAGGTATCCTTGGCTCCTTATATGGCAAGGTTACTGATCCATCTAATGCAGTGAACGGACAGGTTAAAGATGCTTCAATTTTATCTGTAGATATAGGGCTTTTAGGCCTCACAGGATCAGCAACCCAATTTTTAGAATTTACCACCGATGGTACCAATACTACCAAGCGTACTATAGCTGCAAACACACCGGTTACATTGAAGTTGGCACTGCCGAAAGAATTATTGGGGTTGGTAAGCAGTTTTGAAATCGGGAGTTTTACCAATCTGCACACCGTACCTGCAAATAATTATCCTGGTTTGGGATTGGGTAATGCAGCTGGCTACGATGCAACACGGAATCCGGTTTATACCTCGGCAAATATTGCGGGCGTAATAGGAGGTGGCGGTGAGATCGAAATTACCGTAACCCCTACACAAGCTTTTAATGGGATTTATATCAAGATTGCAGGGGCAGTGGCATCTACAGCCTTATCGATGAAAGTTTTTCATGCCTATATCATGGAACTCAGCACAGGATCAATTAATTGCGATGAGGCCATAGATGTGCTCTCTGGCGTAAAACCAACACCTTTAGGCGGTATCGCAAACTTAACGGGTAGTGTAACTGATCCATTTAATGCCATTGATTCAGACCCCAATAGTTTTGCATTGATTGATGTTGGTGCATCTGTGTTAAATCAGGTTTACCTGACAACCATTTTCAACAAGCCCTCACAGCCTGCAGATTCGGTTACCATTATCCTCGAGAACCCAGGAGGTGGAATTTTGGATTTAAGTCTTTTAACCGGCTTTACCATACAGCCTTATTTAAATGGTATTGCAGCCGGACCAGCATTCCAAAATACGGGTACATTTTTAAACCTGAAGCTTTTACCCGGTTCAAATAGTAAATATGCGCTCACTTTTTTGGTAACAGATGTTTACGACCGTTTGGAAATTACTATGGGCGGAATTACAGGGGCATTTAGCCGTTTAAGAATTTACGATATCAAACGCAAGCTGGCAAAACCGCGGACATTGGTCGATCCTTCAACAACAGATGAAAAAACGGTATGTCAGGGGCAAACTGCAAGCTTTTCAGTTCAAAATGCACAAGCCTGTACCGAATATAAATGGTATGATGCCCAAACGGGAGGTAATTTAGTGTATACAGGTTTAACTTTTACGCCTCCAGCTACACTTCCTGCTGGAGATTACAATTACTATGTTCAGGCCAGTCGAACTTATTGTGTTACCGCAGTTTCCGAACGTTTGAGGGTAAAGCTTAAAGTGAATCCCTTACCAACGCTTGCTGTACCAGGTGCAATAATCTGTAGCGGATTATCTGCCACGCTTGCTATAACTAATCCCGATGCAGCATTTACGTATAACTGGTACAATTTACAAACAGGTGGTACACTACTTAAAACCGGTACTACTTTTACAACGCCAGCTTTAACGGCCACAACAAATTATTATGTAGAGGCAGTAAATACAATTACGCGCTGTAAAAATGTAGGAGGTGCACAGGCTGTAGAAGTAAAAGTAAAGCAATATGCTCCCGTGCCAGCAATTGTTGGTGCGGCAACCATGTGCGGGGAACAACCGCAACCTTTACAAATGCCTATCCAAACGGAACCTGGAGCACCAGCGATGCTGCTATTGCAACAGTAGATGCCGCGGGGAAAGTAACAGCAATTGCCAGTGGTAATGCCACCATTAGTTACAACGTTGCAGATGATGCTACGTATTGCGGCAAAAAAGTAGATTTTAACGTTACTGTAAACCCTCAACCCAATTTAACATTAGGTCTTGATCCTGGCATTTGTGAAGGGCTTACCAGTACAAAAGTTGCTTATACCAACCCTGTATTCAATCCAATAACGTATAGTATTTCCTGGGTTGGCGGTTTACTCCCTTCGGTTTCAAGCCAAAGTTTACCACCTGCCGAAATCACAATAAATATTCCTTCAACAACCCCTGTTGCAGTTTATCAGGGCGTGCTAACCATTAAAAATGCCAATGGCTGCGAGCGGGCAATCCCTTTCAATTTTAGGGTAAAACTCGTGCCGCATAAACCAACTGTAGCGATTAACTAAAAAGAAAATAAATCATTCATCCCTAACAAATCAAACCATGACAAAAAAATCTACAAAACACCATCTAAGGATCTTTGTATTCTTGATGTTCCTATTTCCATTGGGTGCCTTGGCCCAAACAACACCCAACGTATACCTGTGTGGAACCGGTACTGTAAAACTTACCCCAACATTTACCGGGTACACCCCAGTTGCTAATGATAAAATAATTTGGACTGTTGATGGGACAGCACAAGCACCTGTAACCTATGCTGCAGCTACTGATGCTATTTTTAATGTGCCTGCAACGCTAGCAACAGGAACCCACACTTATTCTGTTCAGGTTGTACCAGCAGATGCAAATCTTTGTCCTAGTGATGCATCAGATAATACTGTTGTTGAAAAATTGCCTCCACCAGCAATTGCTGTAAATGCACCTGGAAGCGTTTATTGTACAGATCAAACTGCAAGCACCGTAATTACTGCAAGTAAAGATCCGGCATTGGCATTGCCAACCGGCGTATCGTTAGTTTACACATGGGCAGCAACCAAAGCAGGTGTTGCAGTAACCGATCTTACCACCCTGGGTGCGCAATCGGGAACAAATAATGAACTTTTTACTTTGAAAGCAGGGGTTACTCCTGATGCTTACGTATTTACTGCCGAAGGTAAGTATTCGGTGGGTACCGCTGTTATTGTACCATCTACCAGCTGTACCGCAACTGCAAGTAAAGCCATTACCGTTACTGTTAAACCTGGTAAAGCAACTATTGCTGTAGCCCCATAAAGGATTCAAAAGGGTAGGTTTAACAATCATGAGGTTTAATAAGTTAGGCATCACTGTGTTAGGTATGCTGCTGTTTCCTGCAGCGGCATGCTTTGCGCAATCTAACAGTGCCAATACCCTAAACCTCAAACCCGGTGTTACTGTTAAACTAAGGGCCAATGGAACGGGTGCCACCGCTTACCAATGGTTCAAAAATGGCGACGCAATTGCAGGTGCCACCGCGCAGGATTATGTAGTAAATTCAGCTGGGAAATACACCGTAATTACCTTTAGTTTGGGTGGCTGTAGTTCTGATCTTTCAGAGGAGATGGAAGTGATTATGGAAGCACAACTTTCAGCTGATGTTTCTATCGTTAAAAGATCCGAAAGTAGACCAGTGATCAATACAGAGGTATTTAAATATAATTTGCTGGTACGCAATAATGGACTGGGCATGGCCACCAATGTTCGTGTAAAAGATGATCTTCCCGAAAACCTGACATTTGTCAGTTTGGATCCAACTATTGTGGGCACTGCAAGTTATAACGACCAAACAAAAACAGTTTCATGGGGCATACCATCCCTTGCAAATGGCAGTTTTGTGGAACTCGTCATTAATGTTAGGGCAATGAAACCCGGTAACATTATAAATAGCGCAACGGTAACCATTAATGAAACTGATCCTGATCCATCAAACAATACATCCATTGATACAAAAGAAATTACAGGATTGAAGATTCCCAATGTTTTTACGCCAAACGGAGATGGAAAGAATGAAACCTTTTTTATCGAACGCCTCGATCGGTTCAGCGAAAACCAACTTACCGTTATTAACCGGTGGGGAAGCACCGTTTATGAGAAAGCTGGCTATCTCAATGATTGGACAGCCAATGGTTTAGTAGATGGAACCTATTTCTATGTGCTTAAAGTGAAAACTGAAACAGCAAAATGGCAGGAATTTAAAGGTTATGTAACCGTAATGAGGTAAACGCAAGTTAAAAGGTGAGGATATGAAAAAGATAATTTTAACGGCATTTTTTAATTTATTTGTTTTGTGCCTTTTTGCACAGCAGAATGCGCAATTCGGGCAGTATGTATTCAACGGCCTATACATCAATCCCGCATATGCAGGTTATAAGGAAGAACTTTATATGCAGGCATTTGTACGGGCACAGTGGGCAGGGATTCAAGGTGCGCCACAAACATTGTCAATATCTGTCGATGAAGCCGTTAAAGATGAAAGTTTAGGTCTTGGCCTGTTGGTATCAAAAGATAAGATCGGGGCCCAAAGTTCACTTAACTTATCCGGTAATTTTGCTTACCGCATTAGCTTCGATCGCACTGAAACCAATGTACTGGCCTTTGGCGTAGGATTGGGCATCATGCAAATGGGACTGAACGGAAGTTTGTTAGATCCTACTGAAACAGGAGATAACAGAATTCCTACAGGTTATGAAAGCAGACTGGTTCCTGATATCAGGGCTGGGGTTCATTATTCCAACGAAAAGTTTTTTATAGGTTTCTCCGCTAATAATCTCCTAAGTCAGTACCTGCCTGTTTTTAGAGATAACAATCTGCTTAGCATTACTTCAAAGCCGCATTTTTACCTTTCGGCCGGGATGGTATTCCCGGTAAACAATGATTTTATGTTCAAGCCTGCTTTTTTGATTAAAGATGACCTTAACGGGCCTACATCTTTGGATTTGAATGCTTTTTTAATGATAAAACAAAAATTATGGCTTGGCGGTGTATACAGAACATCAGTTAAACTTTACCCAAAACCAGAATTACAGAGCGACATACGGGCAAGGAGTGCTATCGGACTGATTACAGAATTTTTTGTCCGCGAAAACCTTCGCATCGGTTATGGTTACGATTACAGTTTAAATAAATTAGGCAATTATGATTACGGGTCACATGAAATCTCTATCGGCTACTACCTTCAAACGGCAAAAAGCCGGAGGCCTAAATGTTATTTTTAACACCAAACGCTGAACATTGGTTATAGAAAAGAAATATAAATAATACTTATTACAGATAGTGCTTTTTGGAATACTCTATTTAGTTGTTTGATTATTAGATGGTTTACTAAACAAATGATGCCTCAGCATGTTAAACCTTTATTATCAGTTTATCATGTATGTATCAATGAATCGTATTGAAGATCAAAACCAAAATGAGGGCTTACAGGTATGGCTGTCTGATCAGGAAATACTTTTCAGAAGTTTGAGAAATCAAGATAGTACTTCTTTCAAAATACTCTATTCACAATATTCGGCGGCCATTTACGGATCAATTATCAGAAAGATAAATGATGAGGAAACAGCAAAAACAATTCTAATTCAGACTTTTGCGGAAGTTTTCTCCGGTTTTTCGTCATTTGATGAGAAGAAGCTTAGGATTTTTACATGGATTAATCAGATTGCTATTAAAAATATCAAACAAATCGCTTGATAACATGCTTTTAACAGCACAATTGTCTCAATAATCGACTTTATTTTAATGTTTCAACAGAATTCGCTATAATTAGGGGTCTAAAGTCTATCCCTGTTTGTATGCTTGAATCGCGAAAGCAATTTCTGGTTAATGCTGTATTGAATTATTTCAGCACTTTATGTTCGATAACGCCTGGATTTATCCAGGAAATGGAAAAAAATGTAAAACCACTGCTAGTCAAAAAAAATAAATACATTTTATCCCCGATTGACAACAATGATTATGTTTTTTTTGTGGCAACAGGTATCGTTAGAGGTTTTATTAAAGATGACGACAAAGAAATTACCACATGGATTAGTTTAGGAAACGAATTTGTTGGTGCCATTCAGCATCCGGAAGAAAATATTCAACCATCTATAGAGTATTTACAAGCATTGGAAAATTCAGAATTGGTTGCAATTCCTAACCTGCTGATTGATAAGCTTTACGAAAACTACCACGAAACCAACATTATAGGTAGAAAAATTTTAGCACTTCAATACCATGCCGCTTCTGACGCGCCATTATAGCCCGGATTCCGTCGGCAGAAAGGCGATATGAGAAATTTTTGGAAATGAATCATTTTGATGTTTCTAAAGTTCCGCTCCGCTGTATTGCGAGCTATCTTGGTATGCGTTTAGAAACATTGAGCCGCATCCGCAGTAAGCTGGTTAAAGAAATGGCTTGATGTTAATGCACTGTAAATAAGTAAAACCTATGTTTACATAGTATTATACATATTTACATATTGATTTACAAGATGAAATTTGATGTCTTAATTACATCATTTGTATTTAGATTTGGGTAAGTAAAAATTAAATCAACGGGACGATTTAGATTAAACTTTTAGCCTCTCTATTAAGGGAGGCTTCTTTATTTAGGCCAACCGGCCATTTTTAGGTTTATTACAATAAGTTTTATTATATTTAAATATGGAACTCTTACTTGGATTTTTAATGATAATATTATCCATCCCATGGAAAAAACTTGGGAAGTGGTTGGAAATCGAAAAATAATACTCAGTTAGGTATGAATGAACCGCTCTGGGATAGCCTGGAGCAATATCTTAATCAGCCATCTGGAGATATCCTTTTTCGGTCAGGTTTGACTGTGAAAACCGTTGAACAGCAGATTTAACTGAAATAGCAGTGCTGGAGTATAAAAAATCTTGTAACTGGCAGCCATCGTATGGAAGCTGCGGCGAAGATTAATATTTTTATGCTTTTAAATTCAAATCTTCATCAAATCTTAATCTTTCTGTAGTAATATTGTTCCCTATAAGGGGTGAGAGCCTTATATCAACTTCATAGTTGAGAGCGTTAATTTAGATAGAGGGTGTAGCCAGTGGCTACGCCCTTTTTTTATGGGTAAAATTATTAAAGCTAGGTTTTTGAATGCCATCATTATAATATTCGCCTATGAAACCCTTGCTCGAAGTTTCCATGCCATTTGATGGTTTGGTAATTTTAAGGCCGATAGTTATATGGATTTTAGAAAAAAGATTCTATAAGGAATAGCTGTAGTAACAAGAATTGAATTTTTAAGAAGCTGAAGTAAAAAGCTGAATAGACTTAAGTGTTATGATAGTAAATTCGGAAAAAATGATTGAAAGATAAATATGATGAAAGCTCGGGAAGGAAATCTAAAATTTTAAGTATAAGGAAGGGTAGTTCATGATTTGCGATACAAATACCCTTAAAATAAGAAAAGAGACAATCTATCCAGACTTGTCTCTTTTTTCTAACCAAATATAAACCTGTTATGAGCCAGGCTTTGTCTTTAATCTTCCATCTAAACCGGGGTTTCTCAGGAAAATGATTTATCTTTTTTAGTGGTGATAAACATCGTTCCGTTTATTACTCTACAAATATAGTAAAAAATTTGATAGTGTAAAAAATACACTAAGAAAATTTTAAGTATTTTTTTTGTCATTTTTTATTTACCGATCTTTTTCTTGAAGATATTGGGGTTTAAAACGACTGTATTGCAAATATAAGGCAAAAATATGTTAACTAATTGTTAAATATTGTCAAATTATGATATGATATAGTCAAATCCTATCAATTTTTGGTTTAAAAATGATTTTTATCAATTTTTAAGGTGCTTTTATAACCTAATTTAATTTTTTATGTGTTTTTCAGTGATCTTTTTGATTAAAAAATATTTTTAATGGCCTTAATAAAATATTTTTTATAGGTGAAAAACATCTTCAAAACAAAAAGGCAACATTATTTGATTAATGTTGCCTTTTAATTGAATAAAAAAGCGCTTAGCGCTTTTTTATATTATAAACTTGCGTAATATTCTACGAATTTAGCTAATGCAGAAGAATATCCCCACTCATTGTCGTACCAAGATACAACTTTAACGAAATTATCATTTAATGAGATACCTGCTTTTGCATCGAAGATAGAAGCGTGATCATCACCGATGAAATCAGATGATACAACTTCATCTTCAGTATAAGCCAATACACCTTTTAATTCACCTTCAGAAGCAGCTTTCATAGCAGCTTTGATTTGCTCGTAAGTAGCTGGTTTTTCTAAACGTGCAGTTAAATCAACTACAGAAACATCAGCAACAGGAACACGGAAAGACATACCAGTTAATTTACCTTTTAATTCAGGTAAAACCATGCCTACTGCTTTTGCAGCACCTGTAGATGAAGGGATGATGTTAGAGAAACCACCACGGCCACCTCTCCAATCTTTAGCAGAAGGACCATCAACTGTTTTTTGAGTTGCTGTTACTGCGTGGATTGTGCTCATTAAACCTTCAACAATACCAAAGTTATCGTTTAATACTTTGGCAATTGGTGCTAAACAGTTTGTAGTACAAGATGCATTCGAAACAATAGTCTGATCTGCAGTTAATTTATGGTGGTTAACGCCCATTACATAAGTAGGGATATCGCCATCTTTAGCCGGAGCAGAGAAAACAACTTTTTTAGCACCCGCAGCGATGTGTTTTTCAGCATCAGCACGTGTTAAAAATAAACCTGTAGATTCAATTACAACTTCAACACCTACAGCATCCCATTTTAAATCAGCAGGATTTCTTTCTGCAGTAACACGGATAGTTTTACCGTTAACAACTAAGTTACCATCAACAACTTCGATAGTACCATCAAATTTACCGTGGGTAGTATCATATTTCAACATGTATGCCATATAATCTGGCTCGATCAAATCGTTAATCGCTACAATATCCAATCCTCTTTTTAATGCGGCTCTGAAAACCAAGCGGCCGATACGGCCAAAGCCGTTTATTCCAATTTTGCTCATTGTTTTGTTAATTAATGTAATGTTTTAATAAATTTTGTATTGGTTCTTTAATAATGCTTTTAATTTTTATATCGTATCTCTCAGCCACAAACCTTAAGCGGTCTTCGAGCTCAGCAGCAACCTTGCCTACAACATGTATTTCGCGGTCGTTATATTTTTCTGCCATCGGAAGAACATAAGTTTCCATGTATTTTTCAAATCCTTGATCAATCAGCCCACGGATGTATTCGTGTTTGCTGTTTTGGGTAATGAAATCGAAAAAGGAGGTTAGAAATATATTGGCCTGAGGCTTATTGTAAATGCGTTCTAATATTTGTGGACGGTCTAAATTGTGCGTCAACAAAAACTTGGTTTCAATATCTTTCGGCATTTTAAGGCTTAAAAATTCTTTAAGCAAAATTTTTCCGAAGTAATTTGAAGAGCCTTCATCGCCTAAAATATAGCCCAAGCCAAAGTTATTGTTCACTGGCTTTTTACCATCAAAGTAAGCGCAGTGTGCACCGCTGCCCAACATCCCTACAATACCGGGTTGATCGGAACAGGCAGCTTTAGCAGCTCCGAAAAGATCATTTTCTACAACAATTTTACTGTATTTAAAAAATGAAGCCAATGTTTTAGACAGCTCTTCTTTTCTATCTGCTGATGATGCTCCGGCTGCAAAAAAATAAATTTTCTTAATATTTTCTGCATTGTTGACCAGGGCAACTTTTTTATTTAAGATTTGTAAGATCGTTTTAGGATCAACAAAGCAGGGGTTTAAGCCGGTAGTATTGCAGTGTGCAACAACCTGTCCATTTTGGGTTATTTTCCAGAATGCTGTTTTTGATCCGCTATAAACAACTGCTACCATATTATATTGAAAGTACTTCTGTCATTTCCATTAAATCAGGCTCGAGTTTAAAAGAATGAGCGGTTAAAGCCTCTCTTATGCTGGTTAATTTTATTTCATTTCCTTTTAAACCAACCATTTGCTCCGTTTCGCCCGCAATTAACGCATTTACTGCCGCAAATCCTAAACGGCTGCCTAAAATCCTGTCGAAACTGCTCGGACTACCGCCCCGTTGCAGGTGGCCAAGTATGGTTACTTTGGTATCATAATGATCAAAAGTTTCCTTTACCCTTTTGGCAATGTCGTATGCACCGCCCTGTTTATGGCCTTCGGCTACAATAACAATACTCGACGATTTTTTTGTTGCTGCACCGAGCGCAAGCTTTTCAATCAATTCGGTTACACTGGTTTCCTTTTCAGGCAATAACACTGCTTCGGCACCGCTGGCAATCGAACTTCTCAATGCAATACATCCAGAATCGCGGCCCATTACCTCTATAAAAAACAGGCGGTCGTGCGCATCGGCAGTATCTCTGATTTTGTCGATGGCCTCGATTACTGTATTTATTGCCGTATCGTAACCTAATGTAAAATCCGATCCTACTAAATCGTTATCAATTGTGCCCGGTATACCGATTACCTTAACTCCAAAAGTTTCAGAAAAACGCTTTGCTCCGGTGAATGTTCCATCACCACCGATTACCACTAATCCGTCGATACCGTTTTTCTTTAAATTATTATATGCAATCTGTTGACCTTCGTCTGTTTTAAACTCTAAACAGCGTGCTGTTTTTAATATGGTGCCGCCCAAGTGTAAAATGTTACTTACAGAACGGGCGTCCATAGGTTTTATGTTGTCGGTAATTAAACCCTGGTAGCCTTGCATTACCCCGAACATATTAATGCCATGGTAAATTCCGGTACGAACAACAGCTCTGATTGCGGCATTCATTCCTGGGGCATCGCCTCCAGAAGTTAGTACAGCTATATTTTTTATATTTGGCTCCATCTTTATAATACGAATATAGTGTGTATTTTTTACACTAAGTAATTTATTTTATTTTTTTTACTTAATATTGAAAGTCATACCTTTATCTGCTTAAAATAACTAAATTTTACTTTGGAACAAATTTTACCCCACTTAGATTCTGTATTCTCTATAGATTGCGTTTTGTTTGGATTTGATGGTAAGGAATTAAAAATCTTGCTCATTGAAAGGAATGAAGAACCGTTTAAAGATTGGTGGGCACTGCCCGGTAATATAGTTGGTCCTGATGAGAGTTTAGATCAGTCTGCCTCACGCATTTTATACGAACTTACCGGCTTACGCGGTATTTACATGGAGCAATATTACGCTTTTGGCGATCCGCACAGGCACCCTCAGGGTAGGGTAATTACTTTGGCTTACTATGCTTTGATCCGTTTAGGTGGTGATAAGGAACTACGCCCGATTAGTACTTATGCAAAACGTGCCAATTGGCTGCCTATAACCGATCTGCCTAAACTGGCTTTCGATCACCAGAAAATTTACGATAAAGGTTTAGAAAAAATCAAAAGGCGGATTAAACATCAGCCCATCGCTTTTGAACTTCTGCCAGAAAAATTTACCTTGACCCAATTGCAGCATGTATATGAATTGGTGCTTGGTAAAAAACTTGATAAAAGAAATTTCAGAAAGAAGATTGTAAGTTTTGGCGTATTAAAAGAGCTGGATGAAAAACAGAAAGGGGTTTCTTATCGTGCCGCTACTTTGTACCGCTTTGATAAACGTAAATACGCAAAGCTTTTTGGTAAGGAAATTTCGTTTTAGCGGGCTGAGAAAAGAGATCTGTGAACTGGGATTTGAAATCGCAGTGCAATGAAAGACCAAGCAAACGGCCTTTTATAAATATAAAAATCCCCGGTTTTAAATTTAAAACCGGGGATTTTTTGTATAATCTGAGTTCAGATCAATTAGGGATTCAGCATTGGAAACTCCAAACTGAAACTATGCCTTAGGCGCTAGCTCCAAGATGATAATGAACCAGATCATCTATAGGTGAGCGGATAATTTTACCCACACCCATTTCGTAACGGTCTGCTACAATACTTAAAATATCACGGAAACTATAACCTACAGAACCCACACAGTTTAATTTATGGTCTTTGTAGTTTGGATAGTGGATTACCAGGGCTTCGAAAAATGCAGTAAAGGCATAATCAATGGTTGCAAAAGCATAATCTTCGTAGTTATCTTTAAAGTCGTATAAGAATTTACTAAAGCTCGCGCAGAAACGGTTCGGCAATGGCTTGTTGTAAATGTTATCGAAAATATCCTCGTTGGTTAAAGCGTAATTGTCGTAAAAAGCCTCACGTAAACCTTTTGGCATGTAACCTTTCATGTAATCGCTTAAAATACGTTTACCGATATACGAACCGCTACCTTCATCACCCAGGAAGTAACCCAATGAATCGATGTTCATGGTAATTTCAGATCCGTCGTACAAACATGAATTGGTTCCTGTACCTAATATAGCAGCAAATCCTGGCTCGTTTCCAAGAAGTGCCCTAGAAGAGGCAAGTAAATCATGACCTACAAATATGGTTGCATTGGTAAAAATCTGTTGCATGGCATCAGCCACAATTTTTACGTTTGCAGGTGTAGAACAACCGGCGCCGTAGTAATAAACTGCTGTTAATTTCTCTCTTTCCAAGTGGTCTGGAAGAGTCTCATTCAAAGACTTTACAATGTACTCTCCTTTTGAAAAATATGGATTGTAACCTTCGGTGTTAAAGTAAATTTTTCTGCCGGCCTCGTTAATCAAACACCAATTTGTTTTGGTAGATCCACCGTCTGCAATTACTATCATTTTATTTATTTTTGGTTTTAGCACGATAAAAGTATAAAAACTCTTATATTTTGTATCCTTTTTTTTAATAATTTTTTAACAATTTGTTGTTGTGTGATTTTAAGTGTGTAAAAAATACACTATATAGGGTGTTTAATCCGCGAAAAACCTTAAAATTATACCAGAAAAGGCATTGGTCTTTTTTTTAAACGTCAGCAATATTTTACAACAAGATAGCATAATGAACAACAGATTTTTAGATTTCAGGAGTGATACGGTAACCAGGCCAACCGCCGGAATGTTGGAGGCCATGATGAATGCAAAAGTGGGAGATGATGTTTTTGGGGAAGACGAAACCGTGCATGCACTGGAAACAAAACTCGCTGCTACCTTTAATATGGAAGCCGGATTATTTTGTCCTTCCGGTACAATGACCAACCAGATAGCCATTAAGTGTTTTACCCAGCCGATGGATGAGGTAATCTGCGATCAGACTGCCCACGTTTACCGTTACGAAATCGGAGGTATTGCCTATCACTCGGCAGCATCGGTCAGGCTGTTGCACGGCGAACGCGGTATTTTAACTCCGGAGCTGATTGAGCCTGAAATTAATGAAGACAATATTCATTACCCCAATTCCAGTTTGGTGGTTTTAGAAAATACGGTAAATAAGGGTGGCGGAAGCTGTTATACATTGGCTCAGATTGCGCCGATTCATCACTTATGTAATATAAAGGGATTAAAGCTACATCTGGATGGTGCACGCATTTTTAATGCTTTAGTTGCAACCGGAGATCAGGCCTTTGAATATGGGAAGTATTTTAATGGTATTTCAGTTTGTTTATCTAAAGGACTGGGCGCACCGGTAGGATCAGTTTTACTTGGTAATAAGGAAATGATCCATAAAGCGCGGAAAATCAGGAAAGCCTTTGGTGGCGGAATGCGTCAGGCAGGGTTTTTAGCAGCTGCAGGCATTTATGCGCTCGATAATCATGTAACGCGTTTAAAGGATGATCATACCCATGCAAAAGCCTTGGCCGATGCATTAAGCTCGGCAAAATATGTAAAATCGGTAATGCCTGTTGAGACCAATATTGTCATTTTTGAAGTGGAAAAAGGTTCAGCAGAAAAAATTGTACACCAGTTGAAAGAGAAGGGCCTGCATTGCAATACCACGAGTGCCAGTACCGTCCGCCTGGTAACACACCTGGATCTCAGTGCCGAAATGATCGATCAGGCTATTGAAATAATATTACATTTGTAGGTGCAGTCGGAAGCCGGCAAACGGGAGTCCGATTTTTATTCAATAGTTTTATAGTTTATGGTCAATAGTCAGATGGCTCATCGCTCAATCTGAATATATATAAAGTCTAACCAAAATGCCTGATTCCTCCAAACCTCTAGCTCCAATCTCAAAACTGCTCATCGCTAACCGTGGTGAAATTGCTTTGCGCATTATGCGTTCTGCAAAGGAAATGGGAATAAAAACCGTAGCTGTTTTTTCTGAAGCCGACCGGAATGCACTTCATGTTCGTTATGCGGATGAAGCAGTTTTTATCGGACCAGCACCTTCCAATCAAAGTTATCTGGTTGGTGAAAAAATTATCGATGCCTGCAAACTAACAGGTGCCCAAGCCATTCACCCAGGTTATGGTTTTTTATCTGAAAATGCCGGTTTTGCACAAAAGGTTGCTGATGCAGGGTTGATTTTGGTCGGTCCATCTCCGCAGGCCATGGAAACGATGGGTAATAAATTATCGGCAAAGGCTGCGGCATTAAAATATAACATTCCGATGGTGCCTGGAACAGAAGAAGCCATTGAGGATGTAAATGAGGCAAAACTACGCGCTATCGAGGTTGGCTTTCCAATTTTGATTAAAGCTGCGGCAGGTGGTGGCGGAAAAGGAATGCGGATTGTAGAGCGTGCTGATGATTTTGAAGAGCAGATGCAGCTTGCCGTTAGTGAGGCTACTTCAGCCTTTGGTGATGGCGCGGTTTTTATCGAACGCTATGTTACCTCGCCAAGGCACATCGAAATACAGGTATTGGGCGATACCCATGGCAGTATTGTTCATCTTTTTGAACGGGAATGTTCCGTGCAACGCCGTCATCAGAAAGTGGTGGAAGAAGCACCCTCATCTGTTTTAACTGAAGAATTAAGGCAGCAGATGGGTAAGTGTGCTGTAGATGTGGCCCGTTCGGTAAATTACACCGGGGCAGGTACAGTAGAATTCATTCTGGATGAAAACCTGGATTTCTTTTTCCTGGAAAATGAATACCCGCTTACAGGTGGAGCACCCGGTAACGGAGCTGATTACAGGTATTGATCTGGTAAAAGAGCAGATTAAAATCGCTTCGGGCGAAAAATTGAGTTTTTCTCAGGAAGATTTAAAAATAAGTGGTCATGCGGTTGAACTCAGGGTTTATGCAGAAGATCCGGCGAATAATTTCCTTCCCGATATCGGTACCCTGCAAACCTATAATACACCTAAAGGCAATGGCGTAAGGGTTGATGATGGCTTTGAGCAGGGCATGGAAATTCCGATTTATTATGATCCGATGATCGCCAAGCTGATTACTTATGGTAAAAACAGGGAAGAGGCCATTGAACGTATGGTTAGGGCCATTGACGAATATGATATTACCGGGATAGAAACTACCTTGGGTTTTGGTAAATTTGTAATGCAGCACGAAGCATTTAAAAGTGGCAACTTTGATACCCATTTTGTAGGGAAATACTTTAAAGCTGAAAATTTGAAGGTACAGGATGAAACAGAAGCACTGATCGCTGCGTTGATCGCTGCACAACTTTTTAGTAAACAAGCGGTTACGGTAGGAGGTGGCGTGGTTAAAAAAACTTCAGACTGGAGAAAAAATAGATTGAAATATTAACAAATAGATTTAGCGCGATCGTCATTATCAACTTGATTGGGAATCGCGATGCCTCAGCAGGATTTGTATTGAGGATTAAGATTCCCGCCTGCGCGGGAATGACGATGAAAAAAAAATACATTATAAATGTTCACAGGAATTATAGAAACACTTGGCGAGGTTACCGCCATTAAAAACGATCACACAAACATTCATTTTACCATTTCATCATCCATCAGCCATGAGCTGAAAATAGACCAGAGCGTTGCGCACAACGGAGTTTGTTTAACTGTTGTGGCATTAAATGATGGAACACATACTGTTACGGCAATAGATGAAACGCTAAACAAAACCAATCTTGATGCTTTAAAAGTAGGCAGCAAGGTTAATTTGGAGCGCTGTATGCAGATGAATGCACGCTTGGACGGGCACATTGTGCAGGGCCATGTAGACCAGACTGCGGTTTGTATCAAACGCGAAGAACTGGATGGAAGCTGGGAATACCGTTTTAAATACGATGCTTCTGCCGGAAATGTAACCGTGGAGAAAGGATCGGCCTGCGTAAACGGAATCAGCCTAACGGTTGTAAATTCGGCAGATGATGAGTTTTCAGTATTCATCATTCCTTACACTTTTGAACATACCAATTTACAGGAAGTTGAAGTTGGCGATACTGTAAATTTAGAGTTCGATATCATTGGAAAATATGTAGCCCGTTTAATGAACCGCTAACATTAATTTTAATTAATTTTTTATTTAATAATTAACTGTTAATTAGTTTTTTAGGTGCTTATTGGCGTAGATGTAACGCTTAATTTTTCATGACAGTGCAGGATGGTTGAGCGGATAATATTTCTCAATATCGTGGTGTTAAGACTAAAAATTAACGCTAACCATTTATGAACAAGATTTTCCGTCACTCATTTGCAGTGCTAAACACTGCATTTTTGTTGTTATTTACCACACAAATATTTGCACAGAAAATTTCAGTAAGAGATTTAACTGTTGAGCATTTAGTAAATCCTTTTAGTATTGATAATCCAAAACCCAGGTTTAGCTGGAAGATCAACTCGGATATCAAAAATACCAAACAGAATAATTACGAAATAAGACTGGGTACCTCAGCAAAAATTGATCGGGTTTTATGGAAAGCAGCTGTTAATAACGATCAATCTGTGCTTGTTGCCTACAATGGCCCTGCACTTTCCTCAAAAACCAAGTATTACTGGCAGGTAAGGGTAAAGGATAATCATGGAAACACTTCTGCATGGTCTCCGGTTCAGTATTTTCAAACAGGCTTAAAACCTGAGGACTGGAGCGCGAAATGGATTTCTGTAGAAGGAAGGGATACTGCTTTGGCAAGTCCGCTTTTTAAAAAAGAAATTACGCTCAAAAAAGAAGTTAAATCTGCAATGGCATATATTACTGCAAAAGGTTTATATGAGGCCCACATCAATGGCGCGCGTGTGGGAAATGCATATTTTGCACCAGGATGGACGAGTTATAAAGACCACATTCAGTACCAGGTTTACGATATTAAAAAATCATTGAAAAAAGGTGGGAACGTAATTGGTGTTTCGCTTGGCGATGGATGGTATAAAGGCCGGATAGGTTTTGCCAACCAAAAGCAGTTTTATGGCGATACCAGGGCTTTATTGTTACAGCTTGAAGTAGAATATAACGACGGAAGCAAAGAGACCTTTATCACTGATAACAGTTGGAAAACCGCTTACGGGCCAATACGTTCATCAAACATATATGATGGAGAAACCTATGATGCAAGATTGGAAATTGCGGGTTGGAATACTTACGGTTTTAAAGAAAATGCCAGCTGGAAACCAGTTCAGGAATTAGCCAGCGGACCAGAGAAACTGATCGGAATGAGTGGGCCGCAAGTAATTAAACATGAAGAATTTAAGGCCTTGAAAATATTCAAAACCCCACTTGGAGAAACTGTTGTTGATTTTGGGCAGAATTTGGTAGGCTGGGTAATGGTGAAAGCAAAAGGTGCTGCCGGGACAAAAATTTCCATCAGTCATGCAGAAGTATTAACCAAAGAAGGCAATTTTTACACCACTAACCTTCGATCGGCCAAACAGCAGAATAACTATATTTTAAAGGGTGAAACCGAACAGGTATTCGAGCCACATTTTTCATTTCAGGGATTTAGGTATGTTAAAATTGAAGGTTATCCGGGCGAACTTAAACTCGAAAACCTCACCGCTGTGGCTGTTTATTCTGATATGAAAACCAGCGGAAAATTTAGCACTTCCAATGCACTTTTAAACCAGCTGCAACACAACATTTCATGGGGGCAAAAAGGAAATTTTGTTGATGTACCAACAGATTGCCCTCAAAGGGACGAACGTTTGGGCTGGACGGGTGATGCGCAGGCCTTTGCAACAACGGCCGCTTACAATATGGATGTATCGGGCTTTTTTACCAAATGGTTGAAAGATGTTTCTGCCGATCAGCTTCCTAGCGGGAGTGTACCTTTTGTGGTACCCAATGTGCTAAATCAAAGTGATGCCGGATCGGCCGGCTGGGCAGATGTAGCCACGATCATCCCCTGGGATATGTATATAGCTTATGGTGATAAAGGCATACTGGAAACGCAATATGGCAGCATGAAAAAGTGGGTCGATTATATCACATCTGTATCAAAAAACAACCTTTGGAATACTGGGTCCCACTTTGGCGACTGGTTGTTTTACCGCCCTAATGATGATAACGACGGCCGTGCTGCTGTTACCGATAAATACATGATCGCTCAAACTTTTTATGCACACTCCACACAATTGTTGCTAAATGCTGCAAAAGTTTTGGGCAAAGCTGATGATGTGGCCAAATACACTACGCTGCTCGAACAGATAAAAGCCGCTTATATCAAAGAAAATATGACGCCGAGCGGCAAATTGATTTCGAATACACAAACGGCCTATGTTTTAGCTTTACAGTTTGATATGCTGCCCGAAAATCTGCGTGCGCAGGCTGCTCAAAGGTTGGTAGATAATGTAAGAGATTACGGAAATCATTTAACAACAGGTTTTTTGGGCACCCCATACCTATGCCATGTACTAAGCCGCTTTGGGCATGAAAATGTTGCATATGATCTTTTAATGCAGGAAAGCTACCCTTCATGGCTTTACCCTGTAAAAATGGGGGCCACCACCATTTGGGAACGATGGGATGGCATCAAACAAGATGGATCTTTTCAAACGGCAGATATGAATAGTTTTAACCACTATGCATATGGTGCTATTGGCGACTGGATGTATAAAAATATTGCCGGCATTAACACGGTAGCAGATCAACCGGGCTATAAATCGGTTGTTATTGCGCCCCGGCCAGGTGGAAAATTAACAGCTGCATCTGCTGAACTGGAAACTGTTTATGGGGCTGTTAAATCATCATGGACAATTGCCGATGGCCTTTTTAAACTTGATGTAACGATTCCGCCAAATGCCTCTGCAACCGTCGTTTTGCCAAAAAGCGATAAAAAAGAACAGATTGGCTCTGGCAGCTATCATTTTGAATATAAATATTAATCGCTTAATATTGCGGCTTCACAGAAAGTTGTATCAACATACAAATTTGTCTCCTTTAGCCTGTCGAAGGACTTGCTTAAATGCATGATCAGGCGTTCCGACAGGCTAAAGGGGAGACAGATTAATTGAATTGTGATGCACTTTCCATCAGATGCAGTAAAAATTAAATGTACAGTAAAGAAGAATCAGCCCGTTTACGTCAACAATTTTGGATCAGTTTCGGACAATACATGAAACCTGTTCCTTCTGCAAGTGGTTCTACTGTAAATTGGACAAATTACAAAACAGGGGTGAAGAACATCTTTTTTAAAATGGATGTCGACAATAAAAAGGCTTTTATCAGCATTCAACTTTCGCATTCAGATGCCGATATCAGGCACCTCATATTTGAACAGTTCGAAGAATTTAAACTGCTGTTTACCAAAACGGTTGGCGAAGAATGGGATTGGATAAGAGATGCCGACGATGATTTCGGTAAAACAGTATCTCAGATTTCCATCAGCATTACCGGGGTGAGCATTTTTAACCAACAGCACTGGCCGGAACTGATTTCCTTTTTTAAGCCCAGGATGATTGCACTTGATGAATTTTGGGATAATGTAAAACCTGTTTTCGAGGATCTGGTTTAATCAGTCAGGTTTAATTGCGCTATCCTATCTTTGGTAAACTTGATTTCTTCCTTATCATCCGTTAAACTCGGTTTGCTTTTTAAATAAAGATTATAATATTTAAGGGCGTTTTTACCTTGTTTTAACCGGGTATCGTAAAATACTGCAAGGCGGTAATATAAGGTAGCGTTCGCTTTAAATTGCAGCCCTTTTTTATAAGCTCCGTTTGCGAGCGTCAATTGATTGTTTTCTTCATAAACCAGCCCTAAAAGTGAATAGTAACTGGAGGTATTTGGCGAAATAGCCTCATCAATTGTTTTTTTGGTATAATTAGCTGCCAAAGGATAATTTTTTATTGCCCGGTAACTGAGTGAGGTATAATATAAAGTGGCCTCATTTTGCATAGCGGTTGCTTCCAGTAATTTAAACAGATCAATTGCCTTCTGATATTTTTTGGTGTAATAATAAGCCTTTGCTACATCTTTTATTACCCCCGCATCGGCACCATCTTTTAATAATTTTTCTCCTGCGGCTATTACCTCAGCGTATTTTTTTAACTGATTGGCAATGGGCAGTTTTGTACGTTGCAATACCAGGTTATCGCTGTCACCCTTAATGGCAATATCAAGTACACTGTAAGCCTTCTCATATTCCTGATAGTTGGAAAGTACCTCTGCAAGGTCGGTTGCCACATCACCTTCAATTGGATTGATCTGGTTTGCTTTTAAAAGATATATGCGTTTTATCGAATCATCTTTTGGCGAACTGTACAGATTTGCCATTAGTTTGTGTACATTAAAGTTATTGGTGTCAATTTTAAGAATTTCTCCATAATAGCGCCTGGCCTTTTCGGTATTTCCCCTCTTTGTACTGATGTTGCCGAGACTGAAAAGAACGGGAAGATTTTGTGGTTGAAGTGCATAGGCCCTGGTGTAAAATTTTTCTGCCTCAACAGTGTTACCTCCCATTAAAAAGCAATACCCCATCTGATTAAGGATTTTGATATCATTTATATTTTCACCATAAATCTCTTTTAGATACTGCCCAGCATCGGCATAACGTTGATTTTGATAAAATTCAAATAGTTTTTCCTTATCTACAACAGCGGCCGTTTGTGCGAAAGTTACTTGATGCAAGCAAACAAAAATCAATAAATAGCAAAGTCTTTTCATCATAATTAATTATCAAACTAATTTATTAGTTGTTTTTGGTAATTCCAAATCTATCTGTTAAAAAAATGCTGTGTAAAACAAAATGAGTGGCTGTGGGTTTATAAGAAATAGTTGAACTAAAAAATAAGACCTATGAACACTTTAAAGAAGTTTGAATTAATGGAGAAGATTGTGCGTGAATTGGAAGATTTACAAAACTCTCAACAGGCACTTATTCAGAAAATTGGAAAAATCGAAGTTGATAATATTGAACTTGGTGATGGCCGTTTAGAAAAAGACCTACCAGATATACATCAAAATTTAGCTGATAACTTAGATACTATTTCAGGAATTTTAGATTACTTTGCAGGTAAAACACAAAACTTTGGTGATAAAAACAATGTTGACGCCTTAAAAGAACAGGAAGCGATCAACAATGCCACCAGCTAAAATTAAACGCATATGAAATTTTTATCTTTAACCGTTGCCTTTTTGCTTGTTGGCCTATTTGCCAGCGCACAGGTATTGCCATCATTCCAGCTGGGCATTAAAGCTGGTGCAAATTTTTCGAAATTTGATAGTGAAAACACTTTTAACAGTAACAACCGTACTGGTTTTTACGGTGGCTTATGGGCCAGGGTTGGAGCGGCAGGTGTTTATTTCCAGCCAGAACTTTATGTTTCAGGTAAGAAAGCAGATTTGGTAAGTGATGCAACGGGAGAAGTAAATAAAGTTCGTTTTACAAGTTTGGATGTTCCTTTATTGGTAGGTACTAAATTTGGTGCCGCTGGTATTGGTCTTCGATTAAACACCGGACCAATGTTTTCCTTAATATTGGATGAAAACCAAAGTTTTGGTCAGGCTGCTGGAAATGTTTTCAGAGCCGATTTTAAAAACCAGGCTTTGGCCTGGCAGTTCGGTGCAGGCTTGGATCTTAAAAAGTTAAGCTTTGATGCACGTTACGAACTTGGTTTATCAAAAATTAATAAAGCCGGTTATCCTGGTACCAAGCTAAACTTGTTTACAGTTGGCTTAGGTTATAGGATTTTGTAAGCTTACTCGTCAAAAATTTAAAAGGTGTTCATGTAATAATGAACACCTTTTTTGTGCCCAACATTTTAATTAAATAAGTTTTGGCAATAAAATTTGCATTTTAAAAATAGATGTTTACATTTGTATCGTAAACGATATAATCGTTTACGATTTTAAAAATAGGCATAATATGAAAACGTTGTATGAAACTAGTGCTACTGTAACCGGTGGACGTAATGGAAAAATAACAAGTGAAAATGGTGTGTTGGAATTGGAAGTTAGAATGCCAAAAGAATTAGGTGGAAGCGAACAAGGCTATACCAACCCCGAACAGCTTTTTGCTGCGGGCTATGCCGCTTGTTTTGATAGTGCGCTCAATTTAATTATGGGCCAGGCAAAAGTTAAACCTGAAGAACCCTCTAGCGTTAAAGCAAATGTTTCGCTCCACTCCAATGGGCAGGGAGGCTTTGCACTTGGTGTATCCCTACAGGTGCATATACCAGGAGTTGAAGCAGCGCAAGCTCCATGAACTGGTAGAAAAAGCCCACACAATTTGTCCATACTCCAATGCCACACGCGGCAACGTTGATGTGAAGCTGGAAGTAATTTAATAGAATTAAAATAGAATCGTTATTGCATACCCTGCAATAACGATTTTTTAATGATTAAATTCGTGATTAAAAATTTCAGTTAAAAATTATTTACTTAGCTGAATATTTTTTTGTGATTAGTAAAGAAAGTTGTGATGGAAATAAATGATGCGATTAAACTGGAAAATCAACTGTGTTTCCCGCTGTATGCTGCTTCCAGGTTGGTTACCAAATGCTATCAGCCAGTGCTGGATAGTTTTGGAATTACCTATCCGCAGTACCTTGTGTTAATGGTGCTTTGGGAAACTGATTCGGTTAGCTTAACCACACTTTCACAGAAACTGATGCTTCAATCCAATACCTTAACGCCTTTGCTTAAGCGCATGCAGGAAACAGGACTGGTTGAACGCGTGAGGTCATTAAAAGATGAAAGAAGTATTGTAATATCACTTACTGAAAAGGGACATGCTTTAAAAGAAAAGGCTCCCGTATTGCGTGCTCAGCTGTCAGATAATCTCGGGGTCAGCCATGAAGAAATTAACCAGTTAAAAAACCTCCTTGATAAATTGATTCTGAACCTGAACAAATAAATGGTTTTGCAACCCTTGGTTACTGAGCGAAATCAGTGCTTTTTTTCCGGTTCAACTTCGGTAAGTTCGTATGCAAATGATCCGTTTTTTGGTATAATCGGCGTAGCCCTGCCTACACTTAAGGCTTTTATAAACGATGCTCCGAAATAAAATATCAGTGAGGAGTAAAACACGAAAAGCATAATTACGATTATGGAGCCTGCTGATCCATAAATGTTACTGATGTTGCTCAATGGCAAAAGATCCTTAAAATATACTTACCCGCGGTAAATAAACAACCTGTTAACAATCCACCCGAAATGGCAGCACGCCAGGTTGGCCTTCCGTTGGTTAAATAACGGAATAATATTGTAAACCAAGTAGTTACAATCACCACAAATACCAACTGGTTGATAATGGAGGTAAGCACTAAGCCGAAAGATGGTGAGCCGTTTTTTAAATATGCACCGATAAAGGCCTGCACGCTATCGGCCAGTAAACCAATAAAAAACAATATTCCGGCCAAAAGGATAATGGTAACCGAAATCGCCCTGGATTTAAGGGTATTGATAATCCCTTTCTTGTCTTTTTGACCGATGTTCCAAATCTGTTCAAGTGAATTTTTAATTACATTGAATAATGTTGTTGCAACGAAAAGGAAAAATATAAAACTGAACAGCGTAACATACCAGGCCTGATCGGCCCCCCTGATATTTCTTAGCGTGGTTCTGATCTGCAAAATACTTTCGTTATCCAGTATGCTGGCCAAACGCTCAAACAGATGCGTAGCCAGCAGCCTTCTGTCGGTAAACATTCCGAAAAGCCTGATCAGGATAATTAAAATAGGGGGGAGGGCAAAATTGGTAAAAAATGCAGTTGCACCTGCCAGCCGTAAGGGGTCATTCTGTTGAAATAAACTAAATGCATTTCTTACGGTGGAGAAAAAAAGCTAAGGTTTTCTTTTATGGATGGCATTACTTCTGCGTTAAACTCAAAAGGCCGAAAATAGTAAAAATACTTCGTTCAGCCTTTTTGATTGTAATTTTCTAATTCGTTTTGGTAAAAACAAGCAGTGTTTTATCACCGTTAAGCAGGTAAAGCTTATTGTCTGTTACTTTTGCATTGTTTACCTGGTTTAATGCATGTAAGTACGAACGCTCGGCCGCATCGGTTTCCTGACAGAACATTTTAGTACCGAAAACATTTTTAACCATTATTTTATGATCGGCAATTTCGGCCTGCCCGCCATAATTGTTACAAAAAGATTTTCCGCTTACTTTAAGGCTATCGGCAAAGTTTAAGGTTGCTTTTGATGAGTTTGGTAGCGTTAAGCCCGGCAGCTCAGTTAATTCCCATTTGGTATTGGGAAAGGATGCTGGATCTAATTTTTCTCTACAAGAACTCAATCGTAAGATCAGCATTCCGCAGAAGATAAGGTGTTCCATAACGATGGTTTTAATAATTTTCCTTTAACCATCAAAAACTAAACCATAAAAAGCAAGAATCAGCTTTAATCGCGCTAAACTGGGTTTGAAATCTTCATCCAATGGTGCGGTATGCCGTGGTAATCAAAAATATTAATGCGCTTTAAACCCGTTTTTTCTAAAACATGGATTGATCCTCGGTTACCAGTATCTGCAATGCCAATAATTTCATCAAGCATTAATACCTCAAATCCATAATTTCTGGTTGCCATTGCGGTTTCCGTGGCGTATCCTTTTCCCCAGTACTTTTTGCTGAACCGATAGCCCAAATCGTAATAATTAGTGTGGTTATTATTGGTTTCCTTAACCAGTTTTCAGGCCGCACCAGCCTGTAAAATTTCCTGTTTCTTTTCAATTACTGCCCATCGGCCGATGCCATTTTCAACATATTGTTTTTGAATAAGGGCTATATCTGCTTTGCTCTGCTCAATGGATTTTACAGGATTGTTACCGAGGTAAAGCTGTACCTCAGGGTCGCTGTCCATTTCAAACATTCCATCCGCATCTTCAGTAACCAATTCACGCAAAATTAAACGCGCTGTTTCTATATAGATTTTCATTTATCTAAGGGCTTTCTCAATCAAAGTTAAGGTAATTTACAAAATGAGCTTTTTTTTACGATTGGAAAGCCACGGAAGCAACGGGTCTTCTTTTTAAAATGAGTGCAGCTACAAGCGATACCACTATGCCCACAGGTAAAATTTCCATATAGGTAAATAATACAACCATTACAGGGTTTTTGTATAACTGCTGATTAGCGGCCAGCTCTTTTGTCTGCTTTGCAATTTCAGCTGCTGAGGCGCCATTCGTTTTGGCTTCTCTTAAGGCCTGCGTTACATATCTGTCCATAAAATCTAACACATACCAAACCAAACTACAACATATATGGTAGAGGCAATTAAGCTGATAAAAAGCCCGATTTTGAAAGCTTTACCAAAGCTGATTGAGCCGTGATTGTATTTATCGCGGTAGTTTTTGATGCCCACAAAAATAAATGAGAATGCCAGCACCATAGAGGCATAGCCAATAAGCATGCTGTGCTCAAGGTTAGGATCACCATAGCATCTTGCCATAGAGAGCACCATCAAAACGGATACGATAAATCCTGCAATGAGCCCGAATATGATTACGTTCTTTATATTTCTATAAATTTTTTAAATTTTGTACCTGAAGTTGGTTGGAACATTCTTTTTATCCTTCATACTTAAGGGTGATTTTTCGAAGTCATCTAATTTAGCCCCAAAGTATAAGTCGGTTAAGGAATAATATGTAATCTTTTGCAGTTTCTATGGCTTGTGTTCGGCGTTTAACCTCAAGTTTTTCGAAAAGCCTTGCATTATGCGTTTTTATGGTATTAAGCGAAACAAATAATTTTAATGCAATTTCCTGGTTACTTAAGCCTGTGGACATTAGCTGCAAAACTTCTAGTTCCCTTTTGCTAATGTTTAACCTGGCAAGTGCGTTTTCATTGAGAATAAAAATTTCCGGCTTTTGTGTAAAAACTTCTTTTTCGATCAGGATGGTTTTCGGTTTGGTTAATTTAAGTGCCAGCCAGATCCCTAAAGCAGTAAAAATAATGGCTATCGAACCTGCATAAATTTCGAAAGCATGGCTGATGATAATTAGGCGAAATTCGAGCCATTTTAATAGAAATAACAATAATGCCAGAAACAAACCGTATAAGATTATACTTTTATTCCTGGTTAGAAAATTTGAAGGGTTCGCCATTGTTTATCTCTCAGATCAAAAATAAGTAATTTAGCGATAAGTCGGGAGTTGAGTTTTTTTAAACTATGGATTTTGAAAGCGGCGGAGAACTCCTATGTACATCCCGTCTTTCCACCGCAGTTGTTTACAGTTTATCGGCAAGTAATTTTATGGTGACTTTGATTATAAGGAAGCAATAAAGATTATAAATTAGCAAAAAATATATAAATAAATATACCTATGAAAATTACGCTTTATGCACTCTTCCTTTCCGTTGTTTTATTCGGTTGTGGCAGTTCAGAAAAAACCTACAAAGCAAAAGCATTTGCTGCCACTGAAGATTTTAACGTTTTTCCTAAATCGAAAAAGAACATTCTTACCATTGTGAAAACAGATTCAGGTGCCTCAGCTGCTGCCGATCGTTTCGCCATTCAATACAAAGATACCACCATTACCATTGATGATGCACCAAGTGCACCCGCAAAGAAATTTATCCTTGCCTCTTTTATCAATACCCAAAAACAGCGGCATTGGTACAGGTTGCCAATAATGCCGGTAAAATGGCTCCATTTTATATCATCACAGTTAAGGATGGCGTAACTGAAGTGGTGAGTTTAAATAAGGCATCAAAAGGTGCTGAAGATAAAAAATATACCAATGGCCTTGAAGAATTAACACGGAGTAATATTCTGATCAACAATGATTTTTTTATTACCACCATAAACTCAAGGGTATATCCTGTAAAAAGACAAAACCCGGACGAACGGATCCAGGGGGAGTTTTTTATGTACTCGAAGGATAAAACCACTTTGGTTTTTTTAACCGCTAATTCTTTATACCAGGTTAATACCGCCACAGGTGAAAGCTTTAACCTGCCTTTGCCTGCCGATTTAATTAATGCGCCTGAAACCCTGGTTGGAAATATTCAAAACGGTTATACCTGGGTGGCTAATGCAAACGGCACATCCTTTTTAAAGAAAAATGCAGATGACGACCGTATTGTAGATATTAAAGAATTTAAGCATTAATATAGAATAGTTTGTTATAATGGCAGTTACTATTACATCTTTGTAAATAGTAACTGCTTTTTTTATTTCATTTGTCTCTCAAGCCCTACCAAAATTTATTTTGCTATAATCATTTCTTGATATTTTTGATAAGTTGAAAGGAAAGTAAAATTAGTTTATTTTTAATCTATTATAATTTTTGAGCACAAAAGTGCGAGTATTACACAATCTGGTTTTTCTTAATTTTCTCTAAGAAGTGTTGCCTATATGTTTCACCAATCAAAATTTCGGATGAAACATCTTTTAGTATGACACGGTTTCCATTGACTGCTGTTACTTTACTCAGCGCAATAATGAACGATTTTTGAACCCGGATAAAATACTGCTCTGGCAATTTTCCTTCGACATCCTTCATAGTGGTCAGTAGCGACGGTGCGGTTACCATTGTGATGGAATGCAACATAATTTTTCATGCCTTCGATATAGTCAATATCGATGAGATTTATTTTGATCATTTTGCCTTTTATCTGCCCTTTGACCATGAAATAATCCGTTTCTACAGAATCCCTAACCCGATCTGAGTTTTGTAGACCGATAGCTTTCTGTGCTTTTGTGACAGCCTGCAAAAAGCGGGTCAAGGAGATGGGTTTAATAAGGTAATCAACCACATCGAGATCAAATCCCTCGGCAGCAAATTCGCGATAGGCCGTGGTCAGGATAAAATGGTAACTTTCATGGCGTACGGTCTGAATGAACTCTATTCCAGATATCGCTGGCATATGAATATCCAAAAATATAAGGTCTACCTGCTGTCCGTTCAGAAACGTAATCGCCTCGGATGGTTTTGTAAAACTGGTGATAAGGTTCAGTTGGGGAATAGATTTGATATAATGATGTAGAACTTCTATAGCATGCGCTTCATCATCAACAATAATACAGTTTATCATGGTAATGGGTATTGTCGTGGTTTAATATTTACTTGCTGACTTAAGGTGGGAAGATCATTGGCATTATATATTTTTAGTTTATTATAATGGGGGTTGATATAATATCAATTCAACTGAATAATCGGTTTCTGTTTCACGGATAGAGAGGATGCAGTTTTTTCCATAATGATGGGTTAGTCGCTTTCTGATATTTTCCATGCCTATGCCGCTGGTTAGCTCTTTAGGGCCTTTTTGCTTTGTATTATTGGTTTTCAGATGCACAAGGCTATTTTCTTCATTAATGTTCAGGATGATTTTGGCGGGGTTTGAGGCGTCGCTACAATCGCCATGTTTCAATACATTCTCTACAATGGTAATCAGGATAAGCGGAATAATACGGACATTTGCTGAACGTCCATAAACCTCAAAACTTATCTGCAGCTCATGGTTGAAACGCAATTGATTGATGGCGATTACGTTTTTGATGTGTGCAATCTCTTCATCCAGCAGGGTAGTCTGATCTTCACGGTCCTGTTTTAACGAGTAGTGCATAATCTCACTCAAGGTCATAATGCCGTTAGCCAGTTCTGCCGACAACGGTAAGGATTTAGCATAGAAAAAATTAAGTGTATTGTTTAAAAAATGGGGATTGATCTGGGCACGCAAAAAGGCATACTCCGCGTGGTGCTTTTCTTTTTCGATAATGCGAAGCCTTTTTTGATGTTTAATGGTTTCGTTGGAGTAATAATACCCGAACGCAAAAAATGAATATTTAATATATAACCAAAGAACGGCAATTGCAAACGTCCAAATATGAAAAGTGGTGGTAGGCCCACCATTGGCTTTTATCAAAGGCCGGATCTGGTAAGCCGTTACAAACCAGTGTAAATATGAAAACAGGTAAACAGCAATTATCGCAATTATTAGGGGAAAGATTTTTAATGGACTGACATATTTTGCGAAGACAAAAATGCATAGGTAGAAGGTACAGATATTTGGGAAACTGGCTAAAGAAAAAATCTCCGATACTAAATGCATAGTCATTCGGATTAAGGGCAAATTCAATAAGGGTACTTATCAGCATATACACCAACCAAAAAATGACATGGAATAGTACTATTCTTTGATTTTTTTTCATTTTTTTTATTTTTTCCTGTGCGTTCTTACAAAATCTATCCAGGCAGATGTTTTGAGTGGAATTTCTATATCAGGCTTGATTCCAATGTTATCCAGTGGCTGCCCGGGCAATCTTAATGATTTACAGGCAGGATAACCCAGGCGATAAAAGCCGCAAGGCAGTTCAGCCCTTACCACCTCTAGATAGTCTATAGCCCCCGATGAGTTAGTGCCGTAAATTTTTACCTTGGAGCTTTGTTTTGCCTGTAAGATGAAAAGTTCTGCAGCACTTGCCGTGCTCTTGTTGACGATCACAGATACATATTTTGGATAGCTTAATACTTTAGGCATTCTGACGGTATCTACAGGATATAAGGGATAAAGCTCACCGACGTGTGCTTTGAGAATACTGAGATTTCTCTCCAGTACCTTTTTTCTGGTGTCGGAAGCATTTGATGGGATCTTGCCATAATAATCCTGGATATTTTCTTCGGTGGCGAGTACACTTGCACCTTCAGTTAAAATAGGATTTGTATAGAGATACGGAATCAATTTGTCATAACCGAGCACTTGAGCCGCCATAATTGTTCCTAATGTCGATTATTAAATGATCTCGTTTGTCCAGTTCACCAACGTTTTTTTTGATAAGACTATCCATTACTTTTACATTCTCTAAGGATGCAAATGCAGGCATCTCAAATAAACAGGTTTTGTCATCCAAAATCCTAAATACCGAAGATACTGAAGAGTTCTGCTCATTTTGAAAGGGCTGAGGAACAATAACTGAGTTTCTATACCATTTTGCGGTAACATTGGCATCGCCAAGTATTAATGTGTCTTTTCTTTTATTAAATGAAAGAGAATTCAGAGAGTGATCAATAGCTCTGTAATATTTAAGAAAATAGGTCTTGTTTTTTTTGGATATCTTTAATTTCACCTGCCCGGGCACCCATCGTGCACCGTCAGCCTTAATAATAAAGCCAATGAAATCATTTTTGTTTCCTTTGTCCCTGACTATCCCTATCTGGTAAGCTCCAGACTGGTCTTTCCACAAGCCTTCCAGGCTGTCCCGACCACTTTGCTTTTTGTTTAGATAAGAAGCGAACAGCGAATCTGTCCAATTCGTTTTCTCCTCTTTCGAATAATAGGCTCTAATTTGTTCCTTGCTGTAGGCACTATCGTCGTAAGTGATACCAAGGTGCTTATCACTAAAGAAAGCAAGCCATGTTCTCAAAACCGGCAGGCACTGATAGGTAGCTGCTTTATTGGCTTCATTCTGTAGACTATCGGTAAATTTTTCAAATTTGTGTTTGTTTGAGAAGTTTACCTTGTCGCTATAACCAGCATAATTTTTTTTTATTCTTTCGACAACGAACTTAAAATTGTTCCCACAATTGCAGTCTTGGGCTTTTGAAGAAAAAAAAATGAAAATAAAAAAAAATTGGAACGAAATTCCTTACATAATTGGACATATTAATTTTAATCAGTATTCAGTTTTTATGATTTAATAATGCCTGCCTGACTTTATTAGTTGCTGACAGTACCAACCGTTGGTTTGTTTTCCACACAAGTAGGTTCGGTAGATAGACCTGCGGTTGTTCCCGTAGTGTCTCCACCATAAATTTGTCGCATTTGCTCTTTTGTAAGGTTCATGATCGGCTTCCTTTTGAAAACGAATTGTACTCTTTTTATTATTTTCTTGTTGTTCATAGTAATATGTGTAAAGTAGCTTTGAAATTATTTAAAAGTATAATTTATTAGTATAGTTTCCAAGTGTAATACACCAAATGGGTTATTTAACGGACGAAACCCTTATATGGTCAGTACATATGCTAATTGACAGCTTTCATTATCTCTTTCCATAATATCTATAGATGAGACAGGAGTCTTACTTACTATCATTAAACGGACAATAATCCCAAAGACTCTATTTGGTTCAGCGTGTAATGGATTAAGGTAAAAGAGAAAGGATATTTTGTCTTCTCCATTTGAACTACAACGCCCTACGAAGTGATTAAATTTTGCGTAACAAGGAGCCATTCAGGATTTTTTATCCCAATTTTTGACATATAAATCAAGTCTTCTGGCTGATTTTCTCCAATACAACCATCATTTATTTTTTCTTTTTTTCCCTATTGGTCAACGACGAGGGGGTAAGTCGTCCATTCCCAAAAGGATTTGGTGTAATAGTCGTTTTATGGACTTTGATTACCGGTAAAAAGTCTGAAACTTAGTAAAACAACATTACAGCAGAATACAATGAAGAAATTATGAGAAATAATGGATCAGTCTGATTTGTTTCATAAGCATTTGCATGCACTGATCGAAAACATATAACCAAGGAAAATAAATTAATGAGTCACGATCGATAGATCTGCGCAAATTGTGAACACCTAATCTACCTGATGAATATTTTCACACTAAAAAGACAAAACCTGGAAATCATTTTAACTGCTCTTTTGAGAAGCTTAAAAGTTCCAATAAATACGAGTACCAGTGATGCCTGCGTGCGGAGACACCCAGATTATCCAAGCATGCGTGCTGTTAGCGACTGCCTTGATGAGTGGCGTATAGAGAACGCAACTTATCGCATAGGTAAGGATGAATATGATCCAAAGTTTTTGGAATATCCTTTATTGGCTTATATGCCAAAAAAAGATTTTATTGTTATAGAAGCGATTGAAGATGGAATGGTGACGTACTCTGATGCTAAACAGATCTCTGCAACAATTGCAGAAAGTGATTTTCTTGAGCAATGGAATGGGATTTTCCTTCATGCTGAAGCCGGGGCAGAGAGTGGTCCGCGCATGGAGCTGAAGAATCTATCTAATAAATATTCAAATACCCTTGGTCTTCCGATGTTGATGGCCTTAATGTTTAGTGCTGTCCTTTCTATTTTTCTAACACAGCAGCGCTCAGCAGAATCTCTTATCCTAGTACTGATCAAACTTGCAGGCGTAGCCATCAGCACCCTGCTACTGATCCATACCGTTAATGGCAATAATACCCTTGTAAATAGTCTGTGTAGGTTTGGCAGCAAGGCTAACTGCAATAAGACACTCAATTCTGGTGCGGCCCGGATCAATTCATGGCTTAGTTGGTCTGAAGTCGGTTTTTTTTATTTCTCAGGTAGCCTGATAGCAGTGCTGGTTTCTCCTGCCTATATCCCTTTTTTAGCCATGCTTAATCTTTTGTGTCTTCCCTATACGGTTTGGTCGATTGGATACCAATACACCAACAAAAACTGGTGCATTTTATGCTGTTGTGTGCAAGGTCTGCTCTGGGCGGAGTTCTTTTACTTTTTATTTGCATTTGAATATAGCATACCGATATTAAGCAACGCCGATGTTATTATTCTCGCATTAACTTTTCTGTTCCCCGTAAGCATATGGTTCTCCTTAAAACCTGTTTTTAGCGATTGGATAAAGCTGGAGCCGTTGCGTACACAGCTAAAAGCGTTTAAATACAATAAGGAGTTATTCCATCAAATACTATCAAAACAGCCACGCTATGCTGTAGATCATACACTTTACCCTATTGTGTTAGGCAGCAAAGAACCTGAAATCATCATTACGGTTATCAGCAATCCCTTTTGCGAACCATGTGCGGCAGCACACCGCGTGATGGAGGACCTACTTTATTATAATTCTGATTTGCAGTTTAAATTGGTTTTTGCAACTTCCGCGGAAGCGGATGATCCGGCTGTAAAGTTTCAGCAACATGTAACAAAAATTGCATATTCAGACCAAAGGGACAGGATACAAGCTGCCCTGGAAGATTGGTATGGTGATCCTAAAAGAAAATATGAATCCTGGTCAGTCAGGTTTCCTATTGATACCATTCCAGGTACAGAGTATATCGCTTTAAGGCAGAAAGCATGGTGCGATATGGTTGGCGTTATTCTGACACCAACGATCCTGGTCAATGGCTATAAGCTTCCAGATCCTTACCGTATTGAAGACCTTCGGCACCTTATTTTTTAAGGTAATAAATAAAATATTGTACAATGACTGGGCGTGCGGTTGCAAACGGGCGGTCAGGTAACCAGCATGATGTTATAAAACTTTTGCCGTTGAAGCTGTTCTACGTGAATGTACAGCACAAAATAAATATTCAATCAAATCGAAAAACAAAATGAAAAATTTTAAAACATTGAGCAAAGCAGAAATGAAAAATGTAGTAGGTAGCGGAACTTGTTGTGTCCATAATTCTGACTGGTCATCCAGTGATTGCGGAATGAGCAGAGATCAAGCAGAAGGCGGTGCAGGTGCAGGAGAAAAATGGTGCTGTGATTCATGTCATGCATCAAGAGAAGAAGCCCTAATGGCGTAAACTAAAATGGAGCCGATAAATGTCGGCTCTATTTTTTTATATTTAAAAAAAGATTTTATGAAACAAGCACTATCACTGTCACTTTTATTGTTTATCTGTTTGAATTCGCTTGCACAGAATCTCGTACTTAAGCTAGGTAATGGTAACAAGCATTCGGAATATAACTTCTATTACACAGATGAAGTGGCGATGGGGCATCCACATTTTGGAATTAAAGGCACCGAGGCTATCGCAATTGGTAAACCTGTTTTACTTGTAGAGGCAGAATCCAGCCAAAATTGTTACCTCGTCAATCCAGGTGACACGCTTGTGCTGACAAAAATAAAAGGCACGAGCGCAACAACAGTAACTCGCACCAATAAAAAATACACTAAAGTTCAGAACGATGAATTTCTTTTTTTTGCGAGGCTTATTAAAGAGATTGGCCCAATGCGGTTCCCTTTTAAATGCCCTCCAGAATTCACAAAGGAAACCACCAAGCAAGAGCGTGAACAAAAGATCAGGATGATGTACCAGGCAAGGCTTAAATATCTGAAAGATTATGGAACTAAATATAAGATGTCCGATGCGTTTACCCAGTATTGCAGATCACTATTTAGTGGTATTCTGGTACAGGATATCCTAATCTTATGCAGGAAATCGGAAACAATTAATCCATTGTCTGTAAAGGAGTATTACCCTGAAGCAGACAGATTAAAAAAAGAACTTATTGCATGCTTGCCTGCAATTAATAATATCGAATATCAGAAGGCATTGATCAGTCTAAGTTATCTATTGACAAATAATAAGGGTGAAGACAACTACTCCAATATTAGCACGATCATTTCCGATCATTTTAGTGGAAGGGATAAGGAATTCCTATTGTCTTACCGCTTAATAAAATTAATAAAGGGTGGTAAACTATCTGCTGCAACAGCAGGAGAATATGTAAAAGCATATAATAACAATTTCCCGCAAGGTATTTATAAAACCAAGTTATCAGAATATTATCAAAACGGGGTAGCTGTTAAAAACGCATCCACTAACACGGCCACTGTACTGATCAACACTAAAGGCAATAAGTCTACCTGGGCAAACCTGATCACCAAGAACAAGGGAAAAGTAGTTTATGTTGATTTATGGGCCAGTTGGTGTGCCCCATGCAAAGCGGAAATGCCTGCATCACACCTGTTAAGAAAGCAATATGCCAATAAGGCCATTACTTTTATTTACTTATCGCTTGATGAGAAACAAGCAGATTGGAAAAGCAGTGCAGCCAGCCTGAAACTTCCGGAAGGAAACAGCTATCTGGCTGAAGGTGATTTTGAAGCCAAACTGGCGCGTGATCTTAAAGTCACTTCAATTCCCCGTTATCTACTATCAGTAAGTCCGGTAAAATTGTTTTGCCTAGACGCTCCACGACCGAGTGATGCCAAACTAAAGCTAGAAATTGAAAAATTGTTAAAGAATTAGGAGGTTAAAGTTTTACCCTTAGTGTCGCAGAAATTTAGAAGAATATTCATTGAAAACCTTTCCTCATTATACGCAACCCGATCAGGCTGATTGTGGGCCTACGTCGCTACGCATGATAGCCAAATACTATGGTAAAAATTTCAGCTTACAGCGACTCCGGGATATTAGTGGTATCAACCGTGAAGGTGTCACTTTACTTGGACTTAGTGAAGCAGCTGAAAAAGTAGGTTTCAGGACTACAGGAGCCCAGATTGATATTGACCAGCTTAGGGATATTGAATTACCGGTTATTGCCCACTGGAACCATAATCATTTTGTGGTACTCTACAAGGTTAAAGCAGTGAGTTCCAAAAAAGCACGGCGTTTCTATTATGTTTCAGATCCCTCAAAAGGACGGATAAAATATACAGAAGAGGAATTTACCAGAGGCTGGGCAACTGGTACAGGAGAAGATCGGAACAAAGGTATTCTACTGATGCTTTCTCCTACTCCTGATTTTTATACTACGGAAGGAGATAAAAATGTCGACCTAAACCTAAGTTACCTCCTTAAATACCTATACAGGTATAAACAACTTATCGTCCAGCTTTTTGTAGGGCTGGGGGTAGGCAGCCTGCTACAGCTTGTCTTGCCATTTCTAACCCAGTCTGTGGTAGATATCGGGATCAATACACGGAACCTGAACTTTATTTACATCATTCTTATCGCTCAGAGTATGTTGTTTGTCGGCAGGATGAGTGTAGACTTTATCCGTTCATGGATACTATTGCACATCAGTACCCGAATCAATATTTCTATTTTAACCGACTTTTTGATTAAGCTGATGAAATTGCCGATGAGCTTCTTTGATAGCAAGATGACCGGTGATATCATGCAGCGGATGAGCGACCAGAAAAGGATTGAAAATTTCCTGACGGGATCTACACTTACTGTGGTTTTTTCATTGTTTAATCTCATTGTATTTGGTGTTGTACTGGCATATTATAATGTAAGCATCTTTATTATTTTTATTGTAAGCAGTATGCTGTACAGCCTTTGGGTAATCCTTTTTTTAAGAAAGCGCCGAACCTTGGATTTTAAACGGTTTGATATTTCATCGAAGAACCAGAGTTCTATCGTACAGCTTATAAATGGGATGCAGGAGATCAAGCTAAACAACTGTGAGCAACAGAAACGGTGGGAATGGGAACGGTTACAGGCCGGTCTCTTTCGTTTCAATATCAAGAGCCTGAAGTTGAGCCAGTACCAACAGGCAGGAACCTTTTTTATCAACGAAGGTAAAAATATCCTCATTACATTCTTGGTGGCCAAATCTGTAATAGACGGCCAGTTAACGCTAGGGGCCATGATGGCGGTGCAGTATATCATTGGTCAGCTAAACAGCCCCATTGAACAGATGCTCGGTTTTATACAACAACTACAGGATGCAAAGATTTCTTTGGAACGACTCAATGAGATCCGGGAAATGGATGATGAAGAACCAGTTAGCAAAACTTTCATTAAAGAATTGCCTTTTGGTAAGAGCATTTCCCTTCAGAATTTAACCTTTACTTATCCAGGTGCAGGCAATGAGCCCGTTTTATCCAAAATTGACCTTAACATACCAGAAGGAAAAACAACGGCTATAGTAGGGATGAGCGGCAGCGGTAAAACAACCATCTTGAAACTCTTACTCCGTTTTTATGATCCGGGAAAAGGAGACATAAAAGTCGGGAACAGTTATCTCAACCAGATCAGTTTTCGTTATTGGCGTGGACTATGTGGCGTAGTCATGCAGGATGGCTTTATCTTTTCGGACAGCATTGCCAAAAATATTGCTGCGGGAGACGAATATCCGGATTTAAAAAAACTTAAACACGCCATTGAAATGGCCAACATCACTGACTTCATAGAAAACTTGCCTTTGGGTTTAAACACGAAAATCGGTGTCGAAGGTAATGGTATCAGCCAGGGCCAGCGTCAACGGATTTTGATTGCCCGGGCCATTTATAAGGACCCTAGCTATATCTTCTTTGATGAAGCCACTAACGCACTTGATGCCATTAACGAAAAAGTGATTATGGAAAACCTGGAAGGCTTTTTTAAGGGGCGGACGGTTGTTGTAGTTGCACACCGTTTAAGTACGGTCAAAAATGCCGATAATATCGTAGTACTTGATAAAGGTATGATTATAGAGCAGGGCACACATGCAGAATTGACTAAGAGCAAGGGTGAATATTATAAGTTGGTCAAAAACCAGCTGGAGCTAGGAAACTAAATTTTTAAACTATGCCAGAGAACATATCAGAACGAGAGGTTAATAGTGAAGAAGTACATGAAATTATTACAGCGGTACCATCGTGGATTTTGCGGTGGGGAATTACCTTGATATTCTGTATTTTGGGGAGTATAATTTTGCTATCATCATCTATCAATTATCCTGACATAGTTAAAACTAGTCTGAAGGTTAATTGCCTTAACGCCCCAAAGCCGGTCCTCGCCAGACAAACTGGAAAGCTGACTACCCTACTTGTTTCAGAAGGACAAGCTGTAGCGGCCGGACAGCCCTTGGCCTACTTTGAGAGTACTGCAAGTGCCAAGGACGTATTAAAGTTAAACCGTGAGCTAAAGTCTGTACAATCAAAGGTCATGAAGCGTAACGCCGAAGCGATCGTTTTATCGGAAGGGCTGAACCTCGGTGAAATACAAGGTAGTTACCAGAATTTCTACCAACAGTACCTGCAGTATCAGGCTACCACCAAAAATGGCTATTATCTTATCCGTATGTCATTTCTCGAAAAAGACCTTGGCAATATCAAGAAGTTGAATAGCCATATAATGCATCAGCAAAAAATACAACAACTGGAATATGCAAATCAAGAAGAGGAATATAAAGCCTATCAAAAACTGTATAAAAACAAAGTAATTTCAAGAAGCGAATTTGCACAACAGGAAAACAAATATTTAGCTTCAAAATATCCTTTACAGCAGAGCGAAACGGCCATCGTTAATAATTCCGGGACTTACAGCGCCAAAGAGAAAGAGCTTTTAGATTTGCGCCATACGATATCGGAAGAACAGGCCAAATTTGTTCAGGCATTAAATCAATGCATTACCGAAAGTAATACCTGGATGATGCAGCATATTTTAGTTGCTCCAGTTGCCGGCAAGGTAAGCTTTGCAGGCATCGTCCAGGAAAACCAAAATTTGCAGTCAGGTCAGGAAGTGTTTGTTGTAAATCCTGGGAATACGGATTTTTTTGGCGAGATCCAGATACCACAGTATAACATGGGGAAAATTAAAAAGGGGGCAAGTACACTTGTGAAAATGCGCAGTTATCCTTACGAGCAGTACGGGATGATCAGGGGAAAGCTCACTTATATTTCTGATGTTGCTTATCGGGACAGTGTGTTTATTGCTAAGGTAAGCTTTGTTAATTTTGAGAACAAAGATAAAGATCACAAAATCATATTAAAGAATGGAATGCAGGCAGATGCTGAAATCATTACTGAAGAAAGCTCACTGCTTCAAAGATTTTTTAGAAATTTTACCAAAATGATGAATAATGGCTGAAATTCTAAGATTTCAATAAATTATCCATCCTTTATAATGAGATGAACCATACTTTTCAAAAAACTAAACTATAATTCTTTTAAAGATTATGCGCTCATTTGTTATTTGGTTGAGCATAAAATTAACTAATTTTAAGTTAGCAAGCTAAACCACCATCGTCCTAAAAGTTAGGTTTACCCTTGGCTGATTTACTTTTTTAGTAGGAGGCAAACGGTGCAGCCAGTTTGTTTGTGTTTCATCCTTCATTACCAGTAAACTTCCATTTTCCAAAAATAAAGCAACCGTTTCTTTGGTCTGTTTGTGTTTAAATAAAAATCTTCTTTCGGCACCGAAACTTAAAGATGCAATAGCCGAATCTTTAGCCAATGCTTTTTCGTCATCACTGTGGTAGGCCATTCCTTCATCACCATTGTGGTATAAGTTGAGTAAACAGGAATTAAATGTAGTGCCGGTTTGCGCTTCCGAGAGTTTTTTTAATTCCAGCAGTTCTTTTGTCCAGGGGAGAGCCAATTTCGATTTATTGGAGTAAGTATACGAATAAGATTCATCGCCATACCAGGCTACTTTTCTTTTGGTGATGATGTGTTTACCCATAATAAAAGCTTCATCGTTTTTCCACTCTATGGTATTCATCAGGATATTAAAATAATGGTCAGCTTCTGATGAGGTGAATAATTTTCCGTAATAGTTTACGGTTCCGCCGTAAGGTAGCAGGTTCTTGTTGGTATCTATTGTGGTGCTGAATAAATCCATTGTGTTTAGGCTATTGTTCCTCATATTTTTGCTTGTTGGCTTGTGCTGCTTCCCATCCTATTATAGCCGTTTTTCGATCCGTACCCCAATGATAACCCCCTAAAGCACCGCTCGATTGAATTACCCGATGGCAGGGAATAAGAAAAGCTACCGGATTATCTCCTATTGCAGTTCCAACAGCTCTTGATGCATTTGGGTTTCGCAATTGTTTGGCAATGTTACCATAGGTGGCCAATTTACCCATTGGTATTTTTAGCAAAGCTTCCCAAACTTTTAACTGAAAATCGGTCCCTTTTAAATGTAGCTTAACCTTGTGCAGTTTGCTCCAATCGTGACTGAAAATATACAAAGCGTTCTGTTGCTCCTTATCCAATAACTGTTGGTAAAGGGCTGATGGAAACTGCATTTGCAAATTGGTAAACGCAATATTTTCATCTTCATAAAATGCGATATGACAGATTCCTTTGGGTGTACTTGCTACTATGATGTTTCCGAACGGGCTTTCTGCGAAGCTGTAGTTAATATGGAGATTTTCGCCACCATTTTTATATTCTCCAGGCGTCATGCCTTCAATATTTACAAAAAGATCGTGTAAACGGCTGGTTCCTGATAATCCGGTTTCGAGGGCGGTATCAAATAAACTCTGGTTACCTTTTAACATTTCTTTGGCATAACCGATACTGATGTATTGCAAAAAACGTTTGGGTGTGGTACCGGCCCATTCACTAAATAACCTTTGAAAATGAAAAGGACTTAAATTTACCTGTTCTGCAATTTCTTCCAAGCCGGGTTGCGTTTTAAAGTTGGCCCTGATGTAACTGATGGCCTCGGCTATCCTGTTGAAATTAATATCTTCTTGTGCTTTCATGGTCTTAAAAAAATTATAACCAAAAGTAGTCGTTAGTGATGGGGCAACCTACCCGAAACTTGCTGTGTTTAATTTTAATCTAGGTATTAATTAATTTCTTTGCCAATGCTAAATCGGTAGATTGGTTTAGATTAATAGGGAAAAAATATGCAAGTTGCCACTGCTGGGTTTTCTCTGCCTGTTTATTGGTTACGGTATCCCATGGAGGATAAATTCTGATTCCTCTTTTTCCGCCCACGCCATTTTTGGTAATAATTTTTTGTTGTGCCAATGTGTTCTTCGGAAAAATAAACTGACCGAAGTTGTGCTCGCTTATTGCAGTGATGATCATCAGGTCAAAATCATCCTGTTCATCAAACGGAATAGTAATCCCAGTCTTATTCCGTTTCCATATGGTTACAAACTGCCCGGTTTTAGTAGGGGTGATTTTTGAAATACGGTAGATAATTTTTAAACTGTTTAATTCGAAGCTGCAGGCTGAATATTCCTGACTTTCGCTTTCCATTTTTAGGTTAATGATTTGATAACCTAAGGGATCGAATATCAAATTGGCAGCAGTTTTTAGCAAAGGAGGCAAATGTATAATCGGACTTTCTGTTATTGACATGTTTATTCAAAATCTGGATGGCTGGCTGCTGATCAAAATTAAGTTTGGTAGCATTTTTACTCGACCTGGTGTGGTAATCATAGTACAGACACATGAAACCTTATTGTTCCTCAATAATAGATTTACCTTTTGATCTGTCACCCGATGTCCACTGCCAGGTTTCATGAAGTCTGATTTTGCCATTCGGCAAATGTTCTGGTACCGACTGGCAAATTCCGGTCATTAATTCTCCTTTATTATTTACCTGGTGATACCTCATTTCGATATTGCCATGCCTCATCCACAAGACCGATTAAATGTCCAGAGACAATTTTTCCACCAGTATATCCGGCAGTAAGAATATTTCCTGTCTGTTGATAGGTAAAAACAGTTTCATCTGAAGTTTCGCCATTTTCGGTATTGCTAACGGGTTTGAAAACTTTGTTGTTGTAATTTATCATAAGCTGTTAAATGTAAACATCTGAAGCTTAAATAAAAAATACCGCAATTTTTGTTCTGTAATTTGAACCAATTAAGCTAACCAAAGTTTTTCTTCTCTTTTTACCAACAGATACCGCTCATCATTTAAAACAAGGTACCCATATTCATAACAGAAAATATAGACATTTCCATTTTGAGCCGTATAGCTATAAGTATGGTAATCAAAATTAAAGCCAGCAGCAAGTAATTCTTTTCGTGTAACCTTTGCCTTACCACTTGGGTTAAGTTGCATCAGGATATTGCGGTTCTTTTTTAAAATGCTGTTAATCCGTTTGAGAACAAGATCGTCTTTAATCTTTAAATGATTGTTGTAATTGTTGCGACAAGAATCATTGCAAAATTTTTTATCCGTTCTCCCTTTTACGAGGGTTCCGCAATCTAAACATAAACGTTCCATAATAATTTCTTTTTATTATGGGATGATGTTCTAAATTATAAAATAAAATGGTCGAAAGAAAAAAAATAAAAAACCTTATTTGAGCTTATAGGAACGGTTTATCCGAATATAAACGTTTATAAACGACTATAAATATTTACAATCCGACTAATTTCTGAATCTACTTGCACTTTTGTCCTGTCGGTTATCGATTATGATGACTGTTCGTTAAACATTAAGAAACTTATAAAAATTCAAGATTATGGAAAGTGCAGCTAACAAAGTAGTATTAAGTGGATTTGCAGGGGCAGATGCCGATGTTAAAATTGTTGGAGATTACAAAATTGCCAAAGTTAACATGGCTGTAAACGAATCGTACAAAGACGCGAATGGCGTTGAAATTAAAAAAGTGAATTGGTTTACCCTAACATTTTGGAATGCGAAAGCTGAACTGGCCAACCAAATTAAAAAAGGTACCGGTTTGACTATCGAGGGTAGGCTGGAAGCAGTTTCGTACGATGGTAAGGATGGCAAAAGACATTATAATACTAATATCGTTGTCAACGACCTTGTGATCAGAGCGAACGAAAAAGTTGCTGCATTTTAGCATCACTGATTCCCACCATATAACAATAGTTATTGGTGGGAATTCTTATTGTTAAAGTTTTATAGCCAGGCCAGTATAAAAATTGATTCCTGCCGCTGGATTAAAATATCTTCCGTTTGCAGCATTTAAGTCATTACCCAGGCTATAATTAGCATTGAATAAATTATTTACCCCTGCATATACTTCGAAATGGATTTTACTCAGCTTTACATTACGGATGCCGGCTTTTGCCTCTACAAGGTGGTATCTTTTGGTAAAAACAGTATTTGCATCATTTAATGGTATGGTAGAAGTGTAATTGTGCTGCATGAAAAGGTAACATTCTTTTGGAAAGTTAAATTCCAAACTGTTAATTAAGATATTTGCCGGAACACCAGTCAGTTTATTGCCGCTATAAGTTGTATTACCGCTTACAAAATCTTTAAATCTGAAATGACTAAAAGTATAATTGCTTTTAAATTGTAACCCGCTTAAAAAAGAAGCAGGGTTTCTGATAATCCAAATGGCTGTTTCAAGTTCAATGCCTTTCTGCTTTGTTCCGCCGGCATTGATAAAATATTCAGTGTCATTTTGGTTCAGCCTTCTTACAATTGCATCCTGAAGCTGGTAGCTGAATAGGTTTGCATTGGCATAAAAGCGGTTGTTTTTTGTTTTGTAACGCAAGCCGAGTTCGTAATTCCAGCCAGATTCTGCCTGCAAATTATTGTTGATGTTATTATCTGATGACCTTACCTCTGCAATAGTGGGTGGCGAATAGCCTCTACTTACTGAAGCCCTGGCAGAAAAATCGTTTGTTATTAAATAAGATAGCGTAACCTTTGGCATAAATTGTGGATCAAATTTTCGTTGTTGTGAAGCGATCACTACAGGAAAATAACTTTCGTATTTATACTTGTAGAAATTAAGACTTGAAGCAAGTTCAATCAGCAACTTTCTGTTGATATCGAAGTTTAATCTTAAATAGGCAAAATCCTGGCTTGCTTTTAAACGATCAGAAGCTTGCATGGAAGTTGCTTCACCACCGTTGTTGTTAAAATTATTGATTTCGCTTTTGGTTGCTGAACTTTCTAAACCAACCTGTGCATTAAATTTAAAATCGTCATATTCCTTTTCATAATCTAAAAATGTACGCAAGCCCAATGTACTTTCATAACGTTTTTCATAATTGGTGATAAATGGATTTTTGAAATCGGTATATGATGTAAAGAACGCAATAACATGTTTAAAATGAGGATTGATCTGATAAGAGTTGGATATCCCGCCGAAAATAGTTTTATTATAAATGGCGGCCTGTTGTGCAATGGCACCAGGTAGGGTGGCTGTTGCAGGGCGTGCCAATTTAGGATCTTGTTCCAATTGAGCAGCGGTTAAGCCTCCGGGTGTGTGATATCCAAGGTCACTATAAAATGCAAAGGCTTTTAAACTTCCGGCAGTACTATAATTCCACTGGTGTGCCGTTTGGAAATACTTTCTTTCCATGGCACTATTCTGGCGGAAACCATCACTTTTTTGATAACCCTCTGTAAAATTAAAGCTGTAATTCTTAAATTGATGATTGATAGCGGCCGTTTGGTGGAAAAGTCCGTATGAACCAGTTATGGCAGAAACACTGATTTCATTTCTGTCAAAATTTGGTGGACTAATTAAAACGGCACCTCCTGTATTTGCTCCAAATATACTGGCCTCCGGTCCTTTATAGATTTCTATGTTGCCGATGGCGGCCATATCCAACGCATTTAAATAAGTGTTACCACCAGCATCGGTTAAAGGCAAATCATCGATATAGATTTTAATATTCCTGATGCCAAAAGGTGAACGTAATAAGCTGCCACGAAGCGATAAGCGGTAACTGCCTGGTGAACGTTCTTCCATTCTTACACCTGAAATGGAATTCAGTGTACTCACCAGTGAACTGCTCTGTTGATTCCTGATTACGCTGCTGTCGATCAGATTTACTGCAGATACCGATCTTAGAAGGGGTTGGTGATTGTAATAACCTTTTACTGTAATCTCGCTAAGCTTTTTTACTGAATCGGGTTTGATGGTTTGTGCTAAGCAGCTAACAGAAATTAGGGTAAATAATAGGGTAAGGTTTGGTTTCAAGAGGATAAGGATTGGAAGTTTAGCCACAGATTTGGCAGATAAATTTAACGTATTCTGTGAATCTGTGGCTATTGTATTAATTATTTTGCAGCAACTCTCCAAATTACGCCGCTAACATCGTCGGCAACCAATAAAGCGCCATCGGGTGTTAGGGTAACGCCAACCGGGCGGCCATATACATCGGCCTTATCAACATCTGCTACAAAGCCAGTTAAAAAATCTTCAGGTTTACCTGCTGGTTTTCCATCTTTAAAAGGCACGAAAGCAACTTTGTAACCTGAAATTGCCGACCTGTTCCATGAGCCGTGCTGACCTATAAATGCTCCTCCCTGGTATTTTTGAGGAAATTTTGTGTCTTTATAAAACGCCAATCCTAATGATGCAGTATGGGCACCAACTGCTACATCGGGTGCTATTGCTTTTTTAACCATCTCCGGGTTTTTACCTTTTAAACGAGGGTCTTCATTCTGACCATAATATGAAAATGGCCATCCATAAAAAGCACCTTGTTTTACACTGGTAATGTAATCGGGTACAAGGTCGTCGCCCAATCCATCCCGTTCATTAACGGCTGTCCAAAGTACCTTGCTTGAAGGTGCCCAATCTATTCCAACAGGATTTCTTAAACCGCTGGCGTAAATTTTTTCTCCACTTCCATCAGGATTTATTTCCAGGATATTCGCTCTTCGAACTTCATTTTCCATTCCATTTTCACCAACATTACTGCCCGAACCTACAGTAATATATATTTTGCTTTGATCTGCATTTGCAATCAGATTTCTTGTCCAATGGTTGTTATAACCTCCCGCAGGCAAACTTAAAATCTTTTTCCCTGTAGCGGTAATCTTGGTATCGCCAGTTTTATATGGGTACTGCCATAAACCATCTGTATTGGCTACATAAAACGAGTTGCCAATAATCAGCATCCCGAAAGGTTGATTCAGGCCGTTTAAAAATGTAGTAACCGTTTCTGGTTTGCCATCTTTGTTATCATCGCGGTAAAGTAAAATGGTATTGGCACTTTTTCCTGGAACTTCAGATTTAGCTTTACCTGATACCGTATTTGCAATGCTTTCAGTAGTGCTTCTTTCCGAATTTGAAAGTGCAACCAGTACATCGCCATTTGGGGCAATATAGGTATTGCGCGGACTTTTGATATTGGATGCAAATTTGGTTACCACAAACCCTTCTGGAGCGATAGGCGTTTTACCTTCGGGCCAGCCAATTACTTTACTAAACTTGCTTTTTGCCGCATTGGTATCGGGCGCTGGTAAATTAATTGCGCCTGTTTTAGTTGTAAGCGTGGTATCTTCTCCCTGTTTTTGCGAATTCGACTTCGATTGGCAACCGAAAATTACTGCGGTTGAGAGCATTGAGGCGTAAAAAATCTTATTTTTCATATTAACCGGTTTTGATTAAATTAATCTTCGAAAAATATAACATGAAAATCAATTAGATGTTTTCAGTCAGACCATAATTGCTACAACCATAAAAGATAAAAGGAAAGTACCCTACATAACTTGCTTAAAGTTGTATTTTGATTCATAGACGGTTAGTGAAACCAAATTACGGCACAACAAAACATTTAGTAGGGTTTTTTAAACCACTTTAGATTGTTATAGAAAAATACGTTATCTGGTTTACTTCACCAGGTTTTCAAGCAGTTTTTTTTCGATATCCTTCGCGTTTAAAAGCAGCGCAGAAAATTGCGGATCTGATTTTACCAATAAAAATTTGCCGTTAGGAAGGATAATTGCCGAAGTACCACATGAGGTGTTTTCTTTGAACAACAGTTTTTTTAAAAAGCCGGAGTCGGTTTCTATTTCCAGGCCTTTTGATTTTATGGGACTGAAACTTTCGCCTACTTCACGGTATTGGTAAATGGCAACTTTAGGTCTGGCTTCTGCCTTTTCGAGGATGTTTTTTTGGAATGTCCACCTTACATTATTTAAAAATTCTGCATTCTGATAACTTAAATCCTTCCAGCAGTCATCCCTGTTGAAGTCATATTTGATGATGATCGTATCTTTAAGCGTTAATCTTTGGTTCTCTTTCAGGTAAAAATGGAGAGAATCTACTTGTGCATCTGTTAATGTTCCGGCTTGATAACGCTTGTCTTCATCCACATAAAGCTTAGGTGAGCAGCTGTAGATCAACACTGAAAGTAAAAGCAGGATAAATAATTGCAGCTGTGTTTTGGTAGTAGATTTCATTTTGGGAGCATTAATGTCAAACTTTCCTGACCGGAGTTAGCACCGGCCAGGAAAATTCTTAATGATAAATTTATAACTAAATATTTAAGCTTAAAAATTTAATCAAATATTTGTCGCACTAAACCTGCTATCCGTTTAATATTTTGGCTTTTTCGGCATCAAATTCTTCCTGCGATAATATTCCGGCATCCAGTAGTTCTTTCAAATCAAAAAGGGCTTGCTTTTTTGCTGATATATCATTTTTTATTGGCAGAACTTCATTTTCTACGGGTACCGTTTTTAAAGGCGCATGCAGATCGCCTTTTGGCCCTGCGTTTAACAAAAGTTCAGTAATTTCGTTAAAACCTTTGATGTTTGAATAATCGATTGCTTTTTGTTCTTTTACGTTAACGATGCCTGGATCTGCTAATTGTTCGAGCAGAAATTTTACGGCATCCTTTTTCCCATTGGCTGCGGCATAATGTAGCGCAGTATTACCACTTTCATCCTGAATGTTCACATTTGCACCTTTTTCAATCAACATTTTCAGCATACTCAAATGGCCACTTTTTGCTGCTACATGTAACATGCTTTCGCCGCCGTAACTGTAACTGTTTTCAAAAGAAAAACTTGCTGAAATGGATATGTTATTTGCGGTTTCTACCCATTCAAGATACGAATACATCGAATCATCTTTGCCCGAAAGTGGTTTTGCGTAATTTACATCAACCCCGTTGGCTAAAAATAAATCGACGATTTCTTTTTGATTATTTGCACAGGCATACCAAATTGGCGAAAGGCCATCTTTAGAAGAAACAAATACATCTGCACCTTTTTCTACCAATATCTTGGTAAGCATCCTGTTGGCATCGTAACAGGCAAGTAATAATGCCGATTCGCCCGCGTGGTTAATGTGGTTAATGTTGGCCCCTTTATCCAGAATGAGCTCTACCATTGGTGTATTTTTGGATTTTACGGCAAAAATTAATGGAGAATCTCCATGTTTGTTAGTGGTGTTAATATTGGCGCCAAATTCCAGTAGCTTTTGCACAATTTCTTTGTTTCTCCATGCTGAGGCGACAAGTAATGGTGTTTCTGCTTCATTATTTTCGCCATCAACCTCAAGCCCTTTGTTAAGCAGTTTTTCAAGTACTTCTATTTGTCCGCTTTGCGCTGTTAAATGCAAAAGGCTATTTCCCTTTAAGTCTTTAATGTTAACCCTGGCGCCTTTATCAATTAAATAAATTGCAGTTTGTTTCTGTTTTTGTAAACAGGCAAAATATAAAGGTGTTTCCCCGGCATGGTCTTCATAATCCAGGTCGGCTCCACGGTCGATTAAAATTTGTACAAGATCTAAATAACCGCGATGGGCCGCATAATGGAGTGCGGTTCTGCCTTTTTCGTCTGTATAACCAATTTCTACTTCTCCATTTGCCAGTAAAAGTTCGGCAATTTTTCGCTTACCGCTTTCGCAGGCAATTATAAATGACATCGACATATATTAAGATTGTTTCATGAGCAGTTCAACAGTTTTTATTTTCAGGTTATCATCAGATGCAAGCATTAAAGCCGTTTCATCCTTGTCGTTTGATAAAGTAACATCCGCACCGTTTTCAATTAGGAGCTTTACTTTCCGGTACGTTTCCCTGGCTTTTTCCGCTTCGTAATTTACATTATAGGCGCAAACTTTATGCAGTAGCGTATTGCCCTGGTCATCTCTTCTATTTACATCTATCTGGCCGGTTCCCAATAAAACTTGCAATACATCTGCCTGTTTTTCGGCAATTAAATCCAATGGTGTTTTATCTGCGCTGTACCATTTACTGGTTTGGTATAAATCTGCACCATCCTCAACCAGTTTTTTTAGAAAATTAATACTGCTTTCACTGTTCGCTATCATCCTTGTATATTCGAACAGCAGGCTTACTCCATTTTTATTGATCTGGTCGAAATCCGGTGAAGCGGAATTTCGTAGCATATCATAAATATTTTCGCTTTGCGAATGGGCCACCGCATAAAAGAAAGCAGAATTACCATCGTTATCGGTATGGTTAGGATCGGCACCATTTTCGAGCAAATGTTCAATTAAATTTTTCTTGTTAAATTTTATAGCAGCAATCAGTGGTGTTTCCTGTACCACATTGCCTTCATTAATGTCTACACCTTCATTAATCAGGATATCAATATAACCTTTTAGTAGATCGGTGATTTGTTCATCACTAAGGTTGTACCTGCGAATGCTGCTTTTCACTACCTGATGGAGATAATTTTCTTCTGCATTATTTTTAAAACCTGTACTACAACCCGCATTGATTGCCGCTTTAATTACAGCTAAACTTACACCATTTTCGAGCAGATAACCTAATAATGTTTTGGCATTTACTTCATCATTTAAATTATCGAAATGCGTAATAAATTCGTTAAAAAATGTGATATCATCTTCGTTATCACCTAGATTGCGGACGATACTCTGGAAAACACTTTTGTCAAAATTATCGAATTCGTAGATATCGGTTTCGATGGTTTTATCTTTTACCATCATGTTGAGGATTTCGTATTGTTTCTCTCTTAAGAGGTTATCCAAAATAGATGATTTTTGATGTTCTTGGATGTTTTTAGGGAGCTTTTCGCCGTTTTGCATCAGTGTTTTTGCCTCTTCGAATTTGCGGGCGTTTAACTGCTGATCTAGGGTAGGTTCGGTCATTTCAAGTAAAAAATTTAAAATAGATAGATATGTAAGCTTTTGATCCTACAAAAGTTTAGCCAAAATATGAAGCGGGTAAGGTCTGTTTATGCTGAAAACTTCGCGCCATAGGTGGCAACAGATAATGAAGTCATGAAAGTTTCGCGCCATGGGCAGCGGCAGATCATGAGGGTCATGAAAGCTCCCTGCCGTGGGCAGCGGCAGATCATGAGGGTCAGGAAAGCTTCCTGCCGTGGGCAGCGACAAATCATGAGGGTCATAATAGCTTCCTGCCATGGGCAGCTAAAAATCATATTAATGAATCAATTTCTGTTGTAATCACAATAGGATATGATCTTTTCTTATTTTTTGTGAGTAATTGTGGTATTGCATCGGTTAGTTTCTATCTGGATCATTTTTCTGCTACTATGCTTATCATAAATAACATTGTGATGTTCCTTAATTCATTCGATTATTTTATCTTTAGGCGATTTTAAAAATACCGGTTTGCAAACTTTAAAACCGGTTGAATAGTTAACCTTAATAAGCAAAATCAATATAATATGTCAAATACATCAAAAATTATCTACACCAAAACCGATGAGGCGCCAATGTTGGCAACCTATTCACTTTTACCTATCGTACAAGCTTTTACCGCATCAGCTGGTATTGATGTAGAAACCAGAGATATTTCTTTAGCAGGAAGAATTTTGGCAAACTTTCCTGAGTATTTAAAAGACGATCAAAAAATTGGTGACGCTTTGGGAGAGCTTGGTGCATTGGCTACCACTCCGGAAGCAAACATTATTAAATTACCAAATATCTCGGCTTCCATTCCACAATTGGTTGGTGCCATTACAGAATTACAAGCACAGGGTTTTGCTATTCCAAATTATCCTGATAATGCGCAGAGCGACGAAGAAAAAGCAATTAAAACTAAATATGCAAAAGTTTTAGGCTCGGCTGTAAACCCAGTTTTACGTGAGGGTAACTCAGACCGTAGAGCACCTAAAGCAGTTAAAAATTACGCTAAACAAAACCCACATTCAATGGGTAAATGGTCGGCTGATTCGAAAACGAAAGTGGCCAGTATGACTGAAGGAGATTTTTATGGTTCAGAAAAATCTACAACAGTTGCAGAAGCAGGTCAGTTTAAAATTGAGTTTGTAGCTGAAGATGGTATGGTAACCGAATTAAAAGGTTTATCGCCATTAAAAGCAGGAGAGGTGATTGATAGCTCTGCATTGAGTTTATCGGCATTAAAAACTTTTGTAACAAAAGAAATTGCTGAAGCAAAAGCTGAAGGCGTTTTATTATCTGCACACTTAAAGGCTACGATGATGAAAGTTTCTGATCCGATAATTTTCGGAGCCATTGTAGAAGTTTACTTTGCAGATGTTTTTGCTAAATATGCTGATCTTTTCGCAGCACTAAACATTGATACCCGTAACGGCTTAGGTGATGTTTATGCAAAAATTGCCGGTAACGAAAAACAGGCAGAAGTTGAAGCTGCTTTAGCGCAGGCTATTGCAAACGGACCGGCTTTAGCGATGGTAAACTCTGATAAGGGAATTACCAACCTGCATGTACCAAGTGATGTGATTGTTGATGCATCTATGCCGGCAATGATCCGTACCTCGGGTCAGATGTGGAACAAAGAAGGTAAAGCGCAGGATACCATCGCATTAATTCCAGACCGTTCTTACGCTGGTGTTTATACCGCAACCATTGATGATTGTAAAGCGCATGGTGCTTTTGATGTAACCACAATAGGATCGGTGCCAAATGTTGGTTTAATGGCCCAGAAAGCTGAAGAATATGGTTCGCATGATAAAACTTTTCAGGCAGCTGGTTCAGGAACAATCCGTGTAACTGATGCTGATGGTAAAGTATTTTTTGATCAAAAGGTAGAAAAAGGCGATATTTTCCGCATGTGCCAAACCAAAGATGCTCCAATTCAGGATTGGGTTAAACTGGCTGTTAACAGGGCACGTTTATCTGAAACTCCGGCCGTTTTCTGGTTAGATGAAAATAGAGCGCACGACAGAGAAATCATCGCTAAAGTAAATACTTACTTAAAAGATCATGATACTACTGGTTTAGATATCCGTATTCTTGCACCGATAGAAGCTACCAAATTTACTTTGGAGCGTATCCGTAAAGGTTTGGATACCATTTCGGTTACAGGTAACGTACTGCGTGATTATTTGACAGATTTATTTCCGATTTTAGAGCTGGGAACATCTGCTAAAATGCTCTCTATTGTTCCTTTAATGAATGGCGGTGGTTTGTTTGAAACCGGTGCCGGTGGTTCTGCCCCAAAACATATTGAGCAGTTTATTGAAGAAGGTTATTTACGTTGGGATTCGTTAGGAGAATTCCTTGCCCTTCAGGCTTCTTTAGAGCACTTGTCTCAAACACAAAATAATGCAAAAGCGCAGGTATTGGCCGATGCTTTAGATGAGGCTAATGCAAAATTCTTGGCAACAGATAAATCTCCGGGCAGAAAGTTAGGTACTATCGATAACCGTGGTTCTCATTTCTATTTGGCTTTATACTGGGCTGAAGCATTAGCAGCGCAAACCAAGGATGCTGATTTACAAGCTAGATTTGCGCCATTGGCTAAAACGCTATTGGAAAACGAAGCGAAAATCAATGAAGAATTAATCGGTTCGCAAGGTAAGCCTCAAAACATTGGCGGTTATTACAACCCTAATGATGAATTGGCAAGCAAGGCAATGCGCCCTAGTGAAACCTTAAATACTTCTTTGGCTAGTTTATAAGCTGAGTCGTCAACTTTAATATGCTTCTGGCATGGAAGCTTGACAACTCTTGAAATATTTAGCGTCCTGATTTAAAAATCAGGGCGCTTTTTTTATGATGGGTTTTTCAGCTTTAATAGCTATTTGTTAGCGAGTTGATTGCATTTGGAAAGCGGATACAGAAGCATTTGGGTTGCAGCAGTCCCGCTTCTGCTTCCGATGAAGAATCGGGAGCATCCCGCTTTGATCGGGTTTAGGTGGATTGGCCCAGAAGGTACTATTTGCGTTGACGTATCCCTCGGTCTGTTTCCCCACAGACCGATAGCAGAATGATGTACTTTCAAGATAGTAATTTTTAGACGCTTTGCTGCGTGAGGGATAGCAACGGAAAGCCCACAGCCCTCCCGATATTAAATCGGGATTCATCGGGCGAGGACTTGTAGTGTATAGCCCGACCCTTGCGCAGCTTGGGGCACGCCCAAATGATATAACAATTAATAAATCTATCCATCTAAACTAAAGAAGTACTTCAAAAACAATCTAAAACCTCCACAGCCAGATTAAGATCGACAAGTTTCATGTAGCATTCACCTTAATTTTAGTATTGTTAATTGCCAAACAAACCTTATCTAAATCCTTTTGTTATATCACTATAAATTAAAGGAGATATATATCATGGAAATTAACGAGAATAAAGGATCGCAGGATAAAATACACAGCACTACAGAAAACAGCGAAATAAATAAGGAAAACCTTTCTTACGATGAGAATAAACAGAGTTACGAACTTGATGTGAAAGGTACGGATGAAGATTACGATCATCCGATGGGATATGAAACGGTAGCAGCTGGTGCCAAAGATGACGATTCTACTTATGATGAAGCTAACCCTTACATTGGTGATGAATACGCACGCGATGAAGAAGTTGCTGAAGATAATTTAGAAGAGTTGGGTATGCATGTGGATAATGGCGAAAGTGTAAAATTAAGTCCTGAAGATGAAATTCTTGCCCGCACACCTGAAGATAACCGCGATGATTTGGATGAGGAAGGTTATCCTATTAACGATACCCCTGAAATTAACTAGGCATATCAATATTTAAACTAAATTCTCTTAGGAATTAAAGCTGATAACGCAAAATTGACTACGGATTAATATCTAGATTAAACCTTCTGCGCAATTCATCAAGCTTAGGGTTTTTATTTACCAGGTAATCGTACTTTTCGCGATTACCGTAAAGCCTGTTTTCAATTTTGCGTTCCATTAGTTTGTAAGTAACTTCTACACCGAAATTGCGGAGTTCATTCCTCAAGAAATTTAACAGCTCTACAGATTCTTGCTGCACAAGGTGTTCCTGAGTTTTGCTTTCAACAGAAATTTCGATCAGTTCGGGGTTTAAAAGCGTTGGGGCAAAATTATTTAAAATGGTAAATAGATTAATCCGATCGGTAGCCTTCATCTTTTGGGTAAAGGCATTCCAAACTTCCAGTAAACGGTCGTAACTGAATGGTTCTCTGGCATCGCCGGTAACTTTTTTAGGTCCGTCATCATCATCACCCTGGGCTACACGTTCCAGATCATTTAATGAAGGAATAAGTGAGCTTATCGCATTTGCCTTTGGGATATTAATGCTAATGGAGGTGGCAGATGGTGGAGGACTAACCCTTGGTGTTTCTTTCGCTTTATCTGCTATAGCAATGCTGGCTGCAACCGGATTTTTAGCTATTGGAGTAGGCGTAGCAGCAATGGTTTCGCCTTCTGCTTTTGGCTTTGGTGTTTCAACCTGCCCGGCTACGACATTAGTTTTTTTTTATCCTGATCTCCGTCAGTTGCTGTGTTACTCGTATTTAAAGGTTGTTGTGCTAAATTGACGACAGACCGGATATGGCACATTTTAATTAATGCCAGTTCTACCTGTAAACGTTGGTTTTTAGAGTTTTTATAATTTAAATCGCAGGTATTGGCCAGGTTTAAGGCAGTTAAAAGGAACGAAAGTTCTGTTTGCCGGCACTGATCAAGATATTTTTGCTTAATATTTTCGCTAACCTCTAAAAGTTTAATGGTTGATGCATCTTTACCCACCAATAAATTACGGAAGTGAGAAGCCAGGCCATTGATAAAATTATTACCATCAAAACCGTTATTCAGAATCTCATCAAACAAAAGTAAGGTTTGGCTAACTTCTGCGGCGGTTAAATAAGAGGTAAGTTTAAAAAAGTAATCGTAATCAAGAATGTTCAGGTTATCGATTACCGCCTTATAAGTAATATTCTTATTGGCATAACTGGCAATCTGATCAAACATCGAAAGTGCATCACGCAAACCGCCATCTGCTTTTTGAGCAATGATATGTAAACCATCACTTTCAAATGCGATATTTTCGCGCTGGGCAATGGTTGATAGGTGATTGGCAATATCTTCTACCTGAATACGGTTGAAATCAAAAATCTGACAACGCGATAAAATAGTCGGCAGGATTTTATGTTTCTCCGTAGTAGCCAATATAAAAATGGCATAAGAAGGCGGTTCTTCCAAAGTTTTCAGAAAGGCATTAAATGCACTTTGCGATAACATGTGAACCTCGTCAATAATATAGATTTTATATTTCCCCGCTTGTGGCGGTATGCGTACCTGCCTCAATTAAACTACGGATATCATCAACAGAGTTGTTTGATGCCGCATCTAATTCGTGCACATTGAAAGAATGTCCGTTCTGGAAAGAAAGACAGTTGTCGCATTGCCCGCATGCTTCCATCTCTGCTGTAGGGTTGGTACAGTTTATGGTTTTTGCCAGGATACGGGCACAGGTTGTTTTACCCACACCACGCGGACCGCAAAATAAAAATGCCTGGCGCAAGCTGATTGTTTTTGATGGCATTTTTCAGCGTACCTGTAATATGCTGCTGGCCAACTACGGTTTCGAAGGTGGCTGGGCGGTATTTACGGGCAGAAACAATAAAATTTTCCATCGGCACGAAAATAGGAAAAATTTAGGTGTTGTAAGATTGAAAAGTTGGAATGTGGAAAAGTTGGAATACTGAAATGATTTACAAAAGATTGCGTAACATTCAAGGCTAAAATTAATCTAGCCGTAAAACTTTATAAATGAGAATATTAATTTTTATTAGCGCAATGTTGTTGTCTTTTTCGGGCACTTTGATGGCACAGGTTGACACCATAAATGCTCAAAACCATAAACTGGTGATGAGCAATCTGAAAGAAGGAAAAAACAGCTACCTGGTTTATATGGCTGATTCTTTAGAAACCAAACGTACTGTTGGAGATTTATGGGAAAGAACAATTGCTTTTAAAAAGAGAGATAAAAATGAAGTTGTAGAATTTGGTTGGAAATGGCTTCATGGTGATTCACTTTTGGCCACAATAACCAATATCTGTGATAAAAAGACGCTTGCGCCAATTTATCATTATGCCAATTATAAACGCAGAGGTGTTTTTGCCTACGATTATAAAACTGGCATAATGCAGCCATCTGATACCGTGAAAAATAATGATGCAATTAAGAAAGGGCCTGTTAAATTGGATATTCCGATCATTTCGTGGGAGCAGGATTTAGAAACTTATGCGTTATTGCCAATTAAAAAAGTTGGCCAGCAATTTGATATTTCCTTTTTTGACCCCAACGAAAAATCAGCAACTTATCATCGCTATGTAGTAACTGGTAAGGATAATTTAAAATTGAATGCAGATGCATCAGTTAATTGCTGGCTGCTTAAAATTAATTACAGTAAAGACAGCTATGCCATTTTCTGGCTAACCGAAAAATCGAAAGAGGTGATTAAAATGAAAGAATATTATAAGGGTAACTACCGTATAAAGGTTAAGCAATACTGATTTTTTTAATAATGCAAGTTATAAAACTGTTTATAGCTTGCATCAAATGCATCAAAACTCCCGTAAGTGAGTGCTATCGCTTTTTCGGTATCATAACCCTGTGAAGTTAACTTAATGATGTTTTTTAATGCTGCAGTTCTTTTATTTTTAACAAAATAATAGATCATACTGTATGCGGTATTGTAGTTGTCATCAATCCCATGCCCGTAAAAAGCACCATCATAAATCCTGAAAAACGTTTTTAACCGCTCGGTATCCTTATAAGCTAAACCCGACTTTATACTTTAATCCGGTTGCTCTGCGGGTAAGAATATAAATTTCCTTCACTGTCAAAATCCAGGGTTTCAAAAAACTCGGCAAGTCCTTCATTTAACCATTTAGGTGCTTTTTGATAATTATACTGGAAAATACTATGACTGGCCTCATGCAATGCCACGGGGATAAAATCGCCACTTTTCATAATAAAGGCCTGGTTTATTGCCGGAATATAAAAACCAGTGGTTGACGGTGCATTGTACTTGCTTTTTTCTACACGGTAATCCTTTGATTTTCCATAGAGATTTATTTTAACCGGTACCGAGATATTTTCTCTGGTTTCGAAAATTTCGTTGCAGAACATCCGCTCGTAAGCAATCAGTTTTTCTATTTTCTTCTGTTCCGAATCACTTATTTTGCAGTTTACCAGATTGATTTCTACATATTGGGCATATAACGTTATGCCGATTAGATTAGATAATAACAATAAAAAGAGCGTTTTCATATTTTATTTATTTGATTACTGATTTTAATTCATGTCTGTATTCTGATGCACTTTTACCGGTGAACTCTTTAAACAATTTATTAAAATGACTAAAATTGTTAAAACCGCTCTCGTAAGAAATATTTGCAATGCTAATGGGTTTTTCAGCCAGAAGCTTAGAAGCATGCACCACACGGTACTCGTTTACAAAATGCGTGAAGGTTTTTTTGGTAATTTTTTTAAAATAGCGGCAAAATGATGGCACTGTCATGCTCGACATTTCGGCAACGTGCTGTAAACTGATCTGGTCTTGAAAATGATCTTTTACATAATTGAAAATCATATTAATGCGGTCATTATCCTGCACCTGCATTTCCATGGAGAACCCATCGGCATTTAAAATTTTATAGTCTTTGGCGTTTTCAAGTTCCTTTAATACACTCAGCAGCGTTAAAAGCCTTTCAAATGGAACTCGGTCGTCCATCAATTCAATTTTATCCCCAACTGCACTTTTGGTACCGCTGCCAAAAGCAATGCCCGCCTTTGATTTGTCAAACAATTCCTGGATTCCCTTAATTTCTTGCAGACCTAAAAAAGCGGAGCCCAAAAAATCAGGTTTCATCTGGATTACGGTTTCGTTTTTGTTCCCGGTATTGGTATCGGTAAAACCACAATGAGGAAGGTTGCTGCCGATTAAAATCAGGTCACCCTCTGTATAGTATGAAACATGGCTACCGATCTGCCGCTTCCCGGCCCCGCCATTTACAAAAACCATTTCTATTTCGGGATGGTAATGCCAGAGATGCGCCATGTTGTTGGCATTTTCTACATATTTAGAATAGTAGAACGAACTTCCGAAAGAAGGCTCTACCACTTCGAAACTTGGCTTCATTGTTTTATAATTTATCTTACTAAAATAAGGAAAAAATATGCTTCATTCTAATTTATGGCAAAATAGTGATGTATTGCGGGTAATATAGCATAGAAAGTGGAAAATATGCAATCATCTATATTTCAGTTGCCTCTATACCTTAGTACCATCATATAATGATTAACTCTTTAAAAATATTGGTTATGAAAAAGTTCTTAAAAATCGGTTTAATAGCAGCCTTATTTTTTACTGCTACGGGTGTTCACGCTAACGATGATAATTTTACTTTAAAAGTAAAAGGTGAAAAAGATAAATATATCCGTTTTTCTGTAGATAAAGCAGAGGATGTAAATTTATCACTTATTGGTTCAGATGAAGAAGTTCTGTTTGAAGAAAAGATTCATGCTTCGGCTGCTTCAAGCAAAATTTATGATTTAAATGCGCTTCCTGACGGAAACTACGTGCTTAAAGTAGAGTCGGATGTAAAATTGGCCAAATACACAGTAACAATTAAAAATGGTGAGGCAATTGTATCTGAGCCAAAATTATCAAATATCTTTAAACCTGTTTACACTCAAAATGATCAGGTGATTACGCTTAACCTGGATAACCTGGATAAAAACCCGATCGAAGTTAAAGTATACAACGAGTACAATGATGAGGTTTACAACGAAGTGTTTAAAGACAAAGCACAGTTGACCAAAAAATTCAATATCAGTAAAACAGATTCAAAAGAATTAACCTTTGTGGTTAAGTTTAAAGATGAAAGTTTTGTTAAAACGATTCAAACTTATTAAACAATACAGCTAATTGATGTTGGGAGATTGTCGGATAGATAGTCTCCCTTTTTTTATTTAAGGTGGTTGAATGTAAGATTTGAGACATTGTATATTAACATATCTCAACTGCGATTCTTTAATTTACCTATTCGCTTAGGTTATCTCTCATCATTCCTGGCCAATAGTATTTCTTTCGGTATAAAATCTTATTAATCATTTGATTTTAAGAAATATATTGTTACTTTTGCATCCCCGTAATATACCTCGGGATTAAAAAATTAAAAACATAATTTATAACAATGAATCAGTACGAAACTGTTATCGTTCTAACCCCTTTGTTATCAGAAGAAGTTGCTAAAGAGGCATTAGCCAAATATAAAGCAGTTCTTGTTGATAATGGAGCCGAAATTGTCCAAGAGGATAATTGGGGTTTGAGAAAATTAGCGTATCCAATTGAGAAAAAATCAAACGGATTCTTCAGCTTAACTGAATACAAATCTTCAGGTGAGTTGATCGCAAAATTAGAGCTTGAATTAAAACGCGATGAGCGTGTATTACGTTTCTTAACAATCCGTTTAGACAAACACGCTATTGCTTACAATGAGAAAAAGCGTAGTGGTGCTTTTAACAAAAAAACTAAGGAGGTTGCAGCGTAATGGCAAGAGAACAAATACAATACGTAACCGCCCCTAAAGTAGAGGATAACCGTAAAAAATATTGCCGTTTCAAGAAAAACGGAATTAAATACATCGATTACAAGGATGCAAATTTCTTGTTGAAATTTATTAACGATCAAGGTAAATTATTACCACGCCGTTTAACTGGTACTTCGTTAAAATTCCAACGTAAAGTGGCTCAGGCAGTTAAACGTGCCCGTCATATCGGTTTGTTACCTTTCGTTGCTGATCAATTAAAATAGGAGGCTAGAGATATGGAAATTATTTTAAAACAAGATATTAAAGGCCTTGGTGAGAAAGATGATGTAGTTACAGTAAAGCCAGGTTATGGCCGTAACTATTTAATCCCTCAAGGATTTGGAGCATTGGCTACTTCTTCTGCTAAAAAAGTTTTAGCAGAAAACTTAAAGCAAGCTGCTTTCAAACAAGATAAAATTAAGAAAGATGCTGAAGGTGTTGCTGAGCGTTTAACTGATGTTAAACTTTCTATCGGTGCTAAAGCTGGCGAAAGCGGAAAAATCTTTGGAGCGGTTAATACCATCCAGATTGCTGAAGCATTAAAAGCACAAGGCTTTGATGTAGACCGTCGTCGTATTACTTTCGAAACTGAACCAAAATTTGTTGGCGAATATGTTGCTAACTTAAACTTACACAAAGAAGTTAAAGTTCAGGTTCCTTTCGAAGTAATTGCTGAATAAGCATTCTTTAACGAATCAATTAAAAGTCCCGATGCAAATCGGGACTTTTTTTATGATCTAATAAATAGAATTTAGGATGGTGTTATAAGGTTTGTTCTGTTAGCCAAGAAACATATTCTCCTATACGTGTACCAAGATAGTATGGAAGGTTTAACAAAAGATACGGCTTACCTGCAGGCGTAATTGTTTTTTCTAGCTTAAAGTCACCTCCATACACCCTAATGGCAAATGGATGATCTGAAATATCGATGAATTGATGAAGAGATCGTAAGCTTCCTGTACTTCCCGATTTTATTTCAATCGGTATTACAATTTTTTTATAGGCATAAATTAAATCAACCTCTGCATCAGACTGTTTTTTCTCTCTTACCCAAAAGTTAGGTTTATGAGAAGATATTCGTTCTACTGATATCAGTTCCTGAGTAAACAAATGTGGAATAACAGCACCTTTATACGCTGAACTTAAATCATCTAAAGCAAGCATTTCTCCCTGAATACCCAAAGTATAGTTGACTAATCCTGTATCTAAAAATTGTAGTCTTGGTGATTTTTTTAAATCAGGAATGATTGGAACTTCAGTATTGGTAGATGGATATATCAACCGGATAATTTTTGCATCGTCTAATATTCTAAAAGCTTCTCCAACTTCTCTCGATTTATAATTTGAGTTGCCGAAACCTTGAAAAATAATACGTTTATCCAGAAAAAAGTGGGCTGTTCCCATGATGTGATTAATCGTTCTTCTCGCTGTGTCGTTTTGCGTGTATTTTTCTATATCATTTTGGTAAGTTGCCCAGATGCTTTCATAAACGACAGGCAGATCTGAGAGATTATGTTCTTCCAAATCGGTTTTTATTATTTCTGGCATACCTCCAATAATGGCATATCTATGAAAAGCTTTTAATAATAATTTATGCGCAACTGCTTTTACAGGTGTTTGAAAGAGATATTTCAACAAATCATCTTTTTGGTTAGCTTGAAGATATTCTTGAAAATTTAACGGATATAAATATAAAAATTCAACCCTGCCAACCGGAAAACTTTTTACCTTATGCAATACAAACTCCAAAAGCGACCCTGCACTTATTACATGCAGTTCAGGGATTTCTTCGTAAAAATATCTGAGCATTTGTATTGCTTTTGCACATTCCTGAATTTCATCAATAAAGAGCAAAGTGTCAGCAACCTTATCCGATTGAATCCCATGCCCCAGGAGTAGTGCTTCAACAATACTTTGAACATCGTCAAAATCATCAAAAAATTGACGGTGCGCAGGTTTCTCTAGATTAAGAAAAATAGCATTAGGATAGTTTTTTGCAAAATTTTTTATCAGTGTAGTTTTTCCTACCTGACGTGCCCCTCGAATAATTAGAGGTTTCCTTTTTGTGCTCCTTTTCCATTGAATTAAATTTTCTTCAAGGGATCGTTTAAACGCCATTATTTATGTTTTGTAACAAAGTCAACCCAAATATATAGTTTTTTTGTAACAAAGTCAGGGCATATTTTAACAAATCTTGTAACAAAGTCAGGGCATATTTGCTTTAATCTTGTAACAAAGTCAGGGCATTTGATGTTGAGTTGATGGAATTTGCAAAACTTAAGTCAATATTAAATTGATGCAGTAATGAAAACAATAACTTGCGGAAATAATAAATCCCCGCAAGTTCAATGAATAAGCTGTATAGAAAATTATCCTTCAGTTAGCCTTTAGGCGTTGTTGGCCTGATTTCTACCTTACTAGGCAATGTTCGGGCTGGCATAGCCAATAAATCAACAATAAGTTTGCCCATATCCTCCGGCTGAATTTTCCAGGCGTCGTTTTCTGAATCGGGTTGATGATCATTGAAATGGCTTGCTACCGAACCCGGCATAATTGTACTTACCTTTACACCATATTTCCTTAAATCAAGCATCACCGATTGGGTAAAACCTGTTAAACCAAACTTACTGGCATTGTAGGCCGATCCACCGGCAAAAAAGTTTGTTCCTGCCAAGCTTGAAATGGTAAAGATATGTCCGTTTGTTCTTTTAATTTCATCAACCGTAGCCTTGATGCTGTAAAAAACACCTGTTAGGTTCGTATCAATGGTTTCCTTCCATAAATCAATACTTAATTCATCAATAGGCGCAAAATGACCTATACCAGCATTGGCGATGAGTACATCTAACTGGCCCCATTTTTCCAGAATTAGGTTAACTGCTTCCTGCTGAGAAGTGAAATTGGCAACATCTGCCTCAATGGCCAATACATCGCCATGAGCTACAAGATGAGATGCGGCTTCATTTGCGCTTGCAATTGTTCTGCTGGTTATGGCTACCTTGTAACCGTTTTTTAGGAGGGCTTCGGCAATACCAAAACCGATTCCCTTACTTCCTCCTGTAATTAGTGCAACTTTCATGCTCTTGTAACGTATGATATCGAAAAATGTTTAATTAGATTTTTTGTTGCCCTGGTGAGGAAGTTCCATAATCTGGATATCCTTAAAATCGACAGGCTGACCTTCACTTTGCAAGGCAATGAAACCCTGCTTAAGCGCTTTACCATCAATCTTTATTTTAGGATCGTAACGGTTGGCCACACCTCCGCCAATTTGAGGTTTGCTGTATTGTAAAACAGTATCTCCGTTGATAATGTGTGTAACCAGAGAATCGCCCATAACAATTAGCTCTGCTGATACCCACTGATCGCCGTCATAGGTTTTGGATTTTGAATCAAGGCAATGGCCGTCGTATAATTTACCCTGATAAAAAATATCAGTTCCAGGTGAGCACATGTTTCCGGTAGGGCGGGGCCTTCCATCACTCAAACCTCCTAAAAACTGCATTTCAATCGAAATTGGCCAATCCTGCTCCTTGGGCATTGTTTTCGGATCTTGGGAGTGAAACATTAGCCCGCTGTTGCGTAAAGTATAACTTGGAGCACCTTTTTGCAGTTCGCCAACAAAACGGTATTTTAATTTGAGGTGATAATATGAAAAAGGTGTTTTATAATAAAGATGGCCGAACTGATCGTTAAAATCACCGTATTGATCATAACGAACCTGTATTATTCCGTTTTCCACCCTAAAAGTATTTCCAAAATTTACGTTGTAATCGTGGTGGTGAATTTTTACATTCCAGTCTTTAATGTCTTTTCCGTTAAAAAGTGTTATCCATTTTTCTGATCTGTTGGTGATATTTTTGCTTGTACTGCAGCTCCATAAAGTAACAGCAAGAATGAGGTAAAATAGTTTTTTCATTTGGTTGATTTTTTTTTGGGGTCAGTTTGAAAATCTGAATCACAAAATACATAAACAAAGTGATTTTAATTTGAATTAAGGGTTTACAACGATAATTTTGCAGGAGCGTTTTATTTCTGGTTGCTTTAAATATTTTTTTTATCATTCACCGCTCCGGTACTTCCCATCTTCCACCGCTTTAATTACCTTTGCCCCATGGCGAAAACCCGGACAAGCAAAACCAAAAATAAGACAAAACATCCCCTCCTTAAAAGGATTACCAACATTGCCACAAAGGTATTTTTATATTTTTTGCTGGTTTCTGTATTTTGGGTAATTGCGTTGCGTTTTATCAATCCGCCAATTACGCTTTTAATGGTATTGCGCAACATTGAGCGCAAGGCCGACGGAAAGCCGTTTAAAACTGAAAAAAAGTGGGTAAAGTTCGAGGATATGTCTGATAACATGAAACGGGCAGCGGTATCAGCAGAAGATCAACTCTTTTTAAAGCATATCGGTTTTGATATGAAGGCCATCGAAAAAGCTTTCGCCAGCAACGCAAAAGGTAAAAAAGTAAAGGGTGGAAGTACTATTTCACAACAAACTGCTAAAAATGTTTTTTTATGGCCTGGCAGATCATGGATCAGGAAAGGATTTGAAGCCTATTTTACGCTATTGATCGAGATTTTTTGGAGTAAAGAAAGAATTTTAGAGGTTTACTTAAATGTTATCGAGATGGGCGATGGCATTTACGGTGCCGAGGCTGCTGCACAGGAGTATTATGGTAAATCGTGTACCAAATTAACCAAAAAGCAAGCTGCATTAATCGCTTCCTGTTTTCCAAACCCAAGAAGGTGGACACCAAAGAATGCAACTCCGTACATCAGGCACCGCCAGTATCTCATTCTTAGAAATATGAACAGGCTCGGACCGCTTGATTTTTAATGATTGAATTGTGAATCAGTGAATAATTGATTAATCGTGGTCTTTATTCCATCTGATCTTTATTCCGCCTTTATCATCATCAACAGCTTTTAAATGCAGTACGATACCGCGCATTCGGGCTTCCCGTTTTTCTGCTTTGGTCAGATTTTCATCTCCTTTAGGGTTTCTCAGCGGAATATCCATGGCTACGTTTGTACCCACGCCCAGCGCATATGTACCTTTTACATTAAAATTTAATGCGCTGGAATTTACCAGCATCGGACTGATTTCTACTTTATCGCCTTTAATAGTGAGTGTTCCATCCAGGTTTTTAATTTCAACATTTGATAAATTCCGGTTTGCAAAAGCAAACTTTCCAACTTTAACCATTGGATCAAAATTAACCAGTGCTGCGTTGTTCAGATTGAAAACCACTTTGCCATTGATTGATCTGGGAAGAATTTTTCCGGTATGGGATATTTTGCCGGAAATGTTAACCAGCGAGGACAGGTAACCTTTTAAATTTTTGTTTGTGATGGTATTCTGTCCGAAATTATCAAAGGAATAGAAGAAGTCTTTAACGCTCACATGGCTAATCTTTGAATTGATCTTAAAACTATTTGAGGCAGATTCCTGCATAATATTCCCGTCTAAAGATAGTTGTCCGCCGGCATGGGCCACACTTATCTTATTAAAGAATATGCCGCCACCACGTAAAGAGATGTCTGCATCGAGGTTTTTAGCTAGGAAATTATTGTAAATGGCTTTATCGACCGTTAAGCGGATATTCATTTTCGAAACTTCGAGTACATTGCTCAGTTCTTTGGAAACCACCTTTTTATTTCCACCTGACTGTGTTTTTTTTGCAGTTCTTGGACCTAAAAAAGGTAAAAATTCTTTCAGGTACAATTGTGGACTCGACATTTTCAGGTTAACCAATATTTTTTCAGGAGCAGTGTAATAAAGGTTGGCAAAATTGGCAATACTACAGCTTACATTCAGCTCGCTTTTGCCCAGCTGGAAATGCCCGTTCTGTATTGATAAATCATTTTGGTTGAAATTAATATTCAGGGCACTTTTTACCAAATGGAGCTTTCTGGGAATATACAATATATCAGCATCTGCAATTGCTATTTTTCCTGAAACAACAGGCTTTGTAAACCTGAAATTATCAATATCGGCTTTGCAATATAACCTTAGGTTTGCGGTTCCGTTTTTAAATTCAAAGTCATTCGTACCCAGTGAATTGTTAAGGTTCGATAGTGGAAACTGTGAAGTAACCAATCCGGTGGCAATTGGTCGCGAGAGATTATTAACGGTAAAAGTATCGATTTTGAGCGGTGCATTAAAGTATTTTGCGGTAAGCCTGTGAAACTTAATGGACGAGTTTTCATCCCCGATAACACCACCAACGGTATCCCTGTTGGTAAAAGATCCATCAAAATTGCAGTCTGTTAATTTACCCGCTGGAATTGAAACGATATTATTCCGCACTGTTATCCCCACCTTAATCAAAGGATCGCCATATTTCCCTGAACCGTCATCAACAATATTGCCTCGGATGTTTACCGGTTTTTCGATTCCGAATTTCAACAATTTAGAAGAAATATTAGGGGATAAAAGTAAAGCAACGTCTTTGAACAATATATCATCCACAGCGATGCTGATTGCGAATGCAGACTTGTCAAGTTCAATTTTAGCACCGATTTTGAAAGGATGGTTGTCTATATTCAGGATTTCAGGGCTCAATATAACAGCATCCAAATCACGACTATAATGTGCCTTGAGCGTTCCGCTTAAGGTTTTATCTTTCAAAAAGCTGCCCTTTCGTGTATTAAATGCGAAACTATTTACCTTCGTGGACAGTTTAATTTTACCTGTCCAGCCGCTATCCGGATACTCCATTCTACCCTGGATCTGATCGATGTTGAAATTAAAGAGTTTAAAGCGTTTTTTGTTATCCAATACCAGGTTTACTTTATTAAAATCTATTTTCTTGATTTCCAGTGCAGATGATTTGGAGCTTGATTTCTCTTCTGTTTTGGGTTTACTTTTAAAAATACTGGTATTGCTATACCCTGTAGTATCAGTGTAGATGTATATATCCGCATTGTTGATGGCTATCTGTTTAATGTTAATGTTGCCTACAATAAGCGAAAGTACATTTAAGGATACATCTATATCCTGCGCTTTCAATAGATCGTGCTTATGTTGTGCCCATAAACTGTCTCTCAATAAAACCCCGTTTAATGATACCGAAACTCCCGGAAAACTTTTCAAAAGCGTGGGTTCCATACTCGTTGCGGTAATTTTTCCGTTCAGGTTTTTATTCAGCTGGGATAGGATGGAGGCGAGTACTTCCTTTTTATTTCTGCTAATGTAAAATGCGCCTGCCAACCAGGTCAATATAATCAGGATAACAAAAACCGATAGGATTTTTAAAGAGATTTTGAGCCAGCGCTTCATACACATTAGTTGAGTTAACCAATATAATGTTTTTTGCGCGCTAATTGTTTGGTGCTGAACTAAAAATAATCTGCATTAGCACTATACGTTTTACGATTGGTTAGCCCAAGAGGCTTTCAAGATCAGGATGGTATTGCGAGGTTAAAAACTGGGTAATGGTAAAATCGGCCAATCGGTGCTTGTAAAAGGGATCTTCCATCAGAATTTTTTTTAATGCATCTTCATCTTTAGCGAGGGCTAAGATTATGCCACCGGTCCGTGGCACTTTGCGGCCGGAAGCCATAAAAATGTTTTTATCATAATACTTCTTTAAATATTGCACATGGGCTTTCATGTGTTCATCCAACTCTTCAAGTGGAACGATATATTTAAGGTCTACAATGAACATAATTATTAAAGTAAATGTGCAAAAACAGTAGCATGCCAACTGTTTTGAAATGGAACTTCCCACTTGCTTTCAAGTTCTGCCAAATTTTGAACCATATTGTTAAATACAATTGTTTCTGGAGTAACCTGTTTAATATTCACCAAGGTTTCAAAATCCTCTTTACTGTTAACCACAACCTCGCCATTTACTTTATAAGCCATATTGAAACGGTTAAAAAGATCGACATGATATTCCTGCTCAATTTCTTTGATCAACTTTACAGAGCTATCGATAGAGCAACCTGTAACACCGGCCTTGCTTTCGTCAACAATCAGGATAATAAAAAAACCATAACGGATTTCTGCTTTAGCCAGCAGTTCATTACCATGCGCCTTCCATTGGTTGGTAAAAGATGATAACTTGTTTATGATCTCATTTTCTTCGGTTGAAGTAAACTTTCGATCGCTTTGGTATATCCAAACTCTTGATTGTGGAGAAAAACTCATATACAAATTTATGATTTTAATTAAATTGGTGTGTTTAAAACGCCAACCTGATGAAAAAGTTTACACTCTGCTTGAAAATATCCCTTATTTCGGCTTTTTGTGTGTTTTTATGTGCTTTTTCCGATCCGGCTTCTATGGAGCAATACACCAGTTTTCTACAAAAATCATTTACCGATCACTACGATACCAGTCAGGAAAATAGCCAGGTAAAACGTTATGAACTTAATGTTACCAACAATGGGTTTTGCCGTTATAAGCGTTATTTTAATAACGGTAAAACTGAATATTTCGCGTTCAAGCTCGCTAAGTTTAAAGATATGGATTATTATGGAACAACAAATTCAGGTAAACTGTATATCCGTACCAAAGGAGACGATGTGATTGTGCAGACCTATAAAGATAGGGGAGGTGATGTAGATTCGATGGCTACGCAGATCATTATACCGGTAAAAAATATGGAAGCGGAAGAATTGAATCAGATTCGTAATAACCTGGAAAATATTACAAAGCTACCGCCGGCTGAAGTGTCTAAAGCAGAAGTAAAATCTGATGATTAATTGCGGCTAATCATCCTCTCAACTGTGGCCATCGCCTAATGGAGATTCTTCGACTACCTTCCACTCCGCTCAAAACGACGAAACCATAGAGGAATTTTAGTGAAAAATTATTTACAACCCATTTGCCCGTGCGGTAATTTCTGCAATATCCAGTACCTTAACTTCCTGTTCCTTATCTTTTAATTTGATACCGTCGCTCAGCATGGTCATGCAAAATGGGCATCCTGCTGCAATAAACTGTGGATTGGTTTCTAAAGCTTCATCGATACGTTCAACATTGATATCTTTTTTTCCTTTTTCCGGTTCTTTAAACATTTGTGCGCCACCTGCACCACAGCATAAACCGTTGCTTTTGCAACGTTTCATTTCTACAAGCTGTGCATCCAAAACTTCCAGGGCTTTCCGTGGAGCTTCATAAATTCCGTTCCCGCGACCTAAATAACATGGATCGTGATAGGTGATTTTTTTACCTTTGAAGCTTTCGCCACCCTCGGCTTTAAGCTTTCCTTGGTTAATTAAATCCTGTATCAATTGCGTATGATGAATCACCTGGTAAGAGCCACCTAAGCCGGGGTATTCATTTTTGATGGTATTGAAGCAATGCGGACAGCCGGTTACTATTTTTTTAATGTTATAGGCATTCAAAACCTCAATGTTCGTCATGGCCTGCATCTGGAAAAGAAATTCGTTCCCTGCTCTTTTCGCGGGATCGCCAGTACAGCTCTCTTCGGTTCCTAAAACAGCATATTTTATACCTACATGATGAAGGATTTTACAAATGTCGCGGGTAATTTTCTGCGCCCGTTCATCGTAACTTCCTGCACATCCAACCCAAAATAATATTTCCGGTTCTTCACCTGCGGCCATTAATTCGGCCATTGTAGGTACTTTAAATTCCATTGTTGTATTATCTAGTATCAGGTTTAAGCCTGATGTAATTATTATTTTAATTCAATGCCAACTGAAAACTGTTTTTGTTAACTTTCCTGTGCCCAGTTAAAGCGGTCGGCCGGTGAGTATTTCCAGGGTGCCTGGTTATTTTCTATATTCCCCAACATGGCATTGATGCTTGCAGGTGCCTGCGATTCTTCCATCACTGCAAAGCGGCGAAGCTCCATTATTATTTGTAAAGGATCTATATTTACCGGGCAGGCTTCTACGCATGCATTACAGCTGGTACAAGCCCATATTTCCTCTCTGCTGATGTAATCGTCCAATAAAGATTTTCCATCCTGATGTTCAGTCCCGTGTTTGTCAATGTTTTTGCCAACTTCTGTAATGCGGTCGCGGGTATCCATCATGATTTTCCTTGGCGATAAAAGTTTGCCAGTGATGTTTGCAGGGCATACAGATGTACATCTACCACATTCGGTACAGGTATAAGCATTCATTAAATTTACCCAGCTTAAATCGGTTACATCCTTTGCACCGAATTTACCAGGCTCAGTTTCTGCCGGAACAAAAGATGGATCGAGCATCGCTTTCACCTCATTGGTAACTGAAGCCATATTGGTAAATTCACCTTTAGGTTCCAAATTGGAAAAATACGTATTCGGGAAAGCGAACAGGATGTGAAAATGTTTGGAGTAGGGAAGATAGTTTAAGAATGCTAAAATTCCGATGATGTGAAACCACCAACAGCTGCGTTCCACAATGATCAATGCACTTTCAGTTGAAGGCAGGATGTTCATTAAATACTGACTCACCGGAAAGGCACCTGCGCTAATATAATGGCTGGCTCCAAGGAGTTGCAGTTTGGCATCTGCCGCATTCATGAGCAAAAACGCACTCATTAATAAAATCTCAGTAATTAAAATGTAATTCGCATCAGATTTTGGCCAGCTTTTCATCTCTACACCACTAAAGCGCTTAAGTTTAATGATATTTCTGCGGATCAGGAAAATAACGCAGGAAACCCAAACGGTAAAGGCAAGTATTTCGAAAGAACCGATTAAAAAGTTATATAAACCGCCTAACCCATTAAAAATGCGGTGTGTGCCAAAAAGTCCATCGATCATAATTTCAAGCACTTCAAGGTTAATGATTACAAAGCCGATGTAAACAAAAAAGTGTAGAAAAGCAGGGATGGGGCGCACTACCATTTTTGATTGTCCAAAGGCTACACGAAGCATTGTGATTAGCCTTTTTTGTGGCTGATCATTGCGATCGACCGGTTTGCCTAAGCGGATATTGCGAATTATTTTACGCAGGTTTACTGTAAACAGCGCAATTGCTGCAAGTGTAAGTACTAGAAAGAGGATCTGTGCCACCATGCAATATTAGATTGTTTACGCTAAATTAGGATATTAATCTAAATAAATTGCTATGCATGCATAAAAAAATATATAAAATTATTTGTTTGGACTCATTCTAAGCATTGGTTAAGGCATATTTTTAGTATGATAAAAAATTAATTAATTGATAATCAGTATCAGAATGAAATAATTGAAAAAAAGTTTTGCTTTTGAAAAAAGAACACTACATTTGCAATCCCAAACGGATGGTGCCATAGCTCAGTCGGTAGAGCAAAGGACTGAAAATCCTTGTGTCCCTGGTTCGAATCCAGGTGGCACCACTTCCAAAAGCCTTACAGAAATGTAAGGCTTTTTTGGTTTGTTGGCTTTTTTTAAGATTATAGTGTTCAAAACAGCTTAAACCGATCAGTTAATTTTTTCTCGTTTACATTAATACAGGCATAATGCGTAAAGAAATTTTTTTTTGTCCCAATTAATTTATGGAGAAAAATATTTTTCAACGCATCTTATTGCATGTCAAAAAGATGCGTCTTTGACGGTTGTTTTTAAGAAAAAAACCGATATGCTTTTTTTGGATTTGATGAAAAGAATACTACATTTGCATTCCCAAAAGGGGGTGCCATAGCTCAGTCGGTAGAGCAAAGGACTGAAAATCCTTGTGTCCCTGGTTCGAATCCAGGTGGCACCACTTCAAAAAGCCTTACAGCAATGTAAGGCTTTTTTGGTTTATGGATTATTCTTAAAAGGAAGTTTCCATTTATTAAAGGACCTGTTATTTTTTAAGTTTCGATATGGTCATCCGGTTTTTCGGCTAATTCTTTGACTTTATCTAATGCTTTTGGCCATGTTTTTTCGAAATATTCAAGCCATTCCTTGTTGATTCCCATATCAATGATCAGCTCCGTTTTAGCTTCTCTTTCATTTAATGTGTAATTCTCCAGCGACTCACCCCAGTCATGCAGCTTCTGTTTACCGTCCATTATTTCGCCGATGTGCTTTATAGACATATATTTATCGGGGATATTTTCTTCTATAATGGCTACCATTCCATCCCCCTTACTATCATGAAACAGTGCTGTACTTCCTTTTTGCCAATCGGTTTTTACCTGTGATCCCTCTGCAAAAACGGCGGTCCATTTAGGATAGGTTATTGCGCCAAAAAGAACTTCCCAAACTTTTTTCGCTGTGGCGTTAATTGTGATTTTGAATTCAATCTTTTCCATGATTTTATTTTTTTATCAGTTTTCCATTAAACTAACCCAGGCATTTACAGCTTTTTTCAAAGCAGTTTCGTGTTTCTCCACATCGGCCATTGAATAAAACTTAGCGTAAGCCTTTCCTTTTGTTTGTTCTTCGAGAAATCCGAAATCATCATTTAATAAAGACGCTTTATGAAAAATGACTACCACATAGTTTTTTATTTTTGGGTTTACAGTGGCCATATCTTCTTTAAACTTGAAGCTTGGTCCGCCCCATTTAATATCGCATTCGATTTCCGGATTAGCAGTTGTAATGATATTGATCACCTTTTCCATTTCCTTCTTTAAAGGATGATCCAACTGATCCATAAAGGTATTGACTTTGGCAATGCTCATAACCTGTATTTTATATTTCAAATTTGCGGATGATTTGATTGAATTGAGGGGTGTAAAAGCGGCAAGTTATGGGGGCATATGGACTTTTTGAATTTAATGTTTTTTAACATAATTATCTCAGAATAAAGTAATTTAATCGGTAGATTTACCTAGTTGAACGTTACATATGTTCAACTACACAATATTTTGAATTAAATTTAGTTTGTTGGTAAACAAATACGAATGATTAACAACTTTAGCGTTGGCTAATGCGTATATATCAATAATAATACTACTACAAAAAATCTATGAGAAATAATAAATTTACCCTTTTGGCTATGCTGGGCTTTTTAAGCTTGGTTGCGGTTACGGCTTGTAAAAAAAGCAGTATTGAGCCTGAGCCAGAAGCTCCCGTAGTTCCTACAACGCCTACTCTATCTGGAACAAGGGATGAGCTCGACAAAGGATTCGATCTTTTTATATGGTAAGGAACTTTATTATTGGAACACTTCACTTCCAGCTTATGATGTATTTAAACCGCGCAGCTTCAGCTCAAACGAAACGGAGCTGTATGCTATGACACAATATTCTACGGATCCATCAACAGGAAAGCCATATGAATTTGTGAGCAATTCTGCGGAGCCCAAGTATTCGTTTTTTGATTATAGCGCTGCAACTACTGGTAAAACGGGTGCGCTTAAAGCAGATGTAAATGGTTCGGCAAATGATTACGGTTTTTCTGTACAGTACAACAATGAAACAGATTTGCGTGTAAAATATGTTTATCCAAATTCGCCAGCAGCACAGCAGGGTTTAACACGCGGTTGCAGGTTAACTGGTGTTAATGGACGAACAGACCTGAGCTATCCTAATGCAATTAATTTTTTAAATACTGCTATATTTGGTACAAATCCGAGTATTACGCTGGCGTTCAATGATATAAACGGCAATCCAAAAACAGCTGTTGTGTCCAGTTCATTTTATACGGTCAATCCAATTTTGTATACCCATGTTTATACTGTAGATGCAAAAAAGGTGGGCTATATCGTTTTCAATAGTTTTACCAATAATGTTTCGGCAGCAATAAATACCACTTTCGCAAGTTTTGCAACACAGGGCGTAACAGAATTGGTTGTTGATTTGCGCTATAATGGCGGAGGGTACGTTTCTACTGCAACCCAAATGATTAATTTAGCTGCCCCTGCAGGTGAAACAGGTAATACAATGTTTACTTCCTATTACAATAACTATTTGCAATCGATTACCACTGCACAGCGGAAAGCTTCGATATTGGCACACCAGCCTTTGCTTGATGATGCGGGTAAACTACAAACTTTTACTACTGGTGTAAATGGAAAGTATGCCACTTATGCGGATTTAAATTATTCTCCCACATCGGCAGATAATATTGAGAAATTTGCTAAATCAGGATCACTGGCTTTAAACAGAATTTATTTTATTGTATCTGGGTCTACAGCATCTGCAAGCGAATTAACGATTAATAGCCTAAAACCTGTAATGGATGTTAAACTTATTGGCAGAACAACCTATGGAAAACCGGTTGGTTTCTTTCCGATAAGAATAGATAAGTTAGATATGTATATCCCTGAGTTTGAAACAAAAAATAAGCTTGGTGTTGGTGGTTATTATTCGGGTTTAACTGTTGATAAAGAATCTTCTGAAGATTTAACAAAAGCCTGGGGTGATGAAACAGAAACCTTATTGGCCTATGCATTACTGTACGCAAAAACAGGGAATTTTGTAACCACGGGAGCTAAAACTGCAAGTTTAAGTGCTACTGCAACAGTAATGCCATCAAAATTATCGGTAGCAGAATTAAAAGCTGTGGACGAGAAATTAGATCCTAAAGGATTTAAAGGTATGATAATGACACCTGATAAAAGATTTTAACTACTTTTTTAATGAAAAATGCCCTTTTAGGGCATTTTTTTTATCTATTCGGGATCTGCGCCTGTTGGTGGTGCTTCATCTTGAAGTTTTGCTATGATTTCTTTCATCTTAGGCAAACCAAAATAATTGTTATCTTCTATTAATTTGATCACTTCAGGGTGCGAAACGGATAGATTGTATAAGGAAGAACCAGCCTTGTTCCATACTAGCGATGATTCTACAGATTTGTATTTTTCTATTGCAGGGTTTTCTATATTGGCAATGTTGGCTACAATTTCTGCTTTTTCTAAAGGAGTGAATTTTTTTGAAGGATCTTCTTCGAAGATTTTATCTAAGTCATCAGAATATAAAGCATCCATAAAGTAACCTAACGCATAAATCAATTTATTATCATTCGAACTTGTATTATCTTCAACATATTTTAATAATCCTCTTTTAATTTGCAGTATATTATTACAATCTTTCTTAAAAAAGAATTGACCTATAATTTCTGTAGAATTGTTATTTTCAGCCAGTAAAGATGAGAGCACTACTTTATTTACCTTCGATTCTTTATCATAACCAAAATTAAGAAGTAGGATCTTTAAGAAAGCTTGATCATTATTTAATAACCAAGCTAAACTAGCTTTATCATTGTTAAAAAGATATTTATTGCGGTGCACAAATCTCTGAAGATTACTTTCTCTTTTTGAATTAATTAATTCAACATCTTTCCATAGATATATTTTGATTTTTTCGCCATCTGTATCAGTTTTTATTAAAGGTAACGAATTCTCTAATGAAGATATCTCGGGTAAAGTCTTTTGATAGTTCAGGATTTCAGGAAGTGCATATAGTTCAGTTAACATCTTATCTTCTTTAATAATATAAAACACATAAGGAGTAGATTCGATTGAAAGATCGTTTCTGCTAAAAATTAATTTTTTATTGCATATATTCTCTGAATTTAAAATACGGATGGAATGATCAGAAATTTGATTAATTGTTTCTCCAAAAATTTCTTTTATTCTCAAGTTAAATTCTTTTTCATTTAGGAAGGTAAATCCTGAAGATTTCATTTTTTCCTTTAAAATTGGAATAGTAGCTAGAAGATCCTGTTCTGAATATTTGTAATATGGAAAGTCGGTTTCGAATTTCTCGGCAGAAGCTCCTGCCTCAATCTGTTTCTTTAAAATTTCCATAGTTAACTTATTAAATTTTTTGAAGGAAGATTTCCTCTCATTTTGACAAGAAGATATTATAACTATGATTATGTATATGGCTGTTTTTTTTATTACACTTTTCATTTTATTGTTCTAGTTGTTGATTCAGTTCCTATATCCGTCGCATTGTTCATTATTTTTAAATTATATTCTTCTTTTTCGGGTGAGTAATCAGGTGGTATAACAAACCAATCAATTACCGTTTTTGGATACTTCGAAATACTGACTTCTCGGGCCCCTTTTACCCCACCTTGATTTCCACCTATACAATAGTAATATTTTTCATCTTTGCTAATGCCTATAACGAAGGTTATATGCCCATCACCACCTACGGCAAAATTCTGTCCGTTTCGCTTTGCTAAACCATTAGCACCCCAATCGATTACTGCAGCGGCTCCATAAATTGGTTTAGACTGTTTCCAAAACTGCCACATAGAAGCTCTACATGATAATGAAGGAGGATTATATCCTGCATTTTTAAAACACCAGCTAACAAATGCCCCACACCAGTTTGTTCCCTCATCTGAACCTTTTCCATTGCTTGATGAATTAAAGTATTCTGATATTCTTTTATTATTTTCGGTTCCTTTAATTGCTCTCTGACCAACCTCATTCAATGCAAAAATCATCCAAGGAGCCCTTTTTCCAGTTGACTTTAAACTTATTGTGTTACCCCAAGAGCATTTACTGATGTTAAATATTTTTGAAGTAAAATCGTTAAATGCATTTTGCTTTTTGAATATTACTATCGCCAACATTATTACCTACTCCTTTAGAAATTTTCAAATTTTTCATCTTACCATTACTCATCGCAATCAGCCCATTCCATTTATAAAATGCCATCGAGGTTAGTACTGCAATTTTAATGTCTTTGGCAACAAGATCAGAGTTTTTGAGAATGTCTACTTTTTCATATTTTAAAGTATATGCATTTGCCTTGCTGTAATTTTCTCTTCCTGTGAGTTGGATCAATCCTTTGCCTCTAAAATTCCATCCGTCTCCTTCCTGTGTATTACCGATCCTGTTATTTACATTTCGATTTTTATCTGCATAAGCGAGATTAGCGATCATTTGTTGATTTGCAGCCTGTGTTTTGGTTCTTCCGTATTTATAGGCGTCTTCAGGATGTTTTGTGAAATAGGAGAAAGGTGGTTTGTCTCTTTTTCCTGTATTCTTATTCAGGTTGCCATTTAGAAGGGTATCTGCGCTATAATTCATATCTTCTCCGTTTTTTACATGGAGTTTGGAACCTGATTCTACCCTTATTTGGGCGAAAAAATGTGCTTTAACCCAACAAGTATTCATACCCAGATCGGACATATATTTGTTATAAGTTTCAGCAACAGTTGAGAGTGTAACAGCATCTGCATCTTTAAAAATCTGCTTGAGTTCGGCAGTAGTAATATCCCTGTTACATCTCGGACAGTTGCTATGGGTAATTCCTTCCTGTCGCCCAATCCCCACTAACGCTTTTCCGCCGTTTGCAGGCACATCATTTTTAAAGGCCATTAAAGTATTGCTAATGCCCATAAATTCCATTTCATCTATTACGGCATAAAAACGGTGCAGTTTTTCGCTATAGCTTTTTTCCCAGCTTTTGGCCAGTGTAAAATCAAATTCGATTACACCGCCTGCACTTATTGGATACTCTTTATGATGTACTAATGCGTCTTTTCTGAGGTTATCAAGCCCTAACCGACTCTCTTTTCGATATATTTTAACTGAAACATTTTTTGCGCTTAGGTTTCGCGTGCGAATGCGGCATTTCATTTTACTGCCATACAATGCTTGTATAACCTGCCTATTGTCTGTCAAAAACTCAATGCTGACGATTTCTTCGCCGGTTACCAGTTTCAGTTTTTGCAGCGGCTGAGGAAAATTACCGTTTAAGATTTCGTATTTTTTATCTGCAGAATATACTTTGAAATAAAACGCTGTCCCTTCTTTTAACAATTTCCTGTATCGATCGGCACTAGGGATAAAATGGTATTTAGCAAGATCGGGTATTTCGTCGTTGTGTATTTTAAAACCTGAAATTATGTGTATGGCAATCGCTTTTCCTGTGTGATCTATATAACCATATTCTAAATTAACGGTAATACCATCTGCTGCTTTAAATTTAATAAATGCGTGATTTGGTTCTCCCCATCCTGTTTTTGTTTTTTTACCGCCTTCGGGATATTCCCATTGCGCCAGTATCATCTCGGGCTGTGCTACAATAACTTTAACAGCTGCTTTTGCGCTGGGTTGAACCATATAAGCCTGCACGGTATATTCTCCGGGTTCGTCAAACTGATGCGAAATTGTTTCACCGGTTTTAGATTTAAAAGCTTCGACTAACTTGCCTTCTCCATCTTTGCAGATCCATTTTATTGCGGCAATTTCCTGTGGTAATGCAGGTTGTATTTTAAAGTGGTGTTTTACACTGAAAACTACATTTTCTTTTATTCTTGTACTGTTAATGGAAGTATCAACCGATGTAATCCCGTTTTTTAGCGCCCAAATTTGTTCAGACTGTTTAGCAACACCATTAAAAAAGGCCGATACAACATAACTGCATTCATCATTACAGCTAACCCTGGTGAGGTTCCCGGTTTGGATTAACAGATTTGGAATGCCTACACCTCCGGTTTTGGTTACCGACCAGGTGATGGTACTGATATCGCCCGCAAGTACAACTGATTGGAAAAGGCTTTTAAGTCTGAATTCTACTGGTATATTTACCCTTACTTTAGTTCTCCCATCAAGTGTGGTTACGGTTTCAATCTCATTTTCTTTAACCGTAAAAGGCCTGGTTACTTTTTTATCACCATTTGTTTTTCCAGAGGCTTCAATGAGGTAAACCCCTGCCTTTTTAAAAGTTATTGTCAGTGTTTCACCCGCATCATTGCGCAATTGCAAGGGTGTGCCGTTAACATCGTAAACTACCCAGTTTACACCTTGTTTATTGGCCTTTGTTGGTTCGCCTTCGAAATCTGCTTTAAAGGTAATTGGTGTGTTTATTGGCTGTTGTGCGCCGTAAGTCAATGGTGATATTGACTTCACTGTAGCACCATCTAAATCTTCATCTTTGGCTTCCTGCTGGGTATAAATAAGCTCTTCGGTAAGCAGGGGACCATCTGCAGACCAACTGCCTGCTTTTGCATTTTCCAGTTCCTGCTGGGTAACAAGTGCCTGTTGACCATGTTGAACAATTTTTACATTTCCACCTTTTGCCGTGCACAGAGCCGTGCTTTTATCGGTTAATACATATGCTCCATTTGGCAGCTCTACCTTTTCATAAAAATCTTTCCATTGTAAACGGGCTGTACAGGGCACTGGTTTACTGGGATCAGGTACTTTGCATTGCCCGAAATTGATGTTTAATACCTTGTTTTCTAAAGTGGTTGCGATTAATTTATTTTCCCCGTTATCGTTAATTACATATTTGTTATGACTAAGAACCTTTAATTGTTTCGGGCTTGGATCTACTGCCTTATCACAAGTGCATTTTGCACCATGGCACACCAGCAATTCGGTAATTTCACCATTTTGCCGATGCCTCTTCTGCCTTTTGTACAAAAGGATCTTTTGATGTAGCCATTTCATCAGTATCATCATCTATGGCATTTTCTTGCCTGTCAACCGGTTCAGGATCTGTACTCCAATTCATTTTTGAATATGTTTAATAAGTCTAAAAGTTAGATCATGAAATTTTGCCATTTAAAACAACCAAAAGATTTGATTGCATGCCTGACATTAATCAACTAGACAAAAGTTAAACCATACATTTTACCGTGGTGCTGCCAATTCGTAATCTCCTTTACTTTGAGGTGTTTATATAGCGTAGCGCAGCTGAATGATACTAAAAAAGATTATTTTAAAATTTTTATTTTTAAAATAGGTGTTAATAGATCAGTAATAATGTGTTGAATTTTTTCCCCAAATAGGTTTTGTGGGGAAATTTTTCCCCAATTTTTAAGATGAGTATTTCTAAAATATTTCAATACTTTCAGCTTCAGCGTCTGGAAGTTTGATTGTAACGGCAAACAAAATGGGTCAAGTTTTTTAAAACCTGACCCATTTAATTAATAGCTAAATTGGCTATTTATTACAATAATATCTTACTGCTAATGTCTTTATTGATGGTGATATATCCAGGATATTTAACCGGTGTATTGCCTAACATAAAAGTGGGCTTTATTTTGATGGTTAATAAACCCAGTTTCTCATCTTTAGAAGATGATCCTTTTTGGGCTGCTTTAATGATGTCGTTAAATACATTTCCATTTGATACCAATCCATAAATATTGCTCACCAATTGAACAGGTACCGTAACGGTTTGTCCCTGTGCAATGCTTACATTTTGGTTTACTGTTCCTTCTGCCAGGTCGGTGTTATTTACCAGTATTTTGTATTCGAACTGGTTAATCGCCGCCAGGTTAGCAGATGGATTGGTGATCTCTAAATTAAGGTTTGCCCTTAACGGTATGTCTTTTCTCAATAAACCCAAGGCCACACCCGGTAAACTGGTTAAACTTTTTTCCCCAAATAGGTTTTGTGGGGAAATTTTTCCCCAATTTTTAAGATGAGTATTTCTAAAATATTTCAATACTTTCAGCTTCAGCGTCTGGAAGTTTGATTGTAACGGCAAACAAAATGGGTCAAGTTTTTTAAAACCTGACCCATTTAATTAATAGCTAAATTGGCTATTTATTACAATAATATCTTACTGCTAATGTCTTTATTGATGGTGATATATCCAGGATATTTAACCGGTGTATTGCCTAACATAAAAGTGGGCTTTATTTTGATGGTTAATAAACCCAGTTTCTCATCTTTAGAAGATGATCCTTTTTGGGCTGCTTTAATGATGTCGTTAAATACATTTCCATTTGATACCAATCCATAAATATTGCTCACCAATTGAACAGGTACCGTAACGGTTTGTCCCTGTGCAATGCTTACATTTTGGTTTACTGTTCCTTCTGCCAGGTCGGTGTTATTTACCAGTATTTTGTATTCGAACTGGTTAATCGCCGCCAGGTTAGCAGATGGATTGGTGATCTCTAAATTAAGGTTTGCCCTTAACGGTATGTCTTTTCTCAATAAACCCAAGGCCACACCCGGTAAACTGGTTAAACTAAAACTCTGCTGGTCCATTAACTTTTTTACATCTGTGCCTGCAACGCTTACCTGTTGTACACCTGTAATTTTATAGGTGCAATTTTCAAGGGCTTTTATTTGCTGTGCCTGCCTGTTTACCCCACATCCAAAAATGCTGATGGCTACCAGGAAAAGCAATAATTTTTCTTTCATGCTATTCATAACGCCAAAATAGTAAAACTATTTCAGCTGCATTGCTGCTTTAACAAAATAAGTTAGGCTTCAGGCGTAACAGTTTCTACATTACCATCATCACTTTGATTCCCCTCTTGCTGGTTATCGCTGCCTGTTTCTGTTTGTTCATCATTATTTTCTTCAGCATCATTTTCAGTTTTAACCGCCTTTTCTGTAGAGGGGATAACCGTTTCTATGTTCATTTGTACATCATCAGTGGGTTTTGGATGGTTACCGTTGTTTTCGGCCGTTGTTTTTTCTTGTTCGTTTTCCATGGTATAAATCTGTTTATATTAATAAATCAAATCCAGGTGTATTTTGTTTGCTATTTTTATGAAGCATTTGTCTCATTTTTTAACTTTACCGAAAAAAATCAAACAATATGGCCGTTAACATCAGAAAGATAACAGCAGCAGACAATGTGGCTACTGCAGCAATGATCAGGACAATTTTAGAGGAATTTAAGATCGATAAACCAGGTACGGTTTATACTGACCCTACAACTGATCGGTTATCCCTCCTTTTTGAACATCCGGGATCGGCCTATTGGCTTGCAGAAGAAGATGGTGAAATTATCGGCGGATGCGGTATTTATCCTACCGAAGGGTTGCCTGCGGGCTGCGTGGAACTTGTAAAGTTATACACATCGGCAGCTTCACGGGGAAAAGGCGTTGGTAAAATGCTAATGGAGAAGAGCATTGAGTCTGCACAGCATTTTGGTTATAATGAAATTTATCTCGAATCGTTTCCCGAACTCACCACTGCTATTGCCATGTATGAAAAAACAGGTTTCAAAAAGCTATCGGCTCCTTTGGGCAATTCGGGGCATTTTGCCTGCAATGTTTGGATGTTATTGGTACTCTAGCTAACTCAATAAGGTCTGATTTATCATTGCAATGTTTTAGTGTTGGCTCAACGTCATTTATAATTAAGATGGTGGTGAGTTGGTTTAATTAAGGATATTTTTGCAATCTACATTTATCCCTTTTAAGTTATGGCTGATCACTTATTAAAAAATATACCTTACTCTGTACTCGATCTTGCAACTGTTTTAGATGGTTATACTGCTGCTGATACTTTTAAAACCAGTCTTGATCTGGCCAAACAAGCTGAAAGTTTAGGCTATACACGCTATTGGTTTGCCGAGCACCATAATATGGCTGGTGTAGCCAGTTCTGCAACGGCAATACTCATCGGCTATATTGCAGGCGGAACGGAAAGTATCCGTGTGGGTTCTGGCGGGATTATGCTGCCTAACCATGCGCCTCTAATTGTAGCCGAGCAGTTTGGTACGTTGGCTTCGCTTTATCCAAACCGGATTGATTTAGGTTTGGGCAGGGCACCAGGTACCGATCAGGTTACTGCAATGGCTATCCGTGGCGAAAACTTTAACGCGGCCCATAATTTTCCCAGAGATGTAGAAAGATTGCAGCAATTGTTTTCTGCCAGCAATAGCCGCGCAAGCGTTAGGGCTATTCCTGGGGAAGGATTGAATATTCCGATATGGATTTTAGGTTCTAGTACCGATAGTGCGCGTTTAGCAGCTGAAAAAGGGTTGCCTTATGCCTTTGCGAGTCATTTTGCGCCAACTTATTTTGAACAGGCCATCTCTATTTATAGAAATAATTTTAAGCCCTCTGTATTTTTGCAGGAACCATATGTAATGGCTTGTGTAAATGTTGTGGCTGCCGATACTGATGAGGAAGCAGACCGTTTATCAAGCTCGGTAAAGCGCATGTTTTTGGGTGTGATTACAGGCAAAAGAGAGTTGTTAAAACCAGCGATAGATGATATCAATCAATATTGGGACCGCATGGAAAAAGAAGCAGTAGAGCAAATGCTGTATTACTCTTTTATAGGCAGTGCAGAAACGATTAAAGAAAATTTAGAGGCTTTTGTTACAAAGTATGGTGTAAATGAGATTATGAGTACCTCGCATATTTACGATCATCAGGCAAAATTGCATTCGAATAAAATATTTGCAGCATTATTTGGGTAAAAGAAAGGTCGTTATTTTGCTCCATTAACCACCTAGTTCACAGAGAAAGATCACAGAGGGCACAGAATAAAACCCATTGAGAAGCTGCGACAACTTCTTGAATCTTTGGCAACCTCGATCGCCTAATGATCTAGATATTAAGGTTGAGCGCAGGATACTTTTCAATGTGCATTTTCCGCCATTAACCACCGAGTTCACAGAGAAAGATCACAGAGGGCACAGAATAAAACCCATTGAGAAGCTGCGGCAACTTCTTGAATCTTTGGCAACCTCGATCGCCTAAAGTCCCCCGCAGATATTTAGGGTGAACACAGAATCCTTTTCATTCTCCATCGAAGATTTTCCATCAATAACATCTACACTTTAAGATTTATTAATAATAAGGGAATATAAGGCCGCTAGCTTTGCTGCGAATAAAGCAGCATCCCTTGAGCGAAATCCTACTTTCATCTTTACAGTGCGGAAGCCATCAGGCCATGGAAGAAATTTACCAGGTTTATTGGGAAGATGTTTTTGATGCTGCCCTCAAAAAAACCGGTGATGAAGCACTCGCACAGGATATTACACAGGAAATTTTCATCTCCCTATGGGAAAACCGCACTTCCTTAAACCTTACAGCGAGTTTAGGCGCCTACCTGCATGGCGCAGTAAAATATAAAGTGATTAATTATTTCAGATCGGGCAGTGCTAAAGCGCAGCATCAAAATGCACTTTCCATGCTCATGGATAAACAGCATACAGCCGCTGCGGATGATAAACTGATTTTAAAAGAGCTCCATTTAGAAGTTGATGCCGCTATTGCGCTCCTCCCGGAGAAAATGCAACTGGTATTCTCGATGAGCAGGAAACAGGAAAAATCCATAAAAGAAATAGCTTCAGAACTTGACGTTTCTGTACAAACGGTGAAAAATCAAATCTCTGCAGCCTTAAAACTGCTCAAAAAAAGCCTTTCCTTTATCCTGTTAATCGCCATGCTGATTGGTTTAACATAAAGTTAATGTATCCATAACATTTTTGGTTAGTACCGATCTGCTTTTCAACTGACATGTATTTAAATGACAGAAGAACAGGCAAAAGAGCTGCTGCAGAAATTCCTCGATAAGCAGGCAAATCCGGAAGAACAAAAAAAAGTTGAAGAATGGTATGCCGCGCTCGATCAGCAAAAAGTTGAAGTGGCTGCCGACCGTAAAGCAGCAATTGGAGCGCAGCTACTCGTTAACCTTAAGGCGGCAATGCGTAATGAAACTCAGCATCACAAAGTATTTAAGCTTAAATTTTTTGTCAGGATTGCAGCAGCCGCACTCATTATCATTACAGTTGGTTTAAGCATTTGGAAAAGCAGTTTACCGGTAAGTTCAAACGGAAACCAACTTACCGTAATTACGGGGAGTAAAGAGCAGAAACGCATTACCTTATCCGATGGTTCGGTGGTTATGCTGGGCCCTTCAGCAAAAATTATCTACCCAAAAATATTTTCTTCAAACAGTCGCCACATCATACTAAAAGAGGGCGAAGCTTTTTTCGACATTGCCCACCAAGAGCAAAGACCATTTACGGTGCATACCACATCGGGTGTTGATATCAGGGTGTTGGGTACCTCGTTCAAAGTGAAATCCTATCAGGCCAGTAAACACATCGAGGTTGCTGTAGTTACCGGAAAAGTTTCGGTAAGCAACAAAAATGGAAATCTGGGCACGCTGATTAAAGATGAATTTTTAACCTACGATAAAGATGGCGGCCGTGCATCAATCCACAAGTTTAAAGCGGCAGCCTTTGTAGAACTTGCTTTTGAAGGCGCAACGTTGGGGCAGGTGATCAACAAACTCCAATATGTGTACAGCATTAAAATCTCTTTGAGTGATACCGCTTTGAATAAACTTAAAACTACGGCCGTTTTTAGCAGCAGGCAATCGCCCGAAGAAATTCTGGATATCATCTGCAGTTTGCACCACCTAAAATTCAATGCATCCAAAAACCATAAAACATTTAATATATACAGATGAGATAAGGATATGATACAACAATCATCTGCGGTACCGATCAGATCGGCCACCGTAATCTTTCTTTCTGGCAGAAAAAGTCAGCACAATTAAAGCTTTACAAATAAATAAAATCAAACAAATTAAACAATGAAAACAACCTCCCCTAAGAGGACTCCAGCGCTTCATAAGATCATGAAATACTCATGTTTAACATTTTCAATTCTCTGCATATTTTGCAGCTCAATACTGGCTTCGGCAGGTATGGCGCAAAAGTTAGCGCAAACAACGGTGGGCATTACGATTGGCAAAGGCCGTAAGATGACCGAAATTATCAAAGAAATCGAATTGCGGACGGGATTGAGTTTTGTGTACAACCCTGACCAGTTGCAGCAGAAAAACACGTATGTAAGCGGCGATTTTACCACTGAGCCCGTAAGATCGTTACTTGATAGACTTGGTTTACAGGTTTTAGAAAAAGGCGACTACATCATACTCAATAATGCAGTATTTAATAAACCCGACAGAGTAATTACCGGGATAGTAAAAGATTCTACAGGTATTTCTTTACCTGGCGTTTCAGTTAAAGTATTGGGTACACAAAGCGGCACCATAACCGATGGCAACGGTGCTTACCGCATTGAGGTGGGGGCAGATGCCGTACTCTCATTTTCGATGATCGGGTACCGTACTAAAGAAATAAAAGTGGGCGAAAGCCAGGTGATTAACATGGTTTTAAGTGAAGAACGATCTACACTTGCCGATGTAGTGGTAGTGGGTTACGGAACGCAGAAAAAAGAAACGTTAACGGGCGCAATCAGCATTGTAGGGATGGATAAACTTTCTTCCCGATCGCTGAACAGTGTAGGGGAGGTACTTGCCGGAAAAACCCCAGGTGTAATTGTTACCAATGAGGGTGGTGATCCAACATCTATGCCGCGTATCAACGTTCGTGGCTCTGGCGGTATCAACGGTGAAAATGCACTTTATGTAATCGATGGATCTATTTTTACAGGTACACCACAGCTAAATCCCAATGATATTGAATCCATTTCGGTATTAAAAAGACGGATCTGCAGCAATTTATGGGGCAAGAGCTTCGGGAGGCGTAATATTAATTACCACCAAAAAGGGCAAAAGCGGCAAAATGCAGATCAGTTTTGATGCAAAGGTTGGTTGGCAAAATGCCTGGAAAAAACTAGAACCTTTAAATGCACAGCAACGTGCACAAGTGGCCGCAACAGCTGCTAAAAACGGCGGAACCACCATTTTGCCTGCCTTTGATGCTACGAAATATCCCGATGGGCAGATTACCCGCACCAACTGGATGGATGAAGTATTTAGAGAAGGTTTATTGCAGGATTACAATGCTGCTATAAACGGTGGAAGCGAAAAATCCAACTATTACCTAAGCTTCAATTACCGCAATGCAGAAGGGATTGTATTAAATACCAAAAGCAAACGCTATAACTTTAGAATTAATACCGAGCATGAGGTTACCAATTGGTTAAAAGTTGGCGAAAACCTCTCTTACAGCAGTACCAACGGAAATGGTGCCAACACCAGCAGCGATTATACGGGGGCCTTACTTTCTGCAATTTATTATCCAACCAACGGAACACCGTATAATGCCGATGGCAGCTTTGCCGGTTTGCCAGGGCCATATGCCGGAGATTATGGTGATATTGTTAACCCTGTAGCAGAGTTAAATCGCATCGATATCAATAACCCTATAAATGTATTGGTAATTAATCCTTATGCAAATATTAAACTGGCCAAAGGTTTAACATTTAGGTCTAACTTAAGCATTACCAAAACAGATGCTTCTTTTAAAAGTTTTACACCTAAAAGGCCAGAAGTAGGAAAGCCGGTATTGAGCAATAGTTTGCAGGAAAGCAGTAACCGCAATAATGATTTCTTAACCGAACAAGTATTAAATTATAAAAATACTTTTGGTAACCACCAGCTGGATGTTACCGGAGGTTATTCATTTCAAAAAACACAGTATAGAAGTTTATTCGCTTCAGGTGCCGGTTTTGATGATGAATCGCCGCAGTACAGGTATTTAATGAATGCCACAGTAATACAGCCATCCTCAAGCGGTTATACCGCGCAGGCCTTATCATCCTTATTTTTACGTGCAAATTATAACTACCGCGAAAAATATCTGGTATCGTTAATCGGTCGCCGCGATGGTTCATCTTTACTTACCCAAAATAACAGAACCAGGAATTATGGTTCAGCTTCAGCCGGATGGATCATCAGCAAAGAAGATTTTCTTAAAAATGTGAGTTGGTTAAATGAACTGAAATTAAGGGGCAGCTACGGTTTTCTTGGCAATTTAGCCTCGCTAACTTCCGATGCGGTTAACCCGTTATTGGCACCAACACAAAGTTACTTCGGGCAAACGCCAACTTTGCAAAATGGTTATGTTCAAAACGTTTTGGCCAATGTTAACATTGCCTGGGCAGAATCCAAACAAACCAATCTTGGTGTTGATGTAGCCGTATTGGGCCGTTTAAACCTTTCTGCAGATTATTTTATTAAAGAAATCGATAAAATGATCCTAACCAGAACTTTACCCGGAACCGCAGGTTTAAATACGCAAATTATTAATGCAGGTAAAGTAAGAGATAAAGGTATCGAACTGGGTTTAACTTACAACAGTGATAAAAATGCAGCATTCACCTACTCGGTAAATGCTACCTTAACAAAAATAAACAACAAAATAGAAGAACTTATTCCCGGTATAGAAAACCAGGTAGTTGCTACCAATTTCCGCAATGAGGTTGCACCACTTACCAATAGGGTGGGCCAGCCGCTATATAGTTATTTTGTGTTAAAAACAGATGGCATTTTCCAAAGTCAGGCAGAAGCTGATAACTATAAAAATGCAAAGGGAACTAAAATCCAGCCTAATGCAAAAGCAGGTGATTTTAAATTCGTAGATATTAATGGCGATGGATCAATTGATGGTAACGACCGTTATTTTGCAGGCAGTGCTTACCCGGATTTTTCTTATGGCTTGAGCTTTAATGCAAGCTATAAAAACTTCGATTTCAACATTTTTGCACAGGGCGTACAGGGCAATAAGTTGTTTAATGCTGTAAAGCGTACAACTTACAGTGCTGCCGGACCATCTTATAACAAACTGGTAGGAATTTTGGATGCTTGGTCGCCGGAAAACCCAGGAGGCAAAGTGCCGATAATATCAACCAGTGATGCCAACGGAAACTTTGCAGCTTCGGATTTTTATGTAGAAAACGGCTCATATCTGCGTATCCGCAACGTAACACTTGGTTACAGTTTGCCAAAATCTATTGCTGGCAAATTAAAAACAGGTGGAGTAAGAATTTATGCTACAGCAAACAATCTTTTCACCATCACCAATTATTCAGGCTTTGATCCAGAAATCGGAATGGACAATAACGGGGTAGATGTTGGCCGCTATCCGCAGGCCCGAAGCTTTATCCTTGGTTTAAGTGTAAATCTATAATCACAACAATAATGAAAAAGAATTTAAAATATATAGCATTTGCAGCACTTGCTGTTTTTTCTTCATGCACAAAAGAACTAGATATTGTACCAGAAGGATCTCCTTCAGCGCAGAATTTCTGGAAAACAAAAGAAGATGCACTGAAAGCTGAAGGCGGCATGTATGAAAACTATAATGCAGAAGATTTTTACGGTCGAGGAATGTTCTGGTTTATCAATGCCAGCGATGATATGGTTACCGGACGTAATAAACCAGAGGCTGATAACATTAAAAACTTTAATCGTACCTATGTTGGCGGAGGTTATACCGAAACCCAGTGGAGTATGCGTTATGCCATTATTAAACGCGCCAACGATATCATTACCAATGTGCCTGGCATTACAATGGATGAAAGCCTAAAAAAACAGATCATTGGCGATGCCTATTTTAATGCTGGTTTGGTTTATTTTCAGCTGGCTGCAAACTATGGAAATGATAAAGCAGGGGTGCCAATCGTTACGCCAGATACCGACGCTGCCAAACCAATTGCCCGTGCAAAAAACGTAAATGAAAATTACGACTACATCATCTCGCTTTTATTAAAAGCAGCAGATAACCTTCCTTTATTTTCAGCAATGAAAGCAGCCGATTATGGCAAAGCACATAAAACCGCAGCCTGGGCTTACCTTGCTAAAGTGTATCTGTACAAAAAAGATTATACCAATGCAGCAAAATATGCCGATATGGTAATTACTTCAGGTCAGCATGATTTAGTAAAAACTAATTTTGCAGATGTATTTAAAGCCTCAAACAATTGGTCTAAAGAATATATCTGGTCGGTGGTTTGTACGCCAAGTGGTGGCGGTACAGGCTGGGGAAGCAAGCTTCCGGGTGTTATGCTAACCAACAAAGCCTGGGGAATTTACAATGGCTGGGGTTATTATCTGCCAACCAAAGAGCTTTACGATTCATACGAAGCGGGCGATCAACGCCGTGAAGCCACCATTTTAAAACCTGGCGATAAATTTATGTTTTTCGGTGCCGAACGCAGTTTTACCAAAGATGCAGGAGCAACATCAAACTACCAGTTTAAAAAGTACATGGAGCCGTTTTCTTATGCCAACCCAGTTCCAACACACGTTAATCCGAATGGCGATAACGGAACAACAGATTTAAATGTACCCCTAATGCGTTATGCAGAGGTCTTATTAATTAAAGCAGAAGCCGCAATTAACCTTAGTGGCGCTGGAGCAGGCGATGCTGAACTGAACAAAATCAGGCTGCGTGCAGGTTTAAGTGCTAAAACAGGAATGACAATCGAAGATCTTAAACGCGAACGCCGTAACGAACTGGCAGGCGAATGGGCAGATCGTCACCGCGATTTAGTAAGGTGGGGCGATGCGCAATCCACTTATGCTAAACCATTACACGATTTTGATGGAACTGTAATCTGGCCGGCCCGAACCTTTAATCCACAGGTTCATGATGTTTGGGCAGTACCACAAAGAGAAATTGACAACAGTGCTGGCGTAATTAAACAGAACCCGGGATGGTAAATAAATTATGGATAAACCTTGCAGCCCTGGCAATACTATTGGGGCTGCAGGGCGCATCTGCACAGCTTAAACTTGATGCAAACCGTGGACATAGCCACAATGATTACAAACAAGATATCCCCCTTTTAACAGCATATTATGCCGGAATGGGCTCTATCGAAGCAGATGTATTTTTAAAAGATGGAGCACTCTATGTAGCGCATGAAGTTTCGGAAATTAAGCCTGATTTTACACTGAAAAAAATCTATCTCGATCCGCTGGCGCAACGCTTTAAAGCAAATGGGAATCATCCTTATGCAAATGCAGCCTCGAAACTGCAACTTGTTATTGATGTGAAGGAAGATTATAAACATGTTTTGCCTGTATTGCTGAAAGAATTAGATGATTATGCCGCGGTATTTGATGTGAAAAGCAATGCTGATGCCATAAAGATTGTAATTAGCGGTGATATGCCCCTTCCGGCAGATTTTAAAAACTATGATGAGAAATTATCATTCGATGGAAGGCCGACAACCATTTATACCGAGGCACAACTGGCCAGGGTAGCAATGATCAGTGATGACCTTAAAAACCATACCACATGGAATGGCAAAGGCAACCCCACCAAAACCGACGAGGCCAGGATGAAAGCAGCTATAATGCAGGCACACCGCAAAGGAAAGCCTTTCAGGTTTTGGGCCACTCAGGATAGTCCAAATACCTGGATTGTGCTCGAAAGGTTTGGTGCAGACTGGATTAATACCGATAACCCAAATAAACTGAAAGATTTTTATCTTCATCAGGATAAGTTAAGCTATACCAATCAAACTCCTTACAAACCCTATACGCCAACCTACAAAACCGACGGAGCAGATAAGCCAGCCAAAAACATCATTTTATTAATCGGAGATGGAATGGGCCTTGCAGCCATACACGCAGGGTTAATTGCCAACCATGGTGATTTAAATATGGCAAAGTTCCATGCAATCGGGTTTTCAGAAACTGCTGCGGCCGATGCCGGCAACACCGATTCGGCTGCGGGTGGTACCGCAATGGCTACAGGTGTTAAAACCAATAACCGCTACATCGGAATGGGGCCTGATGATCAGAAAAAGACGAATTTAGTAGATACTTTGGCCGGTTTTGGAATAAAATGTGGCATCATTAGCTCAGGCGATCTTACAGATGCCACGCCAGCGGCTTTTTATGCGCATCAGCTCGATCGTGCTTTTAATGGTGCTATTGCAAACGACCTCTTAACCAGCAAAGCCGACGTTTTGGTCGGTTCCAACCGTAAAGCTTTTGAGCAGAATAAAAATGCTCAGCTTTTGCCGCAGCTTAAAACAAAGGGTTATCAGTTGTCAGATAATCTGACTGATTTTAAAAAGCAAAACCAGGGTAAACAGTTGGTATTGCTTGCTGATTCTGCTACCCGACCGGTGATTAAAGGCAGAGGAGATATGCTGAAACAATCACTTTTGCATACAATTGAAATTTTAGCAAAAAACAAACGCGGTTTCTTCATTATGGCAGAAGGAGCACAAATTGATTACGGAGGGCATGCAAATGATTTACCTTACCTGGTTACAGAACTGCACGATTTTGACCGCACAATTGCCGAAGCACTGCGCTTTGCTGATGAGGATGGTGAAACATTGGTAATTGTTACCGCCGACCATGAAACCGGAGGGTTGACACTTTTGGATGGTTCAGCAGAAAAAGGGATGATCCGCGGCGAATTTAGTACCAATGACCATACGGGTATAATGGTTCCGGTGTTTGCCTACGGACCAGGGTCGCAATATTTTAACGGCGTTTACCCTAATAATACGATTTTTCATAAAATCATAAACGCTTATCATCTGGCCAGGTAATAATTGGTAAGATCAGCCAAGCGGTGCATGTGTATAATGGCATGCACCGCTTTTTTTTAGCTTAATGTTAAGGCAACATTGCAATGCTAATTTTGAAGCAATAAAAAAATATAATGGAAAGAAGATCTGCACTCAAAAATATTGGTGGGCTATTTTTGTTGCCTACGCTGCCCGCAATTTCCTCAGCAGCTTATAAAAAGCCCGTGCTTAGGGTAGCGCATATTACGGATGTACACCTGAAAAACCAATTTAATGCACCTGCAAAATTTATTAAATGCCTGCACCACCTGCAAAATCAATCGCCAAGAGTAGATTTGGTATTAAATGGAGGTGATATCGTTTTTGATATGAATAAAGAAAATATCGCTACCATAAACGATCAATGGAAACTGGTAGGCGACACGATGAAAAACGAATGTAGCTTGCCTGTACGCTACTGTTTGGGCAACCACGATATCTGGTGGAATGAAAACACAAAAGGTGATGCTTTTTACGGAAAAAAATATGCCATGGATAAGTTGCAGCTGGCCAAGCCTTATTATAGTATGGTGCAAAATGGCTGGAAAATTATTGTGCTAGACAGTACTCATCTTGATATCGACAATACCTGGTACATTGGTAAGCTGGGCGAAGAACAATTGCTGTGGTTAAAAAATGAACTTGATACAACGAGTGCAGGTATGCCAGTAATGGTGATGTCGCATATCCCTATACTTACTGCGCTCCTGATGATAGAAGACAATATTGTAAATAAATGGACCATGTTGGGTGGCGACATGCACACCGATACCGCTAAAATCATCAACCTGTTTTATCAGCATCCAAATGTAAAGTTATGTTTAAGCGGGCATTTGCACATGCGCGATAAAGTGGTTTACAACAATGTAACCTATCTCTGCAACGGTGCAGTATCTGGTGCCTGGTGGGAAGGTAACCGGAGAGAAACCGCACCAGGTTATGGATTGATAGATTTATACGATGATGGCAGTTTTGAAGAACATTATGTGAATTACTGACGGCTTTTTTGGTTTTTTGCCACGGAAATACAGATTAATTTTTCTTGCCAATGTAACAAGCATACACATCAATTCTTGTTATTCACTTAACATTGCCTTCATATTTACATCCTTGCTTTGTTTAAAAATTATTCCATTTAAATGAAAAGAGATTTACTTGCCCTAATTACTGCGGCATCTATCGGTATGGTATCTTGTAAAAAGAACCACGAAGAAACCCCAACAGCACTCACTTATCCCAATGTAGCAGAAGTTGCCGATCCTCCGGTACTTTTCACTACCGCTGCTGGCGTAAAGGTGTACAATGGTGGCTTTGGTTCGGCGGTAGCTGCTGATCCCAATTCGCCTGATGTTTTTTATATGTTAACCGATAGGGGTTCGAATGTTGCCGGGCAGATTGCAAACTCAATCATCATCGGCAAGCCGGATTTTGATCCTCAGATCGGAAAATTCAGATTGAAAGACGGTAAACTAATTCTTGAAGAAACCATATACCTGAAAAATGCCAGTGGCGATAAACTAAACGGACTTCCGAATCCCGCCGGAATGGGTGCTTCGGGAGAAACGGCCTACGACTTAAACGGACAGGTAATTGCACCAAGTGCCGATGGTATCGATTCTGAAGGTTTGGTAAGGGCTGCTGACGGGTCATTTTGGATCAGTGATGAGTATGGTCCTCATATTGCACATTTTGATGCTACCGGCAAAACCATAGAACGTATTAATCCCTTCGGAACTGGTACAGGTGGACGAAGAATTCCGGCAGTATTTGCCAATAGAAGAGCAAACCGTGGTATGGAAGGCCTTGCCATTACTCCTGATGGGAAAACATTAGTGGGTATGATGCAGTCGCCAATGTACAATCCTTCAAAAAATGCTGTTGCCAATTCAGTTGTATTAAGGATTCTGACTTTCGATATTGCAAGCGGAGCAACTAAACAATATGCTTACCTAATGGATAATGTTTCTTTAACAGGTGTAAGCGATATTGTGGCCGTTAACAGTACAACTTTTTTAACTATCGAGCGTGATGGGTTGTATGGTGGTGCGGCTTCCAATCCGGCAGCATTTAAAAAGGTTTTTAAAATTGACATTAGTGGAGCTACCGATATTTCTGATGCTGCGAATGGTGCTACAGGTAAACTATATGGAGGCAAAACGGTAGAAGAGTTAAATAATGCTGCCGGTTTAAGTGGCGCAGGCATAACTCCTGTTAGTAAAACTGTTGTTTTAGACCTTTTAAAAGACCTGCCTTCAGTTTATCCCCACGATAAAGCAGAAGGACTGGCTTTATTACCGGGCAATATCCTTGTAATTTCTAACGATGATGATTTTGGTGTGGTAGATAATGGCGCTAGTGGTTTTGCACAGAAAATTCTGCCATTAACCAATTCAGTTGATCGGAACAGATTGTATTTTGTGAAAGTTAAGCTTTAGGATATTTGGAGTGATTCATCATTTCCCAACCCGATAGCTATCGGGTTGGGAATTTTAAAGCATTTTGCATTAATATTCGCGCCTGCGCCGGAATGGCGACAATACCAAACCTACCTGATTTAATTCTTACCAACCCTGTTCTCTTCATCGGCTGTTCCGGTTCTTCTGTTGCGGGCAGTTTTTATTTTCATGTTACCAAATTTATAGGTAAAACTCAGGCTTACCTTGCGGCTTTCCCACTCGTTCTGCCAAAAAGTATTGATATTGTTGTACGCCAGGTTTGCCCTGAACTTGCTCGTGTTAAAAACATCATTCACCTTAAATGAAACCGTTGCATTCTTTTTCCAAAAGGTTTTTTTAGCACCTAAATTAATCTGATAACTTTCTAAACTGTGGAACAATCCGGATACCGAAGGCGATTCGTAAAAACCAAAAACCGAAATACTATAGTTTTTGGGTAGGGTAATGGTGTTATCGGTACTAAAACCCCAGCTCCATGACGATGCATTGTATCCTGCCCCCTGTACCGGCGAAGAAGTACTGTTGTAAGCGGCAGAAACCTCTGTATTGTTGTTCCACCATTTTGTTACATCAAATGGGCTTCCTGTGGCTACATAAAAACTTACCGTACGGTTAAGGTTTTCTGGTCTGGAGATACTTTCTTTAGTGGTATTGTTCTGGTAAATCACCTCCGAAATGGATTCGCTGCCAACCGAATAACTTAATGTAAGTACCCTGAAATTTTTTAATGAATAATTAAATTCAAGGCTGTTTGCATAAGAGGGTTGTAGCAGTGGGTTACCCTGTAATGCGGTATAAGGATCGGTATAAAAGGTAAAAGGATTTAAACTGCTGTATGAAGGGCGGTTAATGCTTTTGCGGTAGGCTCCGGTAACCAGGTTGTTCGAATCGATTTTGTATGAAACAAAAAGTGTTGGAAAAAGCTTCCAGTATTTTCGTTCTATTGTGGTATTGGTGCCTGATGAGCTGCCATCGCCCAAGGTTTGCTCAGCACGCAAGCCGGCTTTGATCTGTACGTTTTTAAAACTCTGATCAAGCGAAAGGTAACCCGCATTTATGTTTTCATTATACAAAAACAAATTGGTACGGCGGGGATCGTTAATCCAGCCAGCGGTTTTTAACGAATCAAAACGCACATCGCTCTGCGATTTTACCCAGCTGCTTTTCCAACCCGTTTCCATTTTTAATGTTTTGTTAAAGTTTAAGCTGTAATCTGCCTTAACCGAATAGATGGATACCTTGCCCATGCCATTGTTGCGGAGATCAACCGGGTTGCCAATTAACTGATCATTGGCATTGAGGTAATTGTTGGTAAAGGTTTCGTTTTTACTGTTATCGTATTGAACATAATCGGCATCAAAACCCAGTTCGCCACCCAGTGTATCTGTTTTAAAACGGTAATTTAAATTAAATGCATGGTTTTTTTCGGTGTTGCTTTGCGGGTTGAACATTGATGTTCCACCCATTTTTGCCCCGGCTGCATTATAATTTACCGAATTGCTGTTTACTTTGGTTTCTTCAGGCGCAGTGAAACCTTTTACCATAACGCCTAGCGTATGTTTTTCATTGATGAAATAATCGGCACCTGTAGAGTAATTTAAACTGTTTGTTACCGGGTGCCAGAAATTTACCTGGTTGTATTGCTCATCGCCGATGGTACGGTTTAGTGTTAACCTGTTAAATGAGTTATAGTGGCCTGCATTTAAACGTACATAAGTGCTTACTTTGCCAATGTTATAATTAAGGTTGGTGCCTGCGTAAACTTTTTCGTAACGGCCATAACCGCCGCCTAAATTTGCGTTTCCGTTAAAGCCCTGCATTTTATTTCTTTTCAGTTTAATGTTGATAATACCTCCGGTTCCGGCAGCATCAAAAGAAGATGGAGGGTTAGAAATCAGCTCTATTTTGCTTAGCACCGAACCTGGTAAAGATTTTAAGTAGGTGGTTAACTCCATGCCCGACATGTAGCTCAATTTGCCATCAATCATTACGTTAATACCCTTTTTACCTTTAAGCACAATGTTATCATCCTTATCCAGTTTAACACCCGGCGATCTGCTGATTACTTCCAAAGCATTATCGCCAGCAGTATTCATTTGCTCCACATTTACAATAACCCGATCCGCTTTTTGATCGATTACAGGCATTTTGGAACTAATATTTACCTCTTTCAAATTTTCTGAACGATCTGTGAGTACAATTGAAGGCACTTTAACCGCCAAATCTTTTACTTCAAAAACAGCAGATTCATTTTTACCGTAACCCATCATTAACGCTTTTATCAGGTACCGGCCACTTTTAACATGATTAAACTCGTACAAGCCTTGTTGGTTGGTTGCCTGCAAAGCAATTGAAACCGAATCTGGTAAATGGATGAGAGCAACAGAAGCATAATCGAGTGCTTTATTGCTTTTATCGGTAACCGTTCCGCTTACTTTGATGTTTTGAGCGAAGGTAGATTGCAGAGTGAAAATAAGGGATAGAAAAAGAGCAGTTTTAAATAAAATATTCATCATCGTGTTTGTTTTATAATTGACGTTTCAAAGATGAAGAGGTTGCATCAGCCCGAAAATTATATAATCCCAACCCCTTAAAATATTATCCCAATGCTTTTTTCACTGCTAAACGGTGTTGATCCTTAAAATGTAGAGGTTGGGATAATTATTTACAGGTTTGGAATAAGAAAATAGGCAGTTAAAAAAGCTTTGCATAGTTTTAGAACATGAAAACAATAAAAATCATTTCTATCCATATTCTGTGCTGGGTACTTGTATTGGGTTATTTTTATGGAGGATACTTAATTGATGGCATTACTTTTAACAAATCGGCCTTTAGTATCTCTATGAATTTTATACAACTGATAGAGTTCTACATCTGCTACCTATGGGTATATCCAAGGTTTTTAAAGAAAAATAAAGTTCCCCAGTTAATCGGAGGCATTATACTTACCATCGGGGTTTTTATTGCCTTAAGGTACTTAATAGAAGAAGTGCTTTATTTAAAATGGTTTGGTTTTCATAATTACGACGACCGCACAACTGCCTGGGCCTACATTTCTGATAATATTTATTGGAGTTTAGGTTTCATTGTAACCCCCGCCGCCGCTTATGGAATTGAACAGAGTTTTAAATCAGAGCAGGTTAACCGAAAACTTAAAGAAGAAGTGGTTAAAGCAGAACTGTCGTTTCTTAAATCGCAGATCAATCCTCATTTTCTGTATAATACCTTAAACTATGTGTATTCATTGGCTATTCCCGTTTCGGATAAACTGGCCAATGCAGTATTGCGTTTGTCTGATTTGATGCGCTACACCCTGAACGATAGTCCGGATGGGAAGGTAAGTTTAGATAAAGAGGTTGAATATCTGGAAAGTTACGTGGCCCTTTTCAGAATGCGTTTCGAACCAAAATTTTATGTCGATTTTATTACCGAAGGCATTACCGATCAAAAAATTGCATCTCTGATATTAATTCCATTTGTAGAAAATGCCTTTAAGCATGGCGTGGTAAATGATGAAACCCAGCCAGTGCGCATTAAATTAAAGGTGCAAAACAAACGTTTAAGTTTTGAGGTAAGCAATAAGATCAGCCATGCACAAAAAGACCATTCAAGTGGGGTAGGGATGGTGAATATTCACCGGAGATTGGATCTGATTTATCCTGATAAACATGAGTTACTGATTTCTAACAATAGCAATACTTATAAAAGCACTTTGATTTTAAATCTGTAAATGATAATTTGTATCGTTATATAAGTTTAATTACTGCTAATCGCCAAACCATAACTCCCTAATATGATCCGTTGCCTTGCTGTTGATGATGAAGCTTACGCTTCAGATATTATTGCTGCTTTTATCAATAAAACACCATTTTTAGAATTGGTTGGAACCACTACCAATGCTTTTGAAGCACTTAACCTGGTTCAGGAAGGAAAAGTAGATCTTGTTTTTTAGATATCCAGATGCCTGAATTGACGGGGATTCAGTTCCTGAAAATCTGCGGAGGCAAGTGTAAGGTAATCTTAACCACAGCTTATCCCGAATATGCATTGGAAGGTTTTGATCTGGACGTGGTGGATTACCTGCTTAAACCAATATCTTACGAACGTTTTTACAAGGCAGCCACCAAGGCGCAGCAAATTTTAGCACCTGTGGTACCTGTACAGCAGGAAACGATTGTTCAGCAAGTTGCACAAGGAAATGATTTTATTTTCATCAAAGGCGATACCAAGAATAAATTTATCAAGGTAGATTACGAAGACATCCTGTACATTGAAGGACTGAAAAACTATGTTTCGGTTTATACCGCCAGCCAAAGAATTATCACTTACCAGGCACTGCGCGAGCTCGAAACCGAACTGCCTCAGCCACCATTTTACCGCATTCATAAATCGTACATCATCTCTATTGAAAAAATCAAAATGATTGATGGTAATACCGTTTACATTAACGACCAGGCGATTCCAATTGGCGAAACCTATAAAGAAGAGTTTTTCAAAGTAGTAAGGGAAGGCAAGAAAAACGGCTAATTAATCGATTGGTTAATTGTTATGTTGTTAAACATGCGCGTTCTTAATCTTCTTAACTCCTTAATGGTAAAAAATTAATTCCGTCCAATCCGTGTTTCCTTGGCACACATCAGCACAAAAATCCTTAAATAAATCCGATAGCTATCCGATTAAAATAACCCCACCCACCACCATTGTGCATAAATTCTCCCCATTATATCTCCCGTTTTTTTTAAGTTTGCTGCATAAAGATTAAATCAGTTATTACCATGCAAGAAACCAATTCGCTTAACCAGGTTGCAGAATTTCACACTACCTTTAAACATCCCATTTTAGATAACCCGGTTATTCCTTCAAAGCAGCGGGCCAATCTCCGCATTTCACTCTTAGCTGAAGAGTTGAAAGAACTACAGGAAGCGGTAGAAAATAATGACTTGGTAGAGGTTGCTGACGCGCTTTGCGATTTGCAATATGTGCTTGCCGGTGCCATCCACGAATTTGGTTTAGGTGGAAAGTTTAAGACTTTGTTTGATGAAGTTCACCGCTCAAACATGAGCAAAGCCTGCAAAACGATAGAAGAAGCAGAACAAACGATCCAGTTTTATTTAGATAAAGATCAAACAGAATCTTATTACAAAGAAATAGACGGACTGTTCCTCGTATTCAGGAAATCGGACGACAAAACCTTAAAATCGATCAACTATTCTCCTGCAGATTTAAAATCTCACTTGGTTTAACGATAAAATAAGTTCGAATTGAAAAGGCTGAAACAGATTGTAAACGAGCTTAGGTTAACACAGGCAGATCCTGATTTAGCTTTAATGCGTGAATTCATTTTTTACTCCCCTAAAATGCCTTTACGCTTGCACCAGGAACAGCTTATTGCCGAATCAAAACAGTTCAGTTTGAGTGTTTTTGATACTTATTTTACCAATGCCGAAGTAACCGTTAACTGTTTTAGCTGGGGTAGTGGCAAACGCAAAGTGCTGCTTACCCATGGTTGGGCATCAAAAGCTTTAGATTTTTATGAATTGATTGTAGCACTTCAAAAAAATGAAGAGCTGGAGATCATAGCCTTTGATGCACCCGGAAATGGAAGTTCAGTTTCAGAATTTTCCAACCTGATGCTTTATGCCGATTCAGTAAAAGCAATTGCCTTAAATTATGTACAGCCCAATGTATTAATCGGGCATTCATTAGGCGGCATGGCCAATGTAATTGCTTTACAGGAGCTGGGTTTAACACCTGATTTGCTGATCAGCATTGCGCCATTAATCAGACTTAAAGAAAACTTCGAACAAAGTTTAGATACTGTAAGCATCGGAACTGCACATCAGGAAATATTTTTTAGCAATTTTGCCAAAGAGTTCCCGGTTAAAGCCAGCCATTTTAATCTTACCAACCTTTATCAGTTAAGCCCTGATTTAGATCATTTTCTAGCTTACGATCCTGCTGACCACATTTCGCCCTATACTTACCTTAAAGAATTCCTGGATAAATACCCTGCCATCAGCACAAAATCATTTGAAGAGGTTGGACATTATAAAATCCTCAAATCTGTAGAGGTAATCGAAGATATTGTTTGCAAAGTAGAAGCCTTGAACTAATTAATCAATTTTTATATAATTTGCCGCTGCCCACGGCAGGAAGGTTTCAAAGTAACTATGATCTATCGCTGCCCACGGCAGGAAGGTTTCAAAGTAACTATGATCTATCGCTGCCCACGGCAGGAAGGTTTCAAAGTAACTATGATCTATCGCTGCCCACGGCAGGAAGGTTTCAAAGTAATTTTATGAAAAACCGTTATTTCGAACTGAAGGCTTAGGAATGTGCCAAGTGTGAAGCAATCATTAAAGCTCCTAATAAGTTTCCCATCCAACCTTACATAAAATTCTGCGTAAATCTTCTTCAATATGCGGGAAAACAATTCCCCGATAGTACCAAAAGGCCACTCTTAATTTTACACTTTTTCTTCCTACCTCCGTTTCCCGTCTCCAAACTTCAAATTACCTTTCATCCATAACAGTGCATAACAGTTAAAATTACTGTAAATTCTATTTTAGACCAACCAAATATATTAATCACGCATGCAAGCAATTCTAGGTGTAATTTTTCATTTCTTCGGTGGTTTCGCCTCTGGAAGTTTTTATATTCCATACAAAAAAGTTAAAGGCTGGGCCTGGGAAAGTTATTGGATTGTTGGAGGAATCTTCTCCTGGTTAATCGTTCCGCCATTAGCAGCTTATTTAACCGTTCCTAATTTTGGTGCAATTATCACTGCAACACATGGCAATATTTTATGGTTAACGTATTTCTTTGGTATTCTTTGGGGCATTGGCGGTTTAACCTATGGTTTAGGCGTTCGTTATCTGGGTGTATCATTAGGGAGCAGTATTATTTTAGGGCTTTGCATGGTGCTGGGTTCAATTCTGCCATCCATATATTTTGATTTTTTTCCTCAGGCCGGTAAAGATACATTTACCATGTTTCTGCATACCGATTGGGGCCGTATGGTATTGCTTGGTTTATTGGTTTGTATTTTCGGTATTGTAATCTGCGGTAAGGCAGGTATGATGAAAGAAAAGGAAACAAAATCTGGTGTTACCGATCCGCACGGACTGGAGGTGAAAACAGAATACAAGTTCGGTTTGGGTTTATTTGTAGGTATTGTTTCAGGTGTTTTAAGTGCTTGTTTCAATTTCGGTATCGAAGCTGGTAAGCCTATGGCCGATGCTGCAAACGCCATCTGGAAAGCTGCAAACCCTGCTGAAGCGGGCAACTTTCTATTCTCAAATAACGTAACCTACATCATTGTACTTTGGGGCGGTTTAACCACAAACTTTATCTGGTGTATGGTTTTAAATGCCCGCAACAAAACATTTGGCGATTATACCAATGCAAAAACACCACTGTTAAAAAACTATATATTTTCTGCACTGGCCGGTACAACCTGGTTTTTACAGTTCTTTTTCTATGGCATGGGCGAAAGCAAAATGGGTAATGGTGCCAGTTCGTGGATATTGCACATGGCTTTTATCATCTTAATTGCCAACATCTGGGGGCTAGTGTTAAAAGAATGGAAAGGCGTTTCAAGAAAAACCCTGATGACCGTTTTAGCAGGAATTTTAACCATTATCATTTCAGTACTCATTGTAGGTTATGGTAATTCAATTAAAGGATAATAATAAAATTTAAATATAAAATTAGAATGTCAATCGATACGAAAAGTTATAAGCATGTAAGCTATCTGTGGGATGAAGAGGAAGCCGCAAAACTTGCGGGAGATGAAGTTGCCCTCTTAATTTATCGCTCTAATTTATTGGGAGCAGATTTACGCTTAACCAATTACGGAGGTGGCAATACCTCATGCAAATTATCGGAAAAAGATCCGCTTACAGGTTTGGAAACCGAAGTAATGTGGGTAAAAGGATCAGGTGGCGATTTGGGTACACTAAAGAAAAGTGGCCTTGCAGCATTATATGTTGACCGTTTACGTAGCCTTAAAAATATTTACCGTGGCGTAGCTTATGAAGATGAAATGGTTGAATTGTTTAACCACTGTATTTTCGATTTAAGCTCCAAAGCACCATCAATTGATACACCTTTGCATGGTTTTTTGCCATTTGCACATATTGATCACTTGCATCCGGATGCTGCCATTGCAATTGCGGCTGCTAAAGATGGTAAAAAGATTACTGAAGAACTATTCGGAGGAACAATTGGTTGGGTAGAATGGAAAAAACCAGGTTTTGAACTGGGCTTGCAATTAAAACAATGTTTAGATGAAAATCCGGGCATCCGTGGCATCATGTTAGGTTCACATGGTTTGTTTACCTGGGGCGATACCGCTTACGAAAGTTACCTCAATACCTTAGAAGTAATCGAAATCTGTTCTGAATACCTTGAGCAGAATTATGGTAAAAAAGGTCCTGTTTTTGGCGGACAGAGAATTGAAAGTGCAGCTGCAGACCAACGTAAAAAACAAGCAGCAGCTTTAGCGCCTGTTTTACGTGGTTTATGTTCATCTAAACAGCATATGATTGGTCATTTTACCGATGATAGCCGTGTTTTGGAGTTCATCAATTCTAATGATCTTGATCGTCTTGCACCGATGGGTACCAGCTGTCCCGATCACTTTTTAAGAACCAAAATCAGTCCGCTGGTTTTAACATTGGAAAGTAATGCCGATTTATCAGATGTTAAAGCGTTAAAAGAAACACTAACACCTGCTTTCGAAGCATACCGAGCAATGTATACTGCTTATTACGAAGCCTGTAAACATCCAAACAGCCCTGCTATCCGGGATACCAATCCAGTAGTAATTTTATATCCCGGTATCGGAATGTTTACTTTTTCTAAAGATAAACAAACGGCAAGAGTGGCTGCAGAATTTTATATCAATGCCATTAACGTAATGAAAGGTGCTGAAGCCGTTTCTCAATATACTTCATTGCCACACCAGGAAGCATTTAATATTGAATATTGGTTGTTGGAAGAAGCAAAATTACAACGCATGCCTAAGCCAAAACCTTTAACAGGAAAAATTGCCCTGATAACTGGCAGTGCAGGCGGCATAGGCAAAGCAATTGCCAAGAAGTTTGTGGCTGAAGGTGGAGTGGTGATTTTGAATGATATGAATGCTGAGCGTTTAGAAGAAGCAGGTAACGAATTTGCAGGCCTTTATGGTAAGGATTCTTACAGTACAGCCGTTTTAAATGTAACCAGCGAAACTGATATTAAAGCTGCTTTTGATTCTGCCGCTCTCGCTTTTGGCGGGGTAGATATTATTGTAAACAACGCAGGATTATCAATTTCTAAAACCATTGCCGATCATACAGAGAAAGATTGGGATTTGTTATATGATGTTTTGGTAAAAGGCCAGTTTTTTATTACCCAAGCTGCAACAAATACGATGCAAAAGCAAAATATTGGTGGCGATATCATTAATATTGTAAGCAAGAATGCCTTGGTAAGCGGGCCAAACAATGCCGGTTATGGAAGTGCAAAAGCAGCACAATTGCACTTAAGCAGATTAAACGCTGCCGAACTCGGAGCCGATAATATCCGCGTAAATGTGGTTAACCCTGATGCAGTAATCAGCGATAGCAATATCTGGGCAGGGGGCTGGGCAGAAGGCCGTGCGAAAGCTTACGGAATTACCGTAGCAGAGTTACCGGCTTATTATGCAAAACGTACATTGTTAAATCAGATTATCTTACCAGATGATATTGCTAATGCTTGCTTCGCTTTTGTAGGTGGCTTGCTGCATAAATCAACCGGAAATGTTCTAAATGTTGATGGCGGGGTAGCCATGGCATTTGTGAGGTAATGGTGGTTAAAAAGAAATAAGTAAATGGTCTGTGGGGACACAGACCATGGATAATAATAGTGAAATAAAATCCTCGGTCTTTGTCCTCGTAGACTAAAAAAGATGTACGTAAATGGTCTGTGAGGACACAGACCATGGACAACAGACCATGGATAATTAGAATAAAATAATTCCTCGGTCTGTGTCCTCACAGACCGAAAAAAAAGTAAGCAAATGGTCTGTGGAGACACAGATCATGGATAACAGACCATGGATAATAATAATGAAATAAAATCTTCGGTCTTTGTCCTCACAGACTGAAAAAGAAGTAAGTAAATGATCTGTTGAGACACAGACCATGGATAACAGACCATGGATAATAATAATGAAAAAAAACCTCGGTCTGTGTCCTCACAGACCGAAAAACAAAATAAAATAGTGTTCTACGAAGACATAGCCCACGATGTAATAGTTTTAAAATCAGTTTTAGTAAGTTGTTTAACCGGTCTGTGTTCAATCACAGACCGAAAATGACTTTAAATTTTTATAATCGTCCTCGTTTATAACGAGGATGAATGAGAAAGGCGATTGTATCGCCACAATAATTAACCTAATAAAAACCAAATATTCTTATGAATATCGAGCAGAACCAAATAGAAAAACATAACGACTCCCTTTTAACCCCTCATCAGCGTAAGCTTTCTTTTTTGAAAGAAGATTGGGCACATGTTGATGTCGAAAGCGTAATCCAGAAACTGGTCGATTTTCAAATTGCAATTCCAAGCTGGGCATTAGGCACAGGCGGAACACGTTTTGGCCGTTTTGCCATTACCGGTGGGGAACCGCGTACAATTGAAGAAAAAATTGAAGATGTTGGTTTGTTGCATGCACTGAACGGTGCCAGTGGAGCAATTTCACTTCACATTCCATGGGATATCCCTCAAAATGCAGAAGCTTTAAAAACTTTGGCTGCTGGCTACGGTTTAAAATTCGATGCCATGAACTCCAACACTTTTCAGGATCAGAAAGGTGCTGCACACAGCTATAAATTTGGTTCATTGCAAAATGTTAATAAAGATATCCGCAAGCAAGCAATTGAGCACAATATAGAAGTAATTAAACATGGTATTGCACTGGGATCTGATGCTTTAACCGTTTGGCTTGCCGATGGTTCTTGTTTCCCCGGACAACTAAATTTCCGTAAAGCTTTCGAAAACACTTTAGAAAGTTTACACGAAATCTATTCCGCCCTGCCAGAAGATTGGAAGATATTTGTGGAGTATAAAGCTTTCGAACCTAACTTTTATTCTACTACGGTTGGAGATTGGGGACAGTCTTTACTGTATGCGAGTAAATTGGGTAAAAAAGCCTATACATTGGTAGATTTGGGTCACCATTTGCCTAATGCAAACATTGAGCAGATTGTTGCGTTACTTTTAATGGAAGGAAAACTGGGTGGTTTCCACTTTAACGATTCCAAGTATGGCGATGATGATTTAACCGCAGGAAGCATTAAGCCTTACCAGTTATTTTTGATATTTAATGAACTGGTAGAAGGTATGGATGCTAAAGGAATGAACCATGCAAAAGATCTGGGTTGGATGATCGATGCTTCGCACAATGTAAAAGATCCTTTAGAAGATTTATTGCAATCGGTAGAGGCCATTATGATTGCCTATGCACAAGCTTTACTGGTAGATAGAAAAGCATTAAACGAAGCGCAGAACAACAATGATGTAGCCAAAGCCCAAGAAATTTTACAACATACTTTCCGTAGCGATTTAAGGGCTTTAGTAGCCGAAGCCAGGTTGAGGGCAGGAGCAGCATTATCACCAATTGCATTATACCGTGATTTAGGTGTTAGAAATCAATTAGTTAATCACCGCGGAAATACCGTTGCCACAGGTTTATAATTAGAGAAATAGAAATGCCTAAACCTGTTGTTGCCATATTTGATGTAGGAAAAACGAATAAAAAACTGTTTCTGATCGACGAAAATTACAGCATCGTTTACGAGCGGTCTGCACGTTTTGTAGAAACAGTTGATGAAGATGGAGAGCCATGCGAAAATCTCGAAAGCCTGCGTTCTTCCGTTTACGATTCCCTGCATCAGGTTTTGCAGTTAAAAGAGTTCGATGTTAAGGCCATAAATTTTTCTACTTATGGTGCCAGTTTTGTTTATTTGGATGAAAATGGAGAACCTTTAACACCACTTTATAATTATTTAAAAGAATACCCCGAAGCACTTAAAAAAGCTTTTTACAACAAGTATGGTGGTGAGGAGAAGATTTCATTGGAAACAGCCTCACCAATTTTGGGCAGCTTAAACTCAGGCATGCAATTGTACCGCCTAAAGCACGAAAAACCCGAAATATTTAAAAAGGTGAAGTGGGCTTTACACCTGCCGCAATATTTAAGTTATTTAATTACGGGTAAGGCCGTGGCCGATATTACCAGCATCGGTTGCCATACGCAGCTTTGGGATTTTAATAAAAGTGAATACCACAATTGGGTTACTACTGAGCAAATTGAGGGTAAGTTTGGTACTTTTACCCCCGCAGATTCGAGTCTTACAACTAATTTCGAAGGCAACAGTATAAAGGTTGGTGTTGGTTTGCACGATAGTTCAGCCGCATTAATCCCTTATCTTGCTAATTTTAATACACCATTTGTACTCATTTCAACCGGTACCTGGTGCATCAGTTTAAACCCTTTTAATCAAGAGCCGTTAACAGCCGATGAGCTTAAGCAAGATTGCCTTTGTTACATGCATTTCAAAGGTAAAGCCGTTAAAGCTTCGCGTATTTTTGCAGGTTACGAACACGAGGTACAGCTTAAACGGATTGCCGAACATTTCGATCGTGCTGCCTATCTGTTTAAACATTTGAAGTTTAACCCTTCAATGATTTTGAAACTGGCCAATAAAATACCCGAAAACCAACAGGAACAGCAAGGTTTTTCGGCAAATTCTACCTTTCCTGAACGAGATTTGAATCTTTTTCAAACCGCAGAAGAAGCCTATCACCAATTGATTTTCGACCTGATCAAACAGCAGATTTATTCATTAAGGCTGATTTTAAATTCAGGTGTGAAAAGAATTTTTGTAGATGGTGGTTTTGGTAAAAATGCGATTTATATGCATTTGCTCGCAACTTCTATTCCTGATATTGAGGTTTATGCCTCTTCAGTATCGCAGGCAACCGCAATAGGCACCGCTTTAGCAATAAATGATGCCTGGAATGAAAACCCTGCACCAACGGATATGATTCAGTTAAAATACTATTCAGCCATACAACGTACGTTAGATTTTTAGGAATTTCCTTATATTCGAAATCCCTAGACTATAAAACCATTTTGAAACCAGAAGATTTAATTCCCTATCTTAATGTTGATGAGTATTCATCAACGCCAAAATACAAGCAATTAACCAATGCCATTTTGGCCGCTATTGAAAGTGGTAAACTTCTCAAAAATAGTTTATTGCCATCTATTAACGAACTGAGTTTCAGTTTGGAAATGTCGAGAGATACCGCCGAAAAAGGTTACCGTAACCTGCGTAAGCTTGGAGTAGTAGATTCGGTACCGGGTAAGGGTTATTTTATTATCAACACCGATTTTTCGCGCAAGTTAAAGGTTTGTTTACTGTTTAATAAGCTTAGTACACACAAAAAAATCATATACGATTCGTTTACCAAAACATTGGGAGAGCGTGCAGCAATCGATTTTTATATTTACAACAACGATTATGCATTGTTTAAGAAAATGATCGTGGCCAAACGGGATGATTATTCGCACTTTGTGATTGTACCACATTTTTTAGAAGGCGGAGAAAATGCACACGAAATCATCAACACCATCCCAAAAGAAAAGCTGGTTATTCTTGATAAATTATTGCCGGGAGTAACAGGCGATTATGCTGCGGCTTACGAAAACTTTGCTCAGGATATTTATGCTGCTTTGGAACAGGCATTGGATCGGCTTTCCAGTTATCGAACCCTAAAAATTATCTTTCCAAAAAACAGCTATTTCCCGCACGAGATATTAACAGGCTTTTACCGTTTTTGCCAGCAATATGCTTTTGATCACAAAGTGATCCACAACATCAAAGATGAAGAAATTAATCCTGGCGAGGTCTACATTAACCTGATGGAAGATGATCTGGTGATGCTTATCGAACGTTTAATTGCCCAAAAGCTTAAAATAGGGAAAGATGTTGGCGTAATTTCTTACAACGAAACACCATTAAAAAGAATCATTTTAGATGGGATTACTACAATATCCACTGATTTTAATCAACTTGGAGTACAAGCTGCCGAATTTATATTAAACGGAAAAACAGAAAAAGTGGAGGTTCCTTTTTATTTGAACTTGCGGAAGTCGTTATAGTAAGTAAAATTTTATAGTTAAATCGTCATGCTGAATTTATTTCAGCATTTTTTAAGCCAGAAAAACCCTGAATAAATTCAGGCTGACGGATCGTATTTATATAATTTTATGAGCTACTTTCTGAATTTTTTCTGAGAATAAATTACCCATTGTGCATAAAAACCTACCAAGTCATTTTAGCGAAAACTTATTAATCATTACTTTTATCACTTAGCTATTTTAGTTTAAATGAGTGAGCAGGTAAGCACGCAACCGGTATCAGAACAAAATCCATATGATTATATCTTAAAAGATTTTAACCTGAAAAATCTGAGTCAAATCGTGATCCTTAAACATTTGAGCGCACATGTTCACACTGATGTTAAAGGGTTTTTTCAGCTTTACCCTGAGCAGATTGAAATCGATTTCGCAGCCTTTAGCGATGATGCATCTGGATTGCAATTTCCCATTGTTCAGATACAACAGCATGAAAATTCGGTAAAACTCTCTTGTCGTTGCGCCACACTCAAAAATAAATTATGTGAGCACCAGGCAAGGGTTTTGTACAACATTCTACAGCGGCAGGATTTACTGATTTTCTTTGATGCAAACCTGCGGAAACAAAAGCTTTTAAAAATAGCGGTCGATTATGGATTGGAAAAAGAAGAAAACCTTGATCTGCTCTTTAACCTCCGTTATGAAAATGGTCAGGTAGTTATCCGTCCAAAAATGGACGCTCTACAGCCATTTAATAAAGAAACTCAGCAAAATTTAGAAGAACTCTTATTACCAGTTCCTCCATCCAAATCAAAAATTAAAATCAAGAATGATCAGGGTAAAATGATCCTGGTTTTTGGTCAGCATCGTTATTACAATAATTTAACCGTATCATTATTCGAAGCCGAAACAACCAAAAGCGGCAAGGTTAAAAACCCGATAAAAGCAATTAATCCAGCTGATTTGCTCTTTAAAACTGATGATAACGATTTGGTTAAATTTTTTAGTGGCATTACAACTTTTCAGCAAAATTACAATAACGATCAAAGCGAAGCAGAGATAGAAGCCTTAAAAGCAATCGTAAAAAATCCTCAGCAGCTTCCATTTTTCCTGCAGGATAGTAAGCAATCTGCTGCCATTCAGGCTTCGGGCATTACAGCTGTTCAGGTTCATTTATTGGCAGTAGATCTCCGTCTTTCTGTAAATCAGCGCGATGATTATTTCGAAATTACAGGTAGGCTGATCATCGAAGGAAAATCTTATGAACTGGATAATCTTTTTTTGGTACACCAGTATTTCATTAAACTAAAAGATCAGCTTTATTTAATTGGCAGGCTGGATTTTTTACGCGTAATCGGTTTTTTTATAAAACAAAGCAATAGATTAATCCTTCATAAAACAAAGTATCCGGCATTTCAAAAAGCCATTCTGGTTCCTTTAGAGGGCAGTATTCACGTAGATTATTCTTATTTAAAACCCGCTACCAAAAATCAGATAGAAGAAAAAGGGTTTGATCTCGAAAACGAACAGTTGATCTATCTGTCAGAATCAGAAGATTATATTCTCCTAACGCCCGTAATGCGCTATGGAAACTTAGAAATTCCTGTCCTATCTAAAAAGCAGATTCAGGCACAGGATAAACTAGGCAACCTTTTTACTTTACACCGCGATGAAAATGCCGAACTGCAGTTTATCGGAAACGTATTAAAACAGCATCCTTATTTTTATGATCAGGAAACCAATGATTCTTTTTACCTCCACCGTAAACGGTTTCTGGAAGAAGCCTGGTTCCTAGAGGCCTTTGAAGTATGGCGCAACAAAGGCATTCATATTTTAGGTTTCAACCAGCTTAAAAACAATAAACTGAACGAATTTCAAGCTAAAATCAATATTGAGGTTTTGAGTGGCACCGATTGGTTTGAAACCAAAGTTAAAGTGAAATTTGGCAGGCAACAGGTTGCATTAAAGCATCTTCATAAATCCATCAGGAATAAAAGCAAGTTTGTAACGCTCGATGATGGCACTCAGGGCATATTGCCACATGAGTGGATCGAAAAATTTGCTGCCTATTTTAATGCAGGAGAAATAACGGAAGATGCCATCCTTACACCAAAACTTAAGTTTGCATCATTAAACGAACTTTACGAAGATGCTTTACTGGATGGAGAGGTAAAGAATGAGCTTAAACTTTACAAACAGAAGTTTGAAGGCACTAATGCAATTCAGGAGGTTGAAGTGCCTAAAGGTTTAACTGCAACATTGCGCCATTATCAGCAAGATGGTTTAAACTGGCTTAACTTCTTAGATGATTTTAATTTCGGAGCTTGCTTGGCAGATGATATGGGATTGGGTAAAACCATACAAGTTTTGGCCTTCATATTATCTCAACGCGAAAAAGTAGCCCACAATACAAATTTAGTAGTTGTTCCGGCCTCATTAATTTTTAACTGGAAAACAGAAGTAGAAAAATTTGCGCCCTCAATAAAAGTGAAAACCATTTATGCAGGCCAAAGAACCAAAACAACTGATACTTTTGATGATTACGAAATTATTTTAACCTCTTACGGAACACTGCTTTCTGATATCCGTTTCTTAAAAGATTACCGCTTTAATTACATCTTTTTAGATGAATCACAGCTGATTAAAAATCCTGATTCGCAGCGTTATAAGGCAGTAAGGATATTGCAATCAAGAAATAAGGTAGTTATGACAGGTACACCGATAGAGAATAATACCTTTGATTTGTACGGACAGCTTTCTTTTGCCTGTCCGGGTTTATTTGGCAGCAAGCAGCAGTTTGCCGATTTATACTCTACCCCGATTGATCAGTTTAAAGATAGTAAGAGGGCAGAGGAGCTTCAGAAAAAAATCAGACCGTTTATTCTGCGCAGAACAAAAGAACAGGTGGCTAAAGAACTTCCCGATAAAACAGAAATTGTACTGTATTGCGAAATGGGCGAAGAACAGCGCGAAGTATACGAAGCAAACAAGAAGGAAATTCAGGATTTTATTTTAGGTAAACAGGAAGACGAGTTGCCAAAAAGTTCAATGCATGTGTTGAAAAGCATTACCACCTTAAGGCAGATCTGTAATTCGGCTGCACTATTGGCCGATGGAAAATCTTATTTACAGGCTTCTTCAAAAATTGATGTTTTGATGGAACAGATAGAATGTAAGGCAGGAAAACACAAAATCCTTGTTTTTTCTCAATTTGTAACGATGCTTGATCTCATAAAAAAGCAATTGGAAAACCGGAGAATTAAATACGCATACTTAACCGGGCAAACCCGTAAAAGGGAAGAAGCAGTTAATTCTTTTCAGCAGAATGCTGATATACCGGTTTTCCTGATCAGCCTGAAGGCCGGCGGAACCGGGCTGAATTTAACCGAGGCCGATTATGTTTACCTCGTCGATCCATGGTGGAACCCTGCTGTAGAAAACCAGGCCATAGATCGGGCTTATCGGATTGGCCAGCATAAAAATGTAATGGCCGTGCGTTTAATCTGCCCTGATACCATTGAAGAAAAAATTATGAAACTTCAGGCCACTAAGAAAGATCTGGTAAAAGATTTGATCCAGACTGATGGAAGTTTATTTAAGCATTTAACTAAGAAGGAGTTACTGGGCTTGTTGAGTTAGCTTCGGTAAAAATGACATAAGAAAGTATAGCTAAATCCCAACCTCAAACGTATAATCCAAAAACTCTGGTACATTAACACTCTCTACAATTTTCCAATCCTTTTTTTCTGCAATAAAACTGGGCACTGCAAGTCCTGTGGTTGTTGCTGCATTGATATAAAAATCCATTTTTGCAGGATGGTTTGGCGAGCAGGCATTGTAGATTCTGCCGAAGGCGTTTTTCTCTAATATTTTAAGCGAAATGCCTACCGCATCTGCCTGGTGGATCAAATTTACCGGAGCCAGGCCATTTGGGACGTTGCTTTTTCCGGCAAAGAATCTTCCCGGGTTACGATCAGGGCCAATTAATCCTGCAAACCGAACGATGGTAAAAGTTTCCGGATTAAGTTCTTTAAACAGTATTTCAGCAGCTAAAACCACCTTTCCCGAATCAGTATCCGGATTTGTCTCACTGGTTTCGTTTACTATTTTGTTCTCATCAGCATAAACACTCGTAGAACTGATCAAAATTATATTTTTCGATTTATCTTTTGCCGCTGTTAAAATTGAATTGATTTTTTGCGGATAATCAAGCAGTTCAGTCGAATTCCGCTTTGGTGGAATACAGATAAACAGCACATCTGCTTCGAAAAATGCATCATCAGCTACTATTTCATCAGCAGTAAAATTGACCAGATAAGGCTGTATATTTGCTGCTTCTAACAAAGCTAATTTCTCCCGGCTGGTTGTAGAGCCTTTAACAGCATAATTTAAACTGATCAGTTTTTTTGCCAATGCCAACCCAAACCAACCACAGCCTAATATTGATATGTTATTTTTTTTCATGATATGTGTTTAGCGCAAGGCGATGATGTTGGGAAACCATTATCAGTTTGTAGATTGCAATTTTCAGTTAAAGTTGATTAATTTCAGTTTGACACTGGAGCCATTTAATTAACCCATTAAACCGCTTTATCCTTTTCCTAAATTATAGCAAGCCCTGCAACGGGGCTCATAACTTTCTTTTTCGCCCAATAAAACAGTTGCTTCATCTGCCGCTGTTCGGAAGCTATATAACGCCGGATTGCCACAGCAAACACAAACTGCATTTACTTTGGTTACATGCTCGGCAATGGCCATTAGGGCAGGCATTGGGCCAAAAGGCTTACCTGTAAAATCCATATCCAAACCGGCTACAATCACACGTATACCTTTAAGCGCAAGCTTATTACAAACCTCTGGCAGTTCATTATCGAAAAACTGCGCCTCATCAATACCAACAACCTGGGTGTTGGTACCTAACAATAAAATGGCCGATGCACTATCAACAGGGGTAGAATTGATGGAGTTTAAATCGTGCGATACCACAGCAGTTTCATGGTAGCGTGTATCCGTACGGGGCTTAAAAATTTCGACATTTAATTTAGCAATCTGCGCTCTTTTTAATCTTCTGATGAGCTCCTCGGTTTTTCCCGAAAACATAGAACCGCATACCACTTCTATACTTCCCGAAAATTCGCCTCTTCTTCTAAAATTTTGTTCGCTAAATAACATGCCCGATTTTTTATGCCCCTATGTCCGTTCTATAATTTTTAAACCGAACAAATATGAGAATTATGTGTTATTTTTGAACACATAGTTACCAACATAAATCGACTAAAAATTCGTTTTAATTTTATGATGAACCAACAGGATATTTTCAAAAAGATCGGCAATATTTTAACAGAATTAAATGAGCAATATCAGTTTTTAGCTCAAAATCCTCAACAATTAAACGATCTGGAGCTGGAGCTTTTTCTGGCAAATGCCCATTTCCTATCTGATCATGTCAATATCGTTAAAAAATTAAATACCATTGTAGAAGATAAATCTGCTGAAGCTGGTAATCATGCCTTATTAGCCGAACAAAATACCATTATCCTCCCTGAAATTGAAAAAAGTTATGTAGAGGATGATGATTGTTTTGATCCACCAGAACTGGAAGAAGTTGCTAGAGCCCAGGAGGAAGAAGAGCGTGTGGATGTACAACCGGAACAAGAAATTTTGGATGATGAAACCATTGAGTTCGAAAAGGCTGAATCAATTTTAAATAAGGATTTTTTTAAACCAGATCAAGACGATCATACTTTCGAATTTGTATTGGGTACACATGATGAAAGCGATCAGTTTGATTACGAGGCAAAATCTGTAGAAGAAATTTTCGACCGTCCTTTGAGTAAAGAAGAAGCAGAAATTTTAGCGCAGAAAAAGAAAATACATGAGAAAGAAGAGGCTTTAGCTGTTCAGCCAGAAGTTATACCTGCTGAAGAAGATGAAATTGGCCCTGAACCTTTCTTAATTCCTAAAGAAGAAGAGTACGAACCATCGGTAATTGCAGAAGAAAAAGAAGAAGAAGTTAAATTTAATGAAGCAACAGTTGCTGCGCCAAGCGAACCGATTGAAGCCCTAAGGGATGTAAAATTTGATGATCCTGTAATTTCACCACCGGTTGAGCAGGAACGTCCTTTATTTACCCCCGAAGCAGTTCCGGTAAAACCATTTCCAGAACCAGTAGCGTCAAAACCAGCCCCTAGTTTGAATGATCTGTTGGCCAGAACCAATGGTAAAGCAGAGGAGCCTGTTAAAGCACCAATTGCCGATTTAAAACAGGCGATCAGTTTGAATGAAAAATTGCTTTTTATTAAAGATCTTTTTAATGGCTATAACCTGGCTTATTCAGAAGCGCTTGATATCATCAATAAAATGAACAGTTTCGAAGCTGCCGATAGCTTCCTTCAGAATAATTATGCCGCAAAAAATAACTGGGCCAATAAACAGGCTACTGTAGATCAGTTTTATGAGTTGCTGAACAGAAGATTTAGTAAGTAGGGGCAGGATGTGTAAGGCGTTTAGCGTAAAGCGTTAGAGTTAATTCATAATTCATCGTACTGAATGTCTCAACCCCATGCGTCCTGCTGAAATTCCGAAAGAAAACGATTACCTCAACCCCATGCGTCCTGCTGAATTTATTTCAGCATCTATTCTTATAAAAATAACTTAAGTAAAAGATCCTGAAACAAGTTCAGGAAGACGTAATTCTTGAGGAAGACGATTACCTCAAGCATATGCGTCTTGCTGAATTTATTTCAGCACGCCGAGTCCAAACTGGGCCTAAATAAATCCCATCCGGTTAGAGTCCCAGTTTTAAAAAGATAAATAGCAGGATTGTAAAACTCCAGAGAGACGAACCTCCATAACTAATTAAAGGCAAAGGAATACCAATAACAGGAATAATACCAATAGTCATTCCGATATTGATGAAAACGTGAAAAAAGAGAATACAGGCTACGCTATAACCATAAACCCTCGAAAAGGTAGACCGCTGTCTTTCCGCCAGGTTAATCAATCTAAGCAGTAAAAATATATACAAGCCAATTACAACCGAACAGCCCATAAATCCCCATTCTTCACCAATGGTAGAGAAAATAAAATCGGTACTCTGTTCAGGCACATAACCGTATTTAGTTTGGGTTCCCTGTAAAAAACCTCTGCCAGTTGCCTGCCCCGATCCAATGGCAATTTGTGATTGGATTACATTGTAACCCGCACCTTTATTATCGGTTTTTAGTCCCAGCATCAACTCAATACGGCTGCGTTGATGTGGTGCCAGTACTTTTTCGTAAGCAATTTTTACTACAAATAAATAGGCTATCGCTATTACTGTAACAAGAACCGTAGAAAAAATTACTTTCTGTTTTCTTCTGTTATTGTAAATAAATAAACCTGCAATTATGGTTATAATCAATATTAAAATGTAAGTTGGAACTAAAAAGTCTGCAATAAAGAGCACAATCATTCCTAAAAAAATCAGCAGAAAATAACCTGATAAACCTTCGCGATACAATGGAAACATGAATGCAAGAAACACCAGTGCAGAGCCGGTATCCGGCTGTAGCATAATAAGCAGTAGTGGTGCAAGTACAATTGCGGCCGCAATCAAGATCGATTTTATATCCCGGAATTTGGGATTAAACGTACTTACATACCGGGCTAAAAGTAATGCTGTACCAAATTTAGCAAATTCAGAAGGCTGTAAACGAAAGGAGCCAATGGGAATCCAGGCCTGGTTTCCACCTACATTTCTACCTACAAACAACACCACTATTAATAAAAGTATTGTCATGCCATAAATAAAAGGCGCAAAAACGTTAAATAACCTGCCATCAAATAATAAAATCGATAAGCCTAAAATAAGACCCGTAATAACATATATCAACTGCTTGCCATAGCTGCTTGTAAAATCGAATACTCCGGCTTTATCAGGATTATAAATCGATGCATAAATATTGGTAAAGCCAATAGCGCATAAAGCAATGTAGATTAAAACAGTAATCCAGTCTACATTGAAAAAAAAACGGTTTCCCTGTTGCTGCTGCATTTTATTTCTGTGTTACAGGTTTATCGATCACAACTGTTTTCAATTCTTTAGGTTTTGTTGTTACCGTTTGTTTAATTATGGCCGATTTAATGCGCAAGCTATCTTTAATTCTTTTAGTCGAATCTGCTTTTTTAATCAGCAAACTATCTGCCTTTGTAAGTTTTACTGCCGCTGTTTTATCCTTTAATACGGGCAGCAGGTTTTGGTTTTTCATCCATTCAGCTTGTGCTGCCCTTGCTCCGGTAACAGTTCCTTTCAGGTATTTTTCGATCATATAACTTGCTATAGGAGCAGCATATGTACTGCCAAAGCCAGCATTTTCCACAATTACAGCAATCGCAATTTTTGGGTTGTCTCTTGGTGCAAAACCAATAAAAACAGAGTGGTTTTTGCCGTGAGGGTTTTGCACGGTTCCTGTTTTTCCACAAAGTAAAATATCTGGGATCTGAGATAAAATTGCAGTTCCCCAGCTGCTATTAACCGCATCTTGCATACCATCTATCACGGGTTCAAAATGTTGGGCATCTACACCTACATAATTTTTAACCACATATTCCTTTTTAACCAGGTTTTTATCGCCAATTCCTTTTATTAAATGCGGTTTTATATAATAACCACGGTTAGCAATAATAGCCATCGCATTTGCCATTTGTAGGGGCGTTGCGGTAATTTCTCCCTGCCCAATGGCTTGTGAAATCACATTGGTATATCCCCATCTTTTACCATAAATTTTATCGTAATGATCGGCTGTATAAAAATATCCCTTCCGCTCGTAAGGCATATCAATATCGAGTTTTGAGCCAAATCCAAACTTTGCCACTTTATCCCGCCATTCCTGATAAGTTTGCCTTTGGTTTTTCATTCCATTTTTAGTGATTAACTTTTGAAAAACATAGCAAAAATAAGTGTTACAAGAGCGTGCTATACCTCTTCGCAATGCAATTGAACCATCAAAGTGCTCACATTTTATTTTTCTATTACCGGCCTGATAGTAGTGGGGACAAAAAAACGTGGTATTCGGGTCAATTACGCCTTCCTGTAATGCAATTAATGCATCAACCGGCTTAAAAGATGATCCTGGCGGATAATAACCCATTATTGGTCTTACCAAAGATGGCCTGTAAGGATTACCAACGATAAATTCCATGTAATTATTACCCTGGTTTCGTCCTACCAAAAGATTAGGATCATATCCGGGACTACTTACCAAAGAAAGAATTTCTCCTGAAGAAGGTTCAATTGCCACAATTGCACCAACTTTATTTTTCATTAATTCTTCTCCAAGTTTTTGGATCCGCATATCAATTCCTGAAATCCATCTTTCTCCAGAAACAGCATTTATATCATATTTTCCATCAGCATAACTTCCCTGAGGAGTATTATGGGCATCGTAAACGGTATTGATTACACCTTTTTCACCCCGTAAAGTTTCTTCATATGAAAACTCCAATCCACTTTTACCTTTGTAATCCCCGGGTTTATAAAATCCTTCAGATTTTTCTATGTCAAGCGGACTAACTTCTTTCACATAGCCAAATAATTGCCCTCCAACACTATCAGGATAATGCCTGATGGTTCTATCCTGTGTTCTGAAGCCTGGAAAGCGGTAAAGTGTTTCCTGTAGGCGGGCATAACTCTGAACAGAAATCTGTTTGAGAAAAGGAGTAGCCTGATATGATGATTTGCCTCTTGCTTTACGGAGATTTTTCCTTACATCTTCAAAACTAATGTCCAGTGCCTTTGCCAGTGCCAAAGTATCAAAGGGTTTCACCTCGTTTGGAGTAACCATCAAATCGTAAACAGGTTCGTTCTGCACAATTACCTTCATGTTGCGATCTAAGATTGCTCCACGGGCAGGATATTTGTAGATTTTCCTTAAAACGTTACTTTCTGCAGAAACAAAGGCCTTATCGCTAATTACCTGGATATAAAATAACTTTCCTAATAAAATCAGGGCGATTACAATAAATAATCCTTGAACGATATATTTTCGATTAAATAATTGATCCATTAACGTGGTGTTCTTCTATAGAATATAAACTCTACCAATAAAATAATAAGCAGTGTAAAGATACAACTTAAGCCGCATCTCATTAAGGTATAACCAATTTCGGTTAACCTGAATGTTTCTAAGAAAAACAACACCAAATGGTGTGCAATAACGCAAAGAAAAGCATAAAGAGAAAACCATTGAAAACCCATATAACTTAACGATGGTTCAGGGTCATCAATTGCGTCGCGGTTTAAGCTTATTGATATAAATGAGATTCTTACAAAAGCCAGCACAACACAAGCGGTAGCATGTACGCCCATGGTATCATAAAAGGCATCGAGTGTTAAGCCTGTAGCGAATGCTAGAACATATAATAGAATATTTGGTATGCCAAATGGCAGTAAGAGCAAAAACAGCACATAAATAAATGGCGTAGAAAGGTCATAAAAGCCCATATTCTTGAGCAGAAATATCTGCACAAAAAGTAGTAAAAACCACCTGATCACATTTACTATAATGATTCTACTATTCATTTGGTTTAGCTAAGCTTTCCAAAGCTTTTTGTTCTTCAGCTTTTTTATTTTTTACCACATATACATATTGCAATGTGCTAAAATCTGTAAATAAATTCAATTCGCCCGATAAGAAATTATCATTGGTGGCTACATTGGGTTTAGTAATTTTTCCAACTAAAATTCCGGCAGGGAAAGAGGCAAAGCCAGAAGTTACTACGGTATCGCCCACGTACATTTTAATGTGGTTGGGAACTTCTTTGATAAACGCCTTTTTGATATCGAAATTTCCATCACCCCAAACCAAAGAACCCAGTGCATTGTTTTTTTTCAGCGTTACACTAATCCGGGTATCTTTATGTAATAGTGATTGTATAGTGGCCAAATGCGCAGAAACATCACGAATGAAACCTACAACACCTTTTTGTGGTGCAATAACGGCCATCCCGCTTTGTATGCCATCAACGGTACCTTTATTAATCGTCATGATGTTGTTGCGCAGCGTAATGGAATTTTTAACCACTTTGGCCGCAAGATAGGTGTAATCCTGATTGGTTACCGTATCCACAACCCTAACATCTTTAGCCGTATCTACAGTGGTTAATCCAAGTAATTGACTTTTAAGTTTGGCATTTTCTGCAGCAAGGCTATCGTTTACCATGCCCAGGTTTAGGTATCTTTTAAAAACATTTAACCGTTCGTACGCTGTGCCCACAACCTCATTTGTTGAGTTTAGGGTTACGCTACGCTGGTAGGAATTGTTTTTAACCGTTAGGTAAATCCCAATGGTGAAAAAAATGATAAATAAGAAAAATGCGTTGTATCTACTGATAAAAATCCAAAGGTTACGCATTTGAGTTTGGAGTTAAAAGTTCGGAGTTAAGAGTAATAGTTTGGCGCATGATTGGAAAAACCAAATCAACAACCCCAAACTCCGAGCTGAATGTTATTGCATTAAGAATTTATATCCACCAATATTTTTAAGGGCGATGCCGGTTCCACGTACTACCGCGCGAAGAGGATCTTCGGCCACGTGAACAGGTAATTTAGTTTTAGCTGCTACGCGTTTATCTAAACCCCTTAACAATGCACCACCACCCGTTAAATAAATCCCGGTTTGGTAAATATCTGCAGAAAGTTCTGGTGGAGTAATCTCTAAAGCTTTTAAAATCGCTTCTTCAATTTTAGAGATCGATTTATCCAGGCAATGTGCAATTTCGGTATAAGAAACCGTAATCTGTTTGGGTACACCCGTCATTAAATCACGCCCTTGAACGGCAAAATCAGCAGGAGCATCCTGAAGTTCAGGTAAAGCTGCACCAACCTCAATTTTAATTTTTTCTGCCGTACGGTCGCCAATCATAATGTTGTGTTGACGGCGGATGTAGTTTACAATATCTGAGTCGAAGTTATCACCGGCAACGCGGATTGACTGATCGCAAACAATACCAGATAATGCGATTACCGCAATTTCTGTTGTGCCACCACCTATATCGATAATCATATTACCCATAGGTTCTTCTACATCAATACCAATACCTACAGCTGCAGCCATTGGCTCGTGGATTAAATATACTTCTTTTGCACCGGCAATCTCTGCCGAATCGCGTACTGCACGTTTTTCTACCTCAGTAATACCAGAAGGAATACAGATTACCATACGCAATGATGGAAACATCCAGCCTTTACCGCCATTCAGCATGCGGATCATGCCTTTAATCATCGCTTCAGCCGCGTTGAAATCGGCAATAACACCATCTTTTAGCGGACGTACAGTTTTAATATTATCGTGGGTTTTACCCTCCATTTGCATGGCTTGCCTACCAATGGCAATTACTTTGTTTGTTGTACGATCGAAAGCAACGATAGATGGCTCATCTACAACTACTTTGTCGTTATGTATAATCAGGGTATTCGCAGTGCCTAAATCAATGGCAACTTCTTGCGTAAACCAGTTAAATAATCCCATGTATAAGGTATGTTTTCTTTATTTTGTCAAATCTATACTATTCCTAATGTAAAAATAGCTTTTTTATTGTTTTAAGTTTTATTTTCTTCATTCATTCCATTGTTTTTAAGGCAATTAAAATGTTTAGAAAATAAAAAAGCTAAAAGACCAAAGTTACAAGACCAAAGTTTGAGTGCGCTAAGGAGATAAGATATCCGCTTTAAGCTTTAGTCCTTCTGCTTTTAGCTTTAGTCTTTCTGCTTTTAGCTTTATTCTTTCTACTTTAAGCTTTAGTCCTTCTACTTTAGTCTTTCTACTTTAAGCTTTAGTCCTTCTGCTTTAGTCTTTCTACTTTATGCTTAATTAGTGTTTAAAGTGTCTTACCCCGGTGGTTACCATTGCAATACCTTTTTCGTTTGCTTTTGCAACAGAATCAGCATCTTTTATTGATCCGCCAGGTTGTAGCACAGCTGTAATTCCAGCTTCAGCAGCAATTTCAACACAATCAGGAAAAGGGAAGAAAGCATCAGAAGCCATTGCTGCACCTTTAACGCTGAATCCAAATGAAGCCGCTTTTTCAATCGCTTGCCTTAAAGCATCAACACGTGAGGTTTGCCCAACACCACTTGCAATTAAAACATCATCTTTTACCAATACAATGGTATTTGATTTAGTGTGTTTTACAATTTTATTAGCGAAAAACAAGTCTTTTAACTCTTGTTCAGTCGGTGCTTTATCGGTAACGGTTGTCATTTGTTCAGGCCCTTCGATAATTAAATCTTTATCCTGCTCAATTACACCGTTTAATAATGTTTTAAATTGTTTTTTGCTTAATTCAACCTCGTTACGTTGTAAAATAACACGGTTTTTCTTTTTACTGAACAATTCTACCGCTTCTTGCTGATAAGAAGGTGCGATTAATACTTCGAAGAAAAGGTTGTTAATCTCCTGTGCCGTTTCTAAATCCACTTCAACATTGGTAATGAGTACACCACCGAAAGCAGAAACAGGATCAGCAGGCCAAAGCATCTATCCAGGCTTGTTTTACGGTAGCGCGTGATGCAATACCACAAGCATTTGTATGTTTTAAGATCGCAAAAGTTGGATCCTGAAATTCATCGATCAGCGCAACAGCTGCATCCACATCAACCAAGTTGTTGTAAGATAGCTCTTTGCCGTTCAGTTTAGTAAACATGGCATCTAAATCACCGTAAAATACACCACCTTGATGAGGATTTTCGCCATAACGTAAAGTTTTGGCTTGCGTTACACTTTGTTTAAAAACATCAAGCGGTTCTTCAGTATTAAAGTAATTAAAAATTGCAGTATCGTAATGAGAAGAAGTATGGAAAGCTGTTTTAGCGAAAGATTTACGTTGTGCTAAAGTAGTTTCTCCGTTTTGCGCCTCTAATTGAGCCTGTAAAGTAGGGTAGTCATTTTTTGAGGCAATGATTACAACATCGTTAAAGTTTTTTGCAGCAGCACGGATTAAAGAAATACCACCAATGTCGATTTTTTCGATAATTTCATCTGGTGTTCCACCTGCTTTTACAGTTTCTTCAAAAGGGTATAAATCAACAATAACCAGGTCAATTTCAGGAATTTCATATTCAGCAATCTGTTCCTGGTCGCCAGTTATAGCCCTACGGTTCAAAATTCCACCAAATACTTTCGGGTGTAAAGTTTTAACACGTCCGCCTAAAATAGATGGGTAACCTGTTAAATCTTCAACTGCCGTAACAGGAAGGTTTAAATCTTTTATAAATTGTTCTGTACCACCGGTAGAAAATAACTGTACACCTTGTGCAGCTAATAATTTCACCAATGGCTCCAAACCATCTTTATAATATACTGAGATTAAAGCGTTTTTGATTTTAATGGATTGACTCATTCTACTGAAAATTTTGAGCCGCAAAGGTAGTAAAACAGGGGCATTTATTAAGGGGATAAAATCAATAAAAATGAAATTAGTCTTATATCTTTCTCAACAGGGTGTTTTTTGTTTTACTATGAGATTTTAAAGATGCTTATATCTCCATATTGCAAGCGGAAATATTCACTTTCTACACATTCTAATTATTATATGTAATATTTACCTGGTTGAGCAGAATTAATCTGTGAGGCTTTAAAATTTACTAATGGTATTTCAATTTTGCTAATTTAGGCCATCAAAAAATTGTTATTAATTATCACGAGGGAGAGTAATGTTTCAGTCAAATCGTAAAGCAACTTGGTCCTATATAGTTGTTGTGTTTCTTATTATATGTTGTTACGTTGGAATTTACCATTCACATCGTTATTTTGGGTTTAACTGGATAATGTGGCTAAGCATTTCAGCGATGTTGGCGCTGTTTTATTTAGGGGATTTATGGTTAGGAGATAGGGGAAGGTGGGATAAACTGAAGTCTTTTCTATTTTTGCTGTTTGTTGGCGGGCCGATAGGTTTTTTTGTGATTAAAATGCATAAAGCTTTTACGGAAAAACAATTGGCCAACCATGGCGTGCATGCTCAGGGAATAGTAACTGATTTATACTTAAGAAGAAGTAAAAGCAGTAAAACACCCTACGCTATATTTACTTATAAATTAAATAATAAAATCTGGACACAGGAAGTGATTAACAGAAACTCTGATTTACAAATTGGAGATACTTTAATGTTATTATGTGCTAAAACAGATCCGAAATTTTTAAGATTGATTAGTATAAAAATCCCGGTTACTTCTTTATCTTTTTTACAATGGTCTCTACCACCCTGGGATAGTGTTGGTGTTCGAGCTGTTGCCCTTTAAACTTAACCATTTCCAGGTTGTCATTTTTATCGATTCTGTACCGGGCCTGATAAATGTATTCGCCTTCATCATAGTTTTCATCAACATAATGTATGGTAATACCGCCTTCTGCTTCACCGGCAGCCATAACAGCGTTGTGTACATGATCGCCGTACATGCCTTTGCCACCAAATTTAGGGAGAAGTGCCGGATGTATATTCACAATTCTACCTGGGTAAGCATTGATCAGGCTTTTAGGAATTAGCCAGAGGAAACCCGCAAGCACAATGAAATCTATTTCCAGGTTTTTGAGTAAATCGATTACTTCTTCGGTTTTATAAAACTCGTTTTTATCGAAAACATGAGTGGGGATTTCAAAATTATCAGCCCTTTGTAGTACATAGGCATCGGCGTTGTTGGTTAACACCAAAGAGATTTCTATTTCATTACTCCGCTTAAAATGCTCCATCAGTTTTTGGGCATTGGAGCCAGAACCTGATGCAAAGATGGCTATTCGTTTTTTCACTCAAAAATCGTTTTGTCCAAAAATAGTATTTTTAAGCCTGTTTTTTCAATTGAAAAGAAATTTTATTCAATTAAGTTAAAGTATTATTAATGAATAAATTTAACGTATTTTTGTGGTTGCTAAATAGGGCTAAACTTTAATAAAAAAAAAGTTTAAAGTGTTTTGTAATTTAAAAACATTAATCCTATATTTGCAACCCGAATTATAGGAAACGAATAAGAAAAATAAAAGGCTAAATAGAAATGGCAAATCATAAATCTTCATTAAAAAGTAATTAGAGCAAACGCAACAAAACGTTTACGTAACAGATATCAGGCAAAAACTACACGTACCTTTATTAAAAGATTACGTGCTGCAGAAGATAAAAAATCTGCATCTGATTTATTGCCTAAAGTAATCTCTATGTTAGATCGTTTAGCTAAAAAGAACATTATCCACAAAAACAAAGCGGCTAATAATAAATCAAAATTAACGAAATTCGTTAACGGTTTAAAATAAACCAATTATTTTACGATATTAGTAAAGGCATCCCAACCAAAAGTTGGGATGCCTTTTTTTTATCTAAAAATGGAAAACTACGTTCAAAAACTTGGCATAAAACTGTGGGCAGAAGAAAGATCGGCCCCAGAAAAACTTCTGCTGCATGGCCGAAGGCATTTAACCGATGCCGAGCTGATTGCAATTTTAATCGGCTCGGGAAGTAAAAACGAAACAGCTGTAGATTTAAGTAAGAAAATTTTAGCTTTTTACGACAATAGTTTAGCCAAGCTTGGTCGGGCATCCATTCAGGAGCTCTCAAAATTTAAAGGGATTGGTGAAGCTAAAGCCTTAACCATTATTGCTGCCTTAGAGCTTGGCTTAAGGCGAAAAGATATTACCGAAGAGATCATTACTCAGGTTACAACCTCTAATGATGTGTATAAATACCTACATCAAACCTTTGCCAATCTCAATCATGAAGAATTCTGGATTTTATTGCTCAATAGATCCAACCGGATTATCGGGAAATTTTTAATCAGTAAAGGCGGACAAGCCGGAACAGTTGCTGATCCAAAAATTATCTTTAAAACCGCTTTAGAAAATAATGCAGCAAATATTGTATTGGCACATAACCACCCTTCTGGTAATGTTAGGCCAAGCGAAAGCGACGATATATTAACCAGGAATATGGTTTCTTCCGGAAATCTCCTTAGTATGTTCGTAGTAGATCACCTCATTTTTGCCAACAACCGTTATTATAGTTATAAAGATGAAGATTTAATTTAAAGATATTTCCTTGTTAAAGGGTAATTAAGCTTAAATTGTTATAATCGCACTTTATTTACGCTACCAATTGTGGTATGTCAAAATTAATAGTCAATATGAATACTTTAAAAATTATCCCAGTTTTTCTTTTACTAACTGTAATGGCCTTCGCTCAAAAAACGAATGTGCCAATCAATATTATAACTTACAATATCCGCTTAAATGTGGCCTCAGATGGTATTAATGCCTGGCCAAACCGAAAAGACAATGTAAAAGCATTAGTGAAATTTCATGATGCCGACATCCTCTGTGTACAGGAAGCTTTGCCTGAACAGTTTGATGCCTTGTTGGAAAATTCAAATTTTGATGTGGTTGGCGTTGGTCGCGATGATGGTAAAAGAAAAGGAGAATTTTCCGCAGTGTATTTTGATAAAGATAGATTTGTTAAAAAAGACGGTGGCACTTTTTGGCTTTCCGAAACGCCTAATGTGCCTTCTAAAGGGTGGGATGCGGCACTAAACCGCGTGTGTAGCTGGGTTAAACTGTATGATAAATTAAATAAGAAAGCGTTTATCGTGTTTAATACCCATTACGATCATATGGGCGTGCAGGCCAGGATAGAATCGGCAAAATTGCTTAAAAGGAAAATACAGGAAATTGCGCCAACCTTACCCGTTGTTTTTACTGGCGATTTAAACGTAACTCCAGAAACTGAAGCCATTGCAACAATTAAATCTTTTCTTATTGATGCAAAAGAGGTTTCTGTAGAACCTCCATATGGGCCTGCCGGCACCTTTAATGGTTTTCATTTCGATAGTGATTTGAAGGATAGAATCGACTATGTATTTGTAAATAAAGGATTTAAAGTGCAAAAGTTTGCCGTACTTACAGATAGTAAGGATAAAAGATATTATTCAGATCATTTGCCTGTTTATTGTAAGCTCTTCTTTTAATAAATGGTATTGACAGCACTATCATTATTTCCTTTTAAGTTCGAACTTTTCGGAAATGAGTACCATTATCATTATATTTTCGAAACACTTGCCTTTATTGTTGGCGTTAGGCTTTATTATTTCTATAAAAAAGGAATTGTAGATCCAATTTCCGATGAAAACAGGTTATGGATTATGCTTGGAGCAATGCTTGGAGCATTAATCGGATCAAGGGTGGTTGCCGTGCTCGAAACGCCCGAAGTTGTCCATCACCTTACTTTTTCAATCCTTTATCAAAGTAAAACCATTATTGGTGGTTTGTTGGGAGGCCTTTTCGGTGTAGAACTGATTAAAAAGATAATCGGTGTTGATATAGCTTCAGGAGATATTTATGTTATTCCCATTTTGGTTGCGCTGATTATTGGCCGAATTGGTTGCTTTTCTATGGGGATCGACGAACCAACCTATGGAATTCCCACTCATTTTTTTATGGGCATGGATTTGGGCGACGGCATCCTCAGGCACCCGATAATGCTCTATGAAATGATTTATCTTGTGCTGTTAATTTTACTTTTCAACAGGTTAAAAAAGGTCGAAATGATTAACGGAGATCGCTTTAAGCTGCTCATGGTACTCTATTTCCTGTTTCGTTTTTTAATAGAATTTCTTAAACCCTACCAATCATTATTTTTAAATTTAAGCAGTATTCATTGGTCTGCATTGTTTATTTTTATGTATTATTATAAATTCATTATCAGAATTTCCAAACAGATTATACATCAGCAGTAAGCAATATGGCCAATACCAGGGATTATATATACTACGATTACACCAAAAGTCTTTGTCCGGAATGCTTACAGCTTTGCGATGCCAAAATTGTTTTTCAGGATGCAAAAGTATTTATGCTGAAAAACTGCAGAACCCACGGCGATAGCAAAGTGATGATTGCCGATGATGTAGATTATTATAAGCAGATCAGAAATTACAATAAGCAATCCGAAATGCCACTTAAGTTTAATACCAAAGTGCATTATGGTTGTCCGTACGATTGTGGTTTATGTACCGATCATGAGCAGCATTCCTGTTTAACCGTTATCGAAGTAACAGATCGCTGTAACCTTGCATGCCCAACCTGTTATGCCATGTCATCTCCAAGTTATGGCAGGCACCGCACGCTTGAAGAGATTGAACGCATGATGGATGTTGTAGTGGCCAATGAGGGCGAGCCGGATGTGGTTCAGCTTTCAGGAGGAGAGCCAACTGTTCATCCCGAATTTTTTAAGATCCTTGATCTTGCCAAAACCAAACCCATTAAACATTTAATGGTAAATACCAATGGGATCAGAATTGCGAAAGACATTAACTTCGTTGAGAAATTAGCCAGTTACATGCCCGATTTCGAAATATATCTCCAGTTTGATAGTTTTAGTGCCGAAGTATTAACCAAGCTAAGAGGTGAGGATCTAACCGAGGTAAGGAGAAAAGCCATTGATCATTTAAACCAGTTCAATGTATCAACAACTCTGGTGGTTACCTTGCAAAACGGTTTAAACGACCACGAAATTGGTGATATACTGGATTACGCACTAAAGCAGAAATGCGTGCGTGGCGTAACTTTTCAGCCTACACAAGTAGCAGGTAGAAATGATGATTATAACGATCAGCAGGGAAGGATTACCCTGACAGAGGTACGAAGAAAAATTTATGAGCAGTACCCAACTTTTACACCACAGGATTTAATTCCGGTGCCTTGCAACCCTGATGCGCTCTGCATGGCTTACGCTTTAAAAATCGGTGATGAAGTAATTCCGATGACACATTTGATCAATCCGGAAGATTTATTGAACAATTCAAAAAATACAATCGTTTTTGAACATGATGAAAAACTGAAAGCGCATATGCTTAATCTTTTTAGCACAGGCGTTTCGGTAGATTGTGCAGAAGATACTTTTGGCGAGCTGATGTGCTGTTTGCCAAGAGTGAAATCGGATAATTTGAGTTATGATAATTTATTCCGCATCATCATTATGAACTTTATGGATCCTTTGGATTTTGATGTACGTGCAGTTAAAAAATCCTGTGTGCACATTGTAAGCGATAAATACAAAATAGTTCCATTTGAAACCATGAATATTTTTTATCGCGATAATAAAATAGATTTAATCAGGGAAAAATTAAATATGAATTGATATGGGTGGTTTGTTCGGCTTATTTGTAATTTATTGTTTAACCGCAATTGTTCTTTTTATTGTTGGCATTATCCAGATCATCGTAAAATCATCGAGAAATGAGCCTGTAAAAGCCGGATTAAAGTTAATTATCATCTCAGTGATTATGGTGGTAATCGGTTTTGGGGCCTGTGCCGTATTGCTTGCCAACAGTTAATATCCAGCTTAAGTATTATGGGAATTTTTATCGTTTATTGGGTAGTTGCTGTGTTGCTTTTTGTGGTTGGTATCATCCAGATCATCATTAAGGCAGTAAAAAATCAGCCGGTTAAACCAGGCCTTAAACTGGTAATTGCCTCCGTAATTATGTTGGTTATTGGTGCAGGGGCATGCGCAGTCATTCTTTCCAATCTGCATATTAACCATTAATCATTTATATTGTGTGCCTGAATCAGGGTTTTAGCCATCGTAAGTCTCCAATCTCATGTCTGGAATCTCAAATCTCAATAATTTAGCTTTCTCCTTTAAGCTTTAAATAATATCTTTGCATTTTATAAATCCAGATTGAAGATTACAGGCCTTCTAAGTCTCAAATCTCCTGTCTGGAATCTCAAATCTCATTAAATGAAAATATCATATAACTGGTTAAAACAATTCGTACAAATTGATAAAACACCTCAGGAGCTTTCATTAATCCTTACCAATGTAGGTTTGGAAGTAGAAAGTGTAGAAAAAGTGCAGCCTGTAGTTGGCGGCCTTGAGGGTTTGGTAATCGGCGAAGTTTTAACCTGTGTTCAGCATCCCAATGCCGATCGTTTGCGCATTACCACCGTAAATGTTGGCGGTAACGAAAATCTTCAGATTGTTTGTGGTGCACCAAACGTAGGCGCTGGTCAGAAAGTGGTTGTGGCCACTGTTGGTACAACTGTTTATCCTTTGGAAGGCGAACCTTTTAAAATCAAAGAATCTAAAATCAGGGGAGAACTTTCGCAGGGCATGATCTGTGCCGAAGATGAAATCGGTTTAGGCAAATCTCACGATGGAATTATGATTCTTGAGGCAGATACTGAGGTAGGTATCCGTGCAAAAGATCATTTTAAAATGGATGATGATTATGTTTTCGAAATCGGATTAACGCCAAACCGTGCCGATGCGGCTTCGCATTTAGGTGTGGCGAGAGATTTAGCAGCTTATTTCAGAAGCGAATATGAAATGCCGGATCTATCTGCTTTCAAAACAGACAACGAAAATCTTGTTATTCCGGTAGAGGTAGAAGATTTAGCTGCTTGTCCGCGTTATAGTAGTGTTACAATTTCTGGAGTTACAGTAAAAGAATCACCAGAGTGGTTAAAAGATAAATTGAAAGTTATCGGTTTACGCCCGATTAATAATGTGGTTGATATTACCAATTATATATTACATGGTTTAGGCCAGCCGCTACATGCTTTCGATGCCGATAAAATTGCCGGTGGAAAAGTACTCGTAAAAAAAGTTGCCGAAGGCACACCTTTTATAACACTTGATGGTGTTGAGCGTAAGTTAAGTGCCGATGATTTAATGATCTGTAATACTGAAGTACCAATGTGTATTGCAGGTGTTTTTGGTGGTAAATCATCAGGAGTTGATGACAATACAAAAAATATTTTCTTAGAAAGTGCGTATTTCAATTCAGTTTCTGTACGTAAAACTTCTAAAAGGCATGGCTTAAAAACCGATGCTTCTTTCCGTTACGAACGTGGTACCGATCCTGAAATTACGGTTACAGCATTAAAATATGCCGCATTATTAATTAAAGAACTTGCTGGTGGCGAAATTTCATCTTCAATTTCTGATATCTACCCAAGCCACATCAAGCCGTTTGAGTTTGAGGTGAGTTACACCAATATTAATAAATTAATCGGCGCAAATATCCCTTCAGCAGAAATTAAACACATCATTACTGCTTTGGGTATTTCGGCAACCAATACCTCAGATGATACCCTGGCCTTAAGAGTACCCTCATTTAAAGTTGATGTTACCCGTGAGTGCGATATTACAGAAGAAGTATTGCGTATTTACGGCTATAACAATATCGAAATTCCGGCAAAGGTAAATGCATCACTTTCATACAGTACCAAGCCCGAAAAAGAAAATACACACAATGTAATTGCCGATATGCTAACTGCTAACGGTTATGCAGAAATTATGTGTAACTCTTTAACAAAATCTACCTACTCTAAAAATTTAGATGAGGCTGTATTTATTTTAAATCCTTTAAGCAGCGATTTAAATGTAATGCGCCAAAATTTATTGATGCCTGCTTTAGAAAGTGTTGCTTATAATCAAAACCGTAAAAATGCTGATGTTAAATTTTATGAGTTCGGTAAAACCTACCATTTAATTAATGAGAAGTATGTAGAGCGCCCAGGTTAATGTTGTTAATTTCTGGTGCAAAGCAAAGCGAGCAGTGGAACCATAATACCAAATCATCTACTTTTTACAATTTAAAGTCGGCTGTAGATGCGATCATTTCCCGTTTGGGCATTGCAAGCTACCAGACAGATACTTTAAATGATGAAAATTTTGCATATGGCATTAAATATTTCCGTGGAGATAAAACGCTGGTGAGTTTCGGAGCTGCATCAAAAGCCGACCGTAAGGTGGCGGATGTAAATGCTGAAGTTTTTTATGCAGATTTTGACTGGGCTGCTTTGTTGGATATTGTGAAGAAAAACAGAATCATAAATAAAGAAGTTTCAAAATACCCGCAGGTACGTCGTGATCTTTCTTTGTTGATAGATCAAAACGTAACGTTTGATACTTTGAAAGGAATTGCTTTCAAAACTGACAAAAAATTAATTAAAGAAGTTGGTGTATTTGATGTGTATGTTGGCGATAAACTGCCTGAAGGTAAAAAATCATATGCCTTAAATTTCATTTTGCAGGATGAGGAACAAACCTTAACCGATAAGCAGATTGAAAATACAATGCAAAAGCTAATTGCCAATTTAACGGCACAAGCTGGTGCAGAAATTAGGAAATAAAATATAAATTCGTATTTTTAGAAATAAATTCATGACTTCTGTTGCAGATCAATTAGATAAAGTATTACAAAAAACGGCTCGGGTAATTGAGTTATGTAATGCGCTACAGGAAGAAAATGATTTATTAAAGCTTGAAAATCAATCGTTAAAAGTTGCACTTGATACGGCTAAAGGCAAAAATGTAGAACTCGACGAAAAACTGAGGGTTACAAAATTGGCAAAAAGTATTGAGGGAACAAGTGAAAAGTCGCTTGATATTAAACAAAAAATTAACGATTTTGTGCGTGAGATTGATAAAAGTATTGCATTATTAAAAAAATAAATGATGCAAAGAAATCAGAAACTAAGCTAAACAATGGGAGAAATCTCGATTAAAATAACCATTTCCGACCGTATTTATCCGTTAAAGGTGAATATGGAAGAGGAAGAAATTGTGAGACGGGCAGCAAAAATGATCAATGAGCGCATAAAAGATTACCAGGATAATTATGCGGTTAGAGATAAGCAGGACCTTCTTTCTATGGCAGTTTTGCATTATGCAACCGCCGTATTAAGAACAGAAAATAAAGTACAAAATCAGGATACTGCTGTTGCTGATAAAGTTGAAGAATTGGATGTTTTACTCAATAATTTCTTTTCAAAATAAGGTTCGTTCTTTCGGCAATTCGTCACTCTGAACTCGTTTCAGAGCCTAAATTTATAAGATCCTGAAATATGTTCGGGATGACGGGGCCAATATTTAGCATAAAAACATAGCCGCAGCTAGTTTTTGAGTTTCAAATTTTATAAAACTTAACACTTCAATATCTATAGGGTTAAGAGGGCGTATTTCATCTGCTATGGCACCTGAAAATGGCTTAAACCCTAATTATGCTTAGTTGAGGTTTAAAATGTATGAGACTTTAAAAATTAGTTGCGGTTTTTTTTTACTTAAAAAACAAAATGGAAATAGTTGAAATATTAGGATACGTATTTGCCGTTATAGCGGGTATTGCTATCGGAGTAGTGGTAGGAAGATTCCTCCTGCGCAACTTGCTTAAACAGCAGGAAGTTGCTGCACAGAACAAAGTGAAAAAGATTTTAAAAGATGCAGAGAACAATGCAGAAATTTTAAAAAAGAATAAACTTTTAGAAGCAAAAGAGAAGTTTTTGCAAATGAAAGCTGAGCATGAGCAAGAAGTGAATGCTAAAAACAACAACATTAACCAACGCGAAAATACCATGAAGCAGAAAGAGCAATCGGTAAATCAGCGCATGGAAAATTTCAATAAAAAAGAGCAGGAACTCGATAAACAAAAAGTTAACCTCGAAAAACAGACTGAAATTGCCGTTAAAAAGCAAGAAGAAGTTGAGGTGCTAAAAAATCAGCATTTAACACAATTGGAAACCATTGCAGGTTTATCAGCAGATGAAGCTAAAAACCAGTTGGTAGAAAACCTGAAAGAAGTTGCCCGTACACAAGCAATGATCCAGATAAAGGATATTGTAGACGAAGCAAAACTTACCGCAAGTAAAGAAGCTAAAAAAGTGGTTATTCAAACCATTCAACGTACCGCTACCGAAGCTGCTATTGAAAACTCAGTATCCATTTTCCATATCGAAAGTGACGAGATAAAAGGACGTGTTATTGGTAGAGAAGGTAGAAATATCCGTGCTTTAGAGGCTGCTACCGGTATTGAGATTATTGTAGACGATACCCCGGAAGCTATTATTTTATCAGGTTTTGATCCTGTAAGAAGAGAAATTGCACGTTTGGCCTTACACCGTTTGGTAACCGACGGACGTATCCACCCGGCACGTATTGAAGAGATTGTTGCAAAAACCAAAAAACAGATTGAAGATGAAATCGTTGAAATTGGTGAGCGTACTGTAATCGATTTAGGTATCCATGGCTTGCATCCTGAGCTGATCCGTATGGTTGGCCGTATGCGTTACCGTTCATCTTATGGTCAAAATTTGTTACATCACTCGCGCGAGGTTGCAAATTTCTGTGCTACAATGGCTGCAGAATTAGGTTTAAATGCTAAAATGGCCAAACGCGCAGGTTTATTACACGATATCGGTAAAGTGCCTGATGATAATCCCGAATTGCCACACGCTATTTTAGGGATGCAACTGGCCGAAAAATATAAAGAACATCCTGAAATTTGCAATGCAATTGGTGCCCACCACGATGAAATTGAGATGACTTCAATGATTTCTCCAATTATCCAGGCATGTGATGCGATTTCTGGTGCCCGTCCGGGTGCACGCCGTGAGGTGGTAGAAAGTTATATTAAACGATTGAAGGATTTAGAAGAACTGGCTTTATCTTATCCAGGTGTGGAGAAAACTTTTGCTATCCAGGCAGGTAGAGAATTACGTGTGATTGTAGAAAGCGAACGCATCACCGATGCACAGGCAGAACTTTTAGCTGCTGATATTTCTACCCGTATCCAAACCGAAATGACTTACCCTGGTCAGATCAAGGTTACGGTAATCAGAGAAACCCGTTCAGTAGCATTTGCTAAATAAGTTAATCGTCATCCTGAACTCGTTTCAGGATCTTAGTCATAGAAAAGATGCTGACCACGAAGTAGCTATCTGACCTTTAAAACGATAAAAACTGCTGATAAAATAAATTCAGCATCACGAACGGTTTAACAAACAAAATATTAAGCGATGGATATTCCATCGCTTTTTTTTATTTTTACATAATGAGCAAGCAATCCATAACAATAGAACCGAAACGGCCTGTAGATGTACTTTTTGATAAGTATGCCGAAAGTCACCAAAATCCAACCAACAAACTGGTGCATTGGATCTGTGTTCCATTAATTGTATTTAGCTTATTGGGGTTAATCTGGCAGATTCCTTTTCCGCACCTTGGCTTTCTGGGTAGCTATAACGGTTTTTTCAACTGGGCATCTTTCCTGCTGGCATTTAGCCTGTATTATTACTTTACTTTATCACCTGTACTGTTTTTTATGATGATTTGGGTGGTAGGCCTGATGAGTTACATCATTGTTAAAATTGAACAGGCCGTAGGTTTAGGGAGTGGAACTGCTTATGCCATTTATGCTGCAATATTTGTGGCTGCCTGGGCAGGTCAGTTTATAGGGCATAAAATTGAAGGGAAAAAGCCATCTTTTCTTGATGATGTTAAATTTTTGTTAATAGGCCCGATCTGGTTATTGCACTTTATTTGCAAAAAAACAGGTATCAGGTACTGAGTTATAAAAGTTGTTAACCTGTAATTAACCTTAAGGTAAAGTAACATTAATTAATACCTAATCTACAGTTAACACTGTGGTAATACTTTTGCCCTTATCAAATAAAGGCAAATTGGATTTACAAAACTCTTTTAAAAGAGCGGCACTTACAGTGTTCGCTTTAACGATCAGCATACTTTCGTATGCGCAAACTGGAAAAATTTCTGGAACAGTTACCGATAAAAAAACGGGCGAGACCTTAATCGGGGTTACGGTTAAAATTAAAGGTACAACTAAGGGTGTATCTACTGATGTTGATGGAAAATATTTGCTACAGGCTATGGCCAACGGCCAATATACACTTGAGTTTTCGTATGTTGGCTACCAAACTAAAGAGGTATCCGCTATCGATGTTAAATCGCCATCAGTTACCAGTTTAAATGTTGTGCTTAATGAAGCCGGAGGTCAAAATCTTGGTGAGGTTGTAGTTAAGGCTAGTTTTAAACAAGAATCAATAAATTCACTTTATGCCAAGCAGAAAAATAGTGCAGTAATTTCTGATGGCGTATCTAGCGATCAAATTAAAAAATCTCCTGATAGAAATACTTCTGACGTTTTAAAGCGGGTAAGCGGTGCTACGGTTCAAGACAATAAGTTTGTTGTAATAAGAGGCTTAAGCGATAGATATAATAATGCGTCGCTTGATGGTGGATCACTTCCAAGTACTGAGCCAAATCGAAAAGCTTTCTCATTTGATATTGTACCTTCAAATTTGGTTGATAACTTGATTATCAGCAAAACTGCCACTCCAGATTTGCCTGCAGATTTTACAGGTGGTTCGATTCAAATTCTAACTAAAGATATTCCTGATAGTAACTTTATAAGTTTAGGAATTGGTGCCGGTTATAATTCAGAATCTACTTTTAAGGATTTTAAAAGTGGAGCAAGAAACTTTACTGACTACCTTGCTTTTGACAATGGAGATAGAGCACTGCCAAGTAATTTCCCTTCAAGAAATAAATTTAATAATGGCTTAACTCCTACGGAGGAAGCGGCGGGTATGAAAGCATTACCTAGAAACTGGAATGTGTATAATAATACAGCATTACCTACTCAGAACTATCAATTCACGTTAGGTAGAGTTAAAAGTTTTAAAAATAGTACTAATAGGTTTGGATCTTTATTTGCACTAACATATAGAAATTCGCAAACAATAAACAATGATGTAATTCGTGATTACGTGAATGTTGATTATCATGATAATATTTATAGGTTTTCTACTAGCTTGGGTGCATTGGCAAATTTTGCCTATACCTACGGAAAAAGTAAGATCACTTTCAAAAATATATATAATAGAAACTATGATGATTCATATTTAGAGAGAAATGGTTTCAATAAGGATAGAAATCGCGATACGAAATATTTTGCTTTTGATTTAATGCAGAAATCTTTGTTCAAATCTACTATTGAAGGTAATCATGCATTAGGTGAAAATAATTCTAAAATTAATTGGTCTGTAAGTTATGCTAATATCTTAAATGATCAACCCGATCAAAAGAAAGTTTCTTATCAAAGAAATCCGTCAGATATCGGTTCGGCTGATTATGTATATGTAGCAAGTACTGGGACATTAAGTAAAGAAAACTCTACTTTATTTTCAAAATTAAATGAGAACAACTATAGTGGAAGCGCAAATTATACTTTGCCATTTAAAATGTTAGGGCAGATAGCTACTTTTAAAACTGGTTTAAGCTCAATCTATCGTAACAGATCTTTCGACGCTAGATTTGTTGGGTTAGTTGCTAACACTGGAGCAGCTAACGCAGATGAAATTGCCAGGAGATCTTTGAGTACACTTTATGGAGCTGACGCCATTAATAGTGGTGCATATTATTTATCTGATATATCTGCTGATGCTGACTCTTACGACGCCCATTCAATGACTAATGCCGGTTATTTGATGTTAGATAATAAATTTGGTGAAAAATCTAGATTGGTATGGGGTTTAAGGGTAGAACAATTTAATGTGGTTTTGGATGCAAAAATCCCTTCACCTCAAACATCTGTGGATGATAATTATATTGATTTTTTGCCATCGGCAAACTATACATATAGCCTAACCCCTAAAGTAAATTTAAGAGCATCATATTACCGTACCTTAGCTCGTCCAGAATTTAGAGAATTATCTTCGACTTCAATTTATGATTATGAGTTGTTATCATTGCAACAAGGTAATCCAAATCTAAAAGAAGCAAAAATCGATAATGGCGATATTCGCTTCGAATTTTATCCGCAAGCAGGTCAGATAATTTCCATATCAGGTTTTTATAAAAAATTCCACAATGCAATTGAATCTTATAATCAGGATTCTGGATCCAGCAGGATAGTAACTTACATTAATACTGATGAGGTAAATGTATACGGTGTAGAATTTGAGTTCCGTAAAAGTTTAGACTTTATTTCAAATACAGATTTCTTAAAGAAAACAACATTTTATACTAATTTATCTATCATTAAATCAAAAGTAAAAGTTGCAAATAGTGGTATTAATCTATTAAATACCGATAGGCCAATGGTTGGGCAGGCCCCTTATATTATCAATGCAGGATTGCAACATAGTTTCTTAAATGATAGGTTAAGTTTTAATGCATTGTATAATAGGGTAGGCCGTAGATTGATCGTAGCTGGAGGTGCTTTATTCCCAGAAATTTGGGATGTTCCAAGAGACGTGCTTGATTTGCAAGTGGCATTAAAAGTAATTAAAAACAAAGGAGAAATTAAATTTAATGCTGGAGACATATCGAATAAGCGTATTACTCAATACTATGATAGAGATTTAAACAAGAAGTTTGATAGCACAACGATAGATGAAACAATTTCCAGCTATAAACCAGGAGGTAATTATTCATTATCATTTTCTTACACATTCTAATACGAGTAATAAAATTAAATAGTTAACAATAGCTTAAACGTTGCTTAACCCCACTGTTACATTTAGATAATAAATTTGAAAAAAGTAAAACAAAAAAATAAAATGAAAAAACAATTATTAATTTGCGCAATGAGCGTATTGGTTTTCTTAGCAAGTTGTTCAAAGAACACTGTTGATGAAGAAATTAACCCGCCAGTAGCAGCTAATACTGTTGAGGTTTCTGGTGATATAGCTGCAGGCACAACATGGAGCGCAGATAAAATATATCTTTTAAAAGGAAATGTTTTTGTTACAAATAATGCTACATTAACGATTCAGCCAGGTACAATTATCAAAGGTGATAAAGCAACTAAAGGAGCTTTAATTATTACAAGAGGTGCTAAAATTAACGCAACGGGTACTGCTGATAAGCCGATTGTATTTACTTCTAGTGTTGCAGCTGGTGCACGTAAAGAAGGCGATTGGGGTGGTGTTATTGTATTAGGTAAAGCAGTAAATAATGTTGGTACTTCAGTTGCTATTGAAGGTATTTCTGATGCAACAGATAAAGGTAAACATGGCGGTACAGACAATGCAGATAATTCAGGTGTAATTAAATATGTACGTATTGAATATGCAGGTATTGCTTTAAGTCCTGATAACGAAATCAATGGTTTAACTTTTGGTTCAGTTGGTTCTGGTACTGTAGTCGATTATGTTGAAATTTATCGTTCAGGTGACGATGCTTTTGAGTGGTTTGGCGGTGCTGTTAACTGTTCGCACTTATTGGCAATTGATAGTTGGGATGATGATTTTGATACTGATAACGGTTTCTCTGGTAAAGTTCAGTTTGGTCTAGCACAACGTTTAGCAGTAACTGCCGATGTTTCTGGATCAAATGGATTCGAATCAGACAATGACGCTGCTGGTAGTTCTAATGCTCCTAAAACCTCAGCTGTTTTCTCAAATATGACAATATTAGGGCCAGTAGGTTCAGGTGGTAGCAGTATTAATGCTAACTTCCAACATGGTGCACAAATTCGTCGTAATTCTGCAATGAGTTTATTTAATTCTGTGATTGTTGGTTATACAGAAGGTGTTTTCTATGATGATGCGTTACCAGCAGGTGGAAATGCAGCCTCAGGTAATCTTTCATCAACTGCATCTGTTTTTGCTAACAACTTAATTTATAACAGCAATAGCAAAAGCAATCAAATAAAAGCCTCTAATACAACTGCTTTGGGTGTAATAACTCCGTTATTAACTGCCGTAAATACATTTGATGGTGCTGCATTAGCTGCAAGCATTTTTACTGATCCATACAAATATTCTGCAGATTTAGTTGCAGCAGCAAGAGTAGGAATTCCAAACTTTACAGTTGTAGCGAATTCAGCTGCAGCATCTGGTGCGGCATTTACCAATGCTAAGTTAGCCACTGGATTTACCAGCGTAGCCTTTAAAGGTGCATTTGGTTCTGAAAACTGGGCTGCTGGTTGGGCTCATTTTGATCCTCAATCTTTAGCTTATACTACTCCAGGAGCAGTTAAATAATCCTTAAATTAAAGTAATAAAAAAAGGTCTCGATTTCTTAAATCGAGACCTTTTTTTATGGAATTTATTTCACTTCAACCTCTTTCTTAATAATTACTTTTGCCTTTTTTCTGCAACCGGTTTAACCTTTTTCTTTTTAGAGCCGCAGATGTAGCTTGATCTTCTTTTGTATATGGAGCTATAAAATCATCTTGAGTAACGAAAGTAACTTTTTTAGTTAATTGCTTTGCGAACTTTTCGATTCATTTTTCAAAAAGATGAGCAGGCTCTTTATTATGTCTTAGGTTAAAATATGCTTTTGGCTAAACACAATATATGTTCCAAACCCATAATTATATGCTTTTGATTAAACAATATATGTTCCGAAGCTATAATTATAGGTTATTGGCTAAACAATATATGTTCTGAAGCTATAATTATAGGTTATGGTTTAAATAGTATATGTTCCTAACAAATAATTATAGGTTTTTGGTTAAATAATATATGTGTTGAACGTATAATCAGGTGTTTTTAATTTATCAATAACTGCTGTAAGCAGGTTTAATTAACTGGCACAAAAAGAAAAGTATTGGCAATAATCGAAAATCATTGCCAATACCGTTTTGTTATATATTTGTTTCGGTGTTCTTTTTGTTTCTTGGGAATTGCTGCTTTAAGTCATCATAAATATCTTGCGTACCTGCAATATTTGATTTATTTGCACCTTTAACAGCGTTGTAAAAAACCAATGCTGATTCATAGGCTTCGCCACCAGCTACCATCATACAGTCATCTACCGCTCGTAAAAACTTACTTGCTTCGAGGTAAATTTCATACAGGTCGGCTGCAAGTTTATAGTCTTTTTGGGTTTCGGTCACATCTAAAAAAGAGGGTACCAAATTGGGCGATTGTTTTGCGTGTGTAATTGCCCTGCCTACAAAGGCCAACGTTCTGTCTCCCATCTTTAGCATGGTCTGGCGCTCGTCTGCCGAAAGGTTAAAAATCAACACATCTTTAAGCGTAGTTCTTGCTTCCTGTAATTGTGCGGTAACTTTTGCCATTTGCTCGGCAGTAATTTCTGCTGAGATTTTGTTGTTTAAACTCATAGATTATATGTTATTTAATTGAAAAAATAATTTCAACCTAAACACAATTTGAAATGGCTGGTTTAATCAGGGCGGTAGCACAGAAAATTGCCACAACCTTGATTTACCTAATCAACTTGCGTATTTACCAATAAAATAAATGGGATGAGTTTTATTGCCGCTAAGGATAAGCTAAGTTTATCCGGGCAGATTATAATGGTTCGTTAACGGTTTATTTAATTAACACAGCCAATATACTTATTTTTTTTGAAACAAATATTAAAAATGCGAGCGGCTCTACCCGGTAGATTTTTGAATAACGACTTTAAATTTTAGCAGTCGATTATCTACAGAAGATCAGAGGAGTTTTACGATAAGCTTTTATTTACACATTAAGAAAGCCTTGTTGGGTTACCAACAAGGCCTTTTTTATTTATTTCGCTTCAACCTCTTCCTTAACAATTACTTTTGCTTTTTTTATTACAACCGGTTTAGCTGTTTTTGCTTTTGCAGGTTCAGCACTGGTGATTTCTTCTTTTGTAAATGGAGCTATAGAATCATCTTGTATTCTGAAAGTAACTTTCTTTGCTAATTGCTTTGCAAACTTCTCAATTACCTTATCTGTTTTTTTTGCTTTGCCATATTGATCAAGAAGATCTGTAAATGCAAGTACTAATTTGGATTCTAATTCTTTACGTAACTTTTTGCTTGTCGAATGATTTTTCGACTTCGATTTATTCTTTTTCATCTAAAATTAATGGGTATTTTCAAAGATAGAGAATCGGAAAGTTAAATTAATATTATCATTATGTTAACAGTCGGTTGCCCGCTTAACATGTAAAATATTTGTTTTAACTTATTTTAAATCAGGACGTTTGGAGTCAGGAAAGCCTGACTTGTCCAATTTTCATTAAAGTTTTTTTTGATTATTTAACTGCTAATTCTTATTGGCAATCAAAAGGAAAAACGAATACTGATGTAAATGTAATCTCATCAGAGATCAATCCTGAAGAAACAATAGCGAAAATAACTAAAAGTTATGGCCTGGTGCAATGGCTCCACCAAGATCTAAAGTATTTTGAAAACCCTCCAGGTATTGTAATAAATGTCGCTCGGCATTTGCATAAGAGGTAAATGTAGATGCAGGTTCGTAAGCATCGGCGTCGGTTTTACTTTTATAAAAAGAATTAATTTGGAACACAAAAATATTCTCATCATTAATTGGCGACATAATTCTGGCCTTAATGGCATGGCCGTTTGCCTCAACAAAAAATTCTTTTAAAATGGTATATATTGTTGCAGACATAAAGACAAATTAAATTTAAACATCAGTTCAAAAATAAAAGTACTGTTATTAGCTGATGATTCAGCTTGTTATTGATAAGATAACATTAAATAAATATTAAATTAACATTGAATTAGTCCATAAGGCTGTTATCGCCTTATAGGTTCATAAGCATAAACTACCTGGTATTTACTGTCTTTCAGGTTGGCAGAAAGCTGTCCGATTTTTAAATTCTGTGCCTGTGGTGTAGGCTCACAATAAGAATATTTTTTGCCCTTATAGGTAATCGCCTTTCCTATAGGTGTATCAAATTGTACGGCAATGGTAAGGTGCTTAGGATACAATAAAGCGATCATGGGTAAATCGTATATTTCCTTTACCAGATAGAAAAACAGGGCAGCCCGGTCATCACAATCACTATAAGTGCTTAATAAAGTTTGCTCAGGCGAGAAACGTTTTTCTTCACCATAATTCTCACTATCATCTTCGTATAAAAAACTATATCGGGTAAACTTCATCAAATAATCAACACCTTTTTTCTTATCCAGGTGTTTCAAATTTTCTTTTAATGTTGGAATGAGCGAACTATAGGTTTCTCTACTCAGTGGGATGTTAAAATAACTTTCAAAGTCGACTACCGGATAGTTTTTGAAAATGGTTTGTACATTTTCATTCACTTTAAGTTTAAAATGCTGTACTTTTTGTCGATAACTAAACGCGATATCTTTCTCCTGATAACTATCCGGTTTAAAATCGGGCATACGCGTTACTTTATAAGAGAAGGCGTTTTTTGCTTCCGGAACGGAAATTTTAACCGGCTTATAAGTATCAGTCTGTTTAAATAGTTTTCCGTAATCGTGGTAATTTAAGCAGACAAACTTTTTACCGTCGACCATAAAAAAGGGGATATCACTAATATCTTCATCATTTCGTACATAAAAGATCACCTGATTATTCCCAACTGCCAGCCTGGCATCATAACCACATTTGCTGAGCAAAAACCATTTATATAAGGTATACCTGAAATAATTGTTTGCTTTAGGACTGATCTGCTCAGCAGTTTTACGGATCAGTTGGTAATAAATCCAGTCATTTAAGTCGTATTTTTTCTGATATTCTTTTAATGAAGAAAGAAGCGGTTCATAATCACCTGAAGAAATGCTGCTGTAGAATTTCGAAACTTCGGCAGCACTAGCTGTATTTGCTGTGGGTATTACGGTTGTAGAATCCAGTTTGAAATTGAAAGTACCGTTATAAAAATCAAACGAATAGTTTTGCCCCATCGCGATGTTGCTATTCATCACTATAGAAGCAAATAAAATAATGCTCGAAAATAATATGTAAATCCCTCGTATCAAACCACAACATATTTGGTTACATTAAATTTACTTATTATTAACGTTAAAGCAACAATTTCTTTATGTTAACAGGAGGCGCATTAGCTAACCGTGAATTAACATTGAATTTTAAAAACCAACCTAATCGTTTTTTAATGCGTAAAGATCTTTTCTTAAGTGTTTCAAAAGAGAAGTATTACAATCTTTGCAGGCGATTCTCCTTTAAATGAATGGGTTTACCAATACTGATTTTTAATTGATGGCCATTTTTATTGAATAATTCTGAAATCAATTTGGCCGTTTGTAATGACGGATGTATGAATTTTAGCAAACTGAAAAAAATCCCGTTATTGCCATGAAAATAGACTGGAAGAATGGGTACATTGGCTTTTGAGATGATTTTTCCAACCGACAGGATGCCACTCTCGGTCTGTAATCTGATTTTTTCTGAATTTATAAGAAGAAACTTCACCAGCGGGGAAAATAGCAACAGGGCTCCCGTCTTTTAGAACTTTTAAAGTTGTTTTTAATCCACTAATGCTTGATGCATCCTGAACTTTTTCGAAGGGATTGACGGCGATAATGCATTTTTCCAGGTTCGGGATTTTCTTTAATAGAAAGTTTCCCATAAACATGGTATCGGCACGCTGATTGGCTAGTGTGCTCAACAATGCAAGCGATTCAATTGCACCATAAGGGTGGTTTGCAATAGCTATAAATGCGCCTTCTTTCGGGATGTTGGCCAAGTCTTCATCACTGATCTGAATGGTAACACCTAAAACTTTAAGGATATGGTTTGCAAATTTTTCACCTTCTAAAGTATCGGCATCTTTAATAATTCCGTTAAATTCATTAATCTTTAAAAAAACGCATTAAAAAGGAAGCCAAACCAGGGATGGGAATTTTACAAATACCTGTTGCTTTTGAAAAATTTTCTTTAGAAATGACCGTCATAATGAGAATTCAAGATTGATTTCTATTCGAAAACCAACCTAATAAAAGATTATTTAGTTGAGCTAAATATAAGGGAGGGAAACATCCTGTTTTTCAAAGTCGAATGTTCATCATAGCTCATACAGAGTAGCTAAAGATAACGGAATAATATGAACAACTGCGTATTTATTCGTTAACAAATTGTATTGTAATTAATTCTATAAATAACATTTCATTAATATCAACTTAACAAGCTCACTATACTTTTGTGGCATAAATATTTGGTTAGTATTTATAAAGTTTAGGTTAGTTGATAATAAAAAACCCAGATGGATGTCTGGGTTTTTTTATTGAATGAAATTATAAGTTCTTGCCAAGTTTTTCCAGCATTTCTGGTGGAATATTGTGTGTATCTACAACTAAAAACCCATCCAGGCAATCAGAAAATTTAGGATCGATATTGAATGAAATAATCTTTGCATTCAAATTCATATACTGCCTTAACAATACAGGGATTTTAATGTGCGAATTTTCAATGTCACCAATAATACTGTCTAAATCCTTAAATGATTCACTACTGTCAACCAGTGTATCAGTAGAAATTGGTAAAAGATCAGCTTTAAATTTGTTTCTTGGTTTAACATATTTGGCCATCTCATAATCGAAATGGTTTTTTGTAATGTAATCAACAATTAAAGCTTTACTAAATTTAGAAAAATTGTTGCTGATACTTACCGGCCCGAACATATAGCGGTACTGTGGGTTATCAATCAGGTATTTTAAAATGCCTTTCCAAAGCAAAAATAAAGGAAGTGGCTTGCCCTGGTATTCTTTCCTGATCCACGATCTGCCAAGTTCTATCCCTTGGCGCAGCATTGGGTAAAACTGATCTTTCATTTTAAAGAGTTCAGAAAGGTAAAACCCACGGCGGCCCATGCTTTCTAAAATTTCGTCGCCCTTACCAATTCTGTACGCACCTACAATATTTTCTAAATCCCTATCCCAAATAAATAAATGGTTATAGTAAATATCGTAGTTATCAAGGTCTATTTTTTTGTTTGTTCCTTCACCCACTTCGCGGAAGGTAATTTCCCGCAAACGGCCAATTTCCCTTAAAATATTAGGAATCTTTAGTGTCGGAACAATATAAACTTCATAGTTTTTCTCCGTCCAAACCTTAAAATCCTCCAACTTTTCAACCTCACTTTTAATCAATAACCGCGAAGTTTCTTCAATAACCTCAGCAGGTTTCTTTTTAATTTTAAATAAGTTTAATGGATTGAAGAGTTTTTTCTCCCGTATCCAGTCCAATTCCAAGCGCATAAGTACGGGCCCTTAAAAAGTCCATCAACTTATTGCTGCTGTTCATGTGCGAAATTTCTGAAATCGCAATGGGCTTACCAATTCTTACCTTAATGGTGCGACCATGTTTATTTAAAAACTCCGAAGGAAGTTTTGCCGTGCGCAAAGTAGGGTGGATGAAGCTTAAAATGTTAAAGAAAACACCATTATTACCATGAAAATAAATAGGTACAACCGGAACTTTGGCTTTGGCAATAAGCTTACCAACAACCGGATGCCACATTCTGTCGGTTACCTGCTGCGCATCCAATTTAAAGGTAGAAACCTCTCCGGCAGGGAAAATTCCTATCGGAATGCCATTTCTCAGCAAATCGAAAGTAGTTTTTAAACCACTGATGCTTGAGGAGTGCTGAACATTTTCGAAAGGGTTTACGGCAACAAAAAACTCATCCAGATTTGGGATTTTCTTTAAAATAAAGTTTACCATCACTTTTGCATCCGGCCTAACGGTGCATAAAAGTTTTAACAAGAGCCAAACCTTCTACACCACCATAAGGATGGTTTGCAATGGCAATGAATGGACCTGTTTTTGGGATGCTATTTAAATCGTCGTCATCAAATTCGATAGAAACGCCAATGGTTTCCAGTATCTTATCTACAAACTCTAAACCTTTAAAGTGTTGATTTTGAGCGAATACATCATTGATGTCATTCAGTTTCATGATCTCCATCATCAAACCCGCTAAACCTGGTACACCTAGCTTATCTATCTTTGTCGCTTTCGCAAACTCAGACGTAGTTATGATCTTCATATATAATTCTTATGGCGTTGATAAGCAAAACCTGCCTCCAGTTTTGCAATCCCAAAAATAAGATTTATATTTATAATACACATGTCATATCACATCAATGAGAATTTGGCTCAATAAAAATTTTGGTTTTAGCAAAGGAGAATTTAATGGCTTGCTGTTTTTAGTATCCATTATTTTATTATTAAAGGCTATACCTTTATTATATAGTGCCTATAAACCCATTGAAAAAGATGATCCAAATCTGTTGAGCAGGATACAGAATATAACCATAGCCGACGAAAAATATGCTTCTGAGATCCGCGATCGGATTGAAAATCCTGACCGGGAAGATAAAAGTAAACTTTTTAAGTTCGACCCTAATACTTTGGATGCAACTGGCTGGCAGCATTTAGGTTTATCGCCTAAACAGGCACAAGCCATAGTAAATTATACCCAAAAAGGTGGCAGATTTTACAAAGCCGAAGATTTGAAGAAAATGTATACCATTTCTTCAAAAATGTATGGAAAACTGTTGCCGTATGTAAACATTGCTGATCAGCAAGGTAATTTTTCAAAAAAGTTTACACCATTTGAAAAAAAGGAATATGTGAAAAAGAGCCGCAGTTATTGTGGATATAAATCTGGCTGATTCTGCAAAATGTAGACGAGATAAAAGGAATAGGGGGAGCTTTTGCAAGCAGAATTGTTAAATACCGTAATCGACTCGGCGGATTTTATAAAAAAGAGCAATTAATGGAGGTTTATGGTTTGGATGCTAATAAATATGCAGCAATAGAAAGTCAAGTTTCGATGAGTGCCATACCTTTAAAGCAAGTCAATATCAATACCGCAACTTTTAACGATTTAAAAGCAAATCCCTATTTATCATACAACACAAATCGACGCCATTCGCCAGTATCGAAAATCAACACGGTGGTTATGCCGGTTCAACAGATTTAAAAAAGATCGTAATCTTAAATCAAGAGGTAATTGATAAGATTCTACCTTATATTTCCTTTTAAACGTTGATTAATTAATCTCTTAATTGCTTTTCACAAGCATTCGACTGTTAATTAATTGAGATGTATATCTTTCAATTTATATATACGCATAGCCCAACAAGGTGAAAGCAATTATTCTCATCAACAAAATCTTATTACCGGTTTATTCCCCAATAGTGTGAAAAAATATAAAAAACTTTTTCGGGTAATTTCGGGGCTTAAAATTAACCGATATACTAATTGAACCGAATACCATTTCATTCTGTAACTGCACAAATATTTTATGGTAATTAACTATGAAATAAATGTTTATAATTGCCTTTAACTAACTTAAAATATAATTTAATGAGCGTAAGCTTCGATTTTTCAGAAACAGAAACTCAGCAGAATGTTAAGGCCATGGTCCGCGATTTTGCTGAGAAAAACATTCGTCCGAATATCATGGAATGGGATGAGGCACAGCATTTCCCGATAGAACTGTTTAAGCAACTAGGAGAATTGGGTTTAATGGGCGTTTTGGTACCTGAAACGTATGGTGGCTCCGGATTGGGTTATCAGGAATATGTTGATGTGATTGTAGAAGTTGCCAGGGTTTGTGGTTCAATTGGCCTTTCGCTGGCCGCACACAACTCCTTGTGTACAGGGCATATTTTAGCATTTGCCAATGAAGAACAAAAACAGAAATGGCTGCCAAAGCTTGCAACAGCCGAATGGATTGGTGCCTGGGGTTTAACCGAAGCCAACACAGGATCAGACGCGCTTAGAATGATGACCACTGCTGTTGAAGATGGCGACGATTATATTATAAATGGAGCAAAAAACTGGATTACCCATGGTAAAAGCGGCGATATCGCTGTAGTAATGGTAAGAACAGGTGAGCAGGGGAGCTCGAAAGGGATTTCTGCCATTGTTGTTGAACGGGGTACACCTGGTTTTACAGCAGGTAAAAAAGAGAATAAACTGGGTATGAGGGCGTCGGAAACTACGGAAATGATTTTTGATAACTGCCGGGTACCTAAAGCCAATTTATTGGGAAATGTAGGTGAAGGTTTCAAACAGGCCATGAAAGTTTTGGATGGTGGAAGAATCTCGATCGCAGCATTAGCCCTGGGCATTGCCAAAGGTGCTTTTGATGCGGCAGTAGCCTATTCGAAACAGCGCCAGCAGTTCGGGCAGCCTATTTCAAGCTTCCAGGGCATTAGTTTTAAACTTGCCGATATGGCTACCGAAATTGAAGCCGCTGAATTATTGATCCGCCAGGCCGCCGATTTAAAAAACAGGCATTTACCTATGACCAAAGAATCGGCAATGGCAAAATATTTTGCATCAGAAGTTTCGGTAAGAGTGGCCACCGATGCCGTACAGATATTTGGCGGTTATGGTTACACCAAAGATTTCCCAGTTGAGAAATTTTATCGCGATAGTAAATTATGTACCATAGGTGAGGGCACATCCGAAATACAGAAAATTGTAATTGCCCGAGAAATATTGCAAGGGTAGAAAGGTATAAGGTTTAGGGTTTAAGGCTAATGTTGATCACCCTAAACCTTACGCCCTACACCTTCAACCTTAGAAACAACAAACCAAATATATTATGAGCAATCCGGACGGCTTAACCTCCTCCGGATTTTTTTTGTTCAATTTTCCCAAACCAACCCTTTATTGCCCTTGTTTTACTAACATTAAAGGTTAATTGAGTATGTCTAGAGGTCACTTAATCGATTTTAACAATTAACCGATAAATTAATGAACCATTGACTAATGAATTAAAATATGGCAAAGTATTCAGAAAAAGCTGGTGATAAAGTTGAGAAAACCATGCACGAAATGAAAGAGGGCAAGTTAAAAAGCGGCTCCGGTAAAAAAGTAACATCCAAAAAGCAAGCAGTTGCCATCGGATTATCAGAAGCAAGAAAAGAAGGAGCTAAGGTGCCGAAGAAAGGTTAAAAGCTTAAAGCCGAAAAACCAAAGCGAATAGGCAAGGTGAGTAAACTATCTTCCCACATCTTTAAGCTTTAGTCTTTGGGCTTTTCGCTTTCTGCTCATGTTCAGCTTATTGCGGTATATCTTTGGATGTTAAAATACTATCCACTACATATACACTAAATCCACGCCACGGTAGCGAATTTTTGTATTCTTTATAGTGTAATTCGTAAAACTTACCACTATTGGCCATCATTTTATCTGCTATTTCCTTATTTGCGATAGAAAATTCAAATTCATTATTCTGTAAAGTTCCTGTTTGTCTGGATTTTATACCGCTTTGAATCAATTTTCCTTCGTAGGTTTTAAACACATAACCCTTTTTTACCACATAATTTAATTCGCCTGCTTTAACGCCTTCGCCAAAAACAAAGAAATAACGGTAGTAACAAATTGCAATTAATGCAATAACAATTATTACTGCAATAATTGAGGTAACTTTTTTGCCTGTAGTCATAAATAATAATGTATATATAAATGTAGGTAATCAACAGATGAGTTTGCTTAATGATTTAAATTAAATTTCTTTTTTCTAAATCTTTCTAATTTTCAATCTTTTGCTTACATTTGCATCCCCGATAACAGGGGAAGAATTTAAAAACCACGAGAGGAGGTATTTCAGCGTTATGATCATTATCAACATTAAAGACGGCGAATCATTAGATAAAGCCCTTAAACGTTTCAAGAAAAAGTTTGAAAAAACTGGTGTATTGAGAGAACTACGTAGTCGCCAAGCATACGAGAAAAAATCCGTTGCTCGCCGTACTGAAATTAAACATGCTGTTTACATTCAGAACATGAATCTAGATACAACTTCATAGTTGTTTACGATATAAATATAAAAAGTCCTTCTGATTAAAATCGGAAGGACTTTTTTGTTTTAAAAGGAATCCAAAACTTTACAATAAACAATTAATTAATGATTTCTTTATATCAAAACTATTTGTAACTTCATATCAATGCCCGTAAAAAGATATTGAATGTTGCTAAAAAGTTTTATCACATATTTAACTCACGAGAAGCGCTATTCTCAACATACCATCGGCGCTTATCAAACAGATTTAGATCAGTTTGAGGCATACATCAATGATAGTTTCACACTCAGCTTCCTTGAAGTTAAGCATATACATCTAAGAAGTTATATGGTAGAATTGATGGAGCAGGAAGTATCCGAAAATACCATCAACCGCAAAATTTCAGCTTTAAGAAGCTTTTACAAATTTTTATTAAGGGCCGGAAAGATTGACCAAAATCCGACTGTATTAATTAAAGCCCCTAAAATTCCCAAACGGCTTCCAGTGTTTATTGATTCGCAAAAGATGGATCAATTGTTGGATTCTGAAAATTATTTCAATGAAAGTTTTCCTTCAGTACGCGATCATCTGGTAATTGAACTGCTTTTTGGTACCGGTATGCGTTTAACTGAGTTACTTCAGTTAAAAGAAACAGATATTGATGTGTATTCGGGAACAATCAAGGTATTGGGTAAAAGAAATAAGGAAAGAATTATACCTGTAAATAAACAGCTTATCAATCAGGTTGATACCTATATTAACCTAAAAAAGTTGCAAAACTTTAATAACAATTTGCTTATCTTAATCGTTACCAATACAGGTGCGGCGGCATATCCAAAATTAATATACCGCATTGTTACCTCATATCTAAACCACATATCAACCAATGAAAAGAAAAGTCCCCACGTGCTACGGCATAGCTATGCAACAAGTCTGCTAAATGCAGGAGCAGATTTAAATGCAATCAAAGAACTTTTGGGCCACGCAAGTTTAGCAGCAACCCAGGTTTACACCCACAATTCGATCGAAAGATTAAAAACAATTTATAAACAAGCCCATCCAAAGGCGTAAAAAAGGAGGAAAAATGAAAATCGGAGTTCAATCAATCCACTTCAGTGCAGACAGTAAGTTGTTAGATTTTATACAGAAGAAAGCGAACAAGCTAGATCAGTTTTTCGACCAGATCATTAGCGGAGAAGTGTATTTAAAGTTAGAGAACGTAGAAGACGAGGCCAATAAAATCAGTGAGATAAAACTCATTGTACCAGGTGGTACCCTCTTTGCAAAGGAACAATGTAAATCATTTGAAGAAGCCACAGATCTTGCGATCGAATCTTTAAGAAAGCAGATCACTAAACATAAAGATAAAACGCGCGCAAAATTAAGCGAGCATAAAGCAATTTTAACCGAAAGCGAAGCTGCTGACTACTAACATAGTCTGGTTTTATAAATAAAACGGCAACATCATTCATCATGGTGTTGCCGTTTTTTTATTAAAATACATTTTCATGGTAAACATTTTCTCCGTTATAATGATCAATCAGAAAAATGATTTGCTAAGTAATGTTTTGAAGTTTTTTAAGATATTTATACTATTTGAATTAATCAGGTAAGTATGTACGCATGTTTTAACCAAGTAGGTAAAAGCGTAAAATAAGGGTTAAGGCTAAAAACCGATTCACATTGCTTAAAACGTATTAAAAGTTAAAAATAATAATAAATTTTTATACAATAGCAAAGGGGCTGATTATGAAGTATCTATTATTGTAAATCGCGGCTTTTGGGTTAAAACACTAAAAAAGTTCTCTATTTTTTTTCAAATTTATTTTGAAGTGAAATATAAGTGTGTATATTTGCATTCCCTTTCGGAAACGGTGTTAAGCCAATCAGAAAAGGGTTGTTCTTTAAAAAGATAAAAGTTTTAAAAAAACACGTTAATAGTATGAAAAATGAAGATTTTTCGTATCATTGCACAAAATTTAAAGCCTCCTTAGCTCAGCTGGTAGAGCAACTGACTTGTAATCAGTAGGTCATTGGTTCGATTCCGATAGGAGGCTCTTTTTATTTTAAAGTGTTAGCATTTTGAAGTAGAAAATGGGGAGATTCCAGAGCGGCCAAATGGGACAGACTGTAACTCTGTTATCGCAAGATTTCGAAGGTTCGAATCCTTCTCTCCCCACACTTTAAATGAATGACCAAATGTTTTAATGATAGAATAAATCTCTCATTCTTTCATTCAATCAATCACTAGTTTTTAAAAGCGGAAGTAGCTCAGTTGGTAGAGCGATAGCCTTCCAAGCTATAGGTCGCGAGTTCGAACCTCGTCTTCCGCTCCAATAAGATTAGAAAAGTGGGCAGTTATTGGTTACAGTTTTAATTTGGTTAAAACTAAAAGGCTGGAACTGGAAACTAAAAAGCCGACTTAGCTCAGCGGTAGAGCACTTCCTTGGTAAGGAAGAGGTCATGGGTTCAATTCCCATAGTTGGCTCAGGATAATAAAGCTTTGTTAAATCTGTTTAATATGCAGTGTAGACAAGGTTTTTTGTGTTGCATTGCATCAAAACAATAAATAAAAATTAATAAAAAGTTAACCTACTAATTAGTTATAAATAAAATGGCAAAAGAAAAATTTGACCGTAGTAAACCGCACTTAAACATCGGTACAATCGGTCACGTCGATCACGGTAAAACAACTTTAACAGCAGCTATTACAAAAGTTTTAGCTGATGCAGGTTTATCTGAGGCACGTTCATTCGATTCAATTGACTCAGCTCCTGAGGAAAAAGAAAGAGGTATTACAATTAATACTGCGCACGTTGAATATTCAACTGCAAACCGTCACTACGCACACGTAGATTGTCCAGGTCACGCGGATTATGTTAAAAACATGGTTACAGGTGCGGCTCAAATGGATGGTGCTATTATCGTTGTTGCTGCTACTGATGGTCCAATGCCACAAACTCGTGAGCACATCCTATTGGCTCGTCAGGTTGGTGTACCTTCATTGGTTGTATTCATGAACAAAGTGGATATGGTTGATGATCCTGAATTATTAGAATTAGTAGAAATGGAAGTTCGTGAATTATTATCGTTCTACGATTTCCCTGGTGATGATATTCCTGTTATTCAAGGTTCTGCTTTAGGTGGTTTGAACGGAGATGCTAAATGGGTAGCAAAAATTATGGAATTAATGGATGCTGTTGATAGCTACATTCCAATTCCTCCACGTTTAACTGAGCTTCCATTCTTGATGCCTGTTGAAGATGTATTCTCGATCACTGGTCGTGGTACTGTAGCAACTGGTCGTATTGAGCGTGGTGTAATCAACTCTGGAGATCCGGTTGAAATCTTAGGTATGGGTGCTGAGAACTTAAAATCTACAGTAACTGGTGTTGAGATGTTCCGTAAGATCTTAGATTATGGTGAAGCAGGTGATAACGTAGGTTTATTGTTACGTGGTATTGAGAAAACTGATATCCGTCGTGGTATGGTAATCTGTAAACCAGGTTCAGTAACTCCTCACACAGATTTCAAAGCTGAGATCTATGTATTATCAAAAGCAGAAGGTGGTCGTCACACTCCATTCTTCAACAAATACCGTCCTCAATTCTATTTCCGTACCACAGATGTTACTGGTGAGATTTCACTAGCTGAAGGTACTGAGATGGTAATGCCAGGTGATAACGTTACAATCACTGTAAAGTTGATCAACGCTATCGCAATGGAAAAAGGTCTACGTTTCGCTATCCGTGAAGGTGGTAGAACAGTAGGTGCTGGTCAGGTAACTGAAATTTTAAAATAAATTTTAAATTCCGATTTATCGGAACTTAAAAAAATAAGAAAAGCAAAGTGTTTGAGCACGCTTAAGCACTTTGCTTTCTAATTACGGGAATAGTTCAACGGTAGAATAGAGGTCTCCAAAACCTTTGATCAGGGTTCGAATCCTTGTTCCCGTGCTCAAATTAATGATTGAATTAGTGAATGTTTTAATGATTGAATGTTTTTTCATTCTTTCGCTCACTAACTCAATCATTTAATCATTATAATATGGCTAAAGTAGTTGAGTTTATAAAAGAATCGTACGATGAAATGACCAATAAGGTTACATGGCCTACTTGGGGTGAACTGCAGAGTTCTGCAATTCTTGTATTGGTGGCTTCTTTAATTATTGCATTGGTTATTTTTGCAATGGATAAAGGATCTACATTTGTGTTAGATACTTTTTATAAATCACTTTCTAATTAATATTTACTAATGAGCGATCTAAAGTGGTACGTTGTAAGGGCTGTTAGCGGAAAAGAGAAGAAAGTAAAACAGTACATAGATGCTGAGATCAGCCGTTTAGGTTTCTCTCATTTGGTTCCGCAGGTATTAATCCCGATGGAAAAATATTACCAGATGAAAGATGGTAAAAAAATTGCCAAAGAACGTAACTTTTACCCTGGTTATGTTTTAATCGAAGCTACATTAGACGGAGAGTTAGAGCACATCATTAAAGGAATTAATAGCGTTATTGGTTTCCTTGGTGATAAAGCTGGTAATCCAATTCCAATGCGCCAGGCAGAAGTTAACCGTATTTTAGGTGTGGTTGATGAAATGAGCGAACAAGGTGAAACCATGAATGTTCCTTATTATGTTGGCGAAGGCATTAAAGTAATGGATGGACCTTTCAATGGTTTCTCAGGTATTATCGAAGAGGTAAACGAAGAGAAGAAAAAACTGAAAGTTATGGTTAAGATTTTTGGACGTAAAACACCGCTTGAGCTTAACTACATGCAAGTGGAAAAAGAGTAAAATTTTATTTTAAAATATATAAAGCCTTAGAATTGTTTTCTAAGGCTTTTTTATTTGAGATACTTTAGAAAATTATGATTCGTTGTTTTTTATATCTTTAATAAAATATAATCCAGATAGCATTGAAAGGATTCCTTGTATTTTTGATTTGTATATTTTGCTTTGCTGTAGCTGGTTTTAGTTCAGATCGTTATTTAATTACACCGTTAGTTGATACGGCGGTTATCCTTAAGAAAATACAAGCAGATTATTCTACAATTAATAATCGTTTAAGATTTTATAAAAAGAAAGTTAAAAACGCTTCATCGATGTCGGCAGAAGGTGGGGAGGTAATAGGTTACTACGATAAACAAACGCTAAAAAAGATCCATTGTATCTTTTATGGCGAAATGGGAAAAACAGAAGAAGATTACTATGTTAATGGTAATGGTTTATATTTTCTTTACAGATAGGAAACATTTTACGATAAGCCGATGTACCTGAAGGATTCTAAAGTTAAAAATACGTTCGAAACCAGATATTACCTTTATGATCACAAATTGATAAAGGCTATATTAAGACCGAATGCTTCCACCGCATTATCAAATAATGAAATAGTTGGAAGGCATAAGGAAGTTTTGGATATGTTGAATACAAAATAAATATATTTTTCTCAAACTATTGTGGGACTGTAAGATTATCCATATCTTTGCAGTCCTTTAAGCTTTATAGGAGCTATAAGGAATTAAATGTTACATGCTTCCAATATTTAACATTGAGTTTTTAAATAAACAAAAAACACAAAATGGCAAAAGAAGTCAGTGCAATGATCAAATTACAGATCAAAGGCGGAGCGGCAAATCCATCGCCACCAGTAGGACCTGCATTAGGTGCTAAAGGGGTGAACATTATGGAGTTTTGCAAACAGTACAACGCTCGTACCCAAGATAAAGCAGGTAAAGTATTGCCAGTTGTAATTACTGTTTATGCTGATAAGTCATTCGATTTCATCATCAAAACCCCTCCTGTAGCTATCCAATTAAAAGATGCTACTAAATTACAGAGTGGTTCTGCTGAGCCTAACCGTAAAAAAGTTGGATCGGTGACCTGAGTCCATTAAAGTTATTGCTGAAGATAAAATGCCTGATTTAAATGCATTTACAATCGAATCTGCAATGAGTATGGTTGCTGGTACAGCACGCAGTATGGGAATCACCGTTTCTGGTGACGCACCCTGGAACAATTAATTAAAAAACAGTTTACAACAGTGGCGAAATTAACTAAAAATCAAAAAAAGGCACACGCTAAAATAGAAGCTGGTAAAGCTTATACTTTACAGGCTGCTGCTGCTTTGGTAAAAGAAATCACTACCACTAAATTTGACGCATCAGTTGATATTGATGTATCTTTAGGTGTTGATCCGCGTAAAGCGAATCAAATGGTACGTGGTATTGCTACTTTACCACACGGTACAGGTAAAACTGTTCGTGTTTTAGCTTTAGTAACTCCTGATAAGGAAGAAGAAGCAAAAGCAGCCGGCGCAGACTTCGTAGGTTTAGACGAATATGTGGCTAAAATTGAAGGTGGTTGGACCGATGTAGACATTATTATCACAACACCAGCTTGTATGGCAAAAGTAGGTAAATTGGGCCGCGTTTTAGGTCCAAGGAACTTAATGCCAAACCCAAAATCTGGTACAGTAACTAACGAAGTTGGTAAAGCTGTAACAGAGGTTAAAGCAGGTAAGATTGATTTTAAAGTAGACAAAAGCGGTATTATACACGCTTCAATAGGGAAAGTATCATTCCCAGCAGATAAAATTTATGAGAATGCACTTGAAATCATTCAGGTAATTTCAAAATTAAAACCATCTGCTGCTAAAGGAACTTATTTTAAGAGCATTCACGTGTCTTCTACAATGAGTCCTGGAATTGCAATTGAAACAAAATCAGTAGCGGGGATTTAATCATGAACAGAGAAGAAAAAAACGAAGTAGTTTTAGAACTACAAGGACAAATGCAAGAGTATGGCAATTTTTATATTGCTGATACTTCTAGCCTTTCTGTTGAGCAGATTAATAACATCCGTCGCAAATGTTTTGAAGGTGATATCATCATGAAAGTTGCTAAAAACTCTTTAATTCGCAAAGCGATTGAAGGTTTAGACGGCGACGCTTCTGAGATATACGAAGCCCTTAAAGGTTCATCATCATTATTATTCTCAAAAACAGCAAACGCTCCGGCTAAGTTGATTAAAGCTTTGAGAAGAACATCTGATAAACCATTGCTTAAAGCAGCATTTATAGATTCATCAGTTTATGTTGGCGATGACCAATTGAATAACTTAGTAAGCTTGAAATCAAGAGAAGAGCTTATCGGAGATATCGTTGGATTATTACAATCACCAGCTAAGAATGTTATATCTGCGCTTAAATCAAGCGGAGGCAAAATTGCAGGAATTGTTAAAACTCTACAAGAGAGAGAAGGTTAACGAACACCTTAAGTTCGCAATAAAACAAAATTATTTTTACGTAAATTTTTAAAATCTTAATAAAATGGCAGATTTAAAATCGTTTGCTGAGCAATTAGTAAACTTAACCGTTAAAGAAGTTAACGAATTAGCTCAAATCTTAAAAGACGAGTATGGTATCGAGCCTGCAGCTGCTGCTGTAGTTGCTGGTCCTGCTGCTGGTGGTGATGCACCTGCTGCTGCTGCAGAAAAAACATCATTTGATGTTATCTTAAAAGAAGCTGGTGGCGCTAAATTAGCAGTTGTGAAACTTGTTAAAGACTTAACTGGCCTTGGTTTGAAAGAAGCAAAAGACTTAGTAGACGGAGCACCAAAAGAATTAAAAGCTGGTGTATCTAAAGACGAAGCTGAAGCTCTTAAAAAACAATTAGAAGAAGCTGGAGCAGTAGTTGAGATTAAGTAATCACTTAACTTAGCTAAGCTAAAAATGTATTAGACACCGACTGAAAATGTCGGTGTCTTTACCTGTTTATAAACATCTCATTTTGTTTGGTTAATGAGAATGCTTGAAACCGAAACCAAACAAATAGTTTATTCTTAAACTAAAATCTTTTAGTCCATTGGCAAAGACAGTCGAACAAAGAGTAAATTTTGCAACTAGTAAGCACATTATAGACTATCCGGATTTTCTGGATGTGCAATTGCAATCATTCAGAGAATTTTTCCAGATAGATACCACATCAGACGATCGCTCTAGCGAAGGTTTGTTTAAAGTGTTTGCTGAAAACTTTCCAATAACAGATTCAAGAAATATCTTCGTATTAGAGTTTCTTGATTATTTTGTTGATCCGCCACGTTACGATATACACGAGTGTATTGAGCGTGGATTAACCTACAATGTTCCATTAAAAGCAAAGCTTAAGCTTTCTTGTAATGATGTAGAACATGAAGATTTTGAAACCATTATCCAGGATGTGTATTTAGGTACAATCCCGTATATGACACCAAAAGGTACGTTTGTTATCAACGGTGCAGAACGTGTTATCGTTTCGCAATTACACCGTTCTCCAGGTGTGTTTTTCGGCCAAAGCCGTCACACTAATGGAACCAAGCTGTATTCTGCACGTGTAATTCCTTTCAAAGGTTCATGGATCGAGTTCGCTACAGACGTTAATAACGTAATGTACGCTTACATCGATCGTAAGAAAAAATTCCCGGTTACCACTTTATTACGTGCTATCGGTTACGATTCTGATAAAGATATCTTAGAACTTTTTGATCTTGCTGACGAAGTAAAAGTTAGTAAATCTGGTTTAAAGAAATACATCGGTCGTAAACTGGCTGCAAGGGTATTGAAAAAATGGGTTGAAGATTTTGTTGATGAAGATACTGGTGAGGTAGTTTCTATCGACCGTAATGAAGTGATTCTTGAAAGAGAAACCGTTTTAGAAGACGAACACATTGATATGGTTATCGAGGCTGGCGTAAAAAGCATCATCTTATCAAAAGAAGATGGCGCAAGTCAGGCTGATTATACCATTATATATAATACATTACAGAAAGATACATCAAACTCAGAAAAAGAGGCAGTAGAAAACATCTATCGTGCTTTGCGTAACGCAGAACCACCTGATGAGGAAACTGCTCGTGGTATCATTGATCGTTTATTCTTCTCGGATAAACGTTACGATTTAGGTGATGTTGGTCGTTACCGCATCAACCGTAAATTGAAAATGAATACGCCTGATGAGGTTAAAGTATTAACAAAAGCAGATATTATTGCAATTGTGAAATACCTGATCAAATTGATCAACTCAAAAGAGGAGGTAGATGATATCGATCACTTGTCTAACCGTCGTGTACGTACGGTAGGTGAGCAATTGTACGCACAATTTGGTGTTGGTTTAGCCCGTATGGCCAGAACAATCCGTGAGCGTATGAACATTCGCGATAACGAGGTGTTTACGCCAACTGATTTGATTAACGCCCGTACGTTATCATCGGTTATCAACTCGTTCTTTGGTACTAACCAGTTATCTCAGTTTATGGATCAAACCAATCCATTGGCCGAGATTACGCACAAACGCCGTTTATCGGCTTTAGGTCCAGGTGGTTTATCACGTGAGCGTGCCGGTTTCGAGGTGCGTGACGTTCACTATACTCACTATGGTCGTTTATGTACTATTGAAACTCCAGAGGGACCGAATATTGGTTTGATTTCATCACTTTGTGTGCATGCAAAAATCAATAATCTAGGTTTCATTGAAACACCATACAAACGTGTTGAAGATGGTAAAGTAGTTGTAGATTCAGACGTGATTTACTTATCTGCAGAAGATGAAGATGGTAAAACCATCGCTCAGGCAAATGCAGAATATGATGATAAAGGTAACTTTACAACACCACGTGTTAAAGCGCGTTATGAAGGTGACTTCCCGATTATTGAGCCTGAGAAATTAGACTTAATGGACGTTGCGCCTAACCAGATTACTTCAATTGCTGCTTCGTTGATTCCGTTCTTAGAACATGATGATGCAAACAGGGCTTTGATGGGATCGAACATGCAACGCCAGGCCGTACCATTGTTACGTCCTGAAGCACCAATTGTTGGTACAGGTTTAGAAGGTCGCGTGGCACGTGATTCAAGAACTTTGATCAATGCTGAAGGTGACGGTGTTGTAGAATATGTAGATGCTAACGAAATTACCATTAAATACGAGCGTAACGAAGATGATCGTTTGGTTTCATTTGAAGGTGATAGCAAAACTTATCGTTTAATTAAATTCAAAAAAACCAACCAGAATACTTGTATCAACTTAAAACCAATCGTTAAGAAAGGTCAGAAAGTTACTAAAGGACAGGTACTTTGCGAAGGTTATGCAACTCAAAACGGTGAATTGGCCTTAGGTAGAAACTTGAAAGTGGCATTCATGCCTTGGCAAGGTTTCAACTTTGAGGATGCGATTGTAATCAACGAGCGTATTGTTCGTGATGACGTTTTCACTTCACTGCATATTGAAGAGTTTGAATTAGAAGTACGTGATACTAAACGTGGAGAAGAGGAATTAACACCAGATATCCCTAACGTTTCTGAAGAGGCAACTAAAGACCTTGATGAAAATGGTATTATCCGTATTGGTGCTGATGTAAAAGAAGGTGATATTTTAATTGGTAAGATCACTCCAAAAGGAGAATCTGATCCTTCACCTGAAGAGAAATTACTACGTGCAATTTTTGGTGATAAAGCAGGTGATGTTAAAGATGCGTCTTTAAAAACTCCTCCTTCAATCCAAGGTGTGGTAATTGATACTAAATTATTCAGCCGTGCTAAGAAAACTACAAAAGCTGAAGAAAAATCGGCAATTGAGAAATTAGACAAAGGATATAACAACATTACTGAGAAATTAAAAGCAGAACTTGTTGACAAATTATTCACTATCGTAAACGGAAAAACATCTCAAGGTGTATTTAACATTTACAAAGAATTATTGGTTGCCAAAGGCGCTAAATTTACTCAGAAAATTTTAGCAGAACTTGATTATAACCACATTAGCCCTAACAAATGGACTACTGATGATGATAAAAACGAGTTGATTAAAATGTTGCTTCACAACTACGGTATCCGTGTTAACGAAGAACTTGGTGCTTACAAACGTGATAAATTCGCGATCAGTGTAGGTGATGAGCTTCCTTCAGGTATCGTACAGATGGCAAAAGTTTATGTTGCTAAAAAACGTAAATTAAAAGTAGGTGATAAAATGGCAGGTCGCCACGGTAACAAAGGTATTGTTGCACGTATTGTACGTGATGAAGATATGCCTTTCTTAGCTGATGGTAGTCCGGTTGATATTGTGTTGAACCCACTGGGTGTACCATCACGTATGAACCTTGGTCAGATCTACGAAACTATTTTAGCTTGGGCTGGCCAGGAATTGGGTGTTAAATTTGCAACTCCGATTTTTGATGGTGCTACTCATGATGAAGTGGAAGAGTGGATTGCTAAAGCTGGCGTTCCTGCTTCAGGAAAAACTTACTTATATAATGGTTTAACAGGTGAGCGCTTCTGATCAGACTACAACTGTAGGTATTATCTACATGTTGAAATTAGGTCACATGGTTGATGATAAAATGCACGCCCGTTCAATCGGACCGTACTCATTAATTACACAACAACCATTGGGTGGTAAAGCTCAATTCGGTGGTCAGCGTTTTGGTGAGATGGAGGTTTGGGCATTAGAGGCATTTGGTGCAGCTAATATTCTTCAGGAGATCTTAACCGTTAAATCGGATGATGTAATCGGAAGGGCCAAAACTTACGAAGCCATTGTTAAAGGTGAAAACCTACCAACGCCAGGTGTACCAGAATCGTTTAACGTATTGGTACATGAGTTACGCGGTTTAGGTTTAGATATTACATTAGATTAATTAAGCCGAAGACTAAAGACTAAAGCTCAAAGCAGCTTTGGTCTTTAAGCTTTCCGCTTTAACCTTACATAAGTATGTCTTACAAAAAGGATAATAAATTAAAAAGCAATTTCACATCAATCACGATTAGCTTATCGTCTCCAGAAATTATTTTGGAACGTTCAAGCGGTGAGGTGTTGAAACCAGAAACCATTAATTACCGTACTTACAAACCTGAGCGTGATGGTTTGTTCTGTGAGCGTATTTTTGGTCCGGTAAAAGATTACGAATGTCATTGCGGTAAATACAAACGTATCCGTTATAAAGGTATTGTTTGCGATCGTTGTGGTGTTGAAGTAACTGAGAAAAAAGTACGTCGTGAGCGTATGGGACACATTGCTTTAGTGGTTCCTGTTGCACACATCTGGTACTTCCGCTCTTTACCAAACAAAATCGGTTATTTATTAGGTTTACCTACTAAAAAATTAGATTTAATTATCTACTATGAGCGTTACGTAGTTATTCAATCAGGCTTAATGGCTGAAGAAGGTATCAACTATATGGACTTCTTAACGGAAGAAGAATATTTAGATATCTTAGATAAATTACCTAAAGAAAACCAATATTTAGATGATAAAGATCCTAATAAATTCATCGCCAAAATGGGTGCTGAAGCATTAGAAGATTTATTAAAACGTATTGATTTAGATACTTTATCTTATGATTTACGTCACCAGGCTGCTAACGAAACTTCTCAACAACGTAAAAATGAGGCTTTAAAACGTCTTCAGGTTGTTGAAGCTTTCCGTGGTGCTAATACACGTATTGAGAATCGCCCTGAGTGGATGATTGTTAAAATTGTTCCGGTTATTCCACCAGAGTTACGTCCTTTAGTTCCATTAGAAGGTGGCCGTTTCGCAACTTCAGATTTAAATGATTTATACCGTCGTGTAATTATCCGTAACAACCGTTTAAAACGTTTGATCGAGATTAAAGCACCAGAGGTAATTTTACGTAACGAAAAACGTATGTTGCAGGAAGCTGTAGATTCGTTATTCGATAACTCACGTAAAGTTAACGCGGTAAAAACTGAAGGTAACCGTGCTTTGAAATCACTTTCAGATATCTTGAAAGGTAAACAAGGTCGTTTCCGTCAGAATTTATTGGGTAAACGTGTGGATTATTCAGCTCGTTCGGTAATTGTTGTAGGGCCTAGCCTTAAATTACACGAGTGCGGTATTCCTAAAGATATGGCTGCTGAACTTTACAAACCATTCATTATCCGTAAGATGATTGAGCGTGGTGTTGTAAAAACAGTTAAATCTGCTAAGAAAATCGTTGATAGAAAAGATCCTCTAGTTTGGGATATTTTAGAAAATGTATTAAAAGGTCACCCGGTATTATTAAACCGTGCACCTACCTTACACAGACTAGGTATTCAGGCTTTCCAGCCAAAATTAATTGAAGGAAAAGCAATCCAGTTACACCCGTTAGTTTGTACTGCATTCAACGCCGATTTTGATGGTGACCAGATGGCCGTGCATTTACCTCTAGGTAATGCAGCAATTTTGGAAGCCCAGGTTTTGATGCTTGCAGCACACAATATCTTAAACCCTGCTAACGGTACACCAATTACAGTACCTTCTCAGGATATGGTTTTGGGTCTTTATTATATTACTAAAGGCCGCAGAACTGATGATTCGAGAGTTGTAAAAGGACAGGATTCAAATTTCTATTCTCCGGAAGAAGTTATTATTGCTTATAACGAAAAAGAATTAGACTTGCACGCATTTATCAAAGTAAGGGTAAATGTTAAACAAGCTGACGGTTCTATCGTTAATAAATTAACTGAAACTACTGTAGGTAGGGTATTGTTTAACCAGATGGTTCCTGAAGAAGTAGGTTACATCAATGAACTATTAACCAAAAAATCTTTAAGGGATATTATTGGTGAAGTAGTGAAAATGACTGGTATGGCCCGTGCTTCACAATTCTTGGATGATATCAAAGAATTAGGTTTCAGAATGGCATTCCAGGGAGGTTTATCGTTCAACTTACAAGACGTAAACATTCCGGTAGAAAAACATACTTTATTAGAGGCAGGCAGCTGCTGAGGTTGAAGAGGTAAGAAACAACTATAACATGGGTTTCATTACCAACAACGAACGTTACAACCAGATTATCGATATCTGGACCCGTATCAACAACAGGTTAACTACTTTCGTTATGACTCAGTTATCTAGCGATAACCAAGGTTTTAACTCAGTTTACATGATGCTTGATTCTGGTGCACGTGGATCTAAAGAGCAGATTCGTCAGCTTTGCGGAATGCGTGGTTTGATGGCGAAACCTCAAAAATCTGGTTCAGGTGGTGATATCATTGAAAACCCGATCTTATCAAACTTTAAAGAAGGTTTATCGGTATTAGAGTACTTTATCTCTACTCACGGTGCGCGTAAAGGTTTGGCAGATACGGCGTTAAAAACGGCGGATGCGGGTTACTTAACCCGTCGTTTACATGATGTGGCGCAGGATATGATTGTTAATGATAACGACTGTGGTACTTTAAGAGGTATGTATACTACCGCTTTAAAAGATCAGGAAGATATTGTTGAGCCATTATACGACAGGATTTTAGGCCGTACTTCACTACATGATGTGTACAATCCTTTGGATAACACTTTATTGGTAGGTGCTGGTGAAGATATTAATGAAGATGTTGCTAAATTGATCGAAGAATCTCCTTTAGAGGGCATCGAGATCCGTTCAGTATTAACTTGCGAATCAAAACGTGGTGTTTGTGCATTATGTTATGGCCGTAACTTGGCATCTGGTAAACGTGTTCAGAGAGGTGAGGCAGTTGGTGTAATTGCAGCACAATCAATCGGTGAGCCGGGTACACAGTTAACACTTCGTACTTTCCACGTGGGTGGTACTGCATCAAACATTGCTGCAGAATCTAATATCGTAGCTAAGTTTGATGGTGTAATCGAATTCGAAAATATCCGTACTGTTGATACACAAACAGAAGAAGGAACAGTTCAGGTAGTATTGGGTCGTTCAGGCGAGTTCAAAATTGTTGAACCAGGAACCGGACGTATCATTGTAACCAACAACATTCCTTACGGTGCATTCTTATTCGTTAAAGAAGGGGATAAACTTTCAAAAGGTGATAAAATCTGTTCATGGGATCCGTATAACGCGGTTATTCTTTCAGAATTTGCCGGTAAAGCACAATTTGATGCAATTATTGAAGGTGTAACCTTCCGTGAAGAATCAGATGAGCAAACTGGTCACCGTGAAAAAGTAATTATCGATACACGTGATAAAACTAAAAACCCTTCTGTTCAAATTGTTGATAAGAAAGGTGAATTTATCAAAGGTTATAACATTCCGGTAGGTGCTCACGTTTCAGTTGATGAAGGTGAAGCTATCCAAACTGGTCAGATTATCGCTAAAATTCCTCGTGCAACTGGTAAAACCCGAGATATTACAGGTGGTTTGCCTCGTGTAACGGAATTATTTGAAGCACGTAACCCATCTAACCCAGCTGTAGTAACTGAGATTGATGGTGTGGTAACTTTAGGTGGCGTTAAACGTGGTAACCGTGAAATCACAATCGAATCGAAAGATGGTGAAGTTAAAAAATACCTAGTTCCATTGTCGAAACACATTCTTGTACAGGATAACGACTTTGTGAAAGCAGGTATGCCTTTATCAGATGGTTCAATTTCTCCAGCAGATATCTTATCAATTAAAGGCCCTGCAGCGGTTCAAGAATACTTAGTAAATGGTATTCAAGAGGTTTACCGTTTACAAGGTGTGAAAATTAACGATAAGCACTTTGAGGTAATTGTTCACCAAATGATGCAGAAAGTTCACATTGAAGATCCAGGTGATACTATTTTCTTAGAAAACAATGCTGTTGACCGTTGGGATTTTGCTGACGAGAACGATGCAATGTACGACAAGAAAGTTGTTGAAGATGCAGGTGATTCTACAGACTTAAAACCAGGTCAAATTGTTTCATTACGTAGATTAAGAGACGAAAATTCTCAATTGAAACGTAAGGATTTAAAACAGATCACGGTTAGAGATGCCAGACCAGCAACTGCAAGTTCTATCTTACAAGGTATTACACGTGCATCATTAGGTACTAAATCGTTCATTTCTGCGGCTTCGTTCCAGGAAACTACGAAAGTATTAAATGAGGCAGCAATTGCAGGTAAACGCGATAATATGTTAGGCTTGAAAGAAAACGTGATCGTTGGTCACTTAATCCCTTCAGGTACTGGTGTACGTGGTTACGAAAGAATCATTGTTGGTTCTCAAGAAGAATACGATAAATTATTGGCTTCTAAACAAGAAGAAGTAGAAGCTTAGTATTTTCTAATATTTATTTTAAACTCCCTCACCTTAGTGAGGGAGTTTTTTGTTTGGAATAGATTTTGTAACTTTAATAAAAAAATAAATACATGAGTGTTACAGAAATTCAACTTTTCCAGATCTTAAAAGCTAAGCTTGGCGAACAGGAAGCAGAACAGTTGGTTTCTTTTGTTAAATCAGAAGTTAAATCTGAATTTGAAAATAAGCGTGAGGTTTTAGCTACCAAAGAAGATATTGCCGGTATGCAGAAAACCATTTATGTTGTTGGTTTGATTCAGTTCCTGGCTATCATTGGTTCAGTAATAGGTATTGTGAACTTCATGATTAAATAATCGGGTTATTAGACTTAATATTTCCTTTACTATATAATTCTTAAAAACCCATATTAGTATTTAAGATCTATTTACTTTTGAAAGTTAATGGTCTAATCTTAGAATAGTTAAGCTATCAATTTTGTTACAGTCCATCAAACGTTTGCGTAAAGCCCGCTCTGTAATCTCTTAACCTTATACTGATCGGTTTCATTAACTTAGGTTTATGAAGTTTTTATCAGTAATATTATTGCTGGGTTTTGGCTTAACCAGTGCTGCCCAGGATGTTAGTTTGGCACTCCAAAAACCAATACTGCCAAGTAAAGAAAACATAAATAATAATTGGCAGCGCATCATTAATTCATTAAATATTAGTTTTGCCAACAGCAATATAAGATATCCAAAAGAATTACCGCCGCAGATTGCAATCCAAAATTCATGGAACACCTCAGCCTGGAAGGGCGAAAAGATACATACCCAATTACTGCTTTGGACCAAAAACAATCTAGATCATATAAATATCCAGCTCTCAGACCTTAAAGATCAAACAGGAAACCATATCAAGAAAGAAAATCTTAGCGCGGGTTTAATAAAATATGTCATTACAGATGAGTTTAGAGATGGCTGTGGTTACCGCAAAGCTGCAGATTTTGATTCATCTTATGTAGCTGACCTGATCGACACAAAAAACAATAATATTACTGTTAAAGCCCAAAATACGCAACCTGTTTGGCTGAGTATAAAAATTCCTTCAAATATTCAAGCCGGTACCTATTCCGGAACAGTTAAAATTACTGCCGAAAAAGAATATAAATTACCTATTGAAATTAAGGTGATAGATAAAGTACTTCCACCGCCAAATGAGTGGAAATATGACTTAGACTTATGGCAGCACCCTGCAGCTATTGCCAGGGTGCATAAAGTAAAGTTGTGGAGTAATGAACATTTCGCACTAATGAAACCCTATTATGAAATGTTGGCCAATGCCGGGCAAAAAACCATTACTGCAAGTATTGTGAACGAAGCATGGGGCCATCAAACATATGATGATTACCCGAGTTTAATCAATTGGACTAAGAAAAAAGATGGCTCCTGGAGCTATGATTATGCTTTGTTTGATAAATATATCTCATTTGTAATGACTACGGGTATCAACCAGCGCATTAATTGTTATAGCATGGTTCCTTGGAAAATCGCTTTTAACTATTGGGATGAAGCTACTCAAAAAGAAGCTGTTTTTACTGATGCCATTGGTACACCTGCTTATGATGCATTTTGGAAAACCATGCTTACTGATTTTACCAAACACTTAAAAACAAAAAACTGGTTTGCTAAAACATACATTGCTATGGATGAACGCCCGATGAAAGCGATGCAAGCAGTAATAAAATTATTGAAAAGCATTGATCCGAACTGGAAAATCGCACTAGCTGGAGAATATCATCAGGAGATAGAAAAAGATATTGATAATTATTGCATCGCATCAAAATGGGAATTCCCGGCAGAAATATTACAGAAAAGAACCAAGGAAGGTAAAATTAGCACCTGGTATACCTGTTGTACAGAGCCTTATCCCAATGCATTTAGTTTTTCGTCGCCTGCAGAACAAGTATGGATGGGCTGGTATACCGCATATAAAAATATGGATGGTTACGTAAGGTGGGCATATAACAGCTGGACGAAAAATCCTTTAACAGATACCCGTTTCACCGCTTGGCCAGCTGGCGACACTTATCAGGTTTATCCAGGGCCATTAACTTCGGTAAGGTTCGAAAAATTGATTGAGGGTGCCCAGGATTTCGAAAAGATTAAACAGCTTCAATTATTTTATATTAAAACCAAAAATGCAGCATCTCTAAATGAGTTGAACACAGCTTTAATGAAATTCGAAATCAAATCTTTATCAACGATAACAGCAGATGAAACCTTACAAAACGTGAAACAATTATTAAATAAATAACTAAAATGAAACCTAATCTTTTTTTGCTCTCTTTACTTTTCTCTTTGGCTTTTTGTAAATCTATTTGCGCACAGGGTGTCGACAATATTAAGTGGTTTAATCCAATGGAGAACAGTTATCCGACATTAAAGGGGAAAGCCTGGCAAAACCCCGACAGCCTTAACTATTTTAACCGTTTACCCACTGAAGCCGAAAAAAATGTTCGTAAAGAAGTTTGGGATCTGGCCAAAAATACCGCAGGTGAGTATATAGATTTTTATACCACAGCGCAACAAATCGTAGTAAAATACCAATTGAAAGCGGGTAAAAATTTAGAAAACATGCCAACTTTAGGGGTAAGCGGATTAGATTTATATGCACAGGATTTTCAAAATAAATGGCATTGGATCAAAGCCAACTACAGCTATAAAGACACTATTACTTATGCTTATGGAAATTTCAACCAATCCGTAAAAATTAAGCGGTTCCGTTTGTATTTGCCTTTGTATAATGCCCCTAAATGGTTAAAATTAGGCGTGAACACTAATGCAGAGCTTAAGGTTGAAGAAGCTAACGAAAAAGCACCTCTTGTATTTTACGGTACATCTATAATGCAAGGTGCAAGTGCTGGCCGCCCTGGTATGGCCTGGTTAAATATTTTGGGCAGAAAATTGGCTCAGCCCGTTATTAACCTTGGGTTTTCGGGTAACGGCCGTTTAGAAAGCCCCCTTATCGATTTAATGAATCAAACAGATGCTAAGTTATTTGTGCTCGACTGTCAGCCTAATTTAACTGATAAAAAAGTTTATCCGGCTGAAGAAATTGAAAAGCGAATTACCAGTTCAGTGCAAGGTTTAAAGGCAAAACACCCCAATACACCTATTTTATTGGTTGAACACAGCTCAGGTTTGGATCAGGTTAATCTGGATAGCGTATTAACAGGTAATTACAGTTGGACCTCTAAAGTGTTAAACAATACTTATCAAAAACTTAAAAAATCAGGCATTAAAGATCTTTATATCTTAACTGCTAAAGAAATTGGATTTACTGACGACAGCACCATTGATGGCACCCATCCTAACGATTTTGGCATGATGCAATATGCAGATGCCTACGAGAAAATAATCAACAAAATATTAGCGGTAAAAAAATAATTGATTGTACTCCGGTTAAGCTAGTAATCTAAATATAGCTAATAACTACATAACCATTTTAAATCAAATATAATTAAGCATCCAAACAAACAAATGAGAAAATTAATATTTACATCGGCCATTATGGCTTCATTTATTGCAAATGCCTTTGCACAAAGTGATGGTATAAAACCGCAAAATACCATTGCAGTTGCAGCGGATGATAGCAAAGCCACCATTATTGCAAAAGCAAGCCATGTAGTACCCACTTCAAACCAGTTAAGTGCTTTAAAAAATGAATTTATCGCGTTTATCCACATCGGACCTAATACTTTTACTAGGATGGAGTGGGGAACGGTAAAGAAGATCCTAAAGTTTTTGACCTGAAAGAATTACATACCGACCAATGGTGCCAGTCTATGAAATCGGCTGGGATGACAATGGTTATCATCACCGGTAAAACACCATGATGGGTTTGTACTTTGGCAGAGTAGGTACACCAACCACGGTATCATGTCAACAGGTTTTGAAAATGGTAAAGGTGATATTTTAAAAAATCTGTCTGCATCCTGCAAAAAGTACGGACTAAAATTGGGCATTTACTTATCTCCGGCAGATTTATATCAGATCGAAAATCCTGAAGGCTTGTATGGGAATTTAAGTAAAGTAACAACCAGGACCATACCTCGCGAAGTGGCCGGCCGACCGTTTGCAAACAAAACTAAATTTAATTTCGAAGTTGACGACTATAACGAATATTTCTTAAACCAGCTTTTCGAAGTTTTAACAGAATATGGTACGGTAGATGAAGTGTGGTTTGATGGCGCACACCCTAAAACCAAAGGCGGCCAAAAATATAATTATATTGCCTGGAAAAAGCTGATTCATACATTGGCTCCAAAAGCCGTTATTTTCGGTAAAGAAGATATCCGTTGGTGCGGAAATGAAGCTGGAGGAACCCGCGAAACAGAATGGAATGTACTTCCTTATAGCGAAAACCCGGATACTGCTACTCATTTTCCAGATTTAACAGCTAAAGATTTAGGGAGCAATAATGAACTTTACAACGCCAAATACTTGCATTATCAACAGGCAGAAACCAATACTTCAATAAGAGAGGGCTGGTTTTACCGCGATGATGATAAACAAAAAGTTCGTAGTGCTGATGATGTTTTTGATATTTTATGCAACGTTCGGTAGGGGGAAACTCCACTTTTTTGCTGAATATTCCGCCCAATCGTGATGGAAAATTTTGCAAAAGAAGATGTAAGCGTATTAACTGGAGGTGGGGAAACGCATTAACGAAACGTATGGCAAAAATCTATTTTTGGGCGCCAGGGGAATAAAGCAAGTGCTTGATAATGATTTGAATACTTATGTTTTACTTGCTGATAAACAAAAAAAGTATTGTAATTTCTACAATAAAGCCGGTTACTGTAAACCGGATTGTTGTTCAGGAAGATATTGCAGGCCATAGTGAACGCGTGGTACAACATCAATTAGACGCCTGGATTGGAAATAAATGGCATAAAGAATTCCCGAAGCAAGCAATATCAGTTACAAAAGAATATTACGTTTTCCTGAAATTACGACATCGAAAATCAGATTAACCATTTTATCATCCAGGGCTAATCCTGCAATCGCGACCATTTCTGCACACTACTACCGTACCCGCCCGCCTCAATTGCAGTTCAACAGAGATGTAAATGGTTTAACCACCATATCGCCTAAAACACATGAATTTGGTTGGAAACCACACGGAGAAAATGCAACTGCCAACCTGAATAAAGGCATAGAAATTTATTATACTACCGATGGCAGTTTGCCTACTGCAACCGCTAAAAAATATAAAGGGCCGATACAGATTGCGAAAGGAGAAGTAAAGGCAATTGCGATAACCGATAAGGAAAAAGGTGCTTTAGCTGCTGAAACATTTGGAATAGTAAAGCAAGATTGGAAGTTACTGAATATGGATAGTGAAGATGCAAAGCATAATGCCACCATGGCCTTTGATGCCGATAAGCAAACTTACTGGCTTTCTAACTCAACTGAAAATTTGCATTATATTGCGATAAATTTGGGTAACATCTACAATTTAAAAGGCTTTATTTATACTCCACCAACTCATTTCGCTGATGGAATGCTTGAAAAAGGAATACTACAAACCAGTAGTGATGGTAAAAACTGGCAAGATGTTGAAACTTTTGAATTTGGTAACCTGATTAACGACCCTACGCCGAGAACACATTATTTTAAAAATAGTATAAACGCACAATATATACGGATAAAAGCAACCGGAATAGCAGGAAATAAAAAAGCCTTAGCCATTGCCGAGCTTGATTTCGTTGAGAAATAGCAAAGCTTGATCTACCAATAATTAATTTTATTTCGAACATTATATATTAAATTCCGCCATTAAGCAGCGGAATTTTTTATTTTGAGCCATTATGGAAGAACAACAAAACGAAAATCAATTAAATATAGAGTTATCAGAAGAAATTGCTGAAGGAATTTTTTCTAACCTGGCCATCATTACCCATTCAAATACCGAATTTGTACTGGATTTTATTCGTGTAATGCCCGGAATACCAAAGGCCAAGGTAAAATCAAGAATTATTTTGACGCCAGAACATGCTAAACGCTTATTGGCGGCACTGGAAGATAACATTCAGAAATTTGAAGCTGTAAATGGAAGAATCAAAACACAGGAAGAGCCACCTTTTCCGATGGGCTTTGGCGGGCCTACTGCCCAGGCGTAAGCCAATCAAAATTCTTACAAACAAATATTTGTTTACTATGTTGGCATAGTATATATTTGTGATATAACCATTTATAAATGAAAAAAATTTTATTGAGCGCATTACTTTCTGCCCCTCTATGGGTTTTGGGGCAGGGTTTCCAGGTTAATTTACAAGGTCAGAAACAAATTGGTATGGCAGGTGCAGGTTCTGCATTGGCTTTAGATGAGGCTTCCGTATTTTACAATCCCGGTGCAGTAACTTTCTTAGAGAAAAACTCAGTTTCAGCAGGAGTAAACCCATTATTGTTTAAATCAGCTTTCAAACAAAGCGGTTCCAACATTACAGAAAATGTAAAAAGACAAAGTTGCTCCACCTTTCGAATTTTATGCCGTTTGGGGTCCAAAATCTAACAAATGGAAATTAGGTTTAGGTGTTTATACACCATTTGGTGGTTTGGTAGATTGGGGTGATAACTGGTCTGGTAAGTATGCCTTAACTTCGTTAAATTTAAAAGCAATTTATTTCCAGCCAACATTGAGCGTTAAAATTACAGATCGTATTGGTATTGGTGCAGGTTTTGTTTATAACCATGGCGATGTAAATCTTCAGCGGGCATTACCGGTAAATTATCCCGACAGTCGCTCAGGCCATGTTACCTTGGATGGTACAGGTAAGGGTTATGGTTGGAATGCAGGTTTGTACATTAAAACCTTAAGCAATATATCGTTTGCGTTGGTTCACAAATCTAAAGTGATTACCAAACTTGATGGTGGAACAGCCGATTTCCAGGTTCCAGGTTCTTTAACTTCATCTTTCCCAGCCGGAAATACATTTAATGCTGAACTGCCTTTACCGGCTACCACCAGTTTGGGAGTTGGTATTCCACTTTCAAAAAGTACAGTTTTAGCATTTGATGCAAGTTGGGTACAATGGCATATTTATCAGGATTTATCTTTTGATTATGCAACAAATACGCCTTCGCTGGCCGATACGAAATCAGCCCGTAATTATCGGGATGGATCTTCATTCAAATTGGGAATTAATCACCAGGCTTCTGAAAAATTAGCATTAAGAGCTGGCGTAGGTTATGCTTTTTCTCCGGTACAGGATGGTTACGTAACTCCTGAGGCACCAGATGCCGACCGTTATATTTTAAGTGCTGGTTTAGGGTATACGCCAACCAGTCATTTCGAAGTTAATGCCTCATTCTTCTTTGAAGATGTAAAATCGCGTAAACAGAAAAACCTTGAAACAGGCTTAGATGGTACTTTTAAAACTTTGGTTTATGCACCAGGGCTTTCGTTAACTTATAAATGGTAGGAGAAATTACAAATGAAAAAATATATATTAAATAGTTTCGTAGCTGCTGCCATTCTTTTTACAGCGGCTTGTAAACCAGAAATTGAAACACCGGCGGGTACTACAGCAGGCCAGAGCTAATTTTAGCAAATACATTGCCGTAGGTAACTCTTTAACCTTCAGGTTTTGCTGATGGTGGCTTATATTTAGAGGGACAAAAAGTAGCTTATCCAAATCTAATTGCGGCCAAAATGGCTACAGTAGGTGGTGGTAGCTTTACTTCTCCTTTTTTTACAGATGCACAAGCTAATGGTTCGGGGTATGTTGCATTAACAGCATTGGTTAATGGTACGCCAACTTTAACTCCGGTAACAGATAAATTGGCTTACATTGATGCGGCAAAGCATTTAGCCAAATACACCACTGAGATTCAAAACTTAGGTATCCCAGCATGCGTGTCGATTTATCTTTTGATCCATCTTTAACTTTTAGTGCGGCTAATCCTTATTTCGAGCGTTTATTAACTGATGCGCAAGTTGGTAAAACGAATTACTTTCAGTACATACAGGGCAGAAACCACACCTTTTTCTCACTTTGGTTGGGCAATAATGATGTGTTGGGGTATGCTTTGATGGAGCGGTTACCGTTAACGGAGATCCAACTACGGTTTTAACAGATAAGGTTACTTTTTCATCATTATATGCTAATTTGGTAAATGCTTTATCTGCAGGTGGGCAAAAAGGTATAGTTGGTACGATACCAGATGTGACTGCGATTCCTTATTTTAATACAGTAACGGTAGCAGCTTTATTAAATGCAGCCAAAGCAATGAATCCTGCGGCAGCAGCAATTTATAGCCAAACCGGAACAGGTGCAGTTACGGCTGCAACTGCTGAAGATTTAATCCGTTTGCCATTTCAAACAGCTGGTTTGTTTGGTCAGGGTGCTATTCCTTATGGCTTACACCCACTAAATCCAATTACCAGTAACTGGGTACTGGATAAAGATGAGGTTATAAAAGTGAAAGATTACGTAAACAGTTACAACAGGACAGTATTAAATCTTTAGCTACAAGTGAAGGTTTGGCCATAGCTGATACTTATACTTATTTTAACCAGGTTAAAGTCCGAATGAATATCCAGGGTATTGGTACTAATTCTGCTTTTCTTTCGGGTGGTGCTTTTTCTTTTTGGATGGGATACATTTAACGCCACGTGGAAATGCGGTAATTGCCAATGTATTTATTGATGCAATTAATGCAAAGTATGGTTCTACCGTCCCGACAGTGGATATTACACAATATACGGGAGTAAAATTTCCTGACACGAAATAATTAAAGAGAGGTTGTATCAATAAGATAACTTCTGAGTTGCGATCAAATTTTTGATGCAACCTCTTTTATTTGTTGCTCATTTGGGGTTCTATAAAATCAATAATTTGAGCACTTTCATCAGGCTCAAACCATTTAATTTCTTCATCCCTCCTAAACCAGGTAAGCTGGCGTTTTGCAAAGCGGCGGGTATTTTGTTTAATAGCAGTTATTGCTTCCTCTAGCGATACTTTCCCATCAAAATAATCAAAAATTTCACTATATCCTACGGTATTTAAGGCATTAAACTGTTTAAAAGGGGTTAAAGTGGCTACTTCTTCCAATAAACCATTTTCCACCATTTTATCTACCCGCTCATTAATTCTGTTGTACAAAACAGCTCTATCGGTATTTAACCCAATTTTGATAATACTGAATGGTCTTTCCTTTTTAGTGGCCGATAACATTGAAGAAAGCTTTTGCCCTGTGGATAAAAAAACTTCCAATCCGCGGATCATCCTTTGTGGATTTTGTTGATCTACTTTTGCAAAATATTCCGGATCTACTTTGGCCAATTGTTTCTGAATAACAGCTAAACCTTCATTTTCGAATTGATTGTTTAATTTTTCCCTAATGGATAAATCAATATCCGGCATTTCATCCAAACCATTAATAAGCGCATTGATGTATAACCCTGAACCGCCAACCATTATAGCTGTATCATGGTGCTTAAAAATTTCATCAAGTATTTTTAAAGCTTCCAATTCGAAATCGCCGGTGCTAAACAGTTGTTTTACTGAATGCGAATTGATAAAGTGATGCTTGGCTGCGGCTAGTTCTACTGCATCGGGTTTGGCCGTTCCAATTTCCATTTCTTTAAAAAACTGACGCGAATCTGCTGAGATAATTTCTGTATCTAAATGTGTAGCCAGTTTAATAGCTAAAGCTGTTTTTCCAATTGCGGTAGGTCCAACAATGGCTATTAGTGTTTTTGGCTTTTTAGTAGTTTGATCTGCAGGTAACATGATTTTTTTAAAAGAAAAAGTCAGATGTAAACACCTGACTGATATAGTTAAATTATAAATTAAGCACTATGAAGCTGAACTGAATTTTAAAGCGATCGGATCAGCAACATTTATGGCAAAAAAATTAATAATCATCTTTATGGCTATCATCTTCGAAGTTGTCGCTATCAGAAAACTCATCGCCAAATTCGTCGCTTTCGCTTTCATCTTCTTCATCTCTTTCTTCCTCATTAATGCCCATATCGCCCATTGCTTCTTCCAGTTCGTCTGTATCTTCAGGAACAAAATTCATTTCATTTAAAAAATCAAATTCGCCTGCTACTGCACCAGCAGATGCGCCAGGATCGGTAATAGATGCATTGCTGCTTTCGAAAATTTTTGGTGCCTCACCACTGCTTTTGGCTAAATATGGATATTCAATATTCGGGTCGGCATCTAAAATGATTTTTACAAGCTCCACATGAAAATCGTATGGACGGTCGAAATTATAGATGTAGTAAAATTTTTGGTGCGGATCTTCAATAAAACCACTCAATTTAGAGTTTTCCATTAAAACTACACGATCTTTTTTACGTTCGCTCGGTAAATAAGCAATTTCATCACCCTTTAACCAGTTATCAGTGCTAACATAAAAAGATGAAGATTTTTCGGCATTATAACCCGTAGATCTATGAATAGCCTTGTGCAGGTCTTCAAATGTTTGGTTTGATTTAATGTCGATCTCTCTCACAACATCATCAAAATCTTCAAAAGTAATTCTAAATTTATAAATAGCCATTATTGTATTTTGGAACCGTAAAAATAAAGTTAATTTATATTACCGCAAACATCAAATGCCACAAAGGCACCTTAATATAGCGTAGAGGCAATTAAATTATTTATTAACAGGATTTAATCCCATTTGTTTTGCCTGATTGAGCATAAAATTAAACGCTTCATCATAATCATTGGTAATGTCGCCTTCCAGTATGGCCTCCCTGATCGCATTTTTAATTAATCCAACTTCTTTGCCAGCATCTAAGCCAAAAGTCTCCATAATATCATTGCCCGAAATAGGAGGCTGCCAGTTGCGTATTTTGTCGCGTTCTTCTACATCTTTAAGCTTTTGTTTAACAAGCTCAAAGTTGTTTCTGTATTTCGTTTTTTTATATTCGTTTTTGGTAGTAACATCGGCGTTGCAAAGCAACATCAGGCTTTCAATCTCTTCGCCTGCATCAAAAAGCAACCGCCTCACGGCCGAATCTGTTACGGTTTCCTGTGCCAGAACAATTGGGCGTAAATGGAGCTGCACCAATTTTTGTACATACTTCATTTTTTCATTTAAGGGAAGTTTCAGCTGTGCAAAAATCTTCGGAACCATTCTGGCTCCTCTATCTTCATGGCCGTGGAAGGTCCAGCCGTGGCCTTCTTCAAAACGTTTGGTTGCAGGTTTGGCTATATCGTGTAAAATTGCGGCCCAGCGCAACCACAAGTCATCGGTAGCTGCACAAATATTATCCAATACTTCTAAAGTATGGTAGAAATTGTCTTTATGCCCTTTTCCTTTGATGATTTCGACACCGTAAAGCTGCGCCATCTGAGGAAAAATGATATACAGTAATCCAGTATCAAAAAGGTGTTTAAAACCGATCGAAGGTTTTTTTGAGAGAATGATTTTATTCATTTCATCGGTAATCCTTTCTTTTGATACGATATTAATGCGTTGTTTTTGAGTTTTTATCGCGTTAAGGGCGGCCGGATCAATATCAAAATGAAGCTGTGAAGCGAACCGGATGGCCCGCATCATGCGCAAAGGATCATCAGAAAACGTAATTTCAGGATCGAGTGGTGTACGGATCAGTCTATTTTCTAAATCTTTAAGTCCGTTAAACGGATCCAACAATTCGCCAAAATGATTGGTATTTAAATTAATTGCCAGTGCATTGATGGTAAAATCCCTGCGGAGTTGGTCGTCTTCCAGGGTACCGTCTTCAACAATCGGTTTGCGCGAATCAGAACGATAAGACTCTTTCCTGGCCCCTACAAATTCGACCTCCAGATCCTGATATTTGATGTTAGCCGTACCGAAATTTTTAAAAACGGCAACTTTTGTGTTCAATTTCCGGCCAACTGCTTCTGCATATGCTATCCCACTGCCCACAACAACAACATCAATATCTTTCGAAGGGCGATCTAAAAATAAATCACGAACAAATCCTCCAATTACATAAGCTTCGATATTGTGCTTATCGGCTATAGTGGATAAGGTTTTGAATATGGGATTTTGGAGGTGCAAGCCCAAATCCTTTGAAGGATACTTGCTGCTTCCTTCGTTCAAATCAGACTGCATATATAAGGGTAATTCATTTGTTCAAAATTAAGAAAAACATTTGGTGGATCAAGAAAACACAAGTTCGATACCTACAGCGGATTGGAACTTACTTTCTGATAAATTCAAATTGTCCGCTTGGAGAAAGTTTCATAATGGTTGAAGGTTTTCTGCTGGTACGGTTTTCCTGTTCAAAATCTACCACATAATCTACAGCTTCAATAATTTCAGGATCTATATCATCAAAAAATTTCGGTGAGGGTTGCCCGCTTAAATTTGCCGAAGTAGAAACAATTGGTTTTCTAAAACGCTGAATTAATGGTGTACAGAAATCATGTTTAACAATTCGAATTCCTACGCTGCCGTCGGCATTAATTACGTTTTGGGCCAGGTTTTTTGCACCAGAAAAAATAATGGTTAAAGGATTTTCTGCATATTCTATTAAATCATATGCTACATCAGGAATTTCTGCAACATAGCTTTGCAATTTGCTGTCTACATCAAGTAAAACAATCAAACTTTTTTCTGCCGGACGGTTTTTGATCTTCAATAATTTATCCACCGCTTCAGCATTGCTGGCATCGCAGCCCAGGCCCCAAATGGTATCTGTTGGATAAAGGATAACCCCACCTGATTTTAGTACCTCAAAAGCTTTATTAATCTCATCTCTTAGCATTTTGCAAAGGTAATTTTTAAAAAGGAAGTTAAATAATGTTAATGTTTGCTTTTTAAATTAAACAGTCCATATTTTTATGCAAACGCTAAACAATATGAAGAAATTATTCCTTCTCGCTGTACTTATCAGTTTATCTCAATTGCTTGTGGCCCAGAAAAGGATCATCTTTCATTATCGAAACAATATAAATGTGAGCGGAAGAATAAGTGACATAAAATTGGAACTGTATTACCTGAATGGCAGGTCGTTAGAGCTGTCAATACCAAATGAGCAATTAAAATTAGAGGAGGATACAACGTACAAGGGAATCAGGAGGATAACCAGCGTTAAGATCGTACTGAATGACAATGATAAACGGATACCTTTCGTATTGAAATCGCCTGATATTTCTGGTCTTATCTATGCAGAAAGGATATGGCCAAAGGCAACCTATTTAGTAGTGGATACATTAAATAATTTCAATTGGAAAATCTCTACCGAAACAAAGGAAATTAATGGCGAAACTTGCACCAAAGCCGAAACCGACTTTAGAGGACGTAAATATGTGGCATGGTTTAAAAAGGATAATTTAATGAAAATTGGACCATGGAAATTTGGAGGTTTACCGGGTATTATATTTGAAGTGAGTGATATAGACAATATTTATCGTTATAGTTTAGAAAATATAGAATATGTTGATCAGTTTCCTGTAGAATTACAAATGCCAAAAGCTTACAAAGATGATGAAATGATCAGTCATGGAATGTTTATTTTGAAGTGGAAAGCAAATAAAAAGGGTTTAGAAAAGGATAATGATGTGGTTAATTATTCTCTAAACCGGATTTGAGTAACATTAAACATACAGTTGCACCAATTAAAGAATTATACTGATTTTGTAAAATATTTATTTATAGACAGATAGCATCAAAACATAATCAATTGCTAGCTGTTTAAAATATAACAATCTGAGTGTAAAAATTCACAAACGATTTTCCTTTTTAAATGCCAAAATCGCTATATTTATATCAGGTTATTTTAAAAGAAACAATGCACAAAATGAGAACAGCACAAAAATTATTAATGCTTTTTACAGTGGTATTGGCATTAGCAGGATGTACAACACTCCGCACCGCATCAGATTATGATAAAAATGTTGATTTAGGCGGTTATAAAACTTACAATTTTTACGATAAAGGCATTGCTCGCGTAAAACTTAATAATTTGGATAAACGCAGATTAATGGCTGCGGTAGAATCTGAGATGAATGCCAAAGGATTTACCAAATCAGATCGTCCAGATTTGTTGGTGAATCTCGTAGTTGTGGCGAGAGAAAAAACTGATGTTTATGGTCCGGCTTACTACGGTGGTTGGGGCTGGGGCTGGGGTGGCTGGCGAGGAGGCTGGGGCGGTTGGGGTTCCAACGACGTTAACCAGTATATCGAAGGCACAATTATTATCGATTTCTTAGATCCGGCTAAAAAGATTTTATTCTGGCACGGACAGGGATCAGGCTTTAACCTTGATAACTTCAATAAAAGAGAACAACGTTTGTATACAGGTGTTAAAGAAATTTTGGCACAATACCCACCAAGCGTTACCGCTGCAAAATAAGGCTATTGTAAAAGATTTAAATAGCAATTCATTAATTGCTGAGTAACTACAGGGCTGTTGAATTTTTGAACAAATTCCAGCCCTTTTTCTTCATCTCTTTTTGAAGTTCAGAATCGTTCAAAATTTTATTGATGGCAGTTGCCAACGTTTCAGAATCATTCGGTGATACGTATAAGCTATTTGGTCCGCCAGCTTCTTCTAAACAAGATCCTGTTGCTGCAACCACCGGAATACCCGAGTACAATGCCTCAATAATAGGGATGCCAAAACCTTCATAAAATGATGGGTAAACAAAAACATTGGCCATTTGATAAATTCCTGGTAAATCGGCAAATGGAATATTCTTTAAAAATAGAATCCGGTTTTTTAATCCAAGTTTTTCTATTTCCTGTTCAACAGTTTTAAAATAAGGGGTTTGTTTACCTATAACCACTAATTTATAGGCTTCATCTACCTCTTTTAAGGCCTGTACAGCCAATTTTAGGTTTTTCCGTTCTTCAATGGTGCCAACATTTAAAATGTATTTTTCTGGTAATTGATAAGTGGCCTTAATTCTGCTTAAAGTTTCCTTTGGTAGTGAAATTTTAAAATTATCATCGCAACTTTGGTAAATTACCTCTATTTTTTCAGGATTAATGCCGTAGTATTCTACAATATCTTCCTTGGTTTTTTCGCTGATCGCGATTATTTTATTGGCTCTTTTACAGGCTGATTTACTTTTCCACTCGTATAATTTTCTGTCGATAAATTTATAATATTGAGGAAAACGCAGAAAGATCAGATCGTGGATGGTTACGACCGATCTAATCCTGGTGTGTTGTATGGCTAGGGGGATCTCATGACTTAAGCCATGGAAAATCTGGCAGCCATCCTGATTTATGTCTTTAAGGATATTTAAAGTTCTCCATAAAAAAGGTCCGTTTTTAGGGAGTTTTGGTTCGATGTTTTCTTTTTCAAGAAAGGCATCAATCTGGTTGGCCTGTTTTACTTTTGGCGTATAAATGAGGTATTGATGTTGAGGAAATTGATGTGCAAGGTGCTCAATTAACGATCGGCTGTAATTTCCCAATCCTGTTAAGTTATTGGCGGCACGCTTGCCATCGAATCCAATTTTAAGCGAAAAGGTTAAAGCCGAAAGACCAAGGCTTGATTGATCAAGTTCGTTACTTTCGGCTTTTTCGAGTTTCACTTTCAGCTTTCACCTTTGTGCTTTCAGCTTAAACTGCTACATTATTTTCTCTTAACGCATCGTTAAGTGATGTTTTCTTATCTGTACTTTCTTTACGTTTACCGATAATTAAAGCACAAGGTACCTGATATTCTCCGGCAGGGAATTTTTTAGTATAACTTCCTGGAATTACTACCGAACGTGCCGGAACAACTCCTTTATATTCTACTGGTGTAGGGCCGGTAACATCAATAATTTTAGTTGATGCGGTTAGTACCACATTTGCACCTAAAACAACTTCTTTTTCAAGTTTAACACCTTCCACAACAATGCACTATCGAACCACAGGAAACAATCATCTTCGATAATTACCGGAGCAGCTTGTACAGGTTCTAAAACACCACCAATACCCACACCACCGCTTAAGTGAACGCGTTTACCAATTTGTGCACAAGACCCTACTGTTGCCCATGTATCAACCATGGTACCTTCATCAACATAAGCACCAATGTTTACGTATGATGGCATCATGATTACACCTTTAGCTAAAAACGAACCGTAACGCGCACTTGCCATAGGCACAACACGTACACCGGTTGCTTTATAGTCGGTTTTTAAATCCATTTTATCGTGGTAAACGAAAGGGCCACTTTTAATTTCTTTCATCTCACGAATCGGGAAATACAAAATTACTGCTTTCTTTACCCATTCATTAATGCCCCAAGAGTTTAAAACTGGTTCAGCAACACGGATTTCACCTTTATCAAGGCCCATAACAACGGCTTCAATGGCTTCACAATAATTACTGTATTTTAAAAGGGTTCTATCCTCCCAAGCGGCTTCAATTAATTTCTTTAAATCTGAATACATGATGTTTTTAAATTTTACGCAAAATAAATCAATTTTTGCTTATTAAATGGTTAATTGTTTAAATTGTTTTCTCCGAAGGTTAATTGGTTAACCGTTTAAAATGGGTCACTGTACATCATGCACTGAAATAGCGATTAACCGATTAACAAGTTTAAACAATTAACCTAATTATGTATTTTTGAACTTTATGACAGAGACAGAAAAACTTAGGATCGATAAATATTTATGGGCAATCAGGTTATTGAAAACCCGTAGCCTTGCAACGGATGCCTGTAAAGCCGGAAGAGTGAAGTTGAAGGGGCAAAATATTAAACCTTCTGCAATTGTAAAAGTTGGCGATGTTTACCAGGTATCGAAAGGAATTGAAAAGAAAATTATCGAAGTAGTAGAACTTTCTTCACAACAGAACCGATTCGCCAACTGCTTTAACGAAATACAAAGATTTAACGCCTGTTGAAGAAACACATGCTTTTAAATCGATGTTCCATTCGCCAAGTTTAAAACGCGATAGGGGAACGGGCAGGCCCACTAAAAAAGATAGAAGGGAGACTGACGATTTAATCGGGGGAATGTTTGAAGAGGAATAATTATTGCTGAGTTTTTAGTTTACGGTTTTCAGTTTCCTGTGAGCTGATTACGGCGTACTGTAGACTAAAATAACGCATCCGATAACTCATCATCGCTGTTTTTCCCAGTTTTTCGATCAATTTATAATTTGCTATTGCGCCTACTGCTGCTCCAACGAATGGAAGCATCTGTGCAAGTTTTGCCAAATCGATATAATCGCGGTATTGCTGCTGAAAGGTTAGCCAATCAAATTCATCAATATTGGTTGGCAGTTGGTGGGCTTTATCATCCCAACCCTGCATTTTAATAAAAATATTTTTACTTTCTTCTTTACTAGAAAATGCCAGCTGAAAAATGTGCAAAATATATAAACGCTCGCGGTAGTCTTTCACATCGTATCCGTAAACTGCGGCAATATCAAAAAGCATTTTCATTTTTATACCCAGCAATAAAGGGAAATCGGCCAGGCTCATTAAAAAACCACCAGCTCCTGTAATTCCACCTTCAGCGGCACCAGTTTTTTTATACGTATCTATTTTTTGTTTTACCAGGGCTTCGCGGTGCATCAGGGTTAAATTGGTAATGGGTTTCGAAGTTGTAAATGTAGAACCAAAAAGCACTGCCTTAACCATTTGTTTTATTGCAGTTGTAATTGCATTATGCACCTGATCGGGGATATAACTGTTAATTTTCTTCTGAACTTTATCAGTTACTTTGCTCATAAGAGAAGGTTTTTGTAAAGTTTTAAATTTCCAAAAATCCAATTCGCTCGTTATCTTCTGTTCATAGGTCATAACATTTCACTGCAATAACTATTCCTTAAAACTTCATTAATAATAGAAAGTATTAAAACGGTAATTTACTATTGACCAAGTTTTTATGTTGGCACATTCGTAATTTGTGGTAAGCATTGGCAAATAATCTTTTATCTAATATTCTACCCGCATTGGCGAAGTTTCCCATAATTTAAAAGCAGCTAAGGCTTCATCTCGCATGAGCTGTATTACCGGCAAACTTCTGTTTTCCATTTTTTTATCTAACTCCTCGTAAATAAATTTATCGCTAAAGCCAATGTTTTCTGCATCTGCTTTAGTATTTGCATAATAGATTATATCAATTTTTGCCCAATAAATAGCGCCCAGGCACATTGGGCAGGGTTCGCAACTGGTATAAATTACACAACCGCTTAAATCGAAAGTATTCAGTTCGGTACAGGCCAGTCTTATTGCTGAAACTTCGGCATGCGCTGTTGGGTCGTTTGTTAAGGTTACCTTATTTGCTGATTTCGCAATCAGTTTGCCGTTTTTTACCACAACTGCACCAAAAGGCCCACCTATGCTTTCACTAACATTTTGTACTGATAAGTCAATTGCCATTTGCATAAATTCCTGATCTTTTTTCTCCATCTTACCTGGTGTTTTTATAAATTATAACACAAAAAAAATGCCCCGATTTATTCGGAGCATCATTTTTTAATATCTTATTGCTTACTTTTTGGTGTATTCGGCGTTTAAACCTTTAATTACATCCGAAGTAACATCTAAACTTTCATCAGCAAATAAAATTGTACTTCCTTTTGTGTATGAAAGCACCATTTTATATCCTTTTTCTTTAGCGTATGTTTTTAAGTAACCAGCAACTTTATCGTAAAGTTTTTCGGTTTCTACAGCTTGTTCGTTTTGTAATGCACCGCCAGCATTTTGTTGGTAGGTTTGTAATTCTTGTTGTTTACGAGCCAAACGCTCTTCAGTACTTTTGCGTTGGTCTGCAGCTAAAGTTGATGCAGATTGTTGGTATTGAGCAACCTCTCTTTGAAAAGCCTGACCTTTTGCCTGCATATCTGCTTGTGCATTTTTAGTTTTACCCTCAAATTTTATTTTTAAGTCTTTGTAGTATTCGTATTTGTTCAATAAAGAGTCTTGGTTTACAAATACAATTTTCTCGCTTGCAGAAACTGCTGCAGTTGCGCTATCTGTTTTTTTAATTTCAGTAGTTTTAGTGTCTTTGTTTTGGCATGCAGAAAAAGCGGTAATTAAAGTTGCTGTTGCAAATAAACCAAAGGTTTTGAAGGTTCTTTTTTCCATTATTGTTTAATAAATTTTAACAAACTTATATAAATTAGTTTTGATATGCAATTTAAAGCCAATCGCATAAATAACTAAGACTGCAAAACTTGATGGCTTTTTTTCAGTTCCGCTTAATTCATTTCGTTTTTTTTGAAAATCAGACCCTGCATTTCATTTTAAAGTTACACCCGCTGTCCGCTTTACTTTGTGCCCGCTGCCATCGGGTTTAGGTGGCAAGGCCAGTGATGCTATCTGGGGTTGCAGGGCGGAAATAGCAAATCTCAAAATACCAAACGTTCCGATGGAACGTAAAAAAACATTCTGTTTTTTTTACCCATGAGTCGTTCCTACGGAACGGTGTGCGATGTGGAAATTAATCCTTGGCGTCCCAGATGGAAATCTTTTTAAGTTACGCCTTGGTTATAGGTAAACATAATTTAACCACAGACAAAAAAGGATATATACACCTGCTGGGCTGTTCATAGGGGATATAATCCGTGTTTATCTGTATACATCTGTGGTTAAGGTCCCTTCAATTTTTGACATTGCCCAGTGCCACAATTGGTGGATAGTCCCTAATGAACAAAGAAATTATTCTTATTTTATGTGCCGATGAGTCGTTCCTACGGAACGGTTTGCGATGTGGAAATTAATCCTTGGCGTCCCAGATGGAAATTTTGTTAAGTTACGCCTAGGTTATAGGTAAACATAATTTAACCACAGACAAAAAAGGATATATACACCTGCCCAGCTATTCAGTAGGGGGATATAATCCGTGTTTATCTGTATACATCTGTGCCGGTTAAAGTCCCTTAAATTTTTGACGTTGCCCAGTGCCACAATTGGTAAATAGTCCCTAAGGAACGAAGAAATATTCTTATTTTTATGTGCCGATGAGTCGTTCCTACGGAACGGTTTGCGATGTGGAAATTAATCCTTGGCGTCCCAGCGGGACGATTGGTGGGTAGCCAATTGTACAATTGGCGTTACGTTCAGTAGGAACGATTGGTGGGTGCTGATGAGAAATCCTTTCATTTCTGTTGGTTGTGGCCATCTAAACCCGATTGAAATGGAAAGCTCCCGATTTTTCATCGGGACTTGTAATAAAAAGCGGGACTAACACCCGTTTGAAACGCTGAATTTGCTTCAAACAACCTTAATAATATCTAATGATCAGCGTAATTTAAGCAACATCCAAACCCCAATAAAAGGTAAGCTACAATGCCTGTTTTAAAACCTTTCAATTGCTTTTTAAAACCCTTTTAAATAACCTTAACCTACTTTATGCCTAATGCTTTAGTGTAGAGAGATTAACTCTTTCACACCCTAAAACTTATCCACATATTGGGTTAAATGGCAAAATTTGCGTATTTTTGATACTTATTGTTTTTAATTAAAATATGAGCGAAGAACAGGATTTAAAGTCAAATTATTCGGCAGATAATATACAGGTTTTAGAAGGTTAGAAGCGGTGCGTAGAGCGCCTCAATGTATATAGGTGATACTGGTGTTAAAGGTTTACACCATTTGGTTTACGAAGTTGTAGATAACTCAATTGATGAGGCTTTGGCCGGTCGTGCAGATACGATGGAGATTTTAGAATTTTAGAAGGCAACTCCATCAGGGTTGAAGATAATGGTCGTGGTATTCCAACCGGGATCAATACAAAAGAAAATAAATCGGCATTAGAGATCGTAATGACGGTTTTGCACGCAGGTGGTAAATTTGATAAAGATACCTACAAGGTTTCCGGCGGTTTACACGGTGTGGGGGTAAGTTGCGTTAACGCCTTATCTACGCATTTAAAAGCTGAAGTTCACCGCGAAGGTAAAATTTGGGTACAGGAATATAATATGGTAAGCCTCTATACGATGCTGAAGAAGTTGGAAAAACCGATAAACGTGGTACGATTGTAACTTTTAGCCCGGATGCAACTATTTTTACGCAATTAACCGAGTACAAATATGATACATTGGCTGGCCGTTTGCGCGAACTGGCTTTCCTAAACAAAGGAATTGCCAGCTTACCTTAACGCAAGTAGAAGGCGTGAAGTTTTAGAAGACGGTAAATTTTTATCAGAAGTTTTCCATTCTGATGGTGGATTGAAAGAATTTGTTGCCTTTTTAGATGGTACAGACTTCTTAGATTCTTGCCTGAACCAATTTATATCGACGGCATTAAAAATGGTGTTCCGGTTGAGCTTTGGCTTTTCAATACAACGACAGTTATTCAGAGAATGTTCACTCTTATGTAAATAACATTAATACCCACGAAGGTGGTACACGCATTGCAGGTTTGCGCAGGGGTTTAACACGTACCTTAAAAAGTTATGCTGATAAATCCGGTTTGTTGAAAAACCTTAAAATGGAAATTACAGGTGATGACTTTAGAGAAGGTTTAACTGCGGTAGTTACTCTAAAAGTTCAGGAGCCTCAATTTGAAGGACAGACCAAAACCAAACTCGGTAACAGTGAGGTAATGGGTGCGGTAGATGTAGCTGTGGGCGAGGCATTAGGTGCTTATTTGGAAGAAAATCCGAAAGAAGCTAAAATGATCGTTAACAAGGTAATTTTAGCTGCAACGGCACGTGCTGCGGCGCGTAAGGCACGCGAAATGGTGCAACGTAAGAGTGTAATGGGCGGTTCTGGCTTGCCGGGTAAACTTGCAGATTGCTCTGATAGCGATCCTGAAAAATGCGAAATTTACCTGGTAGAGGGTGATTCTGCGGGTGGTACCGCTAAACAAGGTCGCGATAGAAATATTCAAGCTATTTTACCTTTAAAAGGTAAAATTCTGAATGTTGAAAAAGCGATGGAGCACAAAATTTACGAAAATGACGAGATTAAAAATATGTTTACGGCAATCGGTGTGAGTATCGGTACGCCTGAAGATGATAAAGCATTAAACTTAACCAAACTGCGTTACCACAAAATCGTAATCATGACGGATGCGGATATCGATCGTACTCACATTACCACCTTGATTTTAACTTTCTTTTACCGTTATATGAGGGCTTTAATTGAAGCGGGTTATGTTTATATCGCTTCGCCACCACTTTACCAGGTTAAAAAAGGTAAAGATTTCGAGTATTGCTGGAATGATGTACAACGCGATGCTGCTTGTACAACGCATAAAAGGTAATGGTAAAGAAGATAGCGTACACATCCAACGTTTACAAAGGTTTGGGTGAGATGAACGCAGAACAGCTTTGGGATACTACTTTAAATCCTGCTACACGTACCTTATTACAGGCTACTATTGAAAGTGCTGCAGAATGTGATCATACCTTGCTCTATGTTAATGGGCGATGAAGTTGCTCCACGTAGGGAGTTTATTGAAGCGTAATGGGAGATACGCAAAAATTGATGCTTAATACCAAGCAGCGGAAACATCAGGAGCTAAAGCTTAAAGCTAATATATAACCCTCTTCAAATTGAAGAGGGTTTTTTGTTGCCTGGAATTTAAATTAATGTATAAAAATTATATACATAGTTTTCTTATGTATATAAATATATTTACATTTGTTCATGGCTGTAAATAACGAATTGTTTAAAGGTACTTTACAAACTATTATTTTGAATTTATTATCTGAAAATGAAAGGATGTACGGATATGAAATTACGCAAAAGGTGAAAGCTATAACTCAAGGCGAATTATTGCTGAAAGAAGGTGCTTTATATCCTGCTTTGCATAAATTGGAGGCTGATGGATTATTAGATACTGCCACAGAGGTAGTAGGTAACCGTGTGCGTAAATACTATTCACTATCAAAAAGCGGAGAAAAAGAAGTGGTGAATAAACTTCAGGAAGCAAAAGACTTTATTGCACATTTACAAGTATTATTAAACTTAAAATCCTCTTTTTAAATGAATCTCAATCTAGAACAATTGCACCAAATTAGAGACCTTATAGCTAAGAGGGGTTTTCTAGAGGTTGATATACAGATGGAAATTTTAGATCATATCGCCTCATCAGTTGAAGAAAAAAAGATTGAGAACCCAACCCTTAATTTTGATGCTGCGGTAAACGAAACAATTCAATCATTCGGTGTAATGGGACTTAGTGCCTTTGCCGATGGCTTAACCAATTCAATTCGCGCTAAATACAGCCGTTTGTTTTGGAGATTTTTTTTCTCGGCTTTTGGATATAAATATGTGTTACTGCTTTGTTTTTCAATTTTTGGAATTTACAAAATGCAAGACTTACTTACGGCAAATGTTTTTTATATATTTTTAGTTGCTGGTCTGCTCTGTGTGTTTGGAATTTCGGTGTTTTTTGTTATTAAACCAACTATTTACAAGAAGTTTGCGTCTTTTAAATCTGGAACTTCATTCCTTCCTTTATTAGGGTGTATTTTATTTTTGACCCATTTTGCCATGAATGATATACCAGTAGAATACACGATTTTTGCAATTAATGTACAGCAATTAGTTGTGTCACTTTCTATTGTTTTATTTATACTCTATTTTAATGCTGCAATTAGAACAGCTAAGATCAGTATGAAGGGAAACTAAGATCCTTGATTGAGAAATATAGACTTTTATATAATTAATTTTAGAAAAACAAAAGCCATTCGCAACCGAATGGCTTTTTGTCACTATAAACTTTCTAAAAGGGTTTCTTGCCATCCGTTGAGCCAGCACATTCTTGATTAACTAACCATCTCGAACAATGAGATTGATTTTTCGGCTTCGAGTATCTTACAAAATATAGTAGGATCCAACAGGAGCCAGTTCGGTTTGAGGTTTGTCCTCATAAATTTTATTATCGTCTAACATTTGGCAAAGATCGCGTTCAATCGTTCTCCGGATATTGTTGTAGATTCGGGTATCTGTAGGTTTGTTTTCGAAAAGGATCCTGTAAATGGACAGCCATTTTTTCTACCAATAAAAAGAATGCCGCAATGGCTACCACTAACGGAACTTCCATATAACCAAAGTATTCAATCAAACCAAAAGGCAACAATACAATGAATAAATGGATCGACATATTCATGTACTTCTTGCTATAGGTTACAGGGAAAACGGTATTCTTGATTCTTTCCGATCCACCCATGTGGTTACATAAACCTGTTATTGTTTTATCAATCTCTATCTGCTGGTATTTATTAATCCAGCCTTCCTGTAAAGCCTTTTTTAAATCCATGGCATGCAATTCCAGAATAGAAGCGGTTACATTTTTACGTTTTTTAATAAAAGCAATCTCTTCAGTTGAAATGTATTCTTCCAAGCCTTTACGTGGATTAAAACCCCTTAAAGATTGACTCAAGGCGTAACACCAGGCAATTTGTCTTTTAATAAACCTTGCCTTAAACTCCTCTATTTCTTCTAAACCATAAGGGTTTTCTACGAACGACAATATTTGGCGGGAGATGGTTCTCGAATCGTTAACTATGGCGCCCCAAAGAATCCTTGCCTCCCACCACCTATCGTATGCCTGGTTTGATCGAAATGCAAGTAAAAGTGAAATGATTGTTCCGAGTAATGCAGGTACGGCAACAGGTATGGAGATCCGTGTAACATGAAAATTTTCATATAACACCACAATTCCTATGGAGTAACCTATAACAAACAGGAGTTCTTTTTTGATCTTTCCGAATATATAAGTGAGCGGAATATTATTTCGTAACAGCATGATAGTATTATTAATGAGATGATTAAACGTTTGCTTTCTGAAGTTTTGCTTCGTGTATTTTTGTATCAATTAAGTTTTCGCTGGCGTGTACAGTTAAGGTATTTAATTGAATTACCTCGCAGCCAGCACGTTCAGTTAAAATTTTAGGGTCGATGCTATATTTGTTGATCGGTGTAAAATTGTATTCTTTTAAATAAGCAATACATTCTACATCAAAAGCTTCGATAAAATTTTTAAAGGCTGCTACCGTACTGCCGTAAAAATATTCGATACAGATGGCATTAATCTGAGGGGCGTATTTGGCCTTAACCTGGCTTAGCTGTTGATAAAACTCATCGCTAACGTTTTCGTAATCACGGCTGCGGCGACTTAACATTAACATATCGGTAATGGAATCTGATAATTTAAACGCATGCACAAAAATGATATTTAGTGTTTCATTTTTTTGGTGTTGAACAAGCGCATCAATAATTTTAATACTCTCTAGTTTAAAATCGGTAGGAATTAATACTGTTTTCATGGCATATCTTGTTTAAATGAATTGAAACATTATTTATACAAGTTTAGCGCGATGTTATTACAGCCGAATAAGAACGAGATTAGAATGAGATTAGAGTGTACTCTTTTTTGGAATGTTGCTGAAATTTCCTAGCCGTTTAAATCAGTTAACTGTATCGTGCAATCATCCGAAATACAGTTAACCATGTTAAACCTTTCATCAATTAACCTTTTGCAGGTAATAAAACTTTAATTTCAGTGCCAATTCCTTCCTGCGATTTAATGGCAATGCTACCTCTGTGCAAGCGGATGATGTTTAAAGAAAGGGGTAAACCCACACCATAACCTTTAAAGTCGTTGGTATTTGATGCGCGGTAAAAGGTTCAAAAATGTGTTGTATATCGGTTTGTGGAATTCCGATGCCACAATCGGTTACTGCGATTGAAAGCATATTGGCATTGCCCTCAATGCTGATGCTTACCAGATTTTCATTTGAATATTTGCAGGCGTTACTTACAATGTTGCTGATGGCAAGTTTAATCAGGTTTTTATTTACCTTAAGCGAAAGCAGTTCATCATCATCGGGGAGTTTGCTAAAATCAATCTCAATTTTATTGTTTGGATGAACCTGATTAACAGATTCTTTAATTTCCCAAAGCAATTCATCCATGCGGACTTCTTCCCAGGGTTGATTTTTTCCGTTGAAACCCGATTGCGCCAAGCCCAGTAAACTGGTTAAAATATGCTCCAACCTTTCGGCTTCATCTTTAATTTTAGATAAGGCTTTCTCTTGTTTAGTTGTATCATCGATGGTTTTAAGCGCCAGCTCAACTTCGCCACTGATAATGGTTAAAGGTGTTCTCAGCTCATGAGAGGCATTGCTGATAAAATTATTTTGTGTTTCGAAAGCCGTTTCCAGCCGGTTAAGCATGTTATTAAAGGTTTGGGCCAATTGCGACATTTCATCATTTCCATTTTTAACATCAAGCCTTAAATGCAGATTTTCTGCTTTGATCTTTTTAACGCTTTTAATGATGTTTCTTAAAGGCATCAACATGTAATTCGAAAACTTCCAACCCACTACGAAGGATAAAATAACGGAAAGGAAAAAACCGATTATAAGGATCCGCTGAAGATCTTTTAACTCCCTGAAACCAAAAGGATCATTTGCCGAAACAATAACGATGTATCCTGAATTGTGATTTCTAAAATATTTTCCGGCATAGAAGTGATTTTCTACCCGGTAACGGGCCATATAACCTGCCTTAATGCGGTTGTAAAAGCTGGCAGGCAATTCGCGGTCAACCTTTTCAGGAGCTTTGCCCGCTTCTACAATAAATTCTCTTTCAGAAGGTAAGCGCTCCAGGTATTGGTTGCGCATTTTTGCATACACCTTATTGTTTCCATCTTCGTACAATTTTATTTGTGCGGCAATGTTAACCCGCGCTTCCAGGCGTTTGTAAAAATCTTCAAAAGCGAAGTCGTTAGAAAAATACCATACAAAACCACTTAGCAGAGAGATAATAATTGCCGATAAAATGGCAAAAAGTAAAGTGATTTTCTTGGCTATCTCCATTTATTTTTCTTTTAATATATATCCCAAACCTACCGCTGTATGGATGAGTTTTTGATCGGAATTTTTATCTATTTTTTTGCGGAGATAGTTTACATACACATCAACTACATTGGTGCCGAGGTTAAAATCGATATCCCATACGTTTTCTAAGATATCTATTCTAGATAAAATTTTGGATTTATTTTTCGACATATACTCCAGCAGGCGGTATTCGGTTGCAGTGAGTACAATCTCCTGTTGATCCCGTTTAACTGTTTTCGCACTTAAGTTAATCTGCAGATCGGCTATGGTGATAATCTGATCTTGTGAAACTGCGCCATGGTACCTCCTCAATAACATCCTGATCCGTGCAAAAAGCTCGGCAAATTTAAAAGGTTTGATCAGGTAATCATCCGCACCATTATCCAAACCATTTACCACATTTTCGGTGGTGCCTAAAGCGGTAAGCATAATAACGGGGGTATTTGGTTTTTTTTCTTTAATAATTTTGCACAATTCTAGTCCATTTATTCCAGGCAGCATAATATCGAGGATAATCAGGTCGAACTGATTATCTAAGGCCATCTGTTTTCCAATAGCGCCATCGGGAGCAATACTTACTGTAAAACCCTCTTCGGTTAGTCCCCTCGAAATTACAGATACAACACTTGGTTCGTCTTCTACAAGTAATAAATTCATTTGTTAGCAAGTAATCTAAAAAATAGGGAATTACAAAATCTTAATTGCGGTAAGTTGATATTTAATGGTTTTTTAACGCAAAGCCGACACAATTGTTTGGAATAGGGGTATTGACCTTCTCCTGTGGAATGCAAGGGATTGGGGTGATTTTTCGGACAAGTTATATAATTCAATTTCAAAGATTTCTCCACTGCGGTCGAAATGACGACGGTATTAGAATGACCACGGTATTTAATAAATTTATTTCATTTTTCCGTGCCTCCGTAGCAATCCTCTTAATTCTCTATTAAACGCAAGGGTTAGAAAGATTGCTTCGTCGGCTGAAAAAGCCTTCTCGCAATGACGATACTGTGGGGAAGGACTATTTCTTTTATTGTTTTTTCGAATGGAATGCAAGGGATTGGAGTGATTTTTCGGAACATGATGTTAAGATGTAATTTCAAAGATTTCTCCACTGCGGTCGAAATGACGACGCGACAAAAAAGCACGGTTTTCAAAGATTTCTCCACTGTGGTCGAAATGACGGTACGACTAAAAAGGACGATTTTCAAAGATTTCTCCAATGCGGTCGAAATGACGACGATATTAGGAATGGCGACGGTATTTAATAAATTTATTTCATGTCTCCGTGTTACCGTAGCAATCTCTACGCGCTACCTTAAATTACAAAACAATTAAACCCCTTTTTCTGATTTTTCTTTTAGTGATTTTAATCCGTCTTCAAAATCTTTGCCGATCATTTTGTCCATAAATAAGCCAAACCATTTATTTATTATTCCTTTGCTTTCCCCACTCATGGTCCAGATTACTTTATTTCCATTGGTTTCTTTTGTGATATCGAATCGGGTATCGGCTACACTTTCCATTGGTTTAATGAATTTCAATTCCATATCTACCATTTTATTGACATCAACTTTATTGATTTTCATTTGTCCGTTGCCACTTTTTTCTCCGTTCCACTGGTAAAGGTGACCAGGGGTTGCAATAGTGCCTGTAATGGTTACTTTTGCTTGTGGATCCATTTTAGACCATACATTCCATTTGTAAAATTCATTGTAATCTGCGATGTTTTTGTAAATCACACTATCAGCAGCATTGATCACCGTAGATCTGCTCACAATATAACTTTTTGGTAAGAGGAAACTGCCTCCAATGATAATTATTGCCAGTACGACGATAATCGCTAATAAGATTTTGAGAAATTTCATGATTCAATTTAGTTTGGTTAACTAAATTTAATAATAAAGCATTGTAAATCAAAGAAAAACTGCTTTAAACAATTCTGATTTTCTGTGGGGCCGAATTAATCTTATAATGCATTAAATCGGCAATAGATTGTGCTTTTTGTTTAATCAACTCAGCATTCGGGCCGGTAAATAAATCATCTACGGTTTTATAAAAGAGGTTTTTCCAGGTGTCGAATGCCTCGGTTTGCAAGGGTGTTTTTTCGTTCAGTGCAAAATGGGTAAGCATGGGGTTGCCTTTGTAAGTTGCCATACCGAAAAGAATACTTTCCCAAAAATCGTACATTTTAGGCAGGTGATGTTCCCAGTTTACTTTAGCAACATCGGTAAATATTGGGCCTATAGCCTTGTTAAGCGAAACATTCTGGTAAAAAGTATCCACTAAAAGAATAATATCATTCCTGTCGTTGATGTCCTTTTTCATTGCCTTTATTTATAAAGTCTTAAAATCATTTTATCATAATTTATAACGGCTTTATACTGCATTAAAATATCTCCACCGATAATGCTTATAATAGGGGGGTGGCCAAATTGCTGGTAAGTTTCGCTAACCGATTGGAGATCGAAAGCAACTGTTTCGTAGTTTTTGATCTTTAAAGAACCGATTTTTAGTTCGGGGATGGTAGCCTGAATGGTGGTTGTGGTGGTAAAAAGAGTTGCAGCATTAATCTCATCTGATACCTGTAATGTTTCGGAGAGATGTTTTTCGATTAATGATTTATCGAATACGCTTCTTGATGCACCGGTATCTAGAACAGCAAAATGTTTTTCTTTAAAAACGATAACTTCCAGTAAAAGGTGGTAACCATCATCTTGTAAATTTATAAGCTTTAAGGGAATTGAAATTGATTTCATTATTTTGTTTATGTCTATGCCCTTTCTTTTATACTTAGGGTGACAAGTATTTAAGTGCAAAAAAAAATAGCCACGGAAGCACGGAACACACGGATAACAATCTATTCCGTGCTTCTGCGTTTCCGTGGCGAAAAGTAAACCGTATTAAACCAGTTTCATTTCTACCAGTACGCTATTCATGTTTCTTACGGCATCAGCACTTTTATTAAAGGCTGCCTGTTCATCATCGGTTAATTTAAAATCGATAATTTTTTCCCAACCGTTACGGCCAATAATTACAGGTACACCGAGACAGATATCTTCCTGGCCGTATTCTCCTTCGAGCGAAACGCAACAGGTAAACAGTTTTTTCTCGTCGCGTAAAATGGCTTCAACCAATGCGGCACCTGCGGCACCCGGTGCATACCAGGCAGAGGTACCGATTAATCCGGTTAGCGTAGCACCACCAACCATGGTATCGGATGCAACTTTATCAAGTGTTTCTTTATCTAATAAATTACTTACGGGTAAACTTTGGTAAGTAGCCAAACGGGTTAAAGGAATCATAGTGGTATCGCCATGCCCACCGATTACGAAACCCTGTAAATCATTGGGATTGCAATTTAAAGCCTGAGATAAATAGAATTTAAAGCGCGAGCTATCAAGTGTTCCACCCATGCCGATCAAGCGGTTTTTAGGTAATCCGAGCGATTTTAGGGCGAGGTAAGTCATGGTATCCATCGGGTTACTGATTACGATGAAAATGGCTTCCGGGGAGAATTTTAAAATATTTTCGGCAACGCCTTTTACAATGCCGGCATTAATGCCAATCAGCTCTTCCCTGGTCATTCCAGGTTTGCGTGGCAAGCCAGAAGTGATTACAACAACATCAGATCCAGCTGTTTTGCTGTAATCGCCGGTAACACCGGTAATTTTTGTGTCGAAACCCAATAAGGTTGCGGTTTGCATCATGTCGATGGCTTTACCTTCGGCAAAGCCCTCTTTAATATCTAACAGAACAAGCTCGTTTGCCAATTCTTTGCGGGCAATATTATCTGCACAAGTGGCACCAACTGCGCCTGCGCCAACAACCGTTACTTTCATATATTTTATTTTAATGGTTTGCTATCGTTAAATATTAATCGAAGGTAGAAATAAATATAAGGTTTAAAAATCCTTTTCTGAAAACTTTATCGTCAGGCAATTTGAGGCTTTGTTAATGCATCAATTAAGATTGTATCCAAGGCAATCGATGCTGAAACTTACGAAATCGATACTGAAGCGTTTGCAATTGATACTGAAGCTTACGCAAACGATGCTGAAACTTACGCAATTGATACTGAAGCTTACGCAAACGATGCTGAAACTTACACAATCGACACTGAAGCTTACGCAATCGATACTGAAGCTTACGCAATTGATACTGAAGCATACGCAATCGATACTGAAGCTTACGCAATTGATACTGAAGCATACGCAAACGATGCTGAAACTTACGAAGTCGATAGTGAAGCGTTTGCAATAGATTCAGCAAGGGTGCAATTGATACTGGTAAGGAAGAAATCGATACTGGAAGGAAAGAAATCGATGCTGGAAGGCTGGAGATAAAATTTTCCGTGTTTCAGTGGCTAAATCATTTAATAAAACAGATAGGTGCCGAAATAGCAATTTAATTAAAACCTTATTCCGTAATTGAAGTTATTCAATAAACTAAATCCATGGAAAACAAGCCCATTTCAGAAATCGATTATAAAGCCTTTGAAGGTAAATGGTATTCTTTATACTCAATCCCTACTTTAATGGATAAACATTGGAAGCAAACTACCGAAACCTATACTTTGGCTGATGATGATCATTTCGATGTGTATACTACTTACCATAAGGAGGGAAAGCCTGAAGAAAAATCGATCACTTCGAAACTGTTTTTTGATACAGAAAAACCCGATGGCGATATGAAAGCCCAGTTTTTATGGCCATTTAAAATTGGTTACTGGATTATCGAACTGGCCGACGATTATAGTTATGTTGTGGTAGGTCACCCAGATGAAAAATACCTGTTTATTATGGCCAGAGAGCCTAAAATGGAAGCCGATTTGTTGGTACATATCATCGAAAGATGCAGACTGAAAGGGTATGAGGTTAGCGAACTGGTGAGCCAGGAGCATTAAATTGCCATAATGTAGCGGCATATTTAAGATTGCGCTTATTCAAGTCTCGAAAATATAAGTTTTTAATCCTTTTGCTTGTCGATGTACTTGTTAAAATAAAATTTCTCGTCCTCGTTTGTAACGAGGATGTACGAGAAAAGCGATTTTATCGCTCTTTAAGCAATTATTTTCGCATTACAAATGCGTACTTCAATAATCCTCGTTACAAAAGAGGACTATTAAACTTAGCGTAACAAAACTTTATCTGCTCTTAAATAAGTATTAGTTGAAGTTTGTACACATCCTTTTTAAACCTCGCAGGTTTCAAAAACCTGCGAGGTTTGTTCGTCACATTTTGTTGATAAAATCCTGACAACTTCAACCCTCAAATTCCTTATTTTTGAAGAACCGTTATTATTCTGAAACGGTTAATTCTTTACCGCACACTATGTACTTAATTTTTGATACTGAAACCACGGGTTTGCCCCGCAATTACAATGCACCCATTACCGATACGGATAACTGGCCGCGTTGTATACAGATTGCCTGGCAATTGCACGATGAGATGGGAAGATTGGTTGAACATCAGGATTATCTCGTTAAACCAGAGGGATTTAACATTCCCTATGATGCAGAGCGGATTCACGGTATTTCTACTGAACTTGCTGCCGAACAAGGTATTGGTTTTGATGAAATGCTGGCTAAGTTTAATGAAGTTTTAAATAAGGCCAAGTTTATTGTAGGTCAGAATGTTGGCTTTGATGTAAACATTATGGGCTGCGAATTTCACCGTTTTGGTGTTGCTAACCGCTTGGCAGAAATGCCGGTTTTAGATACCTGTACCGAAGTTACCGCGCAGTTGTTGCAATTGCCCGGAGGTAGAGGCGGTAAATTTAAATTGCCAACCTTAACCGAGCTGCATTCTTATTTGTTCGGTGTTCCTTTTAACGAGGCACACAACGCTACCGCCGATGTGGAAGCAACCACGCGTTGTTTTTTGGAGCTGGTAAAAAGAGAAGTTTTTAAGAAAGAAGAATTACAGGTTGATGTAGCATACTTTCCCCGTTTTAGAGAGGTAAATCCAGCTACTATTGAGGGTGTTGGTTTAAAACACATTAATTTAAAAGCTGCTTCGGATGAAATTCGTAAGCGTTTACAAAAAGCTGAAGGCGGAGGAATTTCCAAACAAGAACTTGCCGGGAATAAACAGGAACTTGCCGCCGCAACTTTTGTGCACTTACATAACCATACCCAGTTTTCGGTATTGCAAAGTACCATTAGCATCCCCGATTTGATTAAAGCTACAGCAGCACAGAAAATGCCTGCCGTTGCGATGACAGATCATGCGAATATGATGGGTGCATTCCATTTTGTAAACCAGGTTTTAAACCATAATAAAGCCGCAGAAGCAAAAAATGCCGCCGCAATTGAAGCTGGCGAACGACCTACAGAGGTGGTAATGACCCCAATTGTTGGAGTTGAGTTTTTTGTTTGTAATAACCATCTTGACAGAACCGCTAAAGACAATGGTTACCAGATGGTGTTGTTGGCGAAAAATAAAAAAGGCTATCACAATTTGGCTAAAATGTCATCTATTGCCTATACCAAGGGTTTTTATTATGTGCCCCGTATTGATAGGCAGATAATTGAGCAATATAAAGATGACATTATAGTATTATCGGGTAACCTTTCTGGTGAGATTTCGAACAAAATCTTAAACATGGGCGAAACCCAGGCCGAAGAAGCTTTAATTTGGTGGAAAAACATGTTTGGTGATGATTTCTATGTGGAGGTAATGCGCCACAATCAGGAAGATGAAAACCGTGTAAACGAATCATTAATAGCCCTGGCACGCAAACATGCCGTTAAACTGGTGGCTACCAACAATACCTATTACATTAACAAAAAAGATGCGAATGCGCACGATATTTTGCTTTGTGTAAAAGACGGCGAAAAACAGGCTACACCAATTGGTCGCGGCCGGGGTTACCGTTATGGCCTGCCCAATCAGGAATACTATTTCAAATCTGGTGATGAAATGAAAGCACTTTTTGCCGATTTACCAGAGGCGATTGTAAATATTCAAGAGATTGTAGATAAAATAGAAATTTATAAACTTGCCCGAGAAGTACTCTTACCTAAATTCGACATTCCTGAAGAATTTTTGGTAGAAGAAGATGAAGCCGATGGCGGAAAGCGCGGTGAGAATAAGTTTTTGCGCCACCTCACTTACGAAGGAGCAAAGAAACGTTATGGCGTTTTAACACCTGAAGTTACCGAACGTTTAGACTTCGAATTACAAACCATTGAAAAAACGGGTTATCCGGGTTACTTTTTAATTGTACAAGATTTTATTGCCGAGGCACGCCGCAGGGATGTTTCTGTAGGTCCTGGCCGGGGTTCTGCAGCCGGTTCGGTGGTTGCCTATTGTTTGTGGATTACCAATATCGATCCGATTAAGTACGATCTCCTTTTTGAGCGTTTCTTAAATCCGGATCGTGTATCCATGCCCGATATTGATATCGATTTTGATGATGAGGGCCGTGGCCGTGTGATGGAATATGTAATTAATAAATACGGTTCCAGTCAGGTTGCGCAAATCATCACATATGGTACAATGGCGGCCAAATCTTCTATCCGCGATACCGCACGGGTATTGGATCTGCCACTTTTCGAAGCCGATAAAATTGCAAAGCTGATTCCGAACATGAAGCTCGCAAAAATCTTCAACCTGGATGACAAAACGCTGAAAGAATCGCTTCGCCCGGATGAATACGAACGGGTGGTGGAGTTGAAAAACTTAGGCGGTTTAAAAGATTTAAGTGCCGAAACCATCCAACAGGCGCAGATTTTAGAGGGATCGTTAAGGAATACAGGAATTCATGCCTGCGGGGTAATTATTACGCCAAGTGATATTACCAATTTCGTGCCCGTATCTACCGCAAAGGATTCTGATTTATATGTTACCCAGTTTGACAACTCCGTTGTAGAGAGCGCGGGTTTATTAAAAATGGACTTTTTGGGTTTAAAAACCCTTACGCTGATAAAAGATACCGTAAAACTGGTTAAAAAACGGTTCGGTATCGATCTTGATCCTGATAATTTTCCGATTGATGATGTACTAACATACGAACTCTTTCAGCGTGGCGAAACAATCGGTATCTTCCAGTATGAGAGTCCGGGGATGCAGAAATACATGAAAGAACTGAAGCCAACAGTTTTCGACGATTTAATTGCGATGAATGCGTTATATCGCCCAGGACCAATGGAGTACATTCCGAGTTTCGTTCGCCGTAAAAATGGTGAAGAAGAAATTAAGTACGATTTGGATGCCTGTGAAGAATATTTAAAAGAAACCTACGGAATTACCGTTTACCAGGAGCAGGTGATGCTTTTATCGCAGAAACTGGCAGGCTTTACCAAAGGTGAGGCCGACGTACTGCGTAAGGCAATGGGTAAAAAGCAAAAAGATGTACTGGATAAAATGAAACCAAAGTTTGTGAAACAAGCGGCCGAAAAAGGTCATGATGCCACAACTTTAGAAAAAATATGGAAAGATTGGGAAGCATTTGCATCCTATGCTTTCAATAAATCGCACTCCACCTGTTATGCTTGGATTGCCTATCAAACAGCCTATCTAAAAGCGCATTACCCTGCCGAGTATATGGCTGCGGTACTATCGAACAACATGAGCGATATTAAACAGGTGGCTTTCTTTATGGAAGAGTGCCGCCAGATGAGTGTTACCGTATTGGGGCCTGATGTTAACGAATCTGACCTTAAATTTTCGGTTAATGCCAAAGGTGAAGTCCGTTTTGGTATGTCGGCAGTAAAAGGTGTGGGCGAAAAAGCGGTAGAAAGTATTATAGAGGAAAGATTGAGCAATGGTCCATACAGCAACGTTTATGATTTTGCAAAACGTTCTAACACCCGTATTGTAAATAAAAAAGCATACGAGAGTTTTGTATATAGTGGCGCATTTGATGCATTTGGAGGGCATAGGGCACAATATTTCTATATCGGCCCCAATGATAAAATGAATGGTATTGAAAAGATTATTAAATATGCCAACGATTTTCAGAATAACGAAAGCACTTCGCAGGCATCATTGTTCGGTGGATCTAAAGCTGATTTAATTTTAGAACCAAGTTTGCCGGTTTCGCCAGAATGGGCTTTAATGGACAGGTTGAAGTATGAAAAAGATGCCATCGGAATTTTCCTTTCCGGCCACCCGTTGGATAATTATAAACTTGAACTTGATAAATTCTGTACACATGGCGTAAGGCAGCTGAGTATCATCAACAAAGTGCGCATGGGCGATAACAATGAAGAAGTTTTAGCTGAATTTGAGAAACTGAAAAACCGCGAGCTCTGTGTAGGAGGTTTAGTGGTTACGGCATCACAACGGATTACCAAAACAGGTAAACCCTTTGGTACTTTCGTGTTCGAAGATTATGATGATGCCAGCGAAATGGCCCTTTTCGGAGAAGACTTTTTAAAGTTTAAATCTTTTTTAACAGAGGGGTACTTTTTACAGATCAGAGGGAGGGTAGGAGAGCGTTTCGGTAAAGCAGGCGATTGGGAGTTTAAAATAACAGCGATAAACCTTATGTCTGAACTGAGGGATAAACTGGCTAAAAGTTTAACGATACAGGTGCCGATTGAGCGGGTTAACGATCAACTGATGCGCGAAATTGAAGCTATATTAGCAGACAATAAGGCAAACTCCGAGCAGCAGAACTGCCATCTTAACTTCGCAATTTTTGACCGTGAAAAAGAAATCATGCTCGATTTGCCTTCAAAAAACCTAAAGATAAACCCTAACAATAAGTTTTTGGAACAATTGCTCGGATTGAATGTTGTAAATTACAAGTTAAACTAACGTTTGGCGCTTAGCGATATGCGTTTAGCTTGTAAACGCTAACCGCCCCACGGACATCGCTTCCTGCCTCTACCTCAGAATAATGTCAAATTGACATTGCAAATGTGTTGGCATTACAATTGAATACATATATTTGAACATAAAAAAAATAATTATGGCATTAGAAATCACAGATGCAAACTTCGAGGAGCTTGTATTAAAATCAGATAAACCCGTATTAGTAGATTTTTGGGCAGAATGGTGTGGCCCTTGTCGCATGGTTGGTCCAGTAGTAGAAGAAATCGCTAAAGAATATGATGGTAAAGCGGTAGTTGGAAAAGTAAACGTTGATAACAACCCTCAAATTTCAATGCAGTTTGGTATCCGTAACATTCCGGCTTTATTATACTTTAAAGATGGTCAGGTTGTAGATAAACAAGTTGGTGCTGTTCCAAAATCAGTATTGGCAGAAAAATTAAACAAGCAACTGGCTTAGTTTAAGCTTAAAGCAGAAATACCAAAGCCCAAAGGCTTGTAACATATTTAAAACCCAGGTTCATTTGATGAATTTGGGTTTTTTATTGCAAACATAATTTTGTTTCTTTAATAAAAAACTAACAACCATGTCTATTAACTTATTTAGCAATAAAACTTTAGGTATTTTATTGGCGGGTTTGGCTTTAAACAGTGCAAATATTGCACATGTAGCTGCACAAAACCCTGTTGAAACCAACGAACCATCGGCTGATTATAAACCCGCCTTTGCTGGGCAAACCCGAATTGCAGGTGTAAAAACCAAAACCCCTTTGGATATTTCGGTTATCAACGAAAAGTTAGAGAACCCATGGGCCATATCAGTGCTTCCGAATGGTGGTTTTTTAATTACACAAAAGCAAGGTACCATGGTTATTCTTACGCCTGATGGTAAATTAAGCAAAAAGATAACCGGCTTACCAAAAGTAGATCCATCTGGGCAAGGAGGATTATTGGATGTAACCTTAGACCCTAATTTTGCAAAAAACAGAATAATTTACTGGGCTTTTTCAGAGCCACAGGAAAAAGGTTCTTTATTGGCCATTGCCAAAGGTAAACTGGCTGCTAATGAAACTACGGTAGAAAACCAAACCATTATTTACCGTGCCGGCCCTGCTTATGGCGGTAAACTTCAATATGGCTCGAGGATTGTTTTTGATAAAAACGGCAATTTATTTGTAAGTACCGGTGAGCGTTCAGGAAACGATATCAGAATCCAGGCGCAGTATTTAAATTCTTCATTAGGGAAAATCCTTCACCTTACCACTGATGGTAAAGCGGTTCCAAACGGTCCGTTTGCAGGAAAAGGAGATGCAAAACCAGAAATTTATGCTTACGGACTCCGTAATCCTGATGGCTTGTCCATAAACCCGTTAACAGGCGACTTATGGGAGGCTGAATTTGGACCAAAGGGTGGCGATGAAGTAAATATCATTAAACCAGGCAAAAACTATGGCTGGCCGATCATCACCTATGGAACTGAGTATAGCGGAAAAAAAGTTGGTGATGGAATTCAGCAGAAAGAAGGCATGGAACAACCAGTTTATTACTGGAATCCAAGTATCTCACCGGGTTGCATTGCTTTTTACAACAGCACTAAAATTGCTGAATGGAAAGGGAATTTATTTGTGGGTGGTTTAGGTGGTTCGCACATTATCCGCTTGGTAATTAAAGACGATAAGATAGTTGGAGAAGAAAGATTACTGGAAGGCAAAGGCGAACGTTTCCGCGATATGGTAGAGGGTAAAGATGGTTCACTTTATTCGGTTACCGATAACGGTCATTTGTATAGAATAGCGAAGAAATAATAATATAATTTATTAAATATTAATCCCGAATTCATTTATTGAGTTCGGGATTTTTGTTTTAAATCACTTTACTTTTTTTGCAAAGGAGGGCTCATTTTTTTTTATCGGGGTTTTTTGGGCCATTTTCCGTTTACAATTAATAACAACTCGTTTTAAGATGCAGTGATTGATTTAATGTTAAAAGTTTGTGGACACACAGACTTTGAAATTAGAATTATCGCTTACCTTGTAATGCGGTGGGTTTTGCGTTAGGGATTGTAAGGGTTCAGTGCCGATATTTCATCGGTACCGGAGCGAAGCGGAGCCCTGTAAAGCCCGCCCCCTTGCGCAGCTTGGGGAACGCCCTTATCAGTTTTCAGTTATTAGTTTGCAGTTTTCAGTTATTAGTTTGCAGTTATACTTATCAGTTTTCAGTTTTCAGTTGACAGTTTTCAGTTTATACTTATCGTTTTGCAGTTAACAATTATCAGTTTCAGTTGATAGTTTTCGGTTTGCAATTCCCAATAGCCATTTCGCAGTTAAAAATTAACAACTACCAATTACCAGTTTGCCGTTTCCTGTTTTACGCTTTAATTAGGTTTTTAATACCTGAGCAGATTATTTATAAATCTTTTATTAGCTTTACCATATGCAGGCTGTAAACTACGAAAACGAAACAAGTTATGGTAATTTAGAACTGCTTGCCCAGCAAGTAGTAGAAGGTTTTATTACAGGCTTGCATAAAAGCCCTTTCCATGGTTTTTCGGTAGAGTTTGCTGAGCACCGCCAATACAATAATGGTGATAATGTTAAAAACATTGATTGGAAATTATATGCTAAAACCGATAAATTGTATAGCAAACGTTTTGAGGAGGAAACCAATCTCCGTTGCCAGTTTGTAATCGATGTTTCTTCTTCGATGTATTTTCCCGAGCCAAAAAATAACAAACTTACTTTTGCTATACAGGCTTCGGCATCATTAATGTACCTGCTTAAAAAACAACGAGATGCATTTGGTTTAAGCTTGTTTACGGAAGAAATCCTTTTAAATTCGCCAGCAAAATCGACCACTGTACACCAGAAATATTTATTTACCCAGTTGGAGGAGCTGCTGCAGAAACCGAGCATAAATGCACAAACCAACTTAAGCGAAGCCCTGCACCAGGTTGCCGAACTGATTCATAAACGCTCGCTGGTTATTATTTTTAGTGATCTTTTTAATACGCAAATTAGTACCGATAAAACGGATCAGTTTTTTGATGCGCTGCAACATTTAAAATTTAATAAACACGAAGTTGTGGTTTTTAATGTGGTAGATAAATCAAAAGAGGTTGATTTCAATTTTGAAAACCGACCTTACCAGTTTATTGATATGGAAACCGGCGATACCATTAAAGTGCACACCAACCAGGTTAAAGACAATTACATGGCTGCGGTTACTGATTACCGCCAGCAGATTGCCTTGAAATGCGCCCAGTATAAAATCGATTTGATCGATGCCGATATACATGAAGGTTATTATCCCATTCTACAATCTTACTTAATTAAGCGGCAGAAATTAGGTTAACTTTTTTACAAAACAACCCCGAGGCCAGCAATGTTAAACTTATAACAATTCAAATTAAAAACTCCCTGATATGTTAGAAAAAGGCGCTACAGCACCAGATTTCGAATTGAATGCTACACCCGATCAAAAAATAAAACTTAAAGATTTTAAAGGTAAAAATGTAATCCTGGCTTTTTATCCTGCCGACTGGAGCTCCGGTGTGCAGCGACCAGATGGCATTATATAACGAAATGTTAAAATATTTTGATAAGCACGATGCGCAGATTTTTGGTATCTCTGTAGATAGCGTATGGTGTCACCTTGCTTTTGAAGAGAATAGAAAGTTACATTTTCCACTTTTGGCCGATTTTGAACCAAAAGGAGCAGTTTCTAAAGCTTATGGCGCTTACGACGATGAACTTGGCGAAAGTAAACGTGCACTGTTTGTAATTGATAAGGAAGGTAAAATTGCATGGAGTTATTTATCTCCGATAGCGGTTAACCCCGGTGCCGATGGCATTTTGGATGCATTGGAAGAATTAAGCAAAAAATAATTATGAGCACATTAAAACCTGAAGTAAGTAACCAGGATCACATTAAAGGTGATGATTCTGCAAGCATCACCATTGTGGAATTTGGCGATTATCAATGCCCGTATTGTGGCGATGCCTACCCGATTATAAAAGAGATTGAAGAAACTTTCGGACATCAGATTAAATTCATCTTCAGGCATTTTCCTTTGGCCAATGCACATGAGTTGGCTTTCCCTGCCGCAATAGCAGCCGAAGCAGCTGGCTTACAAGGTAAATTTTGGGAGATGCATGATGCACTTTACGAAAACCAATACCGGTTAACTGCTGATTTATTTGATGAACTGGCCGAAACAATTGGACTGGATTTGGAGCAGTTTCAGCAAGACAGTGCTTCTGCTGAAATTAAAACGAAAATAGAAGATGATTTTGACAGCGGTGTACGAAGCGGTGTAAATGGTACGCCCTCATTTTATGTAAACGGAACTAAGTTTGATGGTGGAGCAACAGATCTTTACCAGATGCTGAACGAAAGTGCCGGGTAGGAGATAAAATGCATAATGGCAATAAACCTTCCTATATACGGGCTTATTGATTTATGAGTAAGCCGATTTTAGTCGAGCGTAAAGTTAATATTTAAAGTGTATTTGATACGAAGGTCTCTGATTACATGAACCTCACAATCATCCTTTACTAAACGCTGGGTAATGATTAAGTTTTCATTTGGTTTAAGGTTAATCTGCTGTTTAATATGATATTTTTTATTACAGCCCTTAGCCACAGAACCATCCAGGTAGAAAGAAATATCAGTGATAACTTGTTTGGTGGTGTTTTTAATTGTGATTTTAGCAAATGTACCCAAATCGCTGTTGCGTATATATTTGATCTCTTTCACATAAACAGGTTTTCGCCTGTAAGTGGTATCGTTTAACATTGATTTTGAGGGTTCAGGTTTTTGAGCTGCCGTAATTTTTTCATGTCTTACCCTTTGCTCATATTTTGAAATTGCATTTCAAAAGCTCCAAAACAGATAATTAATAATATTCCAAATCCTTTAGTAAGCATAATCTGAGTAGTTGTGATTAACGAAAGTTATAGCTTTTTTTTAAAATTAAACCTATCGCATGATCATGTCCTTCATGGAGCCTCATTTTCCATAAAAAAACCTCATGTATTTTGCAATACATGAGGTATCAGATAAGGGTAACCGGAAAACTAAAAAACTAATTATGAGTTTTTAGAATTTAACAAAATTGAAATCGCTTCGTGTTTTGTTATTTCAAAGGTGCACTTCATTTATGAAGTTTTAGTGAAGAAAACTTTATCCATTCCCTAATGCGATACTTATGTTACAACTTAGGATAAAAAGTCTTTGTTGAGTCAGTTTGGCTTATTTTGTAGGTATAATAAAAACAATATTGGTGCTTAATCTCTTTATATGTTATCTTAAACAATCCCTGATTAAAAAATATCTTCATGAGTAAAAATGTGGCAGAACAACTGGTTGAAATGCTGGTTGAAGTTGGCGTAAAAAGAGTTTATGCCGTTACTGGAGACAGTTTAAATTATTTTAATGATGCAGTAAAAAGAAACGGTAAAATTAAATGGATCCACGTCCGTAATGAAGAAGCAGGTGCATTTGCAGCAGCAGCAGAAGCTGAACTAGATGGCATTGCTTGCTGCGCCGGAAGCTGCGGCCCGGGCCACGTTCATTTAATTAACGGCCTTTACGATGCCCACCGTTCGCATGTTCCTGTAATTGCCATTGCATCCACTATCCCAACCAGTGAATTTGGGATGGACTTTTTTCAGGAAACCAATACTATAAAATTATTTGATGACTGCAGTTACTATAACCAGGTAGCCACAACTGCTGCACAGGCACCTAGAATGTTTCAAACCGCTGTGCAACATGCCATTCATAAAAAAGGTGTTGCCGTTTTCGGTTTGCCCGGCGATGTAGCCCAAATGGATGCTGTAGAAAGTATAACCGCTATGCAACTGTTTAATAATAAACCGGTAATCCGTCCATCCGATATGGAGCTGAATACCCTGGCAGAACTGTTAAATAGTGAAAAGAAAATTATGCTTTATTGCGGAATAGGAGCCGCCGAAGCCCATGATGAAGTTATAGCATTGGCAGCTAAACTAAAGGCACCTGTAGGATTTTCATTCCGTGGTAAAATGAGCATTCAATACGATAATCCTTATGAAGTTGGAATGACGGGGCTTTTAGGTCAGCCATCGGGTTACCATGCCATGCACGAAGCAGATGTTGTATTGCTTTTAGGAACCGATTTTCCTTATGTTAACTTTATGCCCGAAAAGAACAAGATTGTGCAAATTGACGAAAAACCTGAACGATTGGGAAGAAGAGCAAAGCTTACCATGGGTTTATGTGGAAATATAAGTGATTCTGTTAGCGCATTAATGCCGCTTGTGGAAGAAAAAGAGGATGAAAGTTTCCTTAAAGCTCAGCTTGAGTTTTATCAGAAAGTAATAGAAAGACAACAGGTTTATGTTAAAGATAGGGGAGAAGAAAATAAAATTCAACCCGAATTTGTAGCCGAAACCCTAAACCGATTGGCTGCTCGGGATGCCATTTTTACCGTAGATACCGGTATGTGCTGTGTTTGGGGTGCACGCTTTATTGATGGAACCGGCGAACGCAAAATGTTAGGTTCTTTTAACCACGGTTCAATGGCAAATGCCATGCCTATGGCAATTGGCGCTGCTTTGGCGCATCCGGAAAAACAGGTTATAGCACTTTGTGGTGATGGTGGTTTATCGATGCTTTTGGGCGATCTGGCTACCATTAAACAATATAATCTTCCTATAAAACTGATTGTATTTAACAACAGGGCTTTAGGAATGGTGAAATTAGAAATGGAAGTTGATGGATTGCCTGATAACGAAACCGATATGATCAATCCGGATTTTGCATTGGTTGCGCAGGCCATGGGCTTTAAAGGAATTACGGTTTCTAAGCCTGAAGAAGTTGAAACCGCGATTAGTCATGCGCTAATTGAAGATGGACCAGTTTTGTTAAATATTATGACTAATCCCAATGCTTTGGCAATGCCACCAAAAATAGAATGGGCGCAGGTTAAAGGGATGACAGAATCGATGGCAAAGTTGATGCTTGGCGGAAAAATGAGCGAAGTTTTGGATACGATAAAATCAAATTATAAACATTTGGGGGAAGTGTTGTAGTTTAGAGAAGTTTCGTCATTCCCACCCTATAGCTATCGGGTTGATTGGGAATCTTAATGCATGTTAATGTTTCATAAGCATTAAGATTCCCGCCTGCGGGGGAATGACGAGCTAAATAAAAAAACGTCATCTCGACTGATGGGTAGCAAACCGGAGAGATCTATCTAAACAGATTTTTCGGCTTCGTTGCACTTCGCTCGAAATGACGAAATAATATGAGGAATCCCTGTATTATAAATTTCCCCTCAATTCCTGCCTCACGCTCTAACGATTCGAATAAGGCTTTAAAATTACCCGCGCCAAAACTCTGCGCACCTTTACGCTGAATAATCTCAAAGAAAAGGGTTGGGCGGTCTTCAACCGGTTTAGTGAAAATCTGCAGCAGGTATCCCTCTTCATCACAATCAACTAAAATGCCCAGGCTTTCCAATAACGATATTTCTTCATCAATTTTACCCACACGCTGTGGCATAATATCATAATAAGCCTCTGGAGGGGCACTTAAAAATTCCACACCACGCGATTTTAATTCTTTAACGGTTGTAACAATATCTTTTGTAGCCACAGCAATATGCTGAACACCTTCACCTTCATAATATTCAAGGTATTCTTCAATTTGCGATTTCTTTTTGCCTTCTGCAGGCTCATTGATCGGGAATTTTGAAAAGCCATTGCCATTACTCATCACTTTGCTCATTAAAGCCGAATATTCGGTGTTGATTTGCTTATCATCAAAAGATAAAATGTTTACAAATCCCATTACATCTTCATACCATTGTACAGCCTCGTTCATGCGGTTCCAACCTACATTGCCTACACAATGGTCGATGTATAAAAGCCCGGCATCAGCAGGCTTGTAATCACTTTCCCAAACGCGGTAACCGGGCATGAATGTGCCTGTGTAGTTTTTTCGTTCAATAAACATGTGAACGGTTTCGCCATAAGTATAAATGCCACTCATTTTAACTTCTCCATTCTCGTCGCTTAAAGTTTTCGGCTCCATATAAGGTTTTGCGCCACGTTTTGTGGTTTCTTCAAACGCACTGTAAGCATCATCAACCCACAGGGCCAATACCTTTACCCCGTCGCCATGTTTTTTAACATGTTCAGCAATCTGATGATCAGATTTTAATGCCGTAGTTAAGATCAATCTGATTTTACCCTGCTGCAATACGTATGAAGAGCGGTCGCGAACACCAGTTTCTGGTCCGGCATAAGCCAAACTCTGAAAACCAAATGCGGTTTTATAATAATGCGCAGCCTGCTTGGCATTGCCCACATAAAATTCAATATAATCAGTTCCGTTAATCGGCAGAAAATCTGGTGCTTTCGATATTTTTTCTGCGAATGTTTGTGTTTCCATTGTTGTTGTTATTTTTAAATGGTTAACCGCTTAATTGTTTAAATCGGTTAACTGTGCATGTTACTTTAACGAGCTTATATCTTATAATCCCGAAATCTTAATCATCCTAGCTTTACTCTACGTTAATCTGCCAGCTTTTATGATAATTTTCGTCCTCAATATCCAATGCATCTTGCGTAAGCATTAGCGGTTTAAAAGGATCAACCATAACTGCCAGCTCATCTGTTTTTTCTTTTCCGATTGATTTTTCTACGGTGCCCGGATGTGGCCCGTGAGGAATACCGCCCGGATGTAAGGTAATTTGCCCTTTAACTACACTTTTCCGACTCATAAAATCGCCATCAACATAATAAAGCACCTCATCGCTATCTACATTGCTATGGTTATATGGTGCCGGAATAGAATCTGGATGGTAATCGTATTTCCGCGGAACAAAAGAGCACACCACAAAATTGTGCCCTTCAAAAGTTTGATGAACAGGAGGTGGTTGGTGTAAACGGCCTGTTATCGGCTCAAAATCGTGTATTGAAAACGCGTATGGATAATGGTAACCATCCCAGCCTATATAATCGAAAGGATGTGTACCATAAGTATATGGATAAATTAAGCCCTGCTTTTTAATCAGCACTTTAAAATCGCCATATTCATCATGCGTTTGCAAGTTTTCGGGCAATCTTAAATCGCGCTCACAATAGGGAGCATGTTCCATCAATTGGCCAAATTGATTTAAGTATCTTTTTGGCGGCCTAAGCGGACTAAAGCTTTCTACAATGAAGAGCCTGTTCTGCTCGTTATCGAATTCCATCTGGTAAATGGTTCCTCTGGGGATAATCAGATAATCGCCATAAGCAAATTTGATCTCGCCGAAACCTGTCTTCAATTTCCCCGAACCTTCATGGATAAAAATCATTTCATCGGCCTGGCTATTTTTGTAGAAATAATCCGTCATCGATTTTCTTGGTGCTGCCAAAACAATATGCAGATCACTATTTACCAGAACTGCTTTTCTGCTTTTCAGAAAATCGTTTTCAGGTTTAATGTTAAAACCGATCAAACTGGTGTGCTTTAAGTGCTTTTCGCGGGCAATAGTGGGTTCTACACTATACGGTTCACCTAAATTTTTTACAATTGTTGGTGGATGGCAATGGTAAACCAGCGAATATAAACTCGAAAATCCTTCGGTTGATACGAGTTCTTCTGCATAAAGATTTCCGTCAGGTTTACGAAAAACCGTGTGGCGTTTAGCTGGAATCTGCCCCAATTTATGATAAATAGGCATAATTAAATGATGTTATGGTTAGAAAAGAAAAATCCTAATGAATTAACAATTAAAACGGAAATGCGTTTCAATCAGCAAGAAAGGGTTGAGGAAATTACAGAGAATATTGAGCCATGATCAGCTTGGATAGCATCTTATAGCGACGGGCAGCTATGGCGTCGTTCACTAAGTTAATATGTAATGCTTTTAAGATCATGGTTTTAATGTTGCCAAGGTAAGTATTTTATTTAAAAGTTGAAATTTTAATTTACCTTTAATTGCATATAGCCCCGTTATTTTATGAAGTTAATTTTTACATTTTTAATTTGTATAGCCTTAAGTTATACCGTAAATGCACAACAAAGAGCCAAATACACAGTTAGGGTTGTAGATCGGAGTGGCAACGCCACAAGAGGTTCTTTTTATGCTGCTGCCGATGATGGTGTAACCATAATCAGAAACCGAAGGGATACCGTAAAACTCAGTGCCGATAGCATTAGCGCGTTGTACATTCACCGGAAAGGAATTGCGGCACCCTTAGCCATTGCCGGAGGTTTAACTTTTTTTGTATTGGCTGCCAAGAGCGATAAGTTGGTAGAATCTGTAGTGCTAATTGCTGCAGGAGTGCCTGTTGGCGTTTCAGGAGGGTTGTTGATCGGAGGATTGTTCTCTAATAAAAAAAATTACAAAGGTTTACAGGCAAAAGATTTTCCACTGATTAAATCAAACCTAAAGCAATATACCGTGTTAAAATAATACGACTAAGTTTTATTTTGAATGCCCTAATTGCTTAGCTTTACCGCATATTTAACCAAATGATATATGAAACTAGTATCCTATAAAACCGAAGACAGAGAGCATCTTGGTGTGTTTGTAAGTGGACATATCTATAACTTAAATAGCTGCGATAAGCTTATTCCAGATAATATGAACGCGTTTTTGCTTGGTGGAGAGGTATTGATGGAGCGGGCAAAAAAGATTGATGATCAAATAAAAGAAGGAAGTTTAACAGCTAAAGAAGAAATTTTTTATGAAATTTTAGCACCTGTTCCTCACCCTACAAGTTGCAGAGATGGATACGCTTTTAGGCAGCATGTTGCGGCCGCAAGGAGAAACAGAAAGGTTGATATGATTCCTCAGTTTGATGAGTATCCGATTTTTTATTTCACAAATCATAATGCCATTCAAGGCACAGGAGAAATCGAATGCATGCCAGATCATTTTGATAAACTCGATTTTGAACTTGAGCTTGCCGTTGTAATCGGTAAGAAGGGGAGAAACGTAAAAGCTGCAGAAGCCGATGGGTACATTGCCGGTTATATGGTAATGAACGATATGAGTGCGCGCACCTTACAAATGGAAGAAATGCTCCTGAATTTAGGCCCGGCAAAAGGAAAAGATTTCTCTACCGTAATTGGTCCGTGGCTGGTAACACCAGATGAATTGTTGCAATATAAAGTTGCCCCCAAAGAAGGCCATGTGGGTAATGCATACGACCTTAAAATGACCTGCCGCATTAATGGTATCGAAGTTTCGAAAGGAAATGCAGCAGATATGGACTGGACATTTGCCGAGATTATAGAACGTTGTGCTTATGGGGTAGATATTCTTCCAGGTGATGTAATTGGCTCCGGTACGGTAGGTACAGGCTGTTTTTTAGAATTAAACGGAACAGGTTTGCTTAACGATCCCAATTACAAAGTACAGTGGTTGCAACCAGGCGATGTGGTGGAAATGGAAATTACAGGCCTCGGCGCACTAACCAATACCATTACAAAAGCTGATACAGATTTTTCTATCTTAGGTTTGAAGAAATAATATATGCGCTCAAATAATAAGCATTGTTATCATTTATTCGTGGTTCATGAAGTCAGCTGACATCCTGATCACTCATTTAGGTAGGTTAAATTAATCCGCTTGATTGTGGCAAAGCAGGTAAAAAAATCTATCTTTTTTGCTTTACCGACTAGGTTTCACAACGCTCGAAATGCCAAACTTTGCTTGTTATAATCTTCATTTAAACAACAATTTAACTTGTGTAAATATTGTTAACCTTAAATACCTCCGATCTTTCTGCTGTAGATTTACAGAATTATCTACAATACGCTATCGCTCCGCGGCCAATTTGCTTTGCCTCAACCATTGATGCTGATGGTAATATCAATTTAAGCCCCTTCAGTTTCTTTAACATGTTTAGCACAAAGCCGCCAATTTGTGTGTTTTCTCCATCCAGAAGGGTTCGGGATAATACCACCAAACATACTTTAGAAAACGTACTTCAGGTAAAAGAATGCGTAATCAATATTGTGAATTATGATATGGTGCAGCAGATAAGTTTGGCTAGTACTGAATACGCAAAAGGGGTTAATGAATTTGAAAAAGCGGGTTTTACGATGTTAAAATCTGAGATGGTACAACCACCGAGAGTAGCAGAAGCACCGGTGCAGTTTGAGTGTGTAGTGAATGAAGTAATTTCTTTGGGCAATAACCATGGTGCCGGCAATCTTATTTTGGCAGAAATTAAGCTGATTCATATTAACGAGGATATTTTAGATGAAAATAATAGAATAGATCAGCATAAAATCGATCTGGTGGCGCGTTTAGGTGGCGATTGGTATTGCAGGGTTACAGACAATAACCTATTTAAAGTTGCAAAACCATTGGCTAAACTGGGGATAGGGGTAGATCGTTTGCCTCACTCCGTCCGTTTTTCGAAAGTATTAACCGGAAATGATTTAGGGAAGTTAGGCAATGTTGAACACTTACCCAGCGACGAGGAAATTGATCTGGTAAGCAATCACGCAGATGTTAAAGAGGTGCTGGATGCTACTATCGGCGATAGCACCAACCGCGAAAGGGAACTGCATGAGCTTGCAAAGAAGTTTCTCAATTTCGGAGAAGTAGAACTTGCTTTAAAAATAGTTTTGCTTTAAAGGTAATTTAAGCTTGGTATTTAATATATTAGTACTAAAGCTATAGTTAAATGGATAGATTTTTATTGAAAGGATGAAATTTCCAAATTATGTCAAAAAAGCCTTCCTTACAATATATAGGATATAAATCTAATTATCCAATAAATATATATTTACTTGTTTTGTTACCACTTGCTTCCATTCTGCTTACGATTATTTATGGTGCAAATTTGTTGGCCATGCTAGTTTATTTGCCAGTATTGATCATCCTTTTTTATGTTTTTTTTTCAAGATATAGTGCTATAATAGAAGTAAATAGTGCGTTGGAAATGAATATTTATTATATTTTTCCATGGAATAAAAATGTTAGTATAAACCTAAATCATTTCAATAGTTTTGATTATGCCAGAGGTTTTTATAACCCTATTGATGATAGAAGATTAGGTTATTTTAATTTCTTACGGAGATGTTATGATTTAATTATACTGTATGATGCAGATAAGGAAATTCGAACGGAATTTAAAGTGAATCTACGGATAAGTTCATTTAAGAAAGTAATTCTGATTTTAAATAAAGAGGCGCAAATGAATCTTATCAAATTAAAAAGTCCAGATAATATTACATGGTAATCATTTAACTATGCATACAATTGTTCAGGTAGATCAGTACATCATTAACTCGGCAGAATTTGCGATTCCAATTTTGGATCATTTAAGAAACCTTGTACATAAAGCCGATGCCCGGATTGAAGAAAAAATTAAGTGGGGGATGCCCTTTTTCGATTTCAAGGGAACGGTTTGCCATATGGCATCTTTTAAAAATCATTGTGCCTTTGGCTTTTGGAAAGGATCATTGATGCAAGATGAATATGGTATTTTTAAAGAACGTTCTAATGCAATGGGCTTGCTTGGTAAAATAACTTCTTTTAGTGATTTACCTCCCGATGAAATTCTTATTGCTTATATCCAGCAGGCAATTCAATTAAATGAGGAAAATATTAAACTGCCACCAAAACCAAAATATACAGAGAAAAAAGAACTCATTTTGCCAGATTATTTTATAGAGGCCTTAAATGAAGCACCCCAGGCAATGGCTGTGTTCCAGAATTTTAGTTTATCCAATAAAAAAGATTATATATTATGGCTGGAAGAGGCTAAAACCGAAGCAACCAGATTAAAAAGATTGGATACCACATTAGAATGGCTTGCCGAAGGAAAAACGAGGATGTGGAAGTATAAGAAATAACTAAAGAATACTCACAATTTTCATAAAACGGGCTTTATAATGACCATCCAGATCGGTAATTGTTACCTGGTGTGCTTTGCCCGACGATGCGTGGATAAATTTAATCCCGTTCTCATCAATTGAATAAACAATGCCAACATGGCCAATTCTTCTTACTCTCGAATTACTTCCTGTAAAAATTAACACATCGCCTACTTTTGCATTTTCCAAGCTCGTTTCTTTGCCTGCATAGCTAAATTCGCGCGATGAGCGTGGCACTTTGAACCCGAAATTGCTAAAAACATAACTAACAAAGCCAGAACAATCAAAGCCAACCTTTGGGTTGCTGGTGGCATAACGATAGGGAATTCCCAGCATGCTTTTGGCAAAATCGATAAGTGATGTTGAGTTTGTTGTAGAATTGTTTTCGGTAACGGTTACCTCTTTAGGAAGGGTGGCAACAAGTTTCTTTACCAACTCCTGGTACTGTGCGGGTAAGATTGTTTGGGCTTTTCCTGCCGTAGCAGACAAAATGAAAAACAAAATCGGGACTATTATTTTCTTCATATGTTGGAACCAAAGATATAAAAAATATCTAAAGTCGGTTAAAATGTTGAAAACGAGTTAAAACAAAAAAGTCTGGGATTTGTTACCCAGACTCTCATTTAAAATATTTGAATTCGATTAAATACTTGGAAACATCGTTTGTGCTTTATCTCCGATTATCGGAAGAGGCTTCTGCTCGCCATTATTTGCACTTATTGCACCTAAAATAATGAAAATAATATACGCAATATAGATCGCATAGCTTAGGTAACCAAAAATTGCCGTTGGAATAATCATAATAATTATGGTTACAGCCACATTAAGTACAATTATGCCTAAATGAAGCAATAAAGATTGTCTTAAATGATAACTAGATAATGGCGTTTTATTGTCTTTATACATACCAAAGTATGATATTAGCCAACCAATAAGGAAGATGTAGCTAACTACTGCTGCATTTTTTCCGTTATCGACAGTTTTAAAAGGGGAGTTTGTTTCCATAGATTTTTTTAGTTTTCCGTTTAGGCTTGTAAATTACTAAAAAATATGAATATTAAGGCGTAGTAACCGCTACCGGCAAAATCTTTCCATTGAAAAACTTATGTCCTGTTTTTGCAAAATCAGCTACATATTTTCCCATTTCAAAGGCCATAACCGGACTTTGATATCCCGGAAAAGCAGCTTCGAGCATCTCAGTTTGTGCCGATCCCAATGCCAAACAGTTAATTTTGATTCCGGTTTCGGCCAATTCAAATGCCAAACATTCAGTTAAAGTGTGCAAGGCTGCTTTACTTGCAGAGTAGGCAGCAAGACCAGGGAATTTTACGCTCCCCTGAAAACCGCCCATACTGCCAATATTTACAATATGGCTTCCATTTTGCAATAGGGGTAAAACACTCTGAATCATTTTGAAATGTGAAATTACATTACTTTGGAGCATTACACCCAAATCAACTTCTGTAGTTTCTAAAAATGCTTTGTTAATCAATGCACCAGCGTTATTAATCAAAATATCAACTGTTCCTAAACGCTCTTTTAAAAATGGCAATAAGGCTGCATAATCATCATTCACAATATCAAACTCTACTGGCAAAAGGGTGCAGTCAGGATTAATGCCCTTAGCTATTTCCAACAATTTACGTAGCTTATCAGCCGAACGGGCAATAGCAACTATTTTATTTTCTTTCTGTAAGCTAAATTCTAAAGCAGTTTCGAACCCAATTCCACTACTAGCACCTGTAATTATAATGTTCATTAAAATTTTAATTTGTTGTAAAGTTAAAAGATTGGAATGTTTTAGCCTAAGATAATTCTAGCTTGAAAGAAAATTCATAATATTTGAGCAATGTTTCGTTATGCTGAACGGAATCTTCAGAATCAGCAACTATTTTGAATAATACCATGAAATAATTTAGGTTTACGACCGCTTTTTAAGCCTCATTATAGTTTTTGTTTGAAGAGCATTGTTGGATAAGCAATTAATTCTCTATTCCATTCTCAATGTACTCAATCGTCAACAAGCAATTGGCTCACCGGATTTTTAATCACATGCAAGCCATCACTGATGAGTTTGGAATGGTCTAACTCCCTGCCCGCTTTAATTTCTAAATATACCTGAACTTCTTTTTCAAGTTGGTGGAAAATCTTTTTATGGTAAACAATCTCCAAAATTTCTAATGCACAAAGCCAATCTTGCCTGTGGCCGGTTTTTAATTCCGCGAAAATTTCAGAAAGCATATCCAGGTTTTCTCCACTTTCCCTAATCTCCCTTACTTTTTGGTATAAAGCATGTAGCTTTGTTGTTTTATCATCGTAGGCAATTTGATGGGTTTTCTCCCCACTGATTAAAGTAATTTCTTCATAGGCATCTTTATCAGCCGCGCCATTAAAAACCGAGATAATTTTCTCGCCTACTGCCATATCATAAATGCCCCACTCGGGTTTAAACAAAATATTTCCGTTGCTTTCTGTAACAGTACAATCTTTAAAAGCAATTAAAATCAATTTATTTTCTTTAAATAAAATATCTTTTGTAAGCCCAACCACTTTAATGCCACTCTCAAACAAAAGTTCGGCCTTTTCACCTAAAATAATACCTAAAGCCTGTAATTCTGCTGTGCTATTATCTTCTAAAGCCTTTGTGCTGTTTTTTAATTTACCAACCGGCGAAGAAAATCCATCGGCGTGGTAATCCTTTCCATGTGCAATTAGTTGTTTGCCATTAAAGGCCAGTGCAGATGGACCAGTTGTTTTAATAAAAGTTACTTCATCTTTTATGCCGATACCAATATCGGTAAATATACCGCTCACCTGTAAGCCCGAGCTGTAAACTGCTGTTGCTATATTTTTGCAGGCAATGGCTTTCATAATACTTTCTGTACCTCCCTTTCTAAAAGCCATGGTGTTGGCAAAAGTTTCTAAAACATCAATTAAATTGTGAAAAGTTTCAGTTACAAAAAGTTGTGGTTGTGGCTTGGTAATATCGTATGGGTAATTAATGGTATCCATGTTATACCAAAGTTTTGTTACCTCATTCTGCATGCAGGTTGCACTTTCACCTATAGAAGAAAGTAAGCCTGCACCATAAATTTTTGGGTTTTCTAATGTGCCGATCAAACCATATTCAACCGTCCACCAATGCAAGCGGCCAAGCAATGCCATTTCAGAAGGTTCGCCCATATTATCGCTAATGTAGCGGAGTTCTTTTTCTGCTTTGGCAATCTGAAATTCGTCGGCATCATTAGCTTCCTTTAAAATAGAAAGCTTTCTTATGGCTTCATAAAGTTCGAAATCTTTGGCCGAAAACATGGCTTTGGCTCCAATTGAACCAAAATAACTTAGATAACTATTATAATCGGCATCAGCAATAATAGGTGCATGGCCTGCACTTTCGTGTATAATATCGGGTGCCGGAGTATATTCGATATGGTTAATCTGGCGGATATCGGCAGCAATTACCAAAACACGGTAAGCCTGGTATTCCATAAAAGCAGCTGGTGGAATAAATCCGTCAACCGTTACAGCCCCCCAACCAATTTTACCCAAATTATCATTCATGGTTTGTAAATCAGGAATGTGCTCAATACTCAAGCCAGCCCGCTGTAAACCTTTTATATATGGGTAATAAGCAACATTTTTAAGGTAACTGTAATTCTGGCGCATTACGTAACGCCATACTGCTTGATCAACCGGCGTATATTTTGCGTAATTCTGGTCAACAATAAATTGCTTCAAATGATTGGGCAATTTTGCTACCTGCGCATTATTAAAATCATTAAAATGGCTCATGGTTATTCTTAAAATAAGTTGGTCGGCAGCTAAGTTAGCTTGTTGTTTTTATCTTAACAAGTAAGCAACAGGATTAATTAACAGGTTAAAGTAATAAAGGTTTTGGGTGTTAAATAAGAAAAATTAATGGTTAGTGAAGGGTTGATGGAATTTCATCGAAGTGGTTCTGAATGCCTTTTTGCTAAATCTTTATACTGTTCTTCAACTCCGCTACCATTTACAGGTTTAGTAAAGCGGTCTTCATTGCGAGAAGGAACGACGAAGCAATCTTTCATGTTAGTAATCTTTACAGGAAAGATTGCTTCGTCGGCTGAAAAAGCCTTCTCGCAATGACGATACGTTAAATAGTCCTCGTTTGTAACGAGGATTTTTGAGGTTCGCATTTGCAATGCGAAAATAATTCCTTTAAGCGCGATAAAATCGCTTTACTCGTACATCCTCGTTACAAACGAGGACGATGTAGTTTTCCGTGCTTTCCGTGTCTCCGTGGCAAATTGAACTGTGTAAATCTGTCGTTAAAGTGCTTCTGCTATGCTACCATTTACAGGTATTATTAAAGCGGTCGTCATTGCTGAGGTACGGAGCAATCTTTTATGCTAGTGAGCCTTGCCATAAAGATTGCTTCGTCGGCTGAAAAAGCCTTCTCGCAATGACGATACTTAAATAGTCCTCGTTACAAACGAGGACGATATAGTTCTCCGTGCTTTCTGTGTCTCCGTGGCAAAACAATGCTATTGCCAAACTGAATTACTGATTTTTCTTTTCATTTTTATCCCCGATTTTTTTTACACTAAATGTAAAATAGTGTTGATACAGGTAACTGAAAAGTGCCATTGAAACAGAAACTAATATTCTTGATAAAATAGATAAAGCGGGGTAATCTCTTAAAAGCTCCAATAAAAACTTTAGAAAAACATATGTTGCAAGAATATTGATAAACTGAAGATTTAAAAAACGGAAGAGCTGAACCCTGCCTTTTAGTTCACTGTGAGTAAATATTACATATTTATTCAGTAAAAAACTGGTTGGTATGGCAACTAAATAATCTACCAGTAGTGATGCGGTTTCTCTTTGAAGTACAATTACTCCAAAATTTACTTCCGCTGTTTTAAAAATGAAAAAGTAAGCGAAATAATAGCTTAGTATACCCAATAATAAAGTGCCACCACCTGTAGCCAAATACCTGAAATTATGTGGAGAGATATATTTTTTAAAAGGCGGGTAGAAAAAATCTATTATGACTAAAATTGCATTACGCATTGGGGTTCAAAGTTAAATTTATAAGCTCAAATGATCAAAAACGAGCTATGGCATATCATTATTACGCGCAAAGGTAATTTTTTATACAGAATATTATAGAAACAAAAAATGCCTCCAATTTTGGAGACATTTTAATACCGTTACCCGTTAGTGGCTTTATGCGGCGGATCTGCATGCACCATACCTTCCATTGCTTGGTCTAAATTTAAATCCAAACCTTTTGCAATTGCCAGGCCTAAACTCATATCTGCTCTAAACCAATGGCAAAGCTGTCGGTTTACAATTTCATCCTTTTTAACACCATTTATGCCACCCATTGCACTTACAATATTTGCAATGGTATTTTTTCTGGCTTCGGGATCCATTAAACGGAATAAGTTGCCTGGTTGCGTATAATGATCGTTTTCACCTTCAGCATTTCTATTGTAACTATCGGCCAATAAAGATTCTAAAGGCCAGGCGGGTTGTTTATAACTTTCATCAACCACAATATCATCAAAACTGTTTGGAAAATAATTTGGGTTCGATCCACCGTTACCATTAACTGCCATTAAACCATCGCGCTGGTAATTATTGGTCATAAACGGACATCGGTTAACCGGAATTTGTTCGTAATTGCCACCCAAACGGTAACGTTGTGCATCCGGATAAGATAAAATCCTTCCTTGCAACATTTTATCCGGCGAGTAATAAATGCCATCCACTACGTGTGCAGGAGCAAAGGCGGCTTGCTCTACGTGCGCAAAATAATTGTCAGGATTTTCGTTCAATTCCAATTCACCCACTTCAATTAATGGATAATCGCGGTGTGGCCAAACTTTGGTTAAATCGAATGGATTAATGTGGTAAGTTTTGGCTTCATCAAAAGGCATAATCTGCACTTTAAGTGTCCATTTCGGAAACTCACCTCTTTCTATGGCTTCAAACAGATCGCGTTGTGAATGGTCGGGATCCTGAGATTTCATGTCAACAGCTTCGTTGTTGGTAAAGTTTTGGATACCCTGTTTAGTTTTAAAGTGAAACTTTACATAAAAACGCTCGTGTTTATTGTTGTAAAAAGAGAAGGTGTGACTGCCGAAACCATCCATATGGCGGTAAGAAAATGGTGTTCCCCTATCGCTCATTAAAATTAATACCTGGTGTAAGCTTTCAGGATTCAAACTCCAAAAATCCCACATCATGGTCGGGCTTTTCATATTTGTTTGCGGATCGCGTTTTTGGGTGTGGATAAAATCGCCAAATTTTTTCGGATCTTTCACAAAGAAAACGGGCGTATTGTTACCAACCAAATCCCAGTTTCCATCTTCAGTATAAAACTTAAGCGCAAAGCCACGCGGATCGCGTTCACTATCAGCCGAACCTTTTTCGCCGCCAACAGTAGAAAAACGTAAGAAAGTACGGGTTTGCTTCCCAATTTCGGAGAAAAGTTTGGCCTTTGTATATTTTGTAATGTCGTGGGTAACAGTAAAAGTTCCATAAGCACCAGATCCTTTTGCATGTACCACCCGTTCAGGTATCCGCTCACGGTTAAAATGAGCCATTTTTTCGTGTAAAATGAAATCCTGAATCAGAATCGGGCCACGTGGACCAACCGTCATGCTATCTTCGTTATTTGCGTATGGAATGCCCGATGCACTTGTTAGCTTTTTCTTTTCGCTCATCGTTTAGGGTTTGTAATCTGATATAAAAATGGAGTAATTTTCGCAGGCAAATAAATAGTTTTTTTCTATTTTGACATAGAGAAAATTGATGCATTTATAAAAAATGCAACAGATAAATCTACTATAATTTATTGGTTATTAGTGTAAAATGTAGGTTGCGCAACAAAATCGATTACTGCACACCAGGAGTAAGAAGGATGCGGCTGAATGCTTACGCCGACCGTATTGAGTTTGTATTTCTGATCCAATAGGTTAAAGCGGTGACCAAGAGATGGTACGCCACAATCCAACAACAAATGGCATACAATATCTAAACTGTTCGAATAACCAAAATCGATATTTTCGCTCATGGCTTTATTAGGAAAATATTTAGATAAACGCTTCGAAAATTTATCGCCATTGCTACTTTCATGTGTATCGAGGTTATTTCTGTCTAAATCCTGGGCATGGTTGCGGCTTAACGAGGTAAGTTTATCATCAGGATAAAACATCTGCAAATTTTTGATGCCCTGTAAATGTTTCAATAAAGAGGTATAGTAAGAGTTGTTTCGTGTAATTTTAAGTTCATTGTAGTTTCTATATTGCCGAACTTTGGCATTGTAGTTATTAATGTAATCTTCTAAAAAAGTATAATAAAACTTTTCTCCATCAATTCGGATGAGATTCATGTACATCACTATGTTTTTTTCTTCGTTGCTTAAGTAAGCTGCATTTGCTGCGGTATTTGCTTTACGAAATTCGGCATCTGTCCACTTTTGGGCATTGGCATGGCCTATAATAAGGAATACAAAAAGTGCTGGTAGCAGTATTTTAAACATGGGATGATTTTCATGGATAACGCCGTTTGATGCTGATTATTTTCTGTTTAATGAATTTTAGTTGGCGTTATGTCTGGGTAGGGCGTTTATTATTCAATTAGGCAAAAAAATAACCACAAATACACCAAAATACCAAGCTATTAACTTTGGTGCCTTAGTGCATTCGTGGTCAAAAACTAAGTTTATGATTATAAAAACATACCGCCTGAAGCTTCAATGCGTTGGGCATTGATCCATCTTGCATCTTCAGTACATAAGAATGCTATTACGCCACCAATATCATCTGGCAAGCCTACACGGCCTAAAGCGGTATTAGCAGCAATTCCTGCATTTACCTGGTCATTGTCGCGTACAACACCACCGCCAAAATCGGTTTCAATAGCTCCTGGAGCAATAATATTCGATCTGATTCCTCTTGCGCCTAATTCTTTTGCCTGGTATTTGGTTAATGTTTCCATTGCACCCTTCATAGCTGCATAGGCCGCATAACCCGGAGTAGCAAAACGTGCCAAGCCGCTTGAAACGTTAATAATCCCACTTCCATCATTTAATAAGGCCAGGGCTTTTTGCGTTAAAAAGAAAGCACCTTTATAATGGATATTTACCAAAGTATCAAATTGTTCTTCGGTGGTTTCGGCAAAAGAAGCGTGGATGCCGACGCCTGCATTGTTTATTAAAAAGTCGAATTTTTCTGCATTAAAAACATTTTTTAATACGTTTTTAACTTCAGCGAAAAAAGCATCAAAAGTAGTGCTGTCGGCTACATTTAACTGTAAAGCAGCTGCATTAACGCCGAATTCTTTAATCTCTTTTACGGTTTGTTCTGCCTCTTCCTTTTTGGATTGATAGGTTATAATTACATCTATCCCTTTAGAAGCGATTTTTAAGGCTGCATTTTTTCCTAATCCGCGACTACCGCCGGTTACCAGGGCAATTTTATTTTGTGTTTCCATTTTCTTTTAATTTGTTAAACAAAATTAGATGGAAATTTGCTGTAAAAATGGTGATAGCTTAAGTAAAAATGGTGAGTGCTTAAGTTTTATATGGTGATAATTTCCTTTTTTGTTGCCAAAGATTCAAAATAAGCCTCCCTATACTGTTTTGGGGTTTGGCCTGCAAAGTGTTTAAAAAACTTGGTAAAGTTGGATGGATCGTAAGTTAATATCCGCGCAATTTCGGCAATGGGCATACTTACATTTTGCAACATCGATTTTGAAATTTCCATTAATCGCTCTTCGAAAAAGAAACATGGCGAATGGCCTGTAGCGGCTTTAATGGTGTTGCTTAGGTGAGTTGGATGTACATGGATTAAATCGGCAAAATCCCTTACTTCAAACATTTCAGTTGCGCGGCCAGATACAATATCGTCGAGATGTTTATCTAATTCTTTTAAATAATCTGCCGCAATTTCATGTCGACGGGCAAAAAACTTCTGTGGAATATTCATATAAATGATTTTGATCGCTAAACAAATATACCATTCGGTAAAATGAATAAGAAATTACACACTGGGCATTTGCCTTTTGTGACTGAAGGATTACGGCTACTAATTTCCATTATAACAAAAGAGGATGCATTATAAAACTATTTCTCTTTAAATTATTATGTCATGTTGGGCTTGTCGAAACACTTTAAGGGTATTTAAATAGGCTTCGACAAGCTCATGATCACAAATCTTTAATGATAATGCTGCCCTTCTCATTTAAGAAAATTAACTCTTATTTTTTGCTATAGGGCATGTCAAAGGTACCGTCAGTAACAGTTACCGATGTATTGATTGTAGAATTTTCATTGGGTGCCTTAAATGAAAACGTTCCTTTAAGTTTGCCGCCAGCTTCACTCGTAATTACTAACGAGCCACTTGTTGCCGTAAATGAACCTGTAGGACTTTGATCTTTCATATATGTTGCAGATCCATCCGTTGAAAAATCGTAAGTGCCTACACCTTTATAACCTAATACGCCAAGAATCATACGTTTATCACCATTTATGGTTACAATAGTAAGGAAGTTGCCAATAATGGGAGCATTGGTTGATGTTGCTTCTCCGGTAAATCCAATTGTGGTACCATCTACCTTTGCACTTAAATTATTAGTGCTATTGTTGGTTTCAGGGAGTTTAACCGGAACCAAACTGATATTAAACTGTCCTTCGGTAATGGTTTTAACTGTTAAAGTAGATACATTTTCACCTTTAAATTCAAAAGTGCCTTTAATGTATTTATCCGCTAAATAACTGGTTATTTTAATTGTTCCAGCACTACCTCCGATGTAAGCATCCTGAGCGAAGGATGTACCGGTAAGATAACTAGCTAAATTGTTATCGGATAAACTGTAAGTGCCTACGCCTTTAAAATCGCTGATTATTAATGTAAATGCAGTAGAGCCTTTAAAACCCGAAATTTGTGCGCTTATTTTTCCGCCAGCATCATAAACCTGGGCCGTAGTTATGGTACATTGCAACAAAGTACCATCAACTTTTGCGCTCATGGTTGATGTAACCCAATCTTGATGATAATCGATTTCTTTTTTGCAGGATGATGTAATTAATAGGCATACGAATGCCAATAGGGATAGTTTGAAAGGTAATTTCACGAGTGTTAATTTGTTATGGTTAATTTAAAGGCTAAGATAAAGAAAACTGATGCAATTTTTGAACAAATCTTTCTCGTTGGTACCAATCGTTATAAACCAGTTCAATTTTATTTATTTCAAAGGTGCGGAAATCAATATTCCATGAGTTTTTATCAGACTAGCAACGCACTTTATTTTTTAGTTCTATTTGAAACGGATTACGTTCGGCTAAAATCCATATGTGTTACACAAAAAAAGTCGCAGGTTTAAACCTGCGACCTCGTAAAATTTTCGTCATCTACTTAAACGCAGTGGAGAGATCTATCTTTACCTCTCTCGGCTTCGTTGCTCTTCGCGCGAGATGACAGATTATACTTTTATGCCAACAAAGTTTTCCAGCTTACTGCCGAACCTATAATGTTCCCTAAATCTGCGATGGCTACACGTTCTTGATCCATGCTATCGCGGTGACGGATGGTAACGGTATTGTCTTCTAAACTTTGATGATCAATCGTAATACAGAAAGGAGTTCCTACCGCATCCTGACGGCGATATCGCTTACCAATGGCATCTTTTTCTTCGTAAATGCAGTTGAAATCAAACTTAAGCGTATCCATAATTTCGCGTGCTTTTTCAGGTAAGCCATCTTTTTTCGTTAATGGAAAAACAGCTACTTTATAAGGCGCTAAAGCAGGATGTAAACGTAATAATGTACGGCTATCCTGTTTATCATCGGTGCTTAAATCCTGTTCTTCAAAAGCATTGATCATGGTTAAGAGGAACATGCGGTCTAAACCGATTGAAGTTTCGATTACATAAGGAACGTAATTACCATAAGGTTTACCTTCTTCATTTAAATCGTTATCGAAATACTGCATTTTTTTACCCGAAAATTCCTGGTGTTGCGTTAAATCGAAATCAGTGCGGCTATGGATCCCTTCAACCTCTTTAAATCCGAATGGGAATTCGAATTCGATATCAGTTGCAGCATTGGCATAGTGCGCCAGTTTAACGTGATCGTGGTAACGGTATTTTTCAGGAGCAGTACCCAAAGCGCTGTGCCATTTTAAACGGGCATCTTTCCAGTATTCAAACCATTTTTTATCTTCACCTGGGCGAACAAAAAATTGCATTTCCATCTGCTCAAATTCGCGCATACGCATAATGAACTGACGTGCAATTACTTCATTTCTGAAAGCTTTACCAATTTGCGCTATACCGAAAGGAATTTTCATCCTGCCAGATTTTTGAACATTTAAAAAATTAACAAAAATACCCTGCGCTGTTTCCGGACGAAGATAAACTTCATCACTTCCTTCTGCCATAGCACCAAATTGCGTGCTAAACATTAGGTTAAACTGCCGTACATCTGTCCAGTTTGAGGTTTTAGAAATCGGGCAGATTACTTTATAACCAACAATTAAATCTTTTAACTGTGCCAGGTTTTCTGATTTAAGTGCCAGGTTCATTTCCACCTCAAGTGCTAAACCTTTTTTAACAAATCTCCAGCTTGTTTCATCAACAAAAGGATATTTCTCATGGTCTAAAATGGTAGCCTCATCTTTAAAACTTGGAATCCATGCTGCCTGTCCTTCATCACTTAATCCTAATATTTCTTGCTGAAACTCCTCAAATTTAGCTTTGTTTTCTGCACTGAAACTGGCCAATTCTGAATATAGTTCATCAATTTTATTTTCTAATAACTGATCGGCACGGTAACGTTTCTTAGAATCTTTATTGTCGATCATGGGATCGTTAAAACCATCAACGTGTCCGCTGGCTTTCCAAACTTTAGGATGCATAAAAATTGCAGAATCAATTCCTACAATGTTTTCGTGCATTTGCACCATGGCTTTCCACCAGTAAGTTTTAATGTTGTTTTTTAACTCGGCACCCAATTGGCCGTAATCATAAACAGCGCTTAAGCCATCATATATTTCGCTGCTCTGAAATACAAAACCGTATTCTTTAGCGTGTGATATTACATTTTTAAATTGTTCGTCGTTATTCTTTTGAGCCATAATGCAGCAAAGATAATAAAAAGGTGCAGGGTTTAAAGGTAAAGGACTTAAGGTTTTTGATCAGTCGCAAAGTAACCTTAGGGTTTAAAGAAATGTTGTAGATCACGAGAAGACTTTTTCAGCCGACAGCCTCGCCTGGCTTTTAATATTAGCGGTCTTTTGTGATAGCAAACCTTGTTGTATAAATGCTTACTCCAATAAAAATTAGGCTCCAAAAAGAATATTTCCCCACAAAAAAAACGGTGCAACACAAGGCTACACCGATTTAAGAGGTTAATGATTAATGGTTTCTATTAAATGCTAATGTCCCTTTCCTCCTCAACATTTATTACGCCATCGATTTTTTTGATATCTGCAATTTTTTGTTCGCCGGGAACAATAACAATTACACCTATCGCATCCAGGGCTTCTATATCAGCAATGCCCGTTTTGCGCAGTTCTTTAGCCACTTGTTCCATTGCACCATGCTCTACAGATATTAACCACTTCGTTTTCATCGTATAATTTTTTCAATTGGACCAATTGGATCGAAAGGGAATTTTGGATGAATCAAAATCGGAGTTTTATCAATTGGGAATTTGATTAATCTTGTTTTTGTAGGTGCCTGTACCAATCCTGCACCAACATCTCTGCCAGGTAAAGGTAATGCTTTTGCGGTTGAAGTTAATTTACGCCAAAGGTTTATGCCCCTTAAGCCGGTAGCTGTGCCCACAGCGCTGCAATACCAGCAACATGTGGTGTAGCCATACTGGTACCGTTCCAGCTTGCATATTTAGTTGGTAATTTTGTAGAAGAGTATACATTTACGCCCGGAGCAGCAATATCTACCGCACCATAAGTTGGGTATAGGCCTCCGTTAGAGAAACTTGCAACATTCATATTTACATCTACCGCACCCACAGCCATAATAGATGGGCAGTTTGCAGGGTGCATTACCTGTTTTACAATCCCTGGTCGGGCCGAATCATTTCCTGCCGCGGCAATAATTAAAGTTCCCTGGGCCAGTGCGCGTGCTGCGGCAGTTTCGAATACAGCCGAATAGCCGGTTCCGTTTACCAAACCTCTTAACGACATGCTCACCACATCACAACGGTTAGCAATTGCCCAGTTAATACCTGCAAGAATGCCCCCATCACCACCAGAACCACCATTGCTTAAAACTTTACCAATGTAAATGCTTGCTGCATAGGCTATTCCATATCTTTCTGTTGCTGATGGAGAACTTGCCGGACCGCAAGATGTACCAGTACAGTGGGTGCCATGGCCATGACCATCTTGTGTGCTTTCGCCACTGATGAAACTTTGATGAACAATTGGGCGGCCAGCAAAATCTGGATGGTTAAAATCGAAACCAGTATCCAATATTGCTAGTTTAATGCCTGCTCCATTGTATGGATTGTACCTTAAAAAGGTGCTTGGTACAACATTGGTAGCTTTTAATCCCCAGGTGGCACCAACTGATTCTACCTCTGAATCCTGCTCTTCAAAATTAAAATTCTCTGTTTCTGTACCAACCAGCATATTGGTCATCTGGTTTACCGCATCACGATAGCCTTCCACATAATTTTGGGTGCTTTCATCAAGCATACCGATGGCATAAACTACCCGTTCCTTTTCAACGATCATTTCGCTATCGCCTAAACTGCTGATGGAATTTTCTGCCTTGGGTTTTTCATTTACGATAGCAATGCCCAATTTATCCAACACAATACCATCAGTTTTATCAAGATCTTTGTCGGTAAAAAATTCGTTTTCAAATTCTAAAGAGCTTTTTAGGTTAAGCCCGCTGATGGTGTTGATCTGGCTGATCGAATCTGCTGTGTTCGAACCTTCTGGTAAAAGTACAAGGTATCTGCCGGTGTACTCTACTTTTTCTTCTTTTTTTAATGTTTTTGACATGGTTTTTAGGTTGTAAGTTTTGCCTACTCTATTCCGGATTTTCGGCTTCTTCCGGTTCGTGTTAAACACTTCCCAAAATTGTTAGAATAGTGGCAGAATAACCTTAGGTAAATCACTAGAAATCAGTAGTGATGGCAACAAAATAAAAAGCAGTAAAAACAGCAATAAAATATGGGGAAAACCCCATCAGTTATCCATAAAAGTTTTAGCACATTTGAGAATAAAAGTTAACTTTAATTAAAACTCAAAAATTATGGAAATGCAAAATTTACCGGTTTATGCCATTGTTTTTTTATGTGGTGCTTTAGTGCTATACCTGTTTCAAAAATTGATCAGCGTAATAGATAAAAGCGAAAGAAAATATCCCAACACCATGGATCCCAAAATTATCCATCACATGGTTGATAACTATCGAACTAACCACCTGGATGCCATTAATAAAACTTTGGGATTGGATGATGCACATTCGGTATCTTTTGATTTGAAAACACTCAAAAAATTTATTACAGATATTGAATACCAAACCAAAAAAAGGAATTCCAGTATTGGAATTGCTGCACTTGGCATCCGTTTTTATTACGCGGCTTACCCTAAAGAAGGTGAATGGGAAAATATGGCCAATGAAAAAGCAATAGGAAAGGATTATGCCCAGAAACATACGCTAATCATGATCCCTACTTTAAAAAAGAAAATCAGCCAGGGAAGCAACCTTGATTATGACTTTAATCCTTTGGATGAAACAACATTTATAATAAAGGAACGCGAAAACGATCGCCCGGTAACCTTGATGGCGATGAGTTCTGATGCTGGCGATACCCAATCGCGCCAGGTTATGGCACAAAATCACGGCCAAACCATTCCACCTGCAGATTCAGGAGTAGAGTCTTATTAATATTTTGATAATGAATAACTTTCAGCAATTTTTAAGCGATAGTTTTCTTTGGGTTGAGGGAGCGGCGGCACTCATTTCCTTATTATATTTAAAAAGATTAAAAAGTGAGTATTGGAGATATTTTATTTATTACCTAATCATCGTTTTTATTTGTGAAGTTATTGGCAAATGGGGAGGGGAATACATCAGCTTTTCAAAAACAAAATATTATAATTATTTCGTTATCCCTTTCCAGTTTGTATTTTTTTACTGGCTTTATGCCTTAAAATCATTCAACAATAAAAAGCTTTTTTGGGTTATAGCTTCCGTCTATGTTGTCTCCTTTATACTCAGCAGGCTTTTCTTTAAAGAAAGTAAAGTTTACTTTTCATTTAGTTATACCATGGGCTGTTTGTTGCTGATGTTTTTAGTAATTAAAGAATATTATAATCAGGTTAACTCAGCTAATATTCTGCACTTCAATAAAAATAGAATGTTCTATATTAATTTGGGGGTTACCTTATTTTACATCGGAACATTGCCTTTCTTCACTTTTTATTCACTTTTAAGGGCATATATTCAGATCTGGACTGTTTATTTCGATTATTTCCTCATTTCAGGAATTGTTATGTATGCACTATTCTCAATTTCATTTATATGGGGAAAACAGAACTCTTAATTACAATTATCCTTTTCAATCTGTTTTTTGTGCTTTTTGTAGTGGCCATACTGGTGTATATCAAAAAATATAAAGAACGGAAAAGAGAGTTTCTGAATGAGATCCAAATCAGTAACGAAATACACCAAAAAGAACTTTTAACAACCCAATTGGAAATACAACAGGCTACTATGCAGCAGATTGGCCGAGAACTACACGATAATATCGGCCAAAAATTAACACTGGTAAGTTTGTATACCCAACAGCTTGTGCACGAAAATAAGGTGCCACAAGCAAGTAAAAGAATAGAACAGATTTATCAGATCATTAATTCATCGTTGCAAGATTTGAGGAGTTTGTCGAAAAATTTAACCGACGATAATATAAGTGAAAATGAAATTGTAACTTTAATACAGGAAGAAGTAAACAACATCAATGCTTTAAGAAAATGCAAGGTAATTTTTGAACACAATGCGGATGGGATTTTCCTGGAATTTGTGAAAAAAAACGTCCTGCTGCGCATTACTCAGGAATTTCTTCAAAACAGTTTAAAGCATGCCAATTGCAACAAGATCAAGATCAAACTTTATTCGTCTGCCGAGATATTTTTAACCTTAAGCATTCAGGATGACGGGGAAGGTTTCGATTTTAGTAAATTAACTTCTGACGGAATTGGACTAAAAAACATGAAAAAAAGAGCCGAAATAATAGGAGGGAAGTTCAATTTGGAAAGTAAACCAGGTTTCGGCACAACACTTACTGTTATTTTAAATGGCCCTTCATGAAAAAAACTGTAGTTATTGTTGATGATCATATGCTGATAGCAAAGGCGCTACAAGGTATTATTGATAATTTTTCGGCTTTCGAGGTAATTTATGTCTGTGAAAATGGGAAAGAACTGATTCAAAACTTCGAAAACAAGAATAAAATCCCTGATATTGTACTTTTAGATATCAGTATGCCCATTATGGATGGATTTGAAACGGTTAGCTGGTTAACCGCACACTTTCCGGAGGTAAAGGTAATGGCACTAAGCATGCAAGGGGAAGAAAAAAGCGTTATTAAGATGGTGAGCAATGGAGCCAAAGCTTATCTGTTAAAAAACGCACATCCGATAGAGCTTGAAAATGCACTTACGAAATTAAATGCCAACGGTTTTTTCTATCCCGACTGGGCTTCAAAAATCATTTTTTCCAGCCTTAATAAAAGCAAGGATGTTGAAATTAAAATTTCAGACCGCGAGAAAGAATTTCTTAAGTATACCGTTACCGAGCTTAATTATAAAGAAATTGCTGATAAAATGTTCTGTAGTCCACGCACTGTAGAAAGTTACCGCGATCAGCTTTGCGAAAAACTCGAACTTAAAACACGTGTAGGATTGGCTGTTTTTGCTATCAAAAATGGATTTGCCTGAGGAATATTTTTTTAACTGAATAAAGGAGTTAACCTCGCAACATGCCAAAAATTAAGCGAAAAACCAATCTCAATACCTAATCGGTAATGCCACTCCAAACAATTAACCAATTTGTTTACTTTTGATGCATGAAATTTCATCATTTACTATTTCTGGTTATGGTTGCGGTTTTTTTCTCTTGCAAACCGAAGCAAAAAAGTCATCAATATATTCACTTTAAGAACATCCAAGAATTACATCAGTTCTTAAAATGGTCGCCAGAAAACCGTTTTCCTTTAATTAGTGCACATCGCGGCGGACCAATGCCTGGTTTTCCTGAAAATTGTATCGAAACATTCGATAATGCTACTACTTATAATCCCGTTATAATCGAATTTGATATTGCTTACAGTAAAGATTCGCTAATGGTAATTATGCATGATGATAAACTCGATAGAACTTCGACAGGTAAAGGGGCGATTGGCAATTATACGTATGAAGAATTAAAAGCTTTTAATCTGATCGATAATAATGGCGAAGAAACTAAGTTTAAAATCCCAATTTTAGATAGCGTGCTAAGCTGGAGTAAAGGAAAAGCATTGTTAACCATCGATTTAAAGAAAGGTGTTTCATATGCCCGAGTGATCGAAAAAGTTAGGCAATATAAGGTTGAAAGCAATTCGATAATTATTACTTATACTGCAGATCAGGCGAGAGAAGTACACCAATTGGCTCCTGAAATGATGATTTCTGCATCAGTTCAAAAGAAAGCAGAATTAAAACGATTAAATAACATGGGCATCCCAAATAATCGGATAGTGGCCTTTGTTGGTGTTTCTGCACCCGATAAAGAATTTTATAAATACCTTCATGATAAAGGCATTACCATTATTTTAGGTACTATGGGCAATATTGATAAAAGTGCAATGGCAAGCCCTGCAAAAAATGTTTATTACCATCTCATTAATAATGGTGCCGACATTTTATCGGGTGATAATTTACCACAGGCAGCAGAAGAATTGGATAAGTTTAGGTACAATAAAAAGTTAAGTTCATCGCATATTAATTAATATGTCCATTGTTGCGATGCCTGAAGCAATCTTAAGTGTTCACAATGGGTTATCGTTGTAGGCTTGTTAGGTGCCATGTAAGGATCATAATCCTAAACCTTGTTTTGCGAAAGCCTTTGTGTTCTTTGCGGTTAAATATACAAATATGAGTATTTCAGTTAAAAATCTTTCTAAACATTACGATAAGCAAAAAGCAGTCGATTCAATAAGTTTTGAAGCCAGGCCAGGTCGCATTTTAGGTTTTTTAGGTCCAAATGGAGCTGGTAAATCCACTACCATGCGCATGCTTACCGGTTATTTAGAACCCACCTCTGGCGAAGCCAAAATTTCTGGTAAAAGTATCCTCTCAGAAGCCCTTGAAGCGAAAAAACACATTGGTTATCTTCCAGAAAACACCCCGCTTTATGCGGATATGTATGTAAAGGAATTTCTAAACTTCGTAGGTCAAACCTATAAACTTTCCAATTTAACGATACGGATTGATGAGGTGATCAAAATGGTGGGTTTAACGCCAGAACAACATAAAAAGATAGGCATGTTATCAAAAGGCTACCGCCAGAGGGTAGGGCTGGCGCAAGCCATTATCCATAATCCGGAAGTGCTTATTTTAGACGAACCCACTTCAGGCCTTGATCCTAACCAACTTGTGGATGTCAGAAAGTTGATTAAAACATTAGGAACAGCTAAAACCGTTGTTATATCTACGCACATTATGCAGGAGGTTGAAGCCATCTGCGACGATATTATCATCATTAATAAAGGTAAAATTGTGGCAAACGATTCGCTCGAAGGCCTTAAAGAAGCGCATCAGCAACAATCATTGGAAGATATCTTTAGAAAACTTACTGCTTAATACATGTTTAACCTAAAAACTATAGTTACCTCAATTGCAATTTTATTTTTCTTGCCCCTGGCATTAAAAGCCCAGAAGCAATAGCACTATTGGGTTTGGCGCAGAAATCGGCCTGCCATCGGGTAATTTCTCAGGAATATCAGGCATCGGTGTTGGAGCATCAGTTAAAGCCGATTTTCCTATCGCAGAAAATTTTGCCTTAACGGTAAATGGCGGTTTTATGAATTTTTTTGGCAAAAGAAATCAAATTTTTAAAATACAGGATCTTACTTATTTACCTGTTAAAGCAGGACTGAAATATCAATTTGGCGAAAGCTTTTATGCTGAAGGCCAGGTAGGGGCCGCGCTACCCTTAAACAATGGTCAAAAAACTTTATTCGTGTGGTCGCCGGGCATTGGAAACCAGTTTAAATTATCAGGGGGCAATAAACTCGACTTTGGGATCAGGTACGAAGCGTGGACAGGTAAAAATGATGTTGTTGTTATCAATAAATCCAATACAAAAGGCTTTGTTGGCATCAGGTTTATTTATGTTTTTAATTTATAATTCTTAAATATTAATAATTGTTTTATTACACATGTGGAATATTTTCCCCATTTCGTTGAAATAAGTCCACAGTAATCAAAACCCGAATTTTCTTACTGCTTTAATCGCAAATATTATTTTATAGTTTTTTTCTGGCTTTAATGCATTGTAAAGGCTATTTGTTGGCTATTTACTAAAGTTATAGTTCGTGATGGCACATCGCTTGCCTTACGCTTGCAATTAAACTTTAAATAATTATAATGAAAAAAACACTATTGTCTTTATTAATGGTTGCAGGATTAGGATTTGCAACTAAAGCTCAAACAATTGCAATTAAAGCTAATCCTCTCGCGCTTTTAGGAGGTACGGATTTAGTAAGTGGAGAATTTAAAATTGGTGCCAACAGTTCAGTGAGTGCTGGTTTAGGTGTAGCTGGCTATAAACTTTCTGATTCTAAATACTCCAGTATTGGTGGCGAGGCCCAATACCGTTATTATTTCCGCGAAAGCTTACATGGCTGGTATTTGGGTGCAAAAGTTGGATACCTTTCCGGAAAAGTAAAGATTGAAGATTTTAATGACGGTAAAGATTACAAAACCAATTATGGATCGTTGAATATTGGTGCAAAAGCAGGTTACCAATGGGCCTTTGATAGCGGTTTTGTGATCGATTTAAACCTTGGTGCTGCCTATTCTTCATTTAAATATGATGATAATGATGGTGCTTTTTCCACCTTAAAAGGTAGCGGTGTTTTACCAAATCTAGGTTTTGGTTTAGGCTTTTCTTTTTAACGCAAACTCACATTAAAAAATGCGCCCTGAATAGTTTCAGGGCGTTTTTTGTTTTTTATCAATGGTAACTTTCTTAAGTTTTTTATTATTGGTGTAACTTTTTACTTTTTATGGTGTCTATTTGCTTAACTAAATAATAAGTTTAATTAACATAAATCACATGAAAAAAGTATTACTTTCTTTATTGGCTTACGTGCTGCTTTTGCATTTGGTTTGTAATATTAATCCATAATTTATTTTCAAAGCCTCCACTAAATTGGGGGTTTTGTTGTATATACTGATTAAAATAATTAATCATTTTTGTTAACTATCAAATTAGTTTGATTATCATTGTAACGTTTTCGCTTACAGGTGAAAACACGGAAACTAAAAAAAATTCTTAAAAAATCAGATGAAAACACTCGTATTATCTCTATTAACAGTTGCAGGCTTAAGCTTTGCAGCTTCAGCTCAAACTAACAAACCGGTAACTTTTGGTGTAAAAGCAGGGGTAGCTTTTCCAAATATGACCGTATCTTCAGGTAGCACCTCAATAAGTTTCGATACAAAAACATCTTTCTATGTAGGTGGAACAGCTGAGTTTGCCATATCGGATGTAGTTTCAATCCAACCAGGTTTAAGTTTTATCGGTAAAGGAACAAAACTAAATAACGACAACTTTGCTTTCGGAACTGATGATTTTGACACTGATGAAAAAGTAACTTTGAACTTTAATTATCTGGAGTTGCCGGTAAATGTATTGGCCAATTTTAAATTGGGCAACTCTGGTAAGTTTTTTGTTGGTGCCGGACCTTATTTTGCCTACTTAATCAATGCAAATGTTAAATATGGTTCTCTTAAAGAAGACATCAAGTTCGGTGAGAATGAATCAGAATTTAAGCGTACCGATTTTGGGATTAACTTTTTGGCAGGTTATCAATTGAACAATGGTATCAATATCCATGCTGGCTACGGATTAGGATTAAGCAGTATTGCAGATACAGATCTATCGGACGAAATTACCTTTAAAAATAAAGTTTTCTCGGTGGGTTTAGGCTTTTCTTTCTAAAACTGAAAGAAACGCTTTAATCTTCATGCAATTTTTTAAAATAAGGATTTCTGGTTGGTACTGGAAATCCTTATTTTTAAACAGATTTTTATAACCTATATTTAATCAAAGTCCTTTTAATTTTGCAGGAATAAATGGTTAACTTCGGCGTTTTAATAGCACATGTACGCAGTTTTTAAACGCGAGTTATTCAGTTTTTTAAGTTCGATGGTTGCTTATATAACCATTGGCGTTTTTCTATTGGTTTCGGGCCTGTTACTTTGGTTTTTTCCCGATACATCCATTCTTGATTATGGATATGCAGAATTAGATGGCTTTTTTAGCCTTGTTCCCTATCTTTTTATGTTTCTAATTCCTGCAATTACCATGCGGTCATTCGCAGAAGAAAGGCGTGAAGGAACTTATGAACTTTTAATTACCAAACCCATACAACTCTGGCAGGTAATTGCAGCAAAATACTTTGCAAGCCTGGTATTGGTGCTTTTTGCGTTAATTCCGACCTTAATTTATTATTATAGCATTTCAAAACTCGGTTTTCCGGAAGGTAATATCGATTCAGGATCAGTAATTGGCTCATACATTGGTTTATTTTTATTGGGAGCAGCATTTACTTCAATTGGTATTTTCTCTTCGTCTTTAACTAAAAATCAGGTAATTGCTTTTGTAATATGCGCTGCTCTTTGTGCATTTTCCTTTTTGGGATTCGATTACCTGAGTAAAATCGCTGCCCTGCAAGCAATTGATAGCACAATTACAAATTTAGGCATCAATCAGCATTATGTTTCCATCAGTCGCGGGGTTTTAGATACGAGGGATTTAATTTACTTTATTACCTTTTCAGTGCTGTTTTTATGTTTCACCAAATTAATAACAGGAGGGAAACGATAGTGAAGCAGAAAAATAAATGGTTCAGTTTTATTATAGTGATAGCGGTATTGATCATTTTAAACACCGCTGGTCAATACGTTTTCCACAGGTTCGATTTTACAGCAGATAAACGGTTCACCTTAAGCGAAAAAACAAAATCGATTCTTCAAAAAAATGAAAAACCGGTAATAATCACAGTATTTTTAGCCGGAGAGCTGCCGCCGGCATTTAAGCGGTTGCAAGCTGCGGTTTCAGATATTTTATCTGATTATCGGGCCTATGCCAAAACCAATGTAAAAGTGGTTTTTGTTGATCCGCTTGCAGGTTTGAATCAGGCAGATCAAGATACCGTGATCAATAATCTGTATGAAAGAGGAATTGAAGCGACCAATTTAAGTGTTAAAACCGAAGATGGCTTAACACAGAAACTCGTATTCCCAATGGCCATGATAGAAAGTGATGGAAAGGAATTTCCAATTAAACTTTTTCAGAATCTGGATACCCGTGGTAATTATGAAGACAATATCAACCGATCTATTGAAAACCTGGAGTATATTTTCACTTCAAGTTTGAAAAAAGTGCTTTCGGGCGATAATCCCAGGATTGGTTTTTCAGAATCTAATGGCGAACTTTCTGATTTGCAACTAGCTGATGCCATCCATACGCTTTCTGGCAGTTATTTAGTAGGTCGTATTGATTTAAACAGTATCGATAAAGCTGGATTGGATAAATTGAAAATGTTAATTATCGCCAAGCCTAAAAAGCCTTTTACTGAGGCGGAGAAGTATAAAATCAATTACTTTGTGATGAATGGTGGCAAGGTACTTTGGAGCATAGATCAGGTAAATGCAGAATTGGATAGTTTAAGGGGCAGAAGCGGTCAAATGGCGATTAATCGTGATCTGAACCTGAATGATATGCTTTTTATGTATGGTGCAAGGATTAATTACAATATCATTGCCGATCCTGCAAACAGTGCCGAAATTCCGGTATCTACAGGTGTTGTTGGCGGGCAAAATCAAATGGAACTGGTACCATGGATTTACTATCCCGTTTTGTTGCCTGATACGGCTCAAAGTGTTGTGAAAAAGTTAGATGGCATAAAATCTGAATTTCCGAGCACAGTGGATACTATTGGAACCAGGGGAATAAAGAAATCATATATTTTAACAACATCTGCATTTAATAAGGTTTATAATGTGCCTAAATTGTTTAGCTTGCAGATGGTTGGCGAACAGTTAGATCCAAGATCTTTCCAGAAGCAAACCAGAAAATGTTGGATTAATGCTGGAAGGAAACTTCCCATCTGTTTTTGCAGGCAGGCCATTACCCGCCACAATAACACAATCTTATACTTTACAAAGTATAGGTAAACCGGCAAAAATGATTGTAATTGGCGACGGTGATGTATTTAAAAATCAGGTATCCGAGCAAAATGGAAATCCTTTCCCATTGGGGTACGACCGATATTCGCAACGTACTTTTGGAAATAAAGCTTTGCTATTGAATATAGTTGATTATTTTACCGATGATGATAACTTAATTGCTCTAAGAAATAAAGAAGTGAAGATAAGGTTATTGGATAAAGCCAAAATTAAACTCGAAAAAACAAAATGGCAGTTCATAAATGTTGTGGCTCCCTTGCTATTGTTAATATTGTTTGCGATTTTTCAACATTATTACCGCAAATACAAGTACGCTAAATAATTTTTATATTTTTGAAGAAGACTAAAATGATATCATGAGATTTATTGTATCCACATCAACTCTATTAAAACACTTACAAACTGTAAATGGTGCATCAAGCAGCAGTACAGTTTTACCTATACTAGAAAATTTTCTTTTCGAAATTAAAGATGGAAACTTAACTATCTCAGCTACCGATTTACAAACCAGCATGACAACTGCTTTGGCTGTAGAATCTAAGGAAGAAGGTAAAGTGGCAGTTCCATCTAAAATTTTATTAGATACCCTTAAAACATTACCCGATCAGCCAATTGCATTCAACATTGATGACAGTACTTTCGCAATTGAGATTAGCGCAGGCGACGGTAAATACTAAATTGAGCGGCGAAAACGGTGATGATTTTCCAAAAATTCCGATTGTAGAAAATGCTTCTTCAGTAAATTTACCAGCATCGGTTTTAACAGAAGCAATTACAAAAACCATTTTTGCTGTAAGTAATGATGAACTTCGTCCGGCAATGACAGGTGTTTTCTGCCAGTTATCTCCTCAGCACATCACTTTCGTGGCAACAGATGCACATAAATTGGTGCGCTACCGCCGTATGGATAGTAAAGCTGATAAAGCAACATCATTTATTTTGCCAAAAAAAGCTTTAACATTATTAAAAGCTGCATTGCCATCAACAGATATTAATGTTTCAGTTGATTATAATGCTACAAGTGCTTTCTTTAAGTTCGAAAATATAAACCTGGTGTGTCGTTTAATAGACGAGCGTTATCCAGATTATGAGGCAGTAATTCCTACAAACAACCCAAACAAATTAATTATTGATCGAAGTTTATTTTTAAATACACTTCGCAGGGTTGTAATTTTTGCAAACAAAACCACTCACCAGGTAAGGTTAAAAATTAGTGGTAGCGAATTAAATATTTCATCCGAAGATCTAGATTTCGCAAATGAAGCGCATGAGCGTTTAAGCTGTCAATATGATGGTGAAGACCTTGAAATAGGCTTTAATGCTCGTTTTTTGATTGAAATGTTGAGCAATTTAAGTGGCGATGAAGTTACTTTAGAACTTTCTACACCCAATAGGGCAGGGCTTTTGATTCCTCAAACCAATGATGAAAACGAAGATGTTTTAATGTTGGTAATGCCGGTAATGTTAAACAATAGCTACTAAAACTACTAGTTTTTTAGTTTTGTATATAAAATGGCTTGGTTTTTGACCGAGCCATTCTTGTTTACCAAACTAACCAACTTATGAAAATCTATACTTCTCTCTCGAAATCATTAATTTTAATTATTTCTTTTCTGACAATTGGCTTATCAGCCTGCAAAAAACACAATCCAGACGAAGTTGTTAAAGGACAGGCCAAGGTGAAAATTGTTAACGCCTCGCAAGCTGCTGTTAACCAGGATGTATATTTAGACAATGAAAAACTAACAGCTACCGCTTTGGCTTTTGGCGAAAGCAGTGAATATGTTAAAATACCTTCAGGCAACAGAAACATTTCTTATACTGGTACAAATAGTGCAAGTACTGATACATCACTAAATTTTACGCCATCTATTACCTACACCACATTTTTAGTTACCAATAAAAAAGGCGATATGGAGGTTGTAAGTTATGAAGATAATTTGAGCAACACTGAAATTGGTAAAGCTAAAATTAAATTAATCAGTTTGAGCCCTAATTTTACAACGGGTATTAATGTAATGGTACAAGGAGGAACGCAATTTGTTAACGGTTTGGCTTTTAAAGAAGCTTCTTCTTACTTTACGGTTGATACAACTTTTAATCTAAGGTATAATGTGGTGGGTTCTGGTAACATTAAAACCATTGATAGTTCTGCTTTAGAGGCTGGCAAAATCTATACGATTTGGTTTAGTGGTACAACTGCAGCAACGTTACAGGCACATATTATTACCGATAATTAATTTTAACAAATTCATATGGTTTCTGTTATCTTTACGTTTTATTAGCATCAGTTTTACCTTATGAAAAATACAGTAGTGTTTGTTAAAACATTCTTTTCTTTTTGCTTGTGCCATTTTAATCAGCTCTTGTATTAAAAACAATAATTTTATTAAAGGCGATGCTAAAATTCGTTTTTTCCATGCCGCTTCTACAGATACAACGCAAAATTTTTATTTAAACGGAATTCAGATCGGAACTTCTGTAACTTATAATGCGAATACGAGTTATGTTGTAATTCCTGGAGATTCTACTTTTAAAATTACAACAAAAAATATCAATAGCGGGGTTGATGTTACTTCTCTTCCAGATCAGGCATTTAAAATTGGCCAGAATTATTCTGTTTTTTACCTTAAAGAAGCTATCGATAAGCCAGCCAAGTTAAAAATCTACCAAGATGATGTAAAGCCCGATCTTGACTCTGCTAAACTAACATTTTTAAACCTGGGCTATACCTTAGGTTCCAGTGTGGTTATAACCGACAGTACAAATGTAGCAAGCCCTAAAGAATCTACGCTTGCTTACGGTGGGATTAAAACCTTTAAAGTGAAGGTTAACAAAGCAATGAAATTTGCATTCAAGCTATCAAGCCCTACCGCAACAAATCCGCCTCCAATAGTAACACCGCTTGATACCTTTAATATTAATAAGGGAAGGGTTTACCTCATATTGCTTGATGGAGATAGAAAAGGTGAGCTTTAAAAATAGGATAATATCCACCAATTAATATTTATTGCAATTTACTAGCACATAATCTCTATACTATTCATACTTTTGCCCAAAATCAGATCAATTGGAATTACTACATCAGCTTTTAGATTTTATTCTTCATATCGACGTTCATTTAGCAGAAATTGTAAACGAATACCGCACCTGGACTTACCTTATTTTATTCCTGATTATTTTTGCTGAAACTGGTTTTGTGGTAACACCATTTCTTCCGGGCGACTCTCTGCTTTTTGCAATGGGTGCTTTAATTGCAGGTGAACATGAAACTGGTTTAAATATCTGGATCATGTTGGTTATCTTAATTGTGGCCGCAATTTTAGGGAATACAGTAAATTACAAACTCGGAACGGTATTGGGAGCAGGTGTATTTAAGGAAAAAAACAAAATTTTAAAGCTGAAATATTACCATCAGTCACACGAATTTTTTGAGAAACATGGTGGTAAAGCGATTATGCTAAGTAGGTTTTTACCAATTTTTAGAACCATTGCACCTTTTGTAGCCGGAATTGCCAAAATGCCGTTTGGGCGTTTTACTTACTATAATATTATTGGCGGTGTTGCGTGGATAGTTGCATTGCTGTTGGGAGGTTATTTATTAGGCCAGATTCCCGTAATCAAAAATAATTTTGAGCTGGTAATTATCTTCATTGCTGTTGTAACTTTTGTTCCCGCCATCTGGGCAGCAGTTAGAAGCCGTTTACAGCCTAAGAAGATTGAAGAAATTATTGAAGGAGAAAACCCTAAAGGATAATTAAAGTTCGCGGCCAATCACTGAGCCCTGTTGGTATTTCTTTTCGGTTTTTGATTCATCTATTTTCTCATCAGGTAATAATTCTGTTTTAACGAGGTTTTTCAGTACAGGCTGGCCGGCATCAACCCATGCTGAGTACCAAAAAGATCCAATTTCCAAAATTGCAGACCGCATTTGCTTTTCTACCATGTTATTCATCCTGTCGTGATAAGCTTTTGAATATGCTTTAGAGTACTGTTTAAGTACGGCATTATTCCTTTCTGAAAAACTATATTTTTGTGCAGAAGGGTACGATGCATTCAAGTCGGCCTCAAAAGTTAATACCGTATCAACAAGGCTGTGTGTATGTTTAAGTATTTTCCAAGCTTCTTTGAGTGGGTTTTCGATATAATTTGCTTTGCCAACAACAAAATTATAATTGGTTGAAAATAATTCGGGCAAGCGGCTTTCCCAAAAGGCATGGATTCCTACCTGGTTGCTCAATTGGCCATTGTGATTGGCCGTAGTATGGAGGGGAACATGTGCATCGCCGATGTAATGACCTAAATCAGCTGAATATTTTAAGATTTTTATCGAATCGCGAGTTTTAAAAGCTTTAACCAAGCTATAATAGGTGCGCTGAATTTGCCACGGCACAATCCCATCTGCATTTAGCTTTTTCAGCCCATATTTAGCCAATGCATCATTCCATTTTTCAGGAATACTATCAATGTTTTTTTCATAATTTTCTACATCCAGGTAATGCCGGGGTGCTTCCAAGGTATCTGCATACCTGCGTTTATCAGGATCTACGGCGTGTTCGGTGATGTATTTGATATTCTTTTTATAGAAACCAATCATATCACCTGGTAAAGTGAAAATGGCAAGGTTGTTTATTCTTTGATGTGCAAAGAATCCCCACGAAGTACATAGAAAAATTGGGATGATTAACGCGGCTAAAATCGTTAATCTTTTCATATCTCTAATGTATGTATTTTTATTTTAATGCACTTATAGTTAGTCGTTTAAAATGATGTATTTTGAGCTTTTTGTATCTATTTAATATTTATTCACCATTTAAAAAGTTTAACATAAATGAAATCCGTTCATGCAATTCATTCTGATTTTCTTTTAATGTGGAGGTGGATTAATAAATTCTTATTTTTATCGTAAAATTATCTATGGAATTATCCTGCCCAATATCAGCCGAAAGAGTAAATGAAAATGTAGTAAGGATCATTGCATTTATGGTTGCCCTTATTGCCCTTGCTTGTATCGCGTTTTCTAATTATTGGGCGATAGTTTTTTTACTTATTGATTTCGCATTAAGGGCTTTTTCATCAGGCAAATTCAGCCTGCTGAAAATTATAGCTTTAAAAATTTCCAATTTCTTTTCAATATCAAATAAAATGAAAGATCTGGCACCAAAAAAGTTCGCGGCAACCTTGGGCTTTGGATTTTGCCTGTTGATTACCGCGGTATCTTTATTCGATTTTTATAATCCGGCATTGATTTTTACCTCAATTATGATCATTTTCGCTCTTTTAGAGAGCTTGTTCGCCATTTGTGTAGGCTGTTATATCTATTCCTTTTTACAGATTTTTTCTAAAAAGAAAGCGGCTTAATTTATTTCTTTAAAGCCTCCCGTACTTTTGGCGCAATTTTACTTCCAAATAGTTCAATTGATTTCATTAAGGCGATATGTGATGGTCCACCTACATCCATATGTGCAGAGAAACGTGTTAATCCAAAGGTTTCTTGCATGGCAAGAATTTTCTCTACTGATTCGTTTACATCGCCAATAATCAGGGCACCGCTATTGCTTCTGCCAGCATCGAATTGATTGCGCTGGTAAGGTGCCCAGCCTCTCGATTTACCGATTCTATTCATTTGTGCAGAATAAAGTGGGTAATAATAATCTGCAACTTCAGCGCTGTTTTCTCCAAATAAAGCATGCATATGAACGCCTACTTCAAATTTAGCCATGTCATGTCCGTAAGCTTCGTAAACCCTTTTATAATAATCAAAAAGAGGTTTGAACTGTATGGGCTGACCGCCAATAATGGCAAACATCACAGGTAAACCCAATCTGCCGGCACGTTCTACCGATTCTGGCGTGCCACCAACGGCTACCCAAATTTTTAAGTTATCGTTTACTGCCCTTGGTAATATTTCCTGGTTATTTAGTTCAGGTCTGAATTTACCTTTCCAACTGATTTTTGGTTCTTTATTTATTTTAAGCAGCAATTCTAATTTTTCTTCGTAAAGTTCATCGTAATCCTGCAAATTGTAACCAAATAGAGGAAAAGATTCGATAAAACTTCCCCGTCCAGCCATTAACTCTGCTCTTCCGTTTGAAATTAAATCTATAGTTGCAAAATTTTGGTAAAGCTTAACCGGATCTGACGAACTTAACACCGAAACCGCACTACTTAATTTGATGTTTTTGGTTACGGTAGCAGCAGCAGCTAAAATAATCTCAGGGCTCGATACAGCATAATCGGGGCGATGGTGTTCACCAATTCCATAAAAATCTAAGCCAACTTCATCCATTAATTTTATTTCTGCTATAATTTCCTGAAGTCTTTGTTGTGCGGGTTGAATTTCTCCTTTTGCATTGATCTGCAAATCGCCAAACATACCGATACCTAATTCCATAATGTTAAAATAATTTTAACAAAGGTAATTGATATACTGGTAGTGATTTTTGATGTATGGTAAGAAAAATGATGATTGTCATCGTCTCGCTGAACTTGTTAAATCATTTTGGAAATAGACCCTGAAATAAATTCAGGGAGACGATTAACCTTTCTGGCTATTAATTTTAACCGCAATAATCTTGCTGAACTTGTTATAGCATTTTTTGGAAATAGAACCTAAAATAAATTCAGGGGGACGACTATTCGTTTTGGCGATTATATGTAATCGTAATCTTCTTGCTGAACTTGTTATAGCATTTTTTGGAAATAGACCCTGAAATAAATTCAGGGGGACGATTATTCGTTTTGACTATTAGATCTAACCGCAGTCGTCTTGCTGAGCTTGTTAAAGCATCTTGGAAATAGACCCTGAAATAAATTTAGGGGTACGACTATTCGTTTTGACTATTATATCTAACTGCAGTCCTCTTGCTGAGCTTGTTAAAGCATCTTGGAAATAGACCCTGAAATAAATTCAGGGGGACGACTATTCGTTTTGACTATTATATCTAACTGCAGTCCTCTTGCTGAGCTTGTTAAAGCATCTTGGAAATAGACCCTGAAATAAATTCAGGGGACGACTATTCGTTTTGACTATTATATCTAACCGCAATCGTCTTGCTGAACTTGTTAAATCATTTTGGAAATAGACCCTGAAATAAATTCAGCGAGACGTAAATATGTTAAAAATCGGCAACTATGAACTAATAACTATCAACTAACAACTAACAATTGTCAACTGAAAACTACTCAATCTTCTTCCCCTTCATTGCTGTGGAAATCGCTGCATCCATTACGCGCTCTGCAAAAGGACGTGTAAATTCATTCAGGTCATCAGCTTTTTTCAAAATGGTATCTTTTTCCTGGGTAGACAGTGCTGTTTTTAGTGCTTCTATGTAGGCAACCGTTTCTGCAATTTCAGCTTCAGTTAAATGTTCTGCATGTTTTTTAATAAAACCTTCAGCGGTATAAACCAGTTGCTCGCCTTCACTTCTTGCTTCTATCAGCATACGTTGTTCTACATCACTTTTTGCATGCTCAATGCTATCTAAAAGCATTTTTTCAACAGTGTCATCACTTAAGCCATAGCTTGGTGTAATTTCTATCTCTTGTTTAACGCCAGAACGTAATTCAATTGCCTGAACGGTTAAAATGCCGTCGGCATTTAACAAAAAGTTAATATCTACTTTAGGCAAACCGGCAGGCATCGCAGGAATTCCTTTTAAATCAAACTCTGCCAGTTTTCTATTTTCCTTCACCAGATCACGTTCACCCTGATAAACAGAAATTTTCATGTTTACTTGTCCATCGATAGAGGTTGTGTATTGGCGACCTGCTTTTGTAGGTACTTTACTGTTTCTGGCGATAATAACGTCCATTAAACCACCCATAGTTTCTATACCTAGAGATAATGGCGTAACATCCAACAATAAGATATCGGAGCGGTTTCCAGCCAAAACATCAGCCTGAATGGCTGCCCCAAGGGCTACTACTTCATCAGGGTTGATGTTATCCTGTGGTTTTTTACCGAAGAAATTTTCTACAGCCTGTTTTACATATGGTGTTCGGGTAGAACCTCCCACTAAAATTACTTCATCAATATCGCTGGCAGATAAATCTGCATCTTTTAATGCATTTTTACAAGCGGTGATGGTTTCTTCGACCTTCGATGAAATTAACGCTTCAAAAGTTTGTTTATCAAGCGTACACCAAATATCGCCAACCTGTTCGTTATATAAATTTTGAGTTGATAAGGCTTTTTTCGCTGCCTCTGCCTGTAAACGCAAAGTTTGCATCAATATATTGTTTTGCGCAACTTCTGCTACATCAAGGTTGTTTTTTTTCAGCCAATAATTTAAAATGGCGCGGTCAAAATCATCGCCACCTAAATAAGTATTGCCGTTTGTGGCCAAAACTTCGAAAATTCCATTCTGAATCTGTAGAATAGAAACGTCAAATGTTCCTCCGCCCAAATCGTAAACTGCAATTGTTTTTTGTTGCGAAGGGTCTAATCCAATTCCATAAGCCAAACTTGCCGCAGTAGGCTCGTTCACAATGCGCATTACATCTAAACCGGCAAGCTTTCCTGCATCGCGGGTGGCCTGGCGTTGACTGTCGTTAAAATAAGCTGGAACAGTAATTACGGCGCGGTTAACAGGAGTTTTTAACGCATGTTCTGCTCTTGCTTTTAGTTCTTTCAAAATCTCACCGGATAATTCAATCGGTGTGTAGAAACGGTCGCCGGCATGGATTTTAACCAACGCATCGCTTTCATCGTCTATAATCTTGTAAGAAAAAATATCCTTGTGTTCGGCTACATCTTTGTAAGAGCGGCCTAATAATCTTTTTACAGAAAAAATGGTGTTTGAAGGATCTGTTGTTAAGTATTCTTTCGCTTCATTACCTACAACGGCCTCATTTTGGCCATTAAAATATACCACCGATGGTACCAATATTCCTTTACCTGCATCGTTAATTACCTGTGGATTTTTATCTGGATTGATAAACGCCACCAAACTATTGGTTGTGCCTAAATCGATTCCAACTATAATTTCTTCCTTCTGAAACGAACCTGTAGCAAGGTTAATTGATATTTTTGCCATGGTTGCAAATTTACAATAATGTTGTAAGGTTTTAGGGTTGAAATGTTTTAATGTTGTCAAGATTGAAATTCGTTTTTCTCAAATTGAACTAGGGTTTGGAAATGAAGTTTTCAGTAATTCTTTGGTTGCTGCAGTCCTGCTGTCCCTTTTGCCGATTGAACGATCGGCATCCGTACCATCAGGTTTATTTTACAAGGATTGTATTGCGTGAGTGTGAAGGTGTTTTGGTCTGTGGGTACACAGACCGAGGGATTATTATATAATTATTTGGTCATGAACTACCTAATCTCCATTAAAACCTCCAAACTACTTTCTATTCTTCTCTTCAATCCACAAGCTCATGTACTTTGTGCTTTGTGCAGTGTGGTGATTTAGAATTTGGCCAAAAAAATTATCCTGACGGTGTTTAATTAAACCTGAAATTAATCCTTCAACTTCTGATGTAAAATGATCAATAAAATGTTTTGCCGAATATCTTTGGTTAATAATCTGAATACCATGTTGTTGCGCTATCTGCCAGCTATTTTTATCCTGATAAAGTTCTACGGCTTTATCTATAAATTCGTCTAAATTATCCTCAACATAACCGTTCCATTCTAAATTGCCTTTCATGGCTTCTGCACCGATAGAAGTGGTAACGGATGGTGTACCTGTCTGCATGGCATCGATAAATTTGCCTTTTACTCCTGCACCAAATTGAATGGGTGCCAACAATACCTTATGTTTGGAGATGGTTTCTTTAGCATTTAGTGCTCTACCTTTGATTATAAATCTTTCGGCTTTATTATCCAGCTGTAGAACCTTTTGAGAGGGGTATGAACCATAAATATTAAGCCTTGCTCCAGGGAGTTTTTTCCGTAGTATTGGCCATATTTTGGTTTTTAAAAACTGTACGGTATTCCAGTTCGGTTCGTGCAGGAAGTTACCTATGAAAATAAAATCAGATCGATCTTCAAACGGTATCCAGTTTTTGAAGGTATCGGTATCAATTTCTTCTTCAAGAAAAGGTAGATAATAAATCAATGAGCGGTCAATTTTAAAATCTGTTGTTAAAATATCCATCTCAGTTTCTGAAATAATTAAGGATAAATCACAACGTAAAATTGACGCAATTTCTCTTTTAGCGGTATCTGAAAATAAATCTAAAGCTTGTTTTTTCTTATCGCTCAGCTCGCGGGCACTCCGCAGTAAATGTAAATCCTCAGTATCTAAAATTCTTAGTGCATGGGGGCATTCCTGCTGTACTCTCCAGCCATACTGTTCCTCAATCATAAAACGATCGAAAAGTACGATTTCGGGATGCAGTTCTCTCAAAAATGCGTTAAAACTTTCGTTATTCAGTTCAATTTCCTGCTCAGAAACACCAATTCCATTAAAATTATAACTGAAATCGCTTTTTGATGCTGCTGACGCAAATGTGATCTGATAATTTTTTGATAGAAATAAATTAACCAGTTGGATCATTCTTGTTCCCGCTGCCGATGAAGTGGGTTCGGGCCACACCAATCCGATTATCAATAATTTCTTAGCACCTTTATTCATGTTCCTGCAAAATAAACTCTTTTTTTCGGCTCCCACAGATAAATTTAGTTTTGCAGCGTGAAAAGTAAAATCTACATGATCTAAAAATCTGCCCGAAATATTAAACGTATCTTAAATATTCCTAATTTTGCAGCTCAACACAAAGCATTACATGTTAGGATTAAAATTATTGACAGACCCGCGTTGGGCAAATATTGCGGAATCGAATTTAGAGGAAATTTTATCTGATCATGCCTGGTGCGAACAAAAAGCAGCAACAAATGCAATTACCTTAATTACGCAAAATTCTGAATATCAGGATCTTGTAGATGAGTTAACAGCGATTGCCAATCGAAGAAATGCAACACTTTCAAATGGTAATAAACATTATAAAAAAACGCAGTTATACCTTAAGTAGAGAACGGAAAGATGATTATGTAGGCCGTTTGGTAAAGTTTCAGCAAAAAAGATGGTAGCCGGAATATGGCATTTATTGACAGATTGTTGTTTGCCGCAATGATTGAAGCCAGAAGCTGCGAGCGTTTCAGGGTATTATCGTTAAATATAAAGGATGAGGAACTGGCCAGGTTTTATCACGAATTAATGGTATCGGAAGCTGGCCATTACACTACATTTTTAAATTTCGCCCGTAAATACAGTACAGATGTAGATGTGGATAAACGCTGGAAAGAGTGGCTGGATTTTGAAGGAGAACTGATTCAGAGTTTCGGAACTAAAGAGGCAATACACGGATAGTTAAGTTTTCGGTTTGCAGTTTTTCATCGTCAACTGTTAATTGGCAACTGTCAACTCCTTTTTATGTATATTCCATAACCAGATTACAATATCCTGGTAGCTATCTATTCCTTTTTTTTGGTTGTTTAACTTTAAAAAACTATCGAAAGCGGCATCCATGTAACCGAACATATCGCCATTGTATTTTCTCCAAAATTCTTTTTCGGTTTTAAAATCTGCTAAAACTTGTGGCAAAATTTTCGAATAAAGTATTTTATAATCGTCAGGAGATTTCATTCTGATTTCGAACAAAATATACCGCAACATTTCATAATTGGCAGAATATTGGTAATTCACATCACTACTGTTACTGGCCGTTAGGTACCCCAATAGGTTAGCTTCGTCTTCGTAGGCAATGCCAAGTTGATGTCCGATTTCGTGGCAACTTACATAAGGTTTTACAAAGTCAGGAAGATTCATATTCATATTGGCTTCGCCTGAAAGCGGGGCATAATAGCCTTCGATTCCGATTTTACTAATTATCCATGCGTTTAAAACCGACTTTAAACAAGGGTTTTGATATCGAAATAATTGATTTTTTTGCGACATGAGTGAATAAGCTTCTGACGATTTTACTTCCAGTTCCTTAATCGTATAAGCGGGGATTTTGCCTTGTTTAAGCTTTAGGTTATTGGTTTTTTGCACAAAATAATCACCCAGGAGAACCAATTCTTTAAGGTTATACTTTTCATTGCCTATGCCTGATTCTTCACTAACACTTGGTCGACTGTAATTTAAGCCCCATACAATTTTAAAAATGATATAGAGAACCAGAAAAAAGTTGAGCACTTGTAAAGGAACAAAAATCCTATCCGTCTTTTTAAGTGCTTTTCGTTGCTTATAAAACCTAAAAATCTTATAAAATACAAACCCAATAAGTAATGCATAAATGATATCGCCGATGGCAAAAGGGAAAATGGACGATATAAATCTTAATGCTGAAGAAATATAAGGGTAAAAGCCTGTTGAATAATATTTTTGGACAAGGGTGGGGAAGAAGCCAAAGGTGAAAATTAAGATGGCAAGACCAAGTGAAATGAATAATTTGATGAGTAATCGTCGGGCTATCATTATTTATTTATAATGGCCTCTTAGTGAATGGATATGTAAGGCATCGTTTAATATCTGATAGATGATTCTGTGTTCGCGATTTATTCTTCTGGACCATAAACTGGATAAATCATATTTTATTTTATCATGTTTTATACGTCACCCAAGAGCTTATTTCCATAAATCTTCTACGGCAATTTTGACACCTTTTTCCGCTTTCATTTGTTCTTGACTTCTTTTTATTTTAGCTACAAATTCTGGGTTATACGGACTTTCTTCTGTTTCAAAATCGATCTTCAAAACTTTCATAACAACTTTCAAGGCAGTAGCTTCTTCTTCGTTTTTTGGATGTGCAATTAATGTTTCCATATATAATAACTTTATATTAAAACAAATATAACAAATCTATCTGGCAAAAGTTAGGCGTTTTCCGATCTGATCAGTCGTGAATTTACCTTTTTGATAAGCTAAATTGCCTGATACAAAAGTATGTGTAATACTCGCCTGGAAAGTATCTCCATCAAATGGGCTCCAGCCACATTTGTAAAAATTATTAAGCTTGGTTACCGTCCATGAATCTTTTAAGTCTACCAAAACTAAATCAGCCCAGTATCCTTCGCGTATAAATCCGCGTTTTTCTATATCAAAACAAATCGCGAGGTTGTGTGCCGTTTTTTCAGCAATTTTCTCTAAAGAAATTTTACCCTGTAAATGCATTTCCAGCAAAGCAGGCAAAGCATGCTGAACCAATGGCCCTCCTGATGGAGCCTGACTGTAAGGCTGTTGCTTTTCTGCCAATGTATGTGGTGCATGATCTGTGGCAATTACATCGATATAATTTTCTAACACACCTTTGAGCACCCCTTTTTGATCATCTTCAGTTTTCACAGCCGGGTTCCATTTAATGAAATTTCCCTTTGCTGCGTAATCCTTATCGTTAAACCATAGGTGATGCACGCAAGCTTCGGCTGTAATTTTTTTATCTTTTAATGGAGTAATGTTATCAAATAAAGCAATTTCTTTTGCTGTAGAGATATGTAGAATGTGTAAACGCGTTTGATAAGTTTTAGCCAGTTCTACCGCTAATGAGGATGATTTATAACAAGCCTCAGCACTACGGATCAGTGGATGCATTTCAATTGTAAGATCCTCACCGTATTTTGCTTTAAATTCGGCAAGATTATGGCGGATAGTGGCTTCATCTTCGCAATGGGTTGCTACCAAAATCGGTGCTTTGCTAAAGATGTTTTCTAACGTTTTTTCGTTATCAACCAGCATATTTCCTGTGGATGAGCCCATGAAGACTTTAATTCCGCAAACATTTTTTGGATCCGTTTTTAGTACCTCTTCAATATTATCGTTACTGGCGCCCATATAAAATGAATAATTGGCCAGCGAAGTTTGTGCGGCAATTTCATATTTATCAGCCAGTAAATCTTGTGTTAAGGTATTGGGTACAGTATTAGGCATTTCCATAAAGGATGTAATCCCACCGGCAACGGCAGCCATACTTTCGGTAAAAATATCTGCTTTATGGGTTAAGCCCGGCTCGCGAAAATGCACCTGGTCATCAATCATTCCTGGTAAAAGGTATTGGCCTTCTGCGTTAATTTCTTGTGCATCGGCAGCAGATAAATTTTGTCCTATTTTGGTTATCAATCCATCTTTTATCAATACATCAGCAACAATTTTTTGTCCTTCATTTACAATTGTGGCGGCTTTTATCAGGTAAGTATTCATACTTTCAAAGGTAAAAATAGATTTGAGAAGTTAGATAGGAGATTTGAGAATTTTGACACGCTGGTTAAGCAGAAAGAGGTACAGAAGAGTTTTAATGTTACTGTTTTGAATGAAATAAGGCGGCAAATTACTGGCATGAAGTAGAGCAGATTGTGGGGCTCGATTAAAGAAGAATTCCTGAAATTGCTTTACTACCCATTCTTATAAAAGGAGCCCTGTTTTTGAATGTGATCTAAACCATCTGCCTAACACCTTCAAACCCTCAACCTTAATCACTATCTTTGTGCGCTATGGCAAAATCGTTCGAAGAATTTAAGTTAAACAGGCAAATTTTAAATGCAGTTGCCGATGCAGGTTACACCGTTGCCACGCCGATACAGGAAAAAGCAATTGCTCCGGTATTATCGGGACAGGATATTTTTGGTATTGCCGAAACCGGTACAGGGAAAACCGCGGCTTTTGTTTTGCCTATTTTAATGCAATTAAAATATGCTCAAGGTGAGAATCCCCAGGGCTTTGATTTTATCTCCAACCCGCGAATTGGCCATGCAGATTGCAGAGCAGGTAAAGTTGTTTTCTACACATACCGATCTACGTTCATTGGTAATTTTTGGTGGAATTGGTCCAAAAACGCAGAAAGAACAGATTTCTAAGGGTATCGACATTTTGATTGCTACCCCTGGAAGATTTTTGGATTTGTATTTGTCTGGCGATATCAATACCCAAAGTCTTAAATTTTTAGTGTTGGATGAAGCTGATAAAATGATGGATATGGGCTTTATTGGCTCAATTCACCGAATTTTAGAAATTGTTCCACGTAAACGCCAAAATTTGCTGTTTTCGGCTACAATGAGTGAGCTAGTGCAAAAAATTGCCGGCGATTTCTAAGAATAATCCACTTGTGATTGAGGCATCTGCGCAAGCAACCCCGGCTGCAAATGTTACACAGGCCTTATTTTACGTTCCGAATTTTAAAACGAAAATTAACTTGCTTCAGCATTTGCTAAAGAATGACGAGGCTTTTAACCGCCTGATTATTTTTTGTAAAACCAAAACCGTTGCAGATAACATATATAGTTTTATCGAACGGAGGTATGGTGCCGATAATGTTCGCGTAATACATGCCAATAAAGGTCAGAATACAAGAATTAACTCTATAAATAGCTTCAAAGAAGGCAATATCAGGGTTTTGGTTGCTACAGATGTTGCGAGTAGAGGGATTGATGTGAGTGATGTAAGTCATGTAATTAATTTCGATGTGCCTATCATTATTGAAGATTATGTGCACCGTATCGGGCGTACAGGTAGGGCTTTTGCCAAAGGCGATGCGATAACTTTTGCTACAGATGCTGAAAAATATTATATCCGCAAAATCGAAAAACTGATCCGCCAGTATATTCCTGTTGTTGAAATTCCTGAAGGAGTTTTTATTGATGAAACCCCTTACGAAGAACGTCAACACATTGCAAAGGAAATTGATATGCAAAAACGGAAAGAAGATCCTGATTTTAAAGGTGCTTTCCATGAGAAAAAACATGCTGCTGCAATTGAAAAAAAGGTAAGGGAAAAAGCGAAAGCAAAGGCCGGAAAGCAGATTAAGAGCTTTAAAAAAGGTAAAAAATTCGATAAGAAAAAGTAATAAACCCGACGCAATTAAAATAAGTATTAATTTTCTAAATAATTATTTAAATCGTCAAAGGCTCCATCTGACAATTTAAAACAATAAATAAACACAGATGAAACTTAGGATTACGCCTTTGAATATCATTAGTGCCGCAGGATTAGGGCTTGTGGTTGTAAATCTTTTATCGGATAAAAGTACAGCACCCAGACATGTAAACATGGATGGTTTTTACCTGCTTATTTTAGCTTGTTTAATTGTGGTAACATTTATAACTGATATGATTTTTCGTTTTACCCTAAAAGATTTAAAAAGAATTTGGGTAGTAGAACTGATTTTCATTGTAATTGCAGCAGTAATTATGTTGATTTTACAAAAGGTAACGTAATCAAACCGTAAAAATCGCTGTTCAATCTTTATCGGTTTAAGCAACCAATCAGAGGAATCAAATTAAATAAGCATCTTTGCATCCGGAAAAATTAACCGATTTAGTTGGAGAAATCTATTGAAGCGGTGCAATCAATATTAACATGAGAAAAGCAGAAATTAAAATAACAGTTGAGTTAGACGATAACAATATGCCAGAGAATATTCTTTGGGAAAGTACCGATGCACAAACAACAGATCAGGTGCCGGTAAAATCGATGATTCTTGCCCTTTGGGATCATAATTACAAAAACTCGATGCGTATTGATCTCTGGACAAAAGATATGCCTGTTGATGAAATGAAACGTTTCTTTTACGAAACTTTGCAAACAATGGGAGATAGCTTTTTGAAAGCCACAAACGAAACTTTAATAGTTGAAGATCTGCGCGATTACTGTGCACACTTTGCCGATAAAATGGGGATTATTGAAGGGCAGTAGTTTAGTCAATAGTTAATGGATAAAAAATGCCAGGCATTTAGCTGAAAATTTTGAAACCAACAGCTTGTTGTCAGAAGTGGTAATCAATTCTAATAGTTTTCGCTTTTAGGGTTTTTGAAAAATGCAAATTAGGCTATTACACTATAGGCAATCAACAATTGCACATTAACTAATGCTGAAACAGATACTAATCTAAACAATTTATCCATTAAAGAAGTTTTGAGATAGGCAGACCAATTAATTATATTACCGTGGACTATCATTAACTCTAAACAGTTGACCATTCATAAAATTAACCATTATAAAAATGTTAGTATTAAATAAATTCAGGGCTTGGTTAGGCATAATATTATGCGTTATTGCTGGTTTTTGCCCAATTTTAAAGGTACCTATTAAAGGGAACTGGAATTTGTATCAATCTGATGCGCGTTTATTTCTAATTACCTATGCGATAATAGCCATTTCAGTTCTATTCCTTTTTATCAGAAGTGTTGGTGCATTTAGGTTTATGAGTTTTGTAATGGCAATATGGTATGTTTTAGCAGTTGTAGCCGTTTATTTTACCGCCAACAATTACACCAAGTATGGTTTTGCCAATAAGTTGATCGGTAAAGTAGTACATTTCCAATGGGGTTGGATTGTACTTTTGGTAGGCGTTATATTTATGCTCTTTAGTGTTAAACGCGGCGAAAAAATTACAGCTTAAACTTTTTCGTGCAATTGCGAGGTTAGTTTAGCTACCTCATATCCTTTAGCTTTACATCTGGCTACTATTTCATCATGAGTTTTCTTTGGCATTGTTTGATTACGGCTCATGATGAACGAAAATTTATGATCAGGGTGGCCTACCACCACATAAGAATAATCATCAGCCAGCTCAATAATCCAGTAATCAACCTTTATCGGCCAAATAAATTGCGCCTGTAATTCTCCTTTATCACCATCTTCTGAAGGAAACATTTTCGAACTCCTTGAGTACACCTTATCATCGCCCGGTTTTTTATAGGTAGTAAATACATTGTAATAACCATCTTTATTCAAGGTATACTTTGTGGTTGTTTCCCGGCTTCCTCTATCAAAAATTGTAGGAATAGAATATAACGAATACCATGTTCCAGAATATTTTTTTAAATCTAATTTAGCCACCAGACATTTTTTTCCATGGGCAGGTAAGTTAAAAGAACAAGCAGGAGTGAGCAGATCGTTTTCATAATAGTAGGTTTTGCTATTATTTACGGATTTGACCCAATTTTGGTTTTAACAGTGTTAGTCTAAAGTAAAATAATCATCTGCATCCTCCTCCAGCGGGATATAAATTCTTTCCCCATTCAATACCATCTACAATTTCCCAGGTATGCCCTTCTCCAGCGGTATCATTGGCAATAAGCACAATTCCTGGTTCGATAACAAAGGTTTCTCCGTTACTAACAGTAAACTTCAATTTACCTTTAAGCGTAATAACATATTGTCTCCTTGGTGCCGGATGAGGGATTTTCTCTAAAGTGGAAACATCGGTTTGAGCAAAAAAGTAATTTGCATTAATGTGCTGGCGGATTGGGATCTTGCCAGTTTCAAATGCGCATTTGTCGCCATCAATATTGATTAAACGTATAGCTTTTAAGTAGTTGTTTGGCGTTCCGGCTTGGTTTGTATTCATCTGCTAAATAAGGGTTAAAATTTTAATTCTGTTTGTCCTTTTCTGGCAACTTCACTTTCATGTTGAAGCAGCCATTTTTTGCGCCATAAGCCGCCCGCGTAACCAACCAGTTTGCCGTTGCTGCCAATTACCCGGTGGCAAGGTACTACTATTGCAATATTGTTTTTTCCATTTGCCGATGCAATAGCCCTTATCGCTAAAGGATGATGCGCCGAAAATTTGGCATATGAAGTGGTTTCGCCAAAAGGTATGGTTAATAAATTATGCCAAACCTCCTGTTGAAACGCTGTTCCCGTTTGTTTCATAGGGAAATTGAAAACCTGCCGTTCGCCTTTAAAATAATCATTTATTTGCCTTGCAACATTAACGGTAAGCTGGTTTTCTGCCATACCTGTAGTATCTTTTTCGGCAAAAGTAACAGCATACACAAATTCATCATCAGCAAAGATGGTTATTTTTCCAACTGGCGATTCTATAACTGATGCATAATCCATGTTTTCTATGCCTTCTGTACTTTCGTGGCTAATTTCCCTAGGGTTTTATCTAAAACAAAATTACAACAATACAACAATTTAAGCGCGCAATATTTATCAATAAAAGTATATTTGCGGTTATGCAATTGGCCAAAGAGGTTAAATATTTAATACATAAGGAAGTACTGTTAGAGTGGCGTTCAAAATATACCATTCATGGTGTATTACTCTATGTGGTTTCTACTATTTTTACCTGTTACCTGTCGTTTGTTAGCCTTGGCGATAAATTAACCTGGAATGCTTTATTTTGGATTATCATGCTTTTTGCCTCAATTAACGGCGTATCGAAAAGCTTTTTGCAAGAAACTAAAGGACAGCAATTATACAGTTACATTCTGGCCAGCCCTGCTGCAGTTTTAATTTCTAAGATGGTTTACAACATCCTTTTAATGCTGGCTTTGACTACAATTGCGCTTGGATTTTACACATTTTAGTTTTTGGTACATATCCTGATACTAATCTACTAATGTATTATATTGCTATTATTTTAGGTGCAATTAGTTTTTCGACTGTTTTTACCATGGTATCTGCCATTGCGAGTAAGGCTGGCAATGGTGGTATGTTAATGGCAATTTTGAGTTTTCCACTTATTATCCCGGTACTCATACTCCTAATCAGATTAGCTAAGAATGCAGTTGATGGCTTGCCGTGGGATACGAGTTCAAACCTGATGGAATAAAGAACATGCTTTTGAGCCGTTAACGTTGTTACTGTTGCAACAGCATTATTGTTATTTCCTTACCTTTGGAGAGAGTAAAGTAGTATAAAAATTATAAGTTTAATAAATATTATAATATATGAGTAAAACATGGTGGAAAGTTCTGGGAGCCATATTGGTTTTGTATTCAACCGTAGGTGGATTATTAAATTGGTGTACCTAGGTTAGCAATTTTGAATGAAACTATAAGGAACCTGTATTTTCATGTACCCATGTGGTTCAGCTATGATTACACTTTTTTCTATTTCAGTTTTTTATAGTATTATGTTTTTTATTAAAGGGAGAAGAAAGCTATGATACTAGAGCAGTTGAAAGTGTAAATGTTGGGGTGGTCTTTAGTATCCTCGGTTTAATAACTGGGTCGTTATGGGCAAAATATACCTGGGGACAATTGTCGGTTTCATGTAAACAAAATTTTAGTGCAATTGCAATATTATTATATTTTGCTTATTTAATTCTTCGCAATGCAATTGATGAAGAACAAAAAAGAGCAAAAATATCAGCCATTTACAATATTTTTGCTTTTCCTTATGATGGTAGTCCTCATTATGGTACTCCCAAGGCTGTCAGATTCATTACACCCTGGCAATGGTGGCAACCCAGGCTTTAATAGTTACGATTTAGATAGCAGAATGGAACAGTTTTTATATCCAGCATTTATTGGTTGGTCTATTATTGGCTTTTGGATTTATACCATCCGTTTCAGAATACGTTCAATAGAAAACAAACAACAACATAATTAAAATGAAAAAGATATTTTTCTCCTTAATATTAATGATCGCCACTTTGCAACTATTTGCTCAGGTAAGACGGTGTAGAAATGGCCGATAGCCTGCGCAGCAATGGAAAAATCTACGTTGTTGTAATTTGTATCGTAATTATTCTTGTAGGCCTGCTTGGTTATCTTTTCGCTATTGATAAAAGATTAAAGAAGAAATTGAAAAAGAAAACCACAATAGCAAATAATAGGACCTTAAAGGATTATAGCTATAAATATTTTATCGTTTCAAATGGCAATAAATAAATGCATTATTGCTGATAATTTCATAAATTTTATATTTATCTTATTGTAAAATAGGATGTTATCGATTTTTAAAGCGCTAATTAAAGATACAAGTCAGTAAAGACATAAAATACCTACATCGCAGTATTGTTTTTTGATAATTTATTGATCAAGTTTGGTTAGTTAAAAATTAAATCAACGGGACGATTTAGATTAACATTGAAAAGTGATCAACATAATTGGTCACTTTTTTATGTCTTAATTCCCCTGTCGAATTACAATATTCGTAATATTTGCCCGGTTTTATTACTCTGTTTGTTAAGCGTTGTAATAAAAGCATGATTTAAATATTTTTTTTATAAATTTTTTAGGTTGAAATAAGCTTCAATAAAAGCGATAAAATGGTCGTTTTTCTAATCTTTCCCAAAGCATTTATCTGCGTTTAAATAGGTGTTAGTATTGTTTTTGAACAATTCGCTACAATTGGTATAAGTACTGTGGTTGCAGCAAATCAGCGTGGTGTTTGGTTTACACTAAGTCTTTTTTCATTTGGATATGTGCGGTTTTTTAGGCAATTTTGCATCGAAAACTTATTCATATTAAAAAATAAATAATGGCTAATCTAGCAGACGAGAACAAGTTCTTTGCAGATGTTTGTAAAAACTTTGACAGTGCGGCTCAATTCACCAATCATCCGGAAGGTTTATTGAACCAGATTAAAACATGTAATAGTGTATATCGTTTCCAGTTCCCAATACGCCGCGGAAACGGTTTTGAAGTAATTGATGCCTGGCGTGTAGAGCACTCTCACCATATGAGCCCTACAAAAGGTGGTATCCGTTATAGCGAAATGGTAAACGAAGATGAGGTTATGGCACTTGCAGCCTTAATGACATACAAATGTGCTATTGTTAACGTTCCATTCGGTGGTGCAAAAGGTGGGATCAAAATTAACACCAAACAATATAGCGTTGCCGAATTGGAAACGATTACCCGCCGTTATACTACAGAATTAATTAAGAAAAACTTTTATCGGTCCCGGTATCGATGTTCCTGCTCCTGATTATGGATCTGGAGAACGCGAAATGAGCTGGATTGCCGATACTTATATGACCATGAACCCTGGCCAGTTGGATGCCTTAGGCTGCGTAACTGGTAAACCAATTGCTCTACATGGTATCCGTGGTCGTAAAGAAGCTACCGGCCGTGGTGTGGCTTATGCCGTACGCGAATGTGTAGAAGTTGCAGAAGATATGGCCAAAATTGGTTTTAAAGCAGGTTTAGGTGATAAAAGAGTTATTGTACAGGGTTTAGGTAACGTGGGTTACCACTCAGCTAAATTTCTGGCCGAATTTGGGGCTACTATCGTAGGCTTATGTGAATATGAAGGCGCAATTTATAATCCCAACGGATTAAATGTTGATGAAGTTTTTGCACACCGTAAAAATACAGGCTCTATTTTAGGTTTCCCAGGTGCTACCGATTTTAAAAACTCAATGGAAGGTTTAAAAGCAAGATTGCGATATTATTGTCGGCGGCTTTAGAAAACCAGTTTACTGAGCTTAACATCCGCAAGGTTAAAGCAAAAATTATTGCTGAAGGTGCAAACGGACCAACTACACCAGAAGCTGAAGCTATTTTTACTGAAATGGGTGGAATTATTATTCCTGATATGTATTGCAATGCCGGCGGGGTTACGGTTTCTTACTTCGAATGGTTAAAAAACCTTTCTCACGTTGCTTTCGGACGTATGGAAAACCGTTATGCGGCAAATTCTAATGCAAACCTGATCAATACTTTAGAAAACCTGACTGGTAAAACGATCTTGCCTGAGCACCGTTTGATGATTGTTAAGGGTGCCTCAGAAATGGAATTGGTAAACTCTGGTTTAGAAGATACCATGATCCATTCTTATCATGAAATTCGCGAAACTTTGAAAAATAAACCAGGTACGCAGACGTTAAGAACTGCTGCTTTTGTAAATTCAATCGATAAAATTGCAGTTTCTTATATGAATTTAGGCGTTTGGCCATAATCTTAGTTTTTCATCCTGAGCTTGTTGAAGGATCAAGAACTAAATGAAAGCCTTGCAGGATTAAAACTGCAAGGCTTTTTTTATTCGTTTTTAAGAGTTACGATCTAAATCTATTGCCAACTATTAAAGCCGTTTCTAGCTCTTTTTTAGTTTGAAATTAATGCTCCTGTATTAATATTCTTATTAAAGTTGCTTGAAATCACCCTTTATCTGCGAAATTAGCCTATTTGCGTACCGGAATATCAATTGGTAAATTAAATTTGATCTGGCTGTTAATACCATTTTTAAAGGTTTTTAAAAGCTGAATTAATGCATTTGCGTCTTGATTTGAAAACAGTAATTCCGATTCCAGTTTAATTTTATCTTTTCCTGTGCTTTTTGCTTTAATTTCCAGTTGGCTAAAGTTGCTTAAATTCTCAGCGATAAGTGGCATTGGCATTTGCTTCAACAATTTTTTAAAATCTATTTTAAGGTACAAGAAATCTTCGGAGGATATTTTATTAAGGTCAGGATTAATATTTGGTAAAGTACTCAACTGAATATTGCCTTTGGTACCTTTAAAATAAGTTTGATAAAGTGGAATTATAGTTCTGCTGATTTTTCCGGTTGATTCATCCAGCGCACCTAAAGATTTTAGGTAATTACTTACTTCCTGATCATTTGCACTCATGTTAATAGATATAGCCGGAATCTTTTTGTCCTGAAGAATTTTTTTCTCCACCCGTTCAAAATCATCATTATATTCATAACCAACAACAGTATCTACCTGGGTAATTGTATTGGTCCATTCAAAATCAAGGTAATCTTTGTAAAATTTCGAAAAGTTATATTTTGAAAAAATAGAAGTATTTGGTGACTGATTGTTTTTCGATACATCTGATTTATATTTTCCGTTTAACCACATGCTTACGGAACTTTTAGGATTTAAAACGCGATGTTTTGGTTGCAGTGCAGGTTCAATCCATTTATTGGTAAATTCATTACTGAAACTGATTTTTCCATCGGTAAAGCTAATCTTGCACAAATTGTTGCTATCCTGAAAAACTAAATGATCGGTGAGGTTAATCAGATTATTAAACTTGCTTTCACCAATTTTTACCATGTTTTTTTTATTCAGGATATCTGTAAGTACTGTTTTAACCTGTTCTTTTTGAGGAGAAAAGGCTAAAACAGCATTTGATTTGTTAAATAAAATTGAGATGGTCGAATCTTTTGATTGAAAGAAACCTGACTCTTTTTTGATCAATGGCAGGAAAGTATTTTTCTCAATAAAGCAGTTAAAAGCCAACGTATCTGTTATTTCAAAGCTCGAAAAGAAGGTTGTTTTTGCTTTTTCTGCCAAGGTATATATATAGATATTTGCCGGAATTTTCAAGCCTGTTTTTAAATCCGCTATTTTATCCTTTATGCCTTTTTTATCCCCTCCAGTATATTGGTTGGGATGTTTTATATAACTAATTGCGATGGTTTTATATAATTCATCAACATTAATTTTTAGCAGGGCAGTGGCAGAAGTTGGGATTGATATCTTATTCGCCTGTATCTGCCGATACTTGAAAAAGCCGAAATAACAGATCAGCAGCAATATTACTATTGCTGCTGTTATTTTTAAAAATTTCATCATAGAAAAGGTTAACTTTTTAAAGGGGTTAATCGGTTAACTACTGAAAATTGTTATTAAAACAAGCAAGTGATTACTTCGCTGCATTTTCTATTAAAGAGAACAGGTATTTCAATGCATTTTCGTGTCCGTTCGGTATTTCTGCACTAATATCTGCTGAAACCAATCTACCTTTAATCGGGTTCGATTTCATATATACATTGCCCATTTTTTCTAAAGTGCTGTTAAATTTCTTAGCCGTTTCTTCGCCGCCAATTTCCGAATCCGGTACTTTGCCCACCAGGTTTTTGGCATTAAATAAAAAGCTGAAATTATTTTTGCTTAATAAATCTTTATGCAATTTGCTTAATTTATTGTTGCTGTATTGATTGTTGCTAATTCCCTGCATCTCTGTTAATGAGTTGCCAAAAAATACAATACCATCTTTAATCATGAAATAAATATCAATTGGGCTTTTCTTTTCCTGGAATTTGTATATGTTATTTTCAACAGTGATAAAATTCTTGTTCAGCCCGTATTTAATTGCTTTGTTAATCAATCTGGTATCTTCAGATGAGAACATGAAAAGAAAATCAGGCAGGGTTTCTTGTTTCGTTTTAACTACCTCTTTTTGCTTATAATCATCATCATATTCGTAAGTGGTAAAGGTAACGTCTTTGGTATTTAAACCGTTAATTACAAACAGGGCATCGCCTTTAACAACTTTGCTTATAGCTTCTTCATCCAAAATAAGTGAGATCAGATCAGCTCCCAAATCAATTTCTTCATCCATTCTTGCTCCTAAAAAAGATCCATAGGCTTGTTTCATTAATTTAGGAAACTCTTCCAGGTAAGCTTTGGTATCAATCGAGTAACTCATAAAACCAAGTGCTTTTTCGCTGTTTACATATTTCAGAAATTTTTTGTTCAACTTCCTGTTCATGATTTTTTTATAAGCATCGGCCTGTTCCTGAACCATTTCCAACCCTGTAGAGATACGAAAACTTTTATTGTCCATAAAAAGCTTTGCATTTAAACTGCCATAACCTTTCATTAAACCAGCTTTTCCATAGGTGCCAAATTCGGGTGCTATCGAATTGTAAACATCCTGTAAACTCGATACCCAAAGTTCTGCAATGGCTTTATTGTTTAAACTTGCGGTATAGGATTTATTGTTTTCGATAGATTCGTAAGTGCCGTTAAAAATCTGATCGGCTTGAGTAGTCATCCAGGTAAAGGCTAATCTTTTTTTCTTTACATCCTCCTCGGTAAGCTCTTTTTGATAATCCTGATAATGTTTTTCATCGCCGGCCTGGTTGTAGTTTGCCGCATCTGCAACATCGCCCGAAACATAAGTTCCAGCACTGTCTGTTACCACATCATCAGCCATATCAGGCGCAGTTTCATCATCAATAAAGCCATCACTTACCGGTTTTTTCTTTTTGGCAATGGTAGCTTTTTTACGGGTTTTACCTTTGATTGACTTTTTTGTTGGTTTTTTCTTTTTAGCAGCGGTTTTGGCCTTTTTATAAGGTTTTATAGTAGTAGGCTGATCGATTGTTTCCGGGTAAGCAATTGTTGCAACAGAATCTACAGTAACTACTGTACTGTCGGTTACCGTGGTATCCCATCCATATTTTGTGTCTTTAATTCCATAACGTGCAGATTTGACAGAATCAGCAAAGAAAGAACTTTTAATGCTTCCTGTTACAAAATAAAGCATGTTGTTATTCCATTTGATTATACTCGTGCTATCTGGCAAAATCATTGTACGGATATCGCCTTGCTGAGTATACTTTTTTTCTTTGTTTTCAATCAAACTTTCAAATTTTGCAGCATCTTTTATAGGGATCAAGAAACAGTTATAGGTAATGCTATCGCTTAACTGATTGAAGTAATACATGTTTTTCTCCAGGTTGATGCCAAAATCTTCAATGCTGGTAAAATTTTTATCCAGTGACTTTGATGTTTCCGTAAGTAATTTTTTGCCAACAAAAGATTCGTTAAAGTCTTTCACAAACATGAGTTTAAAGACATTGTCGCCTTTAATAGTGGCTACTGTAAATGCATTTGAAGGGATTTTCTTGACTAAATCCTGTGCCTGCGCCAGTTGAAAGGATAAAAAGAAAGAGATGGCAATTAGAATTTTTTTCATTTAGATAGGGTTTTTCGGAAAGTGTGATTTTATTTAGACAGTTGTATCGTGTTCGATACGTTAATTTTTCCATTAATTAAATCCATGATGCTGCTTTTTAACATTACTGCTTTTTTGGATTTCGACACATTTGATGCCGGGTTAGTGCTACTTGTTACAGGAGATTCGAAACGGTAAATACTGGTATAGGTTGCGCCATTAAAAACAGCTTTGTCTTTTGCCTTTAATTTATTGAATTCGGTTTTTGCTGTACCTACTGGCTGATATTTCCTGTTAAAAGTTTTTGTGGTTTTGTTATAACTGTATGAGGATGTATTTGTAGCCTTAATTTTTTGTTGAGCAAGGATGTTTTTAGTGATATTATTGATATTTGAAACATCTTTAAACGAAAAACTGATGGTTGCAATGTAATTGCTAAAATCACTTGTGCTTTTTACATTCGAAATGCCTTCCGATTTTTTTAAATAAGCTACAGCTTCATTAAGTTCTTGTTGTATTTTTTGTTTACTCGGTACTTTGTATCCCTGTACACTATCAAGCAGCATCACCGAAGCCACTTTGGTTTTGCTCTGGCTCAGGTTTATGGTTAATACAACATCTCCGGTTCCATCATTTTTCAAGGTAATTTCCTCAACAACTTCAAAACAGGAACTTAAAATGGGTATTAGAAAAATAAATAGCAATAGCTTATAAAACTGTTTCAAGTTCATGTTTATCCGGTTTATGTTTATTGTGGGATGTAAAAAGGAATAAAATCTGATGGGTCAAACTTAATAATTTCGAAGCTAAGTTTTATCGGATTTAAGATATTCCTTAAGATCAGTTATAAATAGATGCTCTTGTTGAAAATATTTCTGATAAAAATCAGGTAATTGTCAATATAAAGACAAGAAAAATGTAAAAGAATGCTTGCTAAGCCTATTTTTCTATCTTTGTTCCCAGCTTTTACAATACACATCATCATGAAGAAAAGTGCAATCATTGGGTTAATTACCATCGCAATTTCCGTAGGGATTTTATTTAGCTTAAACGCAAATACAGATACTTACTCTAATTTCAAACAAGCCGCTACTTCTAATAAAGAAGAGCACGTAATGGGCTATTGGGAAAAATCAAAAGGTACGTATTACGATGCGGTAAAAGATGCCAACCATTTTTCATTCCATATGAAAGATGAAAAGGGTGAAGTAAGAGAGGTTGTGTATGCAGGTACTAAGCCACAGGATTTTGAAAAGTCAGAAAAATTGGTTTTGATTGGTAAAATGGATCAGGACAAATTTTACGCATCCAAAATTTTAATGAAATGCCCTTCTAAATATAACGATAACCTGGTTGAAATCAACAAGGATGGTAAGGTTGATACTGTAGGTAAGTACGGCGAAAAAAAATATAACTAATTTTAATGGATATTCAATTTGTAGGCGAACACCTGCTGCCGGGTAAAATCGGTCAGTTTTTTATTGTACTGGCGTTTAGTGCATCATTACTTTCAACAATCGCATACTTTTATGCCAGTCGCGAGAAGAATTTAGAAGATAAATCCTGGCGAAATTTAGGCCGTATTGGGTTCTTAATTAATTTTGCTTGTATTATTGGTATAGGAGCAATTTTATTCTACCTAGTATTAGGTCACTACAATGAGTACAGTTACATTTATTGGCACTCATCAAAGCAGCTTCCAATACACTTTATTATTTCTGCTTTTTGGGAAGGTCAGGAAGGTAGTTTCTTGCTTTGGGCTTTTTGGCAATCATTTTTAGGTACTTTATTAATCTGGAAAGCTAAAACCTGGGAGCGCTCCTGTAATGACAGTTGTGGCCTTTTCACAGGTGTTTTTAACATCGATGCTTTTGGGTGTAGAAATTTTAGGCGAGCGCATCGGAAGTTCTCCTTTTATTCTACTAAGAGATTCTCTTGATTTAAAATCAATGGCACCTGTTGTTTTTGCAAATCCTGAAAATTTCGCTAATTATTTAAAATTCATTACTGATGGGAGAGGATTAAATCCATTGTTGCAAAATTACTGGATGGTTATTCACCCGCCAACTTTGTTTTTGGGTTTTGCAAGTATGGTTGTTCCTTTTGCTTACGGAATTGCAGCTTTATGGCAAAAAAGATATAAAGAATGGATTAAACCAGCATTACCGTGGACGCTTTTTGCGGTAATGGTTTTAGGTACAGGTATTATTATGGGTTCGTTTTGGGCTTATGAAGCCTTAAATTTTGGTGGTTTCTGGGCTTGGGATCCTGTAGAAAATGCCTCTTTAATTCCATGGTTAACCTTAATTGGTGCTGTACACGTAATGATTGCATATAAAAATACCGGTCATGCTTATTTTACAGCCATTGCATTGGTATTTTTAAGTTTCTTATTGGTGCTTTATGCATCGTTTTTAACCAGAAGCGGTATTTTAGGCGATACATCCGTTCACTCATTTACCGATATGGGTATGTTTGGGCACTTAATTTTATATAATGTTGTATTTGCCGTTTTAGCAGTTGTATTAATTGTAATCAGGTGGAAAGAATTGCCGATTACCACCAAAGATGAAGAAACCTATTCGCGCGAATTCTGGATGTTTATCGGAGCTTTGGTAGTAACCATCGCCTGTATTCAGGTTATTTTCTCTACTTCAGTGCCAGTCTTTAATAAGGCTTTCGGCACTAAATTTACTCCTCCTATTGATGCTGTAAAGTATTACAACCAATGGCAGGCACCATTTGCGGTGTTAATTACATTAATTTCAGGTTTTTCTCAATATTTAAAATATAAAAGAACCGACCCGCGCAAATTTTATAGCAGCTTAATTTCTGCAATTGTTTTTTCAATTGTTTTAACTGCAGGTTTGGTCTATGTAGCAGAAATCTACACCAACACCATGTACATCCTGATTACTTTTAGTTGTTTATTTGCTGTACTTTCCAATGCAGCCATATTGTATCAGGCTTTTGGTGGTAAAGCCAAACTGGCCGGATCTGCAATTGCTCACATTGGTTTTGCTTTTTTAATTTTAGGTGCATTAATTTCTGCCGCTACAAATAAGCCAATTTCCATTAATGCGAATAAATTTATTCCTGTAGAAGGTTTTGAAAAGACAGAAAAGCCTGGCGAGAACATCATGTTATATAAAAACGAGCCAAAACAAATGGGTAAGTATACTGTAACCTATGTAGCCGATACCACAGTGGCACCAAATACCATTTATACGCTTAATTTTAAAGTTTTAGATAAAGAAGGTAAGGTTAAAGAAGATTTTAACTTGCATCCGCATGTTCAGGCAAATGAAAAAATGGGCTTAATTGCATCTCCTGATACCAAGCACTATTTAACTTACGATGTTTATACACACATTACGAGTGCGGCTGTTAAACAAGAATCGCATGATGACCATGAAGGGCATTCGGATGATGAAAACTATAAAGCACCTCGTATTGTAAAGGTTTCTGTAGGGGATACCATTCATACCTCAAGTGGAATCGTTACCGTTAAAGATTTAAACAGAAAACCTACCGCAAAAGATTTAGCATTAGGCCAGGGCGATTACGCTGTTGGTTTACCTTTAGAGATTAGTGCTGCGGGTAAAATTTACAACACAGAGCCTATCTTTTTAATAAAAGGTAACAATACTTTTGATTTCGCACGTAAGGTTGATGAACTTGATCTGAAATTCCGTTTTTCGAGGGTATTACCAGATGAGAAAAAAGTGGAACTTCAGATTTTTGAAAAACCTCAACAAGCTAAAGATTGGGTTGTTTTTAAAGCAATTGAGTTTCCATTTATCAATTTATATTGGGCAGGTACCATTGTAATGGTTGTTGGTTTCTTACTTTCAATTTTCAGAAGAAGAAAAGAGGCCAAAGTAGCATAACAACATGAAGATTGTTTTATTAGGTTCAGGTAATGTTGCCACACAATTGGCCAAGGCTTTAAAGGCTGTAGGTGAAGAAGTGGTGCAAGTTTATAGCCCTAATTTTAATCATGCACAGTTTTTAGCTACTTTAATAGAAACCAAAGCAGTAAGCGATTTAAATGATCTTGAACAGAATGCTGATTTATATATTATTTCGGTAAAAGATGATGCCATTGCCGCAGTTGCCAGATCATTAAAAAATGTAAATGGTTTAGTGGTGCATACATCAGGAACTACAGATATTAATACTTTATCCTCACTGGTGAAAAATGCGGGTGTTTTTTATCCCTTGCAAACTTTTTCTAAAGGGAAGGAAATTTCATTCGTAAATATTCCACTTTGTATTGAAGCTAGTAACGAAGATCAACTAACTGTTTTAACCAATTTAGCTAGCAAATTAAGTACTAAAGTATATCCGTTAGATGGAGAGAAGCGAAAAGTATTACACCTGGCTGCCGTGTTTGCCTGTAATTTTCCGAACCACCTTTACACTTTAGCCAATGAAATTTTGAATCAGAATGATTTGGATTTCGAAATCATCAGACCTTTAATTGCCGAGACGGCTGATAAGGTAATGAGCAATCTGCCTGAAAATGTGCAAACGGGACCAGCAGTACGGGCTGATGAAAATACTTTAAATAAGCACATGAGGCATGTTAACAAGCATGCCCGGGTTGCAGAATATTTATCAAACATTAAGCGATAGCATAAAATTAACGCTGAAATAGTATTATTACGGCTTTTGCTTATTACTTTTGCAAAATAATTATGAGCATTTTTAAATTAAAAATAAATTTTGAAGAAGCAGATCACGAATCTATTGAATTGCCAATAGCCGCGGGAGAATCTGTTTTAGATGTTTGTCTGGATAACGGAATCGAATTACAACACAACTGCGGTGGTGTTTGTGGTTGCAGTACCTGCCATGTATACGTAACAAAGGGCATGGATAATATCGAAGAGATTTCCGACAAAGAAGAAGACTTTATCGACAGAGCTGTCCGTCCGAAAATTACTTCCCGCCTGGGTTGCCAATGTGTGGTAATTAATGGCGATATTGAAGTTACCATTCCAGATCAATCAGACTTTATGGGTCACTAGTTATAGTCCCAAAGCAAAAGTCATTAGTCGGTTAGCCAATTTATAAATTTAACCGATTAACCAATTTCAACAATTAACCAACAAAACAACATGAACAACGATAAATTTGCTTTACCTTTTTACTGGAATGATTATGAAGATATTGCAATGTCTTTATATGAGAAATTCGGTGATGACTTTACAGAAGCTAAAATCTACCGTATCCGCTTTACCGAACTTTTAGAATGGGTTTTATCCTTACCAAACTTTAAAGGTACCCGTGAGGAAAGCAGCGAAGGGCATTTAGAGCAAATTCAATCTGCCTGGGTGTACGAGTGGAGAGATAATCAGTAATTAGTCCTGAGTTCGGAGTCCTCAGTCCAGAGTAAGCACCGAGCGCTTAACCCTAAACGCGCGAATGTTTTTACAGAAACTAAAAGAGATCACCACTTTCATTTTTGATGTAGACGGTGTGCTTACCGATGGCTCAGTTCAGGTTACTGATAATGGTCAATCGCTACGCACATTTAACATTAAAGATGGTTATGCCATGCAATTGGCAGTTAAAAAGGGATATAACATTTGTATCATTTCTGGTGGTGATGGTATTGCAATGGGAAAACGCTTCTTCAATTTAGGGGTTACCGATGTTTTCCTTGGAACCGGAGATAAGGTTGCCATCTTTAATCAATACCTTCAGGATAAAAATATTACTGCCGGAGAAGTGCTTTATATGGGCGACGATATCCCTGATTTAAAAGTTATGAAACTGGTAGGTCTTCCAACCTGTCCGGCTGATGCCGTAGAAGAAATAAAAGCCATTTCTACATTTGTATCTCCCTTCAAAGGAGGCAAAACTGCTGTTCGCGATATTATCGAAAAAGTGATGAAAGTGCAGGGCAGATGGCATGATGAAAATCCGAACGCTGCCGATTCTGGCATGTAATTTAGCTTAATTTATAATTTATTGGGTGCTGCATAATAATTCCGTCTTAACAAAGTTATTTAGGAAAGTGTGAAACGCGGCACATTGTAATTTGCAACAGCTAAGTTACATTTTGCCATTAAACTATTGTTTTTTTTTAGACTCAAACCATCTCAATTTTCAACCAAAAACAACAAAAACAACATGAAAAAATTAATGATGATTTGCGGATTAATGCTAGGTATAGCTGGTTTCGCTAACGCGCAACAACAAGGTGGTGGACAAGGCAGAATGATGATGAAACCTGAAGACCGCGTAAAACAGTTAGACGAGAAATTAAAACTATCTGACGATCAAAAAACGAAATTAACAGCTGTTTTTACTGAGCAGGCTGAAACCATGAAAAAAATGCGCGAAGAAATGCAAGGTGGTGATAGAGATGCAATGAGAGAGAAAATGCAAAAAATGCGTGCTGATAATGATGCAAAAGTAAATGCTGTATTAACTGACGATCAGAAAAAAACTTACGAAACCTGGCAAAAAGAGCAACGTGCCGAAATGGAAAAACGTAGACAAGGTGGTGGCAACAACTAAATCTTGTTAAAATATTAAATAAGAAAGCGGCTTTAGGCCGCTTTTCTTATTTTAGCAAAAAAAATAAAATATGCCTGTAAATTTTCCCCCTATTGTTTTAGCCTCTAAATCGCCACGCCGACAAGAACTGTTAACCCTTATGGGTTTAAATTTTAAAGTAGAATTAAAAGATGTTGATGAGCGTTATCCTGATGGTTTAAGTCCGGCAGAAATTGCAGTTTATATATCAGAGCAAAAAGCAAAGGCGTTTACCGGAGATGGTGAAATTATAATTACCGCCGATACTATTGTAGCTTTAAATGGCGAAATTTTAGGCAAACCAAGCGATAGGGCACACGCACAGGAAATGCTCAAAAAACTTTCTGGCAGCAGGCATGAAGTATTTACAGGCGTAACGGTTGTTAAGGGCGATAAAAGCCATTCATTTTATGATCGTACAGAAGTGTACTGTAAAGCCGTTACCAGTGAGGAAATTGATTTCTACATCGATAATTACCAACCTTATGATAAAGCAGGAAGTTATGGTGTGCAAGATTGGTGGGGAATTGTTGTAGTAGAGCGCATTGAGGGTTCGTATACGAATGTAATGGGCTTGCCAACCGAAAAGCTTTATAACGAACTCCTTAAATTTATTTAAATCTCTTTGTGGAATTTCCTACATCGTTACATCATCTAATAAAATGATCACGATGAAAATGAGAATTAACGAAGTTACCATTGCTGAACCCTGTTTGCAAAATTGGGATGAAATGGAAAAGGGTGCAGGTTTTAATTTTTGTACAGCCTGCAGTAAAAATGTAATTGATTTTTCAGGCTATACTAATGCCGAAATCATCGGTGTATTATCCAATTCAAGTTCTTCTGTATGCGGCCGGTTGAGCCAAACTCAATTAAACCAGCTAAATTATCATTTGTCGGTTATGCCAACAACAAACAGAAACTGGATGAAATATCTTGGTGTACTGGCTATAGGCATGAGCATTTTTGTGATGGATGCAAAGGCTAAAAATATTAAAGCACCAATTGAAACTATAAAAAGCATTAACCACAAACACGCAGATACAAAGCCGATTGTACCTAAAAAAGTATATGGTTATGTTTTTGGTGCCGATAACAAGCCTGCAGCAGGGATTAGATTAACGATTGTTGATACCAAGTTTTTTGCAACAACCGATGAAAACGGCCGGTATGAGATAAGTTTAGGTGATAAATTCAACGTTAAAAATAACCAGATAATTGTTGAAAGTATACGGTATAATGGGATGCTAATACTCAATTTTTCTAAAGACAAACAGAATGACCTTAAGCTTAAAAAAGCAGAACCCATGATTATGGGACGTATGATAATTGCACCAAAAAAGAAGTAAATTACATTAGTGTAAAGAAGCCAGCTATAGAAATGGCTATCTATCATTGCATCATACTGGCAAGTACGCCCATTTTTAAATCATATGTAGAAAGCTTCAAATGGTTTATTTTTGTTCTACCCAATATGTAATTGGTGATCAAGGCAGCAATAACAATCATATCTACCCGTAAAGGAATTATGTCTTGCATTTCGGTTCTTTCCTGATGTGTTGAATTGAGTATTTTAATTGCTGTTTCTATGTAATCATCAAAATTCAATGCTAAAGTTTTCATCGTTGCAATGTCTGCCTTTTGATTGTTTTTTCTCGTAATAAGTGCTGCAAATGTTTCAAATGCACCAGCTGAACCGATTAGTATTTTTGGTTTATATTTTTCGCAGATATCAAAAAGATCTGTCAATTGATTTTGAACATGGAACAAAATGGCATTTTTCTCTTCATCGGCCAATGGATCGGATTTAAAGAACTGTTGCATTAAACGTGCAGCGCCAATGTTATAACTTTTCTTCCAGATTAATCTTTCGGTATCACAAAGAATAAATTCTACGCTCCCACCTCCAATATCCATAATTAACGATAGCTCAGTAACTGCACCACTTAGTTTTACACCCTGGTAAATGAATTCAGCTTCTTCATCGCCAGTAATGGTTTCGATCGTTATTCCTGCTCTAGTTTTAACCACATCTACAAAGTCATTTCCATTTTTAGCACTTCTTACCGCCGAAGTAGCTGTCGCCCTTACCTCATCAACCCGGAACTCGGAGATGGTCCGGCTAAAATTTTCAAGACAGCTTATTCCTCTTTCAAAGGCTTCAGGAATAATGAGATTATCGTTAATTCTACCTTCGCCCAACTTAACGGGTACATTGGTTTTATAAAGAATTTCAAATTGGTTTCCCTCTGTTTCAACAATAAGCAAATGGAAAGTGTTGGTGCCAAGATCGATAATAGCAATGCGCATAGTTTTTTTGTATTTTGGAAAGCAATAGCAGTGTTTCTTCGGAAACTGTGGTCCTGCTATCCATTAAATTTCGTTAATGTTTTTGCTAAATTAAACGAAGTAGAACGAAATACCATTGCTATCAGGTTTATTTTATTGAGGCCTGTGGTTTTTGGAGGAAATAGCATGGTGTTTATCAAGTACTATTTAGTTTCGGTCGGTGAGACACCGACCGATAGGTGAAATTTGATCCTTTGATACTGCTTAGTTTCGGTCGGTGAGACACCAACCGATAGGTGAAACAATCATGTAATTTAATCCTTTAATGCTGCTTAGTTTCGGTCGGTGAGACACCAACCGATAGGTGAAACAATTATGTAATTTAATCCTTTGATGCTGCTCATTTTCAGTCAATGAAACACCAACCGATAGGTGAAAAATTGGCGCTGGCCAGGCTACCTCAAATAGTAGCAAAAGCTGTTGTTAATAAACGGGATAGCAGCGGCAGCCTCCGATTTTTATTCGGAGCTATAGCGTATAGCCCGACTGATGCTAATATAATTACTCAACTGCTTTTCAAATTACTGTTATCTTACAGGTCAAAATATTAAGCTAAAGCAATCATGTAATTTCGTTTATAAAGGTTGCTTAGTTTCGGTAGGTGAGACACCAACCGATAGGTGAATATTGATACTTCTATTAAGTTTTTTCTAAAGGCATTTTTGAATTCATCTAAATTGTTGTTTAATACCTGTTTTGCAAATTTGGTAACCCCCAAGGCAAACAATTTCTTAGATAGGTGAGGTGAATTAATACAGATGCTGAAATAAAATCAGCATGACGATTGCATAAAAAAAACCGATGCTTGCGACATCGGTTCTTAAATTTAATATTAATAATTACTCGAAGTATTCTTTCATTCTTTCGAAGAAACTCTTATCGTTTTTACCTGGTTGAGGCTTAAAGTTTGGAGATTCACGAAGTTTCTCTAAGGCACTGCGTTCGTCGCTGCTTAAAGCTTTTGGTGTCCAGATGTTGATATGGATAATTTCATCACCCCTGTGGTAAGAGTTCACTTCTGGTAAACCTTTACCTTTTAAGCGCAATAATTTACCACTTTGAGTTCCTGGATCGATTTTAATTTTTGCTTTACCATCAATGGTTGGTACTTCGATGCTCATTCCTAAAGCAGCATCAACAAAGCTTAAATGCAAATCGTATACAATGTTATTGCCTTCACGTTTTAAGGTTTCGTGTGGTGTTTCTTCAATTAAGATAATTAAATCACCTGGGATACCGCCATTAGGAGCAGCATTTCCTTTTCCACTCATGCTTAACTGCATGCCTTCACTTACTCCGGCAGGGATGTTAATGGTAATGGTTTCTTCTCCACGTACCACACCGTCTCCATGGCAAACAGTACATTTAGAAGTAATCTGTTGTCCGCTACCATTACAAGTAGGGCATGTAGATGCTGTTTGCATCTGGCCCAAAATGGTATTGGTTACCCTACGCACCTGGCCGCTACCTCCGCAGGTACCACAGGTACTTACCGATGATTTATCTTTTGCGCCCGAGCCATCGCAGGTTTTACAAACGATTAATTTATTAACCTTGATTTTTTTCTCTGCGCCGTGTGCAATTTCTTCAAGGGTTAATTTAACTTTTATACGGAGGTTAGAACCTTTGGCAACCCTACGGCCACCGCGTTGCTGACCGCCACCACCACCGCCGAAAAAGCTTTCGAAAGGATTATGGCCGCCAAATACATCGCCGAAATTGCTAAAAATATCGTCCATGTTCATGCCGCCACCGCCGTAGCCACCGCTACTTGCGCCGCCAACTCCTGCATGACCATATTGATCATAACGTTGTTTTTTCTCCGGACTGCTTAATACCTCATAGGCTTCGGCAGCTTCCTTAAATTTATCTTCAGCAGCTTTATCCCCAGGGTTTTTATCCGGGTGATATTTGATCGCCATCTTGCGGTAGGCTTTCTTTATCTCATCAGCAGCTGCGCCCCTGGCTACGCCCAATACGTCGTAATAATCTCTTTTACTCATCTTCTTTATAAAATGATTGAATGATTGAGTGATGGAAATAAGAGAATGTTAATTCAATTATTCAAAATTCAATTATTCAATAATTATTTCTGTATTAATCATTAAATGACTGATGGAATAAGAGAATGGTATTTAGCATTCAACCATTCAAATTTCAATCATTCAATAATTACTTTTTTATGCTCCAACTACAACTTTAGCAAAGCGGATTACATTATCATTTAAGGTATATCCTTTTTCAACTTCATCAATTACTTTTCCTTTTAAATCCTCAGTAGGGGCTGGGATATTGGTAATTGCCTCATGGAAATCGGTATTAAAAGGTTGGCTGATGCTTTCTACATCTTTCAGGCCTTTCTGTGCCAGTGTGTTTTTCAGTTTTGTACTAACCAACAAAATACCTTCTTTTACCGGAGCAACATCAGCAGCAGTTTCCATTGCTTTTAATGCACGGTCGAAATCATCTAAAACTGGTAAAAGCGATACAATTACATCTTTACCAGCGGTTTGCAATAATTCTATACGTTCTTTTTGGGTACGGCGTTTATAATTGTCGAATTCTGCGTATAAACGTAAATATTTGTCGTTAAGCTGTTGAACTTCTGCTTGCAATTTTTCTTCAGCAGATAATTCTGGAGCCTGCTCAGTTTCATTTGCAGAAGCATCAGTATTCTCTACATTTTCAGCAGTATTTTCTGATGTATTTTCAGGATTCATTATATTTTCTTCTTTATCGTTATTTTTCTTCTTATTAAACATAATACTAGGCTGAATTTTTTTGTGTTAATCTCAACTATTTTGCCATAAACGGAAATCAGCCAAGCTGTCAGATTTATTTGTATTTATCTGAACAGATTGGCTGATTAGCTGACGGGTGTCAGAATTTTTTATACGATTTGTGCATCTTCATGCACCACACCATTTTCACATTTAATAATGCGTGAAGGGAAAGTACGGATAATGTGGTAATCGTGCGTGGCCATTAAAACCGCAGTTCCGGCCTGGCTAATTTGCTTTAAAAGGGTTACAATTTCTTCTGATGTTTCCGGATCTAAATTTCCTGTAGGTTCATCGGCAAGTATAATTTCAGGATCGTTTAGCAAAGCCCTCGCAATAACGATACGCTGTTGTTCACCTCCCGAAATTTCATGTGGCATTTTTTTAATTTTAGAACGCAAACCAACTTTGTCTAAAACATCTTTAATGCGTTCATTAATTAGTTTTTCGTCTTTCCAACCTGTTGCTTTAAGTACGAATTCGAGGTTTTTTTCAATTGTTCTATCAGTAAGTAGTTGAAAATCCTGAAATACCACGCCTAATTTACGGCGTAAAAAAGGCACCTGACTTTCTTTTAGATTTTTAAGGTCGAAACCAGCAATATTACCATCGCCATTACCAATATGAAGGTCGCCATATAATATTTTAAGCAAACTACTCTTACCGGAGCCTGTTTGCCCGATCAGGAAAACAAATTCGTTTCTTTCGATATGTAAATTTACGTTGGAGAGGACTAAATGTTTCTGCTGAAAAACATCAACATTGCTTAAATGAATTACTGAATTGCCTGCCATATTATATTTCTAATTTTGCAATCTGCCCGAAAGGCAAATCTTTAACCATTTCCATAATGTATTCCTGCTTGTCTCCAAGTCCGAGTTTTTCCAGCGATTTATCAGGTCTATCTACCCTAAAATAAGCTAAAAGTGTAAACTTGTCATCTCTTAACTGTACGTAATCTGGAATTTTGGCTATGCCTTTAACTTTAACGATATACATTGTGTCCAAAAATAGCTATTTAAGCTGAAAGCCCAAAGGAGAAAGCTTAAACACTAAAATACAGAAATTCAGTTTAGCTTGTTCAAGAACTCAATTGTATTTACATCATCGGCATAATCCCAAAGTTTTGGGTGCTGACTTTGGCCGAAATCATAAGTTTTAAAATTTAAAGGAGATTTGGTAATCACACACTGAATGTTTTCAGATTTATCTTTCAACTTTTCTTCAACCTCATGCAGATGTTCATATTCTTCATAAAAAAGAACAGCCAGTGGCGAGGTAAGGCTTTCATCTTCTTTTAACAATAAAAATCCGTTGTCGAAGTGCTTAGCTGCATTAACCAGGTAAATAGATTTATTGTAATCGTAATTATTATTGTATTTAAAATGGTTTATTATGGGCTGAAAGCTTTCTATTCCTTCATAAAAATTAGCAATATCGTAACCTTTCGGGAAATAAAGTTTTGCTACATTTCTGCAGCCTAATCCAAAATAATCAAAAATATCGTTGCCCAGATTCTGGATGTCTTCAAAACTTTCCGAACCATCTAAAACGGCAACACTGTTTCTGTTTTTCCTGATGATGTTTGGCACTTTGCTAAAATAATAATCAAAATAGCGTGATGAATTGTTACTTCCTGTGGCAATAACGGCCTCAAAATCTTTCAAACGTTCTACATATTGGATGTGGGTATCAAAAGCGGGCTCTATTTCTATCAGTGCTGCAATTACCGCTTTAATCAATTTATCGTCAGCCGAAGAAAGTTTTATCAGGGCAATATTTCCAGTAGCCAGTACACTTAAAACATCATGCAAACCTACAAGAGGAATATTTCCTGCTAAAATTAAACCCACCTTTTTTGGGGAGTTACTAAACCTGATTGATTTGAACCAAACGCTTAAATCGGCCTCATTTAACATCTCAGCAAATGATAAAATAGATTTTTTTATATTTTCTGCTGTGAACCATACATTGGTATTTTCAGCGTTATAAAATGCATTTCCTAGTATGTCAGTAGGGTTTGTAAGCAATGTGCCTAGTTGGTTAAACGCGGATATTGCTTTTTCTTGAGTTAATGCTGACATATTTAGAATTATTATTAAGTGATTATATATTATATTTGCATCGCAAAGGTAAACTAAGCAAAAGAATTAGACGAAAACATGGCGATTAAAATAACAGATGAGTGTATAAATTGTGGGGCTTGCGAACCGGAATGTCCTAATAACGCAATTTACGATGCCGGTACTGCATGGCGTTTTTCTGATGGTACCAATTTAAACGGTATCATTGATTTTGGTAATCAACAAATTGAGGCTGACTCAGCACAGGAAGCAGTTTCGGATGAAGTGTATTACATTGTATCCGATAAGTGTACGGAGTGTAAAGGCTTCCATGATGAGCCACAGTGTGCGGCAGTTTGTCCGGTTGATTGTTGTGTAGATGACGAAGATATCCGCGAAACAGAAGATGAATTGTTGGCTAAAAAAGCCTGGTTACACCAAGAAGGGTAGTCAACCTTAAATATTTATGAAAAAAGTCTCACCTAAAGTGAGACTTTTTTTGTTTTATAAGGTTTCACTCTTTTTGCCGGAGCTTTACCGATTGGCAGTGATTAAATAGAAGACACGTCATTTCGACTGGAACGAAGTGGAATGGAGAAATCTATAAGCGTGGTATTATTCATGTAAAAAGATAGCGAACGGGTTCTGTATGATAACAACAGTAGCAATGCTGAAAGCTATAAGATTTCTCGACTTCGTTGCACTCCGCTCGAAATGACGACGTAGATTATTAATCTATTAATCAGTCCGCAATTATCCTAAACCTAATCAACATCACATTTATTAGGGATAATTAGCACTGGGCAGGCCGATTTCCTTGCAACGTGTTCTGCAACGCTTCCCATTAAGAAGTGGTATAATCCTGTGCGGCCGTAAGTACCAATTACAATTAAATCAGAACCCCACTCATCAGATTGCTGTATAATGCCATGCGCTGCGGTATCTACTATGCTTAAATAAGTTGTGGTAATTCCTTTTCCATATTTAGTTTCCATTTCTTTAAGTAAGATATGGCTGTTTTCTTCACTATTGTCGTAAGTCTCCAAAAATACAGGTGCCAGGGTTAAATCTGGATTTACATTGGCAGGTACTGGTTCGATAATGTTAACCAATGCAACTTCTGCTCCAAATTTTTCGGCCATGTCGTAACCGGCTTTTGCCGCTTTTTCTGAGCAGGTACTGTTATCAACGGCGATTAATATTTTTTTAAAATTCATGGCAAGCTGATTTAAAAGGTGATCATCATATAAATAACAAATTTGCATGCAAAATGTTAGGCAATGGATGTATTTTATTAGTTTTACAATAGTTTCACGAGCAGATTTAAATGGAAAATCAATACGGTATTTGTAGGGTTGCTGTAGCACCCTTAAGAGCAGATGCATCAGATCAGGCAGAAATTGTTTCGCAACTTTTATTTGGCGATCATGTCGAAATTATACAGAAAGAAGATCGATGGTGGCTGATTCAGAATGGTTATGACGGTTATGAGGGCTGGATGGATTTTAGGCAATTGGCACCAATTACCCAAAATCAGTTTGCAGAAATGCATGATTGTAAGTTACTTGCCCCATTAAGTTTTAATAACGTATTAACAGCGGCTGATGGAAGTAGCTATCATTTGAGTCCGGCCAGTAACCTTCCATTTTTAAAGGATGATTTTTGTTATGCGGGCGAAGAAAAGTTTAAGTTAAATTTCGGAGAATATGATAAAAGTGCTGTAAATTTTACAGATAAGGTGACTGAAACTGCTAAATTTTTTCAGAACATACCATATTTGTGGGGTGGAAGGCATTTATTTGGCCTTGATTGTTCTGGTTTTACCCAAACTGTATTTAAAATGTTGGGCATCAAACTGAACCGCGATGCTTCGCAACAGGCAGAGCAAGGCGAGTTGGTAGGTTTTTTGGCAGAATGCAGGGCTGGTGATGTTGCTTTTTTTGATAACGACGAAGGCAGAATTACTCACGTAGGTATTATGCTCAGTCCAAATGAAATTATTCATTCCTCAGCCAAAGTAAAAATAGATCCAATTGATGATCAGGGTATTTTTAATAAAGAATTAGGTAAATATTCGCATAAACTGAGAATTATTAAACGATTTGTGGATTAAGTTTGTGGAATGCGGTTTTGGACGCAATGGCAAACAAAAATTATTTCAGGGTATTTTTATCAAGAAAGATGCTGACCACGCAGGAGCTACAAGACAATTAAAAATAATATTTCTACTTGTAAAATAAATTCAGCATGACGGAGCTTAAAATTAAAAAACTAGTTATCCATCTCCTAAACCATAATTTGCCGACCAACAACACAAAACCTTTATGCAAAGCATCATCTATGTCCCTTTTTTGCTCTTTTTGATTATATTTGTATAGATAATTAAAGCGAATATGGAGCCGAAAATAAGGAAAATGGCAATGGTGTTCAATCAGGTAAAGATGGAGGATGAAGATGCTTTGGATATTGCCTTTTGGCTTGCTCAGGCTCCAGAAGAACGGCTTAAAACTGTCGTTTCTTTAAGGAAAAGTTATTTCACCTGGTTAAATAGTTCATTTCCTGAAAAAATGGATAAGGTTATAACACATCGTAAATTATGATATTTGAGCCTGACTTTATAGAGTTTATAGAACTCTTAAATAAGCATGATGTTAAATATATGATTGTGGGTGCTCATGCTTTAGCATATCATGGCAGACCCAGACATACTGGTGATTTAGATAATTTGGATTAAGCCAGATCACGAAAACGCTGAAAAAATGATTGATGTATTGACTGAATTCGGTTTCGCATCACTAGGGTTTAAGAAAGATGATTTTTTAAAAGAAAACTATGTTTCACAAATTGGCTATCCACCGTTAAGGATTGATATATTAAATGCAATTTCGGGTGTTGAGTTTGATGAAGCCTTCGAAAACAAAATTGATGCTGAAATTGATGGTTTAGTCACGCCTTTTATCAATGTTCAGGATTTTATTGCCAATAAGGTTGCTTCTGGAAGGCTCAAAGACTTAGCTGATATAAAAGAGCTGCAGAAAAGAATAAATAAAAAGAAATCTTAAATTATTCCATCTCCCAAACCATCACCTGCTGATCATCACCTGTAGAAATTAAGTATTTGCCGTCATTGCTCCAGATGATTTTATTAATCGAATGCGTATGCCCTATACCTGCTTTTTCTAAACTTAATATTTTATACAGTTTAAAGTTTTCTGCATCCCAAAGTTTAATACTCTTATCCTGACTGCTAGTAGCGAAATAAGGCAGGGTAGGATGAAAGGCAATATCATAAATGGTAAACATATGCGCCGGAACGGTTTCTCTGAGTTCGTAATTCGGCAGATCCCATATTTTTAGTTGTGCATCTCTGCTTCCCGAAATTAAGTATTTGCCTGTGGGATGATAAGCCAAAGAGGTAACAGGTAATGAATGTCCCTCCAATGATTGTTTCAAGCTATAATCTGCAAGGTTGTAAATCCTGATCAAATGATCCTTACAGCCAAAGGCCACTTCACGTTCATTGGGTGCAATGGCAATTGCCCTAACGGTATCGTAAGCCACCTGGAAGCGATAAATTTCTGTAAAATCATTAATCGACCAAACTGCAACAGTACCATCTTCTCCAGTGGTTAAAAGCTCATTTTTTTCTTTTACGGTTTGTATATTGAAAATCGGCTTGGTATGTGCATTTATTCTGTTAATTACCTTTTGCTCCTTAAAATCATAAACACTAAAAGCCCCACTGCGTTCACCGATAAATAGTTGTTTATTATAATAGTGCAAACAATAAACTGAACTCTGCACTGGCATTTTAACCTTCACAAAAGCCATCTCATTTAACGACCACTCTACAACACCTTTATCGTTGCCTGCACTAAAAAATACACCATCTTCATCTGAGTTGGCAAGCGCATAAACAGGGTTTTGGTGTCCGGGGAAGGTATGTAGGTGTTTGAGCATTTCTTAAGGTTCATGGTTTAAGGTTTTGGGTGTAGGGTTAGGCATATAGCACCTTAAACCTTACGCCTTCTACCTCAAACCTTATTTGTGTCTTTTCTCTAAATTCTTCGCTATATCCTGAATCGATAAACCTTTTTCTTTCAATAAAAATAAAAGGTGAAAAACAAGATCTGATGCTTCACCAATTAATTCTTCTTCCGACTCAGCTAAGGCAGCGATTACGGTTTCTACACCCTCTTCACCAACTTTTTGAGCAATTTTGTTTAAGCCTTTAGCACGCATTTTATTGATATACGAACCTTCAACAGGATTTTCGTATCTATCGGTAATGATGTTTTCGAGTTCGAAGATGAAATTTTGATTGAAATCTGTTTTAAAACAACTTCGGCTACCAGTATGGCAGGTAGGCCCAACGGCATCGGCCTTAATCAGAATGGTGTCGTTATCACAGTCTACAAAAAGTTCTTTAACAAACAAGAAGTTATTGCTGGTTTCACCTTTTGTCCAAAGGCGATTTTTAGAACGCGAAAAGAAAGTTACTTTGCCTTCAGCTTGCGTTTTTTCCAATGCTTCGGCATTCATATAGCCTAACATTAAAACCTCTAAAGTTTTATGATCCTGAATGATTACCGGGACCCCCCAGCCCCCTGAAGGGGGAGTTTTGCCAAAGTCAATTTGGCTAACATCTATTTTTTTTTCAATCATTTATTATTCTATTTTATACTTTACCATATTGAGTGGTAACGTCCCCTTTAGGGGATTTAGGGGTTTATATTCTTACCGGAATATTGTTCCTTTTTAATTCTTGCTTTAAATCAGGAATCAGGATTTCGCCATAATGAAATACCGAAGCTGCCAGTGCGGCATCAACATTGGCTTTTTCAAAAACCTCAGTAAAATGCTCCATATTGCCTGCTCCACCTGATGCTATAATTGGGATATTGATCATTTGGTTTACTTTGCTTAATAATCCACAATCAAAACCTGCTTTTGTACCATCATGGTCCATAGAGGTTAACAGGATTTCTCCTGCGCCTAAATCTTCTGCCTGTTTTATCCAGCTTTCGGTTTCCAGCTCGGTAATTAATCGTCCACCATTTAAGTGAACCATATTTTTACCGTCTACATGTTTAGTATCGACAGCCAAAACCACAAATTGTACTCCAAAAGTTTTAGCCAGGTCTTCAATTAGCTTTGGATTTCTAACTGCGGCCGAATTGATGCTGATTTTATCAGCTCCTGCATTTAATAATGCTTCTGCATCCGCAATTTCGGTTATTCCACCACCAATGGTAAAAGGAATATTTAATTGCCTGGCAACCGATTTAACCATTTCAATCATCGTTTTCCGACGCTCGTGGGTTGCGGTAATATCAAGAAAAACCAATTCATCAGCACCCTGTTGTGCATATTGTGCCGCTAGTTCAACCGGATCGCCAGCATCACGTAAATCAACAAAATTTACACCTTTTACCGTACGGCCGTCTTTAACGTCTAAACAAGGGATTATTCTTTTACTTAGCCCCCCGCCCCCTAAAGGGGGAGATGCAAATTGCTTAGCCTGTATGGCTTCTTTTATCTTTTCCAAAACTGAGTCTAAATTATTGTAAAGTTCAGTGTTTTTGAATCTCATTACCTTAATTCCAAATCCCTCGAGAACTTTTTGTCTTTCAATATCATTATTAATAACCTCCGGTAGATCATGGATGCTTCCATCTAATTCGATAATTAATTTTGCCTCATGACAGTAAAAGTCAGCGATAAAAGATGAAATAGGGTGTTGTCTTCTAAATTTTACTCCTAATTGCTTATTACTGATAACATGCCATAGTAAATTTTCAGCTTCAGTGACTTTGTTTCTTAGGCGTTTAGCATTTTCAAAAATCATATTTGATGCACCATAGAACATATTAGGTTCATTGACTTGTAAAAAATCAAAATCATCCTCATTTATTTTATAAGTCATCTTTAATTATGCTATTAACTCCCCCTTTAGGGGGTTGGGGGGTTAGATACTCGATAAAGCCTTCAAATTCCACTCTTTAATTTCTTCGATGGTAATGCGTTCTTCGTAAATTGCTTTTCCAACTACTACACTTCTAATTGGGTATTTGGCCAATTCATAAATATCTTCCATAGAACTTACACCACCTGAAGCAATTAATTTGATCATTGGAGAGTGTTCAAGCAATTTTTCATATAAATCGACTGCTGCACCTCCTAATTTTCCATCTTTGCTGATATCAGTGCATAAGAAGCGGAAAAATCCTAATGAAAGACATTTATCAACATAATCCATCAGTTTAATCGGCGAGCTTTCCATCCAGCCAGAATATTTAATTACCTCATCTAAAACGTCGATTGCAATTACAATGCGGTTGGCGTAATCGTCTTTTTTAGCAAAAGCCTCGCTTAACTGTGGTAAAAATTCAGGATTGGTAATGGCTTGTGTACCTACAATTACGCGGTGAATTCCGGCATCTAGTAAATTCGTTACCTGCTCAATGGTTCTGATACCACCGCCATACTGCACTTTCATTTCAGTTTTCTTGATGATTTCGAAAAGCGTTTTTTGATTACTGAAATCACCTTTGGCTCCATTCAAATCAATAATATGGATAAAATCTGTACCATTTGAACGGTATTTTTCTATCATTTCGGGGATAGAAACATCATATTCCGTTTTTTGGTTATAGTCACCTTCACGAAGACGGACCACTTTTCCATCCAAAATATCAATAGCAGGTATTATGTACATTTTATAAGCTTAAGTTTGAAAAATTTTTTAATACTAATTCGCCGGCTTTTCCCGATTTTTCGGGGTGGAACTGAACGCCGTAAAAATTATCTTTTTGTACCGCTGCCGAAAACTTTAATCCATAATCGGCAGATGCGATGTCAAAAATAGGGTTATATTCAATAAAGTACGAATGCACAAAGTAAAATTGTGTATTATCTTCAACACCTTCAAATAATGAATTGCTTTTTGGGCTTACTGCATTCCAACCCATATGTGGTATTTTGATATTCAGTAGCTTATCGAATTTTTTGGTTTTAACCGGAACAATGTTTAAAAGTGCTGCATCGCCTTCTTCCGAATGTTCGGTTATCAGCTGCATGCCCACACAAATTCCAAGAACTGGTTTAGTTAATTTTTTAATCGCTTCCACCAAACCTGTTCCCTTTAATTTTTCCATGGCAGCACCCGCATGGCCAACGCCTGGAATGATAATATGGCTATATTTTTCGAGGTCACTTTCAGTATTTACCATTCCGTAGGTCACATTTAAGCGGTCTAAAGTAGCGGTAAGGGAGAAAATGTTTCCTGCTCCGTAGTTTACTATTCCAATCATAGTTTTGTATTTCAGATTCCTTTTATTTATGAGGTTTGAAAATGAAAGTCAGCTTTTCATAGGGCCTGTAGTCCCGCTATCGCTTATAGTCCGCTCCCGATGAAAAATCGGGATGCGGGCTATTCCGCTCTATCGGGTTTATTTAACAGCGGATGGGCTTCAAAACCCTCCGCCCTAAACCTTTCAGCCTTTCACCTTTCTTACAATAGTCCCTTTGTGCTCGGTAATACCATTTTCTCTGCATCGCGTTTTATGGCCATTTTAATGGCTTTTGCGAATGCTTTAAATATAGCTTCAATTTTATGATGCTCATTATCGCCTTCTGCTTTTATGTTTAAATTGCATTTTGCAGCATCACTGAACGATTTGAAAAAATGATAAAACATCTCTGTAGGCATATCTCCAACCTTTTCGCGTTTAAATTCAGCATCCCAAACAATCCAGTTTCTTCCTCCAAAATCGATGGCTACCTGGGCCAAACAATCGTCCATTGGCAAACAAAAACCATACCTTTCGATGCCTAATTTATTGCCTAATCCTTTAGCAAAGGCTTCACCCAATGCAATACCAGTATCTTCTATGGTGTGGTGTTCGTCAATATGCAAATCGCCTTTCGCAATTATCTCCAAATCAACACTTCCATGTCTGGCAATCTGATCAAGCATATGATCGAAAAAGTTTAAACCAGTTTCAATTTTTGCTTTTCCTGTCCCGTCCAGATCAAGGTTAATGGTAATATCTGTTTCGTTGGTTTTACGCTCATGGTGAATCTTTCTGCTTCCTGCTTTAAGCAAATTGTAGATATCTTCCCATTTCTTGGTTTCCAAAATGATTACATCTAACAGCGTTTCATGTTTATCAAGTGCTTCAGTTGAACCCAATGCATCATTCTGGCGCAGAAAAATTGCTTTAGCCCCTAAATTCTTTGCTAAAACCACATCATTTAAGCGATCGCCGATCACAAAGGAATTTTTTAAGTCGTAATCTTCGCTAAAATATTTGGTTAATAAAGCAGTACCTGGTTTGCGGGTAGGCGCATTATCTTTAGCAAAAGTTCTGTCAATCACGATTTCGCTAAAATGAACACCTTCGCCAGCAAAAGTATCCAACATAAAATTATGGATCGGCCAGAAATTTTCCTCAGGATTTGAAGCAGTACCTAATCCATCCTGATTGGTAACCATTACGAGTTCGTAATCCAGCTCGGCTGCAATTTTTGATAAATAATATAATGATCGCGGATAAAATTTAAGCTTTGCAAAACTATCTACCTGTTCATCATCAGGTTCGATATTTAACGTTCCATCGCGATCTATAAATAATACTTTTTTCATTTTAAAAATTCTCTAGAACAGTTAATAGTTTGTCGTTTTCTTCTTTTGTACCCACGGTAATTCTTAAACATCCTTCACATAAAGTTACTTTAGAACGGTCGCGTACAATGATGCCTTGCTCAACTAAAGTATCATAAATTTTCAGTACATCGGTAACTTCTGTCAGGATAAAATTAGCATCAGAAGGATATACTTTGTTAACAATATTTAATGTGGTTAATGCTTTGCTTAAACGGTCTCTTTCTGCAACAGATTCTTTAATCCAATCGTTCACCTGAGCGATGTTTTTTAAGGCTTCAAAAGCTAAATCCTGCGTGGCCTGATTGATGTTGTAAGGTGGCTTAATTTTGTTCAAAACATCGATCACTTTTGTTGATGAAAATGCCATCCCCAAACGTAAAGCGGCGAGCCCCCAAGCCTTAGAAAAAGTTTGTAAAACCACCAGGTTTCCGTACTCGGTTAACTCCTGGATAAACGTCTTTTGGCGGGCGTAATTTATGTACGCTTCATCCACTACAACGATGCCATTAAAGTTGGCTAAAATGGTTTCAATATCTTCGCGGTTTATCGAATTCCCGGTCGGATTATTGGGCGAACAAATGAAGATTAATTTGGTGTTTTTATCAATGGTTTCTGCAATCTTTTCCATATCCAACTGGAAGTTTGGAAGCAGGCTCACTTTGCGGATTTCTACATCGTTAATGTTGGCCGAAACTTCGTACATTCCATAAGTTGGTGGCAGCACAATTACGTTATCTTTCCCTGGATTACAGAATGCACGAAACAACAAATCTATCGCTTCATCGCTGCCGTTTCCTAAAAAAGTATTTTCAATTGGTACGCCTTTTATTTTGCTGATTGCATCTTTTAAATCGAGTTGCAAAGGATCAGGATAACGGTTATAATTTGCTGGTAGCGGCGAACCATAACTGTTCTCATTTGCATCTAAAAAAACAGATGCCTGCCCTTTAAATTCGTCCCTCGCAGTAGAGTAGGGGCGAAGGTTTTTTATATTTTCTCTTACTAAATCGTTAATGTCCATTTTTATATTTTTATTCGTCACTCTCAATTTAGTTCAGGGACTTGTTAGGTGCTGAACTAAATTTAGCACGATGCATATTGAAGATAGTGATCTAATCTAATTTTTAAGTCTTATAGTTACTGCATTCTTATGCGCATATAATCCTTCTGCGTCAGCAAGAATCTCAACCGTATTGCCGATGTTTTTTAGCCCTTCCTGAGACAGGTGCTGAAAAGTTATTTTCTTTAAAAAAGCATCTGTTGATACGCCGGAATATGCTTTTGCGAAACCACTGGTTGGTAAAGTATGGTTTGTTCCTGAGGCATAATCGCCAGCACTTTCTGGTGTAAGGTTGCCTAAAAACACAGATCCTGCATTTGCAATTGATGGAATCAGGCTTTCAAAATGCTCAGTTGCTAAAATCAGATGCTCTGGAGCATATTCATTTGAAAATTTCATTGCAACATCCAGGTTTTCAGCTAAAACCGCATAAGAATTTGCTATGGCCTTAGCTGCAATTTCTTGCCGTGGTAAGATAGTGAGCTGATTTTCAATTTCTTTTAAGGTATCAACGATAATTTGATTTGAAGTAGATACCAAAATTGCCTGGCTATCAACACCATGTTCGGCCTGAGCAAGTAGATCTGCAGCAACAAATGACGGATTGGCAGTTTCATCAGCGATGACCAATACTTCCGAAGGACCTGCAGGCATATCAATAGCTACCTTATTTTGAACCATTGTTTTTGCCGTTGTAACGTAACGGTTGCCAGGGCCAAAGATTTTATATACCTGAGGTATGCTTTCCGTTCCGAAAGCCATTGCAGCCACTGCCTGTGCACCTCCAACCAGGTATATTTTATCGATTCCCAATAGCACAGCGCAGTAAGCTAAATAACAATTGGTTTTACCATTACTTTGCGGAGGAGAACATACCACAATATGTTTACAGCCGGCAATGATTGCCGGAGTGGCAAGCATTAAAAATGTGCTCGGTAAAACTGCTGTTCCTCCCGGAATGTAAAGTCCAACTTTTTCAATTGCCCTCGATTCGCGCCAGCATACAACGCCCGGCATTGTTTCAATTTTATCTTCGTTTTTTAATTGCGATTGGTGAAAAGCTTTGATGTTTTGATATGCTGTATCAATTGCTTTTTTCGCATCGGCAGGGATAGTAGATGCGATTGATTCCAATTCTTCTGCATCTAAAAACAGTTTGTCCAAATCAACCTTATCAAATGCTTTTGCAAAGTTGAAAAGTGCCTGGTCACCATCTTTTTTTACCGTGCTGATGATGTCAGTTACCCGTTCTTCAACCAGTTTATCGTCTTCAATCTGCCTTGAACAAAGTTCTTCAATTTTTGATTCAGATAAATCTTTATAATTGTAGATTTTCAATGTTTTATAATTTTAAATTAACTAATAGTTAATATGAATTTAAACGATTTTACTTAATTATTTTCTCAATTGGCATTACTAAAATTCCTTCGGCACCAGCAGCTTTTAAACTGTTTATTTTATCCCAGAAATCTTCTTCGGCAATTACAGAATGCACGGCTACCCAGTTTGGTTCGAACAGCGGAACAACTGTTGGGCTTTTAACACCTGGCAATAAATCCACTACTTTTTGAAGGTTATCTTTTGATACATTTAGTACCACGTATTTGTTAGATTTTGCACTGAGTACTGAGCGGATGCGTTGAAGCAATTCTGCAACTTCAGGATTGTCGGCGATTGATTTGTTTCCGATTAAAACCGCTTCAGATTGCATTACATCGGCAAAAGGTTTTAGGCCATTGCTCTTTAATGTTCCGCCTGTAGAAACGATGTCGAAAATGGCATCACTTAAGCCCAAGCCCGGACCAATTTCCACCGATCCTGAAATGGTTCTGATGTCAGATTGTATGCCTTTTTCGTTTAAGAATTTTTCGAGGATAACAGGATAAGAAGTAGCGATGGCTTTGCCGTTTAACTCTTCAAGATTTTGGATATTACTTGTGGCCTGAACTGCAATTTTTAAAGTACACTTTCCGAAGCCTAACTTTTGAAGATAATCTACTTCGGCTTTGGTTTCTACAATAACATTTTCTCCCACTATACCTAAGTCGGCAATACCATCTTGTACATATTCTGGAATATCATCGTCGCGGAGGAAAAGAATTTCTAAAGGAAAATTGGTAACGGTTGAGATGAGTGAACTTTTGTAGTTTTCGAAAGATAAACCACAGTTTTTAAGTATTTCTACAGATTTTTCGTTTAACCTACCCGATTTTTGGATAGCGATTTTAAGTGTTTTCAAAGTATTGAATATAGAGTGAACAAGAAATTATTTTACGGAAAAAAGTTTTGAAGTACAAAACAAACATATCATATCGCCTATCGGCGATGGTGTAAATGTAAGTGATGGTTCAAAGTTAAATTCATAAATTATTTCTGCCAGTATCAATACTTTAGCTGATATGCGATGGCAAATATAGCGTTTGAAATGGGAAAACAAAAAATAATGGCACTTAATTTGCCATTATCGTGTTTTTATTGCCAACAACACTTATTTTGTATCATAAAATTAACATTTTGAAAAAGTTTCGCTTTCTAATTTTACCGTTTATTTTGTTTATTTCTGCCTGTGGATGGTTTAAAAGCCCGCCCGAGATCGGTAAAGTGTTATCTGAACATTTTAAAAATAAAATTTACAAAGATTTCGATACTGTAGCTTATGATAGCATTTTTGTAAAGACAATGGACAGTCTTTCGGCTAAATTTGTTAATCCTAAAACGATTAAGGCTTTTTATGCCAATAATTATACACAGCCAAGGCTGGTAACTCAATTCTACATCAATGGTGAATTAGATTCGCTCGTAAACTATTTAAATCAAAGCCAGGTACACGGTTTCAACCCTAAAATTTTTAAAGGTGAAGAAATTAAAGGTTTACTGGATGAATTAACTGCAAATAAATTTAAAAAAGTTGATGAAAGTTATCCTTTAATTGCCAAACTGGAGCTGTTATCGGCAAATGCCTATTTAAATTATACCAATTACCTCAAATACGGAGTGGTTAATCCGCGTGCAATTTTTTCGCGTTATTACATCAAGGTTAAGCGTCCGGATAGCATGGGAATGATTAATTTTTTAAACAGTAAAAGCCTTGTTGATAGTTTAAGATCTGTTCAACCAAAATCAGCGCAATATAAAGCGTTACAATCAGCATATTTAGCGGCAAATAGCGAAGATGAAAAGCGTATTTTACTTTTAAATATGGAAAGATTTCGCTGGAAAATGCCGGAGACGGGAGATAACTATGTGCAGGTAAATATTCCTGATTTTAGATTAACCTGGCTGGATAAAAAAGATACCGTAATTTCGATGAAAGTATGTGTAGGTGGCAAGCGCGAAAATGGATATGAAGAGAAGTTAAAAGCCTTTGCAAAATCGGGTAATTTGGATGATAAACCTAAGAACCACGAAACGCCATTGTTGTTCAGTAAAATCAATTCTATTCAGGCCAATCCAATCTGGAATATTCCGGTAAGTATTGCACAAAGTGAGATCTATTGGATGGCCCGAAAAGATCCTTTTTATTTATCTAATAGTAACATCAAAGTTTACTATAAAGACAAACTGATTGGAGAGCCGGATACAATCAATTGGAGCAAGTACTCGCGTGATAAATTACCCTTCAAATTTAAGCAAGGTTCGGGTGGTGGAAATGCCTTAGGGAAGTTCAAATTTATCTTCGATAACAGCTCTAGTATTTACCTTCACGACACCAATAATAAAAATGGATTTAACCTTACTAACCGGGCCATCAGTCATGGTTGTGTGCGAATAGAAAAACCGCTTGAATTTGCCGAACTTTTGGTAAAGGATTCTTACACTTATGATAAGCTTAGGGCAGAGGTAGATTTGCCACCGATCGATAGTACACATGTAAAATGGTATAAAAAACGGATGGCGCAAAAGGCAGATACCACCAAAGCTTTTCAACTTAAACCAGCATGGTTCGGACCGAAAAAAGTTGTGCCATTAATTATCACTTATATTACGGCCTGGGCGCAAAATGATAAGATTGAATACAGACCTGATGTTTATGGTATGGATGAAAAACTTTGGGCTGCGATGAAAAAGTATCGCTAAGAAAGCTTTATTTTGCAAAATGGAAGAAACCCCTGCATTCAATAATCAGGCTGATATCGTAAATAGTGCCATTAGATTTATAAATTCTTGGTTTAAACAATCGAAGGCCATCACCAACGAACTGAATGATTTTTTTATCCTCCCGGGTAATAAAATTATCGGCAAGGATGTAATTATTGGACGTTTAAAAGGTGTGTTCGGTCGTTCTGATGAATATGTTGGCGGTAGATATGATATTATCGATGTTAATTTTGAATTGATGAACGAAGGCAAAGGTATGGGCTTTGTTGAAGGCGTAGCTGGTTATAGAGCTGTTATCCAAAAACAATCAAAAATTATAAGCGGGCCTTTCAAACTTTACTTTGCACTATATAACGGCAGCTGGAAAATTGTAAATATTGAATTTCCGGGGTTTAGTTATTGATTGGGTTAATGATTTACAATTAACCTTATCACTATAACAGTATAAATAATTATATTTGTACCAATATGGTACACTTAAATTAAATTTATGTTAGTGGTAAGCAGTAGAGAATTTAGGGAGAAACAGGCTGAGTATATGGATATGGCCGATAATGGAGAACAGATTATTGTTCAAAGAGGTAAAAATAAAGCATATTCAATAACCCCAATAACCAATGATGACATTTATTTTTCAAAAGAGATGGTCGAAAAAATTGAAAAATCACTTGTGCAGGCAAAAAATGGAAAAGTTACAAAGGTTACAGGAAGAGATGCTTTAGTAGATTTTCTTAAAGATTTATAATGTATAGCCTAGAGTTCACTCCTCAGGTAATAGAGGATCTTAAGTGGCTAAAGAAAACAGATCAAAGTGCTTATAAAAAGGCTCAAAAATTATTATTGGAACTTATTGATCATCCAACCAGCGGCACAGGGAAGCCTGAACTAAAAAAATATAAATTATCAGGCTTGTATTCGAGAAGAATAACCCAAAAACATAGACTCATTTATCAAATAAATGATGAAACAATTAGCGTATTGGTTTTATCTGCTGCTGGTCATTACAACGATAAATAGATCAATTTCTAAATGTTAACAATATTCACCATCAAAACATTGATAATAATAAATAACGAAAGTTATTCGCAGTTCCATAATTTTTCTATCTTTGGTTTTTAATGAATTTCCTTTATCCGGGCTCTTCTTTTTCGCACTATTATCGGTTGCCATTCCGGTTATCATTCATTTATTCAATTTCAGGAAGTTTAAAAAAGTTTATTTCTCTAACGTTCAGCTTCTAAAAGAGGTAGAACAGCAAAACTCTTCCAAAGAAAAACTTAAAAACCTGTTAATACTGCTTTCGAGGATTTTGGCTATTGTGTTTTTGGTGCTGGCATTTGCCCAACCCTATATACCAGAGCAAAATCAAAAAACAGCTGCCGCTAATAATTTCGTGAGCATATATATCGATAATTCTTACAGTATGGAAGCCATCAATAAAGATGGTAACTTGCTTGATGAAGCGAAAAGAAGAGCCAAAGAACTCATAAAGGGTTTTGGTATCAATGATCGTTTTCAACTGCTAACCAATAATTTCGAAGGGAAACACCAACGACTTTTAAATGAGGAAGAATTTTTAAAAGCCCTTGATGATGTAAAAATCTCTGCAGCGAATAGAAACCTGCAGCAAATTCTGAACCGGCAAGGAAATATTCTGACCGGAGCAAATAACAAATACAGTTTTTTAATTTCTGATTTTCAGAAAAATATTTCAACGACTAAAAAGCTAGAAACCAAAACTGATATTCAATATTCATTTTTAAAACTGAATGCCAATACATTACCCAATGTTGCAGTTGATAGTGTTTGGGTGCTTTCGCCAAATCATCAACCTGGTGCAAATGAGCGATTGGTTGTACAGTTAAAAAATTATTCAGAAGAAGAAGCAAAAAACATCCCCTTAAAATTAAGCATCAACAACCAACAAAAAGGTTTAGGTGCTGTAAGTATTCCCGCTGGTAAAACAGTTAAAGATACCTTGAACTTTTCCGGATTAAATGCAGGATGGCAAAAAGGCATCATTAGCATTAAAGATTTTCCGGTAACTTTCGATGATACCTTATCATTTAGTTTTAAGGTAGACGAAAGTTTTCCTGTATTAAGTATTAACGGGCCTGGTGCAGGCAATTACATTAAAGCACTTTTTGCCGCCGATCGTTATTACAAATTAACCGAAAATGCTGAAAGCAATGTTAATTATAGCAATTTTGCCAACTATGGATTAATTGTTTTAAATGGGCTAAAAAATCCATCAACGGGATTGGCACAACAGTTAAAAACTTTTCTTAATGCCGGTGGGTCTGTGGTTCTGTTTCCTGATTTAGATGCTGATATTCAGGATTACAATTCATTTTTAACTGCTTTATCACTTCCTGCCATTCAAACACTAAATACTACAGCAACAAAGGTTGATCAGATCGATTTGCAAAATCCGATCTTCAAAACTGTTTTTGAAGAAATTCCAAAGAATTTAGATCTGCCAACTGTTAACCGTTATTATTCTTTTGTTGAGAAAAATACCTCCAATAAAGAAGACATTATGTTATTGCCCGGCAGGAAACCTTTTTTCTCAAAATATACAGTTGGTAACGGACAGGTTTATTTATCAGCTTCTGGCTTAAATGCCAATGAAGGAAATCTGGCCCGTCATCCGGTTTTTGTGCCTTTAATTTACCGCTTAGCCTTAAGTGGAGGAAATGAAACACCTTTATATTACAATCTGGGCAATGATAATGCCCTGGCCAGTAAAAAGATTACGTTGGGTAAAAACCAAAGTTTAAAAATTACCGCAGACCATTTCGAAGCCATTCCCGAAATCCGTCAGTCAGATGGGAAAACACTGATTTACATCGCCGATCAAATAAAAAATGCGGGTTTTTATAACCTGAAACTTGCTGACTCATTAGTTGCTGTTTATAGTTTTAACAGTGGCAGAGCCGAATCTGATATGCATTATTTGAGTAAGGCAGAACTTGATCTGTTGGCAGGTAAAAGTAATTTGAAAATATTCGATACCGATAAAGATGCCATTAAATTAATTGCCGGTGCCAATAAAATCGGCCGAACTTTATGGAAACTTTGTCTAATTTTGTCGCTGATTTTTATTGCAGCAGAAATTTTGCTCATCCGATTTTTTAACAACACAAAAAAAACAATATGAATCTCCTGGTTAAAAATGTAACCATTGCCGATCCGCAAAGTAAATTTAACACTCAACAATGCGATGTTCGGGTAGATAATGGTAAAATTAAAAACATAGGTAAATTAACTGCCGATAAAAACGAAACGGTTTTTGATGCTCAAGGTGCCTTTTTAACTCCAGGTTTTTTCGATCTAAATTGCGTAGCCGGCGATCCGGGGTTCGAAACCAAGGAAGATATTAAAACCTTAACCGCTACAGCAAAGGCTGGTGGTTTTACCGGATTGGCTTTATTACCACAAACAAGCCCGGTTGTACAGTCAAAATCTCAGGTAGAATATGTAATTAACAGGGCAAAAAAACAACTTGGTTGATGTTTTTCCGGTAGGGGCAATAAGCCAGAACCGTGAAGCAAAAGAACTTGCCGAACTTTTTGATATGCAGCAGGCTGGTGCTGTAGCTTTTTCTGATGGTGATAGGGCCATACAGGATGATGGTTTTATGAGCCGTGCTTTGCAATATGCCAAAGGTTTCGATGCACTTTTAATGGTTTACCCCGAAAATAAATCCATTGCGGGGAAATCGCAAATAAATGAAAGTAAAAACTCAGTGCTTTTGGGCATGAAGGGTTTACCCGCACTTGCTGAGGAAATGCATATTGTACGGGATATTTTCCTGGCAGCTTATAACGATACTAAAATTCACATCAGCAATATTTCTACCGCAGGTGCAGTAGCATTGATCCGCAAGGCAAAAAAAGATGGGGTGCAGGTTACCTGCGATGTAACGGCGCATCACCTGGTATTTACAGAAGAACTTTTAAGTGATTTTGATAGCAATTACAAAGTTAAGCCACCACTACGGGGAAAAGCAGATTTAAAGGCACTAATTGCCGGTTTAAAAGACGGAACCATTGATGCGATAACTTCGCAGCACCGACCAGAGGAAATTGAATTTAAAAATGTGGAGTTCGAAATTGCTCATTATGGCATTATAGCTTTGCAAACTGTACTACCATTGTTAATAAAAGCAGGTTTGGATATTACTTTAATTGCGGAGAAATTGGCTATAAATCCACGTAAATTGTTAAATTTAGCTGTTCCGGTAATAGAAGAAGGAGCTGAAGCTAACTTTACCGTTTTCAATACGACAGAAAAATGGTTGTATAATGCTGCAAGTAATTATTCAAAGTCGGCAAACAGTCCGTTATTGGATACTGAACTTACAGGAAAAGTGAAGTTGGTTTATAATAACAATCAGTATTCGGAAAGTTAGTTGAAAATATTTGGCTGTCATTATCATGGATAGTTGCTGAACTAAATATTGCATGATCCACTATTGACATTAAAAATCCTTAAATCCAAAAAATCTTAATCATGGATAACAGAGTAAAAAAAGCGCTGAGCGCAACCATTAATAAATATGCTGAGGTTTCGGCAACCAACGTAGAAGGTTTTGAGACAGAATTATTGGCTGCTTTCGAGCTAGATGTTAATTTTTTAGATAAAGCGGCTGCTTTCGATGCGGTTTTTGATGCGCATCCTAAATTTGAAGAACTACGTGAAGTATTTTTCGATTTATTAATGGTAAACTTCTTTAGCAGCGATGTACAGAAACTGGAAGAAGATTACCTGGAAAGTGATGAATGGGCAAATATAGAAGAAGATACCATTGATAGGGGAACAGAACTCTTAAACCTTCTGTTGTATATTAAAGAATGCAAGGATGAAGATTTAGATCCCGAATTGGGCGATTTCTTAAAAGAATTTTTGTTGGTGGAGGATGATGAGTTTCAGGATGAATTTGAGATTTACGAAGAACTGATCAGCAATCAGCAATTGGCCGAAAGCAGTGTAGAAGAAATTTGCAAAACGGCAGCTACGCTAAATATCAGCGAAGAAATGCAAGAATTATTTGTTCCTTTTATGGCTTTTTTCCTTGATGTAGAAGGTAGTGCAGAAACAACTAAAGAAATAATTCAGTTTAGCCGTAACAAATCATTCGATTCTGCTACTTATATATTAATTACAACAATTAATAACTAAATTAAATTAATCATGGAACAACAGATACTTCAGGAAGAAAAGAAACCCAATGCATTGGCATTTCAAGTAGCAATTGCTTTTGCCTTTTACACTTTAGCATTAATATTCATCATGAACCTGCTTGGTGTAAGTGCGCAGGTAGAAGGTACACCAATTTGGCAAAAAGTAATTTCAGTTATCCTGTCGTATGGTACTTTTATTTTGGCAATTTACTACGCTCAGAACAAGCATAAAAATGAATTGGGTGGTTTTATAACTTACGGTAGAGCATTTTCTGCCGGTTTTAAAGTAGCTGCGTATTCAGGCCTTTTTATTGGTTTATTAATGATGCTCTATTATGGCGTTATAGATAAAGGTGCATTACAAAATATTTTGGATATTCAAATCAAAGCCGCAGGGGATAACGAACAGACACTTAAAGGGGTAAATATGATGAGCAAGTATATGATCTATATGATTGCATTCGGATCTGCTATAACCTATACGCTGATTGGTTTGGTAATTAGCTTAATCACTGCCGCAGTAATAAAAAAAGATAGAGTTTAATTTCCTTATAAATTTTGAACGTGCAGGTTTTATCATTTAATTTGATGAAATTTGCACGTTTTAATTTAAACAAACCTCGCATGTTTTTAAAATTTGCGGGGTTTATGCTTAAAAAATGGATATATCAGTTGTAGTACCCTTATTTAATGAAGATGAATCTTTGCCAGAATTAACGGCTTGGATTGATAAAGTGATGACAGACAATAACTTTAGTTACGAGGTTATTTTGGTTGATGATGGCAGTACCGATAGATCTTGGGAGGTAATTGAAGAATTAAGGCTTCAAAATCCTGCCATAAAAGGCATTAAATTTAGGCGTAATTACGGTAAATCTGCAGCACTAAATGTAGGTTTTGAAGCTACACAGGGCGATGTGGTAATTACCATGGATGCTGATTTACAGGATAGTCCGGATGAAATTCCTGAATTATACCGAAGGATTAGAGAAGAAAAACTCGACATTATATCCGGTTGGAAAAAGAAACGTTACGATCCGATTACAAAAACAATCCCTACAAAATTATTTAATGCAGCTACCCGCAAAATGAGTGGCATTGAGCTGAATGATTTTAATTGTGGATTAAAGGCTTACCGAAGCGATGTTATCAAAACCATAGAAGTATATGGCGAAATGCACCGTTATATTCCGGTAATAGCCAAATGGGCAGGATTTAGTAAAATATCAGAGCAGGTGGTAGAACACCGAGCCCGTAAATATGGCACAACAAAATTTGGTTTCAGTAGGTTTATCAATGGCTTTTTAGATTTACTTTCCATATTTTTTGTTGGTAAATTCGGTAAGCGGCCAATGCACTTTTTTGGCTCTTTGGGCGTATTGAGTTTCTTTTTAGGAATTGTAATGTCGCTTTACGTACTTATAGAAAAACAGATTTTAATCTGGAAAGGCTTACCTTATCGTGATGTAACCGATCAGCCTTTGTTTTATTTGTCACTGGTTGCCATTGTTGTAGGATCGCAGATGTTTTTAGCTGGTTTTATCGCCGAGCTATTATCACGCAACGCACCAGAAAGAAACCAGTATTTAATAGAAAAAGAAATTAAATAAGCTGAAAGACTAAAGCTTAAAGCATAAAGCGCTTTGGTCTTTAGTCTTTTAGCTTTCAGCTTAAAGACATGTTTTTCTCCATCCTTATTCCCCTTTATAATCGTCCACAGGAAATAGACGAGTTATTAAATACCTTAACTAAACAAACTTATTTGCAGTTTGAAGTGCTGGTTATTGAAGATGGTTCCAAAAACGATGCGAAGGCAATAGTAGCCTCTTATGCTGATAAACTGGATATTAAATATTTTTTTAAGGAAAACGCCGGACAAGGTTTCGCACGTAATTTTGGTTTTGAACGGGCTACAGGTGATTACTTTGTAATTTTCGATTCGGATTGTTTAATCCCTTCAAATTACCTCGAAACGGTTAAAAATTATTTATACGAGCATCATTTAGATGCTTATGGTGGCCCTGATGCTGCGCATGATAGTTTTACTGCCTGTGCAAAAAGCAATCAGTTACGCCATGACATCACCTTTCACCACTGGTGGTATCCGTGGAAATAAACAGCATGTAGGGCAGTTTCACCCCCGTAGTTTTAACATGGGTGTATCCCGCCATGCTTGGGAAAAGGTAGGTGGTTTTATATTAACCCGATTGGGTGAGGATATTGAGTACAGCATCCGGATTCATGAAAACGGCTTTAAAATCGGCCTGATTCCAGAGGCAAAGGTTTATCATAAACGCAGAACAAGTTTTAGCCAGTTTTATAAGCAATTACACTTTTTTGGAAGGGCAAGAATTAATATTTATAAACATTTTCCAAAAGAATTAAAGCTTGTACACTTTTTTCCAGCATTATTTACTTTAGGCTTTGGTTTCACTATTTTGTGTAATTTTATTTATCCACCGCTGGCATATGTTTGTAACTTCTTCTTATTGATTTACTTTATGTTGATATTTTTTCATTCATGGTCTGTAAATAAATCTTTAAAAGTTGCATTTTTGAGCATTATATCTTCATTTATCCAATTAACCGCTTATGGTTTAGGATTTATTCAGGATTTATTTAAACGAGTGGTATTTAAACAACAATGATCAATTATCTAAAAGAAAGTACGTTCGCCGTTAATGATGTAATGCAAAAGGCATGGAGCATTACCAAGAAACACTATTTCTCGATTGCTACGCTATGTTTTTTAATGTTTATTACGGCAAGTGCATCAAGTTTAATGGCCTTTTTTATAAAGGACGTAAGCAAAGCGCTGAGCGTTATTATGGTAATTATTTTTGTATTGCTTTATTTTACCATCAACCTTTCGCTGTTTAAATATATTTTTCATTTAATGGATGATGAAGAAAACGATGTAAAAATTGTTGATACACTGCCAACGAGGCAGCAAATTATTAGATTTTTAGTAGCCACTCTTTATTTTGTAGGTTGCATCCTTGGTGTTTACCTGGTGGTTATACTTGTAGCTTTTCCATTCATTTATACAGGAATTAATGTTGCTATTGTGAAAAATGTAGCCATTTCGGTTGGTATCATAGCTATTTTTATTACCTGGTTAAGAATTTCATTTTTCCCGTTTTTTATCATCGATAAAGGTGCAACACCATTTGATTCGATTAAATTGAGTTTAGCTACTACTAAAGGAAATTTCACTAAAATTTTATTGTTATTGGTTGTTTTAGGTGGGGGATATTTAATTTATTTATTGCTAAACTACCTGCAATGGCCGCTTGTTGCTTTCATTGTAAATATTTTAAGTTCATTTATAATTGTTCCGCTTTCCAGTGTAGCATTAACGGTTGCATACCGTAAAATTTCGGGTGAGTATAAAGGCGATGTAGGCATCCGGATATTTTGCATAATATCGTTTAACCCCCTAAACCCTGAAGGGGGTGAAAATCAGATTAGAAATTTATGGAAAAAGAACAGAACCATAGAAAGGAAAAGTCCCCTTCAGCGGGGTGGGGGCTTAAAGCATCATTAAGTAAGCCCTTTGCGGCATTTGCAGTTTGGCAGATTAACAAATGGAAGCATAATGCCGTTATATGCTCAAAATAAGATCCTGAAAAAGCTTATTGAGGAGGCCAGACATACAGCGTTTGGGAAAGACCATCATTTTTCCGATATTAAAACCTATGATGATTTTAAAAAATATGTTCCTGTTCAGGATTATGAAGGACTAAAGCCTTACGTAGATCGTGTGGTGGCAGGAGAACCGGATGTACTATGGAAAGGGGAAACCACTTTATTTTGCAAAAACATCAGGCACCACATCAGGTGTAAAATATATCCCGCTTTCGAAAGAATCGATGCCCGAGCACATCAAAGCTGCCCGTAATGCCATCCTAACTTATATTCATGAAACTGGCAATGCCGATTTTGTAAACGGAAAAATGATTTTCTTACAAGGAAGCCCGGTTTTAACTGTAAAAAATGGAATTAATGTAGGCCGTTTATCAGGAATTGTAGCCCACCATGTGCCCGCATACCTGCAAAAAAACCGATTACCTTCTTACGAAACCAATATTATTGAAGATTGGGAACAAAAAGTTGATGCCATTGTGGAGGAAACCCTCAATGAAAATATGACCTTGATTTCGGGATTCCACCTGGTACAAATGTATTTTGACAAACTTTCAGAAAAATCCGGTGGAAAGAAAATAGGCGAAATATTTAAGAATTTTAGTCTTTTTATATATGGTGGGGTAAATTTTGAGCCTTACCGTGCTAAAATTGAGCAAAGTATCGGCAAAAAGATAAATGCGATAGAAACTTATCCAGCTTCTGAAGGATTTATTGCTTATCAGGATTCGCAGAGAGATAAAGGCTTACTCTTGTTGGCTGATGCAGGTATTTTTTATGAGTTTGTGCCTGCCGATGAATATTATAATGATAACCCGACAAGATTATCACTTGGAGAAGTAGAATTAGCTATCAATTATGCATTGATTTTAAATACCAATGCAGGTTTATGGGGCTACAGCATTGGCGATACAGTGAAGTTTGTATCGAAAAATCCTTATAAAATTGTAGTAACTGGCCGGATAAAACACTTTATTTCAGCCTTTGGCGAACATGTAATTGGCGAGGAGGTTGAGCAGGCAATTTTGAGTGTTGCAAACCAAGAGCAGGTAGAAATTACAGAATTTACAGTTGCGCCTCAGGTTAATCCAGCGTCTGGGCAACTGCCTTATCATGAGTGGTTTGTAGAGTTTTCGTCTGCACCAAAAGATATGGTTGCGTTTAGCAAAAAAGTTGATGAGGCTTTGCAAAAGAAAAATATTTATTACTTTGACCTGATTGAAGGAAACATCCTACAGCCATTGATTATACGTACTTTGCAAAAAGATGCTTTTGTAAATTACATGAAAAGTGAGGGGAAACTAGGCGGACAAAATAAAGTGCCGCGTTTAAGTAATGATCGGAAACTGGCAGACGGGTTGGAGAAGTATATTGTTTAGTTAATCTTACTCGATTCGTATCTTCACGAAACGAAAAAAATGATTTGTGGAAACACGAACCATGGCAATGAGGGTTGGCCATCTTATTAAGCAAAACAGATTGCATCAGTTCGCTCAAGTTCAGCTTCGCAATGACGAAGTACAGCGAGAAGGATAGGGGCAAGCGGACAACAAAAAAATTAGATAAAATGCTTAATTAAACTTAAGCACCATGATATTAAAAGAATTTGAAAAGAATAACAATACTTGGTTCTACAGGCAGCATAGGTACGCAAGCACTTGAAGTTGTTAGAGACCACCCTACAGTTTTTAAAGTAACGGTATTATCTGCGCTAAAAAATTCGGAATTACTGATAGAACAGGCATTGGAATTTAAACCCGATGTTGTGGTAATCTGTGATGAAAGCAAATATATTGAAGTAAAAAATGCCTTATCTGCGCTAAATACCAAAGTTTTGGCTGGCGAAGCTGCTTTATCCGAAGTTGCTGCCTACCAGGAAAGCGATGTGGTATTAACTGCCTTAATGGGATCAGTAGGGCTAGAGCCAACCATTACCGCTATAAAAGCAGGGAAGGATATTGCGCTTGCCAACAAAGAAACTTTGGTGGTAGCCGGAGAATTGATAACGAAACTGGCCATTGAGCATCAGGTTAAAATTTTACCTGTAGATTCTGAACACTCGGCAATATTTCAGTGTTTGGTTGGCGAAACGCAGAATGAAATCGAAAAAATCTATCTTACCGCTTCGGGTGGTCCATTTTTAGGTAAAAGCAAAGATTTTTTATCAACTGTAAAAAAAGAGCAGGCGTTAAAACATCCCAACTGGGTAATGGGAGCAAAAATCACGATCGATTCTGCTTCTTTAATGAACAAAGGTTTAGAGGTAATTGAGGCGAAATGGCTGTTTGATCTTGATGTAAATCAGATTGATGTAATTGTTCACCCACAATCCATTATCCATTCTATTGTGCAGTTTACCGATGGTTCGATGAAAGCACAACTGGGTGTTCCGGATATGAAACTGCCCATTCAATACGCTTTAAATTATCCCGATAGGCTAAAAAACGATTTTAAGCGTTTTAACTTCTTAGATTACCCAAATTTTAGCTTTCAAAAAGCCGACATGGAAACCTTTAGGAATTTAGAACTTGCATTTACTTCTTTACGAAAAGGGGGGAACATGCCTTGTATTTTAAACGCGGCGAATGAAATTGTTGTAGCGGCATTTTTGAATGATAAGATCGGTTTTCTGCAGATGAGTGAAGTTATTGAACAGTGTATGGCTGAAATCAGTTTCGTGGAAAAACCGCAATTGATCGATTATTTAGAAACTGACAAACATAGCCGTATCTTAGCCGGCGAATTAGTAACAAAAAATATAGTTTAACATCTAACATAAAAATTTTATAAGAAAATATGAATGGATTGATTATGGCGGGGCAGCTGCTGCTCGGATTGTCTTTATTGGTAATATTACACGAATTAGGGCATTTCTTGGCAGCCAGGGCATTTGGTATTAAAGTAGAAAAGTTTTATTTGTTTTTTGATGCATGGGGTTTCAAACTTTTCAGTTTCAAAAAAGGTGATGTTGAATATGGTGTGGGATGGTTACCACTTGGCGGTTATGTGAAAATTGCCGGAATGATTGATGAAAGTATGGATACAGAGCAAATGGCTCAACCTGCGCAACCATGGGAATTCCGCTCAAAACCGGCCTGGCAACGCTTAATTGTGATGCTTGGTGGTATTATCGTAAACGTAATAGTTGGTATTTTTATCTTTTGGATGCTGACTTTTAATATCGGACAAAATTATACGGTTAATAGTAAATTAAATGATGGTATTTCTGTTGGTGCAATCGGTAAAGAAATTGGTTTAAAAAACGGAGATAAAATTCTAGCCATTAATGGCAATAAACTGATCCGTTTTGAGGATGCGATATCAAGTAAAGTTTTATTTGATGGCGCGCAGTTAACCATTTTAAGAGGTAACCAAACACTTTATATTTCCGTTCCGGATACCATTTTAAATAAGATTTCTAAAAACGATAAGGAGAATTTTATTTCTCCGCGTTATCGGATGGAAAGTGTAGATAAAGTGAGTGCACCGGATGAGAAAGCTGATAAACCTTCGTTCTTTGATAAACTATTTGGACGGAAATTTGAAAAGCCAGTTTACCCGGCCTATGCTGCGGGCATTAAACCCGGCGATAGTATTTTATCGGTTAACGGCAAACAGATTACCTTTTTCGACCAGTTTAAAGAAGAAGTTTCTACAAATAAATTAAAACCAATTACCATTAATGCCTTGCGCAAAGGCAAAGCAATTACATTCGATCTTAAAGTAAGCAAAGATGGCACAATTGGAATTGGCCCAAATTTAAAAATGCCCGAAACTGCACACGTGGATTTCGGTTTTATCGAATCGCTCCCTGTTGGTGCAAATATGGCATGGAGTACTTTTTTAGATAATGCAAAAGGTATTGGTAAAATGATTACAGGGAAATTAAGTGCCCGTAACATTAGCAGTCCGATTGGAATTGCCAAAGTATATGGAAGTACTTTTGATTGGGTTAAATTTTGGACGCTAACGGGATTAATTTCTATGGCATTGGCATTTATGAATTTATTGCCTATACCTGGGCTTGATGGGGGCCATGTGGTGTTTCTTCTAATTGAAATGGTACAACGGAAGCCTGTAAGCGAAAAAGTGTTGGAAAAGGCCCAAATCGTTGGTTTTGTAATCCTGATTTGTTTAATGGTGTTTGCTTTTGGTAATGATATTTTAAAATCTTTCGGTAAGTAAAATCAAATTGATATAATTGCCGCAGATGCACAGATTGGAATCTTCAATCTGAACATCTGCGGCTTTTTAATTTTATAAGTATCATGAGCGAAGCAGTACAACAACCTAATTATTTCGAATTTTACGATCTTCCCATACAGTTCAAACCAGACCAAAATGCTGTAAAATCAAAATTTTATGCTTTAAGCAAACAGTTTCATCCCGATTTTTATGCCAATGAAAGTGAAGAGAAGCAGCAGGAAGTACTCGATCTGTCAACTTTGAACAACAAGGCCTACCAAACACTAAGCAATGCTAAAAAGTGCTTAAAATACGTGCTAGAACTAAAGGGAATTGTAGAAACTGATGAGGCTTACCAACTTCCCCAATCTTTTTTGATGGAAATGATGGATGTAAATGAAGTTTTAATGGATTTGGAATTTGAGCCGGATGCAGAAAAGCTTGAGCAGGTAAAAAGAGATGTTGCATCAATAGAAGAAGATTTGGCAAAGGAATTAAATGATCTTATCAATCAGTTCGATAGCAACCCTGAAGCATCTGATGCATTGTTACCTTCAATAAAAGATAATTTTTACCGCCAAAAATACATTGATAGGATTAGGAGAGCGACTGGTGAAATAGGAGTGGATGGAAGATTTTGGATGGAAAATGGATTAGGAAGTTAGGCTGTAAAGTCAGGTAGCAAAGGTCTTAAGATCAAGTCGTAAACCTTCTACCTTCAACTTCTTTAAAACACTCAATTGTAAAATCATTTTTTAGTTTTTGTTAACCAGTGGCTTTATTTTACTTTCGGAAAAACAATCAGATCAATGAATAGCTCCCTTTCTATTTTTCGTAAAGTAGCCGTAGCAGAAGGTATATCCTATTTGCTCTTGTTATTTGTAGCCATGCCTTTAAAATATTTTGCAAATTTACCTTTATATGTAAAGTATACCGGTTGGGCACACGGATTATTATTTGTGTTGTATGCAGCTACTTTAATTTTAGCCTGGCAAGAGCAAAAATGGAAGTTTGGTAAAGCTGTTTTGATCTTTTTAGCATCACTTTTGCCGTTTATGCCCTTCGTGGTAGACCGCAAATTGAAAGATGAGCGACCAAAATAATTGTGCTTCAGTGAGTTAAAATTAATTAAAAATAATTTTGTGAATTAGGGTTTCGTTATCTACATTTGCAACCCCGTCCAACAAGAATGCCCGGATGGCGGAATTGGTAGACGCGCTGGTCTCAAACACCTGTGGGAAACCGTGCCGGTTCGACTCCGGCTCCGGGTACTAATCCCTCTCTAAATCACTTAGAGGGGGATTTTTGTTTTTTATTCACTTTTTATCTCTTGGAACAGAATATTATGATGTATAAAATTCTGTTTATGGATTATTTCTTAGCGAAAACTAATCTTGAAACTTTGGATCAAGTTAACAATTTCCGTGTTCGTTGATATAATTAACCCTTAGCTAATAGCTTCAAATATGTAAAAATTACGCCACTGTGCTCCGCTTCGTGATAGATGGCCGCTTGTCAGTGCTTGAAGATGATTTTTTACTTGAAATCCTATAGGTAACTCAAAAGGCTGGTAATTGACAAATTTTCTGGATTTAAGATCTGATTCAAGAAGGTCAACTGTTTCAATAAGAAGTTGTTTAACCTGATTAACATCGGGGTTAATTTTCCAGGAATTGGGAGATGATCCAATCTTGAAAGATTCCATAAATTCTTTAGGAACATGCATTGGTAATCCGCTACGCATATACATGTGTCTCTGTTGTGATGTAATACAATGACCTATTTGCCATATTATATTGTTATTAAATCCCTCTGGAATTTTAAATAATATTTCATGATTAGTTTTATCTATTAATTGGCGTAGCCTAATTCTACTCGCTCTTAAAATTTTACATGCAAAATCTTCGTTAATCATTTAAATTGGTATAAGTATTTAACAAGGGAAGAAATCGCAATCATCTCTAAAATAATCTTCTAACTCTTAAAGTTCAAAATTGATCTCAATCTTGCGAAGATATTATTATCTGTTAGATGGTTTTTCGTCCAGCCATTTCAAACCTTCTTCTGCTTGTGTAAAAAATAAAATTTCAGCATGTTTTTCATCATTTTCCACACTCTTTTTTGCAGATAACTGGCTGAATGCGCTTTCAGACAATATCCATGCAAAATATTTAAGTCCTGCCAGTTCCATTAAAGGCAACCACGTAGTGGCCGCCCAATCTGATGCTTCAGACCAGGTTCCTGGAACCAAACGGTTGTCATTAAAAACCTTACTCCGCTTGTTTTCCTTTAAATAATCTATCATCAGGCTCCCACCACGTTTAACAGTAATAATATCCTGGTATCCCGTCCATTCAACAAACATAATATCGCTTCCTATCGGGCAGTTTATAATCAGGTGTTTATCTTTGTAATAGCTTTTGGTGCGTATATCAGGCGCTATCGAAATGCTTTTAATTAACGGTAATTTGAAAGAAAATACCGATCCTTCTCCAAACGAACTCTCTATCCAAAAACCTCCACCATGCCGTTTTATAATGTCAGCTGAAATGTAAAGTCCAAGGCCAAGGCCATCAAAACGTGTCGAAGAATTATCGGCCCTGTAGTAGCGCTCAAATAACTGCTGTAGGTGGTTCGATTTTATTCCAATACCATAATCTTTTACCGAAACAATAATATTTTCATCAATAACTTTAACGCTGATTTCAACCTTGTTGGCATCAGGAGAGTATTTTACAGCATTTGAAATAAAATTATGAACAACCTGCTCCAGCCTAAACTGATCTCCTGTAAAGCTGATATTATCTTCCGCTGTGAGTAATAATTTATGCGATGGATAGATTTGCTGCATTTCTGCAACAACATTCATTAGCATTGCAGAAAAATCAAAAATTTTTGAATCGAAAATCATTTTTCCAGCATTGATTTTGCTTACATCCAATAAATCGGCAATCAGCTTTTCCAGGCGGTTAAGTTGCCCGGCCGAACGCTTCAAGATAGGTTTTGATTTTTCCCTCCTCAACCATTCTTAAAAGCAGTTGATGAAAGCCTTTACTGGTAGTGAGTGGTGTTTTAAGTTCGTGGCTGGCTATAGAAATAAACTCATCTTTTCTGGCTTCACTGGTTTTTATGATATGGATATTTGTATTGGTTCCTATCCAGATAGCTGATTTGTTTCCTTGGCTAACCAACCTGGCAATTGCAAGGTGCCAGTAATAATTACCATCCGAAAAAAGCAAACGGAGCTCAGCGGTATATTCCTGGCCACTTTCTAATGATGCTTTCCATCGGTCAATACTTGCCGCCAAATCATCTTTATGTACAAATGCGGTCCAGCCATAGGCCAAAATCGTTTCCCTGGTTTGACCAAAATCCCTACAAGCAGTATCATTTACATAATTGATCTCTCCGGCAGTATTTGCTGTCCAAACCTGTTGAGGAATTTCATTGAGCAATAAGGTAGATGAAGGCTGATCTGAAATAAGCGCATTATCCTGATTGTGGGCATTAGGGCTTGCCTTCGAGCCATCCTGATGTGAGTTGCTACTTTGCGGATTCATGTACAAATCTATAAAATGATAGCTTAAGGTTGCCAATTAATATCCCTGCAATTAAACATAAATTACCTACTGGTAGTAAAGACCAAACCAGTTCGACGAATAAAAGTTTTAATCGGGAATAGATAGCTTATTTTCAGAGATTTAGGATCTTGGCCTCCATAATTGTGCTAATTGGTGTTAATCTGTGTAGTATTAATAATAAAATTGTTCGCCTTTTAATCCTTGAAATTAAGTTGCTGCAGGTTTTTCAAAACCAGCTTTATTGTATAAATGTTATTAAAGAAAGCTACAGTGCCTATGGAACAGATGAATATTAGCCCTAAAAAAGAAATTATTTTAGATTTCGAAGACTGGCCAATTACCCCTGCTGCCCAAAAGCTTAAGCCTTGCGTGTTTTTGGATGGAAGTTATTATAGCTGTCTTTTAGGGCCAGACAGAGAAAAGGGTATTTTGGGAAAAGGAACTTCTCCTTTTGATGCCGTATTGGATTGGGAAAACCAGCTTTATAATCGATTGGCTACCGCAGGTAAGGATGATGAGGTTGCAATTTACGCGAGCAATGTATTAAATTTTAATGGGAGGGAATGATGTAACCTGATTTGCTACCGCTGTTTCAGTGTTAAGATTTTATTTCACTTTTGATTCTATCGTCGCTTTTAACGTTTCTAAAACATTGTTCTTCCAGACCTTGTTTTATAGTTACCAATTAAGTAATGCTATATGCCATGGTTTAACGGAGATTATCCGCCCTCATACAAAAACCAGCCTGAACCATTAAGGGAAAAGGCTGTAGAAATTGCCAATGCACTTTTAGCTGAAGGCCTTGAGGAGGGTATTGCAATTGCAACGGGATTGAAACGTGCCCGTGAGCATTTTAAAAGGGAACAGCAGATAAAAAAAAATAACAAAAATTGATTACGTAAAATAGAAAAAATATGAGAACGGTACACACAATTTTTATCGCTGCTGCTTTTGTAGCATCAGTATTAACAGCTTGTACAAGCCCTTCTGAAAGAGCAAAAGGCCCATATCAGAAAGATTATGAAGATACTGCAAAGAAAAGTCCTGCAGATTCGGCAGCTGCCCAGCCCAGGGTAGATCCACAGGATACAGTTAGGAAATATTAATATGAGGATAAATGAAAATAATCCGCTGGGTAGTGCCGAATATAAAATTAATGCAGATCAGCCAGAGGAAAACTTTCTGCATGAGATAGAATCTGATGGAGATACACTTGAGCCTGAAACTTTTGGAACTGATGTTGGAACGGTCGATGTGAGCGACCCAAAATCACTCGAATATTGGTCGGAGCAGTTTCAAATTAGTAAAGATGAGCTGAAAGCATCGGTTTTACTTCGCGGAAACTCTATAGCTGAAATTAAATGATTTTTATCGGTATAATTATGGCTGAGTTACCAGATTTAACTGTATTTGCCCAAACCCTAACTAAAAGATTTAAAGGTAAGGTGCTTGAAACGCTTGAAGTAAGCGTTGCCAAAAAACTTAATGTAACACCAAAAGAACTTAAAAAAAGCCTTGAAGGCAGGGAGTTGCTTAAGGCAGAACGCTCGGGGAAAACGCTTCAGCTGTTTTTCTCCGGGTCGCAAGTTTTGGGGTTGCACCTGATGTTACGTGGAGCGTTGGAGTTGATTGATCAGGATGCGAGCCGCCAAGGTTCCAGGTTTTGGGTTTCCATTTTGAAGGAGGAGATGCATTTTCACTCGTTGATCTCCAAAAGCAGGCTACACCAACGTTAAATCCTGAACAGGTAACCGTTCCGGATGCATTGGATATGGAGCAGGATTATTTTTTGAATTTGCTCGCCAAAAAGAAAACCCTAATTAAAACATTACTTATGGATCAGCATGTTATCCGTGGAATCGGTAATTCTTATGGAGATGAAATCCTTTATCATGCCGGCATTTCTCCTTTATCCATCGCTAAAATGATCCCGGAAAAACAGGGTAAAAAATTATTTCAAAGTATTGGTTTAGTGCTCAAAAAAGCCATTAAACAGATTGCTGAAGAAAATGGGGATGAACTTAGAGGCGAATTGCGTGATTTTATGCAGGTGCACAGTGCCAAGCTAAAGGAAACAGAAAAAGGAGAAGAAATTTTTTCAGAGAAAATAGGTGGAAGGATGAGTTATTTTGTAAAAGGTCAGGAAATTTTTAAATAATGCCACTATTGGGAGAAGCTCAAATGTAATTCATCCACATTTACGTTCCACTGCATCGGTTTTTTGCAATGGTTTATTTTCAGGTTCTTCATCAACATTTTGATTTGTTAATTTTTCCGGCAGGATTTCTTCAACAATTTCGTTTATTCGGGTGTTGATTCTGATATTTGCTTCATAACTTTGATCTGTAAATTTGCGTTGTTTTAAGATGATTTTTCAACGAACAAGAATTATCAGCCATTTAATAAAGGTTCAATTAAAACCCACAGATTTGAAATGCTTTAACTTTTAGAAGAATTATAATTTAGAAAAATTCCATTTAAGGTAAAATGTATCGCTATCTTATATTCATTCTTTTGTTTTATCTGTATTAAACGCCTTTATTTGCAAAATACCGTGTTAACGTAAATTGATTATTCCGATTTTAAGATACGACATCTACGTTGACGGATGGAACATCGGTCGAATTGTATATCTTTGCGATCTAATTGTGAATACGCTATGGGCAAAGTGCTTATACAGGAAACCGAACAATCTATAATGGACGTACTCATTCTCGCGTTAGAGATGGGAGGATTTTCCGTAATGGGATCGTTAGGGCTTGAGCCTGACTTTATGGAAAAGATAGCCGATTACCGCCCACATGTTGTGGTGTTGGATTATCGGCTCGACGGAAAAAAAGCAGCGGAGATATGTGCGCTTATCAAGGAAAAATATCCATGCCTACCCGTGCTTGCCTTGAGTTGCAATTCAAATATCCATTTAGATTATGATAAACATGGTTTTGATGATTATATCCGCAAACCATTTGATATTGAGGAGCTTTACACTATTTTACGTAAGTATATTGCAAAATCAGAAGCCTGTGAAGAGGAAATTTCTGATTTATAATTCCAAATTATATCATCAATCTGTTTAACATTAGCTCAAAAACTGATTAAATATTTTTAGCCTTAAAACCCTGCACAGCATTTTTAATTGCCGTTTTGATTTTTGGAAGTAATCCACTATCGCTTCTTTTTTCTGAAAGCAGATCGCTAACAAGCTGGGTGATTTGCTGAATTGAAAAAGGTTTTTCCAATATGGCATCGCAACCATAGTCGGTTAATGAAAATAGAATTTGAGTATAAGCTGAAGTAATAATGATGGGAACGTATTCAAATCCATCTAAAGCGCGGATGGCACCGCAAAGTTCTCCTCCGTTCCATTCAGGCAGCATATAATCCAAAATTACAAGGTCAGGGCGGTAGTTTGCAATGAGTCCAATTGCTTTCTCAGGATCAGGGGAGCCCTGGCATTGATAGCCGTGCAACTCAAAAATTTCCTGTAAAGTTTCAAGTAGCATCAAATCATCTTCAACAATAAATATTTTTTTTGCTTCCATTATACCTGGTTTTTGCTTTGTTGGAGATTTATAATTTTCAAAACCATCTAAACTTGTAAACATGCTGTTTATACTACTAATTTAATCATTTATTTTTCCTACTGCAATGGTTTAATTGTCTTTTCTTCGAGCTGTGCAATGCGAAAAATTTCTCTCGAAATAATACCTACATTTTCCTTTAGCTGGTCCATGTTGCAAAATATTGTATCCAGCGGGATAGGAAGATCTGCCAGGGTTTGGGCAAGCACAACCTGAATTATACAGCCACCCGTGTGCTCTTTTGCTCCTTTAAGAAGGTTAAACGTTTCAATGGCGGTTTTTCGGTCGTTTCCCAATGCAAATTTTCCATACGTAATTTCAGTGCCCTTTAAATGAAGTGCCAATGTAATTTCTAATGTTGATTCCATTTGTTCAGGTTTTAGGTTTGCAATGTTCAATAGACTTAACTTTAATTAAAAATGCCGCTTTAAGCGGCATTTTTAATGATAATTAGCTAATCGCAATTTGTCGGGAAACAGCTTTTGCTTCCTCTTTTTTTGGCAGAGTAAGCTTAAGCAAACCATCATTGTAGGTGGCCTGGATGTTATCTACATCCGCACTTTCAGGAAGCGTAAATGCCCTGGTAAATGCAGAATAGCTAAATTCCCGTCTGTTATAGGTTTTCTCAGATACGTTGTTCTCCATGCGTTGTTCTGTCGAGATGGTCAGCATGTCACGCTCAAGCGAAATCTTAAAATCCTCTTTTTTCAGTCCAGGAGCTGCAAGTTCGATGTGATACTCCTCATTGGATTCTGAAATGTTTACAGCAGGAATGTTGTTGGTGCGGCGGTCTGAAAAAAATGTGTCGTCTAATACGGATTCGAAAATGTCATTAAAGCCTGGCAATAATGTACTGTTTTTCTTTTCCTGGATTGAATTTAACCAATGTCATAGTGAATTCTCCTTTTAATAATTTAATAATAAACGGACTATAAATTAATTAATTTTCTCTAAAACCTTAAGCGGTTCTGGGATTCTTAGATCAAGCTGCGTGCCAATAGTATTTTAATCGATATTTTGGTGCTTTGAATTCATTAAAACTGAAAAAAAAGCATTTTTCCTGAAAATTTTTCAGTTTAGCGCTGAAAAATTTTCAGCTGGCATTTAGATATTCTTTTACCAAGATTATCGCACATAAATAGAGCACAAGCCACAGTGTAGCTGTAATAAAGTGATAAAAATTAGGATATATTAGAGAGAAGGATACGCTTATTCGCAAAAGGAAAGATGGATGTGAATTTTGGATTCAAAAATAGCGTAGTGGTAGATCATTTTATGTGTATTCAATTAATACATTGAATACACCTCGTTAAATTTCTTAATTGTGGGCAATGCTGTAGCCTACCTGGTTTATCAAATAATTTATATCAAAAGGTTTGGCAATAAAACCCTGCGCACTACAAGAGTTTTCTACTTCGGTTTGGCTAGAATGGGCACTCATCATTAAAACAGGAACTTTTTTCGTATTAAAACCTTTCTTGAGTGCTTCACAAACATTTATTCCATTCCCGTCAGGCAGCCTGATATCTAAAAGAAACAAATCTGCATGTTCATGCTTATCTTGCATAAATTCATTAATTGTGGAGAAACTCATTACTTCATATTCTTCATCAATAAGAATCATCTCAATAATACTCCTTATATCCGGGTCATCTTCGAGAACATATATTTTCTTTGCCATAATCTAACCTAATGTTATACCTACTATAAGTGTTTAATCCATTAAATTGTTTTAATTATCGAAAAAGTAGAATTTCAATTTCAACCTTGTACTATAAGATATGCTAATAATTTTTATTTAACCGATAAGCGGTGTCATCATTTTTAGCACGTAACTGGTATTCATTCAGGAAATTTTTAACGTCTTCAGGCGGATCGATATTTGCAATTATCCTTTTAATATCAATATCACTGCTTACCGCTTTACGCAGGTTAGTGTCCCAATCATCCAGCGCTTCTTCAACAGAATTTCCACAGCCAAAAATACCATGCTGAGGGTCTGTACCATAAAGTACGCAAACCGAACCGCCATTTCGAAAAACAGATGGGTTAAGTTTTTTGGCAATACCCTTAAGCGGTATTTTAATCAGGTTTTCTTCAGGAATATTCATTTTGATGGCTTTTTGATAAAAATAAGGAAATTGCTGTTGATGCTTTTTTGTGTTAATTTTATTGTTATAATCTGTGATCGTTAGGAATATCTTACCCGTTTTTATTTAGCAACATTGATAAAACATTGAGCTTTGTATTTTGGTTTTTTATTTTTGTTATAAATGGCTATAAATCAGCTATAATGTTTGCAAAATGAATTTATTAAGGGTGTTTAAACAAACAGATGTTGTTTATGGTGTCGCCGGACCTTTATGTTCCCAATGGTCTTTAATCAATTCGTTGTTTTTTCCAAATTTTAATCTTCTGGCATAGCGATCGCCCCTGATTTTTCCGTTAGCATCCTTTTTGCCAAGAAAGATCATAATTGCCCGGCCATCTGTGTCAGTTTTAAGGGCAAGATCATAACGGCCAAATTTCATTTCCAAGAAGCTATCCGGTTGATATGTTTTATTGATAATGTTTAGGAGTGAAGTGTTAAGTTTCATATAATGCTGTAAATGAATTATTTAAGTTTTCGCTTTCAGGTTAATTCAACTTAAGTTTGGTTGATGAAAAACCCGGTTGTTTACTGTTAATTTTCTTTAAAATCGAGTAAGGGCTGCAGATTCAATAGAACAGCAACCCTTATCGAAAAAACCAAGCTTATAAAAAACAATATCAAATTCTGGAAAGTTTGTTAAATATTTATTTAAGGTTATTCTTCATCAGGTCATCCGCTTTGCCATTGATTCTTATTAACTAATTAATCGACATACTTTTAGATGTAAGTTTTTGTAGTCGAAAGGTTTAAAGATAATATCGTCTGCAAGGCTCGGTACTTTTAGTGCCTGGCGATTCTAACATAGCAGTAATCAATAAAATCCGGATATGGCCAGTGCCAGTATTTTTCTTAATTATATTGCAGAGTTCCCTGCCGTCGCCTTTATCCAATAAGATATCCATTACCAGTAAGTCGGGTTGAAAGTCGGTTATGGTTTTCTCGAGCTGGTCGGAGTGGCAGATACTGGTAACAATAAAAGCTTGGTCTTCGAGGGCCAGTTGTATCACTTCTGCATTGCTTCTGGTCGTCATCAAGTACAAGTATTTTTGCCATATGTTTTTTTGCGTCAATCGATAGATGGTTGTTTCACATTATCCAAATAAAGATTTTTACCCACAACTTATCCATAATGAATACTTATGCTACGATAGACTGCTTAGCCTTTAGTAAAATATCGGTTTTTAGTTTATTGGTATACCGCATTTGGTTTCTGATCTCTGGAAAATTACAAAACATCTTTTTAATGTTTCCTTCATCCTAAGCAAAACCAGTAGTTGTATTGAAGATTTGGTAGTTAACCCCGTCTGTGATGTTAATTACTTGTTTAAAAAGGGTATATATGCGAAAATGAGCACAAATAATTTTGCGAAATAGGTGAAATGAATTTAAACCAGAGTTGAACTATTTTTAAAGACGATACCTCAGGGCGATACTTTTCCCTATTGCTTTAAGCAGGTTGTGGTTGTTGCCAACGGTTAGTTCAGGGCATACCCATTCCTTATTTACGCTTCGAACCAGGGTGAGTTCTTCTCCCTGTACACTGATCTTAAATTCTACAGTATCTTTATTGATGTTTTTAGTGAGCACACTGTAGGTGTAATCTCTGTTTTCAAAGGTGATTCGCATTGGTAAACTCATTAATGCAAAGATAATGTATAAAAAGCTTTGCCAGGAAATCTTTTATTCCACACCTTCAGGTTAAATTGGTTAATAACTTGCTGTATGTTTTGGTGATAAGCTTGGTTAAATCAAAATGCTTTTACAAAATTAAAGCCTGTATTGCTTACTATGGGGATTTTATTTAAGCAATTCTGCTGTTTTTTCCTTAATAAATGCTTCTTTATCTTCTTTTACTTCATCAAGAAAAAAGTTTGAATTTATTAACTTTGTTGGATGAAGTCAGTATTGGAATGTAGTGTGGCCGGGTTTAAAAAAAATGAATTGCAAACCAGGGGGTATAAAGTTCATCGGATTGCCGGTGAGGCATATCCTCCTTTAGTATACGGGCGACGGGATTATTATAAAGTTGTGTTGGGTAAAGGTGACATGAAAATTTGTTATGGAGATCAAACCATTCCTGTAAACGGCACTTTTCTTTTTTTTGGAAACCCTCATATTCCGTATTCTGTTGAACACCTCTCGCCCGGCCAGAGTGGTTACGCCTGTCTTTTTACCGAAAGTTTTATTGATGGAAGGGAACGTGCAGACAGTTTGCTTAATGCTGCTATATTCCGCTTTGAAGGGATGCCAGTGGTACCTGTTAATGAAGAGCAGGCGGCGTTTATCTCCGGGCTTTATGAACGGATGCTCCTTGTTTATTGTAGTGATTACAGTCATAGAGATGAAATGTTCAAAAACTGTATCGACCTTGTTATCCATGAAGCATTGCGAATTATGCCCCAGGAAAGGCTTCAGGAAAAAAATGCTGCTACAAGGATGACCCACCTGTTTATGGAGCTTCTTGAAAAACAGTTCCCAATTGAAAATATAAAAAATCCGTTGAGGATGCGTACTGCACAACACTTTGCCGAAAGCCTTGCAGTACATGTAAATTATTTAAACCGATCTGTAAAGGAAGTTACAGGTAAACCCATTTCTATTCATATTGCAGAGCGTATTGCAGCTGAAGCAAAGGCACTTTTACAGCATACCAACTGGAGTATTGCTGAAATTGCGTATGGGCTTGGTTTTGAATACCCTACCTATTTTAACAATTATTTTAAAAGGGTTACCGGCAGCATACCAAATTCCTTTAGAAAGGGATAAATGAAAAGTATGAATATCATACTTTTTGGTTTGATTCTCTTTAGCTTTACGACGCTAATAACCAGAATTTTGAAGTAATAAAATGAGATTTTATTCAGCAAGGTTTGCCGAAGCATTTCTTTTATAATTTATTGCAAAAATGATGGAAAAATTAAAATTTAAAGCACCTTTCGGTGTACCCGTACCAGTTATAACAGTTAGTCCGATAAACATGGCTACTTTTAATAATCGTGGTAACGAACTGCAGGTACGTATTTCTGCGCCCTCTACTGGAAATAATTTGCCGATTATTGTATTTGCGCATGGTTATGGCCAGTCATTAGATAGTTATGCACCGCTTGTAAACTTTTGGGCAGCACATGGTTTTGTTGTTGTGCAGTGTACTTTTCTCGATTCAAGACGGTATGCGATCCCGGCTGATGATCCACGCACACCTTTGTTATGGAAATTCCGGGTTGAGGATGTAAAACACATGCTTGATGAGCTTGATGTAATTGAAGGGTACATCCCTGGACTTAAAGGCCGTACAGATCGAAACCGGATTGCCGCTGTAGGCCATTCTTTTGGCGCACAAACTATAGGTATGCTATTAGGGGCAAGGATTATTCAACCCGATGGAAAACTAGGTGAAGATTTGTCTGATGACCGGATTAAAGCTGGTGTGCTATTAACGCCAGCAGGAAAAGGAGGAGCCGATTTAAGTGCTTTCGCAGCCGAGAATTTTCCTTTTATGAATCCAAGTTACACCGAGATGACCACCCCTTCGCTGGTTGTGGCAGGGAATAAGGATATATCGGCACTAACGGTTCGCGGTTGGGAATGGTTTACCGATGCCTATTATTTAAGCCCAGGTGCGAACGCCTTGCTTACTCTTTTTGGTGCAGAGCATGGCCTTGGCGGAATTTCGGGTTATGAAGCCGCAGAAACAACTGATGAAAATCCTGATCGGGTGGAGGCAGTTGCATATTTGAGCTGGGCTTATCTTACCTCAGCTTTGTATCCAGAAAATAATTCCTGGTCAGAAGCTTCTAAGTGGTTGATTGAAAGTGCTGATGCAATAGGAAAAATAGATGTTAAGTAATTGAAAATCAAATTACCTATTGTTAAAGCGCATTCTGTTTATAGCTTTTCAATAAACCAGGTTTTTAATGGGCAGAATGATTCGAGTAATCTTAATTCCACGAATAAGGGCTGCCAGTTGATAAGAACTGCAGCCCGCATTTTCAGAAAAAGGTATTATAAAGAAAACAATTGCTCCCAGCATAGGCTGGAATCGATTAAAATTACCAAGGACTAATTCCTGTTTCAGGCGAATTGTCATCACTATAAAACTGGCCTGTTGGTCCGTCTGTATCCAATGTAGCTGCTTTAACAACCCTTGAGGCGGCATCTTCAACAGTTCCGGGGCCACTGTGGTGATTAAAATCTGTAGCGGTATATCCCGGATCAACTGCATTTACCTTAAACGGTGTATCACGAAGTTCATAAGCCAATGCAATGGTATAACCATTAAGTGCTGCCTTCGATGCCAGATAAGCTACTGGTTTAACCGGATAATATTTCCATGATGGATCGGAATGCAAAGTGAGTGATCCCAAACCTGAAGTTACATTTACAATTCTTGGTGCTTCTGAATTTTTAAGGATCGGGGTAAAAGCTTGTGTTACCTCTATCACGCCAAATACATTGGTGTCGAAAACATCGCGGTAAGTTTCAACAGCTGTTTCCAATACATTTTGAGGAAAACCACCTGCAATGCCCGCATTATTGATCAATACATCAAGCACAGAAATTTTACTTTCTAAAAGAACTTTCGCTGCTTTTATGGAGGCGGGGTTGTTCACATCTATTAAAATGGGTTCCACATTTTTCAGTCCTTCCAACTCCAGTTGCTTAACCGCTTGCTGGCCTTTTTCTAAATCGCGGCAGCCCAGATATACATAATAGCCTTCTTTTATTAATTGTTTGGCGGTTTCAAAACCTATACTTTTGTTTGCACCCGTTATTAATGCTGTTTTCATATTTATTTTATTTAACACTGCAAATCTAATCGACCTGGCATTGTAATTTGTTATACATACAGCGGTATTAATGGTACATTTTACGGATTCTTGCACGGTACTCTGCAGGGGTTAATGCTGTTTCGCGTTTAAAGAAACGGTTAAAGTATGAGGCATCAGAAAAGCCAAGATCAAATGCAATTTCTTTTAATGAATCATTGGTATAGAAAAGCAGTCGTCTTGCCTCAAGCACTACGCGAGTTCATGAATATGTTTGATGGCTGGTTTTCCGCTTTGCATTTTAACCACCTCACTTAAATGTCCTGCCGAAATATTTAACTGGCTGGCATACGCTCCAACCTCTTTTAACTCGCGAAAAGATTCGTTTACCTTTGACTGGTAGCTGCGCAGCAGGGTTTTTTCAGGAGAATTTTCTTGTGGTTTGTATTGTTCGGTATACAGGCGACTTAAATAGGTGAGTAAAAGGTTAAGGCATGCCGATAGCATCCGCTGTTGCCAATCATTCGGATTGATATATTCTTTATTTATTTTTCCCAGCAAATCTTCAATAAAAAGCAGATCATTATCCGTCAGAAGCAGCTCATGGCCACCTTGCGGGCATTCGATAATTGGAAGTCTGTTTATAGAAACATCTCCTTGCATATTTAGAAATTCTTTAGTAAAGGCAATGCCTGTTGCCCAAAGCGCATCGATGCCTTCTTTAACAATAATCCGGTTAGGAATATAAAAGTATATTGTATTGCTTTTAAGTGTAAAAGGAGTCATATCGATCCATTGCCGGGTTTCTCCCTTCCTCATTAAAACGACCAGATAATGATTTTTTCGGTGAGGCAATAATAAATCTTCTTCATCCGGCAGGTTACCTTCAAAATTATATACCCTGAAGTTTTTGTTCGCTGTTAACCGATCCGGAACTAGGGAATAAATAGGAAGTTGTTGGGTATGTTCAGCAATGTTCATCAGTTAAAACTATGATTAATTTGTTCCTTATGCAACACTCTGAATTTTAACGTTCCTTAATTTTTTGTTTTAAAAAGATTGTAAGTGTTTTGTAAACAGAAGCATAACCTATTTAATGCCGAAAATAATTATACTATGGAAACATAAAGAAGTAACTTACTGCTGAGCCTATTAATGTATTGAACTGACTTTTTAATTAATTTAATGACCGACGTTGGAAGGAATCCGGATTTCTTTTATTGTTTTTAAATGGCGGCGTAGGATGGATAGATTTTTGGAAGCAAAGGATTTAATTTGAGGATCTGTTGATTTTTCGGCCGCTTCAAAAAGCGCAACAGCATTTTCATGGTCGCTGATCATCATTTGAACATAAACGCCATCGAAGGCCAGTCCGTCATAATTACCAAGTTCGTGTAATGCGTCACTAATATTTTGTTGATTTAATATTTTCCTGGCGTCTGTATTCATCTCATCTGACGTACCTCCATTTGTATTTGATGTTGATCCAGAAATCATACTACCGCTGGCATTTCCATTCGCACTGTTATTGGCTCCTTCACCGGTTTTCGGAATAGCTTTACCCTGTGAATTTTGATCAGAAAGTATTGCTGATGTTGAACTACTTGTTTTAGTTCCTATTTTTCGATCTTCACTTTTACCGCTTAATGTTTTTCCATTTTTACTATCGGAAGTTTTTGGTAAATCAATATTTATCGATTTAGCTAAACTCTTCAGCTGAATGTTCACCTCATTGTGTTCTGAAAGTTCCATTTCGCTAAAGGCTTTTAATTTTTCGTCGTGTGCTACTCTTTTGGCCATATTGGCAGCACCAACAACCTTAAAGTTATTCAGTGCGGCCTGTTCAACGAATTGTTTGTCTTTGGCATTTGCCTTCGTTTTTACTGGTGCCTGCGCTACCGCCAATAGCGGAAGGCTGATCGATATAATGGCAGAAGCAAGAAATAATTTCATAATTTTCATTGTAGTGAATTTATTATTGTCTTTAATAAAAACCTTTTTATTTCATGAAAGTTTATGCTAATTCGATGTTTCGGATAGCGCTGCCTTACCTGAATTATCTATAATAAGGATCCGGATGTTGATCATAAGCGAATTTAAAATCGTGGATTTAAATTCAAAGGATAGTTTTATTAATAAAGAGAAATGATGTTGATGTTATCGTTTCATTACCAGTGGGTTGTGTTTATTTGGTGCTATTGGAGTTCATAGCAAATTTCTCCTTATTGGGTGGGAATTTAGATGAACAAAATGAATAAGAACCGCCTGTTTTACTGCTACGTTCATATACGCAATACAGTAAAACCAAACAATTAATGAAACATCTCTTACTCTCGATCGCATCGGTATTTCTATTTATTTTACAAATTTCAGCTCAGCCTGCCTGCCGGAGAAACAGCACTGGGATTGCTTATACAACATCCTTTTTCGGTGAGTACAATTTTTATGGTACCAGTTTCGATGCCAGTGCAATGTGTCTTCCTCCTATGACCGTTGGGACACCTTGCATTATCCGGAATGGGCTTATCACATACCCAGGTACATACGGCAACTATAGTGTAATTAATTGTAATTTTGATAAGGGGATAGAATATTTCCTCCTTCCTGTTTTATTGGCTATCGGCTTAATTGCGCTGAGAAGATAAGTTATTAATTATTAGTGCCTTACAAAATGGAGAGGAGTGGTTTATTCTATAGAACTTGTTAAGTTTTTTTAACTCATGGCTTGGTCAAACCCAAATATTGTTCAGCTTGTTGGCGCATTAACTGAGGCGTTTTTCGGTCCATGAAAACATCAATAATAATCATTGGAAAGAGTTCTGAATTATAAGGATCAAAATCGGTAACCATGGGTAAACCATCATGGCTCTCTTTGTAATAATCTTCATCATCGGCAATGCTCCATTTGCCATTTTAAAGTATTTTCATAACCGCCCTGACCATTTTTGCCTTTAAACCAATCGGCTTTACTACGCGCATTTTTCCCTTTTTTCTTAGAATAAGCTTAATGCTTTAATGGATATCATTTTATTTATTGCGAAAATATTTATAGTAAAGCTATCCCAATTATCTGATATGATATTGGAATTTGAGATTTGAATAATTTCATTTATTAGGTTATTTGCTATGTTCATAAGGCCCAGGTAATTAATTATTATTCCTTGCTTAAACGCTCTATTTCATCGTTTAACTCCTGATCCCAAATAAATTCCATATCGAACTTACCTGTAGAGAATAGTGTAAATACGGAACGGTTCCATTTGTTGTTACCACCTTCTGTAGTTATTTCGTGAAGTTCACTTAACCAATCACTAATACTGTCATCAATATTTTCAACTTCAATATTTTTTCTAGTATCATTTTTAAAATAATCACCAGTATAGCCTACAACTCCCTCCCCAACAAATTCAAATTCCAGGCAAGCTTTTTCCCATTCGTTATTAATCACATTTAAGATTTCTTTGGCAATAGCTGTATAGATTTCGTCGACTGTCATGCTCTATCTATCAACCGTTTTCTGTAGGAAATTCATCTAAATCTAGCTCTTCTGGGTCAATATGATTTTTCACAACTTTGAGAAAATGATTTTTGCGTGGTCTTATAACAAAGATTAATACAGAATCAAAAGGAGAAAGTTGCAAATCTTTTGGTTGCGTATGACCGACTATAACAGGTTTTCCGTAATAAAGAGAATTATTTTCAATATCCAAGCTACATATCCAATTTCCTCCATAGTTTTTCCTTACAACTTCCCCAAAATAGGCGGCAGCATCATTAACATCATCGTTATCCTTATCAATTTTGTTTTTTGTCAAGTAATTTTCTAAATCATTCAAGCTATTGGTCGAATAATCTAGATTGTAACCCTGTTCTTCTGCTTTATCTATAAAACTCTCTAGATAATCGTCAATGTTGAAAATAAAATTTTCAAATTTTTCCTCTAATTCTGCTTTGCTTAAATTTTCTAAACTCATGGCTTGGTCAAACCTAAATATTGTTCAGCTTGTTGACGCATTAATTGAGGTGTTTTTCGGTCCATGAAAACATCAATAATAATCATTGGAAAGAGCTCTGAATTATAAGGATCAAAATCGGTAACCATGGGTAAACCATCATGGCTCTCTTTGTAATAATCTTCATCATCGGCAATCACTCCATTTGCCCTTTAGTACGCGCCTGTAGGTTTCGCCAAGGTAAATCCAGCTATCTTCGTATAGGCCACTATGTTCGGGCAGGTTAAAATCTGGACTAATTTTCATTAAGATCAGCTCCAAGTAGTCGAGGCTGTCAAGACTAAAATCAAATTTCACACCCAGGGTTGCTGCCATTTCCATTAAAGGAGAAAGTGTTGTATCTAGTTTGCTTATTTTTTCTTTTAGATAAGCCAAACGTTCTTTTTTATCAAAATCAGACATATAATTTATAAATTTTGTTGCCTTGCATAGTCAACCATATCTTTTGGGTAAAAAGGCATATCTCGGTAGCTGCTATCATCAATATTGTATAGTAAAGTAACCATGGCAGCCTCCCAGCACCAATAACCGGGAAAGCTATCTTTACCGACACTAAGGTGTACATCATGCCAACCACATTTGCGCATGCTTTTATACCAGCCTTTTAAAAATTTATGCATGTGTTTTACCTGCTCTTCTTTTGTGGCATTAATAGCATCAAAAAGTGATTGATAGGCTTTGGGGTGTTGTAGTTTATTTCCTTGTTTTCTATCTGGTTGAATGCTTAAAGCAATTTTATCCAATAAGGCGTCTTCCCCCTCCGGGGCAAGCAAATTTAATAAAATACTTATTTGTTCTTTATCTAAATCAAATAGGACATTGAAGGATAGAAGTTGAAGCAAATTTAGATAGCTTTCCAAAGAATCTAAATAAAATGGACTACTGTCAGGATGTTTTTTATTTTTAATCAACCAATATATCGCCTGTTCTGCATTATCTTTTAGATCTATAATTGGATAGCTAGTGGAGTATTTAGCAGTCAATAAATCACAGTTATCTCCATAAAAACAATAATAGACAAAGCTTATGTTTTTATATTCTTCAAGATGTTCGTTAACATCTTGCTTTGTTTCATTTATTTTTTCAGTAAAGAAGTTAATTACCTCTATAAAATGTTCTTCTGTAAATAATGGTTCCCTTTTTTGCATACTATTTTTGATGTTGCCTTCCATAGTCAACCATATCTTTTGGGTAAAAAGGCATATCTCGGTAGCTGCTATCATCAATATTGTACAGTAAAGTAACCATGGCAGCTTCCCAACACCAGTAACCATTAAAATTACTTTTGCCAGGACTAATGTGAATATCTTGCCAGCCACATTTGCGCATGCTTTTGTACCAGCCTTTTAAAAATTTCTGCATATGTTTTGCCTGCTCTTCTTTTGTGGCATTAATGGCATCTAAAAGTGATTGATAGGCTTTGGGGTGTTGTAGTTTATTTCCTTGTTTTCTGTTTGGTTCAATGCTTAAAGCAATTTTATCCAATAAGGCGTCTCCATCTTTCTTACCATCCGCTTCAAATAGATCTAACAGGTTTATCAATACTGTTTTATTAATGTTAAATAAAAATCCCAATGATAATAGTTGTAAAAAATTTAGATAATCTTCTAAATTATCTAAATAGAAATTGTCATGGTCAGGGTGTTTTATGTTTTTTATTAGCCAATTTATAGCTTGTGCTACATTGTCTTTTAATTCTTGTATAATATAGCCTGCAGAATATTTTGAAGTTAGTAACTTTAAATGATCTGTATATAATGTATAATATGGCCCACTTAAATTATCGAAATCTTGGAGTTCAGTTTCATATTCTTTAATATGATTTATTCGGCTTAAAATCCTATTGTTAAAATGCTCCACAGTCATTAATGGCTCTCTCTTTTCCATCTTATTTCTTTGTTATTATTTCTGTAATTACTTTGCCATTATCATTTACTTTAAGCAATTGCTTTTCCGCAGTACCATTATTTAACGCCCTTTGTATCGCATCCAAATGTTTTTCTTCATTAATTGCAGCATCTAAATTACTTTTAATCCACTTATTTGTCAACTGATCTTTACCCAGTTTACCAGAGCCATATTTGGTTTCACTAATAATATACTTTGGCGGCGGGCCTGGATCATGCCACACCCCATCTATACCTTTCCCTTTTGCTTTACTTAAAGGATCTATAAGTTCGCCGTTATGATTAAGCTTTTTATATCCTTTGCTTGCCATAAACTGGTCGGCCTGGTATTCGCCCATTTTCCCTTTTAGGGTATTTTCATACCCGCCCTTGCCATTTTTGCCTTTAAACCAATCGGCTTTACTACGCGCATTTTTTCCTTTTTTCTTACAATAAGCTTGGTAGGCCTCCTCAATTCGATCTTCATCAAATACCTCTCTCCATTTTTTTTCCCAAGCGGCCTTAAGTATATCATCCGCACTTTCTGATACCACCTCACCAAGCATTCTTGCAGTTTTTGCTTTTTCTGCCGCATTTGCTGCTTCGGCAGCTTTTGCCGCTGCATTGGCTTCTTCGGCTACCTTAGCCAATCTTGCAGCTTCAGCTGTTTTGGATAATACGTTAGCTGCTTCGCCTGTTTTACCTATTACATTTGCCGCCTCCGCATCACTTACTACGGCTTTGGCTTCGCCAACACCTGTAAACATTAGTGCAGCTTCAAAGCCACCGCGTCCGGTATATCTGCCCCAATCGCGGGGATTTTGCTTAACCGCCCAATTTTTAGCATTTTTCAGGGCTTCGCCAGTGTTGTTGAGAGCTGTGCCCGCTGCTTTTTGAACGTTACCCGATGTGGTTACCCAATTATAGGCATTTACGTGTGCCTGCCCAAAATCTTTTACTACTTTTTCTACGTTCCCATCGGTGGTAACCCAATCAGCGGCACTGCTTACCGTGTTTTTAGTGGCTACCGCTGCATCTTTTATTTTACCTGTGGTTTCTGTTGGGTGGGTTATTGCGTGCAGGGCTGCCCCACGTGCTTTGTCGCTCATTTCGCCGAGGAACAAAAGTCCTTCACCAATGCCTTTTACACCACCATAAATCCCTTCGTTAACACCGAGTTTAAAATTTTCATATTTGCCGTAGATTCCGCCAATCTTGTTGTTGGCTTTTTCCTGCGCATCAAAGCCTTTCTGAAACCAATCATCCACTTTTGCGCCAAGGCTTTTAACCTGCCGGCTTTTCATTGCCGATACATTGGCATCAATAGCAGCAAGGGCTGCCGCTACACTGAAATGAATGCCGATTTTACCACCGATACCGCATGGCAGTTTTGAATCTTCGAGCAGCTTGCGGTAGGGGCCAATGGTAATGCCTTCCTGCACCCCTTGCCACAGGATGGGGACAGGCTGGCATGGGGTTTTAGTAATGGAGCAAATGCCAAGGCAGGGTATGTTTACCATCGGTATTTTATCGCCCTCGGTGGCCGACTGCTTACCGTACAGGCTTACATTTTTATGGTTGGTTACCTTTAACTTTCCATATCCAAGCCCTTTGTTGCATACCAGATAGGCTCCGTCTGGAACGTATTTTTTTGCCATAGCTAACTGTTTAATGGTGTAAGGATGCAACTGCTCCGGTACATCAGCACGCCTTCAATCGCATATTGCGTTAGCTGTGACGACTGTACGGGCAAACTATTTTTATCATATTCATAACTTTCCAGGTGAAAGCCATCAACACGGCCATCAAGGTTATAAATGTCAAGCAGATGGCTGAACATTTCGGTCACGCTGTTTTGATCAAAATTTTCCCTGTCTATTTCCCCATCTATTTTTATGGTGCAACTGTCCAGTTCCCCGTTGTAATCTGCCAGCGTAACTGTTGTTTTAAAGGGCAATGAAGTATTACCAAATGCATTGCGTATTTCACGGTAACCCCCAACAGAATAATTGTTGCTTTTACTGAAACGCTGTCGCAATAATCCCGGCAGTAGCGCATGGTACAGGTATGATGACCGCACCGCCTTGTTCAACCCATCATCCGTATAGAGCGTTAAAACTGCATCGTTAATCAGTTCTTTATTTTTTGCATCATTTGCATATTTTTTTGCAAGCCCGGGCCTTATTTTTAGCCACTCTTCCTTAATCTGGGCCAGGTTGGTTACCTGTTGTATGTTGCCCTGTATATCCGTTTCAATTTTGAGTTCCTTTCTCAGTTGGGCCATGCTCAGGTCAACTGCGTCTGTTCCATTATTTTTAAGCTGCCATTGTTTTAATATCCGGATGGAAAACAGATTGTTTGTTTCCGTCTTTTTTTCTACCGAAAGCTGCACTTCTGTTTTTATTTCATTATGATATCCGTAACCATCAACTGTATAACTGATCTGCTGTTCTATCCGGTAAGTTGCCGATGTTCCTGCTTTTAATCCAAAATTTATTGGATAGGTTTCTTTGTGCAGCATGGCTAACTCTTATTGATTTCTACCTTGCCACCATTTAAGGAAGCGGTTGCTGCTGCGCCTATCGTCAGGTTCTTTTGCCCATCAATCGTGAAATCATTTTCAGATGCGGCCAGGTTCATGGCCTTGGCCTGCGCATCGATCAGGTCTTTTCCTTCAGCGGTAATGGTTTCTGCTTTTATATCAATGGTTTTTGTTGCGGCGGCCGTTTGTTCAGGTGTAGCACCCTCAGCAGGGGCAAGATTGCCCATGGTTATTTTTGGCGACTGGATATCGATGCTTTCAGAAAAATCGACGCTTAAGGATTTTCCGGTGATCGATACATGCCCCTCCTTATCCATGGTAATTGTACTTAAGCCCGTATGGATTACAATTTTATTGCCTGCCTGCGCTGTTAACAAAGCCTGTCCGTTTTTGATATTGATAAAGTTTGCTGCACTGGTTCCCATGTTAAGGGCATGGTTCAGGTCGTCAAAAGTTAGGGCACTGCCTTTTCTTGAGGTAAGGCCCTTGGTATTGCTGTTTTTAAAACCGCTGCTATCACCGCTTTTGCCATGGTAAACACTGCCCATTACAACAGGGCGGGCCACATTGCCTTCTTCAAAGGCAATAACAACCTGATCGCCTTTTTCGGGTATCACATGGAAGCCCCGGTTTTTGCCTGTATCGCCGCTGCCAGCATTCGGACTAACTACCCTTAACCATTCACTGGGATCGTTGGTGAGGCATTCCCATTTAAATTTTACTTTGATCCGGCCCTGGCCCTGAGGGTCGTCATTGTCCAGTACATCGGCGAGTTGCATATCCGGTGCAGGCTTTTCGTAATTCTTCACCAGGATGCGTTCTGTTGTCGCTGTCAGCCCTTCAAAAGTGTTGTGGTATTTTCCTGCTACGTCGATGTGGTGATTGATTCCGGTAATGAGAAATTTGCCCAGGCTTTCGGATACAAAAGCAAGCTCCTGTTTAATGCTCATCGTAATTTCGGCAATGCTGCCAATACTCAGTTCTGCGTTATCGCCTTTGGCACTGATTTTCAACAGTTCAGAAATATTGGCCTTTTCTTCGTTTTCCACTTGGCTTTTGATGTCGTTGCTGTTATCAACCCTAATCATGGAAGGTTGATTGAACGTTTTGCTGTACATGGAGTTGGAGGCTTCAATCGCATGTGCCAGATCGGGGCTTCCAGCTGCTGTGCCACTACTTTCGTTCTCCAGCATTTCATCCTGCCTGGGGTTGTAGGCAAAACGTTTGTGCTTTATCGGTGCAACTTCCATTGAATATTGCAAACGCTGCACATCGCGCCCGTAAAACAATGCTACTTCTTTCTGATTATCGGGTTTGCCGAAATTAAGCTGTGTGCCATCATAATAAAACCACTCGTGGTACTCTCCGGAGAGCCGGTTCAAAAACTCGAAATCACTTTCCTTATATTGGATCAGGTAATCTATCGGCGTTTTACGACTGGCATTGCTCACAATCTTTAAGTCATTGGCCGGGGTATCTTTTGTGGCCAGCTTTACAATCTCATTCAGGTCTTTGGCGAGGTAGGAGCCAAGGTCGGGCCCGCGATCGATCAAAATGGTTGGACTGTAACCACTCACAATGAGTACACCGTGATAACCATGATCCTGTGCCAGTTCCACTTTTGTAACCAGGCCAGCAAATTCCTGCATTTTATCCGCTTGGTGGCCAAAAGAAGCCGTAAGCGTTTTGCCCACAAAATTTCTGCTATCGTCTAGCCGTATCAGGCCAGGAATTGCCAGTTGATCATGTTTGAGCCTAAGTTCAAAATAATGGTGACCGTTAAACTGTTGTTTAAGGATGAAGGCATCAAAATGATTAATGGCTTTATCTTCTATATTGATTTCCGCAATAAGTTTGTTCTCCATAAGGGGTTTTTTAAAATGCCTGTAAACAAGTATGCTCGCTTTCGCTTTTGATTAGGGTGAGCATTAATTATTTGTTTTAAGCATCCGCATCAAACAGATAAGGCAAAAATCAAACCCTGTGTAAGTTAAAGTGTTAATAATGAGGTATGAAAAAGTTAGGATGATGCCGGATGTGGTGAAAAAGCCCATTCCTATCATGAATAATTGCTGTTTTTAGTGCATTAAGCGACTAAAAGCAATTGCTGAGAGAAATATTTATTTTTTGTTCAGCTTAATATTTAAATGATACACAAGGATAATGCGAAACGATGCATTTATAAAAGGCGTGTAATTTTTCCCCGTATTGTTTCTAAATTTCCCCGAATTGGGGTGGGGAATGAAAACAGCACAGTAATTAGCTGAGAAGAAAGATTAAGAAATGAAGCTTTTGTATTGCGCAAAATATAACGCAACACAATAAACTGGAGTCAATTTTGAAAGTGAAATAAGCGGTTTTTAATTTCCTATCGGAAGTTCCACTACAAAGGTTGTTCCCTTGCCATTACCGCTTTCTACACCAATTAGTCCCTGGTGCAGTTCGATAATTTCCCGGCAGAGGTAGAGGCCGATTCCAAAACCGGCAATCGATCCGATCTGTGGGTTTTGAACCCTATGGTACCGCTCAAATATCTTTTCGTGGTCTTCTGTTGCAATCTCTATACCTTCATCACTTACCAAAAATTGTACTTTATCAGGTACTAATTTCCTGGAGGCAATGGTGATCTTGCTTCCCATTGGAGAATATTTAACTGCGTTTCCGATCAGGTTCTGAATAACCTGTGAAATTTTTTCCCGGTCTGCAATCAGCGTTAATGCTTCCGCAGGTTCAAATTCGATAATATGGGTATGGATTGTGGAAAGCATTTCCTCTTCCAATTCGGCAAATAGTTTTTTAAGGTCAATTGCTGATTTTTCGATCAGCATTCTTCCCGAATCCAGCCGGGAGATATTCAGGAAGCCATTGATCATGGAATTCATGTTGCGCACCTGCCTTACCGACCTTTCAAGTATGCTTTGCTGTGCTGTGTTCTCTGCAAGCGATGCCTGGCGTTGGAGTACCTGTAAATAGGCATTTAAAGATGTTAATGGCGTTTTAAGTTCATGGCTAACCATGGCCATAAAGTCGTCTTTTCGCTGCTCATCCTTTTTTTGTTCGCTAATATCCCTTAAAGTTCCATTCAGGCTTGCAGCTTTACCGTCTGAATTATAAAATACTCTTCCTCTGGCCTGTACCATTCTATCGTTAGTCTCCTGAGGAATTTTTATCCGGTATTCAATAAAATAGTGGCCATTTGATCCATCTCTTAACGATTCGCTGATGGCTGCGGTTACTTTCTCCCTATCATCATCGTGAATGGAATTTAACGCCAATGATAAATCAAGGTTTTCATCTGCTGTAAGTCCGAACCACGATTTTAGCAATGGGTTGCCAGAAAAGAGGTTACTTGCCGGTTCATAATAAAATGTTGCCAGTTCTCCTGCATCGAGGGCAAGGGCAAGCATCTGTTGGTCTTTCTCGCTTCTGCGGCGATCTAGCACCTGTTGGGTAATTTCTTCAAGGATCACCAATACACCTGTTACAGTACCCATTGTAATTATGGGCTGATAAATAGAGTTTACAATGGCTTCCCTTAATCCACCGTTATGACGGAGTTTTACCAAAAATTCTTTATTAATCTTCGGCTGGCCGGTTAAAAAAACATTATTCAACCATGCGTTTACCGGCTGTCCTTTAAGTTCTGGTCTGGCTGTATGGTGTGGTTCGCCAATTACTTCTTCTCCTTTGCGGCCCCATATGTTCAGGATTGCGGGATTGGCTATTTCAATAATATGATCTGGGCCCTGTAACACCGCAATGCCAACTGGTGCCTGTTCAATAATGGTTCTTACGTGTTCGCGGCTTTCTTCTAAAAGCTTAAGTGAACTGTTCAGGTTTTCATTTGTAGAAGTCAGCTCCTCCATTGTGGTCGCCATTTCTTCAATTAGGGCCTGTTCTTTTTCTTCTTTGTGCTGAATACGTTCGAGGTAAGCTCTTCTTGCTGTCACATCTTTTGCTGTATTTAAGATGCAGTAAGTTTTTTTATCGCTACCTATTAATGCTTTGTACTCGTAATCGAAATAACCGATGGTGGGCATTCCATTTTTGATGAGTTGTGCAGGGGCATCTGTTACGGAGTAGGTAACGCCCGAATGCCATACTTGCTGAAGAAGGGGCAAAAACGGCTGACCTTCAAGTTCTGGTATGGCCGCTAATAGTGTTTTGCCTATTGCCGAAATATCTTTCCCCCATAGGGCCAGCATTCCATCGTTTGCAAAACGGATCACCATATCTTCGCCACTATAAATTGCAGTAGGCTCTGGAGATGACTGGAGTGCCTGGAATATCAGTTCGTCGTTAAAATTGTTGTCGTGCGGTCTTTCTTCGGTATTCATCAATAGTCAAAGATATGCAAATTGGAATAAATTTAATATGAAGTCATAATCAATATGGCGTCACTTAATATCCAAAAAAACATAAAATAAAACGGTAAATAAAAGCGGGATGGCCCTTAATTTTGGTTAGCATTTTTTTTAATCTTTCATCAAGGGTTGATGTTTTTAGTCAGGAAATTCATTCTGTGTGTATTAAAGCTTATGCTTGGGGTTGCGAAATTCTATCTTATGTAATTTCATTATCCTCTCCATTTCGCGGGCTTTAACCTGCTCAGGGTCAGTAACTGTATCATTGCATACTTTATTCGTCTTGTTTTGTTGTTTAAAATCTTCCCATCCTGTATAGCCTGTAAATATCGCCAGGCTATCGAGCACAAATGGCGATGCATCAGCTGTATCTCTAAGCACTCCAAAAAAGCGCTTTATCGTAGTCTCCGACAGGTAATTCCTGTCTTTAGCGAATATTTTTATTGATATTTCCTTGCAATCTGTTATGCAAAGGGTTTCAATTTTGCAGGCTGAAAGTACCTGTATCCTTAGCGCTGAATAAAAAAAGTCATATTGTCTCATATCTTATGCCTGTTTCCTTCTCCAATTAGTTTTCTTATTATCCTATAGTAATATGTTTAATTTACAGCTTTGTATGCAATTGTGTAAATAATGTTTGTGACAATCTTGTTATACTTCCTGTGCTCACGTTATAATCAATGTTTAAACGTAGTAATTTAACATGTTATAGCTATGAGTTGTGGTATTTATTGGTGCAAAGTATTTAGATTCTGTATACCTGCTTATGCAGATTTGATTAAATTATGAATAATAAAATTTTACTGATTGACGATGATGAATTGATGCTTGAGGCACTTGATTGTTTTTTAATGATGGAGCACTTCAATACACATAAGGTTGCCAAAGCGGAGCAGATTATACAATCGGTTAATGATTTTAAGCCTGATTTAATTGTGATGGATATCCGTTTGGATACTGCTGATGGACGAACCGTTTGCGATGAATTAAAATCTGAAACATCTACCTCTCATATTCCCATTATATTACTTACCGGGCTCACTTTTGATGAGATTGCTTATATAGATTGTTCGGCAGATGCTATTATTGGAAAGCCTTTCCTCAACAGTTCTTTACTGCATACAATTAACCAATTACTGAAATAAACCCTTCATTATTTTCTTTAACGCAACTTTTATTTTAAATGTGGGCTTTTTTGATTGTCGAGAATCAAACTATACGCTATAATAAATCGATTTTATAGAAAATAATATTTAAAATTCAAAACTTTTAAGTGAAATAGATGTTTTAGGAATGCTATTTACGTCTATCTATCGTTTTAAAAGTATGAAATTTTCGCCTCAATGTATCATGCCCAAAATTTTGGTGTGTGTTATCCTCTTCGTTTTTCTGTCAATTTCCAAATCTTTCGCTTCAGATGATTATCCTCACGGTTGCATTATTTACTATAATGGGGCCGAACGTGTTTTTACTGATTTTATAGGGATTGATCCTGATAATGGAGCAAGAATGTACGCCCTAACAACCAGCTATAAGCAAGGTACAGGTAATTGTGAGGCGATGGTGAGCTATACAACACCTTACTCTGGTGGCTGCAGTATACCATGGGTTAATACAGGAGCAAATGTTACTATTGCTGCACTTTATAATTGTCCGCTTGATAAAGGCGAAACAATTTCTATTATTCTTCTCGCCATTGGCGGAGTAGCTGCGATAAGGAAAACCAGCGGTACTAAAAAGAAGTAATTAACCTGGCTTAACCCTAAGTTTTTTACAATCCATTTGCCGTTATGGCCTTTAAATATGCTTGTACAATCATTGTACGAGGGTGACTTTTGTGCATAAATAAAATGATTCTCGTTTTCAACAGGTTACCTTTTGCCCACTTGCAAATGACAATGAAGATGGTAATTTTGCCTGATGAAGGTGAGTGTAGTTGCTATTTTAGAGACAGTGTTTAGTAGGGAGCCAGCATGGGCAAAGATTATGGACAACAGGTTGCTGAGGGCAGCGAAAGAACTTCAGGATTATCACCTTATCGGCCTTTTATCAAAAAGATCAAACGTACACTCGCTTACCATTCAATTGAGTTACAACCAGAAATATAAAATCCGTTATCAAATTATGAGTGATGTACCTCCAGATGTAGACATGCTTGTTAAAGAACGCTGCGGCAGGTTAGGATATATTCTTTATAAAAGCATTGCAACGGAACAAGAAAAGGCATTGTGGTAAGCTTTACCATTACACATCATTTAGATTGATTAACTTTTTTTAAAGGTTTATCTTTTACAGGGGTTTTTCGTGCCTTGGTTTGCTTTGCGGTTGTTTTTTTAATGGCCTTCGTTTTTATCCGCTTTTCGAGTGCGTTTAGTCTGCGTTGCCACTTTTGTATTATTTCGTCCTCGTAATTGGGCAGCTCATTAGCACCAAGCATGCCAAGCATTTTTGCAAGCGGACGAGAATCTTCGGCAATTTTTTTATGCTCACTGATCCATTCGCGCTTTTCCTGTTCAGTATGATTTTCGTGCGATTTAATCGAATCTTTTAGCAGCGAAAGTTCAGCCTGTATATTTTTTTCTTTTCTGTATAAAATCAGCAATCTTGATGTGGCACCGGTATGCAAGGGGTTTTTCTTCAATACCGATTGATAAGCCTTGATGGCCTGCGCAAATTCATTTGCAGTTTCAAGGTTTCTGGCACTTGCAAATTTTTCTGCCTCCATAATCTTGCTCTTTTTACTCATGTCAATTGGTTGCTTTGCGGACTATTTCTATCGGCTCGTGCCTGAATTAATGTATGAATTTCCGGCCAGATGTTTTCTGCTGCAATCCGGTATCCTGAGGCTAAAGGATGAACACCATCTGGCATATTTAGGCTCCGGTTTCCGGCTACGTTTTTTAAAAATGATGGTACTATTGCCACACCGTTTTCTTTCGCCAGCTTTTCATAAATGCCTTGGTAGCCGCTGCTGTGCCCATATGCCCATTGTGGCAGTGCAATGCCCAGTATAAGAATGGATGCTAATGGCTGTGCAACCCGTACACGAGATAGTATTGTCTGTAGGTTATTATAAATAAGGGTAGGAGATAGGCCCCTTAAAAAATCATTGGCACCCAGTTCAATAACAAAAATGGCAATGTTTCCTATAAGGTACGGCGCTATCCGCAATAAGGCAGCAGCTGTAGTGTCGCCGCTCAGCCCCGCATTCACCACTTCGAAACTGAATCCTTGTTGTTTTAACTTCTGATCAATTAATGCAGGCAGGGATTCGCTTTGAGGATCTTTTAGGCCGTAGCCAGCGATTAGGCTGTTGCCAAAAAAAACAATTTTCTCCATTTACTATGCGTTCTTTTTTATCAGTAAAGCCGATAGCAATACTGCTGCGCCAAGGGCAATGTATTTTCGGTGGGCTTTTGGCTTTCCTGGGATTCCCCATCCACCATAAACCGAGTTTCCAAAATTTACGGGGTTAAAAACATTGCCACTTGTTGTTTCTGTTTTTTTGGCGTGTTTTAAATAGGTGCGGATTACGCTTCCGGCAATTGCTGTGGTTAGGCCGGGTAAAATCGTGCGTGAAAAACGCATTAATGTAGAAAAACTTCCAACCATTTTTTCGGCCATTGGGTTTATCGAAAGTTTTACGATCTCATTTGCCAGTCTGCTAGGATCATACACGATTGGGCCGGGCTTTAGTACTTTTCCGGTATAGTTGGCTGCATGTTGCATGCCTGGGGTATCTAAAAAGCCTGGGAAAGCATCGCATACACGTATATTGGGTAGGTGGCGCAGCTCTGCTTTTAGTGCTGCCGAGAATCCGCGAAGGCCGAACTTTGCTGCCGAATAACCTGCGCCAAAAGGCACAGGAAGAAACCACCTATCGATATATTGTTTATCAAAATTCCATGGCCTTGGGTTTTAAAATATGGAAGCACAGCATGTGCCCCGTGCATATAGCCCAGGAGATTTGTTTTCACCACTTGTTCGCTAACCTCCATCGGGGTAACATCAAACTCACCAATGGCGAGTACGCCTGCATTGTTAACCCAAACATCAATTGTACCGTTTATATCAGCTGCTGCTGCGGCAAGGTTAATCACCGATCGGTAATCCGAAGTATCGCAAACCACACACTTAACTTCAGTTTTATAAATTGCACATTCGTTTGCCAGTTCTTCAAGGGCTTTAAGGTTTCTTGAGGCGATTACGATCCGGTCGCCATTTTTAGCAAATGCCAGTGCAATTGCACTTCCTGCACCGCTAGATGCACCTGTAATAACTACCGTTCTCCTGCTTGTTTCTGTAATTTGCTGTTTCATATTATTTAAACCAGCTTAAATCAGGGAATGTTTTCTTTTTGTCTAATGTTTAAACTATTAAATGGGTTGCGTTTTTTAAATCCCTGAATTGAATAGACTTTATCTTTGTAATTAAATAAGTACTAATTTCAAAAGTTTACCCAAATTCCGTTATCGCTTTACTGAATTATGAAGCTTATTCAGTAAACTAGACGTTACATCAGTTCATCAAAATGAATCGGTAAGCTATTGATGCGTTTTCCGGTTGCGTGGAAAATTGCATTAGAAATGGCTGCGGGCATGCCCACCAATCCAATTTCTCCAACCCCCTTAATACCAAGTTCATTAATAAGCTCGTCTTTCTCTTCGGCAAAAATTACATCCATGTCTTTAATGTCTGCATGAACAGGAATATGGTATTCACCCAGGTTGGTATTGATGTATTTACCTAGTTTTTTATCCATAATGGTTTCTTCGTGCAGGGCCTTGCCAATACCCCATACCATGGAGCCATATATCTGGCTTTTTGCTGTTTTCGGGTTGATGATTTTACCTGCTGCTACTGCGGTAACGGCCCTGGTAACGGTTACGTTTCCTAGTTCAATATCTACTTCTACCTCTACAAACGATGCGCTATGCGTGGCCTTACTGTAATTCCTGAGTTTCAGCATATGCGGCTTACCCATATTTGTGGTTTTTATGTTACGGCCTTTATTAAAAGCAACAATCTCTTTAAAGGAGATTGATATTCCCGGATCAGCTTTAAGGTAAATTCTGCCACCTTCGAATACGATATCTTTATCATCACTTTTGGCAAAAGGAAAATTGTCCATCTTCCGGGCTACCTTAAGTATTTTCTTTTTCAGTTCTTTAGTGGCCACAACAATTCCCACTCCTGTTGAGGCAGTCATTGCAGAGCCGCCCTGAAACATAGAAAAAGGTTTCTGACTGTCGCCATAACGGAAATCCACATCTTCAATGGATAAACCAAGTTCATCCGCTGCAATTTGGGTCATTACCGTAAAAGTTCCGGTGCCGATATCGGTTACTGCATTATTGAGGATCAGTTTACCTTCAGCATTAATCATGGCTTCTACCCGTGATGGGAACTGCAAAGCATCCCAAATCCCTGTGGCCATGCCATAGCCTACCAGTTTATTTCCACGCGTCATGCTTCTTGGTTCGGGTGTCCGGTTTTTCCATCCAAAGCGTTCTGCGGCTTGCAGGTAACACGCTCTGAGTGCTTTACTGGTATAAGGTTTTTTTGCAGAAGGATCGGTATCTGAATAATTAAGCAATCTGAGTTCGAGCGGATCAATTTTAAGTTTATAAGCCAGCTCATCCATGGTACATTCAATGGCATGTAAAGCTGTACTGCCGCCGGGTGCCCGCATATCTAAAGGGGTACAAACATCCAGTGGAACAACCTTTTGCTCAAACAGCGTATTGGGCGCAGGATAAAGCTTATGGCTCCATGAAGCTACCGATTCAAAATAATCTTCATAACTGGAGGTTTCGCTCAAGGCGGTATGGCCCATTGCGGTAAGCCTGCCATTAACATCAGTTGCAAACTTAAGATTTTGTTTAGTTGGCGGTCTGTGGCTAAAAAAGAACATCTGCTTACGATCTAACACCAGGCGCACATTGCGTTTTAAGTGGATAGCGGCCATTGCACATAAAAGCAACTGGTATTGGGGGCGTAAACCCGAACCGAACGCGCCACCAACAAAAGGCGCAAGTACCCTTACATTTTTATATTTTAAACCGAATACATTGGCTACAAAAAGCTGGTTATTAATGGTACCCTGCGTTTTATCGTAAATGGTGAGTTTGCCCTCGCCATCGTACACCGTTGTGGTGGCAAACGTTTCCATTGGGTTGTGGTGCTCAGTGCCATGTAGGTATTCACTTTCTACCTTTACTGCGGCATTTTGATAGGCTTGTTCAAAATTGCCAGTAGGTGGGGGCGGTGGTGGTTTAAGTGCAGTGGCCAGCCCAAATTTCGGCGGTCGTGCCTGCTCTGTATGATCGGTAAGGAAGGTTTCGAAAGGTTTTTCTTCAAAATCAAATTCTACCAGTGTAGCTGCATAACGTGCGGTTTCAAAATCTTCTGCCACCACCAGTGCAATCGGTTGGCCGTTATATAAAATTTCATCATTATAAAAAGGTTTAAACACTGTTCCGGGCGGGGCATCCATATCGGCATACTGGAGATCGAACCAAGCCAGTTTTGGCCTGTTTATATGCGATAATACTGTTATTACGCCAGGTAATGCGGTTGCGTTATCAATGTTGATGCTTTTAATTTTACCTTTGGTTACGGGGCTGTTTACCACATAAGCATGCAGCAGATTTTCTACCTCATATTCTGCGGCATATTTGGCAGCACCGGTTACTTTTAGTTTACCTTCGAGCCGACTTATCGGCTTACCAACGATTTTATCTTTATCCATTGTTTTTTCGATAGTTGATTGTATTGTTTAAGCCGAAGGCTGTGCGCCGGGTTGCTGGCTTGATGGATCAAGTGCCATCATACAGTTTCTTACAATTGCCTTTTTGGCAAGGGCAATTTTAAAATCATTATCGCCATATCCTTTGGCACCTTGTACAATCAGCTCTGCTGCAGCCGAAAAGTTTTCGCGGTTGGCCTCTTTATTAATTAAAAAATCTTCGGCTTCAGCAACCCGCCATGGCTTGTGTGCAACACCGCCCAGGGCAATACGGGCTTCAGTGATCAATTTTCCATCAAGCTTTAGTGCAGTAGCTACAGATACCAACGCAAAGGCATAAGAATGCCGATCGCGCAGTTTTAAGTATGAATAGTGATCTTTAAAACCATTTTCAGGGAGATCTATCGAGGTGATGAGTTCGCCGGTTTTTAAATTATTGTCCAGCTCAGGAGCATCGCCGGGCAAACGGTGGAAATCAGCAAAATCGATACTTCGTTCGCCATCCAAACCGGTTACATTTACCCTGGCGTTTAATGCCGAAAGTGCTATGCACATATCTGAAGGGAATACTGCAATGCAGCTGTCGCTCGTTCCCAATATTGCATGTATGCGGTTATAGCCTGTTTTTGCAGGGCAGCCTGATCCGGGGATGCGTTTATTGCATGGTACCTGATCATCATAAAAATAATAACAACGGGTGCGCTGCAATAAATTGCCTCCGTTACTGGCCATATTCCTGATTTGTGCGGAAGCCCCTGCTAAAATAGCTTTAGATAGTAAAGGGTACCTTTCTTCAATTAAAGGATGGTAGGCAGTATCTGCATTTCTCACTGCTGCGCCAAGCCTTACACCTCCATCAGGGGTTTCGGTAATGGTATTGTTTATGCTGATGTGGTTAATATCAATAAGTGCAGCGGGATGGGTGAGGTTATATTTCCATAAATCAACAAGGTTGGTGCCTCCGGCAAGGTATTGAGCATTTATATCTTTATCGCGCAGGTTAATGGCTTGGTCGGCATCAGCGGCCTGTAAGTATTCGAAATTATTCATAATAGCCTCCGTCTTTTACCTGCATAATTGCATCGATAATTCCTTTATTGGCACCACAACGGCATAGGTTGCCGCTCATCAGTTCGCTAACTTCATCGCGGGTTGTTGCGCGGTTTTCTTTTAACATGCCTACTGCGCTGCAAATCTGGCCGGGGGTGCAGTAACCACATTGAAAAGCATCGTGATCAATAAATGCCTGTTGCAGGGGATGGAGATTATCATCATCACCCAAACCTTCTATTGTGGTAATTTCTGATCCGTTTTTCGCCACAGCCAGGCTTAAGCAACTCAATATCCTTTTGTCATCACAAATAATGGTACATGCGCCGCATTGGCCATGGTCGCATCCTTTTTTTGTGCCGGTAAGTAGTAAGCGGTCGCGAAGTGCATCGAGTAATGAAACCCAAGGGCTTAAGTCCAGTTCATGGCGGATCCCATTTACTGTGAGTATAGTTTTGGCCATTTAATTATGTTTTGAAGTTGGTATGCCTATTGGTAAAACTAATATGCAGTTTAAAAAGTTTTAGATCGTGAAGATTAATGCAGCTTATGGGCTCAACTTTGAGATGGGAGATGGTTAGAACGGAGGTAATCAGTTCTTTTAAGAATTGGTTATGAGAAGCAAAACCGGGATATGAACAAAAAAATATATTAATAACAGATATTCATACCTACCTAGCTTCTAAACCGACATTTAAGGTATGAATATCTATTTTACGCTTAATTTATACAGCGGTTCTATACTGTTTCAGGCGTTTTTTCAACTCCATCCTGGCCTGATGAATATGTGTTTTAACGGTGCCCAGCGGAATTTCGAGTTAATCTGCTATTTCATGGTATTTATAACCTTCTACATGCCTTACAAAAGGCAAGCGATAAGCTTCGGGTAAATTGTTTAATGCATTTTGAATATCCTGCATGGCAAATCTATTCTCTGCTACGTTTGTGGTAGCACTTTTGTAAAGATGCATGCTGCTGATTTCTTCTTCAGTGGTTATTACTGAATTTTTTCTTGCCTTTTTGCGGTAATCATTAATATAAGTGTTGCGCATAATTACAAATAGCCAACCCTTAAAGTTTGATCCTTTTTCAAAGCTTTCCTTAAAACGAAGTGCTTTGATCAAAGTATCCTGTACAAGGTCGTCGGCATCATCAAGGTCTCGTGTAAATTTCATCGCATGTGCGCGGAGATGGTCAGCGTAGCTACTAACCATACTGCTGAATGTGGCTGTTTTCATAGACAAATGTTTTTAGGTACTTAATCAACCATAAAAATTTTTATGTGGTTTGTATCTTTTATAATACAATTTGTCTGCGGCCAAATGTATGGCACTCATAAGGCGTTAAACCAACATTATATCGGCTATTTTATTTGTTTTTCTTTAAGCACTATTATTAAAACAAAAGTGATGATGGCGAATCACTGAATAGTTAAGAATTAAATAAATTGTAAGTGAGAATTAAATAAAAAATCAATGGATGGTAAATCAATAAATTACCGCTTTTTTCAGTTTATCATAATGCAAAAGAGGCTAGAGGAAAGCGTAAATACTTTATAATTAGTGATATTTATAATTAATGATTAAGTTTGTACCAATTATTATTAGCGAACTCAAGATAGAAAATGGACGAAAGATTAATTAAATTAGAAGAGAAACTGGATACTTTTATCAATGCTGTTCAATCAGCTTTTGAAAAAATAGATAAAAACTTTGAGTCCTTTAATAAACGTTTTGATGTAATAAATATCAAGCTTAATTCAATAACTGAAAAGGTAGATTTATTACAGGGTAAATCATCCCATACAATTGAAACGCTGGAAACAGGTTTCAACGATATTAAAACAGAAATTGATAAAAATAGCTGTTGTTACCCGGTAGGATAGCGATTATCCTTACTTAGTTAAGAAAGAAAACAAACCAGACTAAAAATAAATGTATAAAGCTCCGTTAACGGAGCTTTTTTTATGCTTTTTAATGGTATTCAAACATCAGTTTATTGTTTTCGGTATAGAGGTAGGTGGTGCGGTTGCCAAGATAGTTATGAATTGGATACCTGCTATCCATTTTATTTAATGAATCAACAAGGTTTTTGGTCACCATTTGTAGCCTGCGTTTAAAAGCAGTTCTTTTTGCTTCCAGGTCTTTTATCTCTACCTCGTTAATGGATGCATCGATATCATGGCCGATGTTGTGGATTTTATTTAAAAGGTCCAAATATTGATTGAATTGTTCCTGAATCGTGTAATTGCTCATATTAGCGATAAACGGAAAAGGGTTAAAAATAGTTTCATGCCCCTGCAAAAAGGTAATTTTTTGTTATTTAAGTGTTTTCAGGATTGCTCCAGTTACTATGGCTCCTGTTAAGTAATAGGCAATGGTTAATGCACTTACCTTTACATTTTTTGCGGTTGGTTCAGGCTGCAGGCCCATTGGCTTAGGTAATTTAACTGCCCCAACTCCTGCGGCAAGGCCCAATATAATGGCTTTTGGCCATATCAGGCTGTAACTACCGCCAATTAAACTATAATAAATTGCGTTTCCTGCCACATCACCGGCAAGCGTACTTAAGTATAATTCTTTATCATCATCAATAGAAGTACCTAAATAACCTAAAGATTTTTGCAATGCTTCTTCGCCCAACAGGTCGATACGCGGCATATCTTTCCCCTTTTTAAGTGATTCGTGAAGGATATTCAGCATCACCGCACCTCCAAGGCCGGCCAGTAGGTTCGTTATCTTTCCCATGTTCAGGTGTTTAAATTTGTATTATTGTTAACTATGGCCTACTTCAGCAATATAGGCTGGATCTACTTGTGGCTCAGCATCTGCCGGAGTATTTTCGATGTACGATTGTTCAACCACGTTAAGGTATTCGCGCAATTTTGCGAAACGCATCTTTATTTCTGCTTTTTTATCTTCATCATGCTCAGGCGCACCGTCCATTGCAGCAAGTGTATCTACCGCATAATCCATAAACTGTTTGGCGGTTTCAGATAAAAGTAATTTTTCCATTTTCGAATATTTAGTCTGGCCTTTCTGACCATCTTAAATACAAATGCCACACAGTAATGGTTTTGAATATGTGTTGGTTTATTATTCCGAGAGGTTGTGAATTTAGTTTATGATGGATTATAAATGCTAAAAATTTTAGTATAATTTTGTCCTTAATAAGAGTTAATTGGTTATGATCAGGACGTTTGAGAAAAGAGCAGAGCAGAAGATTTCGGGGTTTCAATCGCCAGCTGCAGATTATTTGGAGGGTAGGCTTGATATTACCGAAAAAATAGTGATCGATCCTCATGCTACCTTTTATTTTCAGATGCAGGGCAATACCATGGCCGGTTATGGAATATGTGATGGAGATATTTTAGTGATCGACCGATCTTTAAAACCCATTGAAGGTGCATTTGTGATTGCCTTTGTAGCAGGTTTTTTTAACTGCCGCCTGTTGTTGAAAGATAAGCAGGGTTTTTTTCTTAAAAACGATTCGGATATTGTAAGGGAAACGGAGATAGAGGTGTTGCAGATTTGGGGTGTGGTGAGTTCGGTATGCAGAAATGTATTGCCAAAGGCTTTAAGAACGGGGAGGTACAAGGATGTTTGCACTTTGTGATTGCAATAATTTTTATGCCTCGGCCGAGCGGCTTTTCCGCCCGGAGCTTAATGGCAAGCCCGTTGTTGTACTGAGCAATAATGACGGTTGCGTAATTGCCAGGAGTGAGGAAGCTAAAGCCTGTGGCATTAAAATGGGTGATCCTGAATTTTTGGTGAGAGACCTGATTAAAAAGTTTTCTATCCATGTTTTCTCCAGCAATTATGTTCTTTATGGCGACATGAGCGAACGGGTGATGCATAACCTGGCCAGGTGGTTTCCACGGCTTGATGTGTACAGCATTGATGAGGCTTTTGGTTGGCTTGGTGGAATTGGCAACCTTGAAACTTATGTGCCTATGGTACGTAATTCGGTAGTGCAGAATACCGGTATACCTGTTTCTATTGGCGTAGCACCAACTAAAACGCTGGCAAAGCTGGCCAACAAACTTTCTAAAAAGAGTGGTGGGGTAATGGTGTTGGATACTGATGAGAAAATAAGTGCTGCGGTAAAAGATTTTCCTGTAAGTGATTTATGGGGAGTAGGCCGTCAGTATTATAAGAAATTTCAGGAACTTGGCATTACCACCGCAGGCGAACTCAGGGAAATGCCCGAAATGTGGTTTAAGCAGCATTTAACCGTTATGGGCCAGCGGATGTGGAATGAGTTGTGGGGTAGGCCGGCCATCCCTCTGGATGCGGTAAGGGAAAATACCAAAGGGATTACCGTTAGCCGATCTTTTAGAAATTACATTGAACAGCCCGATATTTTAGCTGAGGCTGTAACCTTATATGCCAGCAGACTGGCCGAGAAATTACGTAGGGAACAGCTGCGCTGCCTTTATTTACAGGTTTTTTTATACACCAATAAAAACAGGGAAGACCATCCACAGCATTTTCCCAGTTATACGCATAAACTGTTGCTGGCGAGTAACAATACCACCGATTTGGTAAGCATTGCTGTTAAGGTAGCACAACGGCTTTTTAAGGATGGTGTAAAGTATAGAAAAGCTGGTGTAATTGCCACCGGACTTGTGCCAGAGAGCGAATTACAACTGAATGTTTTTGCGGCGCATGACAGTGGTAAAAAGGATAAGGTTTCTGCCGTACTCGATAAACTTAACCTCGCTTATGGCAGGGGAACGCTTAGAATGGCGACTGAAGGGTTTGAGAAAAAGTGGCGGTTAAAGCACGAATACCTTTCTAAAGGTTATACCACCCGATGGCCTGATATTATTAAAGTGATTTAAAATAGGCTCACCATTTTGTAGGGGATTTTTAATTGGCAAGCGCAGAGCGATAAAATCGCTTTACTATTACATCGGTTCTTGCTATAAAGATTGCTTCGTCGGCTGAAAAAGCCTTCCCGCAATGACGATACATTAAATAGCTAAATAGTCCTCGTTTGTAACGAGGATTTTAGAGGTACGCATTTGCAATGCGAAAATAATTCCTTTAAACGCGATAAAATCGCTTTACTCTTACATCGGTTCTGCCATAAAGATTGCTTCGTCGGCTGAAAAAGCCTTCTCTCAATGACGATAGCTAAATAGTCCTCGTTTGTAACGAGGATTTTAGAGGTACGCATTTGCAATGCGAAAATAACTCCTTTAAGAGCGATACAATCGCTTTTCTCGTACATCCTCGTTACAAACGAGGACGATGTGGCCTTTTAGCCTCGGTTTCGGGCCTTTTGCACCCTTAACCACCCCTCCGAGTGTCGGCACCGGGCCTTTTAGCCTCGATTTCGAGCCTTTTGCACCCTCAACCACCTCTCTGAGGGTCGGTTTCGGGCCTTTTAGCCTCGGTTTCGAGCCTTTTGCACCCTTAACCACCCCTCCGAGGGTCGGCACCGAGCCTTATAGCCTCGGCTTCGGGCCTTTTGCACACTCAACCACCCTTCAGAGTGTCGGCTTCGAGCCTTTTAGCCCCGGCTTCGGACCTTTTGCACCCTCAACCACCCCTCAGAGGGTCGGCACCGGGCTTATCTTTACATCACTAGAAGTTAAAAGCATTTTACCGATGATGTTGAATAGGAATGTCAGGGTTAGCTATCTTTTAAGGTGCTTACTTTATAATGCCTGATGATGATTTCTTTTTGATGAAGTGTTTTCTCCAGGTTCGATTTTATTTCTTTCCAGTAGGGGGCATTAAAATGAGCCGTCATTACTTCAATTACAATTAGCTTATCGTATTCGGTTTGGTTACCATCCAGCCAGATCCCTTTTATGGGTTGGCGGGTGTAAAGGCTTAGTCCTCCAAATTTTTCTGTCAAACTTTTTTGAAGCTTTTGCAACGTACGGTTAAAAATGCTGCTCTCAGTTATGGGTATAAATAACTGAACGAGCGTATCCTGTCTGTTATTTTTCTTTTCCCCGTCACTAATGAGTTTCCAGGTAGCAGCAGGGCTTGTTAAACCTTTAATTTTAAATGATTTACCCGCCAATTCGTTATAGTTGATGAAAAACTGGCCAATTTGTGTAATTAAATCTTGCTCCAAATCATGGATGGTTTCAATTTTGGCCATATTTTGATCTATAATTGGAACCGCTATAATCCGGTCGTTTTCCGTTTTGCGGCCATCTTTTTCGCGTTGGTCAGCTTTAATTGCGCCAACAATTCTGCAATCTAGCGCGCAGCCCGTAAAAGTTCCTAAAGTAGAAATAACCAGCACATCCAAAGGGTCGCCATCTTCTCCTAATGTGCCTGGGATAAAACCAAAATCAAAAGGAAACACCATTCCGGCAGGCATTACTTTATTGAGTACGTAAATGTTCTGTTCGGGTTCGTAATCAAATTTTTGCTTGCTGCCTTTTGGTGTTTCAATAATTACCCTTACCTGCTGCTCTTCAGTTTTCATATGTCCTGGAGCGGTCTATTTTATCCGACCTAAAATTAATTATCTGTTTTGATAGTCTCTAACTGCCCTCATTTTCCGCTGTATGTGTATCAGCCAAATTTTTTGAATCCAGTGTCCGGCTTTTACTCACAGGCCCGTCAGAGGGTAATGATTCATAGGGTTTTTCACCTACTTCTCGCTTATCGTCCTCGTTTTCGGGGAAACCCATATTTTCCTTATTTTCCTTTTCGCCAGCATTGCCATTCGTGTTTTCCATTGCTATTGATTTTTTATAGGTGTAATTAATTTTCGGTACTACTTTCTGGCAGCACTGTTTCTGGTGCTTGTGCGGATTGATTTTGCGGTACTTCGGCAAGCTTTTCTATAAGTGCCTTAGCAACAGGCCCTGCAGATAATGGATTCTGCCCGGTAATCAACAAGCCATCAATTTCTACATGAGAAAGGAAGGGCACTAAACTATTTTTAATTTCTGCCCCTAAAGTTTCCAGTTTTGTTTGCAACAGATAAGGAACATGATTGCCACGGCCAACCAGCGTTTCTTCGGTATTGCTAAAAGCCGAAATTCTTTTTCCTTTTAAAAAACCAGGGCGAATGTTTTCGGCACCAAGCAATGCAGCCGGGCCATGGCATACTGCTGCTACCGGTTTGCCAGCATCTAAAAAGTCATGAATCAGGATTCCGCTATTGTTATCAACAGCCAGATCCCAAAGGGGGCCATGGCCACCAGGATAAAACAAGGCGTCATAATCCTCAACCCTGATCTGATTTAAGGTGCTGGTGTGCGAAAATGCATTTTTTGCATTTTCATCATCCTGGTATCTGCGGTTGGATCCGGTTATGTTTTCTGTCAGTTCACTCATAGGGTCTACCGGTGGCCGGCCACCTTTAGGGCTAAACAGATCTACCTGGTAGCCTGCATCGATAAATTCGTAATATGGATCGGTAAATTCGCCAAGCCAAACTCCGGTTTTATCATCAGTATTTTGCATGTCGCGATGAGAGGTCATCACCATTAATATCTTTTTCATAAGTTGCTTATTTTATGTCTTCAGGATCAAGTTCATTACCTTCTTCATCAACGCGCTGGTGTTCATCCCAATTCGAATCTTGTGTATTATCAGTTTGCTGATCTACATTTTCTTCTTCCTGTTCTTTTGGATCTTTCATGTTTTTAAGATTTTTAATACAAAGAGATAACAAGTTTAAGCAAGCAATGGTTCGCCAAAGCTGAAAAGAAATACTTAACCGCATAAAAAGATCTGGTTGTTGGCAATACACATCTGTTTAATGCGCTATTATTTAATATTGGTTTAAATGTTTAAACCTTATCGCCTTTTTACGTGTTTTATTAAGAAAAACGATTATGAACGATAACATTGAACCAAGAGACACAGATGCTGAAGACAGCAACGGTCAGTCGCAAATAAGTCCGAATGAGGAAAAGGAAGTTGATGATAACGAAGTACAACGTGGCCTAACAGGTGAAACAGACGATGAGGAAGATGTTGGCGGAGACCTTGCAGGCAATGCCGGCGGAAATACTTAACTGATTAATGGCTGTTCCATTATCTAAAGGTTTAACACTATTTAATTTGTACAATTTTAAAGGATCACCATAATGGGAACTGAAGAAAAAAATAACAACCTGGGCGATAAGAATGCTGAAAACAGCGCAGAACGCACTAACATGCCCGATAACCAGGTACCAAGATTTAGAAGTAATGAAAATCATGAAAAGAACCGGGTTAAAAGTGAGGCCGGATTTTTAAGCAGAGAAGTAGGCGAAGGAGATTTCGGCTCGGAAGAAGCAAGGGCCGATTGGGAAAAAGGAAACAGCGGAACTGCAGGTAACATGCCCAATTCGGTGAGTAAAGAAGATAGTGATGATGAAGAAAGTTTGCCTTAGTTTATGCAGCAAATCTTATTTGATAAGAACTATTGAATTACTTGAATTGGGATAGCTCATTGCTAAATAAATCATATAAAGGCATTACATTCTGGAGTGATTTACAAATAATTGAACTGTTTAAAATAGGTTAACCGATAGTTAACCTATTTCTTTTTTCCAATGTTTTTTCTGACTGGCATATTTTTCATTTGCCTCTGCCTGTTTCCATTTTTCCCAAAATATGGAGGCCGATATAGCTTTATTTTCATCTCCGGTACCACGATCAAGCGCTATATAGCCGTTATCTTTATCGTACTTCTTACCTCCTTTATAATTTGCATACCGCCGTGCCCGGGTATAACCCATTTGGAGGTATTTGCGGGCCATATCTGCACCCACAAAATCATTTGCTTTGAGGTATTTTATAAAAAGTGCATAAATCTTTTCACTACTTTTTAGCGCAATTTCGGGTGTTTTAAATCGCCAAAACTGCCCGATTTCCGATTTATAGGGCTCACAGATTAAAACGCCCTGTTCGCCCTTGCCAATCCGATACATTTCGGGGTGTTTGCTGTAATCTATATCCGGCTTCCACGCGTATTTTGCAATGTCGAAGTTCAGGTAGCTCGGCTTATCCACGGTTGCTGGTTATGCCATGTTTAAATTTTTATTCACAAACTCCTGTGCACTTCTTAAATCAGTGTTCACCTGCTCTTTGGTTAAATCAGAAATTGAATTAAGCGGATCATCTGTAAACTCGCTCATTAAAGTGACTGCACCTGCTCCTTCAGTTCCATCCCCGGTAATATTAAAAATGCCTTCTACGCCTTCGTTAACAAAGCTGTACTTTACTTCGAAGTTTTGTTTGCCTTCTGTAGGAATCTCGGCAATTTCTCTATACTCACGGGCCTGGATGGTTTCAAGGCCTTGTTTTACTAATTTTATCGCTTCGGTTTTTTGTTCTTCTGTCATAACTCCATTAATTAGTTTTAATATTTAACATTTAAGAAAGGCTAAAGTTTGGTTTTGGGCAGCTTGCTTGGGTAAATTAGCTGTAAGTGCATAGTAGTGAATTGCTCCCACTCCGTGGTCTGTGTCCCCATGTAAAAGCACCCCATGGTCTGTGTCTCCACAGACCACAAGGTTGAAGTATTAAATCTCTCCGTAATCTGTGTCCCTATGCAAATCACTCCATGGTCTGTGACCCTACACACCACAAGGTTGAAGTATAAAATCGCACCGTAATCTGTGTCCCTATGTAAAGCACTCCGTGGTCTGTGTCCCCACAGACCACAAAACTTGAGTTAGTAAAGTCCTCCGTGGGGACACAGACCACAAATCGACCACAAAATCAAACATCAATATAATAACATTTTAACTACTTTCGGAGATACAAGTAACAAGCAGTACATGTTGAGCATAAATAAACACGCTTTTCTTATGGTATTTAAATTTCCCTCAGTTTAAATCGTACCATTTGGGTAAGTCGATCAAATCATCTCTCCATTTAATATCCCCATTATCATCCAGCTGGCCTGTAGAAAGGAAATCTATTTCGGGTTTGCTTTCGGCAATTTTCTTTTTAAATTCAAAAGCGTCGATCATAAGGTACTGATGGAGACGTTCTTGCTCTGATAAGCTTTGGCAAAGCAGCACCAGAACCCGCTCGCCCCTGATAGACTCTATAATTATGCTCTCCCAAATTTTCATATCAACTACTGTTTTTATATCCCTTATTATCAGCTTAAACATAAATGGCATTATGCTTAAGCTATTGGTTATATCTCAGCAACACTTTCAAAATCTAAATGGTTTATTTTTTCTGTCTATCGGTTCCGTTTAGCATAAGAGCAAGCATTTTTATATTCCAGTATAAATACCCGACACAGTTACGGTTTTTAATAAAAAGGCAAATGCGGCAAAACCGGGCCGAAAAGTAAGGTGTTTAAGCTAAAGATATTGGCTTATGGAAAATAAATATTCAATCAAACCTGGAAAACCATTTCCTCTGGGTGCTACCTGGACGGGCAAGGGTACTAATTTTTCGCTTTTTGCCGAGAGTGCAGAAAAGGTTGAACTTTGTTTATATGATAATGATGGCAACGAAACGGGAAGGATAGAGCTTGTAGACCGCGACCACCATGTTTTTCATTGCTTTGTAAATGAGGTTTTGCCCGGCCAGCTTTATGGCTACCGCGTGCACGGACCTTACCTCCCTGCCGAAGGAAAACGGTTTAACCCGAATAAGTTGCTGATCGATCCATATGCCAAGGCCATTTGCTGCGGCTTAACCTGGAACAAAGCGGTATTTGGATATGATATTGATGGAGAAGATAAGGACCTTGGTTTTTCTGACCTTGATAGTGCAGCCTATGTACCCCGATCGGTAGTGGTAAACCTGGCTTATGATTGGGAAGATGATACTCCTCCCGACATTTCTTACCATCAAACGGTTATTTATGAGTTGCATGTTAAGGGCTTTAGTGAGCTCAATCCATTAATCCCCGAAGAGCTGCGTGGTACTTTTGCTGGCATTGCACATCCGGAAAGCATAAAATATTTAAAATCGCTAGGTATTACCGCAGTTGAGCTGATGCCGGTACATGAGTTTATATCCGACGGGCATTTGCAAGACCGTGGCCTGAGTAACTACTGGGGATACAATACCATCGGGTTTTTTGCTCCCCACGAAAAATACAGCTCATCAGATGGCCGGGGGGGGCAGGTAAATGAATTTAGGGATATGGTAAAAGAACTGCATAGAAACGGGCTTGAAGTACTATTGGATGTAGTTTATAACCATACTGCCGAAGGAAACGAGCTAGGGCCAACACTTTCTTTTAAAGGGATTGACAATGAGAGTTATTACCGGTTGGAGCAAGACAATAAACGCTATTATACCGATTATACGGGTACTGGAAACACGCTTAATACCAGGATGCCTTCGGTGTTGAGGTTTATTATGGATAGCCTTCGCTACTGGGTAAAGGAAATGCATGTAGATGGTTTCCGGTTCGATTTGGCATCAACACTGGCCAGGGGGCTGCATGAGGTGGACAGGCTGGGAGCTTTTTTTGATATCATCCACCAAGACCCTGTTATTTCGCAGGTAAAACTGATTGCTGAGCCCTGGGATGTTGGTGAAGGGGGATACCAGGTAGGTAAATTTCCGCCGGGCTGGGCCGAATGGAACGGAAAATACCGCGATACCATGCGCAGGTTTTGGAAAGGAGACGAGGGCATGGTTGGTGCGTTTGCCGAGCGCTTTATGGGTAGCCCTGATTTATACATGCAGGAGTATCGAAGGCCAACGGCCAGTATAAATTTTATTACTGCACACGATGGCTTTACACTGAATGACCTGGTGAGTTATAATGAAAAGCATAACGAGGCCAATGGCGAAGATAACCAGGATGGCGAACAGCATAACCATTCGTGGAATTGTGGGGCAGAAGGTGTTACAGCCGATGTGCAGATCAATTACCTCCGGGATAAACAGAAGCGGAATTTTTTGGCTACACTTTTACTCTCTCAGGGCGTACCAATGATTACTGCCGGAGATGAAATGGGCAAAACGCAGAAAGGAAATAACAATGCCTATTGCCAGGACAATGAAATTTCGTGGTTAAACTGGGCTAATATGGATGCTGAGCTGGTAGCCTTTACCCGCAAGTTAATCGCATTAAGGCTTCAGCATCCGAGCCTGAGAAGGAGGGAATGGATTGTTGGCGACCGGATAGATTCTGACGGGCTTTTAGATGTAGCCTGGTTTGCCGGTAATGGCAAATTTATGGATGAGCAGAAATGGAATGATGAACACCAGAAGTGCCTGGGCATTTTTCTGCATGGCGAAGGAATTCAGGGAACGGATGAACATGGGAACGAGGTTTCTGATTATCATTTCCTCCTTATTTTTAATGCAGGTTTTGCTACTTCAGAATTTAAGCTTCCTGAAAGCCGGTTTAGCAAGAGTTGGGAGCTGGTAATTTCGACAGGGGATACCAAAACATTAAAGCCGAGGTACGCAGCTGAAGAAACTGTACCTGTAGAAGAAAATAGTATATTAATATTCAGGGCAGAATAAATCTGCCTTGAATGTTAAATAAGTGAGGAAATCTATTTTGAGCAAATAAGCTTAAACAAATACAGTGTGTTTAATCTTTGTGCTTTCTTAATTTCTTGTTTTCTTTTAAACGCTCATTTACACCATCATCCACTCCGCGCCCTTCATCCATGGGTTTGTAAATAGATCCGGTTGTATCAGCAGCCTTGGGTGGCATTTTTAACTGGTATTTATGCGAAATGTTACCGGTAAGGTGTTCATTAAACCTGGGGAAAACATTTTGTTGGCATCTTAAATACAAAATAATAAAGCCTTTTCTACTAAAAACACTTATGCTTTAGCCATCGTTTTGCAGCAACTTATTAACCGTGTTTATTCTTTATTAAATGTTGTAAATCACCGCTCATAATGGTAGTAATCTTAAATAAATCAATGTAAGTCAATCTTTTTTGATGTTGTAAGTTTACTATACCGCCAAATTTTAGGCAATTGTTTAATGGGAGGGGTATTAGCATGTACCTGATGTTTCTTTTACCTGATTTAATGGGGATAAATACCCCGGCAAGCCTGCGGTTAACCCCTGTTTTGGCAGCATTGCCCTTTAAAACAAAACTTTTTGATTGGGTAAAGGATTTTTATTAAAACAATTTATCAGATATGAAAAAGCAAATATTATTCGTGGCAGCTGCATTAATTTCAGTATTAATGGCCTGCAATTCAGAAAAACGCTCATCAGGCAGCGATTCTAGTGCTAATGATACTTCAATGAGCTCTATGAGTGCTACCGATCCTATGCAGGATAGCACCACTACAAGCACAAGCACTGATACCACAACTACTGATACTACCAAGCATGGAAGTGCAGGCACACAGCAGGCACAACAATAGAAGTGATGGGTTGCGGGTTGTGTACAGTTACAGCAACTGGCGTTATCCCCTTTTTACCAAAGCACTGGCGTAAATTTTGACCTTAAATGATAAGAAAATGGTACAGGAAAATCAATCAACCCCGGAAGAAATAGAAATTGGACAAGACGGTGGCACAGAACAGAATGCCGTACAGGACATTGGCAATGATGATACCCAGGAAAGCGGTACGCTTGGGGCACAATCTGGTAACGAACAATCTCCAGATGAATCATCAGATGATTTAGAAAATACAGAAGGTACTGATAACACGCTGGAAGATGAGGAATCTGATGCGAGTGAACTCGACATCGATGAAGGCACAGGAAATCCCGGGTTGGGTTAACCAGGCCTGAAGGTTACCAAAACCGGCTGATTTGAGTCGGGCAACATTACGTCAGCAAAGCAAATATTGCCTTGCTGACGTTATTGTGATGTAATGTATCCCGGCTCAAAATTTAATCGAGAGGTATTAAAAGATTCATTTTGTTTTAATTTAAAGTTTATGAGAAAATATATTTTTGCTTTAGTAACGGCTGCATTGATGGCCAGTGCGGGCTGCCACTCTGATCAGACAGAAAAGAACAGCAAATCAACAGGTGCTGATTCTACTGCTCAGGATAGCAGCAGGCTTGATTCTTTTGGAGCTGATGGTAGTGCAAAAAGCATGAAGGGAACAACTGAAGATAGTACAATAATGGAGAGCCCTCCGCATAAGAATTAACCAAGGTTTCAATTGGTTGCAAACCAGGTATGCAGCCCAATAAATAAATAAGATTATGGAAAATAGTAATGATTTAAAACAGGCATCAGAAAACGAATCACTTACACCTGTAAGGCCACCTTCAGAAGATATAATAAAAGGGGCAGGACAAGATGATGCCATAAAAGAATTGCAAAACAACCGTTCGGCTGAAGACATAGATGAGGAAGAGCAGCACGGTACTGATCCTGGTGCTTACCCAGGCCCGCGTGATGGGGAGTAATATATAATGCCTTTATTGCAATTGAAGCAATTGTAAAACAAAGTAAATTGATAACTGTGAATAAATTGAACCTGCCCTGGTACTTAATACCAAGGCAGGTTCTTTTTTTATTTTCTTTTGCAAAAATGATTTATTACCAGTGTACCTACGGTGAGGGCAAGTGCTACCTTGCCGATCATACCTACAGGGTTATGCCTGAATTCTGATTTCCAGCCCCTCTCTTTAATAATATTAGGAATTGTACCTTTTTTAAAGTCATCAATAATCCCTTCCCAGGCGTTTACACGATCGGCTAAAATTAAGGGTATCCAGTGGCGGTACCTGTCTTCACTGTGCTTAAAAGCATACCTGCGTATTGCTCCGCTTAGTCCTGATGGCGGTGCGGAGGTTCCGAATACTACGCTGGGCTGAGGCCGCTCAGTAGATTTTAACAGCTCAACGGTTATAGGCTGCTGCGCTGATTTTTCGTAATTGCTCCGGTTATGGTCGTCTCCGGTGTAGTTTTTAATGGGATAGGTGGGTTCGTTATCTGGATCGATATCCATTCCCCATCCCGGAATATTTTTGTAATCTTGATTTTGATTGTTCATAACATTAAGGTTTAGTTGATGGGATAAGTACAGTTTTAATACATTCATCTAACTTGGATGAGAAAATCCGGTAAGCTTCCGAAATTTCTTCGAGCGGCACTCTATGGGTAATCAGGCCTTTAGGGTTAAGCCTTCCAGATTGAACATGATCGATCAAGCGTGGCAAAAGCCTTTTAACCGATGCCTGGTTTGCCCTCAGCGTAATTCCTTTATTAAGGATGTTGCCAATTGGAACATAATTAAATGGTGGGCCATAAACGCCAACTACAGATACAATTCCTCCTTTTTTAACTGAGTTTATTGCCCATTGCAGCGCAGTTGCTGTTCCGGCTTGCATTAAAGTTACTTTACCAGTAAAGGTTTGTAGCGTATTTCCTTCTGCTTCGCAGCCTACACAATCAATACATACATCAGCTCCATACCAATCAGTAATTTTTTTAAGGAAAACAACAGGATCGGCCATTGATTTAAAGTTGTAAGCTTCGCACTTTGCATAATTTTTTGCAAAATCGAGGCGGTAGTCTACATGGTCGATAATGATTACTCTTGAAGGACCAAAAAACCATGCGCACCTTGCAGCCATAATGCCTATTGGGCCTGCGCCGAAAACCACAACTGTATCGCCTTCTTTTATGCCGCCCATTTCTGCTGCCTGGTAACCTGTTGGAACCACATCTGTTAACAACACTGCATCATCAGGGTCCATATCAGGAGGAATTACAGTTGGGCCAACATTTGCATAGGGCACCCTTACATATTCTGCCTGCCCGCCATCAAAGCCACCGGCAGTGTGCGAGTAACCAAAAATACCCCCCACAGCGGTGGCCATGGTATTGGATTCGTGGCAGTTTCCGTAAAGGCCCTGCTTGCAGAAATTACATTTTCCGCAGGCAATATTAAAAGGTACCAATACCTGATCGCCAACTTTGACATTGGTTACTAAAGGGCCAACTTCTTCTATTATACCGGTAAATTCGTGCCCAAAAGTAGAGCCTATGCGTGTATCGGGTACCATGCCATGGTAAAGATGAAGATCTGAGCCACAGATGCAAGTCCTTGTAACCCGTACAATCGCATCTTCCGGATGAAGGATTTCAGGCATTGGCCGCTCGAACGGTACGTACCCGGTAAGGGCCGCGGTAGTTCATTGCTAACATAATTTTAAAATTTAATTTAAGTAAATGATAATTTTCTGTTGGTTACTACACCATTTTAAGGGGTTAATTGAGAAAAAGTATTGTGTTACTTAATTAGAACATTGGTTTTTAGCAACAGGTTTGAAATTATTGAGATTGCTTGCTAAATAAGACAATGATTATTCAAATCTGCTTATTTAAAGGTGAGGGATGTTTCTGCATGGAATAACAAACTTTTCACCCATTATGCCATGGTCTGTGTTTTCCACAATTACATTTTGAATTAATGAATGGTCTGTGAGGACACAGACCATGGGACTGGAAATATCATCTGTGAGGATACGGACCATGGTATTGGAGACCATATTTTGAATTAATTAATTGTTTGTGGGATACAGACCATGGGACTGGGTTTTACTATGGCCATGAAACCGACCACTTATCAAATCCGCCTGATGTTTTTCCTTTGCTAACATTGTTGTACGGTTGTTCTTCTCCGCTTTCAATCTTTTTAATTTTTTTCTCAAGTGTTTTAATAATCTCTTGCTCAAGTGAAAGATAGCTGTTTACTTCCCCTTGTTTCTTCAGGTTATTATTTTTGCTGTTATCTTTCATGGTATAACTGATTATTTATAATCACCGATAAAACCTGGTTTTGTGTTAAATGAGGTTTTTATCGCTTGGTGTTTGCCATATTATGTGGATGATAAATCCAGGTTGTAATTGCTCCATGTTAAACATGGTTGGATTTTTAAATTGTTTATTACATGCCGATCTGCGCCTTCTATCTGCTGATTTTTGCAGTCTGCATTGTTTTTATTCATCCGGCTCTTTTTCCCAATCGGTAGGGTTACGGCTGGTATCTGTATCGATGCTATCTCCTTTTGGGATATCAGGATCAGCAGGTCGCTTATCTTCAAAAGATTGTGACCCGTTTTCCGCTTGCTGATCTTCATTGCCTAAAGGTTCATCTTCGAGCCCATGTTTTGCTTTTTCGTTGTCAGTCATTTTGCCTTTGCTAATGTGGTTAATGTATTTTGTTAAGTTGTAAGGCTATTTTATTTGGGCCTGTAAATTCACGGCTTCTTGCAGGTGGGTTTGCAGTGAAGGCAGTTTGGCAGCGGCAAATGCCCTAAGGTCTGCATCATAAACGCCCATATCGCCTGCTGCATTAGAGAAAAGTGCAATCGCATCTTGATGGGAAGCAACCATAATTTTCATAAACTCGCTATCAAATAATGATGGATCTATGCTGTTCAGTTTATCAAGATTTGCCTGTTCTTTAGGTTGCAAAGCATTTGGTACATTCCATCCTTTTCCTGCGGCTAGCGATTTCATTTCATTTCCTACGGCGGTATGATCTGTTGTCATGTGCTCGCCATAATGTTTTACCGCAGCATTTTGTCCTTTTTGAGTGGCTATTGCACCTGCCTGTATCTCAAAACTGTTACTGCTCGAAGCCTGGGTTACAAACGACTGGTTGTCCATCGTGTAATTTTCGTCGTCGTCCTTTTTACAGCCTTGTAAGCTCAATATGGTAAGTGCTACCATCATTAATGTTTTTAGTGTTTTCATAATTTTTTATCTTTTGTTTCTAATGAAAACCATTTTTTTAATGTGCTGGTTTAGGGGTGAAATACCCGAAAGAAGCTGATAAATCCCTGAATTTGCTTCCGTATTTATTCGTAGAAGTATGTGTTGTGAAATGTGATTGGTTTATAATGATAGCATCGTAAAGCTATTGATGCAGGCGTTTAAAACGAGCGCAAGCATCATTTACTTTGAAACCTTCCTGCCATGGGCAGCGAACAATCATAGTTACTATGAAACCTTCCTGCCGTGGGCAGCGACCAATCAAAGTTACTTTGAAACCTTCCTGCCGTGGGCAGCGACTAATCAAAGTTACTTTGAAACCTTCCTGCCGTGGGCAGCTAAGAATCATTATTAATAACTTGATGGTTTAAGCTATTGCCCGTTTTTTAATAAGCATTGCATCACCTATCGTTTAAAACGATAATATATTAACGCTATTAAAGCACTTGTTAGGAACGAATGTTAGTGTGGTTTTATTCATTTAATAATGTGGCCATTGGGATTTGAGGTGCCTTTAGGCAAAACCTTTGTTTTATTTGCACCCCTTGGCAAAACGCATAAATACCCAAACCAAACATGTGTCCAAACGATAGGGCAAGTCTGTACCGACTTTCGTTTCTCCTCGTAACTGAGGGCCCGCTTATTAGCATCCTTCATTAGCTATATCATTATGGTTAAAAATTGTTTTTCGGGTTAGCGCAGTATCCCACATGTTATTTGTTTGCAGGATTATTGACGTTACTTACCGCATATACCCAGGAGTTTTTTCCACAGTTTTCACATTTTTTGCTTACAGGCCCTGTATGGTAGTTACCGCAAAATTTACACACCTGCTGTGTGCTTTGCCGATGTATTTTATCAGACATTTCCCTGTCCCATTCCGGAATAGAAGATAGCCCCGGCACAGGCTCCGTTTTTTTAAGTAAGCTAAAAGATCCTCCAGCTTCAAAGTACAAACGCTTAACCATGCCAAGGTGGCTAATTCCTCCTGATCGAAGTTGCGAAAGTACCCTATCCCTGGTAATACGCGTAAGCACCATAGCCTTGTAATTAAGCACACCATCTTTAACCAGTATATTGTATTTATCCTGCGTTAATGATTCGAACTTTTTATTCTTTGTGGCAATTTTGGCAATTAAGATCTGGAGCGTGATAATTACCATAGCGATTACCACCGCTGGGAGCAGGCCTCTGTCAGGATTCATTAACGGCACCCCCACAGCTGCTGCAAGTGAGGCTACTGCGGCCATCTCATTACGGCTGAGTTGAGATGACATCCGTTTGCCCATCAGCCGCATTGATACCATGAGGATTAGGTAAATAAAAGCTGTACGGAGAATTACCTCAATAAAAAAATGAAAAGGAACTTCACCAAGGAGGATGCGTTGAATATCAGACAGTTTAATTTCGTATTCTTTCATAATTATTTCGCAATTACAGCCTGGCCCCAATTAACGGCGTGGCAATTTTTACATTTTTTTTCTGTATCTGATTCAGAGGCAGGATTTCCACATTCCTGGCAAATGCTGGATTCTTTAATTACATTAAATTCTTGTGCCGCATTGTCATCAGCAGGGGGGAGCAGGCTTAAGCCAGGTTTTGCCTCATCATATTTAAAAACAGAGAAAATACCACAAGCTTCCAGGTAAAGCCTTTGTACTTCGCCCAGGTTGTATATATTTTGATTTCTTAGTACTGCACGCAATTGCTCGCGGGATATTTTCATGCTATCGAGTTTAGCAGCAAGCATTACCCCATCCTTAACCAATAACGATTCGCTTCCCTGGGTAATGAGCTCAATTTTATGGTTTTTCGAAGCCAGGTAGGTAATGCCTCTTTGAAAGGCAAAAGCACAAAAAAGCACCAGGATTCCCTGTAGCAGGCCCTTATCGGGTATTTGCATAGGCACAGATACAATTGCACCGAGCGTAAGCATTACGGCCAGCTCGGAAATGGTTAACTGACCGCCCATTCTTTTGCCCATTAGCCTGAGCGTAATCAATAGAAACAAATAAATAATAATTGTTCTGATTAAAACTTCCAGTAAAAATTCTATGGGTGCTGTACCTATAAAAATCCGGTGCCAGTCACCCCAATGTATCTCTTCTTTTTTCATGTTTAATTTAAATCAGGTATGAGTTATACCTTTTAATTGAGCTAGTTAAATGCTCAACATTGCTTGCTGAGGTTCAGTTTTATTGAAGAAGAAAATGCGTACTTACAGCATAAAGGTCCCCGTATTTCAACGGGTAGCAGTAGCTTTTCATCAAAAATAGCTGTATTAAGTTTAGGTGATTATTATAATTACGGTATTTCGCTACAAGCAAACACGTAGTTTCTACCTCAACAAACCATCCTGAGGGCAGGTTATTAATATAGCTGATCAATCAGCAGAAATTAAACAATTAAATAAAAGCTATGGAAGATTTTAATTCGTATTTCAGCAGTGCCTTTTTAGGCAAAAAAATTATGATCACCGGTGGCAGCACAGGCATTGGGAGAGCGGCAGCAATTTTACTTGGCTCGTTGGGTGCCCAGTGCATCATTTGTGGCCGTCATCAGGAGCAAATAGACGAAACGCTCCAGGCAATTTCGGCAAGAAACAGGCTAAACAGTTTTGGTATTGCGGTTGATCTCTCAAGCGAGGATGGTGTAGCGCAACTTTTTAAAGAAGCAGATGAACAGCTTGGCAAACTGGATATATTGATTAACAATGCTGCCCTGGGCTATGGAAGTATACTCGAGGGAGGCTACGAAGACTGGCAATATATCCTCGATACCAATTTATTGGCTTACATGGCCTGTAGCAAAGAGGCAATTGTAAGGTTTAAGGAACAGGGCTCCGGCCAGATTATTAATATCGGCTCCATGAGTGCTGATGTAAGGGAAGAAAGTAGCTCCGTTTATGTTGCCACTAAGGCCTCAATACAGGGGTTTTCAGAGTCGCTGCGTAAAGAAGTGAACCCACTCGGCATAAAAATTTCTCTTATAGAACCTGGTGCAGTTGATACCGATATGCAGGAGGCCAGCCAGGAGGAAAAGCAAGAACAGATAAAAAATCAAGAAATGCTCCGCGCAGAAGATATTGCATGGGCCATTGCTTTCTGTATTGCGCAACCGCCAGCATCTGATGTGGTTAATCTGAAGATCCGTCCAACGATGCAGATTATTTAGGGTATTTACTTAATAAGCAATTAGCTAATGAATATTCAATTATAATTTGACAGCATGAGCAATAAAATGAAAGCGGCGTTAAAAAAGCCGGATGGAACCTTTCAGGTTCAGGAAGTAGACCGGGTAGAAATACCTGCGCCAGACTGGGTGCTGGCACGGATTAAAGTTTCTGGTATATGTGGAACAGATCTTCGGCATTGGAAAAAACACGAACCCGACCTGGAATGTAAAATTATGGGGCATGAGCTTGCCGCCGAAGTAGTGGAGGTGGGCCCTGCCGTAAAAAATGTAAAACCGGGTGATAGAGTAGTAGTTGAAACCCTTTTGGGTGATGGCGATTGCGATTGGTGCCGCATTCAACAATATAACCTGTGTCCAAATTTATATAAAGTGAGGATGGAAACCATTTCCAGGGCTTTTGCCGAATACCTTATTGGGCCGGCAACGAAGTTTCATCTACTGCCCGATCATGTAAGCGATGAGGAAGCTACCCTTCTTGATACTTTCTCGGTTAGTTTACACGCACAACAGTTAAGCGGTTTGCATATTAACGATAAGGTGGCGGTTATTGGTGGTGGGCCGATAGGACTGGCACAACTTCAGCTTGCAAAAGCATCGGGTGCAGATGTAATTCTTTTCGATATTGTACCCAGTGCACTTCAACTTGCTAAAGAACTTGGTGCGGATGAAGTGGTAAATACAGAAAATGAAGATGGACTAGAGCGACTGAAGGCGTTTACAAATGGGAGGGGAGCAGATATTACATTTGAATGTGCCGGAGGGCCTTCAATGCCGACTACCCTACCTCAGGCCGTTTCATTCACCCGCATAGGGGGTAAGGTAATCATTGTGGGTGGTTTTGAAGCTGGTAACACCAGCATAGAAATGGATTGGCAGCAGCTGCAAAAATCAGGTATTACCATTATTCCAAGTGCAAGTTATGGCTTTTGGGATATCTATCCGGAAATGGCGGTTTGCCTTGATCTTTTGGCCAAAGGTAAAATTAATGCGAAAAAAATGATTACCCACTCCTTTTCACTGGATCAGATTAATGAAGCTTTCGAAACCGCTCAGAACAAAAAAGAAACCGGGGCAGTATTTGTAGCACTAACGGTATAAAATATTTTCGAGCATGTTAATCGTAACGGAGTCGAAAGATCATTTTACCAAAGAGCTTATATGGCCTTAAATGTCTTATATGGTAAATTAAACAAGGGGTCTTCAACTAAGGTTACCATTGACAGGGCTTCAGTAAAGGGGTCGCCATTGTGAGGTACGAAGCAATCCTAAAATACAGGCTAATAGCTATCGTTGTAAGATTGCTTCGTCGGCTGAAAAAGCCTTCTCGCAATGACGATACCGTTAGGATATTCATTTTCTTAAAATCTTGTCACTCCTATTGATTTTTATACGATAACAAGCCATAATTGCACATCACTTATCAACTTGGTTTGAAATTTTACTATTCATAGCATTAGGATCCCCGCATACGCGAGGATGACGAAGCACTAAAAAATTATTCCGTGCTTTCTGTGTTTCCGTGGCAAAAGCTGCTCTCAGTGTAAATTCGTGGTGAAAATCTTTCGACTACGCTACCATTTAAGAAAACATATTTCGTGCATCAACATTGCTTAACCTACCAGGTAATGCTCACTTTTTGATTCCCTGCGATGTTATATTCAATTAAATCAGGGTTATTTTTTACAGGTTTGTATTTTTCTTTTCTCTCTACAGATTTTACCTCTAAATTTTTAGGTCTATCTCCCCCCTGGAATAAAATAATCATCCTGCAATTTAGCCTTTCGTCTCCACCAGTGGTTAAAGTAGCTGCATTTGCTTTACATTTAAAGTTGGCTACTGGATAATCACAGAAAATAATAAAAGATTCATTTTTAACTTTAAAATACTGATTTGGGATTACGCCAAATGCTATCCCTGCCCCATATACTTCCTGTCCTACCTCTCCAGATTGCTCCCAGCCATCGTGCAGGTCTTCAAGGGCAATCCATAACCTGCGGTCAATTTCACCTGTTTTACTTTCTTTAGCCACCGCTTCTTCTTTCAGCATAGTAGGATAATAATGCGCTACACGGCCCATCATGTGCCTGATGAACTCTGCAATTAACAACCTTACCGATGGAAGGATTTCTATGCCTTCTGCTTCTTTGAGGTAATCATGCAGGGCAGAATACACCTCCTGTTCTTCGTAAGCCGCGGTATAAGGAGCATCTCTCAATGGGAAAACCCCAAAAAAAGTTGGAAAATGTTTAGCGTTCCCATAATCACATTCCCAAAGTTGTACATTATCAAAAATTGCTGCTAAACATATGTAACTCAGCTCAAGGAAAGTTTTATCTTGAGTTTCTTATATAACCTGAGCATGGCTCCGGCAGAAAATGCAGTGTTATTGGCCTGATAAAACAGTTCGAAGCTCAGTCCTTTTAATTTAGCTGCTGATTTTTTTGCTTCTTCAAAAAACTTCTTATCTCCGGTTATTTTCCACATTCTCAGCATTAAATCTGCAAATGTACCCGGCACGTCTTTTTCACCTCCAGCTCCTTCGGCAGTTTCTGCTTTTATAATATCAAGGGTATCCATCTGATAAAATACCGGCCACTGGTAATTAAATTTATGGGCCACCTTAACTGCATAATCAATGGAATTGAGCAGCATTTTTTTTGCATTTTCATCTCCACGGGTGCTTAAGCGGGCTAAGTTCATTAATGGATGGTGCAAATACCAGGCGTCCATTACCCGCGGCTTTTTCTGTTCTTCAGAATGATCGAGGTTTTTTTCGGCCGATGGGAGCCACCTCACAATTGTTCCCATATCTTTTTGGTAAAATGCCTCAAGCCCGGTCCTTAATTCAGTTACCAGTTGGTGCTTACTTTCCCCTTTCCAATCCAGGTAATCGAGCATCGGGAGCAATACCGCAAGTTGAACCATTACCTCGGGCGGCGTTTTATAATCAGCAACATAAGCGTTAAGGTAGCTATGGCCTCCGGCAAATGTCCAACAGCCTTTGTGGTAAGTCAAATCTTCAAGGCCTTTTTCCACAGTGTCAAGCCAGTCGTGGTAAAAGCGCTCAGGCCTTGGAATTTTGATGTAGGTTTCGGCTAACTGATCAAGATATAATATTGCAATTTCGGCGGGCGAAGCAGGGAGTTGATCGGATAGGCTTACAAAACCGTCACTAAAGCAGTAGCTTTTACCTTTTTCCAAAGGCGCAGTTGTTGCAGGTAAAGCGAAGCCAATTTCTGGCCATTCTCCCCCTACAGAACCACCTGCACTGCATTTTGCCGTTTCGCAGTAATCGTTAATAGCGGTTAGGTTTTGAAAATAAAATACAGAGCCAGAAGTGCCATCGTTAAAAAAAAGTATTCCGGATCGGGTTCCCCTCTGCTGGGTATGAATTGTTCCCTGTTGTTTGATCTTACCTTTATCATCGAAACTGATAATATCTCTTGGCCAGTATGGAATAAATAGGGGTGCCTTTGGTGTTGCCATAACAGTATAGTGGAAAAATTCATTTCCTGCTTCGTGCTGAATGGTTACCTGGAAAACTATTGTTGAGCAGGCAAGGCTCACCGTAGTTTCACCTTCATCATGGTGAATTTTCTTAATTTCTAATTTTCCGGAGGGTGAGAAAGCCGTGCGGAAAGCTATCCGGTTTCCATCTGGCCTTTCTTTTACCAGCCAAAGTGTATCGCTTGATAAATAAGCATTAAGCTGAAGCGATTTAGAAATTTCGGCAACTGGGGCTAACGATTTAAGCTCTGTTTGGGCATTTGCTGCCCAGATGGAAATTGGTTTCATATAGATATATAATAAAAACTAATTTTTATAATTGAAAAACAACTGGCTCTTCTTATTGCTGGCTCATGTTTTTGGCGGTATCAAATATCTTTAATCAGGGAGTTGCTGTTTGTGGTTAATCCGGCCACTATCGAAAAGGCACCCATAACTACATGCGGCCAAAAAATTTGCTGATAAAAGCCAAAAAGCCAGGGTGAAATTGCTAAGGTAAATCCTAAAACAACATCCATATCAAGATGAAATGCCATTGGCAGCTTTTTCCACATGCCAAGTTCATAGTTGGTGAAAAGAGATTGGAGAATCACAATGAGCGCTGCAATAAAAAAACACATTGCGGCTGGCATAACGTTAATGAAACCTAAAATAAACGGGGCAGATATTATCACTGCGGCCCATAGGTAATCAATTATTCCATGCGTTTTTCTTGATATTCTTTTCATGCTTTATTATATTTTATTTTCATGGCTTTTACCCCTGAGGCTGATCTGCGCTTAACATTATCCCTCAAGAAACCCATATTTATTGGCTGCGGGTTTTATAAAGCCTTACAAAACGTATTTATCACATTTAGTTAAGTACTTCACTTTAAGTAATGTGAAGTATTAAGGTTAAAAAGAAACATTTTGGATCGATTTATACAAAACGGCCATGACTCGGTATTGCCACTGTGCTAAAATTCTCGACAAGATTTTTAAGGCCTAACCTAAGTTCTGCGCCTTTCATATACTGGCCGTGACCTGAAACAACAATAGCAGGACGGAGATCCCTCAATTTTTTAACCGTATCCCAGGCAGCCTGCCAATCGGTGGTTAAATACCTGGGTGGTCCCTGTACTTCACGTTTCTGAATTAAAACCTTATAAAACGAATCCTGCTTAACGGTAACAAATGCATCAGCAGCAATTAAAATTTTATCTGCTTCGCGGAAAAAACAACCTGACCAGGCGAATGGCCTGGTGCGTGAAGCCAACGCCAGTTTGGTGCATCAGGTAAACTTCCATCTTCGCGGTAAGGAGATACATGTCCGGTAATATCAATTGGTTCGTGAGGGTAAATGGAAGATAGTTTGGCGAGCAGCCCTCCCTCAACAGAACTATCGGGTTCAGGATATTCTTGTTTGCCTGTAATAAATGGCATTTCTAAAGGATGAGCATAAACGGGCACTTTCCATTTTTCGAGGATTTTAACAATGCCGCCAACATGATCAAAATGGCCATGGGTTAAAAAAATAGCTTTTGGTGGTTTATCTTTGCCATAGCGTTCTTCGGCAGCAGTTATAATCTCATCCCCACACTTTGGCATGCCACAGTCTATTAAAATCCAATCTCCACCAGGATGGCCTAGCATTACAACATTAACGATCTGGTTGGTGAAATAATACACATCATCAGCTACAGTTTCTCCGTTTCCACTGGAAAACGATGTCATTGGAATGATTCTATTGTCTTTACTCTGTTCCATTCGATATTTATTTTAAGGTTTATCCAATACACACGTTATTTAAGAAAAACTCGCAACTTCCTCTGCCATTGCCAACTGCCTGTTAAGCTCATTTACGGAGGCCTTTTTGCCTCTAATCAGGTAAACTACATTTATCCGTCCTTCTTCTTTTGATACTTCCAACCGCTCAATCTGTGCGCCTGTGTTATTTAACCGTTTTTCGAGCAGCAGCACATTGGAAAACGAGTTGTTAATGAAAGTAATCGTTACCATTCTTTCCTTTTGCACATCTGCGATGATTTTTTCTACATAACTTACCATAACCAAAACGCAAAGTGTACAAATGGTTAGCACAAATGCAAGCGCATGGTAGCCAACACCAGCTGTCATGCCGATTGCGGCCGATGTCCAGATTACAGCAGCCGTGGTTAGTCCTCTTACCGATATACGGTCTTTAAAAATTACCCCTGCACCTATAAAACCGATGCCAGTAATAATATTGGCCGAAATGCGGTCGTCGGTGCCGCTTCCATGCCAGGATACAATTGTAAAAATCGTTGATCCTAGGCTGATCAGTATAATTGTTCGGAAGCCGGCAGATTTCGTTTCTATATTCTCTTTCAAAACCGATAATGCCACCACATATTACCGAAACCAACATGGCAATTATATCGCGTATTTCTATAGTTAGGTCAATCATGTTTTATTCTTATCTATAAAACATGTGTGCTGAAGATTCGGTTTTTGAAATATTCAATGCTCAGTTTGAAAGCCTACTCAAAATGTAAAACCTAATTTAATTTAACTTACCGGGGATTATCAGGGTGTGATTTTTCACATTTGATGGTGGCAAGTACTTGCTATCTGGAGCGATGTACGTGTTTTTCATTTGGCGCTATGGAGCAGCCAACAATACCCGATTTGCTTTTGTTTTTACCATAAAATAAAGCGATATGAATAAGATACCATTGAAGAAAAGTAGCATAATTTTGATTGCCCTATTGGGGGTTTATGGTTGCAATGTGGCAGATAAACGTTCATCATTAGAAAAAGATAGTTTAAGTAACGATACGCCCACGGTTAACAGGGTAGGCGAGGTAGAAACCTTTGAAACAACTATGGAGGAGGAAGCCGCAGATTACCTTAAGGCTGCAGGTAAAAACTTCACGCTTCAGGATAGTTTGCTTACTGTTGCACTTTCTTCAAAGGGCAATCAGAAGATTAAAACCTATGCTAAGGGCGCAAGAGAACGCATCCGGTTTCAAAAAAAGACACTCGAAAAATTTTGCAATGAAAATAAGGTTTTGCTCGATCAGAAATTGAATGCAGAGCAGATCGATTCGCTTCATCTGTTGTCAAAACTTCCTGAAGCTTCCTTTAATAAGTTATGGGTTAACCGGATGTCTGTTTTGCTCAAAAACAATGTAGATACCTATGAAAACGCCAAGCATGCGCGGCAGCAAAGGGTTAAAGATTTTGTAAACCAAAATCTTTCTGCGGTAAACAAGGAAGTTGAGATTTTAAACAATTTTGCGCAGAAAGGCAGTTAAGCATTCACCAGGAACTTGCATTGCTTTTTGCTGTTGAAATTTACCATCATTAAAATTAATAACATGAAAAACAAAAGAAAAAGAATTGAAAACAGCAATGCAACCCAACTGGCTACCCGGGTGGCCAGTTCGAGTTCGTTTGAATTGACTGCACCCAAGGGTAAAAAAAGAAATGGCAAGTACCTGCCCGAAATAAAGGAAATGCCACCTATTCGGTTTAACCGGCACAATTAGTTTTGTATTGAATCAATTGGCTGTGCATTTTTGCGTCAGCTTAGTTGATTTATAAAATATCCAGCTTAATGTTAGCTACGTGCTTCGATTATTTTTTTTATTTCGATGGCATTAAATGCAGCGTAAGCAGCCTCATCATTATCAAAGTATAGGTAAACATCTTTATTTTCCCTGGTCCATGAAAGGATCATTTCACTCCAATCCGTTAAACTTTTTTCGCTATAACTCCCCTGGTATTTTCCTTTGGGCCCATGCAATCTGATGTAAACAAAATCTGCTGTAGTGATTACTGGAGATTGATGTCCTTCCAGTTCATAAATACAAAAAGCACAATTGTACTTGTTTAACAGGGCAAAAACATCATCATGATACCAGCTGTGATTTCTGAATTCGAAAGTATAACGGTAGTGATTTGGAAGCATTTTTAAAAACTGTTCCAATCTTTGCAAATTTAAATTCCATTTGGGCGGCAATTGAAATAGGATGGGGCCAAGTTTATTTTTCAAGGCCCTACAGGCCTCTAAGAAATCGAGAATTTCATTTTCATTGACATTGAGTTTTTTTAAATGGGTAAAATACCTGTTGGCCTTAACCGCATAAACAAAGTTATCGGGGCTTAACAAGTTCCATTGCTTAAAATTATCGGCACTCGGCTGCCTGTAAAATGAATTGTTTAACTCTACAGTAGAAAAATATTCAGTAAAATAATTAAACTGGTCTTTCTTTTTTAAATCGTGAGGATAAAAAGTACCTTCCCAATGGCGGTATTTCCAACCAGATGTGCCAATAAAAGTGTTGCCCAATTTCGTCATTTTTAATGTACTATATTTAACAGATACTTTAATGTATTCAGCTATTTAGATGCGAGAACAGCTGTTTTTAAACTTTCAAAAGCATCTTCTATCGTTATGGTGAGTTTATGATCTTTGTTTTCTATTTTTTGAATAATATCCAATATAATAGACTGCACACATTTTCCATAAACCTCTCCCTTGGTTTGCGGAATTTCGAAAGTGCCCGAGCGCATTTCATCTACCTGGTAAGTTATTCCGCTGCACACTATGGCTTGACTTTCTGGTTGTACATCTTCACTGCCCCAACCTTCAGGCCGCGAAACATCTCTTAAAGTATTTAATCCACCTGCTTCGGTAACCTTCCAACCTGGTAAATTGTCCAGCTGTTCTTTATTCTCGCTGTTTACCAATGCTTTTACAGTGCCTTTCATGGGCATCCATCCTTCAATTTCTATTCGGGCAAGATCGTAAGCGAGGTGTATGGTTGTTTGTTCAAATAAACCGGGGCCGGAGAAAGCATGGTAATAATTCGCAATTAAACCTTCATTGTACAATACCATTGCCGCCACGCGGTCGCGCTGGTTTTCATTTCTACTGTCAGAACAACCGTAAACCTCAGTATAATGTTGGTTGCCCAAAGCATTTACGATATCGAAAAAGTGTACCCCATGTTCGATTAAAATCCCGCCAGACATTTCTTTATTCCAGAACCAGTGCTCGGCTGGTAAAGCCTCATCTTGCGCATAATTATATACCACAACATGCCTTAATTTGCCAAAAGTACCCGCTTGCCCTAATTTAATTAAATTCTGAATAATTGGATTATACCTGATCATATGATCTATTGTGATAACCATACCGGTTTGCTTTTGCGTTTCGATAATTTCGAGCCCGCCTTCTTCACTTATTGCTACAGGTTTTTATAAGAGCACATGTTTGCCTGCTTTCATGGCTTCGCAAGCCATTTCGGTATGTAAGCCAGGTGGGGTAACAATACTTACAATATCTACATTTTCATCCTGGATCAATTCTCTCCAGTCGCGATAAACCACATAATTTTCATCTGATGGAAAATTTTTGTGTGGATCTGCAATTGCAACTACTTCCACATTAGGGAGTTTTTCCCACCAGTAATGAAGGAATTTACCAAAGCCTCCATATCCAATTATGCCTATTTTATATTTCCTCATCTATTATAGATTTTTAGCGGCGGTCGATATGCCGCCGTTGAATGTTGAATACTAAAAAAACAATTTTTTTAAATAGAAGGTTTTAAAAATCAGAATGCTTTTCGCAAGGCCCAATCTATCTATTCAAAATTGGCTGATGAGAATAAATTCATAATTTTGATTTGTTTTTTACTTAATTTATTCAACTTGTTATTTTATTTAATCTACTTCAGCAAAGCCAGGGCGTTAATGACGGATGATGGCCTTACCAGTTTACTCAACGTATCGAGGGTGTATAACCAGGCAAATGGCCTTACAGGGATGCTATTATATATGGAGGGCCGGTATTTTTCGGAATATGAAGGCCGTTTTATGCAGGTGTTAGAGGGTAATGAAAGCGATGTGAAAATACTTTTTGAAATGATAAAACCGATCATAGGCATCAGGATATACTTTTATTGAGAGAGTCATTTCAAAAAGAACGCAATTTTCCGGATTGGACCATGGGCTTTAAAACCATAAATCCTGAAGAACATGAAAAATTATCTGGCTTTTTTCAACTTAAGGATGATTTTCTCTCCAAAGAAGATACTCAGGAAGGTAATGATGCGCTGGACTTTTTAAAGTCTTTTTACGAAGTAAGCAGTAAATTGTAGGGGGGAGAAAAGAAGCTTTTGAAACTCATATAAAGATTACGCAAAAAATTCCATGCTGAAATAAAGCCTGATAATTTGCTGCAGTTTTTATAGAATATAATCAAAGGCTAAGTTTTACTTTATGTTCGGAATGGTAAACTTAAAAGTACTCCCTTTATCCAGTTCACTTTCTACCCAAATTTTTCCGCCATGGCCGGTAACGATCTGCTTGCAAAGAAAAAGACCTATCCCAAAGCCTGAAATTAAATTATTTGAGCTTGCACGGTAAAAACGGTTAAAAAGCTTGGGTATTTCTTCTTTGAAAATTCCAACGCCCTCATCTACAACCTCAATCATTAACCCATCATCGGTAATTTTGGTTAGGATTTTAATTTCGGTACCCAATGCTGAATATTTTACCGCATTACTGATCAGGTTCATTATAACCTGATAAATTTTGAGGTAATCTGCATTTATTTTATAATTTTCGTCCTGGCAAAAGGTAAAGTTATGATTGGGGTGAAGTATGGTCACTTCCTCTCTAATTTCTTCAAAAAGTTTCTCCAGCTGAAAATGGTTTTTTTCAATAATGAGCTTTCCCGATTCGAGCCTTGAAAGACTTAAGAAGCCGGTAATAAGCGTCGTCATTTTTCTGATTTGCTTAATCGACTGATCTACAGCCTTTGATATGGCCTGATCGCTAAATTTTAAAACCTGTGTAGATAGCAACTGCTGATACGCCAGAAGCGAGGTAAGAGGTGTTTTAAGTTCGTGACTAACAATACCGATGAAATCATTTTTGCGCTGATCCTGCTCTCTTATCTCTGAAATATCGCGGGTTGTACCAGCCACAGCTTCAACCACTCCCTCATCATTAAAAATTGGTGTAAATATATAGTCATATGTTCTTCTCCCCATTACAGCATGCGGAAAGCTAACTTCCCCACGAACTGGTTTCCCGGTGGTTTTTACAGTATCAATTTCCCTTTCATGCATTTCAGCGTGCCAGGCTTCATATCCATTTTCAATCAGTCCTTTTCCTATGGCCTCGTTCCACGATTTTCCCCACATTTCCAGCAAAGCTTCATTTGCATAAGTAAAACGGTAATCTAAATCGAATACATACATCAAATCTGGCGTGTTCCTTGTAATGGCTTCATAAACCCTTTTCTGTTTGTCTGAAAATTCGTAGGCTGCCTTTAAATCATCCCTGTTCTGCCGCGAATAAGTTGTATCGGTGGTAGATCCAAACCATTCAATAAGTTCGCCTTTATCATTCAATACCGGCACCGCACGTGCTAAAACCCATCCAATGGAACCATCAGCGCGTATAATTCTATATTCAAGTTCATATTTACTTTGGCTTTCGAGCGTCTTGTTAATTGCATTGGCAACAAACATTCTGTCATCTTCAAAAACATATTTTTCTATCCATTCAGAAACCAGGTAGTTCCATCCCTCATTTTTTGCTTCCTGATGGTGATTAAATTCCGCTATAATTTTCCAGTCGGGAGTAGCGCGAAACAGTACATTCGCTGTCGCATTAATCAGCGCGCTAAAGCGCAGTTCATTAAGGGAAGAATTTGTATTGTTAGTAATAATTTGTTCCATCCTGGGGATATTTTAAATATTCAATAACTCTCAGCGGGCAATATTGTTCTGAATTTTAAACTTTTTCTTTAAACAAAATGTGGATTTCAATCGATTAGGCCTATAGATCGTGTTTTTTTCCTTTGATATTCCGTGTTTTTTCCATTATAGTATTTCACATCCAACAGCTACTTTATCTGTATTATATCAGCACAAAGCATATGCTTGAATTACCTCAATTGAATTGCCGAAAAGCTAATTTTATTTAGAAATATTCATGAAAATGCTTTTGAAAGCAAAAAAAAGAGTGCGTTAACCTAAAACATGCCCTTGAAGGTAAATGCGAGCTGGAAAAATCTTTTCTATTAGCCAGCCTAACCAAAGCCCGAACCATCCAAAAAAAATATAATCGCCAAACCTTTAAAATATTTTTAATGTTTTATAAGAAAAAAACTATGAAAAACATTACAAACCATTCACGTCGGAAGTTTCTAACAACCTCCGTCGGCGCGGCAGTATTTGCTGGAGCCAGTGCTACTTTTGCAGGAACATTTTTTAAGCCTTTTACCTTATCAGCACAGGGGTCAACAGCGGCAATTCAATCGAAAATTGCCCTATTGGGCAATGCGTCACTTCAAACTAGTTTATTGGCTGCAACAAAGGCAGTAAATCCGGAAGTGAAAATGTTTGCCAAATTCGAAACTGCTGAACAGGAAACAATTGGTAAAATTTTAAAAGATATGGGTACGGTTGTTCCTCCTCCCGGTGCAGAACAAAAAGCACTGCTGGCTAAGCTTCAGGCTGCAAGCGGTAAGGCCTTCGATCAGGCATTTATGCTAGGGCAGGTAGATACACATCAAAAACTTCACCAGGCAGTATCAGAATTGCTGAAACAAAGTACTTGATGTACATGTTAAACATGTAGCCAGCCTTGCTTTGGCTACAATTACAGAACACACGGAAAGAGGCCAGATCCTATTGAAAAAACTGGGTTAACCTTAAAAGATTCATCCGGTTTTTATACGGTGATATTTTCTTTGCCTTAAAGCAACTTGGCAGCCAATACCAGGTTGCTTTTTTTTGGACAGGCTAATTCTGAATTAAAAATGCTGGTGTTTTTGGCGTAATAACAAAATTTATACATGGAAAACGATATACTAAAGAGAAATATAGGGGTAAATTTTAATGGCGGCGAAACGGCCGAAATTCAGCTTTGGGCACCTTCCGCTTCTCAGGTAGGGATTGTTTTATCTTCTGATAATCGTGTGTTGGCAATGGAACAAACCGGCCGTGGGTATTGGCATCTCGAAACCGATCAGCTAAAGCCGGGCGATGGATATTTGTTTCAGCTTTTGCAAAAAAATGAAAATGATCAGCAAGAAACTTTAAAGTTGGCTGATCCGGCTTCACTTTACCAGGCAAATGGAGTTGGAGGAAATTCAAAAGCCTTTGATTTAAAGGCATTTAAATGGACCGATGCTGCTTGGAAAGGAATCAGCTTAAAAGATTTTATCATTTACGAACTCCATACCGGAACTTTTACACCTCAGGGCGATCTGAAATCGATCGAAACCAAGCTTGATTATTTAATCGAACTGGGCATAACCGCTATCGAAATTATGCCGCTCGCCCAGTTCCCAGGCAACCGAAACTGGGGTTATGATGGGGTATATCCTTTTGCTGTACAGCATTCTTATGGTGGGCCGCTTGCCCTGCAGCAATTGGTAAATACATGCCATGAAAAGGGATTGGCCGTAATACTGGATGTTGTTTACAACCATATCGGGCCTGAAGGCAACCATCTTGATCAGTTTGGCCCTTATTTTACTGATAAATATGCTACCCCATGGGGAAAGGCAATTAATTTTGATGATGCCGGTTGCGATGGCGTACGCAATTATTTTATCGAAAATGCATTGATGTGGTTCCGTGATTTTCATATCGATGCACTCCGCCTTGATGCGGTACATGCCCTGCGTGATTTTGGACCTGAACATATTTTAAAAGAGATAAAAAACAAGGTTTTAGACCTTTCAAGAGCAACAGGGAAAGATCACCGGCTTATTGTTGAGCTTGATTTGAACGATAACCGTTTTATCAATCCTACCCACCAGTGCGGTTACGGAATGGATGCCCAATGGATTGATGAATTTCACCACGCACTTCGTGTATCTGCAGGGCAGGAAAAAAATGGCTATTATTCAGATTTTGACGGAGTGGGCAGCCTGGCTAAATCGTACAATGATGCCTATGTTTATGATGGTCAATATTCTGCCCACAGAGATAAAAAGTTCGGAGCACCTGCAACAGGGAACGCTGGTGCGCAATTCGTTGTGTTTTCGCAAAATCATGATCAGGTGGGCAACCGAATGCTCGGGGAGCGGTCGGCCACACTGGTGAGCTTCGAAATGCTTAAATTAATGGCAGGTGCAGTATTCTGCAGTCCGTTTATACCGCTTTTATTTATGGGAGAAGAATGGGCCGAAACAAACCCTTTTTTATTTTTTACAAGCCATGAGGGCGCAGAACTTGCAGAAGCGGTAATGAAAGGACGTAAGGCAGAGTTTGCATATTTCCACAATGGTGATGAAACGCCTGATCCCCAATCAGAAGAAACTTTTTTACAATCAAAAGCCGATTGGGCGAAAATTGAAAAACTGCAGCATAACACCATGCTTAACTATTACAAAAAACTCATCACCCTTAGTAAAACACATCCTGCACTTTCAGTTCTTGATCGGGGTGCTACCCATGCACAGGCTTTTCAGGAGCAAAATTGCATATTGCTAACCAGAGGAGAAGATGAAAATAAAATACTTTGTATCCTTAATTTTTCCCAGCAAAAGCAAGATTTACCAATTGGAGGAAGTTTAGATAAATGGTCACTCATCCTCGATTCTTCTGCTGTTGAATGGGGTGGCCCAGGCATAACTTCGTCAGAAAACATCACAGAAGGTAAATTTATTTCATCACCCGAATCTATTGTTATAATTACACAAAAACATGTTTAAACCAAAATCAACATATCGCATCCAGTTCCATAAAGATTTTAACCTGGCCGCCTTCGATAAAATTATTCCTTACCTGGTTGCTTTGGGGGTAGATACAATATACGCATCGCCAATTTTTGAAGCCGTTCCCGGGAGTACACATGGTTATGATGTGGTAAACCCCTTGCGTTTAAATCCCGAAATAGGAACAGAAGCACAATTGATTGCAATAGCGGAAAAACTCAAAGCAGCAGGCATTAGCTGGCTGCAGGATATCGTACCCAACCACATGGCATTTCATCCATCCAATAAATGGCTTATGGATGTACTCGAAAATGGGTCCGAATCTGAATATGCCCCTTACTTTGATATTGATTTTACACTTGAAGATGGTAAAGTAATGGTGCCTTTTTTGGGTACAAGTCTTGATCAGTCAATTGAAGATGGTGCAGTAAGTATTTCAAAACAAAATGAGAAATATTTTATAAATACCAGCGGCATGGAATGGCCGCTTAATGCAGCAAGTACAGCCAAATTGGAAAAGGCAAATCTGAAAGAATTGAATGCAAACAAACAGGAGATTTTACAAATTGCGGAACAGCAGCATTACCGGCTTTGCGCATGGAATGAAACAGACAGCAAGATCAATTATAGGAGGTTTTTTACCGTTAACGGATTGATTTGCTTAAACATTCAAAACATAAGTGTTTTTAAAGCTTATCACCAATACATTTTTTCTTTGGTTGATAAAGGTATATTTCAAGGACTTAGAATTGACCATATTGATGGACTTTATGATCCACAAAAGTACATCGACAACCTCAGGGAAGCAGCTGGAAACGATCTGTATATTGTGGTAGAGAAAATTTTAGAACAGGGTGAAGAGCTGCCTCAAAATTGGGAGGTACAGGGAACCACAGGCTACGATTTTCTTGCCCAGGTAAACAATCTGTTTACAAACAAAGCGGCTGTAAAACCTTTCGAAAAAACTTATCGGGAGATAACAGGTAAAAAACTCGACCCAAATGCGCTGATCCGCGAAAAGAAAAAAGATATCCTTTTCGGGCACATGCAGGGAGAACTCAACAATTTGCTTGCCTTATTCCTATCGTTAAACCTTATCGAAATTAAGGAAACTGAAAAAGATGAGCTTCGGAACACCATCGGGGAATTAATGATTGGCATGCCGGTTTACAGGTATTATAATTATGTTTTTCCTTTAACCGGAGAAAGCCGGGAAAACCTGGTGCAAATTTTTGAACCAATATTAAAAGATGAAACCTTAGAGAAATCAGCAAAATTGCTTTACAATGCACTTTTAGAGGAACCACTCAAGGGAAATGATGATTATAATGTAAAAGTAGCTGCGTTTTACCAGCGGTTGATGCAATTTACAGGGCCTTTAATGGCTAAAGGTGTAGAAGATACAGCAATGTTTACCTACAACCGTTTTATTGGCCATAGTGAGGTTGGCGATGCTCCTGATTCATTTGGAATAACAACAGGGCAATTTCACCAATATATGCTCGATCGTTTTAACAATTGGCCTTTGGCCATGAACGGAAGTTCGACCCACGATACCAAAAAAGGGGAGGATATACGGGCGAGATTGAACGTATTAACCGATCTTTACGATGAATGGGACGTCCTCGTTGCAAAATTACAGGTTTCAGTAGAAACGCTCAGTAAAGATATCCCAGATTTTAAATCCTTGCACCCTAACGATATTTACATGGTGTTCCAAACCCTGGTTGGTGCACTTCCTTTCCCAAATACGGATGCTGATGATATAGAAAACCGCCTTGAGCAATTTATTCAGAAAGCACTCCGCGAAGCGAAAAAGCGTTCAGACTGGGCCGAGCCTGACCTTGCATATGAAGAGCAACTGAGCCGTTTTGCGCTCGCTTTAGCTGATAAAAAATATCCTTTTAGAGAAAAAATAATCGGTTTTCTTCAACATATTGGTGATTTTGCTGTGGTTAACAGTTTGGCGCAGTTGGTGCTTAAATTTACCTGCCCCGGAGTTCCCGATGTTTACCAGGGGAGCGAGCTGTGGGATTTAAGTCTGGTAGATCCGGATAACCGCCGGCCAGTAGATTACGATCTTAGAACAGTATACCTGGATGATTTATCAAATGCCACATCAAAAGTACTTTGGGAAGAACGCTTTTCAGGTAAAATTAAGCTTTGGCTCACTAAAAATTTATTAGGACTTAGAAAAGCTGAAAACGGCCTATTTGAAGAAGGTACTTATATTCCATTGAAAACCATAGGTAGCTATGCAGCAAATGTTTTCGCCTTTGCAAGGAAATTTGAGGATAGCTATATAATAATCGCCATACCGTTAGGTGCAGCCCACTTATGCAGAGAACAGAAGGTAGACGTTAGAAATATTGACTGGCAGGATACACAAATATTACTACCGGATGGTGCGCCGTTGGCATGGTCGGATCTGTTGAATAAAAAAGAGGGGCATAAAGATTTTCTTAAAAAAGGAATTGATGTAGGCACACTTTTCAAGGCCTTTCCTGTAGCAGTGATTAAACTTATTCCAAAGCAAAATAAGCGAACTGCAGGGATATTATTACCTGTAAACTCCCTTCCAAGTGCGTTTGGTATAGGCGATTTTGGCTCGGAGGCTTATAAATTTATCGATTTTTTACACCAGAGCAGGCATCAGTACTGGCAGGTACTCCCGCTTAACCCGGTAATGCCCGATAAAGGCCATTCTCCGTATTCTTCGCCTTCTGCAATGGCCGGAAATGTACTTTTGATCAGTCCGGAGGAATTATACAACGATGGGCTTGTAGATGAATCCGATTTAGAAAATGCTTTACAAGCAAATGCCGACCGGATAAATTATCAGGAAACACAAAAAAAGAAAAGTGCTTTATTAAAAAAAGCATTCGAAAATTTTACCCGCTCTACCCATGATGACCTTTTGAAAGCTTTTGATGCCTTTTGTTCAAATGAAAAGGATTGGCTTGATGATTATGCTTTGTTTGTTGTATTGGGCGCACACTTTAAAGAGCAAAACTGGTACAAATGGCCTGCGGAGTTTAAGTTTAAGGATAACGCTAAGCTATTGGCATTTACAGAAGAATCAGCTGAAGCACTTCGGCAGATAAAATGGGAGCAGTTTATGTTTTTTAGGCAATGGCATAAACTTAAAGCCTATGCCAATAAAAAATCGGTAAAGCTTATCGGCGATCTGCCATTTTATCCTGATTACGGATCGGTAGAAGTATGGTCTGAACCAGAAAATTTTAACCTTGATGCAGATAAAAAAATGATCACCATTGCAGGTGTTCCTCCCGATTATTTCAACGCCAGCGGCCAGTTATGGGGCATGCCAACGTTCAATTTTGCCAGCATGGAGAAAAATGATTACAGTTGGTGGGTAAACCGCATAAAAAAGAATCTGGAAAGATTCGACATCATTCGATTAGACCATTTCAGGGCATTTTCTGCTTATTGGGAAGTAAATGCTGCCGATGAATCGGCTATTAACGGGGTATGGAAACCCGGACCGGGCGAAAAATTGTTTTCAATCCTTAAAAAGAGCTTAAAAGAGCTACCACTTATTGCTGAAGACCTTGGCGAAATAACCGATGATGTGAATAAACTCAGAGATAATTTCGGACTTCCGGGAATGAAAGTATTGCAGTTTGCCTTCGGGGCCGACTTGCCTTCTTCTCCAAATATTCCGCATAATTTTGGCAATACAAATTCATTTGTTTACACCGGTACCCACGATAACAATACAGTAAAGGGGTGGTACGATGCTGAAACAGACAATGATACCAGATTAAGGATTTCTGAATATTTTGGTTTTCAGGTAGATGATTCAAATATCGGTACTGCCATGTTAAATCTCGCTTATTCAGCTGCTGTAGATACCGTAATTGTTCCATTGCAGGATGTGCTTGGCTTAGGTGGAAACAGCAGGATTAACCTTCCCGGAACGGCAGAGGGAAATTGGGAGTGGAAACTGGAGCAGCAATTGCCTTGGGAAGAAATAGCACAAAATCTTCTAAAAATGGCAGAAAGGACCGGCAGGGCTTAATGGTAAAGTATTCAAATTTTTTAAACCTTTTTTTAACGAGCAATGTTTTTATAATGAACATTAAACTATAAAAATATGGCAAATAAAAAAAATGATGTACAGATGCCAAATGCGCATCTGCATGAATTATTCGTAGATGAATTAAAGGATATACTTGGTGCGGAAAAGCAATTGCTTAAAGGCCTTAAAAAACTTACCGATGCTGCCGGAAGTGAAAAGTTAAAAGATGCTTTCCAAACCCATTACAGTCAAACCGAAGGACAGATTGACCGATTGAAACAGGTTTTTGAATCATTAGGCATTAATGCGCGTGCTAAAAAATGCAAAGCAATGCAGGGGCTGCTTGAAGAGGCAGACGAAATTATCGAAAGCTTTAGTGATGATCCTCAAGTGCTTGATGCTGCATTAATTACAGCTGCCCAAAAAGTTGAACATTATGAAATTGCGAGTTATGGTACCTTGGTAACCTTTGCAAAGCTGATGGAGCATTCGGAAGCCGAAGAATTACTTGCTGCCACACTTGCTGAAGAAAAAGATACCGATAGTTTGTTAACAGAAATAGCGCTGAGTGAAGCAAATACAGGCGTTTCAGCTTAAAAAACACATTTAAAAAGGCTGTATCATAATTGTAATTTGTCATGCTAAGTTTGTGAATCACTAATATAAATAACCATTACGGTGTTTCTTTAGGCTAAATGACATAATCTTTAGGGGATTAATTATGATACAGTCTTTTTTTATTCCCTTCAGGTTTAGATGCTCCCATTTTCGCTCAAACCTCATCTCCCTTAAACCAAATGAAAACAATATTTTCTTATCATGCTTCTCATGAACAGTTTGCCCCAAGTGAACTTTTAAAGTATGCCGTTGCCGCAGAATCAGCTGGTTTTGGTGGTATTTCCAGTTCAGATCATTTTCATCCGTGGAGCAGCAGGCAGGGGCAAAGTGGCTTCAGTTTTGCGTGGCTTGGGGCTGCAATGGCACTTACCTCCCTTCCTTATAGTATAGTTTGCTGTCCTGGGCAGCGTTATCATCCGGCTATTGTTGCACAGGCAATTGCCACTTTGAATGAAATGTTTCCCGGCAGGTTTATGGCAGCTCTCGGAAGCGGTGAGGCCCTTAATGAATCTATAACAGGAGAAAAATGGCCAGAAAAAACTGTACGTAACCAACGCCTGCGTGAGTGTTATGATATTGTAACCAGGTTGCTGGAAGGAGAAACAGTTAACCATAATGGGCTAGTAGTAACCGAAAATGCTAAGCTTTATACCTTGCCGGGCCAAAAACCACAGCTTATTTGCGCTGCGGTGAGTAAAGAAACCGCGTATTGGGCCGGTGCCTGGGCAGATGGGTTAATTACCACCCACCGCCCGCCTGATGAATTGCAGGAATTGATAAATGTATTTAGAAGCGGCGGTGGCCAAGGAAAACCAGTTTATCTGAAAGTTCAGCTATCTTATGCAGAAAATGAACAGAAAGCAATTGAGGGAGCCCATGAGCAATGGCGAACAAATATATTTTCTGCAGGCTTGCTCGGTGATTTGCCAACAACAGCGCATTTTGATGAAGCGGCGAAAATGGTATCCCCTGAGGAGATGCACAAACATGTGCTGATATCGAATAAGATTTCGCAGCACATTGATTGGTTAACGGATTTTGTTAAAATAGGATTCAACGGAATTACCCTTCATAACGTAAACCGCGAACAATCGAAATTTATAAGTGATTTTGGAACGCATATTCTTCCGGCTTTAAATGATATTGTAGCGTAATAATGCTGCTTATTATCCCATTGATTTGAGTTGATCGTAAATTCTTTTTCAAAATTACCTCCCTGCTTAAACAATACCTCAATTATCCCGGTTTTAAGGATATCCATTGCAGGTAAATTTGGAAAGAAAAATATTTAATGATTGTAAATTATAAAGCAAACGGCTGGCAGATAATTGCGCAGCGTTCTCATGGACTTTTGGCTGCACAGATCTGTGCCCGGTGGAAACTTTCTGATCAGCTGGTGCGTTGGGTGGATATTCTGATTGCAACCGCAGAACATGATGATGTATTTAATGAGTTGGAATGCGGCCCGCTGGTAAATGCGAACGGTGGTCCGGTTGATTTTAAAATGAATAATTTTGACGAACACCTCTCTACCCAACTCATTAACCGTGCAGAAATGAAAGGCAGTTTTATTGCCCTGTTGGTTTCCAGGCATATTGCATTTACACATGGAAATGAACCAAAGGCGAAAAAATTTCTTTCGTATCTGCAAAAAAAGGAAAAATACTGGCTTAAATCTGCCAAAGTAAGCGAAGCAGAAGTAAACCGTGCTTATGAATTATTGGAGTTTTGTGATGCACTTTCTTTAATTATCTGTCAAGAAATTATTCCACCAGAAGGCCGAAAAGTAGAAATTGGCCAAGGTCCGACTGGCAAAACATATGAGCTTTTTATGGAAAATGATTGCCTGGTAATTTCTCCGTGGCCTTTCGAAATAGGCGAATTTAATGTCGATTACGAGTGCAGGCATCTCGATAAACTTACTTTTCCTAATGATAAAGCCTTTAGAGCAGCTTTTGAAAAAGCGGAGGTAGTGCAAATTGGCTTAAAATTTAAAAACCTCCAGGATTCAGCTAAAGCCTAAACTTTCTCATTTAACTCTTGTTTATACGTAAATGTTAAAAATGAAAAACAGTATTTTAATTCTCGCTCTGCTAAGTATTTTCAGTATTGAAGCTTTCGGACAGCAAAAACCCTTTTATCATCTATTTAAGCCAGTTCCTAAAGATAGTTTGCGCGAAATGGAAACCGACAGGCCAGATGTAACCGAAAGTCCGCAAACTGTTGATGCCGGGCATTTTCAGTTCGAAACTGATCTAATGCGCTTTCAGCGGGAAAATAAAGATGATGGCAGGAGTGATGAATATCTTTTTAACCAGGCCAATATTAAGCTTGGGCTCACCCATTCCACAGCTATTCAATTTACATTTGAGAGTTATGTAGTAAAAAAAGATTTTGATTCTGAAGGGAGTGTTGAGCGGAGCAGTGGCTTTGGCGATATCACCTTTAGGTTAAAACAAAATATTTTGGGCAATGATAAAGGAAAATTTGCCATTGCTCTGCTTCCATATCTCAAGTTTCCAACTTCACATGCAGATCAGGAGAGCCAATACGAAGGTGGTATTATTATCCCGATGAGTATTAAATTAGGAAACGACTGGAAATTGGGTTTTCAGGTTGAAGCAGACCGTTTACAGGATGAGGAAGGAAATGGCCATCACAATGAGCTATTACAAACGCTTACCGTTTCGCACCCGCTTACCAAAAAGCTTGATGGCATTATTGAAACTTATTATACCTACGAATTTAAAGATGAGCACCTAAAAAACTTTCTTAATGCTGCATTGCAATATGAGTTATCAAAAGATTTCCTTATCGATGGTGGATTTAATTATGGCATCCAGCACGATGCCAGGAAAAGCTACTTTGTAGGACTCTCTTTCAGGTTATAAACGCGGAAAATTGATCATCAACCAAATAAAAATCAATTAATAAAACTGATAAGTGGTTTTTGCCACGGAAACACAGATTAACACGGAATAATTTTGTAGTGCTTCGTCCTCCTAGAGTATGCGGGGATACTAATGAAAAGATTTTCCAGAAATGAATTTCCTCAGTTTATCGTCATTGTGAGAAGGCTTTTTCAGCCGACGAAGCAATCTTACAAGGATCGCTAAATCTAATGGGATATATCTCTCCATTCCACTGCGTTCCAGTCGAGATGACTACGCTTTTTGTTAGAATTTGCTCGATTAAGCACCTAATAAGGTATTTCTACAGTATCAGCACTACATAGTCTCAATAAAAATTGTTTAATGATACAGCCTCCTTTAATACGCTTTAAATGAAGCTATTATGCTTCATTCGCAATTTTATTTCCCGAAATTTCAACTTTTTTTTAACGATTCACGGGGAGGGCCTGTGAGCACGCAACCATCAGTATCAAACCTTCCGCCATGGCAAGGGCAATCCCAACTTTTTTCGCTCGCATTCCAGTTCACTATACATCCTGCATGGGTACATACCGGATCAAGCGCGGTAACTTTTCCTTCTTCACTTTTGTAAATGGCCAGTTTTTCGCCATCAAACGATGCAATTTTTCCTTCGCCATTTGCCAGGTTATTTAATGAATCCAATACCTGATTACCAAAACGGTCGGCCACAAAATGATAGGCAACATCGGCGTTTTCTTTAACAAATTCACTAAAACCGGAAATAGGTTTCAGCCTTGATGGTGAAAGCAGTTTGGTAAATTCATTTTCTTTGTCCAAAATCAGATCGGTAATCAGTGCTCCCGAAAGGCTCCCGAAAATCATTCCGTTACCATTAAAACCTGTAGCAAGGTATGTCCTATCATCTCCTCCAGGCATTTGGCCGATATAAGGTAATCCATCCACAGGAACATAATATTGTGATGACCAACGGAAATTTATTTCGGCTATTTTAAAATGTTGGCTGGCATAGTTTTCAAGATCTTCAAAAGCCTTTTCCGGATCATCATGACCGGTTTTGTGATCGGCACCACCTATAATCAAATATTTCTGACCATCTATTTCATGGCTCCTGAAATAATGATATGGTTCTTTCATATCGTACGAAAGACATTCTGGGTAGGCATCATCACTTAATGTTGCCGCCAGCACGTAGCTACGATAAGGTGCATTGCGAAGCGAAAGAATATTGATTCCTGGCGGAATATGGGTTGCCCATACCAGGTTTTTTGCCTTAATTTCTCCCCCTGTAAAAGCTGCCGTGTGGATACCTTCTTTAAATGTTGTTTCTTTAATCTTAACTCCTTCCAATATTTCTCCGCCGAGCTGTTTAAAACCTTTTGCTAGTCCGTAAATGTATTTTAACGGGTGAAACTGTGCCTGCTCCTTAAAGCAGATAGAATATTGAAATTCGATGGGAACACCGTTTTTTTCAGATTCGGTTACCGCTACGCCAGCCTCTTGAGATGAGCTGAGAATTTGTTGAAGTTGTTCCGTTTCCTCATCATTTTGAGAGAAAAGATAACCATCCTTGTATTCAAAATCGGCATCAATATGAAGTTCATCAATATTATTTTTGATGTATGCGATCATTTTTTTACCAGCTGCTGCAATCAGCTTAGACGCATCTTTTCCAAAATCGCTGTCAATTTCCGGGTAGGTGGCATCAAAAAATGTATTTAAGTGGGCAGTGGTCCCTCCGGTTGTACCATAACCTAAATTATGGGCATCAACAAGCAGGCATTTTTTTCCCTCGCGCTGGAGGTTATAGGCTGTAGTTAGCCCTGTAATGCCTCCGCCAATAATCAGTGCATCATAAATGTCGGTGCTATTTTCTTGCTGGGAATTTTCGATCTTTTCGCTCGCTTGCCAAAGGCTGATATTGTTCCCATCCCGTCCATTTTTTTTATTGTTTTTCATATGGCTTTAAGTATTTAGGTGTGCATTATTTATTGCTCTTATTTCACATTAATCACCTGCCTGCTGATCGATTTTTTCCTTGTCCAACAGTTTTAGTGCTTCCTCATTTCCCTGCATGCTTGCCAAATCAGCAGCAGTTTGCCCTCTAACGTCTCTTATATCGGCATCAGCTCCGCTTGCAAGTAATAATTCGAGCACGTCGTTTCTACCAAACATGGCTGCAAACATTAAGGCAGTACCCCCGTTTCCATGCTGAAGGTTAAGCGCAGCCCCTTGCGAAATCAGGTAGGCTACAATAGGAAGATAACCTTTAAAACTTGCGCCCATCAAGGCAGTGTTTCCTCCGGCATCGCCACTATTAATGTCGGCTCCGTTTTCCAGTAACAATTTGGCCGTTTCAAGCTGATTATTGTAACAGGCAATAATAAGTGGTGTGAAAACCTTTTTTCATCACGAAAGTTTAGGTTTACTCCGCGCTTAATAAGCTCTCTTATAACCTCTGTTTCTCCTTTTTCTGAGAACCAGGTATAATCAGCTGTTCGATATTTTCCATTTGGTTTAAAATTATTTATGAATGAGTTTAATTAGGTTGTATATCAATAAGTTGCAAGTTTAGTTGTTAACCTAAAAGTTTTTAAATTGCTAATTTTATAGTTCAATAAGTAATATTAGAACTGTGAACCGAACCGTTTGGTTTGATTTTTTTTAGGCTGGCAAAATAGAATACCTTTTTTAACAGTTATTCCTAACACTTTTCCGTTTATTTTCCGGTTTCCATATCCGGGGCATCTACCGGTTTAGATTCCGGAGATCCTTTCTGTCTGAGGAATATTGTTAATATAACGATTGAAGCCACCGATAAAAATTCGCTTTGCCAATTCTGGAAAGTTTCAAACCAGAAATTCGGTTCGCCTAGGTATTCAATCATGCTTATCGTTGATTTTTCTTTAAGCTGCAGTGAGATGTTGTTATCCTGCCAGCTGCCATAAAAGTGGAGTGCCCAACTGATCAAAAATAAAATCCCAAACACAATGGAAAGCGAATGCGAATAAACTTTGAGTATCCACCCACCTTTTCTTACTGCCCACGGAGCCTCAGGCGAAGCTTTTGGTTCGCGGTCTACCTCTTCAGGTTCGTCTAGTTTTTTAGATTCTGCCGAGCCAATCTGTCTCAGCGAAATTGTAAGGGCTACATATAAAGCCATTTGCAAAAACTCACTTTCAAAATTTTCGAAGGTGGCCGAAATAAAGTGCCCGCTGCACAGGTAGGTGCTAAGCGATATTGATGCAGCTTTCTCGTCATTTAATTCATTATTATGTTCTTTCCAGCCCGTAAATGCCTGTGCAGCAAGTGTGATGATAAAAATGGTAATGAAAAATACAGAGAGTCCGTTTCTATAAAGCCAGGTTTTTTTAGGGAACCTTTTATCGTTGGTCATTTTATGTTGATTTATATGGTGTTAAGGTAGTTATGCAGCAACTGAGCATTTCTTTCTACTGTACCTGCAACAATTTCTGTTTGATTTCCGTGAAAGTTCATCCGTTCGGAAAAAATATGTTTGCCATTGCTGTGGGCATAAACAAACATGGTTCCTACTGGTTTTTCGGTGGTTTCACTTCCGCCCGGGCAGGTAAGTCCTGTAACGCCGATGTGGATATCTGCCGGGATAAGCTCTTCAAGCCCTTCGGCAATAGCCTTTGTTACCTCCATAGATTCAGGGGTAAATTTTTCGATAAGGGCATGGTCTACATTTAATAAAGCTTCTTTCAAACTGGCATCGTAACAAGCTATTCCTCCTTTAAGAAAATTGCCTGCATTGTCTATTAATGAAAAATCGGCAGTTAAACGGCCTGCCGTTGCGCTTTCTGCAAAGGCCAGAGAAAGCTTTTTAGTAATGAGCATTTTGCCCACCTGTATAAGTGTTTCGCTGATCATATTTTATTGATGTTTCCCCTGTTAGGTTCATTACTTAAACATTCTTTTTTCTGTAGTGGTTTTTACGAAGTGTTAAAACTTATGGTTGTAGGGCCTTATTGGTAATTAAGCAGGCATAACCGAAGAAATTCTGTGGGAAAAACGTAAAAATTTATAAAACCTTTTGTTTTTGTGAAGGTTCTTTTTAAAAGCCATCTGCAATTATTAACAGAATAATCATCACAACTATGGAAAACAATCAACAGGAAACCACTTCCCAGACCAGTTTACCTAAAGAAACCGAGCTACCGGAAAACGCGGATTACCGTGGCATTGCCGGAAAAGCAAGTATAAACAGTGAGCCGATGGCATCAGAAAACAATGCATTGTCCGGAGAAGCAGGTAACAAGAACGAAGAAACGGATGAAAATCCCTTGATCCGGGGCATTTAAAATTTTACCTAACAAAACATACATGAAAAAACAAGACAGCGGTAGCTCACCTAAGCTGAGTACCAAAACGGTAAACGGGGGAATCTTCCCCACTCAAAGAACTTTTTTATTGATGGTATCCGCAACCTTTACTGGGCCGAGAACCACCTTGTTAAATCACTTCCAAAAATGATTTCTGCTTCAACTTCTTCAGCACTCATATCTGCTATAGAATCTCACCTGAGCGAAACAAAAGGACATGTAGCACGGATAGAGCAAATATTTACGCTACTTGGCGAAAAAGCCGTAGCTAAAAAGTGTGATGCTATGGAGGGATTAACCAAAGAAGGAGAGGGTGTAATTGAAGAAACCCAGCCCGGAAGTGCCACAAGAGATGCAGGTATTATATTGGCATCGCAAAAGGTAGAACACTATGAAATTGCTGCTTACAACGGGCTTTATCAGTTAGCCACAACGCTTGGGCTTCAGGAAATAGCAGATGTGCTTGAACAAACCCTTTCTGAAGAGAAACTTGCCGACAGTAAACTCTCTGATATTGCCGGAAATGAAGTTAATTATAAAGCAGCAGACGAATTATAACATAAATAATGGCAAAAAAGACAACGCCAGCTAGCGGTAAGCCCGCTCAGGCAGTTAACGACAAAACCAATAAGTTGGAAGAATTTGTTGCAGATGGTACTGCACAAAAAATGACGACCAACCATGGTGTTAAAATAAATGACGATCAAAACTCGCTTAAAGCCGGAGATCGTGGAGCAACATTGTTAGAAGATTTTATCCTTCGCGAAAAAATCACCCACTTCGATCATGAACGGATACCTGAACGCATTGTGCATGCCCGTGGATCGGCAGCCCATGGCGTATTCAAAGTATATGAAGATATGTCATCTTTAACCAAGGCAGCATTTCTTTGCGATCCAGGTGCAGAAACGCCTGTATTTGTAAGGTTTTCTACCGTAGCAGGTTCACGTGGATCAACAGATCTAGCGCGTGATGTTAGGGGATTTGCAGTAAAATTTTACACCCAGGAAGGTAATTTTGACCTTGTAGGCAACAATATGCCTGTGTTTTTTATCCAGGATGCGATGAAATTTCCTGATTTGGTACATGCGGTAAAACCCGAGCCGGATAATGAAATTCCGCAGGCAGCATCTGCACATGATACTTTTCTGGGATTTTATTTCGCTGATGCCAGAATCATCGCACATGATTATGTGGTTGATGAGTGATAGGGCAATTCCGCGCAGTTACCGAATGATGGAAGGATTTGGCGTGCATACCTTTAGGTTTGTTAATGCCGATGGGGTAGCCAGTTTTGTTAAATTTCACTGGAAACCATTGCTTGGTGTGCATTCTGTAGCTTGGGATGAGGCGCAGAATATTTCTGGAAAAGATCCCGATTTTCACCGTCGCGATTTATGGGATGCCATTGAAGCTGGCGCTTTTCCAGAATGGGAACTTGGTGTGCAGATTGTACCAGAAGAGGATGAGTTTAAATATGATTTTGACCTTTTGGACCCCACCAAAATTATCCCCGAAGAACTTGTACCAGTGCAGCGCATCGGGAAAATGACACTGAACCGAAATCCTGACAACTTTTTTGCAGAAACCGAACAAGTGGCATTTCATGTTGGGCATGTAGTGCAAGGTATCGATTTTACCAATGATCCGCTTTTACAAGGCAGGTTGTTTTCTTATACCGATACCCAGCTAATCAGGTTAGGTGGACCGAATTTTCATGAAATTCCGATTAACCGCCCCGTAGTACCTGTTCATAATAACCAACGTGATGGTTATATGCGCCAAACCATCAACAGGGGTAAAACCAGTTATGGCCCGAATGGTATTGCCGCAAATGATCCCGCCCAGGTAAAGGCATCAGAAGGAGGCTTTGTTTCTTATAACGAACGTATAGATGCCAAAAAAATAAGGGCGAGAAGCAGGAGCTTTTTCGACCATTTTTCGCAGGCAAGATTGTTTTTAAACAGCCAGTCTGAAGCAGAAAAAAACCACTTAATCGATGCCTTTAGCTTTGAGCTAGGCAAGGTAAAAATGGTACCCATCCGCGAACGTATGCTAGGCTTATTGGCGCATGTTGATAAGGCTTTAGCCGCAGCAATTGCCTATGCGCTAGGGCTGCATGTACCAGAAATTCCACTCGAAGAACTGAATGGAAGTGTTCCGGCTGATGCTTTGCCAGGTGATTATACGCCTGAACAGAAAGAAGGAAGTATTGCAAAATCGGAGGCTTTGAGCATGGCAGATACCATTAAAGATTCTATCGTTACCCGTAAAATAGCTATTCTGGCTGCTGATGGTGTAGATGGAAAATCGCTAAGCAAAATTAAAGATGGCCTTGTTGCTAAAGGGGCTGTTGTACACATTATTGCTCCAAAACTTGGCGACATTATTTCTGCCGAAGATCAGTTGATTCAGGTTGATGAAAGTTTCCTTACAGCCGCATCAGTATTGTATGATGCAGTTTATCTTCCGGGCGGTGTTAACAGTTCTGCCACATTAGAAGCGGAAGCAAATGCTGTTCATTTTTTAAATGAAGCATTTAAACATTGTAAGGCAATTGCTGCCGATAGCTCAGCCATACAAGTGCTCGAAGCAGGTTATTTCTACAAAAAACTGCCTGCAGAATATTCAGAAGATACGGTGTTGAGAGAAGGTATAATTGTAACAGATAACCTTTCTACACTTTCAGATTTATTTCCGCGAATGATTGCAATGCACCGGTTCTGGGATCGTGAGGTGCCAAGAAAAGTGCCAGCTTAGCGGTACAATATATTGTATTTTAATGAGCGGGCGTCTCCCGGTTTTTTTTGGTTGTGCGTTAATTTAAGTCCTTATTTTCCATTCATTATCCATTTTATAAACGAACAAATTCTTTGTAGCACCTGTTATTAAAATATTAAATACTTAATGAATAAGAGAAATGACAGAATTTAACGAAACAAGCAAGCCATTAACCGCAGAAGAAGCAGAAAAATTTGAAGCGGGAGTAATCGAAACTGTTCGGAGCGAAACAGGCGCAACCACATTATGTAATTAAAAGTGGTCTGAATGCACAGGAATATGCTTCTTTAGCTAAAAAGTCGTTAGAAAATGAGCGTATTATAGCCCATGATTTCACCAGTTATGTAATTAATGAATCAGGTGAGCGTGCAGATTTCGAATATAAATCGGGATCGTTCCTTGAAGGGCTTGCCGAACAGGAAATGGAATAACTGCTCATTGATGATGTAAACCTGCGTTAAGAAATAAATTTTGTAGAACATAAGCATTAGCAGATATGATAAATCCTTTTGTTAAAACAGTAGTTTGTAGTGTTGCCGGAACAACGATGATGACATTGCCTCAAGTGCGCTAATGTCGTTAATAGGCCAGGATTTTAATAAGAGAGCCTGAACGTTTAAGAGGTTGAATTACCAGGCGCATGGCCCTTGTATCCCAGAAAAAAGCAAGATCGCTTTCTGCCTGGGCAGCACATTATGCAATGGGAGCTGCATTTTCAGCTGTTTATGTAAAGCTTTGGGAGTCTAAAAAATTGAAACCTACCGCAACCTGCGGACTCACTTTAGGTGCGGCAAGCGGCCTGATCGGAATCGCCATCTGGAAAGCAACATTTGCCGCGCATCCTTTAAGTCCATTAATGAATTACAAGCGTTTTTATTTACAGCGTATTCCTGCCCATATCGTATTTGCAATATTTGCAACAATTGCTTACCAGGCGATGAAAAAACAAGAAGAGCGCAAAAATGATATAGAAAAGCAAGGAAGCATTGAGCTCAATTAAAAATTTAACTATTCAAGCATTATTCAGGCATGTATGCCATATTTATCACTTGCCGTAAAGCATAATTTATACATTTAACGGCTCAGTTCACCGTTGTCTGATTGATCAGTGCACGTTCAGGAATTTGCTGATGAATCGCTTCCAACAACTTCGGAAGCTGTTTTTCCTTTACATTTCCCTTTAAAATTACGTTTTGATCTGTTATAACCGCCCATGATTCCGGGTGCTTTGCCAATAAACTATCTGCCAGTAATTTCAGGTCATGATCCTGACCAAGATAAAGTGGTCCGATTGCCAGTTGATCATCAATATGTTTAATTACATGGATAGTACCCAGCTTTTGAAGAATGGCCATTTTAGATTTATAAGTGGGGCAGTTACCCCATATTTTTACATCCCGGTTTTTAACAGTAAAGTTTACACCAGCGAAATTTACATCTTCCTTGGCTTTTATGGTAAGATCGGCCTTGATTTGCTTATCTTTTTCATAGCTGTTGCAAGAAACCATTAATAGGGTGCATACTAAAATGTAAAGGATGGCGTGGCGTTTCATATTTTTGATTGTGAGAATAATAAATTGGTGTGTAAATATCATTATTATAACAGACTGCTCTTAAAAGCTAAATACAAGAGAAAATTGTCATCCCGACTGAAGCAAAATCCGATTTAAATTGGAGATCAGAAATCTTTAAACGATGTTGCAGAAAGGTTAAAGATTTTTCGATAAACAACCTAATATAACCGGTAAACTTCCATCGAAATGACATTAATATTCAGCCTATAACAGGCCTGCTATTCCGTTTGATGGCGCTTTCCATTTTAGGTTAACAATTTTCCCATCTATTAATCCAGTTCGGCTCCGTTCTACGAAAGTCGTTTGGCCAGGTGGTACATGCAACCGTTGGCGTTTGTCATCAATGTGTTCTGCTATGGAGATCTTATCCCTTTGCGCACTACTTCTCTGTTTTTCCATGATCTTTTTTTAATAGGGAACTGGCAGAAATGCAGCTCGGTTTTGTAATTTTTATTTTCAGGTATATTTTGCTCCCTTATAAAACAAATTCACGTACTTAATGTAGCACTAAACGGTATTCTACATCCAAACTACCCAGGCTTTAGTGCTGTTATGCTAGTGATAATGCCGTATTGCAATGAGCTTTAGCACAGAATATGGAACTCTGAATACGGCAGATTACCGATCGTTATGCTCTTAATAATTGGAGTTGCATAAAACTATTGCTGCGGGAGATCGGTTTTTTAAATAAACATATTCGTTGTAAACCCTGTAAAATAGGGGATTAAAATTTCAGTTATGGCTAAATTTATTTGTTTTTTTATCGTTCTAATAGGTTTTTGCACTTCAGGTTTTTGCCAGGTTCCAACCGGAACGCGACAGCGCAGTACAAATGATACATTGATTAAAAAAACTGTTCCAGCTTCGGATAAATACAATAAAAAAGCTACCAAATGGCCAAAGCGCGATAGTTTGAAAAATATTCCTGCAAAAAAGGATACCATAGGGCGGATTCCGTACAAAAGCAAAAGAAATAAAGGCAATCAAAAAAATTAACACATTCAATTATGGTAACTAAAAATCATCATAGGATGGGGTTAAAGTACATTGTAACACTCTTTGTTTGCCTTTTTGCTATCGCAGCCTGCAAGCAGGAAGGTAAAAATTCTTCTGCATCTGTACCCAACGCTTGGTACCGCAATAGTATTGTATATAACCTTGATGTAGATATTTTTAAAGATAGTGACGGTGACGGGATCGGCGATTTTAAAGGGCTTACTCAGAAACTGCCCTATTTGGATACATTGGGAGTAGATGTAATCTGGCTTTCACCGTTTCAACCTACGCCGGATAAAGATGATGGGTATGATGTGAGCGATTATTATGGCATTGATCCAAGATTGGGAACCATGGCCGATTTCGAGGCTTTCATTTCCGCATCGAAAAAACACAATATCAAAATAATTATGGATATGGTACTCAACCACACCTCCATCGAACATCCCTGGTATCAAATGGCACGGGCTGATAGTAGTGGCAAATACCGTAACCGATATGTATGGTCGAAAAAGAAACCAAAAGATTTCGATAAAGGAATGGTGTTTGAAGGATTTCAAAGCGAAACATGGTCTTATGACGAAATTGCGCACCGTTATTATTTTCACCGTTTTTATGATTTTCAGCCCGACTTAAACTACCAGAACAAAGAGGTGCAACAGGAAGCCGTTAAAGTGTTCCGTTACTGGTCGGCAAAAGGGATTAAGGGTTTCAGGCTTGATGCAGTTCCTTTTATTATTGATGTACCTGAGTCTGGTGCGGCAAATCCGGCAAAGATGTTTGGCGTATTGGATTCCATCGTTAGCGGTGCCAAATCTATTGATCAGCAAACTTTATTGCTGGGAGAGGCGAATGTTGCACCAAAAGAAAATCTGGATTATTTCGGTGAAAAGGGCAATCGGTTACAAATGATGTTTAATTTTTATGTCAATCAATACCTTTTTTATTCCATGGCAGAAGGAAAAACTGAAACTTTGATAGATGCCTTAAACGATACCAGGCAAAAGCCGCTACCCTCACAATGGGCTTATTTTCTGCGTAACCATGATGAGATCGATCTTGGCAGACTCAGCAAATCCCAACGCAACAAAGTTTACGAAAAATTCGGTCCTGAGTTAAACATGCAGCTTTACAACCGGGGCATCAGGCGGCGTTTGGCACCAATGTTACATCACATGGAACAGATTAAAATGGCCTACAGCATACTGTATTCATTGCCGGGCATGCCAGTTATCCGCTCAGGAGAGGAAATTGGAATGGGAGATGACCTTACATTAGCCGAAAGATTATCGGTACGTACCCCAATGCAGTGGGACAGCACAAAAAACGCAGGGTTTAGTACCGCTAAAAAAACATTCAGACCTGTAATTTCAATGGGCGATTATGCCTATCAGAAAGTGAATGTTGCTGCTGAATTAAAAGATCATCAATCTTTGCTCAATTTTATCAAAAAGCTGATCGCCATACGGAAATCCCTACCCGAAATTGGCACTACAGATTGGCATATACTCAAGCTTAAAAACGATGCGATTCTGGCTATTGAGTATCAAACACCATCCGGTAAAATTATCACGGTGCATAATTTTGGGAATAAAGCGGCTGAAGTAGAAATTCCCATCACAGGAGCCGAAAAGGTGCTTGTTGGAAATCAAAAAAGCATAAAAAATGGAAAAATTAAAATTGCGGCTTATGGCCAATTGTGGCTTAAAAAGTGATTTTTTAATAAAAAAAGCTAGCTGGAAACAAAGCACATAAAAAAAAGCTTTATTCCAGTATAGAATAGAGTGATTGCATGTTTTGTTAAAAACGGCAAGCAAAAAAATCACAAAAGGGAGAAAGAAAATTGATTTGGCTTGTATTTCTTCAAGAATTAAGCCTGCTTATTAAGTAAAAATGAATATGAAAAGAATTGTAATTATAGGTGGCGGTTTTGCCGGGCTGAATCTGGCCAAACGCTTATCTAAAAATGCGGAGCATCAAATTATACTGGTTGATAGGAACAACTACCATTTTTTTCCTCCGCTTTTATATCAGGTAGGTACTGCCTTTATCGAATCATCAAATATCAGTTATCCTTTCAGAAAGATGTTCCACGGCAAGAATATCCGTTTTTTTATGGGAGAATTTCAGCGAATTGATCCGGTTGTAAAAAAGGTAGTTACGGATAACGGCACATTGGATTACGACATTTTGGTGTTGGCTATGGGTACCGAAACCAACTTTTTTGGTAATCAGCAGGTTAAAAAGTATGCGCTTCCAATGAAAACTATTGATGATGCATTGGAACTGAGAAACCATGTTTTGCTCCAACTCGAAAAATCTGTGCGGGCAACAGCTCATGCAGATCGGGTGAGGTATTCCAATATTGTTATTGCAGGCGGTGGCCCCACAGGTGTAGAACTTGCAGGAATGCTTGCCGAAATGGGCCGAAATGTGATCAGTAAAGATTACCCGGAAGCCGATGTTTGGCCAGGAAAAATTTTCCTGGTAGATGGGCTGCCCACCCTTTTGGCACCCATGAGCAAAAAAAGCCAGGAAGAAGCAATTTCGGTGTTAAGAAAGCTCGGTGTAGAAATTTTACTCGGCAAGCTTGTTCAAAACTATGATGGCGAAAAGGTTTCACTTTCTGATGGAATGGAGATTTTTTCTTCAACGCTGATCTGGGCATCTGGTGTGGTTGCAAGGAAAGCTGATGGAGTGCCGGAAACATCGCTAGGCAAGGGTAGAAGAATTCTTGTTGATGAATTTAATAAGGTAAATCAACTTCAGGATGTATATGCAATAGGCGATCAGTGCTTCCAAACCACTGATCAGGCTTTTCCCAATGGCCATCCCCAACTTGCTCAAGTGGCCATTCAGCAGGGAAACCTCCTCGGTAAAAACCTCAATAAGCAAACAAATGAAAAATGGGATGCCTTTAAATACAACGACAAAGGCTCTATGGCCATTATTGCCAAATTTAAGGCTGTGGTAGATCTTCCTAAAGGATTTTTTAGCGGATTTTTCGCCTGGCTGGTGTGGCTGTTTATCCATATCATTCCTATTGCCGGGTTCAGGAACAAAGCAAAACTTGCCTTCAACTGGCTGTGGAGTTTTTTAACTAACGATCCAACCCTTAGGCTCATTGTAAGGCCAGATACGCAAACAAAAGATGTCAGTCAACCCACTGCACAAACGGCTCCGAGGGCGCAATAAGATCACAATTAAAATCAATTTATAAAACGCATTTCTGCAATTTAAACAAATAAAAAGCCCTCCGTTTCTGGAGGGCTGTTTTAATCTAAATCGTCCCGTTGATTTAATTGATATTGTAAAATTAACAGATCAGAGCATTAATTTAAAGTGGTTTTATACTCAAATTAAACAGTAAATGTACTTGTTTTCTGAACGTTATAATTCCTTTTTGTAATTTTTGAATCCATTATTTAAATCGATTTAGTGGCTGCTGCTGATTCAATATTAATGTGATTATATGTTCCATAAGAGCCGATTACAGCTACTTCAATAGCAACAGGATGAACCTTTACGGAGATCAATCTTAAACGAAACCTCATCACCCCTTAAGGGAATTTGGGAAGAACCATCAGCGTAAAATTTAATTCGCTCATCGTTGGTATCATTAATTAAGCCAACGCCAGCTGTTTTATTGTAGGCAAGGACCTGTCCTTTTCTCATCTGTTTTATTTATTTAGTACCGCTGCCAATGTTTTTCATTTAAATTAAAACCTTAAATAGTTTTACCCATTGGGTGTGGTAAAATGGTTATTAAAATGATCATCAGCCGGGAAGTTTTGGATTATACCCCTACAACATCCCTGAAGCTCAACTTATTAATTAAATTTTATATAAACTGTAAACGGATTTATTTCTGGTGTGGTTATCAGGCAATGAGGTGACGAACCTTACTGTGAAGTTTGGCATAATCAAATGGTTTAAATATAATCCCGTCGGCCAAACTAGGAATTTTTTTTGCCTGTGCTTCAAGCATCGCTGTTATCAGCAGGATAGGGATTTTCTGCGTTTCGTTTTTATGTTTTATTAAATTGCAGAGCTCTCTTCCGTCGCCATTGTTCAATAAAATGTCCATTACAATAAGGTCTGGCTTAAAGCTTGTTATCGAATTTTCTAGTTCATCACTATCAACAATACTTAGTACTTCAAAATACTGGTCTTCCAGAACCGCTTGGATGGCTTCTGCATTGCCTCTGATCGTCATCAAGTACAAGAATCTTTGACATAAGTTTTTTGTTTGGATGGTATAAATAAAGCTATTGTCCGCATGTTTTAGAGCGTAAAGTATTTAAATAGCCGATTGGAACTGCTTTTAGTCATCATTTGAGGAAAACGCAAGGCAAAACACTTACCTCTAGACCCCTCATTATTTTTGACAATACCTTATTCTCCGGTTACTTTGTAGACAGGAATAAATTTATGCATAAGCAAAATCAATTACGAGCGAAAAACATAAAAAAGGTATTTGTATGGTATTAAAGGTATTTTCCCTTTAATGAATAAGTATAAATACCTGTTTTTTTACGGTGGAAAGTACGATTAATCTAATCTTCAATCCAATTTTTACTTAAGCACCTACACAGTATAAAACTACCTGTAGCAATTATGCGTTTTTAAAATAGGCTTGAATCCTCATGTTTAATGATTTGCCTGAAATTACCTTTATGTAATTGTAGTTAAAACAATAATTTATCCTGGCTCCAAGGCAAAATTTTATCTTTTTGCAAGGATAAATGCATTTGAAATTAAAAAACAGGTGATAAAATGGAGTTTCAATTCATTTTATTCTGATAAAATAGGGAAAAAGATAAGCTTTTTTATCATTCGTTGATCCAGAATGCTGTTTTTAAGGCATTTTAAAGATTAAACCATTTATTATGTTGCTAAAACCGAAAGAATCGCTGAGCGAACAAGATGTTAACAAAGGACTAAAAATAGTGATTTGGGATGGTTTGGCCGCAGAAGCGATGACGGTTTTTTCAAGTGGTACATTTTTAGTTTCAATGGCACTGTTACTGGGTGCTAATAGCCTACAAATTGGCGTTTTGGCTGCCCTGCCATTGGCAACAAATGTTTTTCAGCTTGCTTCGGTATGGCTGGTCGGCCGTTACCACAACCGCCGTATTCTGGTATTTATAGCCTTCAAAATATTTAATAAAGGGAACCGAATAGGTTGTGGGGAGCTTTTTTAGTGCATTTTTAATGTCTTCCAAAGCAAATTTGTTTTCTGCATGGTTTGTGGTTGCGCTTGTGCAAAGCTGCTCTGATGAGATTTCTTCCACTTGTAAAACGCGTTCCCTGTGGCGTTGCTGTTTGCGGTAACTGTTGATAAACGTGTTGCGCATAATTACGAAAAAGCCAGCCCTTGATATTGGTTCCCTGGTCAAATTTTGAGGCAAATCGTGTGGCCTTTACCAAAGTATCCTGTAGCAGATCATTTGCGTCATCAATATCATTGGTAAACTTTAATGCATGCGAACGCAAGGCGCCTGCATGAAGATTGATGCTGTTTGAAAATTCGTACTGTGTCATAGGTAAAGTGTTTAAGGATGTAAATAACTTTCCTCAAAGCATATACCATTTGGCATTGTGGTTTTGGTTATTTCAGTGGCTCACGTATAAACCGCATATCACCTGAGAAGAATCATACGGATCGCTAATTTAATGCGGTATATGCATCTATTTAAACATTGTTTCAGGCCAACAAAAATGCAAACAGATAAGATGGTCTTCAGGAAAGAGATGGATAATTGAGGTTTTAAAGTATAGTGTAGGGGATTCGTTCAGCTTTCAGATTTTAATATAATGGAGATTTTTCCATCTCTTTCCATAAAAATACTGTCAACATGTTTTAAATCTTCCTGGTGCAGAAGGCTCCTAACTTCTTGCATAACATCAGAACGGCAAATCAATGCACGTTTCATTTTAATTTCGTTTAAACTTTCCCTGGTGATAAAGGAGGATTTTTTTGCCTTCGGTAAATTTTTCCAATTCTGGTGGATAGCTGCTGATCAGCCAACCCCAGATCCGGTCGAGGAGCACCACAACAAAACAGGTTACCATTACTGGTATAAGTGCGGAAGCACCCGCAAGCTGGCGCGGCTTAAAATTGCGCCTAGTAAAATTGCAATAATGTTATCAACAGGGCCTTTCATGCCGAAAGATCTCCCGGCCTGAAATCCTGATGAGCAAAAATGCGAGTATAAAAACAAATACACCCGCTAACCGACATTTGAAGCACAGTTAAGTCATCATTCTTTTCGATCAGGTTTTGTATTGTTCCCATATTTTTTTGAAATTAAGGTTGTCCGCTTCCTCCAGCAGCGCCATAAATCTGTCCGGTAGAAAAACTTGCGTCATTTGCGGCAGGGAGGCTTGCACATAAATAGATGCCAGTTCTGCTGGTTGGCCTGGCCTTCCCAGTGGTGTTTCTTTACCAAATTCTTTCAATTTTTCGGGTGTAGAACCTCCACCCATTTGTAATGGTGTCCATATTGGGCCCGGAGCAACACCATTTACCCTAATGCCTTTTGGACCAAGCTGTTTTGCCAGCGATTTTACGAAATTTGTGGTGGCGGCTTTGGTTTGCGCGTAATCATAAAGGTCAGGAGAGGGGTCGGTTGCCTGCACAGAGGTGGTGCCAATGATAGATGAACCAGGTTTTAAATGCGGTAATGCGGCTTTAATAATCCAGAATGGCGCATATATATTGGTTTTAATCGTCCAGTCGAACTGTTCACTCGTTAAATCAGCAAGAGATGGAGTACTTTGTTGCCTGGCTGCGTTGCTGATCAATATATCAAGGCCACCAAGTTGCGCCACAGCGGTATCAACCATTTTTTTGCAAAAATCTTCATTTCTGATATCCCCAGGGATAGCCACAGCCTTACGTCCCGCTTTTTTATCAGTTCTATAACTTCTTTAGCATCAGGCTCTTCCTGCGGAAGGTAACCAATTGCAACATCTGCACCTTCCCTGGCATATGCAATTGCAGCTGCTCTACCCATACCTGAGTCGCCACCGGTAATCAGTGCTTTTCTACCCATCAGCCTGCCCGAGCCTTTGTAACTGTTTTCTCCATGATCTGGTCTTGGCTCCATTTTGCTTGCCAATGCCGGCCATGGTTGGTTTTGGTGGTTAAAAGGCGGGCGAGGGTACTTTGTTGTCGGGTCTTCCAGTGCTGCAGCAGGCCAAGTATTATCTTCAGTTAAAGTCGCGGCGCTTAAATTCGGCGATATGGCCATACCCGCCAGCCCAAGGCTAAGGCCGCCAATAGCCTTTCTTCTTGTAATTTTGTTTTCCATGTTCATAATGATATCTATTATAGGTATTTATATAACCAGAGCAGGAATTAGATGGTTTGTTTTTTTTAGAAGTTTATCAGATGATCTTTCTCAAACCGGTTAGCTTTATTTCTTAAGATGCTTAATTGGAGACATAGCTATCAGCATTTTTCGAAGCTGTAGTAGCTTCTGTTTATCCGAACAATTCGACAATTTATAATGTTAACCTATATATAAAAGGTTTTATTTTAAAATTATGGATACACAAAAAGACAAACACACAACTGATGAAGACAAGGTTCTTCCAGTTCCAGATTCGCAGTTAGAGGGTAGCGATGCTGATAAAGCTTATGATGAAAATGGTGAGTTTGGGGAAAGTACAAAAGAGAAAGATGAAGAGCAATCCAATACTCCAGAAGGTAGCGATGCTGATGGCTAATTAGCTTTTTACAGATTGATAAAATTGCAAAAGCAATTGATTAATAATCCTTATGACAAACCAATTTACCAAGAGCTTTTATACTGGTACCAGCGGACTTTTGCTCCCGGTGCCCAATAAAGCTTTTTACCCGGAAGAATTTAAAGAAAAATCAAGACTTTGCTATTATGCTTCGTTGATGAACAGCATCGAAATCAATAGTTCTTTTTATAAAATTCCAATGGCCTCAACGATAAAAAAATGGGCGCAGGATGTTCCGGAAGATTTCAGGTTTACGTTTAAGCTTTTTAAAGGAATTACCCATAATCCGCAACTTGGCTTCGATCCATCCGATGTTTACAGGTTTATGGAAGTGATTTCTAATGTTGGAGATAAAAAGGGCTCCATTTTGGTACAGTTTCCACCAAGTGTAAGGATTGCGCAACTCGGTCAGTTAATGCGTTTAATGGACGTGCTGAGTGATTGTAATGACCAAAAGCGGTGGAATATAGCATTCGAGTTTCGCCATCAATCCCTTTACATACAGCAAGTTTTAGATCATCTGCAAGAACATGGTTTCGGCCTGGTTATTCATGATAAGGGAAACGAAACTGGCATATTTGATGCCTTACAGAGTGATTTCAGGTATGTAAGGTTTCATGGTCCGGGTGGTAATTACAGGGGAAGTTACCAGGATGATTTGCTTTGGGAATATGCAGGATATATCAATGAATGGATTGCAGAAAACAAAACCGTTTATGTGTATTTTAACAATACCATGGGGAGTGCAATTGATAACCTGAATACACTTAATCGATTTGTAGGAGATTTTTTATCCTAATTTCCTCAGGTAAATGTTTCAATAAACTTCCACCCCTGAACAGAATGGAAGTTTATTTCACAAAATTAATTTAGTATTATAATTCCTTGTGCTAATCTTTTTTAGGTTCTACAGGTTCCTGCATTTTTTCCATTTGCGTAGCTTGTATACTATCGGGCGTAACATTACCAAGGGCAATTTGTACTTTATTTTTAAAACCAGATACCACCATATCCTGGCCAGCCAATAAAGCATCGTAGCCATCTTGTGCAACTTTTTGTGGATCGGCAAGTTCTCCTTCCTGTACAATTTTTGCATTCAGCATATCCGCTTTTCTGAAAAAATCTGTATCAGTAGCTCCTGGCAAAAGGGATGTTACGCTTACACCTGTATCTTTCAATTCATTGCGGATGGCCTCACTAAATGAATGCACAAATGCTTTTGTGCCATGATATACCGCCTGGTATGGCCCTGGAGCTTTACTTGCAATTGACGCAAGATTCAGAATTTTTCCTGTTCCATTTGCTACCATATCCTTCACAAAAAGCTTTGTCAACGTAACCAAAGATGCAATGTTCAGTTGAATAATATCCAATTCACGTTTAAGGTCATTTTCTATAAATTTGCCGTAAACGCCTTGTCCTGCATCATTTACCAATACATCAACCTGGTAGCCCAATGCCTGTATATGTTCATAAAGTTCTTCCGCTGCGCCTGGTAGAAACAGGTCTTTACTTATCGCAATTACCTCAATACCTTGCTGTTCCAGTACTGCCGTCGTCGATTCGAGTTTTTGCTGGTCACGGGCAACAATAATTAGGTTGAAGTTATCCTTTGCAAAAAGTTTGGCAAGCTCAAAGCCGATGCCGCTTGTAGCGCCGGTAATCAGCGCGAAATGTTTTTGACTATCCATAATTTCCTTATTAGTTATTAATTCAACATAGCCAAAACTGAAAAAGATTTTATTTTTTTGATTTTCTTAAAATCACTTCAACACACAAAAGTTTAAACCGGGTACTCATTTATAATGTTTTAAATGAAAAAATCGTCAATACCTATGGAAAAAACGTTAAAAGTGAAAACCAAAAATGTTACTGCGAATATTAGAACGTTACGGCAGTATAGGGAATACAGCCAGGAATACGTGGCCAGTAAAATAAAAATATCTCAGAATGGCTATAGTAAGCTCGAACTCGGTGCCATAAGGCTCACCATTGATCATCTTTTTGGAATTGCTGATGTGCTTGAAGTAGATCCATTGATTTTGTTGACCATTAAACCCGATGATGTGTTAAAAACAGCCATATCTGACCCGGTATCAAATCCAATAATGTTGTAATCCATTGTTAACTTTTCTAAACCAAGTAGAAATGGCCATTGTTTTAATAGAGAAGAAAGCAATGAGGCAGTCAGCATTAAAATCATAATTTAAAGCCTTGATAGATAAACACCTCAGAAGAAAATTAGCTTACACACAGGCTTACTGGCGGGCGTGATTAGGAAGTAAATGTTTTTGAAAATTTAGCTTGTAATGCCGTTGAAAGACAGACAAATAGATAAATTAAAATAAAAAATCCATGGAAAAATCGGGTAACAACTTGGTGCCACAACAAGTGGTGGGTACACAGATGGATGTGGTAGAGGAGCGAAAACTGAGTAGTTTAAGCCAGGCACAGGAATTTTTTTCCCTTGCCGCTAAAAAACTTTTAGCTGTTAATGAATGGGGAAGGATTTCGGGTTTGTCTGACTTTAAAATATATGATTCTGATGGCAACCAAGTATCGCGGCCTGCTCAGAAAGGAGATTTTATCTGCATTGATATACCCGGACCAGGATCCATAGCTGGTGGTGGATTTGATTGGGTGCGTGTGGAAGAAATAAATATAGAAAATGATGGCGATTGTGAAATGATCGCAATGTGTGTGCGGCCCTGTTCAAACCCTTTTAGCAAAGATCAGCAGGTTGCTCACTTTCTTAAAGATCAGGCTACATCTACTTTCATCATCCGGCGCGATAGAATAACAGTTTGGGCAGAAGAACACGGTAGAAATGAGGTAGCCAATACAAATGAAGGAAACTTAATCGATAGGGGCAGGAATCTTATTGTAGGGTTGGGTGCTAAATTAGGTCTGTCATACCCGCAATGGAAAATGTTGGTAAAAGGCCTGCTTGATGGAAAGCCTTAAATAGTTGTGTTTTGCTAAATTTTCTGCTAAAAGTGGAGAAGAAGCTGATATTTTTTGTGGTTTTAAACATTTTTTAACCTTAATTTATTGTAACAACTATTTTCTACAACATTTCTAACCTCAAGTTTTATCTATCAAATTCTCAAGGATTCTGCGTTTAGTAGTTTAAATTATACAATATTTTGGGTTTCAAGGATTAAAAATTGTCGGGAACTGGTCAAAATTAAATTATTGTATGTGGGTTTATCGGCCAGAAAGATGACATATGTCAATAAAATAACTATTTACCTAGTTCTTAGCCTTCAAAAAAACGATGTGGCACAAAAGTTGAAAAAGCATATGCTTTAATCAACTATCTCTTACGAACCTATGTTTAACAATTCTGAATTCGACAGTTTCAAAAAAGATATCTTAAAGCGCCTAAGGCCTGCCCTTAAACCTTTGGATATTAAGAATGACTTTCTGGAAGTATCAACAAGCTACCTGGGGGTAGCGTATGAAGTCCGCATTATGGGCGGACGTGACTTAAATGGCAATTATTTTTGGGAAGTGGTTAGGGTAATCAATAGAAGTATTATCCCATCCAATCTTGACTATAGCATTTCTAAAGTAAATAATGGCTAATTGCGTTTAGCCCAAATTCACTAACACTATTATTTAAGATAAATTGCTGCACTTACATAATGTAAATGCGTGATTTATAAGGTACACAGTAAACACTGCAGGGGATGTTTATCAATAAAGAATCAAAAGTATAGCCAATTATAGTAAGCTTAATGACTATAAAGGGCTATTTGACACTGCCTGTTGTAGTGCTACTTTTGTATTCTTCATAAATCACGGGACGATTTTTTTTCTACACCACCTTTCGGATGAGAGGTGGTGTTTTAAATGATTTACCTAAGTTATAGATTTATATTACTTAAACCAATAGCCACTTTATAATACACCTTATTATTTATTCACATTAAATGTTAGTAAGGCAGGTTGTGTTTCATTGGGATGTTAATTCTTACCCTTGTTCCTCTATAATTTTCGATAATTAAACCTGCTTTTAGCCTTTTGGCTCTTATCCTGATATTTTCCATGCCTACTCCTGCAGATTTATGCTCAGCCGGATCGAAACCTATGCCGTTATCTTTTATAGAAAATATAAGCTGATCTTTTTCAACCTCGATCAGAAGTTTTACCTCTGTAGCTTTGGAGTGTTTAAGCACATTATGTCCAATTTCTTTAGCAATGAGATAACAATCGCGTCTACTCTGACTTTCCAATTCAACAGCCGGAATAATTTCAGGAAGTTCGGAGCTGAACACAATATCGGTATGTTCGAAAATTTTTCTAACCTGTTCATCAATGAAATAGATCAAGCTTTCCAGATGGTCGCTTTCAGCATCGAGCTCCAGATAATTTCTCTGATTCGCACCGTTATTTCACTTATCATGCCTTCCAGGTTTTTAAGTTCGGTAACCTCAGGCATTATCCGGGCTATATGTTCGGCGTATAACTTTATTGCAGTAAGTCCCGATCCGATATCATCATGTATTTCTCCACTGATTCTGTCGCGTTCTGCCTTGATCAGTAAAGCCTGGTTTTTATACTTTCTTTTAAATTTTACTGAAGTTCTATAATATTTAAGCAGAATGAACAATGTGAACAGAATGAGAACGGCTAATAAAATGTGTAAAAAATCGAAAGGTTTTTGATGAAAATTGAGCTGCATATTTGTTGGTCTTTATTAGATGGATGTGCCTATTTGTTCATTATGGTAACTTTTTGTATTATTTATACTACTAAATTTACCTATTTTTGCGTTAATGTGTATTACTATTTCGCCCTTTATATGTATTTGCCATAGGTTAAATAAGTACAAATCATACGTTGTAACTATGTGATATCAAAGGGCATAGATAAAACTTTTCTTTTTTATAGGTTTGTACCGTTCAGTAAAATGAATAAAAAGGTTGTCATCCCTTCTTAATAAATTTCTTAAGCCACACTAGCATCAACATGTTTTAGAGTGGTTTACCGAAAAAACTGTGAAGATAAAATAAAAAAGGGGTAAGGCATATAACAATATTACCTAAAAATAACGCATTATTATGATTTCGGTGTCAATTATTGAGGATCACAGTCTTTACAGGAACATTTTGGCAAGTTCCATCCTCGAAAACAAGTCTTTTGAATTAAAAAGGTGTTTATTCCTCGGCGGAAGAAGCATTAGAAAAATTGCCGAACGAATCTCCGGATATCGCTATAGTAGATATCAAGTTGTCCAACATGTCGGGTATTGATCTTGTGATGCAGAGTAAAGAAGGCTTAAATAAAACACTTTTTTTAATGTGCACGGGTTTCCAGAATGATGAAAAGATTTTCAGTGCTTTACAAGCTGGAGCATCCGGATACATCATTAAAGGTTCTACTTCGACAGAAATTCACGATGCACTGATTGAGCTTTACAACGGAGGTTCGCCAATGAGCTCCCTTACATTGCCAGAAAAGTGATTAGCCTTATCCAGGGAAGCAAGCCTACCAAGCAGAAAAGTCTCGATTGAGGCTTAAGCGAACGTGAGCTTGAGGTTTTATCACTTTTAAGTAAAGGTTTATTATATAAAGAAATTTCAGAAATGCTTTTTATAAGTCCGAATACTGTGAAAAATCATTGTAAAAACATCTATAAAAGGCTTCACGTACAAAATAAGATAGAAGCACTGAATAAATTTAAAGATTACAGTTATAACTAAAGCATTATTAACCATTGTATGCGTATTCCCTAGTACGCTCGTTTCAACATAACCAAAAAACCAAGCCATTCTAATATTCGTATGAACTCAGACTGGCGATTTTATAGTTCCGATTTCGTTTAGCGCATTGTATGTAAACAGAATGAAATTATATGAAAACCTTTAAAAGTACACCCTGTTGTTGTGTTGTTGTCAATCCCTATTATTGTGAGGTCATCCTTATTGATCTAATCGATTTTAATTAGCCTTAATAGGCAGTAACCAATTTTAAAGTTTATTTTCCATATGATTAAATTAGCGTATAGCACTCCAATTTCCAGACTTGATAAGATTAAGGTTGGTGATGAAATTACTGATGAATATCAGTCTACCGGTAGGGTTACTCAGATAACCAAAAATATTAAAGATAAGTTTACCGAATTTATATTTCTGTTAGACAGCAGACAAACCATTTTTATTCTTTGCACTTCGGGTTGACTGTAATTTAGCATCCATTGTTACAGCAATATTAATTTATTGGTACAAAACATTCGTTTATATTCATTGAGTGGAGAAAATTGCTATATTGTAGCCAAATCCGATCGTCATGAAGAAACGTTATTTTGCTAAAGTAGGTGTTGCTATTACTTTTATTATTGCTATTACGTTTTCAAATTGTAAAAAGGCCATTTTGGCCGCTCCGGAAAATGTTGTTCCTCCCGAAACTGTTGGAGTAACCCCTCCATTAAGTGCCGAACCTTTTAAAGCTTTCCTTGGCGTAAATGCCTTCGAGTGGGATTATACCACAGATGCAAACCATGGGCAAGTGGATGAAGCGAGGTTTCAGATTATTAAATCCTTTTCAGGAATAAGACACTATTTAGATTGGCAGCGGATAGAAAATAAGGATGGATCGTTTACTTACAGCCCATCACACTATGGGGATTGGGATTATGATCAGATTTATCAACGCATGAAGGATGCTGGTAAAGATGTTCTTATAGATTTAAAAGGTTGTCCGGATTGGCTTTTAGCCACTTATCCTGTTGGTAAGCGTGATGCTGAAAACGTTCCTGCGCCTTATGGTTTAAACCGGTCTGAACCTGCTAGCTATATTAAACAGGCACGTGTGGGTTTTCAGCTTGCAGCCCGTTATGGTTCGAACAAAAATGTTGATAAAAGTTTACTTCTGGCCGATCCAACGGTAAGATGGAGAGATGATCCACAAAATGTGCCAAAAGCTGGTTTGGGGCTTATCACTTATATTGAATGCGATAATGAGCGCGATAAATGGTGGAAAGGTCCGCTTGCACAGCAATCTGCAGAAGAATATGCAGCCAATCTTTCTGCTTTTTACGATGGGCATAAAGGCACGCTTGGTAAAGGAATAGGTGTAAAAAATGCCGATCCGAATATGATTGTTGTAATGGGCGGTATTGCTGATCCAGACCCTGAGTTTGTGCGCAAAATGGTGCAATGGTGTAAAAACAACAGGGGAACCAGGTCTAACGGCCAGATAGATTTATGCTTTGATGTTATTAATTACCATCAATATGCCAATGATGCTTTTAAAAATAACGGAAATGCTACAGTAGGTTTGGCACCCGAACTTTCAGATTTAGGTAGGGTAGCATCGCTTTTTAAAGAGTTTGCAAAATCAGTAAACGGTGGCATCCCGGTATGGGTAACCGAAACTGGTTATGATGTTGGCGAACATACGCCACAAAGAGCAATAAAAATTGGCAGCAAAAGTTCGATGGTTAGCCAGGCAGATTGGAACATGCGTACTGCACTTTTATATGCAAGATCAGGCATTTCGAAATGTATGTTTTACATGCTCGATAATGTTGATGTGAACAGTTGGACGCAATATAGTTCATCGGGCTTTATCAATCCAGATTTCTCACGCAGGCCTTCTGCCGATTATGTACTCCAGGCAAATAAATTGATAGGTGAATATCATTATTCATCAACAATTAGTAAAGATCCATTGGTTGATGTATACATGCTTAACGGTAAAAAAACTTTTGTACTAACCATACCTGATCAGGTAGGAAGAACGAAAACTTATGATCTTGATCTTGGATCGAGTAAAGAAGCCATTGTTTATAGTTTCGCTATCGGTAAAGATCAAATGGATGCTAAAACAGTAGCAACCAAAAATGGCACTTTACAGATTTTAGTAACAGAAACCCCGATTTTTGTACAGGCAAAATAAATAGAAATTTAAATAGATTTTTTAAATGGATGATAGCAATAAACTATCGTCCATTTTTTTTTAAACTGCTTCCTTCAAGGTTTCTACTATTCAAGTAGATTCATTTAATATTATATTTCTTTTTTCGCTTTGGGTACTGGAGTTGCTACATCTGCTAACTTTTCGGTTTCGGTAGTCCTGCCATCCGCTTTATCCCGATGAAAAATCGGGATGCTCACTCCGGTCCCTTAGGTTTGTTTACTTAATACCGTACGATTATCTGAGTTGAAATTTATAAAGTTTGAGTTTTTGCTTATTAGTTTGAGCGGAGCCGAAGACTTAAGTATTTCGTTAGAAAAGCCTTTTTCACATCAAATTACCTAGCCCAATAACTGATTCTGACTATTCATTTTTTCAACTACAACAGGATATCTCAGCCAAATATCTAACTAGCCAGTATTGAGTATTCTTACAATGTTTATTGCTGTTTTTTTTATTGATACTTAAGGGCTATTGAGCACAGGGGATGTAACCAGATAGCTTTGTAAGAGCTAAGGCTTAGGATCTAAACACGATTTGGCGTGTGGATTTAACTTTGAATGAGCCTTAATTTATATGAATATAAATACGATTAATAATGATTTCTGAGGGACAGAAACAATCACTTTATATCTTTCAAGATTGGAAGAACAATAAAGGAAATTTTAAGTCTCGTATGATCATGCTCTTCTACAGAATATCTTCAATAATATATCGGTACAAAATTTTACGGTTTATTTTTTTCTGGTATTTACTGCTTTACAAGTTTGCTATCGGCTGGTTAATGAATGTTGGTATCAATTCAAGTGCTATTATTGGTAAGGGCCTTAAAATTCAATATGGCTTCGGAACGGTGATTGGCAGCAATACCATAATCGGTGAAAACTGTAATATCAGGCAGCTTACCAACATCAGTTCGAAAATAAAAGAAAATGGAAGCTACAGTAAAGCACCCAGAATTGGTAATAATGTGGATATAGGAATTAATGTGGTAATACTTGGTGATGTAAAAATAGGCAACAATGTAATAATAGGTGCCGGCTCGGTAATTACCAAAGATGTTGAAGATAATAGCGTAATGGTAGGTAATACCGCCACTGTGTTAAAGAAGAAATATATTATTTCAGTTGAAAATACATAATGATACCATCCCTATTTAATACTTCTTATTTATCCATAAATTTTTGATGAAAAATAATGCTTTAGTGCTTTTAGTACCCCATATAGGGGGATTAGCCCTATCGGGCTATTGATTAAGGCTGGTGGATATATGACCTTTACGTCGATCTATGAAACCTATAAATCCTGCTAATTATACTGAAGAATATTAACGTCAGCAATAGAAAAAACTCAATGAAAAATCTTATTTTAAAGAACAACATCAAAAGCTTTACCAAGAAACAAATTCTTCTTGTAGATGGAGGATTAAACCTCGGAAAGTTATTGAACTTCATTTTGGCACCAGAATATAGGCTAACCATTAAAACCAGTGGTATTGACGCACTGAGCTGGTTGGAAGAGGGTAACGACCCTGATCTGATCATTTCTAGTTTAAGAATGCCATATTTTGACGGGAACGCTTTTATTCAGAACCTTAAATGTAGTGGTTTTTACCGTAACACACCAATAATGGTACTTTCAGGAGAGGAAAACCTCGAAGAAAAAGTTAAAAGCATGGCTTTTAGAATCGATAGTTATATGGAAAAACCTTTCGATCCAACGATTTTGAAGACTCAGATCAGCAGGCTAATCGCATAATGAATACTCCGAACAAAGATAGTGCTGTGGCCAATGTACGGTCGGTGTATTTTGGTAAATTGTTGAGAGACACGATTTTTGAGAGCCTGGGCGGCTGCACAAAAGAACTTATTTTTATTGATGATTTTCAATCTTATATCCAACAGCAAACTTTTTTAAGTCTGCCGGATTTGGTAATGATTGAAGTGGATGAAAACCCCGATTGGTTTAATCAGGTTTCTTACATCAGGCAACATCCTATCCTCAGTCATTTAATTGTTGTATTGATTGGTACAACAGAAAATGCAGATTGGCGCAAAAAAGCACTACAGGTTAGGGCCAACGATTATTACCTGCATCCATTTCCGCAGGATGATTTTATTGCCAGAATTGCTTTTTTGGTAAAATTTAAAGCCATAAAACCTAACGTACTCGAAATTTCTGCAGATATGCAAGAGCGCTATCAGATACCGCTAAGCAAGCGGGTTTTCGATATTGTTGCTTCGGGCATAGCACTACTATTATTAATGCCTTTGTTTATCATCATTGCGATTATGATCAGGCTCGAATCCAAAGGTGCTATTGTATATAAAAGCAAGAGGGTTGGCGCAGGATACAGGATTTTTGATTTTTATAAATTCAGATCCATGCGAAGTGATGCAGATCAGATGATTGGCCAGCTTGCCAACCTTAACCAATATGCCAACGAGGGCAACCCAAAGGGAAAATCAGCATTTGTTAAATTTTCTAACGATCCAAGGATTACTAAAATAGGGAAAATACTGAGAAAAACCAGTGTTGATGAACTTCCTCAATTGATTAATGTATTCATCGGAGACATGTCGTTAGTAGGAAACAGGCCTTTGCCACTTTACGAGGCCGAGCAGCTTACCACAAATAAATGGTCGACGAGATTTAACGGCCCTGCAGGGTTAACAGGCCTTTGGCAGATAAGCCGGCGGGGAAAAAAGGATATGTCTGAGAGTGAGCGTAAAGAACTGGATAATTATTACGCCAACCACTATTCTATTTTTCTCGATTTTAAAATTATTCTAAAAACATTACCCGCACTGATTCAAAAAGAAGATGTGTAACAAACGTTCTATAAAATTATACAATTTATTTCCATGAAAATTTCATTCTTACTTATTATAGCCTGTAGTGTTATCGGCTTACAATCTCAAGCCCAGCAAGCAGTAATCGGTGCAGTTGATAACACCGAGCTTACAAAATACATCGAACTTGCAAAAAAGAATTATGCAAAGCGAAAAGTGCAACAGGCCACAACTGAAAGCCTTAAACAGGATATCAATGTAGCAAAAATGTCTTATTTAGATCTTTTTGGTGCCTCTTATATTTACCGTCCGCAGGGCAAAACAGTTGTAGATCCGGTTAATCCTTATAATGTGAATGGTTTTCAACTTGGAATTAATTTCAACCTTGGAACATTTTTGCAAAAACCCTATAATGTAAAAAAGGCAAAGGCAAACTATATGATTGCCAAATACCAGGAACTTGATTTCGACAACGGGTTAATTGTTGAAGTGAAGAAGAGATATTATGATCTTTTACTGCAAACCAGCCTGCTAAAGGTTTATACTCAAAGTGCTCAAGACAGTAAAGGTGTGGCTGAAAGTTCGAGGTACAAATTTGAAAAAGGCCAGGTAACACTTGATGTATACAACCAAATGCGTATTGCACAAACAACTGCCATTTCGTTACAGGTGCAAGCCGAATCTGATTATTTGAAAGCAAAAGATTTACTGGAAGAGGTGATCGGACAGCCATTATCAGAGGTTAAATAAATAAAAAAATCGTAATGGATATCAAAATATTTTTAAAACTCATTAAGCGCTATAAATGGGTACTCATTTTATCTCCGCTGATTGTGGGGATAGTTGCGTACTTTTTAGTTAAGCGAATTCCGAAACAGTATTATTCCGAAACACAGATATCTACCGGATTACTAGATCCATCTAAAAAAGCAATAAGCAGTCAGTCTGTAGATTTTTTTGCAATTAATCAGCAATTTTCTAACATTATTGAAAAATTTGGCATGAAAAGGATGTTAAGCATCCTTAGCTATAACCTGATGATTCATGATTTGAGCGATGCCAAACATGCTTTTAGAGATCACTCAAAGTATTTAAAATCGATCGATGCAGCTTCGAGGGCTAAAATTCTCAGCTTGTTAAAAGTAAAACTTGCTACAAAATCGCTGCTTACTTTGCAGGATAATGATAGAGCATATGCAATTTATGACCTGGCTGAAAATATGGGCTATGGAGAAGATGCATTAAGAAACAAGCTTGAAATTGCTCATGCAGGCAACAGTGATCTTATTACAGTTGGCTTTACCTCTGAAGATCCCAATCTTTCGGCATTTGTAGTAAACAGCTTGAGCCAGGAATGTATCAATATCTACAGCTCTGATGTTTCTACCAACCAGAACAATGCAGCAGCCGTTTTGGATTCATTACTTAAGGTAAAAGAACTGGATATGAACAATAAGAATTCTTCTTTATCATCATTCAAAAAAACAAAAGGGGTATTAAACCTAAATGAGCAATCGGCAACGGTTTACAATGAAATATCCAAATACGAAAGTCAGCGTGCAGAAATGCTTCGTACCATTGCATCCAATCAGGCCGCAATACGTACAATAATAAGCAAATTAAGAGGTGGAGATGCTTTTGTAAACGGAAGCAGTTCTAGCGATAATAAAGCTATAGTAAATTTAAAAAGGCAGTTGGAATTGGCAAATAATGCCTACATAGATGGCGGATTTAAAGTTTCGGGTCAAAGAAAGATCGATTCTTTAAACAGGTTACTTGCAGCCAGAAGCAATATGAATTCGGATGACGACGTTTTGGATCCGCGTACTTCGAAACAGGCACTGGTACAGCAGAAACTCGATTTGGAAATTAAGCTTCAACAAGCTAAAAGCAGTATGCAAACGGTTGATCATGAGCTATCTACCTTAAGAGGAAGATACGCCAGTATGGTGCCTTATGATGCTGATATTCAGAACTATCAACGCGATGCTGATTTAGCCACAAAAGAATATATGGCTGCGCTCGATCAATCTAATCAAAGTAAAACGAGCAAAAGTTTAGGGATGCACCTTAAAATTGAACAGGCAGGTTTGCCTGGTAAAGCATTGCGCTCTAAAAAGGTGTTATATGTAATAGGATCAGGCTTTGTTGGTTTTGGTTTATGCTTTGGTGTTTTGCTGCTCGTACTTGTATTTGATCAGAAAATAAAAGATGTAGATAGGCTTAAACTTGCAACCGGATCTGAAGTGATCGGGAGTTTCAGTAAAATTACCACGGGCGAGCGCAATCCAAGTTTTATCTGGAATGATAACAGTGGCGTTACGCATGATAATTATAAAAATGAAATCAGATCACTGAGGTTTGAGTTGCTGAAAAAAATGGATCAGAACAAAGAACAGGTGCTCGGCATTTCAAGTTTGTTGCCTAAGGAAGGAAAAACTCAGCTAGCCTATAACCTGGCGTATTCTTTTGCAATGGTAGGCAGAAAAACCTTACTTATTGCTGAAGAACTTCCACTTGAAAATACTGAGCAAAAAAAGATAGAATCGAGCCAAAGTTTCCAGAATTTTATCGTTAAACGTAAACTGCAAACAGAAGATCTGATTACGGTAATGACAAAAAATGCTGTTAAAAAGTCGCTTTTAGAAACGCAAAGTCTTAAAAACCTGCGCAGTGCTTTTGAGGAGCTTAGAAAAGAGTTCGATAATATTGTGATCGATATCAGTAGCCTTCAAGATCTTAATCTAACAAAAGAATGGCTGCTGTTTGTAGATATGAGTGTAATGGTTTTCAGATCTGGCAACACCATTTCTGATGATCAACGGAAACATATTGAATACATTAAACAGCAGCAAGGTTTTGCCGGTTGGGTTTTTTATGATCATCCGATAAACTAATCTATAATATTTAATGCAAAGAAGCATATTTATAGTTCTTCTGGTTTATTGTTTCACTTTTGGAATACTTTCCCATGAAATAACAGGGCTGCCTTTTGGAGTTTTTGTTGAGGGTTTTCTGGTGCTCACCATTATTGCAACCCTTGTTTGTAAGCCGGGCTTTGATGCCAAAAGTAGCAATAACGATCTTTTCTATTCGCTGCTGATATGGTTTGTGTTGAGTTTACTTGAAGCATTTAACCCTGAAGGAAGCTTATTGGGTTGGCTTGCAGAATTACGCAGTATAGCACTTTATCCTTTTATAATGACCTGGCTAGGACTTGTTATTTTTAAAGAACGAAAAGACCTGAATCTTTTTTTAATCATTATTATTTCGCTTTCGGTACTGGCAACTTTAAATGGCATTAAGCAACTATTTATCGGTTTATCGCCAGGAGAAAATGCGTTTTTACAAGCAAATGCTGGTACTCACCTGCTTTGGGGAAGGTTACGGGTTTTTTCATTTTATACCGATGCAGGTCAGTTTGGGGCGTCGCAGGCTCATATAGGCTTAATCGCATTGATTTTATCTTTTGGTAAAATGAAATTATGGAAACGCCTGGCACTATTGGCCAGCTCGGCTTTTTGTATTTATGGCATGCTTATTTCGGGTACTCGCGGAGCACTTTTTGCGCTGTTGGTGGGTGGTGTAATGGCAATTGTACTGAGTAAAAACCTAAAAGCAATATTTCTTGGTTTCGCTACAGTAGTTTCATTGTTATGTATTTTAATGTTTACACACCTTGGTGATAATAATTATCAGATATACAGATTACGCACGGCACTAAATCCCGAAGATGCCTCTCTAAATGTTAGGCTGATCAATCAAAATAATTTAAAAAGTTATATGGAAAGCCGCCCTTTTGGTGGTGGACTAGGCAGTTTGGGCTATAACGGCATGTTATATAATGGTGGTACGTATCTTTCTACCTTCCCGCCAGATAGCTTATTTGTGAAAATATGGGCCATGTATGGGGTTGTAGGTCTTACGGTATGGTTCTCCATTATGATGTTTATTTTGGGGAAATGCTGTGGTATCACCTGGTCAATCCGTGATAAAGATTTACGGATCAAGCTCGTTGCACTAACCTCAGGCTTTGGCGGCGTACTGTTTTGCAGTTACGGAAACGAAGTGCTTAATACCATGCCCACTGCCATTGTGATCTACCTTTCGTGGGCTTTCATATATAATGCCCGCCAAATGGATAAACCGATTGACGAACCAAAAGAATTAAACAATTTAGCTGCTTAATATGCCATTCGAATTTTTTGTTGTACCAGGATTGATATGCTTTACCTATGCTTTTTATAAAGCATTGGGAAATGCTAAAAAAACACATACCCGCCATGATCAATAACTTCCTTAATCTTTTTTGGCTGCTTATCCAGGTTTTGATAGGCTACAACCTGGTACTTCCATTGTTAATGGTTGTACTCTCCGTTTTTGTGCGTAGCCGAATGAAAAAAACTTTGGTAAAGCAAACACCCGATTATGCAATTATTGTAACTGCTTACGAACAAACAGATTATTTGCAACAGGTTGTGAAATCTTTGCTTGATTTGAATTATAGTAATTACATGATTTATATCGTTGCAGATAATTGTTCGGCAGCTGTATTAACATTTAATTCAGACCGTGTTTTGGTTTTAAGGCCTCCACATACGCTTGCCAGTAACGTTAAATCTCATGATTATGCGATTAAAAACTTTACCAGAGCCCATGATATCATTACCATTATAGATAGTGATAATTTGGTGCATCCTGAATATATCAATGAACTGAACAACTATTTCGACCAGGGATTTGAAGCCGTACAAGGGCTTAGGGCAGCTAAAAACTTAAACAGCACTTACGCTTGCCTGGATGCGGCCAGAGATTTATATTATCACTTTTACGATGGGGAGTTGCTTTTTAAGCTTGGCTCATCTGCAACCCTGGCAGGCTCGGGGATGGCATTTAAAGCTGATTTATACCGCGAGGCTATCGCAAAACTTGATTTTCATGGTGCTGGATTTGATAAGGTGGTTCAGGCGGGCATTCTACTTTCGGGTAAAAGAATAGCTTTTGCCAAAAATGCAATTGTATACGATGAAAAAACCGTCAATTCTGCTCAACTTGTTAATCAACGCGCCAGGTGGATCAATACCTGGTTCCGTTTCTGCGGTTATGGCATAAGTATAATAGGCAAAGGAATAAAGAGAATGAATTTAAACCAGATGCTTTTTGGTATTATTCTGCTTAGGCCACCTTTGTTTATTTTTCTTATTCTATCGGTTTTTTTCCTCATGATCAATTTGTTAACAGGAAGTGTAGCCGCGGTTTACTGGATTGTTGCAATTTTTTGCTTCTTAATCAGCTTTTTAATTGCTTTGTTGAGGCAGCCAACTGATGCCCGCATTTACAAATCGCTGGCAGGTATTCCAAAATTTATTTATTATCAGGTAGTTTCCCTTATCTATGCCAGAACTGCAAATAAGCGATCAGTAGCAACTAAACACATCATTCAACCCTAAATACAGCAATTTGGAAAACTTAGATATTATCATCGTAGGGCAGCAGGGCTGGGATACCAAAATAGGGAGTAATTGCAAAGATATTGCTGTACAATTTTCTGCCGCTAACCGTGTTTTATATGTTAACCCATCGCTTGATCGGATTACAAAATGGCGTAACGGAAAAGATAAGGAGGTTATTGAAAAGCTTGATGTTATTGCTGGCAAAAAAAACGGCCTCGAAAAAATTAATGACAATTTATATGTTTTAAATTGTGATTGCCTGTTAGAATCCATCAACTTTTTACCTCCAGGGCAAATTTACAACTACCTCAACAGGCTTAATAATAAAAGGCTGTTTAAGGCCATAAAAAAAGTAACCGATAGTTTATCCTTTAAAAACGATGTGCTGTTTAATGATAGCGACATGTTTAGAAGTTTCTTTCTAAAAACGCTTCTAAAGCCAAAATTGAGCATTTATTACTCACGCGACAATATGCTCGCTACAGATTATTATAAAAAACACGGGGTCTATATGGAACCCAAAATAATTGCCCAAAGTGATTTATGTTTCGCAAATTCTGCCTATTTAGCGAGTTATTGCCAAAAATATAACCCCAATTCGTACAATGTAGGGCAAGGATGTGATTTTACAGCTTTCGATGAATTTGTTCCGGGTAAGGAAGAAAAAAAATTGGCGCATATTGCATACCCAAGAATTGGCTATGTTGGCGTTTTAACTGCTGCCCGGTTAGATATTTCGCTTATTGCAAATATAGCAAATGCTAAACCTGACTGGAATATTGTATTGGTTGGGCCTGAAGATACCAGCTTTCAGCAAAGTACTTTACACCAGTTACCTAATGTTCATTTTTTAGGTGCCCGGCCAGTAACTGAACTGCCTGGTTTTATTGATGAATTTGATATCTGTATTAATCCTCAGCTGATTAATGCACTTACTATTGGCAATTATCCAAGAAAAATTGATGAATATCTTGCATTTGGAAAACCTACAATAGCCACTAAAACGGATGCGATGGAGCCATTCCGCGATCATGTGCTTTTGGCAAATGATGCTAAAGGTTATTGTAATGGTATAGAAAAACTTTTAAATGAAAAAGATCCGGTTTTGATAGATGAGCGGAAAGCTTTTGCCCGGTCGCATACCTGGAAAAACTCAGTTGGGATGATGTATGGATATATCAATAAAGTTAATCCTGTTGGCACATGAGAGTTGCAAATATAATAATGGCATATAAAAAACCCAATGCAATTGGGTTTGATGATTGAAGACATGGCGCATCCTGAATTTGATTTTTATATCCACCTGGATAAGAAAATTGCCATAGCCAACTTTCAGTATTTGCAGCATGGTAAATATTCTCATTTTGTACGGCATCTAACCACTAAATCAAATTTCAGTACAAGCTAATACGTTTTATAAAATATACCTGAGCAGCAGATTTTTGTAAGTATCAGTAATTCTGAAAAATTTTTTGCACTCAAGTTTGATATCGATATCGATGCGGAAATGCTCTCGCAGATTGATGAAAAAATCTGTACAAATGTTCAATAAAAAAATAAAAACAGCCTTTACGGAATATGGCGTTTTAGATCAAATATTCGATCAATCATGATGAAACATAGATTTTTAGTGTTGGATATGTTCAGGGGATTATTTGCATCCCTTGTTGTACTCTATCACATGAGCGCTTTTTCTGCTACCCCAATATTAAACAACAGCTTTGTAATGAATGCTGATATGTTTGTAGATTTTTTCTTTGTACTTAGTGGATTTGTTATTTGCTATTCCTATCAGCAGATTGATGATGTTGAAGAATTAAAATTATTTTTAACCAAAAGAATCAGGAGATTATATCCTCTGCATTTATTAATGATGTTAATTTTCCTCGCGATAGAAGGAATTAAACTCGGTTTGGTTAACCACATCAAAATCAACAACTTTCTTGATAACTCAGCAATCACATTTTTTTCTTCCTTATTTCTCATCAACTCAATCAAACTCCCTCATGTACACGATGTGAGTTGGAATATTGTAAGCTGGTCTATAAGTGCCGAGGTAATCAGTTATTTATTATTTGCTATCAGTTGCTATTTTATAAGTGTACGGAAGATAAAAATCTCAAAACCAATAGTTTATTTGTTAATAGCCATTTTAGCTGCAGTTTTACTGTATGCCATTACAGGCTCATTTAAGCTAGATTATACCTATGATTATGGTTTTTTAAGAGGATTAATAGGGTTTTTCGCCGGTGCGTGTTGTTTATATTGCTTTCAATACCTGCATCAGAAATATGCTCAACTCGGGCAATCGCTATTTAGCGTGCTGGAAGTTGGGGTACTGATTTTAATTGGCGTTGTAATTGTTTGTGGCCAGGTACTAAAACATTACGGTTTCATTTACGAAATTGTCTTTTTTATATCGATAATGATATTTGCATTCGAAAAAGGACTGGTTTCAAAATCCATCATCAAAATCGATCTACTCAAAAAAATTGGTAAGTATTCCTACTCCATTTACATGGTACATACGCTGTTTATCAGTGTGTTCAATGTGATTTTTATTAGGCTCTTTAAATTGCCTGAAGAAGCGTATGCCTACTTGTTTATCCCAAATTGTATTGTGATTTATTATACTGCAAGGTTTACCTATAAACACATCGAAATGAGATTTCAGTATAAATCGAAGAAAAAGGTTATTGTAGATTAATTACTTTAACCTTTTCATGGTAAGTATATCGAGGTTGTATTTTACCTGGCGGTAACTATCGCGCACTACCTTAATCAATATATTATGGCTGTGTTTCCAATTTGCTCTTTGCATAGTGCTTGGCTCGTTAACTGAATTGCGTTGTAAAAGCAAATTTGCAAAATCTTTATAAAACAAGCCTTTTCCTTTGTTCTGGATAAATGAAATACACATTTTATATTCCGTCAAATCGCCTTTTATGCCTTCTGGATACCTGCCGAACTTGTCGAAAAAATTGGATCTTCTTAAGTGGGGGTGGTCTGAATAAAAGTAAATTTTAGAATAATCAAGGGCCATTGCTGGCATAAACATTTCATCGAAATCATCATCAAAAGGTTTACGATAAGGATAGGCAGAATAGGCGTAAAATCTTACAATATCCATTTCCGCATCGTTGGCCATAGCAGCCAGTGCTGAGCTTAGCTTTTCGTTAAAAAGAGCACTAGGCTCAAAATCTTCCTGCAGATATAAGGTATAGGGCTTTAAAACTGCATCCTGACCTTTGTTCAGGTTATTGCCCAAGCCACGGTTTTTTTCCGTTCCAATTAATCTGAAATCATAAAGCTTACTAAGTTCTGCTAACCGGTTGCGGATGATCTGGCTGCTGCCATCATCAGATACCACAATTTCGCCAAAATTACAGCCAATTTCTTTTAATTTGCCTAAAAGGTTTTCCAAGGAATCCGGCCTGTTATAATGGGTGATCAGTAATGATATTTCTGGAAAATTAAATGTTTTCATAATGGGATTATTCATTTTTACTTGTCTTCGTATCATGCGCAGGGTGCGCACGCAATAGGCTGGTAAGGTTGCTAAATTGTATTTTAATCCTCGAAAGCAGCGCAGCCGCAAAATCACCATCTCGTTGCAAAGTACGTGGGGCTGTCCATGCTTCGGCACGGTCGGTACGTACCGGCACAATTTTTCCGAATTTCATCAAGTCAAAGCATAATCTGCCATCTTCACCCCTAATATTGTGCATTACGTATCCAGCTTCTAAACCAAATGCTTTAACATAACCCATGCTAATGCCAAAGGCATTTAAATAAGGCCGTTTTACCTGCCTGAGTTCTGCAGCTAAATCTTTCATTTTTTCAAGAAGAAAAAGTTTCCAACGCGAAAAACCTGGTTCGGGTAAAAACGAATAACGGCCGTATACGCAAGCAGTACCAGGTATGGTAAGTTTCTCCATCATATCGTTAACCCAGTTGGCAGGATAAACACAATCTGCATCTGCAAGCAAAATGTATTCGCCGTTTGCACGTTCCATTCCCATTTGCCTTGCCGGGCCGCAACCCTGAATTTCCTGAAAATAGCTGGTAATATTAAGGTTGTCAAGGGTTTGCTGTGTTCTGTCAGTAGAGTTGTTGTTAACCACAATAATCTCCAGTGGATAAGCTGTAACCATATTGGCCAGGCTTGAAATGTTACGGAGTATATTGAGTTCTTCGTTCCAGGCTGCGATTAAAATTGTTACTGCAGGCTTAGGACTTTGCAGTTTACTTAGTTTAGTGTTAATTCCCTGATAAAAAGATGGAGGCACGTCGTTAACGCTTTTAAAAGCAAATTCGTATTGGTTTACCCATTTGGGTACTGAAAATAACGTTTTCATGGGTTAACAGTTTTTTTAATTTGAAATTGTAGTGGAAGTTTTGAATCCATTGGATATAAATTTTTTAATCTCTCTAAAACTTAGGATATAACTGTGAAAAATAGAGAAGTTCTGGTAGCCCTTATTGATGTAATAATAAGAGATAATAATGCCTATTAAGGTAGGGAAGAAGGTGCCGGCAACAAGTCCGTATATGTTTCCAAAAAGGTATATTCCGCCAAAATCTGATATTACATTAACGATAACCATTACAATTACCTTGTATAAATTGATTTGAGGCCTGTGTATTGCATCAAGGGTAACGCTCATAAAGCGGTCGGCAGGGTATAGCAAAGCAATTGTTGCGCTAATTCTAAAAATGTTTACTGCAATTTCACCTGCTTGGGTGCCATCATACTTTCCACCACCTATAATGGCAAGGGCATAACCGGCAAATATATAGGTGCCCAGTAAAAAAGGGATAAGGCCAATGGTGATAATGCCGATATATTTGCTCATGGTTGATATGAGTTTTGCCTTATTATTCTGATTAAAAGCGCTTGATAAGGCTGGCATAGCGGTTGCAACGAAACTTCTCAACGGAATTTCCACCACTTCCATTAGCCTTCGGCCCAGATTATAAACAGCCAGTGCCGATGGACCCAACATAAAATTGATCACAAAGGTATCGGTAACCCCAAACAAGCTTGAGCTTATTGAAGTGCCAACGGTATATTTTCCGAAATCGAAAATCTCTTTTGTACAGGCTTTAGTGCGTTTGCCAAGAAAACCTATACCAGACCAGCCTAAAATGATGCATAATGTACTGGTTATTGCTACTGCAATAATATTGATATACATTAGGTTATATAGGTTGTTCTGTTTTGTTAATATTAAGAAACCAAGGCAAACGATAAGGAAAGTAACCTGAAAAACCCTGATATACATTAAACGACCAAAACGCAGATCGCCCTGTGCAATGCACATTGTTACGATCATAGGAAGAGATGCCAGTATATTGATGGAATAAAATTTCGCAAAATAGATCAGGCTTTCATCTTTGATCAGATAAGCAATAAAAATAAGGGGAATGTTGAGCAGTAGGAGAATAATTGTTGTTGCGGTGGCAATAAACCAGGTAGATCCGATAACTTCCTGACCTCTCGAAGGTGAAGTACCTGCATAAAACTTTACAAATGCCGTAGATAGGAAACCCTGCCTGAAGGTATCAAGAAAAGATAACATGGATTGAAAGAAAAACCAGATACCGATTTCTTTGATGCTTAACGACCGATACAAAATGGCTGTAAAAAGGAAGGTGAGCAGTGACATTCCCCCCGTACCCATTAAAGACAGGAAGTGTATATTTTTTAATTTAGAAATTAATTTCATTCAATGAGAAAGTATTTATCTTGCTTATTTAGCAGCCTACATTATATTGGTGCTATATCTTAATGTTGTTCAAAAATACTCATCCCGGGGTGCTATATAAATAGCCCTTAAATACTAATAGAAGCATCGTTTTAAGGTGTTAATTTTGAATGTTTCCAGCAAAAATCAGTTAATGCATTTTAGTGGCCTAGCCAGGAATTTTTTAATATTAACACACAATAATATCAATGCCGGCCCTGTGGTCGGGATCTTTTAATATGGGTATAAGAAAGTATATCTTTCAAGATAGGGTAGCCAATCTGGCCAACCCCACAAAGGGTAAATATATCGTGGTACTTTTTAGGATCGCGCAGCTTATCGTTAAACGTAAACTTACCAAGATTCTCTTTTTTTGGTATCTCTTGTTTTACAGGGTTTTTATCGAATGGTTTATGTGTGTAGAACTTAACTGGAAAACATCAGTTGGGAGTGGCTTCCAGCTTTGGCATGGCAGTGGTGTGGTTATTCACCCCGATACAGTGATCGGTGAAAATTGTTCAGTACGGCAGTGCACAACAATCGGGGTAAAACAGGATTTCAGTGCATCAGGCATCATTAAAGCACCAGTAATTGGTGATGGTGTAGACATTGGCTGCAATACTGTGATTATTGGTGATATCGTTATCGGAAAGGGAGTTACTATTGGCGCGGGTTCGGTAGTGGTAAAATCCATTCCGGCAGGTGCTGTGGCCGCCGGAAATCCAGCAAGGATCCTCCGAAGTAGTTAATTGCCTTAAAGCCAGACTAAGGTTATTCTCTATCTTATTGTAAATTTTTCAGAGATTATCGCCGCATCAATCTGTAGCCGTAGTTTGCTGATTTCTTATGGCTCAGGTAAATGTAAAACCGGGTTTATATTTACCTGAAGAAAAAACATAGTATATTAAGTTTCCGACAGTGTTATGGATATTTTGAATCAGGAAAGAATTCTCTTTGGTAGTAAATTGCCTGAAAGCTAAAATGAGCTTTTCTCCGTTAAACGATAGCTTTTTTCAGACATTACTCACCGCATCAATTTGATGCAGTATTTTGCCCATTTCATTATATTCTGGTAATGAAAAAACTGGGTATATATCTTTATTTATAGGAGTAACCATTATAAATATCTATCCTACAGCTGTTGCTGGGAAGGAATCCAGCAAGGATTTTCCGTAATAGTTAATTACCTGAAAGCCAGAACGAGCTTTTTCTCTATTTTGTTATAGATCTTTTTCAGATTACTCATCGCATCACTTCTAGTGCCGTAGTTTGCCCATTTCGTTTGGTTCAGGTAATGAAAAAACTGGGTTTTATATTGTTCCTGACCGGAGTAACCCTTATATATCGGTTTCATGCCTGTGAAGTGGATGAGATAGGGACTAGCAGTGTGGTTTTTTGCAAACCAGTTCCATAAAGGGTCAAGTTCAAACCAGTCTTCATTAAAAATAACGTTAAGTGTGTACTGTTCTGCGAAATTAAGATATTCGGCGTTTTCTGCAGCACAAGCAAAAGCCCTTGCAGTAATGTTACGCTCACGCCAGCGCTGCGGTTTGAGCAACATCATGCCCGCATTAAGGTATTTACTGTTTGGATTAAGACCAAGTTCTTTATAATTATTAATTCCTCCCCATGGAGAACTCACTACTCCCGAAAGATCTGGTACCGCACCCAAGTCATATTCGCCTATATCGGTATGCCATAATTTGGAAATGTCATCCAGCACAATCATGTCAACATCCAGGTAAATTGCTTTCGTAGCTTCCTGTGGAATAAAATAAGGAATACACAGACGCATATAAACATTGGCGGGAAAAGATGACTTATCTCTTGGCAATTTAAACTGCTTTGGTAAAGCTTCTTCTATTGGAATCCAATTTAAGGTAAGCTTATCTGTCGACAGGCTGGCAATTACTTTCAACCTGTTTTTCTCACTAATGTGATCCGATACAATATACAGGTTAATTGCTTCTCCTGAATGGTGATTTTCTTCTAAGGACCTTAGCATAGCAGCCATCAAAACAACAAATTGGTTGTCGCAAATGGTTACAATGGTTATACTTTCAGATTGTTGCATCATGGGTGGTGAATATTCTTAAGTGGTTATCGTAAAGATTGTTGAATGGTTTGACGCTGAGAAACTAACTTTCTACCTATACTATTGTAATAATAGCCCAGATCGATCATTTTTTCAAGATTGAATAAGTTCCTGCCATCAAAAATTACCCTTTCGTTCATTAAAACACTCATCTGATCGAAATCCGGATTGCGAAATACCGACCATTCTGTAGCAATTAAAAGCGCATCTGCTCCCTTAATCGCCTGGTATTGGTTTGTGGCATAAGAAATTTTATCTCCAAAAAAGGCTTTGGTATTTTCGCTTCCCTCAGGATCAAAAACTGTTATGGTAGCACCTTTAGAAAGTAATGCTTTTATAATGTATAGTGATGGTGCTTCTCTAATGTCATCGGTTTCCGGTTTAAAAGCCAGTCCCCATAAAGCAAAGTGTTTTCCGTTCACATCATCACCATAGTATTTAAGTACTTTATCAACAAGTACTGTTTTTTGACTGTCGTTAACCTCGATTACCGATTTTAATATTTTAAAATCATATGCATAATCATCCGAAGCCTTTACCAATGCCTGCACATCTTTCGGAAAGCATGAACCTCCGTAACCAATGCCAGGAAAAAGAAAGCGTTTTCCTATTCTTTCGTCGGCACCAATTCCTCTTCTAACTGAATCCACATCTGCTCCAACCAATTCGCACAGGTTGGCAATTTCGTTCATGAAAGTAATTTTTGTGGCCAAAAATGAATTGGCTGCATATTTAGTAAGTTCTGAAGATTTTTCATCCATAAACAGGATAGGATTCCCTTGGCGCACGTATGGTGAATATAAATCGCTCATTATTTTTGTTGCCTTTTCGCTGGTCGTTCCCAATACTACACGGTCTGGCTTCATAAAATCCTCTACGGCAACCCCTTCCCGTAAAAACTCGGGGTTAGAAACTACATCCACTTCAACCGTACTGTATTGCTCAAAAATTGCTTTAACCTTATCTGCAGTACCTACAGGAACAGTAGATTTGTTTACAATAACCTTATAATCAGTAATTAACGCAGCAATATCTTTGGCGGCACCTAAAATAAAAGAAAGATCGGCTGCCCCATCTCCACCCGGAGGCGTTGGTAAAGCCATGAAAATAATTTGTGCCTCTTTAATGGCAGATGCAAGATCGGTTGTAAAGATTAGTCGGTTTTGGCTGATGTTGCGGTGGAAAAGTAATTCCAGCCCTGGTTCATATATCGGTAATATACCGCTTTGCATCTTTTCGATTTTATCGGTATTGATATCCACGCAGGTTACGTGATTACCCGTTTCTGCCAAACAAGTGCCTGTTACCAAGCCAACATAACCAGTGCCAATTACTGCTATTTTCATATTTCTTTTTAAGGGCTATAATTTTTTTTCTGATCTGATTTTTGATCAATGCGAAGGTAAACTTTGCCTAATTTTAAGCCAATAGCCCTTTAATACCATTATAATCAATGGGTTTTAGTTTGGCAATTGTATTGGTTACAGCATTATGATTTTGATGTATGCTAAAACAGCTTATGATGATGTTTTAACTAAACCTTTCAATTTGCAGATCATGCCTGCAGCTAGGGCAAAGCCGTAATTTACAATAGCCCCGGTTTGGCTTTTTTGCTTTTTGATGTTATACATATCTGTACGCCATGCACTATAATTTGTGGCGTTCATCTGATCAAAAATAAGGGAGATATTTTGTCCAGGAGCTACAGTTGTGTGCCATACCCCATTTGGTACAAAAATGGTTTCTCCGGGTTGGAGTGTAACTTCTACCGATCTGGCATTTTTATAGAGGGGGTACTTTTGCAGATCCGGATCTAAGATATTTACAGGGGAAAGAAAATTGGAATATCCTTTTTTGCCTGCGTATAAAAACTCATCCTGCTCACCAGGAAAAAGAATAAATTTTTTCTCGCCATAAAGCTGTGTAATCCAGGCGTTGGTATGATAAAAATCTTTGTGCAGCGAATATTGGTTGCCCTGGCCACCAAAAAAAAGGTTAATGTTTTTACCAAATCTGCCATAAGGAAAAATCTTCGAATCGAACCAGTTTGGCGTAGCATAATTCATATGGATTGGATTAATATGCTCCATAAAGCCTGGTATATCGTAAGGAAGTTCAAAAGTAATTGGGTAAGGTGCAGGGTTTTTTGGGGTGCTTTTTAGGGTGAGTTCCAAAATTTCGTTGATGGTATACATTTTTCCCTCAAATTCTTTTTTGTAATTACCGAAATGTGCACTAAAAAAATCAGGTCCGAAGGTATGCTGACCCCAAACTTTTGAAGCATTTTTAAAAACAACAGGATTTCTTTTATTTACATGTTCTGCTATAAATTCTGTATAGGAGATGTGATCTACTTTATTTACGGTTTGCATTGATTGATTGTGTTTAATTTAAATTCCAAAAAACGGTTTCCAGATCTTCACTTGTAGCAAGGGTAAAGATATAGTCGGGAGCTGCACGCATCGTTACCAGGCGGTAAGGTTTGCATGATCTGGTTTGTATATTTTCCAAACAGTTAATTTCCAGTAGATTATCTATAAGTCCTTCTCCTGTAGCTTTCAGCAGTGCTTCTTTTCTCGTCCATAAGGAAAAAAAGGATTCTTTCTGATCTTCCGATAGCATTATAAATTCTTCCTCGGCTGTGCAAAAGCAGTAGGGGATTAGCTGGCCCACATCAACAGGGTGGTCTATATGTTCAACATCTATCCCGATCGGATTTTCGCTCATGGCAATCATAATGTATTGCGCACTATGACTGATGTTAAATTCGATACCAGCTGTAGATGGCTTTTTGTTTGCCGTTTGGTTAAAAATTACCGATTGAGGCACGGTGCCAGTATATTGTGAAACTATTTTCCTGATGGCGAGCCTTGTAGCAATAAAACGCCGCGTATCTTGTGCTTTCAAAAAATACCCGGATCTTTTTATCTCCTCTGGCGAAAGTATTTCATTAATCTGGTTGCAGAATTTTTGATAATAAAACTCAAAATTGATCTTGAAAATGTTGTTTTTCCTCCGGTCAATATCTTCAGGATCATCGAGGTTTCGCCAATCTACATTTAAAATAACGGGCAGTATGTTAGCTAGCATATTGATGCTTGTTGAGGTTTGTTTGTAAAATATTGGCAAATACCTCGTTGTGTGGGGCGGATATAAAAGTTTTATGGTCGCCGGGGATTTCGCAAACCTCAACGCCTTGAAGTGCAAAGCGGTCCCATCCAAGATAAGTAAGGTCATCAAGGAAATATAACCTTTCACTTACTCTAAACAAGGTTACCTTTAAATCGCTTGGTTGTAGATAATATTTTTCCAATGCCTGATCGTATTGATTATACAACTCTTTCTCACGATCGGTGAATAAACCCCAATCGCTGTCGTGTTGGTTTACAAAGTTTTTGAAAAGCCGTTTTTTTGTAGCATTAAGCTGGTATTTAACCGTGTTAACAGGTCTCTTTTTAAAAGAATCGGCTATAAAAGGAATTTTTTTGAACTGTCGTTTTACAAAATGACCAAAATTATTGTCTAATTGTCCAATTGGTGCATTTTGGCCTGTATCAGTATCAATTACACCCAAAAGGTTAACAGTTTTACCCATTTCTTTAAGTTGTTTGGCCATTTCGAAGGCAATAAAGCCTCCTAATGAATAACCAACGATGTTATATGGCCCATCTTGATTGATTTCGAGGATTTCGTCAAGGTATCTCGTCGCAATCTCCTCAAGGGTATCCGGAAGATCTTCATAACGGTCTAAACCAATTGCCTGCACTCCATAAATTGGTTGGTCATCATCCAGGGCGGGAATTATCGATTTAAATAATAATACGTTAAGTCCACTGCCGTGAATTAGATAAACGGGCGCTTTTGAGCCTCCTGTTCTGATCGGAATAATCGTTTTGGAACGCTCACTATCTGTGGTAACAAACTGTGTGGCAAGTTTTTCTATGGTAGAATGGGTAAGGAGTACGTTTAGTGGCAGGCGGATACCTGTCTTTTTTTCCAAAGCCACCATTACCCTTACTGCCATTAGCGAATTGCCGCCCATTTCGAAAAAATCGTCTTCAATTCCCAGTTTTTCAACACCCAGGGCATCTTTCCAAAGGTTTATGAGCAGCTGTTCGGTTGCGTTTATCGGTTTAGTGATATCCTTATTTACAGGATATTGCGCTCTTTCAGGTTTAGGCAATAAATCACGATCTACCTTTCCACTTGCAGAAAGTGGGAAAACACGCATTGCAACAAAAAAATCCGGCACCATATAATCTGGCAAAAGGGTTTTAAGTCTGTTCTTCAATAACTTGCTGTAATTTCTGTTCAAAAGGAGTTGATTTTCAGTGTTATCTGTTTCTTTAGAGAGAACAATTTCCTTATTGGCCAGTTGGGTTTCGCAAATTGTGAGGTAAGCCACGAGGCAATCATCTGCCCCGGTATCATTGCGCTGAATAATTAATGAATCGCTTATTTCTGGTTGAGCGTTTATAATGCTCTCAATTTCACCCGATTCTACCCTATGCCCACGCACTTTGATTTGATGATCTATTCTTCCAAGACATTGTATTTCTCCATTGTTGAGCATAATGCCAAGATCGCCCGTTTTATAAAGAATGATATTGGAGCCGTCGTTTGCAAAAATAAATTTCTCGCTCATGAGCGAATTATTATTTACATATCCTAAACCAACACCATCTCCACCGATACAAATTTCTCCTACATCGCCCATTTGCACGGGCCGGCCTGCGGCATCGTTAATGTAAATTACCGTATTATGAAGGGGCTTGCCAATCGTAATCAACTCATCGCTAACCGATATTTGTTTACCTATCGAATATATGGTGGTTTCAGTAGGGCCATACATGTTCCATAAACTGGCTCCTGTAGCCATAATCGATTTAGCCAGATTAAGATCCAGCTGCTCACCACCTGCAAAAACCTTGAGGCTGTTTGTTTTAAGACCAGAATTTAAAATCATCTTCAAGGTGGATGGCGTACCTTGAATAATCGAAATTTTTTGGCTTAAAATTATATTGTTGATTAACCTTCCGTCTTTACATGCAGCATCACTAGCAATTACTGTTTCTGCACCGGTAATAAGCGGTAAAAGGAGTTCGAGCGCAGCAATATCAAAAGAAATGGTTGTTGTTGCCAGCAAACGGTCTTCATAGTTTATGCCAGGCATTTCCTTTGTACTCAGTAAAAGATTTGCGAGGTTGCCATGACTTATTTTAACCCCTTTCGGTCGTCCGGTAGAGCCTGAGGTATATAGTAAATAAGCGGTATCGTTTAAGCTGATGGTGGGAGTTTGCAAGTTGTTTACATGTGCATCCAGTGAGGTGAAAATTTCTTCAGGATTGAGTACTTCCAGTTTTACGGGAACATGAGCCAGTAAATTTGAAAATAAAAATGTTGCACCCGAATCGGTGAGCATATAATTTATCCGCTCAGCGGGCAATGTAGGGTCTATCGGGAGGTATGAAGCACCAGTTTTTAAAATGGCAATTATTCCGGTTAGCATTTCAATGGAACGGCTGATTGAAATGGCTACAATATGGCCTTTTCTTATTCCTTTACTTTTTAAAACGGAAGCTAATGCATCTGATTTTTTATCGAGCGATAAAAAGGTAAGTGTATTTTGCTCAAAACTTACTGCCCGGCGGTTTTGAAACTGTGATACGCTGTTGCTAAAAAGTTCAACGAAAGATTGATTGTTAGCCAATGCTTTGCCAATTGTTACTGATTTAAGCTTTCCATCCATTATCGCATCATATATCGAAATGGATGGAGTTTTGATCATACTGTTGATCAAGAGCTCATAATCCTGCATCATGGCCTCAATACGGGCCTGAGAAAAGAGTTGTGCGTTGTAATTCCACTCTAAAATAAGTCCATCTGGTGAATCGGTGGCATTAACAAAAAGTTCGAAAGTTTCGCAGCATCTTGTATTGGAGTTAATTCTGGTGCTCAAGTCCATCAAATCTCACATCACTGTCCATACCCATGTCGATGTTAAACACAATGGGTACAAGCGGCACTCTGGAGTGGTCTCTCTTGGTTTTAAGTTTTTCTAAAAGTTCACCAAAACTATACTGCTGGTGTTCATAAACATTCATCAGGTGTTCTCTACGCCCTTTGAGGTAATCATTTAGCGGCATTTCGGCATCAACATAACTTTTTACCGGTAATATGTTAACGCAATGGCCCACCAGATCGTAAAATTCACCTACTGCCTGCTCTGCCGAGGGTAAACCAATAATCAGATTGGCCTGACCTGTTTTTTTGAAAATAAGGATTTCAAATAAAGATAACATGGTGGTTACCAAACTGCATCCTATTTTGGCACCCTGGCTTCTTAAGTCTTTAATTACACTGCCACTTAAGTGTTGATCGATTCTGTTTGATTGATAACTTCGTTGAGTACCCCTAGAAAAATCTGTAGTCAGGTTTACTGTAGGTAAATCTCCGGCGCATTCATTTAACCAAAATTCTTCTGTGTTCCTAAAATCGGGGCTTTTGCGGTATGTTTCTTTTACAACTGCAAAATCGCTGATCTGGAAAGGTTCAGGAAGGGAATGCGCTGATCCACTGGCATATGCACTATATAGTTTACTAAGTTCTTCGAGAATAATGCCAAATGACCATCCGTCGCAGATAATATGGTGAAAAATTAAGGTAATTAGATGTTGTTTTACTTCGTTGCGATGTACAAATGCCCTGAAAAGTGGCCCCTCGTTTAAATCGAAAGGTATGGCCATCTGCGATTTTAAAAAAGTGCTAAACTCAAGTTCTCTGCCTTTTTGGGGTAAATGAGAAAGGTTTTGCACCGCAATTTCGAAAGGCATTTCATTGTAAATGATGAGTTTTTCTCCATCTCCACTTATTACGCTTCGCAGGGCTTCATGCCTGTTTATCACTTGGGCAAAAGCTGCTTTAAAGTATTCAATTTCGAAATTACCAGCCAGGTTAATTGTAACCGATTCATTGTAGGCGAGGTTAGCTTCATCTCCACCCAATAAACAGGATATAAAAATTTCCTGCTGTGCTTTGTTTATGGAGATCACTTTGTTTATGGCCCGCTCATCTTCGAAGGGATTAAAATCAACTGTTAACGGCTCAATTTCTAATTCTAAAGGCATCATCTTAGGTAACTTATAATTGAATCTGTAAGAATTTCTTGTCGTTTTGCGGATCTTCTAAAAACCAGGCCGGGTTACCAAAACGATCTTTCCCTAATCTTGCTCCAGCAATTGGAGGAGTATTATTGTCAATTACAATGGCCGTATTTTGATGTATTGCATCCGCTTTTTCACCCCGGTGATCCGGCAAAAAGCCTGCTTCTATAAGTCCATCGATGGAGGAGGTAAAAACACTGATTATTTTATTGATGTCATCATAAGTGGTAGCCTCCGTCATAAAGCAAGGAAAGCCATCAAGAATATGAATCCCTTTTTCTCTCATGAGTACAAAAAGCAGTTCGCTGTAGGGAATATCCTGTTCTAACTTTATTTTCCATAGCGAACCGTAGTTAACGATATTAATTGGCAGCTGCCTTGCCGCAATTTCTTTTGTTAGGGCATGAGCGATAAAATTTCCTTTATCATTTAACCGCTGTTGCAAGGCAGGTCCTTGTTCTTTCATATAAAGAAGTGATGCCTTGGCTGCGGCAAGTGCAAGTGGATGACGAACAAAGGTACCGGCGAAATAAGTAATGCCTACTTCAGGTATCGAACTATCGCCATAATTCCATGAGCCACCATCAAGCGCATCCATAAATTTTCTTTCACCAGCAATTACACCTATCGGAATACCTGAGCCTACTACTTTTCCGTAAGCGGCCAGATCGGCTTTTATGCCAAATTGGGCTTGTGCGCCACCTGGATGCATCCTGAATCCTGTTATTACCTCATCAAAAATTAACGCGATGTCATGATTGTGGGTAATTTTACGGAGTTCGGTCAAAAACGCAACCGGTACAAATTCCGGCCGTCTGCTTTGTACAGGTTCTACCAAAACCCCCGCAATTTCGTTTGCCCTTTGCTTAATTATCGATAGTGTTTCATCTGTTCCATAATCAAGGATGAGTATGTTTTCTACGGCTTCGGGCATAATGCCTGCTGCTGCCGGGAAAGATTTTAACTTTTTCGTTCCCCTTACCAATACCTCATCAAAAATACCGTGGTAAGAGCCAGAAAATGCTACAATTATTGAGCGGGCAGTTACGGTTCTAGCCAGGCGGATACAGCCCATTACCGCTTCTGAACCGGTACTGCATAAACCTGTCCGGTCAAATCCGGTAAATTCGCAAATCAGTTTGCTTACCTCAGCTGCCAATTCGTGCTGCGGACCCACCTCAAAACCTTTTTCAATCTGGTTATGGAGTGCTTCTTTAATAAATGGAGGTTGGTAGCCCAGCATGTTGGATCCAAATCCATTCAATGCATCAATGTATTCGTTATCATCCAGATCCCAAAGTTTGCTGCCTTCTGATTTTTTTACAACTACCGGGTAAATTAAATCTTTAAGTGCTGGCTTAAAGCCGTTTACTACCCGTGGATCGGCCATATAAGGTCTGCTTTCTACCGTATAGTTTTTACTTTTCGAAGTTTTTAAATTGTAACGTTGAGTAAGTTCCGTCAAGAAAAGGCGTTGCTTTCCATCAAGTTCTGTTTTGGTAAATTCAATTTTTGGAGTGGCACCAAAGGGTTTGCTTATTTCTTTTCGTTCTTCATTTGATAATTCACCCAGTGCGGTTTTTATTGGTTTGTTTACTTTCTGGGGTGCTGCTACAGGAATATTTGAGCTAATTGGTTGCGCAGGCTGCGGAAGGTTGGTTAACAACTGAATCTGTTTGGCAATAAGCTCAAGCTGGGCCGAAAGTAGTGATAACGCAGTATGATCCTGAGTTTGAGGTTGAGTGCTTTGAACTGAAAAATTGGGTTGAGGTTCTGCTATAGGCTGTTCTGGCGTAATAAATTTACTTATATAATCGGTTAACGTTTGTATGGAAGAGCATTCTTCATTTAACTGTCTGAAAGTAATTGGCACATTAAACTCTTTTTTGAGCGAACTCGCTACCTGGGTAAGCAATAGTGAATCAAAACCAATCTCCAAAAAGTTTTTACTGATATCTACTCCTTCAAACTCAATTCCGGAAGAATTTTCCAGTACCGTTTTCACCTTTGTAATAAGCATCTTCTTTTGCGTCTCTTTCTGATCAGTATCCATAGTAATATCGTTAAATTTAGTTTTTAGCGGATTGGGCAAATGGTTTGTGGCTGGCTCTACCCAGTATTTTTTTCTTTCGAAACAATACGATGGAAGTTCGAGAAACTTCCGTTGTTGATTTTTATAATATTCCTTCCAGTTTATTTCTCGGCCTTCTAAAAAAAGTTTTCCAAGAGCATAAATAATCTGTTTGGTGTCTGCCTCACCTTGTTTTATGCCCGCAATTACTGTGCTTGCAACAGGCTGCTCCATTATGATCTGCTTGGTAAAAATACTTAAGGTATCACCAGGGCCAACCTCCAGAAATATTGGGTCGTATGTGGAAGTAATATGCGTTACAGCGGCCTCGAACTTTACCGTTTTTCTTAAATGATCTGTCCAGTAATCTACACTTAGCGCATCCTTATCGGTAAGTAAACTGCCTGTTACTGTTGATATTATAGGTGTTTTTGGAGTAGAAAGGGCAATTGTAGATACAAGCTTACGGAAAGCTGGTATCACCGGATCCATCATAGAAGAGTGAAACGCATGTTTGGATGAAAGAAATTTACTTGGAATGCCAATACCTTCAAGTTTTTTTTGAAAGTTGGAAAGTGATTCAACCGGACCGGCAATAACATATAAGTTTTTGGTGTTTTCTGCTGCAACAGAAAGATCTGCCGGTAAAATACTAAGGAGATCAATATTTTTTACCCTGGCAGATAACATTCCGCCTGCGGGCAATTCGCTTATCATTCTCCCCCTCAGGGCAACCAGTTTCAGTGCATCTGCAAGCGAAAAAATACCTGCTAAATGTGCGGCTACATATTCGCCAACGCTGTGGCCACAAAATACATCAGGATTACATCCAAAACTCATCCATAATTTGGCCATAGCATATTCTGTAGCGAAAATTGCCGGCTGAACATATTGAGTGTTCTGCAATACATCTTTACTTTGATCAGCAGAAAATAAAAGATTTATGAGGTCAATATCCATTAAATCTTTTAAAATTTCTGCACACTCATCAATAGCCTGGCGGTAAGTGGCTTCTTGTTGATAAAGACCAAAGCCCATATTATGGTATTGTGAGCCTTGCCCAGGAAACATAAAAACGAGGTCGTTCGATTTTTTTGTCAACTGTTTATTCAAAAATAAATCCTGATTGTTGGTTGCCAGCTGTTCTGCCAGGTTTTTTTTAGTATCAACAACTACGAAACCACGGTGGTTAAAAACGCCACGTGAGTTTTGCAGGGAAAAACCAAGGTCTTCGGCAAGCGTTTCGGTATGTAGTGATGCAAAGTTTTTTAACTGCGATTTGTAGCTGATTAAGCTCTCGGCTGATTTTGCCGAAATAGGAATGAGTTCAAACTCACGGCTGGTAGTTGTGGCATTGATGCTATTTTCATAACCTTCCAAAATAACGTGCACATTTGTGCCACCTACTCCGAACGAACTCACGCCAGCAATTCGCTTTTGATCATTCCAATCTTGCAGGCGGTTATTTACAAAAAATGGGCTATTGTCGAAATTAATATTCTTATTTGGAGTATTGAAGCCGATTGAGGGTACTAATTTTTTATGATAGATAGATAAACAGGTTTTTATAAAACTGGCCACGCCGGCCGCCTCTGTAAGGTGGCCGAAATTGCTTTTTATCGAGCCTATGGCGCAGTATTGATTATTTACATGGTTTCCAAATGCCTGAAGGAGGCCTTCAAATTCAATCGGATCGCCAATTGGTGTTCCGGTACCATGTGTTTCAATGTAGGTTATTTCTGTGGTTTCAATATCGGCATCTACAATGGCAGAAAGTACTGCATCTGCCTGTCCGTCAGTGCTTGGAGCAGTAAAACTGGCTTTCTCATAGCCATCATTGCTTACCCCAACACCCTTTATTACCGCATATATTGTGTCTCCATCTGCCTCAGCATCTTCGAGTCTTTTTAATAAAACTACTCCTGCACCATCACTAAAAACTGTACCTGTTGATTCATCATCAAAAGGGCGGCAATGGCCATCTTTACTTAAAATACTTCCTTCCTGGTAAATATGGCCGCTATTGATGGATGCATTTATACTTGCTCCACCTGCAAGTGCAATATCGCACTGCATGGCCCTTAGGCTGTTTACCGCTTCTAAGATGGCTAGTAAAGAGGTTGAGCAGGCCGAGTTAATGTTAATTGCGGGGCCTTTAAGGTTTAAATGATAAGCTGTTCTTGAGGCAATATAATCTTTATCGTTAACTGTGGTAACCTGAAGCTTACCCATTGTTTCGATTTTATCGGGATGCGCCAATACATTGGTTTCGTAATAGAAATTAGGGCCACAGCCTGCAAAAACTCCTGTTTTGTAATTTACTTTAGCAGGAAGATGCGCTGTTTTCTCTAACACTTCAAAAGCAATTTCGAGGAATATCCTGTGCTGCGGATCCATTAATTCGGCCAGTTTTCTGTTAATACCGAAGAAATCCGGATCAAACATTTTTGGGTTTTTAATAATGCCACGGGCTTTGATATACAGGGGATCTTGTTTTACCTGTTCGGGTATATTAACATCCAGTTCTGAATCACTAAAAAAAGTTGTTGTTTCTCTTCCCTGCGCCAGTATATCCCAAAGTTCGGCAATAGTTTCTGCTCCCGGAAATCTGCCTGCCATGCCAATTACAGCAATATCCCTTGATTTATTGCCATTCGAATGACGTTTAAACCGGGTGGATTCCAATGCCTTGGTAAGGTAATTTGCAAGCCCCGAAACAGTTGGATACTGATAAAGCTTTACCACAGGGATTTTAATATCCTGGGCATCCATGGCAATAATTAAACGCTGCGATAAAAGTGAATTGCCGCCAAGATCGAAAAAATTATCATTTACACCGATGCGTTTTACTGCTAATACTTCTTTCCATACGGCAGCAATTTTTGTTTCTAACGCTGATCGTGGTGCTACATACGGGGTAGCCAGCAGATCGGAATAGTCTGGAATAACGAGTTGCTTTCTATCAATCTTACCACTAAGGGTAAGCGGCATTTGTTCAAGCGGAACCCAAATTCTGGGTATCATGTATTCGGGTAATCTATTGCTTAAATAGGCTTCGGTATCGGTTTTGTTGAAGGATGCATCAGAAACCACAAATGCAACCAATTGCTTATCACTTTCAGTGTTACTTTTAACCAACACAACGCTTTGGCTAATCATCGGACTTGCATTTAGCGCATTTTCAATTTCGCCGATTTCAATTCTGTAACCTCTTATTTTTACCTGTTCATCACCTCTACCTATGTATTCAATATTGCCATCTGCCAGCCATCTTCCCATATCACCGGTTTTGTAAAACAGTTGGTTGCCAAGTGAATTTATGCTTATAAAATTTTGTGCCGTAAGTGCATCATTGTTTAAATAGCCCTTAGCCAGTTGTGGGCCAGTGATGTAAATTTCACCTACTTTTCCTGCTGCTACTTCTTGTTTTGTTTCATCAAGGATGTAAATGGTTGTTCCGGCCAGAGGTTTACCAATGGGTAAAGATTCGGAAAGCGAAATCTGATCAGCATTGCATTTAAAGGCAGTAGTGGTTACCGTTGCTTCGGTTGGACCATAAACGTTATAAAAATCGCCTTTAAACTGCCATTTTAAAAATAAGGCTTTCGGACAAACATCTCCACCTACAACGATTCTTTTCAGTGCTGTATATTTTTCGGGGTTAAGGTTTTCTAAAAAACCCGGAGTTACATCAAGATGTGTGATTTCCTTATCGGAAACATATTTTGTAAACCTTTCTACATCTGCCAATAGCTCTTCGGGCAACAAAACCAAACATGCGCCGGTGGTTAAGGCTATAAATATTTGTTCAACGGAAGCATCAAATGATATGCTGGAAAATAGCAAAATTCTATCTGCTGCTGTTATACCATAATAGCTGCTTTGATTGATGATGAAGCTGCTCACCGCCTTATTTTGTACAACCACACCTTTTGGTTTGCCTGTAGAGCCGGAAGTATAAATAATATAACTTACTGCTTCCTCATCTGTAATTGCTATTAATGGTGTTTTTGGAACCTTATCAACAGGAGATGGGGTCCCATCCAGCAGTATAGTTGTACCATTGAAACCTGGAGGGGTTTTTAATGCAGTGATGAGAAAATTTGCGTCAATGTCATCAATTATATAACTAATCCTTTCCATAGGATATGATGGATCAATCGGGACGTAGCTTGCACCACATTTCATTATCGCCAAAATAGCAATAATCATTTCAAATGATCTGTTAAGCAATATAGGAACTCTCGAATCCTTTTTTACACCTTTTTCAATCAGGAAATTAGCTAACTGATTAGATCTGGTATCAAGTTCGCCATAGGCAAGCGAATGATCATTATATTCGAGAGCAATGTTATTTGGGGATACATTACATTGGGCAGTGATAAGGGCAGATAAAGTATTATTAAGCATACGAGATTAAGATTGATAGCGCCGCATTTTAATATATAATAACGTAAATTGCTGTTTTTAAGAGTTTTGTGACGTGTTATTACTGTTTAATTTTTTTTACTAAAGTACCTTATATAGATGTAGATTGAAATAGTGCGAAAGGGCTATTAGGAATTGAGATTATCAGGTTACCAGAATGATAAATAGACACTGTAACAACCTGTTATTGTGAATAAGGAGATTGCGCATAATGATATGCGAAGTAGGCAAAAGAATACAAATACGGGAGATTTTTAATTGATTTCTGTTGAATTTCCCTCCATCTATGAAGGGAAATTGCAAATTTTACAATATTTGAAAGCTATTTCCTTAACGATCTTTCCCAGGCCGCACTTTGGCTTTTATTAATATACCTCACAATCCCTGCTGCCACTGCATAATTCATCATACAGAAGTAATATGGAATAAATAGGGGTTTGATTCTGATACTTTTGCGTTCCATTAAAAATCCAAGGATTGCCAGCACATAAAAAATACATTGCGCGGTAAGCAAAACCGTATAAAATGGAGCACCATGGTTGTAAACAATCCAAATGTTTGTTAAAAGGGCCATAACCAGTAAGAAAGGTGTAATGGTCCACCTTAATACCCTATGCGAAAGATATTGAAAGGTTAAAACAGGATATCGGAAAGGATTTGCTGCAATTTTTAACCGGAGGATTGATTGAATTCCACCAGCGGCAATTCTGATCTTTCGCTTAAGTTCTTCACCTGTATTTTCTGATGCAGTTTCACTGGCATATGCTGCAGGTTCATACGCAATCAGGTAACCTTTTTCGGCAATTCTCATCGCAATCATGTGATCGTCGATAATCGTATCCGATTCAATCGGTTCATATAAAGAGGTACGGATGCTAAAAAGCTCGCCTGCGGCCCCTACATTTGAGTATAATTCGTAATCCCATTTTTTTAGTCTTGATTCGTATTTCCAGTAAAAACCTTCTCCTGCCGAACTCGCATCTGCATGCTCGTTTACCAGTATCCGTTTCTCACCTGCAACAGCACCAACTTTTTTATCCTGGTAATGTTTTACAAGTTCACGCAGTGCTTCCCGGTTTAAAAAGGTATTCGCGTCAGAAAATACAATAATTTCACCATCTACACTTGGCATCGCCCGCTTAATGGCCGCCATTTTGCCGTGGCGGTCGTTATTGTGCATTAAAATAACCTCTTTGTACGGGCTAATCAAATCAGGGGTATGATCTGTAGATCCATCCGTAATGAAAATGATCTGTAACAGCTCCTTTGGATAATCAAGCTGGAGCGTATTTTTTATTTTATCTACAATTATTGTTTCCTCATTCCAGGCGGCTACAAGCAACGTTACCGAAGGGAGTGCGGCATCTGCCAGGAAATTTTTAGGTTTAGAAAATGACCGTTTAATTTTTATAAGTACATAAAGTACCAATCCGTAACCAACAAAAGTATAGGTTACAATAAAAAGGCAGGTCCAGAGGAAAATAATCATTGTTTATCAGCTTTGAATTAAGTCGTTAACAGCAGTAGGCAGGTTTATTATATCCCTATTGCCGATTGGCACGAAGGTAGCCTAAACAGCATAGTTGCTCAATAGTCCTTTAATACCATTCTATTTCGAGCTACTTACAGTGGGCGCAATTATTAAATTATTGGCCAGTTGGCTTGTAAGGTGGTTTTTCGAATGAAATAAATTCCAGAGCAGTCCTTTGAAAACAAAGGGTATCAGGTCGGTTCTTCCTTTAAGAAGATAGCCGAATAATTGTTTCGGAACAGCTATTAAGAGGTAATACAGGCTAAAAAGCATTACGTTGATCATACTGCTATTGCGCCGCATAAACAACAGGCGATTGCGGGTAAGAAAGTATGTTTTAATGGTACTTTCTTTCCCTACACTCATCGATTCTTTGTGGAGAATATGTGTTTTACCCGTAAACCAGATTTTTTTGCCCGCACGCTTAAACATTTCACACCAATCCAATTCCTCATAATACAGGAAATATTGCTCAGGCATCATTCCAATCTGATCGATATCTGCTTTCCTTAACATCATTGCAGCACCATGGCAAAACGATGTTTCATAATTGGCATTGGCATACTGGCCTTTATTTAACTGGCCTAAACCAATGGTTTTATTTCTCCCGGTGATTAAGTTTATTGGTGTGTAACCTGCGTATTGAATAATATCCGGATCATCGTAATAAAGTATTAGGGGAGAGAGAATACCTATTTCAGGGTGGGCAAGCATTTCTGCATTAAGCTGCTCAACAAATCCTGGTATGAGTTCAGTATCATTATTGATCATTAAAATATGCTGTCCGGTGGCTTGTTGTATACCCAGGTTGTTGCCTCCCGCAAAACCAAGATTTACCTCCGAACGGATGTATTTTAGTGTTGGATAACTGGCTTTAAACTGAGTTTCATAATCGATATCACTGGCGTTATCAACCAAGATTACTTCGATCTCATCCAAAGCACAATTATTTTGAATTGAGTTCAACAGATCAAGGGTAACTCCGGGCTGATTATAGTTTACGGTAATGATTGAGGTTAATGCCATTTCTGCAAAACTACCTAAAGCACTGGTACAAATCTATAGCCTTTTTGGGTGGTTTATGATGCGCAACCGGTACAATTTGCTTGTAAAATGTTAATTATAAGCCGCTCTGTATCGTTTACATAAGTCAGCAGCCGATCCAATTAGTGAGAAAAGGCTATATGGGAGGCAAAAGCCTCATGGTAGCTTTGCACGCAACTAAAAACCTCAAAATTCATTTATAAACCAATGTTATCTACAACTATGAAAATCAAATCCACATTCTTAATTACCGTATTACTCATGCTGTTTGCACATTCGCTTTATGCTCAGCAGATTTTACTGATCGGATCAGATTCAAGGGAAGAGAATAAAAGAGGCAATGCCGATTTAATAATGGTTATTACGGTGAAAAAAAAGGAAGTAAGGTTAACTTCTATCTTACGTGATACGTATGTATATATAAAGGGATATGGCAACCAGAAATTAAATGCTGCTTACCGGTTAGGAGGGAAGGAGTTATTGATTTCTACCATTAATGCAAATTTTAAAACAAAACTGGTTTCTTCCATCGTTACCGATTTTAGCAATACGGCAAGGGTGATCGACTCTTTTGGAGGAATAACTTTAACAATAAATAAAGGCATCCACCATTATGTAAATAATTATATAGGAGAACAGGCCTATTTAAAGGGTGTGCCGCTTTTGCCGCTTACCCGCACCGGAACTATTAAAATGACTGGCGACCAGGCCCTGGCTTATGCCCGCGTTAGGGTGGCTGGAACTTGTTACGACGATCATGCAAGGGTTGAGCGACAAAAAGATGTAACCAAAGCTGTAATTAGCTATGCTGTGAAAAATAAATCTTTAGCGTTGAAAAATATATCAGATTTATGGTCGATGATAGATACAGACATTAACCTGAAAGATTACTTTAAAACTTTCAGCACATTTTTAAACAAACAACGCCTGCCGCGATCGCAGGTCTTTCCGAAAGGAAATTTATATACCAATGAAAGGATTGATGGTGTAGGACTTGTACTGAAGATTAAAAATTTCAGAACGGCATCTTATGACCTGAATGATATGATAAGATAAACCTGTGGTTACCAACCGGAGGTTTGTGAATTGATTTAATACCTAATAAATTACAATTATTTAAATGCGAAAAGGAAAAATACTAAGCGTAGATGAAGCTCGTGGACACGGCCTCATTGAAGATGAAAATGAGCAGGAAATTATTTTTAATTTGGAAAGCTTAAACACCAAGGTTGATGTTAGCGATGAAGTGCTGTTTGAAATTGATTTAAGCAGTAGTGGCCTGGTGGCGATCGATATTATGTTGATATAATTCAGGGTGACATATAACGTTTTTAAAGTTTTATGCTAAAAACATCTTAAATAAAGCTGCAACCTCAATCAAATGCCTTTTATAAAAATTTATAATGGTTACAATTTGTTTTTAAGCATTAATTTCAAGTCTGTATCCTTTTCCACGAACAACAACGATATTGATATTAGGGTCAATTTCCAATTTTTTTCTAAGTTTAGAGATAAACATATCCAGGCTGCGACCTACAATAACGCCTTCATCTTCCCATATCTCTTTCTGCAGCCGGTTTCGTGCAATCATTTCGTTTGGTGATGATGCGAAAATTGAAAGTAAGCGGGTTTCCGTTCCGGTTAAATCTATCGTTTTTTCGTTTATAATCAGCTTTCTTTTCTTTGCGTCGAATAAAACTGAACCTAAAGTGATTATACTCAAATCCATACTTTCTTGAACTGAAGTGCTGTTTGGCTTAACAGTATCTGAGAAAAATAAATCCAACAAACGCTAAAAATGGAATGCTGCCCAATAAAAAGTGTTTCTTTGCCGTAATTGTACCTGTCGGTTTAAATTTAAGATCAATCATGTAACTCGCTTTTGGTTGCTTCCTTCCTTTGCAAGCCACAATATCATCTCGTTTGTTTTTAGCCACTGCAAAGCCATAGGTTACACTTTGGTTAGCACTGTTCACCACGTTTACAACATAATCAGTTGCCATTGGATCTTTAGCCAACACATGCACTGTGGTGTTCAATAAAGAATCGGTTTTAAAAGTAAGTTCCTTCTCAAAGCTGATTTGATATTCATTTTCAGAAATCTTTTTTATCGGAAGCACTCTTGATGTGCTATCGCCCGACTGTAAAAGCAGTTCGTGCCCGATTTGACGAAGCAAAATTTCCCTTCTGGCGAAATCAAAAGTATTTTTATCGCTTACACTGAAAGCCACATAAATTACAGCAATTAATGAAAGCAATATCAATACAACCAGGTATTTAGGTTTTCGGGTAAGCAGATTTCGGCTGAATTGCATACGTCAAGTTTTTATTTACAAAGATTACATTTTTATTTACAATCCAAATTTCTCAAGAGGAAAAATATCAAGGTAGTTTTGCTGCATCAACTAGGATAGCATATGGAAAAATAAAATATATCTATCCATTTTGAATAACCAATAGAATCATTGATTATTTAGTAAAACACAAAAATTATGAAAAAATTGATTTATGCGCTGATGTTACCACTGGTTGTGGTGGGCGGATTAGTATTTGCTAATCCTGAAATTGGGAATGATACGACTAAGAAGCCGTCTTCAAAGCCGCGTTCTATTGCTGAAAGGAATGCCGAAAGAAAAAAGTGGGAGTCTACACCCGATGGCATTAAGTACAAAAAATGGGAGGCTTCTCCTGAAGGTAAAAGAGTGTTTACAAGTGCGGCTAAAATAAGGAAGCATACAACTGCTTTTACCAATATGGAAGCTGTTGTAACTTCTCTTTCGCTTCCACCAGGATCAAGGTTAGGTTTTGCTGTGATGGTTAGGGTTAATAGCGACGATTATATTTTACAATTTGAGCCGGAAAAGTCACAACTTGAACAATTGCATAGCCTGAAAGTTAACGACAAAATAATGATTAAAAGCCACAATATATCACATGCACCCAAGTACTCGTATCCAATAATATCCTGCGAATATGTGGAGCGAGATCATCAGGTTATTTTTAAACGCATTCCTAAAAAAGGTGGTTGCTGAGTATGAATCCATGGTCTGTGTCTCCACAGATCATTTCTTTCTTTTATCCTATAAGTTCATTGAAGCTTAGGTAATAATGAATTTTACTGTTACCTGAATCCATGGTCTGTGTCTCCACAGACCATTTCTCTCTTTTATCCTATAAGTAATATAAGTACATTGAAGCTTAAGTAATAATGAATGTCTATGGCGTTGACATCAGTGTTTTGTAGTAAAAAACAGTTGTCTAAACTATTGACCGTTATTTTACTTCACGTTTATCCGCTCCACTGTAGGTTTACCAGTTGATTCTTCAGTGCCTTCAATTTCTGCATATTTCACATTTGGGAGCCAGAAACTGCCACCTTGTATCCTCACAAATAATCGCGTAACCCTTATTGTCCGGTTGTTTATTGTTACCGAAACATGGTAGCTTTTATCATTATATCTTTGTAAATAAAATGGCAGTTTTTTGTGTGATACAAATCTAAATTCATATTTATCCTTCCCCAATGCTTTTGTATCAATGCCATAAGCAAACTTCCTTTGGATGTACCCCAGGTCTTTTTTTTGCCCTTTCTCGCCATACCTGATCCAATACACCTGAATAGGATTTTCAGCATTGATAGTGCCATTTTCTTTAAGGTTTTGCGCATAAATGAGGGTATTCGTATTTGGATCACGTTGAATATAAAATAGCAAATGATCTATATTTTTTGGTGTCGGAAAATTGATAGGGGATGGATCTTTACCTTGTGCATGGCTTTGAGTTGAAAAAATTACAAGGCTTAAAACAATTGTAAATAGTGTTTTTGATATTCTTAAAGGTGTTTGGTACATTTTAATTTTTTTATGTAGAAGAGCGGTAGTATGAATTAGGTGTTTTTTGATGTTGATCTTCTGCCGAAATTGTTTCCTCATTTTCATTTCGCTGTGCATTATAAAGCCGATCCGATTCTGCCCTACAATGTTCATAATCATCTAATTTTTCGCAGGAATTGTTCCCTCTGAATCTCAAAAAAATCCCTTATTGATGGATAATCAAAATATACCGACATATCATAAAATTTAAATTACCAGTTTTCGGTCGGGAATAGCTTTTTGATTATTTGCTGAACGCAGAAAATTAATCTGCTTTCAAACTCATCTTTTCTGCAATTGCAAAAGGAATTAGCGCCTTGTTAATCAACAGATTGCTAAGACATCAAAGGGCCATTCCCTACGTCTTTCTTGATAAGTATGTATGTAAACAATTTAATGTTTAGACGTCATGGACGGAATCGAACCGCCGTACTAGGTTTTGCAGACCTTTACCTAACCACTCGGCCACATGACTATATGATCTTTTTTAGAAGCCGTTTAACCAGCTTTTAAAGAATATTGAGCAAAAGTAATAATTAATTACTATATATTCTATAGGATTAGTAGATAATTTAATTTCTTACATAAGTTTTATTTCTATATCAATTCAATAAACTTGATATTTTTATTTTCAATAATTTTTGAAAGTTTAAAAATATATTATACTTTTGATCAAATATCAGTATAATATGAAAACGTTTCTCCAATCAAAATTGCTGCTGGGAATATTTATCTCAAATGTGGTAACCTTATTTATTATCTGGTTAAATAATCTGCTCCATAGTGAGAAAGATGGTATTTTAGTATTTTCAGAATTTGTAATTTTACCACTTTTAATGGGTATAATTAGCGCCTGGTTTTGGAGAGATCTTAATCTGAAAAGCAGAATATTGATCTGGTATTCTATCCTAAATGGCTTACTTGCTATTTTATTGAGTTACATTTTTTTAAAAGAGGGAACAATTTGTTTAATTATTGTTTCCCCACTTATTTTTGCTTTTGTAATTACAGGTGCATTTATTGGTAAAGCAATGTTTAAGAAGCGTAATCAAACCTTAAATGTAAGTATTGTTTCTTTATTGCTTTTGGTTTTTATAGCTGATTCCATTTCTGATCACCATTATAGAAATATGGTAAGTGACGAGATAGTTATTAAAGCTAGGCCGGAGAAAATTTGGAAAAATGTAGTGGCGTTCGAAAAAATCAAACAGGCAAATAGCTACTGGCTTTTTAAAGCAGGAATGCCTAGCCCAATGCAGACTACAGTTACTACTTATAAAAAGGAGCGGGAAGAAAATGTATTTTTAGCAATGGGTATGTATTTGATGAAAAGATCGTAACTTTTGATATCAATAAAGATTTAACATTTGATATTATCGGGCAGCCGCAAGATCCTGAAATTATGGGGCATATTGATATTGAAAGGGGGCAGTTTTTATTAAAAGATAATGGCGATGGAACCACCACACTTGTTGGTAATAGCTGGTATAGTTTAAAGGTGTTTCCGATTTGGTATTACGATTTATGGGCAGAAAGTATCACTAGAAATGTTCATTTACGCGTAATGGATCATATTAAAGTACTTAGCGAAAAGAATTAAATATGTTTTCATTTATAGTCAGGTGGTTAAGTTTTGTTAAATCTATCCCCTTGTTTGCTCTGATATTTGATAGCTTAATAAAAATGTGGATCCTGCTTAGTAATCCTCAGAGGCTAGATCAGATTGATGGTATAGAAAACACAGTTCTAACATGGGAAGATACCTCTGTTAGTCTACATAAGTTTGGTGGTTCTCAGTTTAATTACAAACAGTTAGAATTTGCTCATATTCACAGCAACGGACTGCTAGATATTCTTTTTACACAAAAAATTAAGGCTGAATTGATGCTTGATGGAAGGGTAGAACAACATCATGTATTTAAAAAGTCAGGATGGATAAGTTTTTATATTCAGCATGTTGAAGATGTTGACTATGCCCTGTTCTTGTTGAAATTATCGTATAATAAAGCTGCCCGCAAGTTGTATTAGCAATTTTAATTACTTTAAACATGATCCTCGTTTGCAACGAGGATCGATGAGTGCTGCATTTTCAATGCAGGGTTATAGTTACATATGGCGATATAATCGCCTTTATCGGGCATCCAAATTGCAAATTGGGATGATTTTAGGTCGAAAAATCAATAATTTATCTCTCCGTTCGAAGCGTTTTAGGAGAATCGTCATGCTGTCCTAAACTTTCAGGATCAGGGTATATTTTTGCAAAAAGATACTGAAATAAATTCAGCATGACGATCGCGTTAGGGAAAGCAAGAAAATATTAGTCCATGCGAATAAAAATAGTTGCGTATGCGACTCCTCGTTTGCAACGAGGATCGATGAGTGCTGCATTTTCAATGCAGGGTTATAGTTACATATTGGCGATATAATCGCCTCTCTAGGGCATCCAAATTGCAAATTGGGATGATTTTAGGTCGAAAGATCTATAGTTAATTTCTCCGTTAGAAGCGTTTTAGGAGAATCGTCATGCTGTCCTAAACTTTCAGGATCAGGTATATTTTTGCAAAAAGATACTGAAATAAATTCAGCATGACGATCGCGTTAGGGAAAGCAAGAAAATATTAGTCCATGCGAATAAAAATAGTTGCGTATGCGATCCTCGTTTGCAACGAGGATCGATGAGTGCTGCATTTTCAATGCAGGGTTATAGTTACATATTGCGATACAATCGCCTTTCTCGGGCATCCAAATTGCAAATCGGGCCGATTTTAGGTCGAAAAATCTATAGTTTATCTCTGCGTTAGAAGCGTTTTATGAGAATCGTCATGCTGTCCTAAACTTTCAGGATCAGGGTGTATTTTTGCAAAAAGAGACTGAAATAAATTCAGCATGACGATCGCGTTAGTGAAAGCAAGAAAATATTAGTCCATGCGAATAAAAATAGTTGCGTATGTGATCCTCGTTTGCAACGAGGATCAATGAGTGCTGCATTTTCAATGCAGAATCATAGTTACATATGGCGATACAATCGCCTTACTTATGAATCCCGATTGCAAATCGACACGATATTTACTTGATAGATTTCTCCATTGTGTTGCACTTCATTAGAGATAAGTTTATCCCAATTTCCTTCCGGTATTGATCACATTTACGCCATTAAAACGAGTGGTGGCACTGCCATGAGATACTGCACTTGCCTGCCCTGGCTGGCCTTTCCCATCAGAAAATGTTCCACCCAATCTATAATCATTTTTATCGCAACGTTGTACGCATGAGTTCCAGAATTCTTGTGTATTGGCCTGGTAGGCAGCATCTTTAAACATGCCTACTATCTTGCCTTCCTTAATTTCATAAGCCAGCTGTGCGCTGAACTGGAAATTATAACGTTGCTGATCAATAGAATATGAATTGCGGCCGAACATATAAATCCCTTTCTCAACATTTTTAACCATATCGGCAGCACTTAAGGCTGCATTTCCTGGTGCCAATGAAACATTTGGCATTCTTTGAAATTGAATGCTGTCCCAACTATCGGCATAGCAGCAGCCTTGCGATTCTTTTAATCCTAAAATATGTGCCTGATCGCGAATAGTTTGATAGTTTACTAAAATTCCATCTTTAATAATATCCCATTTGCCACATTTAACACCTTCATCATCATAACCTACAGCACCTAAAGACCCTGTTTCCAGCTTATCGGCAAGAATGTTTACCTCTTTACTGCCAAAGTTGAATTTTTTACTCTCCCATTTATCCAGCGTTAAGAAACTCGTACCTGCATAATTGGCTTCGTAACCTAAAACGCGGTCTAATTCGGTTGGGTGACCAACAGACTCGTGTATGGTTAGGAAAAGGTGAGAGGGATCTAAAACGAGGTCGTATTTACCTGGGGCAATGGGCTTGGCTTTCAGTTTTTCATCCACATGTACAGCTGCTTCGCGTACATCTTCCAAAATATCGTAACGCTTTTTGTACATGGTAACCGGGCCACCTTTAATTTTTTCTTCCTCTTTTGGTTTCAGGTATTCAAAACCCATCCCCATTGGTGCGCTTAAAGCATTTCTGGTTTCAAACTTACCACTGGCTGCATCTGTTTTTGTAAGGGTAAAAGTTGGCCAGATTCTGTGGATATCCTGATCGATATAAGAACCATCAGTTGAGGCAAAATATTTCTGCTCATTAATCATAAAAAGATTGGAGCTGATGTATTTTGCACCACCCTTCATGGCTTCGCTGTTTACCTTTAAAAGAAGATCAACTTTATCTGCAATGGGTACTTCAAAAGCATTAATTTCTATGGGTGTTTTCCAGCTTACATCTCCATATCCTTTTTGCGGGGCCAACTGCACAGGCTCTTCCATTAATTTGGAGTTCCCTTTTGCAATGGCTACGGCTGCTTCCGCAGCTTTTGCAATGCTGGCATCATCCATATTGTTGGTTGCGGCAAAGCCCCAGCTTCCGTTGGCAATTACACGTACACCTAAACCATACGATTCGGAATTAGAGATGTTTTCTACCCGGGTTTCCTTGGTGGCCACAACCTGGTTCAGGTACCTGCCTATGCGTACATCGGCATAAGTGGCACCTTTGCTTTTAGCGGCATTAAGTGCAACATCGGCCATTTTTTTCTTCAGCGCAACATCTACAGGTGTTAAAGATTCTTCAACAGAAATGATTTTGCCAAAGGCAGGGATGTTGGGTATTATGCTGGCACCAAGGCCAACACCTGTCATATATAAGAAATCTCTTCTTCTCAATTTTTAATATTTTTAAATTCTTAAGTGGGTCGTCATTCCCAACTTGATTGGGAATCGTAATGCAAAAGCTTTAGGATTTCAGCCTGCGCGGGAATGACGAATCGCCTATGTCTGTACTTCGGTTGAGATGACGATTCAATTAAATCGCATCTGATAATGAGGTAAATGTAAAATCCCGTATTTTCATTGGTGGGATCAATCCGCTGCCAGTTCTCACTGGTTTACCCAAAGCTTCTACATTGTTAAGCATAATTACCGGACTTTCATTAAACCTGAAATTCTTGATCGGAAATTTAATCTCGCCATTTTCGATGTAAAAAGTACCATCACGCGTTAACCCTGTTAGTAATAATGTTTGCGGATCTACCGAACGGATGTACCAGAAACGGGTAACCAAGATTCCTTTTTCGGTGCTTTTGATTAAATCTTCCAACGATTGCGTGCCGCCTTCAATGATTACGCTGCGGCTAAACGGAACGGGTTGAACATTTTTTTGTGCAGCCCAATATCTTGAGTAGGAGAGGTTTTTAACAATTCCTTTTTCTACCCACTGTGTTCTTTTTACCGGTAAACCATCGCCACTCCAGGTTGCAGAAGGGATTTCGCTATTCATCGGATCGGAATAGATGTTTACATTTTCTGAAAATAACTGCTCACCTAAACGCGTACCGCCACCTTTTTTGCTCATGAAACTTCTGCCTTCATCTGCACTTCTGGCATCGAAGCCTCTAAACATATTGCTTAATATATCGCTGGCTGCAAGAGGCTCTAAAATAACGGTATATTTTCCGGGTTCAATTGCTTTTGCACCAGCTGAACCATTGGCTTTACCTGCCGCAATTTTGCTTAGGGCAAGTGTATCCATTTTATCAAGGTCGTTAAAGCTTTGCTCAACATAGCCTGAACCTGTTCCCTGTTTGTTGCGTACAGTTACCGAAAATGAAACATCTGTTCCTTTATTGTAGGCGAACAAACCTTTAGAATTCATAATCGCATTAAAACGGGTCGAGTTTTCTAAAAAGCCTGCTGCATCCAAACCTGCTGCTTTTGATACACTTAAACTTTTCCCCACCATTTCGGCTCTGGTATCGGGCGTCATGGCTGCAGTTTTAGGATTGAAAGTATTCGATTCTGCAAAGGTTTGCGGACCTAAAAGGGCATAAACTCCGGGTTTTCGGGAGCCAGCATGGCCAGTTCTTCTGCCCGCTTTACCACTTTTTGCAAAGAGGCATCGTCAAATTCATTTATTGTTGCGGAGCCTGTTTTTTTACCAAAGGTTGAGCTTACACCTAAACTCATGGTACTAATCTGTCCGGCGGTAGAAACTGCATTGCGAGCATAACGGATATTTCCGCCATCCGAACCATTTAAACCTACTTCACAGAAATCGGCTTTCGAAAAACCAATTACTTTTTTTAATATCGCTTGGGCTTCTTCTTTACTTAATATGGCCATAATTATATTTTTCTTGCTGTATTGATAACATTAACTCCATTGAAACGTGTTGTAGAACTGCCATGTGAAACGGCACTGCTTTGTGAGGGCTGACCCTTTCCATCATTGAACGATCCTCCTAAACGGTAATCGCTTTCATCGCAAATGGCATTACATGAGTTCCAAAATTCTTGTGTATTGGCCTGGTAAGCAACATCGTTAAGCATACCTACAATTTTACCTTCTTTAATTTCGTAAAAAATCTGTCCGCCAAACTGGAAATTATAACGTTGCTGATCGATAGAAAAACTGCCGTCACCGATGATATAAATGCCTTTTTCTACATTCTTGATCATATCATCCACGCTTAATTTTTCTTTGCCCGGCTGTAAGGATACATTCGGCATACGTTGAAATTGTACATCATCCCAACCTTGAGAATAACAGCAGCCATTTGATTCTTTTAAGCCAATAATATGTGCCTGATCGCGGATGGCCTGATAACTAACCAATACGCCATCTTTAATTAAATCCCAGTTTTTACATTTTACACCTTCATCATCATAACCCACAGCACCCAATGATCCCACCTGTGTTTTATCTGCAAGGATATTCACTTTATCACTGCCGAATTTAAATTTTTTCGATTCCCATTTGTCTAACGTAAGGAAACTTGTTCCGGCATAATTGGCCTCGTAACCTAAAACGCGGTCTAATTCGGTAGGGTGCCCAACAGATTCGTGGATGGTTAACCAAAGGTGAGAAGGATCTAATACCAGGTCGTATTTTCCTGGCTCAACCGATTTGGCTTTTACTTTTTCGTTGGCTACACGTGCAGCTTCCTTTACATCCTCAAGCATATCATACCTGCCCTTATACCGGGTTACAATACCGGTAACTTTATCCTCAGGGCGGGCATGCATGTATTCATAACCTTTACCCATTGGCGAACTAAGGGAATTACGGGTTTTAAATTTACCCGATTCGCGATCAACTTTGGTTACATTAAAGGTTGGATAAATGCGGTGAACATCCTGATCGATATAAGAACCATCAGTAGAAGCAAAGTATTTTTGTTCGTTAACCGCAAAAATAACGGAGTTTACAAAGTTGGCACCATTTTGCATGGCCACATCGTTCACATTTAGAAGCAGGTCTACCTTTTCTTTTACAGGAACCTCGAAGGCATTAATTTCAATTGGTGTTTTCCAGCTTACCTCGCCATAACCTTTTTGTGGAGCAAGCTGAACGGGTTCGCCTTGTATTTTGGCATTGGCTTTTGCAACGGCTACTGCCTGCTCTGCTGCTTTGGCAATGGCATCTTTAGTTACGTTGTTTGTTGCGGCAAAGCCCCAGCATCCGTTGGCTAAAACGCGGATGCCGACACCAAAAGATTCAGTATTGGCTACGCCTTGAACTCGTTTTTCGCGGGTGGCTACAAACTGGTTTAAATAACGGCCGATACGGATATCGGCATAAGTTGCGCCTTTAGATTTGGCTGCATTTAGGGCAACATCAGCCAGTTCTTTTTTAATTTTTACATCCACTCCATCAAGTGCTTGTAGCGGGTCTATCGGAGTTCCGAATGCAGCTAGATCGGGCAGGAGTAATGCACCCATACCCATTCCGGATAAGTAGAGGAAATCTTTTCTTTTCAATTGGTTTAGTTTAGTAGGTTTACGATCTCAAGATAGCCATTTGCGACCCTAAAAAGGCAAATTGATTATAACATTTTAGTTTCAATGCTGAATAAGGGATGTTTTTTTATAAAAAGGTGTTTTTAGGTTGATAGAACCACGATTTTAAGTGTTTTATTGGTTCTTTTGCCATGGAAAACACAGAAAGCACGGAATATTTATTTAATTGTCATACGGAGAAGTATAAGGATCGTTTTGTCATGTGTGCTTGGGGGGTGATTTCTGGTGTTAGTGTATTAATTTTGATTAAAAAATTTCTCCGCTGCGTTGAGGGAGATTAGATTTATGCTTGCAATTTTTAGGGAGCTATTGTTAGCGGGATGCATGAAATATTTATTTAATTGTCACCCTAAAGGATAATTTATTTTATCCAAATCAATATAAGTGACATGATTTTAAGGAAATGAATACCCTATGATTATCGCCATTGCGAGAAGGCTTTTTCAGGCGACGAAGCAATCTTTATGACAAGGCTCACTAACATGAAAGATTGCTTAGTACCTCAGCAATGACGACCGCTTTACTGAAGCCTGTCAATAGCAACAGAGTCGAAGGATTATTTTTCCTACCAATAAGTTCTGTAACAAGCTTTACTGCACTAAGTTGCCAATATCCTCGATTCGTACCATAAAAAAGCGGCTGAGATTAAAAATCCTGCAAAAAACCACCAAATGGATATTTCTTCTTCGATAACAACATTATTTACCTGTGATTTATTGTTAACATTGGCAGAATTTTTAATAAACTGTTGAGTATCATTTAACATTTGCTGATTTTTAAGCGCCTGCCAATCGGTTTTATGGTAAATATACAGCGGCTCAATATTTTGGTTTACCTGTAAATCTACCCAGCCTGTTTTTTGAGGCCAGTAAAACGCATCCCATTGAAAAGGCAATTCCATATTCTGGCGTGGGCTTAACTTAACCTGGTCTATTTTTAAGATGGGCAATTTTTCAGAAGCAGCCAAATCAGCAATGATTCTTGTTTTTTGATGAACAGCAGGGAATTGAGGAATGATGTTAACCGATTGGCTATCATTTTTTTTCCTGGCTGCATTGGCTAAAAGTTTAGACCAGTAAGTTGCATAATCGGTTTTTTTTCCAGAAAGCAACCAATTGTAGGTAGATGAAACAGTTGAGATGAGTACTTTGCCGTAACCCTTAATGCTGCTGTTCACCAATGTTTTACCTGTAGCATCCGTAATAAGCGGCAGGTCATTTTGATTGGTTTTTAAAAACAATGTTTGCTCAAGGGGCAAAGGATTAAACTTAAGAAGATCTTCTGTAAGCATTAAATTCAGTGTTTTTCCTTTTAAAACAGGAGATTCATATCGGGCAAATAATGCACTAAGTGGGGTAGATGGTTTGGTACTTGTCACCCTGATCAGTAATCCCATTCCATTTTTAACCATTATATCTATCGAAGCCCTTTCGTTTGAATTTAATGCCGTCAGCTCGTCCTCATCAATAATCAGCATGTCGAATTTTTTCAACGATGAAGTATTGATCTGATTGAGATTCAAACTATCCATATTCAGAAAATCTGAAGCATACTTATTTTTACTGATCTGACTTCGGAATGCCAATGGATAATGGTTTTCGTACAGCCAGTTTTTTAAAAATTTATATTCAAAATCCGGGAAAGAAGCCAGGATTAAAACCTTCATTGGTTCCTGGTCGCCCACTTGCACCGGAAGAGGTTCTTTGGAAAGTGTATCCTTATTTTGCAAAGCAATTAACTCATAAACCGCTTTTCCTATATGCTTTGGGCTGGTTTTGAATGAGAAAGATTTATTTGTTTTAGCACCAATAACGATAGAATCAACCGCTTTACCAAAGCCTTTAAGTAAAAGTTTAACCGTTTCATTACCCATATTCTGGTAAGTTCCCTGAACGATTAAAGTTTCGCTGCTTTTTAACTTTGTTAACCAGTTGGCGGCAATTATTCCGGTTGGCTTTGCCGAAGGATGAAACCCAATCTGGTATCCTTCAAGGTTTTTTAATTCAATTGCATTTAAGCCATAACCGTATATTTTCAGTTTGTGGATAGTAGGATTCGATTTTAAGAAATAAGAAAGGTCGTTAATGGTGGTGGTCTTAATGTTTTTTACATCTACAAAAGGAAGCGCGTATTTTTTTTCTTTGAGTTTTGCCACCGAATCAGGGTTTGTACCTGAAGTGAGTAAAATAATTTCATCTGCATTTTGCTGCACGTGTGATTCATATTTGATGGGCACAATTAACAGCACAAAACAGCCAACAGCGATAATACTTGCTAAAATCCGCCAGATAATTCTTGCTTTATTAGTTCTACGCAACTCTTTGTAAAGCAAAAAAGCCAATAACAATAACCCAGCAATAATAGCGATGTATTTAAACTCCATATCTATCTGTTAACTTTATTAAGGTTATTAAAATAGTTTTGATACAATGCCGATGCTGTTCCGGCCCCCTGTGTTTGCGGTTTTGCACCCTCAATATTAATCATGTTAACTATGGCTTTTTCAACAAGATCAATGTCTTTAACGATCAGTTTATTGCCTGTAGCTAACTTTCTTAAACTGCTTAGCGCATTTAAATAGGTATTAGGGTTATCTGCCGCTGCGCCGATCATATATTTTTCTGTTTCGCTCAGCAAGTAACGATCTTTTTCAGCAAAGTTTTTTCCTGTTTTTCTGCTTTCCAATAGCGCGAGTGCTATTTTTAAATTGGCAGTCCTTTTTTCTTTCTGCTCAAATGTTAGTTTTTGCACCGGTTGCATAATTTTGTCGAGCTCACCGCTCAAACGTTTCTCGGGTTTCAGTGCAGCTGTTTTTACGGTGGTTTTGGCCATATAAGCCCGCGATTTCTGTTGCAGATCTTTCAATAATCTTAATGCTTTATATTCGTAGGGTAAAGCTTCCTGCGGTTTATAAGTTCTTAAACGGAGTTCAGCATTCCACATTTCGGTTAAAACGGCCTTTAACTGCGCCTTCATTTCTGGTTCAAAAAAAGTTGCATCTTCTGCAATATCGTGCTTGTGCGCATATTTATCCATTATTGCAGTAACATCGCCAAATTTCTCGCCTTCACCTTTATGCGCTGCATGCTCATCATGGTCGTCGTGATCACCGCCAATCTCAGTTTCATTTTCCTCACCTAAAAACTGTCCGTAACGCAATCTCAGCAACTTCTGGTCTATCCCTAAATCGTTGCTTCGGGTTTTAAAAGTTGTTACAGGCAAAGCCGATTGCTCTTTTAACAGCTTCTCCGTATCAATAATAATCTGCCTTTCACTCCTAAAATATTCTGGAACGAGGTTAACACCATTCGTCATGCCAGCTAAACTCATTAACTCCGTAGTATCTACTATCGATACAAAATATACATCAGAGCGGCTCGATTGGCCATGATTATCCATTGCTTTGATAAAGAAATAAAGCTCATCACCAGGTTTCATACCAAGACTTTTTAAATCGATCAATTTATGGAGCGAAAGATTTTTCCTGTTATCAAAACTGGTGTTAAAAGACAGTTTTTTCTCTGTAAAACTGACACCTTCGCCCTTACCACTGGCCATTGTTGCCGATATAAAGGCATCATGAACACCATAATCGTCGGTAAGAGATACATTTAAATTAAATTTTTGCGGCTGACCGATATCGATAGTGGTATGCTGTTTTGGTTGCGTAATTTTAATATTCACAGGCAAATCAGGAATGACTTCAATTTGGTACAGATCTGATTTTTTACCATCAAGCTCCAATTGGTAAAAGCCAGATTTAGTAATGGTTTTACTATTGTTCCATAGCGTGTGGGCTGTGTTTGCAGGTTTAAGCAGCACCATTTCTTTATCGTTAAAAATAAGCTTCAGCTTTTTGATGCCAATGTTGGTTTCAATTTTCCAGTTTATTTGCGCACCGGTTTCAGCAGAAATGGTAAACTGCTTTTGTTTTCGCCCGGCTTTACCTGTGCAAGCAGGTGGTGTAATGGTGGCTGTAAAGTCAGCAATTTCTGGTGGAATATGCTCTTCAATTACAGGTATTATGGGTTTAATTGCAGGATCGGCCGCATTAATATTTTTAATCAAATGGATTTTGCTAAATCCAAAACTGATAATTAAGGCTAAGGCAAGTACCGCTAAGCCCATATATAATTTTTTAAAAGGTTCTTTCGGTTTGGAAAGGTTCGGAATTATATTCTCAATTTTATGGCGTTGCAGTTGCTGCAACATCGATAAATCGGCTTCGTTTTGAAGTAGTAAATCGGCACTTTCTTCCAGTTCAGGGTATTGGTGGTTTACATAACGCGAAACATCACGATCGGTAGTTTTCCAAACTGGTTTATTTAATAGTAATGTACATAATATAATAGGAAACAGAATTGCAAAAAGCCAGTAAGGAAGAAGCATCAAATGGCTGCCGATTGTTGTTATTACCAATGATATGGCCAATGCAGTTACCAAAGTGCTGATCAGGTTTAAGCTAATCCACCTTATCCTTAAGTTTCTAATCCAGTTTTGTCCTTCAGTTTTTAACATAATCTGTTTTTTTTCTGAATGATAAAATGCGTTCTGTGGTAAAAATCAATAAAGCGGCTATCCAAAAGAGTTTCCTCAGGGGTTTATTTTGAGTGTTTTTTGTTGAAGCCTCTATTTTATTAATTTCATTAACCACTTTTTGATTGTTTGATAAACTGCGTTGATCTGCAATATTGTTTTCAAAACCGAAATCTGGCTGATTTTGATCCCTGATCACGATCGGCATTAAGCTTTTTACAAATACGCCATTCCAAACTAAATCATTCCATTGGGGATTAAAGCGACTATAAAAATGGTAGATATTTAGCATTTGGCTCTTTTGCTTGGCCAGAATTGCGTTTCCGAAGCCATCTGTCCATATTTTTTCAGCTTGATTGGCAGAGGTTATCCTTCTGCTTAATTTAATATTGCGGCCATCAATAACCATAAATGAAGGTTCGGCAACTACTTTGCCCTTTTCATACTTCAATAATGCCCCACCTGGAACAATAGCAGCTTTAAAACTAGGTGCAACAGCCTCGTCAGAAAGCCAAAAACCAATATCAACCTTTTCGCCCTGGGGGGTAATAATCAGCTTGCGTTTGGTAAAACCACTTATTGCCTGTATGGCGGCGATAAGATATTTTCCATCGGTAATCCCTGCGGCTTCGTGTATGGCGATGTTTATTGGGCTTTCATCTGTCGAATTTAAAGCCTGGTAAGTGGTGTTGGATGGATTTGATTTTGCTTCGTATTTTTTTTCGGCATATGTCGTAATCCAGCTGCTCAGGGTATCTGCCTGGTTAAATGGAATCCAGTTTAATTTATAATGAATTGCAGGCAATTCGTTTCCAACACGGTTTAAGCGGCGGTTGGCGAAAAGATAAACAGATGCACCCGAAGGAATATTTTGATTGGCCGCCATTAATAAACTGCTGTAACTTAAGGTATCTACAGGCTTTGCGGTGTTTGTTGCAGTATCTTTTATTGATAATTGTACAAAACCAGGGTTAAAATCATGAATTTCATAGCCTTTCTTTAATAATGAATCTATTGTTGTATTGTGCGCTTTAAAAACCTGTGGAAATATTGATTTATCGACCAAAATCCATCCCGTTTTATTGCTAATTGAGGTAATTTCTTTAAAATAGGGCTGCGCGAGTAAAAATGCCAGTAAAATTAAAAGTATACAACGCAGTACAAAGAGCAGCCAATCGTTAAGTTTGAAACTTTTGGCACTTGCCCTCGAGCTTTCACCCAATAATGCTATGCTACCAATTTTAAGCGTTTTGCCCTGTTTTACATTCCACAGGTGTATTACAAACGGGATTATTAATCCTGCAAACGCCATTAAACCTATTGGATATAAAAATTGCACAGTTTAAATTCTAAGTTTACTTCTTTGTTTTAAAAAATCTCTCAAAGCCTGATCCAGCGGTTCGTCAGTACTAATGGTTCTGTAAAAAATCCTCCTATCTAGCATCTTAATCCTGGTTTCTTCCAAATAAGCACTTAGTTTATTTTTATAAGTTACCCTGGCTTTTGCCTGGTCGATCTGGATCGTTTCGCCTGTTTCAAGATCCTCAAAAGTGCTGTATCCCTTAAAATCGAGTTCAAGTTCGTTTTTTGATAGAACATGGAACACTACAATCTCATGCCTGAGCGTGTTGAGCGTATCTAAAAGTTTTATAATTTCATCATCAGATTGATAGAGGTCGGTTACAAAAATTAGCAGTTCGCGCTTTTGCGCCCCTGTAAACAACTCTTTATAATAAATAGGTTTTGTAAATTTCCCATCAGGATTAATCTGCTCCAATTGGTAAAATAACCTTGCTAAGTGTTGATAATCCTGCCTTGGCGTCATCGAAAAAATTCCTGAATTTTTAAGCACGTATAAGCCAATGGCATCGCCTTGTAAATTGGCCAGGTAAGCTATTGATGCACCAAGATATTTTGCATAGTCTATTTTGCTAAAGTCGCCATCATTGTGGTTCATCGAGGCGCTGGCATCAATCAATATGCGCACAGCAATACTGGTTTCTACTTCCGATTCGCGGATGTAATAACGGTCAGACCGCGCAAACATTTTCCAGTCAAGCGAGCGCAGGTCATCACCCGGCTGGTAGCTTCTATATTGACTAAACTCCAGTCCAGGCCCCTTTACGGTGCTTTTATTAATGCCATTCATAAAACCATCTATCGTCATTTTAGCCGATAGAGAAAGGTCTTTTATGGCCATCAATACTTTCGGATCGAGCAGTTTACTCATTAAATATTGGCTTTTGGTTTCGAGATTGCTTTAATCAGTTCATCCGTCACTTTGTCCGAAGAAACATTTTCAGCCTCGGCCTTAAAGTTCATTAGTACCCTATGGCGCAGTACGGGGTAGGCCATTGCCTGCAAATCTTCCAGAATTACCGCATACCGGCCTTTAAACAATGCCCTTGCTTTAGCTGTTAAAATTAAGGCTTGCCCTGCTCTTGGGCCTGCTCCCCAACGTACCCATTCCTTTACAAAATTAACTGCTGTGGTATCAGGGCGCGTGGCCCTAATTATTTCGCTTACATAAGTAATTAAATCATCGCTGATGCTTACCTCCCGCGTAATGGCTTGTAAAGCTTTAATTTCTTCGGCACCAATTATCGGATTAATTACCGCTTTTTTACTGCCTGTTGTACTGCTTAATATCTGGGTTTCTTCGGCTGCGGTAGGGTAGCCGATTTTAATGTAGAGTAAAAAACGGTCTAATTGCGCTTCGGGCAATGGATAAGTTCCGGCTTGCTCAATAGGGTTTTGTGTGGCGAGTATAAAAAACGGCCGATCCAGTGGATAGGTTTGTCCGCCATACGTAACCTCAAACTCCTGCATGGCCTCCAATAGTGCCGATTGTGTTTTTGGTGGCGTTCTGTTTACCTCATCTGCTAAAATAATATTGGCAAATAACGGACCTTTATTAAACTTGAAAAACCGTTTTCCGGTTACATGGTCTTCTTCCAGTATTTCGGTACCCACAATGTCGGTTTGGCATTAAATCGGGGGTAAACTGGATTCTTCTAAAAGAAAGATCCAAAGCCTGCGACATGGTTCTCACCATTAAGGTTTTCGCTAGTCCGGGTACACCTTCGAGCAAACAATGCCCTCCAGCCATCAAAGCAATCAGCATTTCTTCAATGATTACATCCTGACCTACAATAACTTTCTGTATTTCGCTTTTTAACTGGGAGATCTTATCGATCAATGTTTTTAGGTTGCTTTCTGAATGCTCCAAAATGGTGTTTTTTTTAGTTTGACGATATGGTGCTTCAATATAGGGGATATTGGTAGATAGTTTTAAGCCTTGCTGAAAGAATATCAAAAAATTTACAAGATAATTGACTTAAAAAACCTGATTATTAAAAAATGAAGGTAATTTTAGGCTGTGCAAAGAGCTAAATTTACATTTGCGAGGTTAAAATACAATTCTGGCGACTGGGATACGGATCAGCGCATGCCTTCAAATCTCCTCAATTCACTTTTAGAGTATACTACAATCCCTTTGGATGAGGAGGAAAAAATTGTGGAACTGAGCAGTAGGGATTTATTCAAATACCCATTTTGTTACCTAAGTGGCCATAAACTGTTGCAATTTAGTACGCAGGAAGCTGTAAATTTTAAAACCTATGTGCATAATGGCGGTTTTGTTTTCGTAGATGACTGCAACCACGATATTGACGGTTTATTTGCACGTTCTTTTGAAACGCAGATGAGTAACCTGTTTGGTGCCCAGGCTCTAAAAAAAATACCCAATAACCATGGCATTTACAACTCATTTTTCAAATTCGAAAAAGGACCGCCAACAACATCTTTCGAGTTAAATGGCTGGGGTGATGATTTGGTGCACGACTACCTGAAAGCCATTACGGTTAACAATAGGATAGGGGTGCTGTACAGCAACAAAGATTATGGCTGCGAATGGGATTACGATTTTAGAAACAAACGTTTTTTAGCTGAAGACAATACCAAGTTTGGGGTAAATATTATCCTCTACGCCATGGGGATTAACAGTTGATTTTTTGTGCTGTCGGTTGTTTCAAATGGTTAACATTCTGTAAGCTTACATTAAATGGTATTTTTTATCAAAAACTTCCATTACTGATGCCTTTACACCCAATAATGCCAATTTATCGCAAAATTCATTGCCGATATCCTCTGCCGAAACAACACGGATTACTTTATCGCAATCTTCGAGATCGATACTCCATGCTGAAATATCCTTTAGCCCTGCAATGGCCAATGCAATTAAATCAGTATCACTGTCTGATTCTATAATGGTAGAGAGGATGGTGATGTATCTGGACATATTTTAGCGTAATTATTTTGATGTTTTAAGATGCAAGCTGGATGAAACTGATCTTTTATATAAACAAATGTAAATATATTTTGTAAACAAACCAAATGTTCGGTATCTTTGAAGAATGGAGAATCCCTATAAAAGAAAAAAGGAACCTGAGGTAAGCAAACAGCTCATTTTGGATGCAGCTGCAGAAATTGGTGCTGTAGATTGGCATCGCGTTACTTTTCAGGCTATTGCAGATAAAACGGGTTTGAGTAAAGGAGGAATTATCCATCACTTCCGTAATAAAGAGGATTTGCTTAAAGAATTGATGGGCCAAAGCTTGAAAGAGCTCACAGAGTGGATTACAGCAGAAAAAAAGCTTCGGGTAAGGAGGAGGGAAGTTTGGCTTACCTTCGCTTTATAATTAATAAAAGTAACGATTTATATTACCGCCGAACAATGAAAAATTGTGATGCAGGTGGCACTCATTAACGAGGAATACCGTAAAGGGTGGGATGAATGGTTTAAATTTTATATTGGTAATGGCGATAAAGGTGAGTTGAGTATAAAACACCTCATTATTATGCTGGTTGCCGATGGCTTATGGTGTTCGGATAACCTTGGTATTTATAACATCAGTTTGGAAAAAAAGCAACAGATGTTGGAAGCCTTGATTAAGCTTTAAAATCAATCCTGCACCAGCTACAAATCATATTTATGCAAGAACCCGGCGAAACAACCGTTCATCAAAATAAAACTTTTACTGATGTTAATTATGCTGGTAAACGGCTGCAAAAGCGAGAGTTTATCAAATGCGAATTCATCAGGTGCGATTTTTCTAAAAGTAACCTGAGCCATAACGATTTTGTTGACTGCGAATTTATCAATTGCAATTTTTCCCTTACGCAGGTTTCTGGTACTGGTTTTAGTAATGTAACTTTTACAGACTGTAAAATACTGGGCATTGATTTTTCCAGCTGTAATAAATTCATGTTCTCCTTTTGTTTTAAAGGTTGCATTTTGGATTATTCTATATTTTATGGTGCAAAGCTGAGGAAAACGAATTTTATTAATTGCTCACTAAAGGAGGTCGATTTTGAAGCAGCTGATTTATCTGCTGCTGTTTTTAATCACTGCGATCTCTCAGCTACATCATTTAACCGTACAATTCTGGAGAAAACTGATTTCCGTAATGCAAGTAATTTCTCTTTCGATCCTGCGCAGAACAATGTGAAAAAAGCAAGGTTTTCTTCGGCTAACCTTTCGGGCTTATTGGGTCATTTTAAACTCGACATTGAAAATTAACCACTATGTTGGATCTGAATTAAACTATTTTAACAAGTAAGCATAATAAGTTTACAATGCATAAGCGGTTTCTGCCTTTGATTGGTTGAGCACTAAAAAGCTCTGAATATTGCCAACATAAGCCAGTGCGCCTATATTGTCTCTCAGGAAATTGTTGTACGAAACCATATCGGGCATGGCAACCTTAAGCATAAAATCGAAATGCCCGGTAAGGTGATAACATTCCATTACTTCCGGATATTTTTCCATTTCGGCTTTAAAAGCCCTTACAATATCTTCTGAATGCATGGTGAGCTGAATGTGCGGAAAGGCTATAAAATGTGACCTCAGTTTATCAATATCCACAATGGCTACTGTTGATTTAATGTAGCCATTTGTGCGCAGTTTTTTAATGCGTTCTACAACATGAGTCATGCTTTTTCTAAGCTTCCCCGAAACTTCCTTATAGGTTAATAATCCATCGCGTTGTAAAAGGTTGAGGATTTCAATATCAGTCTGATCAACTTTATGAGGCTGCATGTAAATACTTAGTGTATAATTTTTCTATTTTGTTTGGTTTTGTAATGCCTAAAAATAGTTAAAATAAGGTATATTTAGGTTAATATTTGGTGCTTTCTTTAATTCTTACTTAGTGTATATATTACAATATTAATAAAATTTTGTGTTTATGATGCAAATTAAATTCTGTAAGCCTGGTTAAAATATCTGTAGAACAAAACTTTTGGGATGCTGTACGTCTTGTAAAAATAATTTTTACCAAAAAACAAGGTTGAGGATTAATAATTTACTTATCTGCTGATCTTTATATTTTGCTGCTGATTAAGAAATTGCAGGTATAAATTTACCGTATACTTGGCGGATTCAGGACCTTGCTTTACAATGCGCTCATACCTTCGGGCGTTGAAATATTGGTTAGCATAATGGTCGGTTTTTGAAAGGATATACAATAAAAAAGCAGTGCTTGAAATTGAATAATATGTAAGTGATGATAAAAATATCCCCTTTAAAGGCATTAAAGCCAGGCAAAGATATATTTGAACTGATGATTTCTGATCAGCTGAATGGAAAGGTGCATAAAAATGAACAACTTTCTTTTGAAGATGTAATTAACCTTTTTGGATGTGCGCTCGAAAAAGATCCTTCCATCTATATCTACGAATTTTGTGGTGAAGGTAAAACCATGAGGGGAATTTGGGCAATGACTGATCTTGCTTCAACGGAAACAAGTGCCATAAAACGGCACGAAGATACCGTTTCGGCTAAAGTTGCATCGCTTAAAACCGATAAAGGAAAAGGTAAAATAGAAAAGTCGCCTATTTTATTGGTATATCAGCATAATGATTTAGAAAGCTTGATTGATTTGGCTATCGCAGATCAACAACCAATGGAGAGTGAATGGTCTCAATTGGGCCATTTTTTATACCAGATTGCTGATACTTCACTTATTGATCGGTTTTGTGTTGAATTTGCAAAACTTGAGCAGGTTTACCTGGCCGATGGCCACCACCGGTTGGAAGCCGCTTACGCATTACAAAAAACGGTTCCACAGCAAATTAGCAGTTTATTTGTTTCGGCAGGATCGATTTCGATTGCCGCCTTTCACCGCCTCATTCAAGGAATTGATATCACTAAGGAAGCCTTGATGGAAATGCTTGAACAGTATTATTACATCTCGAAAATTCCGAACAATAAAGCTTTAAATCCTGACCGGAAAAATAGAATGGGACTTTACTTTGCAGGTGAGTGGTACCAACTAGACCTTAAGCCTGATTTGGCAGATTTAGCAGAAATGCCGGATACAGCCATTTTACAAGAGATGATCTTTAAACCTGTGCTCGGCATTACCAACCCGAAAGAAGATACCCGCCTGAGTTATTTTCCTGATGGTAAATGGAGCCAGTTTTTGGCTCAGCTCGGAACTTCAACCACAACAATCGGTTTTACACTTCATCCAATGGAAGCAGAGGAATTTATCGCTGTTGCAAAAAAGGGTAGGTTTCTTCCACCAAAATCGACCTGGATAGCACCAAAAATACCTACAGGTTTTATGGCCACCAGTCCTGTAGCCATATTAGCCAAAGGCGAAAAAGTAAATCGCTAAAATTAACAGATGTGTTCGATCTGGATTTGGAAAGTATCGGTCAGTTGATGGCAACCTTTACTATTATTTGTTTCTTTATTGCTGCGTTATATAAAAAACGGCTTAAATAAACAGTTTAAAATAATAGGCTTGCAAGGAATAAGCCATTTGAATATCGCTAAATTTTATATTTTTGGGTTTCCGCTCTAGTTATCTAACCCTAATTATATGAAAATTCTTTTTAAACTTTGCTTCTTTTCTCTTTTAACCTGCTCATCAATACTGGCGGGCGCACAAACTGTAACCTTAGATTATTTCTTCAACCGTGAAACCCGTAAAGATAAACAGGGTAAAGAAATCAGGTTTCATTACCTGTGGAATGAACATGCCATGAGCGGTTTTTCTATTTTGGGCGATGTTTTTAAGAAACAAGGCTTTAAGTTGGATTCGCTGGAAACTGCGCCAACCCTTGCCAAGTTAAAAGGAAGCAGTATTTATTTAATTGTAGATCCGGACCGGCCGAAAGAAAATCCGAAACCAAACTACATCGAAGCTAAAGATATTGCAGAAATTTCTGCCTGGGTAAAACAAGGCGGCATATTGGTAATGTTTGCCAATGATAGTGCCAATGTAGAATTGCCGCACTTTAATAAACTGGCCGGCGCATTCGGCATGCATTTTACCAATGAAATGCAAAATCATGTAATTGATGATGCTCATTTTGAAGATGGTGCAATTGTTATTAAAAACAACCCGGTATTTAAAACAGCCGGTAAAATTTTTATGAAGGATGTTTGTTCCATCGATACCAAAAATGGCGCAAAACCAGTGCTTAAAAATGCCGCAGGTGCAACGGTTATTGCTTCGGCCAAATTTGGCAAAGGAAATGTAATCGCCATTGCCGATCCATGGTTGTATGATGAATATGTTAATGGCCGTTTGCCTAAAGAAATGGGTTTCGAAAATGATAAAGCCGCATTTGATTTAGTGCTTTGGTTAAAAACGCTGAGCAAAAAATAAAACTGGTGTTTTTATAATTTATCCAATTTAAAATAACCTAAATGAATCTCATCTTCAGGTAAAGCTGAAGATGGTTTTATTTCGATATGGTACTTTAACTTGGCTTCTTCGCTCAAAATATCCTCTGATTTTATAAATATCATCTACATCAATACCATATTTTTCATCGATATGGGAGTTGGCTCCTTTGATAGAATTCGTTTTGAAAAAAACCGTTTTCTTGGCATCCTGTATGGCTTTTGCCCTTTCATCGTGTACGGATAATACAATGTAATGTTGTTCGTATAATTGGCCCGATTGGTAACCTCCCAGGTTGATAAAAAATAATTTATGTGCCGAGCGTGGCGTATCTTCATCTCTCAGCTTAATAGAAATTTCATAATCATCTACTTTATTCACCTCGCGCCAGCCATCTAAATGCAGACTTGTTCCTGCCTCTGGCCAAAATGCTTTTATTTCGGGTACAAGTTCTTTAAGTGATCTGGCAATGCCAAAAAAATAATCGTGCTGTTCTACGTTTCTTTTAGGTGCTTTTGATCCGAGCAGGATCATATATAGTTTTAAATCGTTCATTTTTGTGGTTAATCGGTAATTGTATAAATCGGTTAATCGCGTGTAATGGCATAGCACCAGTATGTATGCTGGCTCCTAATGGGTTCGTTTGATATTGGAAATTGATCATCCATACCGCATTAACTTACCTCTTAACAGCAATAATCAAAATTGGTTCTTAGAAATTTTCATTTAACCGCAATTGTTTAATGAGAAGTGAGCGGAGGCCTAGTTTTGATTCTTATTGCAAAATGTTACGCTAAGGATGTTCATTTACTTAAAATGAGGTCAGTTTTATTTTTTTTAAACCAATTATACTTTTGTTTTGCAAAAAAACTGTTTATTGTCAGCATTTTGAGCCATACATTTCCATTATCCATCTTACATTTTCCATCCGCTCAAAACAATTTCAACTTTTTGCGATTGTATCATTGAATGTATAGGAACTTACAGCATTTATAAATGGATATCAACACAGCAAAAAAGAAAATCGCGATTATAGGAGGTGGGCCGAGTGGGCTTTTTATGTATAAAAGATTAACAGAATCTGAAGTGTCAGATTTAGAAATCGATATTTTTGAGCGTAAAGATTATTTAGGAGCTGGTATGCCTTATAGTGCTGAAGGTGCAAATGTTGAGCATATTACCAATGTATCAGATAATGAAATTCCGGTAATTTTTAATTCTATAGAAGATTGGGTAAAAATTGCACCAAAAGAGATTTTGGAAAAGTTTGATATAAACGAAGAAAAGTTTAACGAATACAAAGTACTACCAAGGTTGTTTTTTGGCGAATACCTATCAGCTCAGTTTCAACTCTTAAAGGAAGCTGCTGAAAAGAAGGGAATTATAACCAACATTCATTTAAATTGCATTGTTGAAGATATTATTGATTTTACGGATGCAAATAAAGTAGCTGTAATAGTTAAAAACCAAGATGAAAAACATTTTGACCAGGTCATAATTTGTACAGGGCACAACTGGCCAAAGAAATATGAAGGCAAGATTCCGAACTATTTTGATTCGCCATATCCGCCCCAAAAACTATCGTTAAAGCTTAACCATGCTGTGGGCATCATGGGATCATCTTTAACTGCTATTGATGCTTTAAGAACGCTGGCCAGGCATAATGGTAGTTTCGAAAGCAATGAGGATGGTACTTATGCATATAAATTGGAAAGCGAAGGTTTTAAACTGGTAATGCATTCTCGCAGTGGCCTGTTGCCCGCAATAAGGTTCCACTTAGCAGATTCGCACCTTGGTAAGGATGAAACATTGAGCAAAGCCGAAATACAGGAAAGTATTGCTGAAAATGGCGGATTTTTGCCTTTGGATTTTGTTTTCGAAAGGAATTTTAAAGCAATGTTTATCAAAAAAGATCCTTCGTTTTATGAACTAATCAAAAACATGAATCTGGAAGGCTTTGTTGGTGCCATGATGGGTTTCAGGGAAAAAATGGAGCCTTTTGAACTTTTTAAGAAAGAATATGATGAAGCAGCAGAATCTATCGAGAAGCGAGAATCTATTTATTGGAAAGAAGCATTGGCTGTGTTAAGTTTCGCCATGAATTATCCTGCTAAATATTTGTCGGCAGAAGATATGGAAAGGCTTCAGAAAGTGTTAATGCCATTAATTTCGATTGTAATTGCTTTTGTGCCCCAAAGTTCGTGCAGAGAATTACTGGCACTGCACAATGCCGGTGTTTTGAGTATAATTGCCGTTGGAGATGATGCGGTGGTTAAGCCACTTGAAACTGGAGGGGCAGATTATAGTTATAAGGTTAACGATGAGGAAGTAACTGTTCACTTTGATACATTTGTTGATTGTATAGGGCAACCACATCTTTCATTTGATGATTTTCCCTTTAAAAGTTTAATAAATAAGGGTACGGTGAGTCCGGCAAGGTTGCAATTTAAATCTGCAGAAAACGGAAAAGCGCATCTAAAGGAAAATGACCTGGTTACGGAAGAAGAGGATAATATGTACTACTTAACGGTGCCAGGGATCACTATTAATGATCATTTTCAGGTAGTGGATAAAAAAGGGGAGGCCAATCAACGTATTTATATTATGGCAGTTCCATATATTGGTGGTTATAACCCCGATTATTCTGGAATTGATTTTTGTGAGGCCGCTTCAGAAGCGGTGCTGAAAAGTATCTTGAATTAAATCTACGCTCAGGCTGACAAAATGGTAACGCGGGCGGCATTGCGCGATGGCTTTTTCAGTTGATGAAGTAAGCTTTATGGCAAATGATAGCGTAGTGGGAGGATTTTCACCACAGATATACACAAATCAACACAGATCACTTTTTGCCACGGAAACACAGAAAGCACTGAGATTTATAGGTTTTTATCCCTTAATTTGTAATCCTGAAGGTTAAAAATGGTACAAACCTTAGAAAAAATGACAGATTCGTAGCTGATTAGCGAAGTTTAGAAAAGCCAGTTTATTAGAATTTTGTAAATACAGTACTTGAATATTTTTTTTATAAAATATTATTAATCAATGTGTTATTTTTAAATTTCTTCATTTGCCTGATCAAAAAACAAACGTTTGCGCTTAATTTGCTGCTTTTTGTATTTTATAATTATGGTATTGGTAAATAAGCTGTGGTTAAAGTTCAAATAAAAATCAAAAAACAATTGTAATCCCGATTTTCTCCTTAAAGATCAATTGTCATTTTAATGTTTTCTTAACAGTTTAGTTTGATAGTTGAATTTCTATAGGCGAAAAATTCAAATTAAGGTATTTCTTCGGCTTTGATTATACCATATGTGCCTATCATTGAATCATTAACGCATTTTTTTAGGCAAACGTTTGCGTTAAGAAAAATAAAAATCGTCTTTGCTTAATCTATATCTTGCATTACCAAATCATAACGAGCCGACATTTTATTTTAATATTACGAGCAAAAAACTGTTAACCGGCAGGAAAATAATTGATAATAAAATAATAAATAAAGAACCCCTAACCAAGGTATAATACACAAGCAAACAAAAAACTAATCATTCATGGCATTACTGTATGCTATGGATTAACCAATCATCCTAATTTCAACCGCATGTTCAAAAATTTTACACTTTGTCCCCAGGCATTGCTATGCCCAAAAAACTCAAACCGGGTTAATTTTTCTATCGCTTTTTAAAAATCGAGCTTCTTCTTTAAACACTTAAACTTTAATTAAACTATTAAAATGGTTAAAATTTATACAAGCGTTTGTTTCGCCTTGTTTTTATCTGTTTTTGGATTTCAATCTTTATATGCCAACAAGGCTTCGATTAAGGGTGTTGGCTTGAAATATGTTGTATTTCAGCAAGATACCATTAAATCTAAAAAAGATTCATCCGCCTATTCTGTTAAAACTGATACCATCGGTTTAATGATTAAGGCCTTACAGAAATTTAAAACGGTACGCGATACTATCAATATCCGTTCGGCAATTGCAGTTCCTAATTTATCGCTACAGCAAATTATCAAAGGTAATTTAGCCGGGGTTTACGTACAGGAACCAAACGGAGAACCTGGTACGGAGCAGAGCATTATTGTTCAGGGTACATCAGGTTTATTGTTTAACAAGAAAGACATTTATGCACTCCAGCCCGCCATCTATTTAAATGGTGTGCCTTTAGTTGCAGATAATCCTTTTGCTTTCGATGTGCAAAAATACGATTACAACAGAATCGGCACGGCAACAAACTTGCTATCCCAGGTAGATATCAATAATATACAGTCGATTACCGTAATTAAAGATCCATTCGAGCTGGCCAAACTCGGTCCAAACGCCGCTAATGGTGCGATTTATATCACCACTAAAAATGCAAAAGCAGGCTTGAGGGACATTAGTTTAAACACTTATTTTGGCTATGTAACTGCACCAAAGGTAAATACGGTTAACGGAGTTTATGAAAATAACTTCAGAAGCCAGTTTTATCAAAAATATAACCCAAGCGGTAGCCCGGCATCTTACCTGCGCGATTCTACCAACGTGGCCTATTTTGGCCCATCCAACTGGACCGATTTATATTATCAGAATACCCCCACCTTTTCGGCCGATTTAGGAATTACCGGTGGCACGGAAAGGGCGAATTTCAGGTTTTTTGGTTCCGGTACAAAAAATGCCGGAAACGCCGATGATACCGGTATCGATCGCTATAATTTATTTTTTGGGATCAATATGGCGCCATTTAAATGGCTTACCGTATCAAGTACAGTTAATACGGCCCGTTTAGATCGTACCCGGAATAAAAGCTTGCGCGATCGTTTTGCCGAAACACGTTATATACCGGATTTAAGTAGTCCACTCTCTCCAAATGCCGATTCGTATGCTTCCTATTTAACGCAAAACGACAGGAACGTAGATAACAACCGTTCTACCGTATTAAATGGAAGTTTAACCCTAAGTGCTAAAATAAATAAATTCGTGATCTCAAGCACTGGCCTGTTTAACTACAATGAGGGTGTTAGAGATTATTTTATCCCCTCTACACTGTTGGCAGGTATCAGTTATATCTCCAACTATTTTGGTTATAGCCAAAGGGTATCCATCAACAACAGCATCAGCTATAAATATGATATCAATAAAAACCATGTTGTAGATTTTGAAATTGGCCAAAGTTTACAGGGCGATACTTATAAATATAACTACGCCAGGGCTTATAATGGTCCGAATGATTATGTAAAACTATCTTTTGTCGATGGAAATCCAACGAAATCCGGCTCTCCCAATCCAGACTACCTGAATGTACTAACCAACAATAATTTCTATGTATTTAGGTACATCGATAAGGAACGTAATAACTTAATGTCGTTTTATGGTACCGCTAAATATGCTTATAAAAATTTATTAACGTTAAGCGCATTGATTAGGAGGGATGGTGCTTCCAATGGTCAGCCAGATAGCCGCTGGGTAACTACGCCGGCTTTCAGTGCCAACTGGAGTTTAAAAGAGCAATTTTTAAAAGACAGTAAAATAATAGATGCTCTTCATTTAAGCGCTTCCTGGGGGCGTACTTTAAGAATTTTTCAGGATGACCGTTTTGCCGCTGGTCCTCAGTACCGTTCAGAAAATGGATGGGAAGAAGAGCCAACCATCCCGGGTTATGGAGGTTTATTGGGCATTAACCGCCCATACAACAGTGGTTTTATTGGTTATAACATCAGCTTGCCTTTCGCAGATCGGACCAGTGTTACTTTAGATGCATCGTTTTTAAACAGCCGCCTCAATGCTGCGGTAACAGTATATAACCGTGAAGATAAAAACAGCGTAATCGGTTTGCCTGTGCCAGTTGAAACAGGTTATTCTACTGAATACAAATCAGGTATGGATATCAACAATAAAGGTATTGAGCTTTTAATTAACGGATCGGTTTTACAACATAAAAATGGCTTGAACTGGAGTACAGGTTTGAACCTAAATTACAACAAAAACAAATTATCGGCATTGCCAGATGGCTTAAATGAACTGATTTATCAAAATGATAACAAACTTGAAGTGGGTAAATCGGTTGGAAGCTACTGGTTATACACCAATCAGGGTATTTACAATAGTGATGCTGAGGTGCCGGCAGGCAGAACGTTTAATGGCATTCCATTAAAAGCAGGCGATCCGAAATGGGTTGATTATAATAATGATAACCGGATAGACAGTAAGGATAAAATATTAACAGGAGACAGATTGCCAAAATTTGTTGGAGGATGGAACAATACCCTGGCTTATAAAAACTTCGATTTAAACTTCAACTTTATTTTCGCTGCGGGCCAAAAAGCAATTAACCAATACGAAGCCACCCGATATGGTTTTGTAAACCGCGAGGCTGGTAACGATATCAACTCTGTAAAAGAGGTTTCTTCGTGGCAATCGTTCGATAATGAGAAAAATTATCCAATCTATAATCCATGGAGTCCGGTTGATGCTTACCGTACCGACCAGGATCTGTTTTTAGAAAGTGCTTCTTACATCAAATTAAGATCGGTTACACTGGGGTATGATTTCAGTAAAATGGGCCTCTTTAAAAAAGCAGGTGGAAAAATAAGGAGAGCATACTTATATGCTACGGCCTTAAACGTGTTAACACTTACTGATTTTTCAGGGGTTGATCCAGAACTGATCAATTACAATGGAATATACGATGGCGCAAATATCACTATCCCACGCACGTTTGTTGTGGGCTTAAAACTGGATTTATAAAATATTACCATGATTAATATGAAATATACTAATTATAAAATGAGCAGCTACCGAATGGTTGCGCTTGCTTTATTACTAAGCCTGGTTGGTATCGGCAATTTTTCGTGCAAGAAAATTGAGGATGTTCAATCAACCAGGCTAGCTACCGAAGAAAGTAACTGGAAAACCCTGGAAGATGCAAGGGCAAACCTTCTTTCGGTATACGGGCTGATGCGACTCGGCTACCGTATCAGATAATACCCACTGGTTAATGGGCGACTTACGCCAGGGCGACTTTCAAATTACCAACAGGGCCGATTTAAAATCAATCGTTATTGGCCAGTTAAACGCACAATACCCTGTAATTAACAGAATAACCAACTGGCGCAGATTTTATGCTGTAATTAATGCGGCAAGCCTGTTTATTGAGCGTTCAAAACAAATTATCCCATTAGATTCGCGTTATACGCAGATAAACAACAATGTAGATGTTGCGCAAGCAAGAATATTAAGGGCATTTGCTTATTTCTACATGGTAAGGATTTGGGGTGATGTGCCTTTGTTAACATCTTCTCATGATGGAGATTTTGTAAAACTGCCAAGAACGGGTAAAGATAAGGTTTTACAGTTTGCTACTTCTGAGTTATTGGCTGCGGCACAGGTTGTACCTTTTAAATATGGCGGTGATGATCCTATACTTCCCGGCCTTTATTATGGGGCAGGTTGGTCTAGCTGGAATGGAAATATTTTTACCAGGTTATCAGCTTATATCATTTTAGGCCATATTGCGGCATGGCAGGGCAATTACCTGGATGCGGCCACTTATACAAAATTTGTGCTCGATAACTATACCAGATCAAACGGAAGCGGTTCTAATGGCATTGTTTATTTGGATATGGATGCGCTAACAGAGAATGTAAACTATTACAGTCCGTTCGCTTTTAAACGTGCAACAGTATTGGTGGGTTTCCCTTTCGAGGCCGGTAATGGTTTATCAACTGCTAATGGGCATATTGAACAGTTAACCCTGGCATCGCCATTTATACCGAAAGCACAGCCGGAAATGTTTGTACCGAAAGACAGTATCCTTAAAATATTTACCGACCCAGCTGATTTAAGGTTTAGCGTTAACCCGGTAAATGGTTTATACCGCACTAATTACTTTTACAACTTCACTTCTGAGCAACCGATTTTTAACAAAATCAAGGTAATTTATACGGCTCAAACCTCGGGTAACTTAACCTTGTTCAGTTCTACCATGCTGTTTAGCCGCATAGAAGAGGTTACCCTGCTGAGGGCAGAAGCATGCGCAGCTTTAGGCCAGCGCGATGAAGCAATTTCAGCCTTAAACAAGGCTTCTAATTTAAGGGGTACCGATCCTTACGATCCGGCATCGGGTAAGGATTTGGTAGATGCCATTTTTGAAGAACGCCGACGGGAATTAATGGGCGAGGGCTGGAGATGGTATGATATTGTACGTTTTAACCGCCTTAAAAATCCTAAGGGTACATTTATCAAGCGAAACGGTACACCACTAACATTCAGGCAATTTGAAAGTATGGGCGGTATTTACTGGCCAGTATCTCAAGATGTAATCAATGCAAATCCGTTGGTTACCCAAAATGCTTACTGGCAATAATCAATCAGATAATCATGAAAAAGAAATTATATAAGTGTAGCCTTTTATTGCTACTAGCGGTTATAGGCATTTATTTAAGTGGGTGCAAAAAAAGCGACTCACCATATTACGATTACACCAATACGGTACAAACTTTTAAGGGAACGGCAATGGATTATTTAAAATCGAAGCCCAATACTTTCGATTCGCTGTTGGTGGTGCTAGATCGTTTCCCTTTTCTTAAGGATTCATTAACCAACCAGCAGGTTACCCTGTTTGCGCCTGTAAATGAAAACTTTGCGGCTTCGGTTAAATATTTAAACCAATACAGAAAGGCCGAGGGGAGAGCGCCTATTTATTTAAGAACCGGTGATCCTGAACAATTATTATATATGCTTACCAAGTATATTATACGAGGCAATAAAACGGCAGATACTTATGCAGCAACAGTGGATGGAATTTCGCTGAATGCCATCGGTTTCAATTATCCCATGCACATTAAAGCAGTAAAAGCGAATGCTTCGGGTTTTGTTGGGGGTGGGGCTACCACGCTCGAGTACAGCGATATGTATGGTTCTACAATCCAAACCAATTGGGTTACCACAAATACCAATGCAATTAATATTAAAACCAATAATGCAACCATTAACATTTTAACGCCCTTGCACAACTTCGGGTTTGATGAATTTACCTACAGATTAGACCAATAGCCTTATGAAGACGAAAACTAAAAATTACTTTCTTAGTGTAGCGCTCATGCTATCAGGTATGATGCTCTTATTGGCCGCATGTAAGAAAAATTTACCTGATAACAGATTATCCATTGCCAGTGATAGCCAATACACACAGTTTATATATCAGCCTACATTAGGCCGCAATACTTTATTTACGAACAATTTTACCTATGGCAACTCAAGTAGGCCACTAGATTTTAAAATTGTAAACATGCGCACCTTTGGCGGCGAGCCTGCGCCCGAACTTACCAGGTTGTACCCGGTAAAAGTTTGGAAAACAGCTTACGATGGTACTGAAAAGTCGCTGGCCGAAATTGAGGCAAAACGAGTGATCGAGAATCACGCCTTATTCGAAGTCCGCCCTCACTCTGGTGAGTTTTTGATGTGGGCAGAGGCCAATTCCAATATGATTAAGGCGCAGCCAGATTCGGGTTATGTGTTCGATGTAGAAATGTCTAATACAGGAGGGAGAAAGTATTTTCAGAATTTTAGGTTAAGTCCACTGCGTGAGCGGCCTTATGAGCCATCGCCACTTGATCCGGTAACCGGACAGGGAACATCTATTTCTGTTAGTCCTTCAGATTTGTTTATCACTGGTACCCGAACAAATCAATCTTTAACATCACGCGATGTACAGGTTGTGTTTAATAAACTTCCTAAAGGTTTACCTGGTTATTCGGGGCACAGCATCAGTTTCAAATTTATCGATACGCTTGCCCAGGTTATCGATCCAAATAAGTTTGCCTTAACCGATTGGGGCAATCTGGTACATGGTTTTAATATGGTAAAAGATGCCTCAAAAGTAAAATTCGATGTGGCTTATCCTGTTCCACTAACTGCATACCCTACTAAATTTACCACAAACGATGGTGGTGCAGCAAGGGTAGTTTTCAGGTTCGATAGGCAAGCATTTGGTGCTGTTTTACTTCACTGTTACCTGGCCTTAAATTTCAAAATCTATGAGGAGGGCGATTGGGAAATTATTTTCCAGTTTAAAACTGACAAACCAAAATTTGATAATGACTGATGGAACTAACTAAATCAAAACATAACATATTTCCAATGAAGTATTTTTACACGATAGTAATTTTATTGATTTTTGGTTTGCATAATCTCGCCTTGGCCCAACAGCAAATTGCGGTTACGGGTACGGTTTACGATGGCGAATCGAAAAGGAAGGAAACTTTACCTGGCGTAAGTATTCTAAGCAGTGGCAAGGTTTTAGGCCAAACTGATGGAGATGGACGTTTTAGGGTAACGGTAGCATCAAATGCAGAAATTTCCTTTAAATATTTAAGCTACATTTCACAAACCATAAAGGTAAATAACAGAACCATAATTAATATTACCTTACAGGGCGATAATGCCACCCTTAAAGAGGTAACGGTTACGGCTGGTTACCAAACCAAAACCAGAACTTTAAGTACCGGATCTACCGTTACCATATCGGGTAAAGATATTCAGGGGCAGCCTGCAAGTGATGTAATGTCGCTTTTACAAGGTAAAGTTGCCGGCCTAAATATCCAGAACAGTACAGGGGCACCTGGTTTCAGGGGTTCTATAACTTTACGTGGTATTTCTAACATTAATATATCAGGTTCAGGAAGTTCGAGTTTTTTAACGCCAACATCACCGTTATTTGTAATAGATGGGGTTCCTGTTGATGACAATACCAATTATTCGTACGGTTTCCAGCAGGCAGGGCCTGGTGTATCACCAATCTCGCAAATTCCACCAGAAGATATTGAAGACCTTACGGTACTAAAAGATGCGGCTGCAACAGCATTATACGGATCGAGAGGTGCTTATGGAGTAATTTTGGTTACTACTAAACGTGGTAATTCCAAAGTACCGGTGGTTCGTTATAATGGTGCCTCATTTTTTTCGATGGTGCCTCAATTGCGTAGCGTTATTGGTGGAAAGGGAGAAAGGCAGCTGCGGATCTGGCAGATTTTGCAAAACGACACTACATATAACCATGCTGTAGACCTGATAAATTCTTCACCGATTTTGTCTGACAGTTTGAATGCTTACTATAACAATTCTACCGACTGGCAATCTTATTTTTACCGCAATACCTTTAACCAAACACACAATGTAAGTATTTCTGGTGGTGATGTAGCTTTTAACTATAAGGTTGGTGTGGGTGCTTATGATGAAACAGGGATTCAGGAAAATACAGGCTATTCCAGGTATAACCTGAATATGAACATGCAGTATAACCCCACTCCTAAATTTAAATTGGTTGGGCAGCTGCAAAATTCCATACAAAAACAACAAACGGGTAGTGGCAATGGATTGCTAAACAGTGGCTTGGCTACTACAGGTTCGGCATCCAGTTTATTGCCTTCGCCTTCATTATTTTCATCACAAAGTGGTGTGTTGGCTCAGCTCCAAACCGATAATGACAATAAATCGTTACAGACTTTTGCAACCATCAATGCAGAGTATGAAGTTTTTAAGAATTTCAGGATTTCTACATTTTTAAACTATACCAATAGCACAGGTACTAAAGATAATTTTTCGCCGGCGGCATTAAATGGCAACCAATCGAAATATTACACTTATAACGATCGTGCAACCAAATTATATAACCGTAACCAGTTTTCATATGTGTACAGTTTAAAAGATGCTGCCGGTGAAGATGCCCATAATTTTAACTTGTTTGCCTTTACCGAAATTAACTCGAGCTTTTTTAAGGCTGATGCCATTTTAAACGAAAGAGGGGTTAACGATCAGTTAAGAGGGCCTTTAACCAATATGACCGATTACCTGACCTCGTTAGGTGGAACTATAGATTATACTGATGTGAGAAGCGTTGCTTTTGCAGGTGCGTTTTCTTATAACTACAGACAAAAATACGTACTCGACCTTAATTACCGTTTGGATGCCAATTCGGCCAATGGCGAAAATGCAAAGTACATTGCCAATCCATCAATCGCTTTAAAATGGAACTTTAACAAAGAAAAGTTTATGGAAAACATTAAATGGATTGATTATGCAGATATCCGTTTAAGTTATGGCTCAAACATTCAGCCCGTAGGCGGTATTTTTGATGGTTATGGTAAATATGTGGGTTGGAACCGCTATAACAATGCAAATTCTGTAATATTAGACCTTAACAGATTGCCAAATTTAGATTTACAGCCTACAAAAGCCACTACTTACAATGCGGGTGTTGATTTTAGTTTGTTTCAAAACCGTTTTTCTTTTGTTTTTGATACTTATTATAAGCAAAACGACAATATTTTTAAATACAAGGATATTTCGAGTACAAATTCATTTAGTAGCATTGCTTCCAATGAAATCAGTAACGTAAATTATGGTTGGGAGTTTCAAACAACTGCCCGTCCGCTAAGTCCTAACAGCCCTTTTAAATGGACAATCTCAGCAAATTTAGCCATCAACAGAGAAATTTTGGCACAATTGCCTGATGGTTTAAGAGATTACATTTATTATGATAAAGACTTACAACAAGATACTTATTACCGCCTGGGTATTAATTCGTTATCCAATTACCTGTACAATACAAAGGGGGTATATTCTACCAATTCACAGGTTCCTGTTGATCCGAATACCGGTTTGCCTTACCGCGTGGGTGGTAACGGCCGCCTGAATTATTTTAAAGCAGGAGATCCGATTTTTACCGATCTGGATGGTAATTATGTGCTTAATGGTAATGATAGGGTTATTGCAGGTAATTCACAGCCGCAAATTACCGGAGGTTTCACGTCATACCTGCAATGGAAAAACTGGAGTTTGGAGGTCAATACTTCCTTTACGCTGATCCGCGATATTATTAATAATCCATTGGGCAAACAGTTACAGAATTATACTGATTTTAATAAATTGGGCAGTTTAGTGCCGTTAGAACAGCTAAACTATTGGAGCACCGCTGGTGATAATGCCACTTATGCCAATCCGCTCGATTTTGTACGCGCACGTATTATCGATCCTTTTAGGTTAAATCAAACAGCATTTCAGGAAGATGGCTCTTATTTTAAGTTAAACTCGGTTAAAGTGTATTACATTTTTGATAAAAAATTCACCAGCAAGTTCGGAATGAACAGGGTAAGTATTAATGCTACAGCAGCAAATCTTGGCTTTATTACCCGCTACACAGGTCCTAACCCCGAAAATGTAACCAGTTTGGGTAGAGATGATTCAGGGGGTTATCCTTCTCCACGCCAGTTTACATTAGGTTTAAACATTGAGTTTTAAAAATTAAACAGATGAAAAATACAAAATATATAATCCTGTTTGCCGCACTGGTATTTACCACGGTTGGTTGCAAAAAGTTTTTAAATGTAACGCCCATCGAAGCACAAAGTGGTAACAATTTTTGGAAAACACGCGAAGATGTAGAAGGATTTACAAACGGCATTTATGCAAGGCTAAAAGATAAAGTAGCAGGTACACCTACTTTTTTTAATGAGAACGATCGCGCATTTTTTCCTGCTTTGGAAATAAGGGGTAATAATATTGCTGGAATTAGTTTGGGCAATGATGGTACAGCCATTTTTAATTCGCTTACCAATAACAACATGAGAGCTATAGTTAACAGCAGTGGCAGGTTTAGCGATATGATGAAGAAAATTATGAGCTGGAAAGAGTGGTATGATGTTATTGCAGCAGCAAACATTTTATACTTTGAAGTAGATAAGGTGCCTTCATCGAGCTTACCGGATGCTGATAAAAAGAGATACAAGGCCGAGGCTGTATTCTTACGTAACCTCAGTTATATGTTTATCTGCAAGTTATTTGGTGATGCCGTTTATTATACAGAGGCTTATCACAGCACGCCATTGGGCAGAACCTCACAGGTAACCGTAATGAACAGGTGTATTGCAGATATGACTGCAGCAAAAGCCGATTTACCAACTGCTTACAACGATGCCACATCCAATGGTTTCAGGCCTACCAAGGCATCAGCAGTTGCGCTTTTAATGCATTTAAATATGTGGGCCGCCGCCTGGGATAACGGTGTAAAAATAAAATATTACGAAGCCGTAAAAACATTTGCCACCGAACTGGATACTTATAGCAATTACAAAATATTGCCTGTTACACCTGCAAATACCTTAAAAATTTTTAAAGGAAGAAGCAGTGAAAACCTGTTCAGTATTTTACAGGAGTTTAACTATGGAGAAGGCTTTTCGCTTACGGCAGGTTATTCTTATTATTTCTCCCACTTTCCGTACCAGGGCAACGTTACCAAAACATCAAGTTCGATGTATTATACGAGTAATTATATGCGCAAGCTTTATCCTCCGGGTTCTCCTGATGCACGTATAACCACCTGGTTCGAAAATTACGATTCACAATCAGGAACTTTCCAGTTTAAAAAATTCGCAAATACCTACACAACCGGTTCGGGTACTGCAATATCGGTAACAAGTGATGATAGCGCAATTATTTTCAGGTTGCCCGATTGCTATTTATTAACAGCCGAAGCCCTGGCCGAACTTGGTGATGAAAGTGGTGCCAAAGATTTTGCAAACAGGGTTACCATTGCCGCAAATGCACCACTCATTACTCAAAATGGCCAGGATTTAAAAGATGAAATTTACAGGGAAAGGTGCAGGGAGCTGATTGGTGAAGGACAGTTTTATTTTGATCTGGTAAGAACAAAAAGGGTAATCAGCTCCGATTTTACAGGCTCGCCAATGTCGGTAGCCAACCTTAATGCTGGCGCATGGACATGGCCATTAACCATTACGGACGCCGAGCGGAGCGCAAACCCAAATTTAATTGGTAATAATTTTTGGAACTAATAGATATGATGATGAAAAATTATAAAAGAATGCTGTTTTCACTAATCTGTGTATTATCAGTTTTAACGGGCTGCAAAAAATACTATATGGAAACCGGGGTTCATGAGGCCAAATATAACGGCAACATCATGCAATACATGGAAGAAAAGAAACCGTTTTTTGATTCTACCCTTACTGTAATCAAACTGGCTGGTTTGGCTGATGTTATTAGCAAAGAGAACATTACCTTTTTTGCGCCACCAAGTGGATCTATTTTTAAGTCGATTAGGCGCTTAAACATCGAATTAAGGGTAACTGGAAAAGATACCGTTTCACAGTTGTCGCAAATTAAACCAGCGGTATGGAAAAATATACTTTCGCAATACATTTTTAAAGGTGCTAACCGCTTAAAAGATTACCCACAGCGCGATACCTTATCATACCTCGCTTTCCCAGGTCAGGGTTACACTTCATATAGTGGGAGGATTATGAATTTAGGGGTGATTTTTAATGATGCAGTGGTACTGAGTGATAAAGGGGAAGTGCTTTCACGAGTGGCTTATGCAGGTTACCGCCAGTTGTACCTGGCTTATATTCCCGATCTGTCTAACCCGCAGGTGTCATTGGTTAACATTCCAATTGCCACTTCCGATATACAGCCCACCAATGGTGTTTTACATGTATTAAATAAGTTTAAACATAATTTCGGCTTTAATACCAATGTTTTTATTGAGCAGGCGATATCCGCAGGCATTAATCCGCGAACACCATAGGTTTATTATTTCATCCGCAAATTGAATTAAAATGTTAACTCACATTAAATATAAAATTCAGCTGTTTTTGTTTGGAGCCATAGGCTTAACAACGGCTATTGTATCTTGCCAAAAAGAGAGGGGCCTTACTGAAGATCCCTATGCTGGCGGGAAAAAAACGCTTGATCTTACCTTCATTTCCAGAACAATTGATCCAGATGTGGTAAACCCTGGCGATGTTTTAAGCGTAAGGGTAAAAGGCCTGAGCAAATACATTAACGACTTTAAAGTATATGTAAATGAAATAGAAGCCGAAGTAATACCTGCATCTACAAATGACAGTACATTAACTTTCAAGGTGCCGATAACTGCCAGTACCGGCAGTATGTGGATTACCTCGCAGGGACAAAGTTTTTTCGGTCCGATTGTTAAAGTTGGTGGCAAAGTAAGTGTCGATCCCAATTGGAAAGTAATCAACGGTGCAACAAATAATACCAACGGTTTGGGCACCAGTGCTATATTTGATATTGAACCATTACCCGGGGGTAACTTTTTTCTGGGAGGTGGCTTTAATGATTTTGAATTAAAAGGAACCGAAAAATTACCGATTGGAGGAATAGCTCAAATTTTGGGCGACGGAGCGTACTCAACCAGCGGGGTTAGTTTTGGCAAAGGAGTTGGCGGTGCCGAAAAGTATATTTACTCCATTACCCGCATCCCAACCGGAACGCAGGCTGGTAAATACATTATTGGCGGCAGTTTTACCAGTTTTAACTCAACGCGTACAAACCGGCAAACATTAAACAATGTGGCCAGGTTGAATACCAATGGATCTCTTGATAGTTTAATTCTCAGAGATGTAATAAATCCAAAACCTCAAGAAACTTATAAAAACGGCGATACCGTAAGTGCCTTTAATGCAGGTGTGGATGGTGCGGTTAGAAAAACATTTGTTTTTAACGAACAAGTTTATCTGATTGGCAACTTTAATAATTACAAACGCATGTATCTGCCAAATTCAAGCTTCGATGAGAAAGTTTACGACAATACACGGATGCGCCAAATGGTAAGGGTAAATATGGATGGTTCCATGGATTCTACCTTTCATTATAACAAATCTACCCGGCAAAGTGCTACAGGGGCTAACGGAATTATTTTTGATGCAATGATGCAAACGGATGGGAAACTGATCCTGGTGGGTAGTTTTAGTACCTTTAATGGGGTACAAGCCAATAGAATTGTAAGAATTAACCTTGACGGAAGTGTTGATAACAGTTTTAATGCAGGCTCTGGAGCAAATAGTGATATTGTTTCCATTCGATACAATGCAACCACCAATAAAATTGTGGTGGGCGGTTCATTTACAAGTTTTAATGGTAAAGCAGCCTCAGGCGTTAACCTGCTAAATGCCGATGGCTCTAACGTAACCACTTTTAACGGACAGCCAATAACAGGTGGCATCACAAATTTTGTTGGCCAGCTAAACAACGGAAAAATAATTGTAGCTGGCACTTTCAATAAGTATGGCGATTATTTGCGCCAGGGTTTTATGGTGTTGGAGGCTAACGGACAGCTGGCTGTAGGTTATAACAATACCGGAGGTTTCCAAGGGTTTATTTACGATATGATAGAAACCAGCATCACTAACGGTACGCAGGTAATTTTTGTGGGTAATATTCTACGTTTCAATGGTACGTTGCCACACAACCTGTTGCGCCTTAATTTTTCTAATTGATCAATACAGTTTCAAATATAATAAGAGATGAAAAAAGGATTTACAATAACCGCAACCTTAAAATATTTTGGCTTAGCCCTGGTATTTGGGCTATTCTTTATGGCCGCTGGTTGTAATAAGGATTTTGAAAATACACTGCCAAAAAACTTCCGGAACGATACCCTGGGTTTAGGGGCAGGAAAAAAGGTTTTATATATCGTTTTAGATGGTGTAACAGGTGCAGCAATTAAAACACTTGCACCTACAAACCTGGTGCAGATAAATACCAAAGCTACATACACTTATGATGGCCTGGCTGATAACAAATATAATGTTATTACCAATGCATCAGCCTGGACAACAATGTTAACCGGTTACGATTATACCAAACACAATGTAACTACTGAAGATTTTTCGGGTTTAAACCTGCAAAGTACGCCAACAATATTTACCCGCATTAAAAGCGCTGTTAGCAATTCCAGGTCGGTATCAATTGCTTCAACTCCGGTTTTTAATGATAAACTGGCGGCAGATGCAACTATAAAACAAACCGTAGCTGATGATGAGGCTGTTAAAACAGGAGTGGTTACAGAGTTAAGCACCAATAACCCATCTGTGGTGGTTGCCCAATTTCACAGTGCCGAAACCGCAGGTGCAGCAAATGGTTATACCGCAGGCACACCGGCTTATGCTGCTGCCATTAAAAATATCGATAACTACATTGGCGAAATTTTAGCTGCCTTAAAAGCGAGAAAGGGATATTCAGGAGAGAACTGGCTGGTTATTATTGCTTCTAATAAAGGTGGCGGCCCATCTGGCGGCACACCTGGATCAAATATTTTTAACGATGCTTCAAGAAATGCCTATATCGCTTTTTATAACCCAAGGTTTTTATCTACACAGATTACTCAGCCCGATCCAAGTAGCTATCCGTTTGTGGGTACCGCCCCGCGTTTTGTAGCCACTACCTCTTCAAACGTTACAGCCACACAAAGCAGTACAACACTGGGTAATTTTGGTACTGCCGGTGATTATACCTTCATGTTTAAATTTAGAGATGATTACGGACAGGCAAATTACTATCCAATGTTTTTAGCAAAAAGAGGGCCTTTCGATTCTGTTACTTCTACAGGATGGGGATTTTTATTTGGTGCAAATTCAGCTCAGTTAGATTGGGGCGGTTCTCCGCGACCTGGATTTGGCATCGATATCCGTGATGGCCGCTGGCATACCGTAGCCTTTACAATCAGTTTATTAAATGCGGTAAGAACCCTCACCTTATATGTAGACGGTTTAACGAGATATTCGGGCTCTATAAACGGAAAAAATATCGACAATAACATTCCGCTCAGGCTAGGAGGAAATGTTGGAACAGATGGAAATACCCAAACCAATATACTGATTAGAGATGTAGCCTTATTTAATGTGGCTTTATCTGCTAGCAATGTTACCGCAATTATGCGTACACAAATTAAGCCCAGTACTCCTTTTTTTAACAACCTGCTTGGGTTTTGGCCTGGAAACGAAACAAGCGGAACTGTAATGCTTGATCAATCTGGTAAAGGCAATAATTTTACTTATAGCAGTAATGTGGCATTTGCCAATTTTGAAGAAATTTCGCCCAATATTTCGCCTGATATTTCACCTGCAGCTTATACCGCTGTTCCTAACAGTGTTGATATTCCGTTACTTATTTACAACTGGTTAAATATCTCCGTTTCAAGCCAATGGGGCTTAGCAGGCAGAATTTATAGTCCTAGTGTGGCATTACCAACGAATTAACTTTAAATATTAATAAGATGAAATTTAATCAGTTAACAAAAATATTTGGCCTGTTTTTATTGCTTGCATTTACTGCCTGTAAGAAATACGGTTATGAGGTTCCCGATGGTTATCCGGATAACTCAGAAAATGTGGCCGACGGTACCATTGATACCAATATGAAATTGATCGATAAATCGATGTATGCAAAGGCAAGGGTATTCCCAGGGCTGGTAGATCAGTCAGAACCCAGGGTAAAAGATGCTCAACTTACCTTAGACCTTAACTTTACCGATCAAACGGCACAAAACCTAAGAATCTCTGTTGCGCCATCGCCACAATATAGCACAGGTTATTATGCTGCACCAGGTGAGTTGATTAAAATTGTGGTACCGGCAGGCGTAGATGGCTTAAGCGTGCAAATAGGCGCACACACCGATAATCTTGCAGGTAAATCGCCATTGTTGCGTGATCCTGTAATTTACAACAGAAAGCAATTGGTTTCGGGTGTCAACTACATCCGTAACCTTTATGGCGGGCATATTTACATCCTGGCTACGTTTGCCTATGCCAATCCGGTTACCTTTACCATTACAGGTGCAGTGGTATCGCCAGATTTTATTTTAGGCCAAACAACCGATGCAGAATGGGTTGCTAAAGTTAAGGCCTCGCAAGTTCCCTGGTTAGAGTTAAGGGCTAAAAGGGTTATCTTCACCATTCCTCGGGATAAGGTTATTGCCACATTTAATTCTAATGAGCCGTTTACAAATCCAACAGCCGTATTTACAAAATGGAATGATGTTTTTGATCTTGATTACAATGCCTGGATGGGCTTATCAGATAATGCTGCCGATATTAGAGATAGAAGTCCACAAAGCCAATGGCGTGGTATACTGGATATTCAGCTTAGCTTAGGCTATGGCCACTCTGGTTTTCCTTTTGTGGGTTTAAATGATTCGTATTGGTTTGCCAGTTTTACAAGTTTAAATTCAATTACTACAAGTTCAGGCCAGTGGGGTACCTATCACGAATTTGGACATAACTGTCAGCAAGGAAGCATCTGGAGCTGGAGTACACTTGGCGAAACCACAAACAACCTTTTCAGTTTTAAAGTAGCCAACAGGATTGGTGCAAATTACAACATTTTGCACCCTGCGGTATCAAGCGGTTATCCTAAAGCAATTGCTTATGCCAGCACTGCCGGTACCAAAAATTTCGATACAGACGCAGCCATAAATACGGTAGACGAAGCTCCGTTTATGAAAACATTGCCTTTTGTGCAGATTTTTGAGAAATACGGTTACGGTGCAATGACATATTTATATACAGAGGCCCGCCATGCTGAACGTTTAAACACGAACGACATTACCAAGCACAATTTTGTTTACGAAAAACTATCTGATTACACTAAAACAGATTTATCGCCATTTTTCGGTGCCTGGGGTATATTGATCAGCGATGCTGTTGTGGCAAAAGTAGCTGCAAAGTATCCAACTTTAAAAACCGCAATATGGACTTATAATCCTTTAAATAAAACAGGCGGAACAGCACCAATCACCTATGCCACTACCGTTGTTTCGGTAAGTTCAAGCCAATCTGGAGATGGAACAACAGCTGCCCTGGTTGATGGTGTAGTTTCGGCTGCATCTTACTGGCATTCTAACTATGGTACAGCAACAGCTACAAATACCATAGGCTATCCTATTAATATCGTTTTAGGTACCGGTTCGCTTCTTCCGATAGCTGTTAAAGGGGTAACTTTTGCTCAACGACAAAATAATAGTGGCGGTTTTGTAAAAGATGTAGAAATATTTACCAGTAACGATAACGTAAATTTTGTAAGTGTGGGTACAACAACCTTACCGCAAACAACTGCAGTTTATAACTTTAATTTCCCGGGTGGAAACGTTAGTGCAAAGTTTATCAAGGTGGTAATTAAAAGCGGCGTAAATCCTACATATGCCAACTTATCAGAATGTAACCTTATTAAACCTTAATGGCGCTTATTATGAAAACGAACAATAAAATAAATCATATCATCTTTTGGGCTTGCGCAATAAGCATATTAGGTTTTGCTGCTTGTAAAAAATATGCCAATCCGCCAGCAGTTTACGAAGAATTGAAACCACAGGTAGGTGGACAGCGCAAAGTTTTAGTAATTAGTATTGATGGTGTTACCGGTAGCGAAATTAAAGCCATCGCGCCTCCAAAGATTTCGGAATTGCAAAAAACAGGGAAATTTTCTTTTGAAGTGATAAAAAGCGGAATAGGTAATGATGTTTCCTCATGGGTTACAATGGCCACTGGGGTAAGTTATGGTAAACATTCTATCGGTACTGATAACTTTGAACGCTTACGGGATCCAAATGGAGATGATCATGCAGAAATCAAATCGTATAGGAATGTATTCGACTATATTACCCAATATAAAGCCACAAAAACGGCAATTGTAACGCCTTGGACTAATCTTCGCAATTACCTCCGCAATGCAGACTTTTCGCCTGTGGTATCTTCCGATTTAGGGGTGAAAGATAGTGCGGTTAACATTTTAAATACACAAGCAAACGTTGGTGCGGTAATGATAAATTTCCGTGATGCAGAAACTGCCGGAGCCAACGGAGGATATATAGCCACTAATGATAATTATAAAAATGCGATTATAAAAACTGATGAATATGTTGGCAATATCATTACAGCCTTAAAAGCAAGGAAAAATTATGCCTCAGAAGATTGGTTGGTTATTGTTACCACTAATCATGGAGGAAGCAGCACCAACCCGCAACCTGGCTTTTTAATTGCATCAAACCAAAAATTTAAGCAGGAAGAGGTTAAAAAAAGGGGATTTAACACTCCTTTGTTTAACAGTACAGGTATAGGTGCACAGGTGTTTAACGATAACGGCTTGTACGATGCAGGCGCAACCAAAGATTTTACCGTACAGATGCAGGCCAAATTTAATACTGAGAATTATTATGTTGGCTTCCTATCCAAAAGTACTATAATCAGTGGTAGCACACAAACAGGATGGATGTGGTTTCAAACCGATTCTAAAAAATGGAACGTTTCATTTGGTGGTGCTAATAATGGCTCTGGTATTGGTAGGCAAGAAGTTAACGCCGGAGGCATAGTGTTCGATGGCGCGTGGCATACCTTAACCATGACGGTTAAATATGTTAATGCCACAACCAGAACGGTTACACTTTATACCGATGGTACTCAAAATCAAACCATAAATATTAGCGCACATAAAAGCTTATCAACACCAGAGAAATTAACATTGGGCTATAAACAATTTTCAGGAGGAACAGGTTTAAGTTTTCAAGGGGCAGATCTTGCCTATTTTAATACAGCACTTGATGCAGCCACTGTAAAGGCAAACGTTGCCCTAAAAGATATCACCAAGCACCCCAATTACGCCAATTTGATTGGATATTGGCAAAATAATGAAGGAACTGATGCCTATTTGGGCAATAAGGCACCAGGCGGATATGATATGTCGTTATATGGCCCTTTTACCTGGAAAGCGATGGGAACAGATGCTCCTCCATCCGTAACACCAGATGCCGATGCTTCCGGGAAATCTATCGCACTAACACCTGCAACAGTAAGTGCAAACATGCTTTATTGGATGAATATTAAAATTTTAGCGGATTTTGGTATTGATGGAAACCCTTTCCTAAACCAGTTTGAAATAGAATTTTTAAAATAGTAGTTAGTTTAGTTAGTGAAACCCTTGCCGCCAATTGGTGGTAAGGGGTTTTTTCTGTTTTAGGATGATTAATATATACTATAAAACTAATTCTAGCCGATAAAACTTAATTTCTTAACTTCTTAATGCTAAAACTGTTACCAAATATTCACTCATAACCAATAACTCAATATTCATTTCCTGTATTCAAACTAACAGCTCGGTAACATCTTTAAAACTCAAACGTTTGCGCAGAAACAATTTCATAATCATAAACTAATCATCAGTAATTTGGATGAACAAACAATTATTATCACACAAAATGAATAGAAAATTAGTCGTTTTATTTACTTTTTTAGGTTTTGCAGGGCAAATCAGCGCGCAAGATTTGCCATCCGAAACGCAAACTCCAGAAGTGGTTTCACTAAACCGTTTGCCCATGCGGGCATCAGCTTTTGCCTTCGAAAACCAGGAGCTCGCCGCGAAAAAAGTAAAAGAAAAATCAACATACTTTTTATCGTTAAATGGAACATGGAAGTTTAACTGGGTAAAAGATCCACGTAAACGGCCAACAGATTTTTATAAAGTAGATTTCGACGATAAAAGCTGGGATAACTTTAAGGTACCCGCAAATTGGGAACTGAATGGTTATGGAACACCAATTTATGTAAACCAACCCTATGAATTTGCGGGCAGACAGTTAACCGGAGCTAAAATGAACCCTCCATTCGATATTCCTGTTGATAACAACCCTGTAGGCTCTTACCGTAAGAAAATTAATATTCCAGCAAATTGGGATGGCAGACAGGTTTTCATCAGTTTAGGTGCAGTTAAATCGGCATTTTACATTTGGGTAAATGGAAAAAAAGTAGGCTATAGTGAAGATAGTAAACTTGCTGCAGAATTCGATATTACCAAATATGTTAAACCGGGCGAAAATACCATTGCTTTGCAGGTTTACAGATGGAGTGATGGCAGTTATTTAGAGTGTCAGGATATGTGGCGCATTTCTGGTATCGAACGCGAAGTTTATTTGTATGCTACACCTAAGTTGGATATCCGCGATTTTAAAGTGGTAGGTGGATTAGATGCAAGCTACACCAATGGTTTGCTGAATGTAGATTTATCAGTTGAAAATTATAAAATAGATCAACGCACCAACCACAGTCGCCCCGATAGTTTTTATGTGGCACTCTATTTAGTTGATGCCAAAGGAAATAACGTTTGGAAAGATGCCTCCACAATCCAAAAAGTATTGGGCAATTATAAAACAGACCTTTCTTTTAAAACACAGATTAGCAATGTTAAAAATTGGTCGGCAGAAATTCCTTATCTCTATACCTTATACATCACTTTAAAAGATAAAAACAATAATATACTCGAGGTAATACCACAGTGTGTAGGTTTCCGTTCGGTAGAAATAAAAGGAAGCGATTTATTGGTTAATGGTAAACGTGTATTTTTAAAAGGTGTAAACAGGCACGAGCACAATGCCACTCAAGGCCATACTTTAACCCATGCCGATATGGAGAAAGATATGGAAATGATGAAAAGACTAAATGTAAATGCCGTTCGCCATTCTCACTATCCACCCGATCCTTATTGGATGGAACTTTGCGATGAATATGGTTTATATGTAATTGATGAAGCAAATATCGAATCACATGGCCGTTATTATAGTTTAGAAACCTCATTCGCCAACGATAAACAATGGCGCATTCCTCATCTGGAGCGCATTACCAGGATGTACGAAAGAGATAAAAACCACGCATCCGTAATCACGTGGTCTTTAGGCAACGAAGCAGGTAATGGAGTTAACTTTTATGAGGCCTACCAATGGCTTAAAGGGAAAGATTTTCGCCCGGTACAATATGAAAGAGCAGAGAGCGATTTCAATACCGATATGATTGTACCGCAATATCCTTCGCCAAACTATCTTCCGCGCTACTCAAAACAGGATAAAGAAACCCGTCCGTTTATTATGAGCGAGTATGCCCATATTATGGGTAACAGTTTGGGTAATTTTAAAGAATATTGGGATGCCATAGAGAACAACCCTAAGCTGCAAGGTGGTTTTGTTTGGGAATGGATCGATCAATCTATCGATACCGTAAAAAATGGCAAGCGCATTATGGCTTATGGTGGTGATTTTCCGCTGAGTGGCCCTGTTGATGAGAACTTTAGCGATAACGATTTTTGCGTGAAAGGAGTGGTTACAGCATACCGTGGCATGACGCCGATGGCAGTAGAATTGAAAAAAGTACACCAATATATTAAAACTACTTTTAATGGTACCAACCAGATCAATGTAAATAATAGCTATTTTTTTAAAGATATTAGCAATGTACAGCTTAACTGGGAACTGGTAGAAGATGGGAAAGTAATTCAAACCGGTGTAGTGAGTAACCTGAATATCGGGCCACGCCAAACTCAAATGATACAAATTCCATTTAAAACGAATTATACTGCAGGAAAAGAATATTTCTTAAACGTTCATTACCGCTTAAAAACGGCTGAACCATTTTTAGAAAAAGGTTATGAAATTGCTTACGAGCAGATTGCTTTGGCAGGAGCACCAAAAGCCAATGTTTACAGCAGCAACAAAAAAGCTTTAATGGTTGAGCGAACAGCAGAAAAAGCCGTAGTAAAAGGAACCGATTTTACAATCACGTTCGATTTAATTAAAGGTACATTACTTAGTTATATCTCCAAAGGACAAGAATTGCTGGCCTCAGGACCACAACCTGGCTTTTACCGTGCACCAACCGATAATGACATCGGTGCGGGTTTAAATACAAAATTACGGATGTGGCGTAATGTTTATGACGAAAATCGAACAATTAGAGAGAAAACTGTTGTAAGTGCCAATGACTTACTTGTTAGCCTAAAAATTACATCTGTATTGTTAAATGGAGATGCTGAAACTACGCAAAGATTTCAAGTTTTACCTGATGGGACGGTTAAAGTAGAAACCCAATTTAAAGCCATAACGGGCAATTATAAAAGTTTAATGCGTATCGGTAACGATTTGCAATTGAAAAATGATTACAGCAATATCCAATGGTATGGTAGAGGGCCGGGCGAAAATTATATTGATAGAAAAACGGCTTCTTTAATTGGCAATTATAAATCGACAGTTGCAGATCAGTATTTTGCATATGCCCGTCCGCAAGAAAGTGGAAACAAAACCGATGTGCGCTGGGTTGCTTTTACCAATAAAGCAGGTAAAGGTTTACGGTTCGAATTTGCCGATCAGTTGTTGAGTTTTAATGCCTTACCGTATTCTGTAGAGGATTTAGATCCGGAGGCGGAGAAAAAACAATATCACTCTGGCGAATTGGTAAAACGCAACCAGATCTATGTACACATGGATATGCAGCAATTGGGTGTACAGGGGATTGATAGCTGGGGTTCTATGCCATTAATTCAATACCAGATTCCTTTTAAAGATTACCAGTACAGCTATTATATCAAGCCAATTAAGTAACATACCTAGTTCGTCATTCCCAACTCGATTAAGAATCTTAATGCTGAAGCTAGGTTTACATGTTGCACTAAGTAACATGCCTGGGCGGGAATGACGACTATTCTCATAAGAATTGAAGAACTATTCATCCAAGAAAATATGAAATGTATCAAAATCTGTTTCACCTTAATTTTATTTGTGCAGATCAGCTTTGCACAAGAAAAAAAATTAGCCGCAACACCACCAATGGGCTGGATGAGCTGGAACATCATGTCTGAAAATCCGAACGAAAAAGACATTAAGGAAATGGCAGATGCAATGGTAAACAGCGGAATGGTGAAAGCTGGGTATCAATATATCTTTTTAGATGACTGTTGGCAGGGCGGACGGGATAACAAAAACAACATCATCGCCGATCCGAAGAAATTTCCTTCAGGCATTAAAGCCCTGGCCGATTACCTGCATAGCATCGGGATGAAATTAGGCATCTATTCAGACGCAGCTCCATTAACCTGCGGCGGGTATACAGCAAGTTTAAACTTTGAAGATCAGGATGCCAAAACATTTGCTTCATGGGGAATTGATTATTTAAAATATGATTATTGCAATGCACCGGAAGATGTTGAAACTGCGAAGAAACGTTATGGTACAATTGCCCAGGCCCTACGCAAATCGGGTAGAGATATTGTATTGGGAATTTGCGAGTGGGGTCCACGCGAACCGTGGAACTGGGGTGCGCAGGCCGGTGGACAAAGCTGGCGTACTACTTATGATATTAGGGATAAATGGCTTGATGTGGAAGGCCAAGGTGGTGTTGGTATTTACAATGTTGTAGATAAAATGGCCGGATTGGCTAGCTTTTCAGGCCCGGGAAAATGGAATGATGGCGATATGTTGGTGGCAGGTTTACACGGCACAAAAGGTCCGTCTTCTGCGTTTAAAGGCGTTGGTTGTAGCCAAGCCGAATATCAAAGTCAGATGAGTTTATACAGTATGCTCAATTCGCCATTGTATGCAAGTTGCGATATCCGTAAAATGGATAGTGAAGCCAAAACCATTTTTACAAACGAAGAAATAATTGCATTAAATCAGGATATTTTAGGTAAACAGGCCGAAAGAAAAATCAAAACAGATATCTGTGATGTATTTGTACGCCCATTAGCCAATGGAGATTTCGCTATAGCAGTTTTAAATAAATCGGCATCTGCCCAAAATGCAAAAATAAACTTCTCCGAGTTAGGCCTATCTGGCCATTACCAGATCAGGGATTTATGGCAACATAAAATAATCGGCAAAAATAAAATGTGGAATGGCGAAATAAAAACACACGAAACCAAAGTTTTTCGGTTGAAAAAGGTCTAATAATTAAACAACTCCTTCGATTGAACCTGGAATTACAGGTAATTGGTAATTTAATAATGAATAAGCGTAGTTCAGAAGTATTTAAGGTTGTAGCGTTTGTGTTTTTATACCCGTTTTAGGGGAAATTAAAATTACGATGAAACGGCCGCTGGTTATTTTAACTTCTATTGCTTTGATTATGGTTTTGGCATGTAAAAAGCATGATGAAACCTTGCAGAATGCCACTCAGGTTGGATTGGATAATCTTTACAACGATATTCAAAAAATGGCCAATCAGTATAGCTGCCAAAATGCGGGCGAATGGAAATTTATAGCGATCGGATCAAAACCATGTGGCGGTGCTTCAGGTTATATTGCTTATTCTGTAAAAATAGATGAAAGCAGTTTCCTCAAAAAAGTTGAACAGTTTACCCAATTACAAGCCGAGTACAATAAAAAAAATGGTATGTATTCTGATTGCTCATTGTTAATACAGCCCAAAAGCGTAATCTGCGAAAACGGAAAACCGAAGTTCACCTATTAGTTTTACCTCAAATTTTTGTTAGATTCGTGATTTTAAACAAATAAAATAGGTTTGTAAGACACTTATTATTCAACGCTATTTAAGGTGTTCTTTTATAAAAACCTGAGGGTTGTAAAATCGCTCGTTTAGTTGTTTGTTATTGAAAGTTAACCAACTCGCACAACCATAATCATCAAACTTTTTTCTAATTTCCAGATGAAGATGGTGATAATCACCACCGTATTTTTTACTTTCCTGAGGCGTAAATAACCGGGCAAGTTTCGTGCTTTGATCTACATTTTGTCCGTTACTTACATAAACTTCTTTTAGGTGTTTGTAAGTGGTAAATACGATTAATCCGTTCGGTAATTTATGTTTTACCACAACAGTACGCTGGTTTTCGCCCAAATGCACAGAGCAAACAATTCCGTTTGCCATCGCATAAACATTAATTAGCTTTGTTTTAGGTTGAGCTGGATTGATATCAATAGCCGTGTGGATGTGCCCTTTAACATAACTATCTCTATGGTCGCCAAAAATACTGATGATCTTAATATTGCTTACTTTTTTACGGTTCGATACATCGAAAGGCAGAAACCAATTATCGGCTGTTTTTGCAGGAGCTGTATCAGTATAATAAGGTTTCCAGCGGTCACGGTCTTTCTCAATAGTTGGTGTTTCAAATAAAAAAGTAGATAAAAGAATAAATAATAGTGCTTTCATTTTAAGGCTTATTGTAAAGCAAGATAATAATTTAATTGTTATAAACTATTTGTGTAGTTATTTGTGTTTATTCACAGTTATAGGAAGAATCACTTAAAATATAAACTAAAAAAAGCAGATTGAACAGGTGATATTGATAGTTATTTAGCTTTGTTGCATCCCTAGAATGAGGGTTGTTTATTTCCGTTTCAATTCAATAACCGTAATCTCAGGCCATATCCCAATCCGGCCAGAAAAGCCCAGAAAACCAAATCCACGGTTTACATTTAAATATCGGCCATTTTCAGTTTTAATGCCCGCCCAATGTTTATAGCGGTATTTTACAGGGCTCCATTTAATGCCAAACGCTTCGATGCCAAACTGCATACCGTGGGTATGCCCGGCTAGTGACAGCTGAATTTTTGAAGGATAATTTTTTACCTGCGCATCCCAATGAGAAGGATCATGCGACAAAAGAATTTTAAAATCGTTTACCTCAGTATGCTGTAACGCTTTTTTTAAATCGCCTCGCTCTCCAAAACCAATTCCCCAGTTTTCTATTCCTGCGAGTATTATTTTTTCTCCGCTTTTGTGCAATTCTATATGTTCATCCAACAAAAGCTTAAAGCCCAGTTCTTTATGATAAGCTTTTAACTGGTTTAAATTCTGTATTTTATCTGCTTCCGAGGGCCATTTAATATAGTCGCCATAATCATGGTTGCCTAACACAGAAAATTGTCCGAACGGGGCTTTAATTTGTGAAAAGTGCCCTATATAGGGTACAATTTCTGATGATGCGTTATTAACCAAATCTCCGGTGAACACAAAAAGATCGCTTTTTTGTGCATTAATCATATCGATACCTTTTTGCACTGCTTTAGGGTTGGTAAAACTTCCGGCATGTACATCAGAAATCTGCGTTAAGGTAAAACCATCAAAACTTGCAGGCAAATCATCAAAATATAAACTATGTTTAATTACGCGGTAAGCATATTTGCCCTGCGTAATGCCATAAGCAAATAAAACAACAGTTAAACAGAACATTATAAAAGCGAAATCGACCCAATAGTTGCTGCGGCCTAATATATGAAAACCTCCCGGCTGGAAATTGGTTGATAAACCCACCAACAACCGGTAAATATCGCCAAGCAGGAGAAAAAAGGCAAATACAAATTCAGCAGAGAAAATGATTAAAAAAGCATGACTAACGATCTGAAAAAAGCGGTTGATTCCCTGAATACGCATTTGTTGAATGGCATGAAACAGCGCAAAAGTTAATCCTACTATAAATACCCAAAAAATAGGGCTTAACCAGGTAGATTGATTAATGGTACCCAAGCCTGATAAAACATAAGCATTTAAGGCGAAAAATATGATTGCAACTATCAGGAGCGGCAATAGATTGAGTTTTCTTTTCATTATTAGAAATCTGTAAATCAGAATAGGTGGTAAAAATAGATTTTAAACGCTGATAAAAGTTGTTCTGTTTTTTGTGGCAGTTATTTTTACGCAGGATTGATTAATGTTTATACTTCATCGCTACGTTTTGCTAAACTTGTTTCAGCATCCGTTATTACAGAATCTTGAACTTTCATGACAGGCAGGAGACCATTTAACCTATTTGTGGTATACTCAACTTCCTGTTGCATATTTTATAATTTACTTTCTTTTATTAGCTTTGTGCGAATATGCTGTCCAAAAAAACAAAGTATGCCATTAAAGCGCTTGTTGCGCTTGGCAAAAATTTAGATAAACCACCTATGCAAATTTCGAAAATTGCAGAGGAGGAGCATATCCCGAAAAAATTTTTAGAACAAATTCTTCTCGATCTGCGTAACGCTGGCTTTTTATACAGTAAAAAAGGTGCAGGTGGCGGTTACAGCCTCAACAAAAAACCAGAAGAAATATTATTGGTACACGTAATGCGTGTAACCGACGGACCAATTGCGATGGTTCCTTGCGCAAGTTTAAATTTTTATCACAAATGTGATGAATGTGTAGACGAGAAAACCTGCGGAATAAGAAGTGCCTTTATTGATGTGAGAGATGCTACGCTTAAGGTTTTAACCGAAACGAGTATAGCAGATGTAATTGGCCGCGAGGATAATTTGAAAATCGGAATCATTAATTTATAATATTTCCCAATCCGTCACCCTGAATTTATTTCAGGGCCTATGTAATTACTTATTACATTGATATTAATCTGGAAATCAGGTTTCTGCACGTTTCGGTTGCGGTAGTCCTGCTAACGCTGCAAGTCCTTACTCGTACCTCGTTGCGGGCTTTCCGCTTATATCAGGTTTATTTAACATTAAACAGTAATCCTTCGGTTCCTAATTAAGCGGTATAAAGGTTGCGTTGAGTCTGCGTTAGGGATTGTAAGGGTTCAGTGCCGATTCTTCATCGGTACCGGAATCGCAGCGCAGCCCTGCAAAGCCCGCCCCCTTTACCGATTTTTCATCGGAATGGGGAACGCCCAAATCAATTTTCAGTTGACAGTTTTCAGTTTTTAGTTGGCAATTTTCAAATATCAGTTTTCAGTTGGCAGCCCTTAGTTAATCAAACCAACCACACAAATAGATCCTGAAACAAGTTCAGGAAGACGCAAAGAGGAAAAAAAACGATGATTTTAAAATGAAGTATAAATTTTTCATATTTATTTTCTTACCTAAATGCGTCACCCTGAATTTATTTCAGGGCCTATGTAATTACTTATTACATAGATATTAATCTGGAAATCAGGTTTCTGCACGTTTCGGTTGCAGTAGTCCTGCTAACGTTGCAAGTCCTTACTCGTACCTCGTTGCGGGCTTTCCGCTTATATCAGGTTTATTTAACATTAAACAGTAATCTTTCGGTTCCTAATTAAGCGGTATAAAGGTTGCGTTGAGTCTGCGTTAGGGATTGTAAGGGTTCAGTGCCGATTCTTCATCGGTACCGGAGCGCAGCGCAGCCCTGCAAAGCCTGCCCCCTTTACCGATTTTTCATCGGGATGGGGAACGCCCAAATCAGTTCAGGAGTTTTCAGTTACCAGTTTTTAGTTGGCAGTTTTCAGTTGGTAGCCTTTAGTTAATAAAACCAAGCATACAAATAGATCCTGAAACAAGTTCAGGATGACGCAAAGTGGAAAAACCATATTAATTTAACAGGATATCGTAAACTTTTTCATAATAAATTACGACTATTCCTATATACTTTATATATTTGGCGTATGAACTTCAATTTTATACCTAACAAATTAATCGCTATGCAAATGATGTGCTGTTGCAAAACGCAATAACAGGAGCCTATAGATAATTTTATGTATAAAATATTTAATGCTTCTCGGTAACAGGGAAGCATTTTTTGAATAAAGCTAACAACACATATGCAAAGTTTCAGAACAGAACTCGAAAATCCGATCGTCGAGCAGGACATCATCGATTTAGAGAATAAGATTAAAGCTTTTAGAGATGGAACCATCCACGACGAAAAGTTTAGAAGCCTCCGTTTGGCCCGTGGTGTTTACGGACAAAGACAGCCAGGCGTGCAAATGGTACGGATTAAATTGCCTTTTGGTAAAGTAACGTTTAAACAATTGTTGCGTATTGCCGATATTGCCGATGATTATGGAAGTGGAAATTTACACTTAACTACCCGTCAGGATATCCAGATCCATTATGTGAGTTTAGACCGTACTCCGGAGCTTTGGGCTAAATTGGAGCAGGATGATATTACACTTCGTGAGGCTTGTGGAAATACGGTACGTAATGTAACGGCTTCTCCAAATTCTGGAATTGATGCCGAAGAACCATTTGATGTTTCGCCTTACGCCCAAGCGGTATTTGCTTACTTTTTGCGGAACCCGATTTGCCAGGAAATGGGTAGAAAGATTAAAATCTCCTTTTCTTCGAGCGACAGAGATACAGCATTTAGCTACATTCATGATTTAGGTTTTATTCCGAAAATTAATGAAAACGGCGAACGTGGCTTTAAAGTATTATTTGCAGGTGGTTTAGGAGCACAGCCATTTTTGGCCAATGCAGTGCACGAGTTTTTGCCTGAAGATCAATTAATTCCGTTTACAGAATCTGTTCTTCGCGTGTTCGATCGTTATGGCGAACGTACCAACCGCAACAAAGCCCGCTTAAAATATTTAGTGCAAAAGTTAGGTTTAGAAGAGGTTTTACGTTTGGTTGCAGAAGAGCGAATTGCCAATAAAGTAAAAACTTTTAAAATAGATATTAATACTGTTCCTCAACCGCTTTTGCCATTAGAACAGGAATATCCTGCAGTCGAAATATTAAACGAAGCGCATTATAAACACTGGTTGGCCACCAACGTAATTGAGCAAAAACAAGCCGGATTTTATGGCGTTTATGTGAAAGTTCAGGTAGGCGATATTAAAACAGATAAAGCAAGGGCGTTTGTTGATGCCATTAGGCTATATGTTGCTGATGAAATCAGAATTACCCAAAACCAGGGATTGCTGTTAAAATTTGTGCGCAAAGAAGGATTGCCTTCATTATATGCAGCTTTAAATAAAATTGGTTTCACAACTGCTGGTTTTGATAGTTTAGCCGATATTACCACTTGTCCTGGTACTGATACCTGTAATTTGGGTATTTCCAACTCAATGACTTTAGCCGAAGTTTTGGAAGAAGTAATTTATACCGATTTTCCTGAATTTATCTACGAAAAAAACATCAAAATTAAAATCAGCGGATGTATGAATTCTTGCGGCCAACATGGTTTGGCCGAAATTGGTTTCCATGGCAGCTCGGTAAAGGCTGAAGGAAAAGTTGTTCCGGCAGTACAGGTAATGTTGGGCGGAGGAACAGTTGGAAACGGTGTGGGTAGGGTGGCCGAACGGGTAATTAAAGTGCCTTCTAAAAGGGCTACAAGTGTTTTGCATTTCATATTAAATGATTTTAAAGCCAATAACCTGGAAAATGAAAACTTCCACCAATATTATGATAGAAAAGGAAAAGATCATTTCTATCAGTTATTAAAACCACTGGCCGATTTAACAAATCTCCAGACTGAAGAATTTGTAGATTGGGGCCATGTAGAGCAGTTTGTTACCGCAATTGGTGTTGGCGAATGTGCTGGTGTAGTAATCGATCTGGTTGCAACATTATTATTGGAGGCCGATGAAAAATTTGGATGGGCAAAGCAAAACCTTGATAAAGGTGCTTTTGCTGATGCCATTTACCATACATACAGCACTTTTGTAAGTGCAGCAAAATCTTTATTGTTAGATAAAGGAGTAAACAGCAGCACCCAGGTAGGGGTGATCCGTGAGTTTGATAACCATTATGTAGAAACTGGTGAATTTAACTTACCAACCAATTTTTCTGACCTGGTTTTACAGATTAACAAAAATGAACCTACTGCCGAATTTGCACAGAAATATTTCGAAGAAGCAAATCAGTTTTTAAATCAAATTAAGGAAAAAAGAGCTGCATTAGCAAAATGAGATTTGAGACTATAAAATGAGATTTGAACACTGCAAACGCTAAACGCTATGCGCCAAACAAATCTTTATACAGTCATTCAAATTCAATAATTAAAAAGAAACATGGTTAATCAAAATATAGAATCAAGAATTACCCTTTTAGGCGCTGGTCCTGGAGACCCTGATTTATTGACATTGAAAGGCGTTAAAGCATTGCAATCTGCTGATGTGGTATTATACGATGCCTTAACCAATGAAGCCTTATTGGAGCATGCACCGGCAGAAGCCATTAAAGTTTATGTAGGAAAACGTTCAGGTGAACATTCTTACCCTCAGGATACCATCAATAAATTAATGATTGATTACGCCTTAAACTATGGCCATGTGGTGCGTTTAAAAGGAGGCGATCCGTTTGTTTTCGGCAGGGGATATGAGGAGTTGGACTATGCCGCATCATACAGTATTCCGGTAAGTGTAATTCCGGGTATTTCGAGTTCCATTGGTGTACCAGGTTTGCAACAGATACCGGTTACACACCGCGGCATGAGCGAAAGTTTTTGGGTAATTACAGGAACCACCACTTCGGGAGAGGTTTCTGCCGATATTTACCAGGCTGCTCAATCTAATGCAACGGTAGTGGTACTTATGGGATTAAAAAAACTGGCTAAAATCGTTGAGATTTTTAAAGGTGCAGGCAAACACCATTTACCTACTGCGGTTGTTCAAAACGGATCGGCAGCAGATGAAAGATTAGTAGTTGGTGTAGTAGAAACCATCGAAGGTTTGGTACAACAGGAAAATATTAAAGCCCCCGCTTTATTAATTTTTGGAGAAGTTGTATCATTACATCCATCATTTAAAAAATTAATTAAACAATATGCAAGTATTGCCTAACCAACCTGATAATGCAGCATCTTTTTCGGAAGAAGAAAAAGGTAACCAGCTTTTTCCAGTTTTTGTAAAGCTGAACAAGCTGCGTACATTATTAATTGGTGCAGGAAATATTGGGCTCGAAAAATTAACAGCAATTGTAAATAACAGCCATAGCGCTACCATTACAATTGTTGCTGAAATTATTTCACCAGAAGTGTATGCGCTTATTGCCAACTATCCGCTGATTAAAGTAAAACAGAAAAGTTTTAACGTAGATGATCTGAATGATATTGATATCGTTTTTGCGGCAACCAATAACAATATCTTAAATGAAGAAATCAGAAAGGTTACGCATGAGCGTGGTCTGTTGATTAATGTGGCCGATAAACCAGAACTTTGCGATTTCTATCTGGGATCAATCGTTCAAAAAGGTGATTTAAAGATTGCGATTTCCACTAACGGTAAATCGCCAACAATTGCAAAACGGTTAAAGCAGATTTTAAATGAAGGCTTGCCGGCCGAGCTGGATGAAACTTTACAGAACATGAGTGCTTTACGCCAGACTTTAAATGGCGATTTTTCGGCAAAGGTTAAAAAACTGAATAAGGTTACTCAAAACTTAATTAATCCTAAAAAAAGCTTTGCAGAGCGAAATATTAAGTGGCTGATTTGGATGGCTGCGGTTTTACTCATCGGTGCAATTGGTTTTTCTTTGTGGAATACTGAACCCGAGTTTCAAACATTTTTGATCAATATTGATCCCCTGTTCTATTGGTTTTTAGGTGCCGGATTTTTATTCGCCTTAATTGATGGTGCAATTGGAATGTCGTACGGTGTTACAACAGCCTCGTTTTCACTGGCCATGGGCTTACCGCCTGCTTCGGCCAGTATGGCCATCCACATTTCTGAGGTGATGAGCAACGGAATTGCAGGATGGATGCATTACCGCATGGGTAACGTAAACTGGAAATTATTCAAAATTTTAATCCTTCCTGCCATAATCGGTGCAGTTTTGGGTGCCTATATTTTGTCTTCATTAGAGCATTACAGTGCTTATGTAAAGCCAATTGTTGCAGTATACACGTTGTTTTTAGGCGGCATTATTTTAATGAAAGCCTTCAATATCAAACTAAAAAAGCCGATCAGAAAATTAAAAAAATTGGTTTGCTCGGTTTTGTTGGGGGCTTCATTGATGCAGCTTTTGGTGGTGGCTGGGGGTCGATTGTATTATCAAGCTTAATTGCCGGTGGCAGGCATCCACTGTTCTCTTTAGGAACAGTAAAAATCAGTCGCTTTTTTATTGCAACCTTAAGTTCGCTAACCTTTTTTACAATGTTGGGTGGTAAACATTGGGAGGCCGTTCTAGGCTTGATTATCGGTAGTGCCATTGCATCGCCGATAGCAGCTAAAGTATCAAACAAAATTTCTGCTAAAACCATTATGGTAGCTGTAGGCATTATTGTAATGCTGGTAAGCTTGCGCAGTGTGATTATGTTTATTTTAAAATTAATTTAATGATGGAAAACCTAGAAGAGATAAAGGCAGCACTGGCAGGTTTAAACACAATTGATAAACTGAAGTTTTTGGCTGAAAAATATGCCGACCGCATAATATTTTCGACCAGTTTTGGTTGGGAAGATCAGGCGATTACGCATTTAATTTTTGCCAATAACATTCCTATTAAAGTTTTTACTTTAGAAACCGGACGTTTGTTTCCGGAAACCTATTACGTTTGGAACCGTACGCTGGAAATATATAACAAACCGATTCATGCCTATTATCCTAAAAACGAATTGTTGCAGGATATGGTGAATACAAAGGGACCGAACAGCTTTTACGAATCTGTTGAAAATAGAAAAGAATGCTGTTACATCCGTAAAATCGAACCTTTAAAAAGAGCATTAAAAGGAAACGAAATTTGGGTAACAGGAATAAGGGCTGATCAGAGTGCCAACCGAGAGGATATGCACGATTTGGAATGGGATGAAGGCAATCAATTGATTAAATTTCACCCGATATTTGATTGGACGTTAGACGATGTTAAAGCCTACATCAAAGAAAATAATATTGTTTACAATACCCTGCACGATAAAGGTTTTCCGAGCATAGGTTGCGCACCATGTACAAGAGGCAGTACAGCCAGGTGAAGATTTTAGGGCAGGAAGATGGTGGTGGGAAGACCAGAGTAAAAAAGAATGTGGTTTACACGCGGCATCTTGATCGTCATCCGATAGCTATCGGATGCGAGGCCGGATAAGCGTAGAGCCAGCCTGTACCGATTTATCGGTAAAGCAATCTTTTAAAGAAATAGAATAAAAACAAATGTCATTTTGAGTAGCAAGATAGATTGCCACGTCGCTGAAAAAGCCTCCTCGCAATGACGACAGTTAAATATACAACAACAACAACAACAACAACAAATATAACGAGTTGAATAATTAAGCTATTTAACATTTAATCATTCAGCATTAAAACATTCCAACAATTGAAATGAGTACATACAATTTTGATTATTTAGATGAACTAGAGGCAGAAGCGATTCACATTTTGCGTGAAGTAGCAGGTCAGTTTGAAAAACCAGCCTTACTATTTTCGGGTGGAAAAGACTCGATAACTTTAGTTCGTTTAGCTGAAAAAGCATTCCGTCCGGGAAAATTTCCTTTCCCATTAGTGCATATTGATACCGGTCATAATTTTGAAGAAACCATTACCTACCGTGATCAGATGGTAGAGCGGATTGGCGAAAAATTAATCATTGGTTCCGTTCAGGAATCTATTGATCAAGGTAAAGTTGTTGAGCAAATCGGTAAAAATGCCAGTAGAAATGCTTTGCAAACCGTAACCTTGCTTGATACCATTGCAAAATACCAGTTTGATGCCTGTATTGGAGGTGCGCGCCGTGATGAAGAAAAAGCCAGGGCAAAAGAGCGTATTTTTTCTGTTCGTGATGAATTTGGTCAGTGGGATCCAAAACGCCAGCGCCCTGAACTTTGGAACATTTATAACGGTAAAATCCACAAAGGAGAAAATATCCGCGTGTTCCCGATCAGTAATTGGACTGAATTAGATGTTTGGAATTATATCCGCAGAGAGAAAATAGATCTTCCAAGCATATATTTCTCACATGAACGCGATTGCATTACCAGAAACGGTCAGCTGATGGCTGCTTCACCATTTTTAAATATGGATGATGAAGATGTGGTAGAACGTAAACAGGTTCGTTTCCGTACAGTAGGAGATATGTCTTGTACTGCTGCAGTAGAATCAGACGCGACTTTGATTGATGACATCATTTCAGAAATCAGCGACTCTAAAATTTCAGAGCGTGGTGCCCGTTTGGATGATAAAGTTTCTGAAGCCGCAATGGAAGACAGAAAAAAAGGAGGCTATTTTTAAGAGAGATTTGAGTATTGAGATGTGAGATTTCAGAATCTTGCATCGGTCTAATATCTCATATCTAAAATGATTATATTAAAATTTTTTAAGAACGATTTGAGCATTGAAATGTGAGATTTGAGAATCTTGCACCTGTCTAATATCTCATATCTATTATCTTATATCTAAAAAAATGAACATATTAAAATTTTTCACAGCAGGCAGTGTAGATGATGGTAAAAGTACTTTAATCGGTCGTTTGTTATATGATACAGATTCCATTTTAGCCGATCAATTAGAAGCTTTACAGAGCTCCAACCGTAAAAATGATGACGGTACTATAGATTTAGCCATTTTAACCGATGGTTTAAGGGCAGAGCGCGAGCAGGGCATCACCATTGATGTAGCCTACAAATACTTTCAAACGGAAAAACGTAAATTTATTATAGCAGATACCCCAGGACACATTCAGTATACCAGAAATATGGTTACAGGAGCATCTACCGCTAACTTGGCCATTATTTTAATTGATGCCCGTAATGGTGTAGTAGAGCAAACCATCCGCCATTCCTATATTGTTTCCTTACTGGGTATTAAACATGTGGTAGTTTGTATCAATAAAATGGACATGGTTGATTATAGCGAAACGGCTTACAACGCGATCATTGAAAAGTATAAGGTTTTGGCGCAGCAGTTAAAACTGGCCGATGTAACGTACATTCCGGTTAGCGCGCTTAAAGGCGATAATATTGTGCAAACTTCGCAAAATATGGACTGGTACGAAGGAGAAAGCCTTTTGCATTTCCTGGAGAAAGTAGATACTGATAATTTGGATAAATCGCAGTTGGCCCGAATGCCCGTGCAATGGGTTGTGCGGCCACAAACTGAAGAATTACACGATTACCGCGGTTATGCAGGTAGGGTATTAAGCGGAACTTTTAACTTAAATGATAAAGTGACGGTTCTACCGAGTGGCGCAAGTTCTACTATAGAGAAAATCGAATTTTTTGATCAAGCACCCGCTGCTGCACATGCAGGGCAGTCGGTGATTATTCATTTAAAGGATGATGTAGACATCAGCCGTGGCGATACCATTGTAAATGCTTCAGCATTGCCACAAGAATCAAAATTGATTGAAGCCGATCTTTGCTGGATGGATACACGTGCATTGGATACTTCGATTATGTACAATATTCAACATAACAGTAAGATTACCCGTTGTAAAATAAGCGAAATTTTGCATAAAGTAGATATCAATACCCTTGAAAAACATGCTGCTGAAGAATTTAAATTAAACGATATTGGCCGTGTGATTATTAAAACAGCCGATGCTTTGGCTTTTGATTTATACGATGATAACCGGGCAAACGGATCGGCAATCCTCGTAGATACGCGCACCAATTTAACTGTTGGCGCATTAATGTTCAGGGCAGCAGTAGAATAAAGTGCGGGTAAGAGGTGTGATGGTAGCGTTAATTACAATCGAAAAAAACACGACCAAATATAAGATGAAGCCTTTAAATCTTTAATGAGATAAAGGGGAAGCAATTTCAGCGGGACGCCTATGGTGGTCCCGCTTTTCGTTATCAGGTTTTTTGTATATTTATTTATGGAAATTTTTAAATTTTTCATCTTTTTAATATTGCATCCTAAATCCATATTGCTAATTATATGAAAAGAAACCTTATTTACCTCGCTTTAACGGCTGTTCCATTTATTTTCGCCTGTAACCAATCAGAGAAAAAAACCGATACCACAGCCAAAGATTCCGTAGTCAATCAGAATTGTTATGCAGCTTCATTTGAAAAAGATAGTGCGGCAATGATTGTGAAAACAATGGCATCCGGAAAAATTACGGGTTCCTTATTGGTGAAATATGCTGAAAAACCTGAAAATAATGGCACAATAAACGGAAAATTCAGTGGAGATACACTTTATGTAGATTACCGGTTTAATACAGGTAATGATAAATCCAATGTATTTACCAATCCATTGGCTTTTTTAAAAAAGGACGGCAAATTAATGATGGGTGTGGCACAGATTGAAACCACATTGGGCAGGTCATATTTTGTAAAAGGAAAACCAATTAATTACGAAGCAGGTAAGTTTACCTTTACTGAAGTGAATTGCAAATAGGTGTTATTTATTGATCACGCTCTTTCCTAACTCCAAGGTCTGTGTTTCCGCAGACCTTTAACATTAATTCTTTAACTGCACCTCATGCAGGATTTTTATTGCTTAAAGCGTTTCAGTAATCAAAACGTAATAGCTATTCTCTCTGTTTCAGTTATACTAGGCTAATAAAAATTATTTTAAAATAAATTACTACTATTCCCATAGACTTTATATATTTGTATAATTAACAAACGTATAACGCGCATAAATTATCTGTTATGATTTTGAATAAAGTAGAAAAAGCGAACATTGAACCACGAATTACTTTAATAGGTGCAGGTCCTGGCGATCCGGATTTATTTAGTTTAAAAGGTGTTAAAGCATTAAAAACAGCTGATGTTGTTTTATACGATGCAAATGTGAACGAAGCTTTATTGTGTCATGCGCCAGATGGAATTCCGAAAGTATACGTTGGCAAACGATCTGACGATGAATCGTTTTCTCAGGATGCGGTTAACAAACTGATTGTAGATTATGCATTAAACTATGGTCATGTTGTGCGTTTAAAAAGTGGAGATCCTTTTTTCTTTGCTAAAGGATACGAGGAAATTGACGCTGCTGAATCTTACAGCATTCCAACCGAAATTATTCCGGGTATATCAAGTGCAACCGGTGCGCCAAGTTTGCAAAAGATTCCGATGATTTATAAAGACCTTAGTGAAAGCTTTTGGGCAGTAACCGGAACAAATGCAAAAGGTGAAATTTCTGAAGACCTGTACATTGCCGCAAAAACAAAAGCTACAATTGTAGTATTGAACGGAATTGAAAAAGTAAAAGAAATTGCTGCGATATTCCAATCCGAAAATAAAAATTTGTTGCCTGTAGCGGTAATACAAAATGGTTCTACCCCAGAAGAAAAAATTGCAATTGGGATTGTAGATACCATTGCCGAAATTGTTGAAGATAAAAGAATTACTGCCCCGGCATTATTGGTGTTTGGAGATGTGGTTTCTTTACACCCACAATTTCAACCCATTCGCGATTTTTACGAAATCATCGCTGAAGAGTATTAGATATTTTTAAACCAAAAATATATTTGTTTTGTTGTTAAAAACCGCCTATGGATTTAGGCGGTTTTTTTTGTTGAAGTATGTGTTGTAAATCAATGCATTATATGTATGGGTTAGTGCGATGAATTTGAGAGAGACTTATAGTATAAAGGTGCTGAAATGAATTCAGCATGACGATGGGGTTTAAAGGATCATAATTAATGGGGTTAGGGGATCATAATTACAAAATAGGTGCTGAAATGAATTCAGCATGACGATGGGGTTAGGGGATCATAATTACAAAATAGGTGCTGAAATGAATTCAGCATGACGATGCGGTTAGGGGATCATAATTACAAAATAGGTGCTGAAATGAATTCAGCATGACGATGCGGTTAGGGAATCATAATTACAAAATGGGTGCTGAAATGAATTCAGCATGACGATGGGGTTATGTGTTCTTATCAGATGACGATATTATTAAAAATATGTTTGGGCGTTTATCTCCAAATACCAGCAGGAGAACTTTCGTGGTTTTTACCCGCAAATCGCTTAATTAATACAAATCAGTAAGATTTTGCATTTGTAGGAACTGACCCTCAAATTTAAGCCTGATTGAAGCGGAAGCCCGGAGCGCAGCGAGGACTTATAGCGTAAAGCAGGACTGTAGCCTCCCACAAAGCACAAACCCCTTCACTTACAAAACAGCTGTACGATAATCATTAGAATAATCAAGAGAAAGGAACCATAGCAATAGGTACTGAAATGAATTCAGCATGACGATGGGGTTAGGGGATCATAATTACAAAATAGGTGCTGAAATGAATTCAGCATGACGATGGGGTTAAAGGATCATAATTACAAAATAGGTGCTGAAATGAATTCAGCATGACGATGGTTTTAGGGGATCATAATTAAAAAAAGGTCCTTAAATAAATTAAGCCTAACGAGCGGCTTGGGTGATACATAACCAACTGGAAATATAATTTTCATTATTTGCAAAACTCAAAACAATTAGTAACTTACTAAGGTTATCTACACCAAATATTTGATGGAAATTATACATATAAGCGCCGAGTGTTACCCTGTTGCAAAAGTTGGTGGTTTAGCCGATGTAGTTGGGGCCCTACCAAAGTACCAAAATAAATTAGGCCACATTGCCAAAGTGGTTGTGCCCGCGTACGACACTAAATTTATCCGCGAAAGCGAGTTTGAGGTTACCTATGATGCCTGGGCAAATTATGGCAACAACCATTTTCAATACCGTATTCTTAAAGAAAAAACCAATAAACTGGGCTTCGATTTATACATTGTTCATATACAAGGTTTAACAGACCGGCCGAATGTATATGGCTATAATGATGATACCGAACGTTTTGTAGCTTTTCAAATTGCTACCCTTGATTGGATTGTACAGTGGGAGCACCGCCCGGATGTTATTCATTGCCACGATCACCATACCGGTTTGATTCCGTTTATGGTAGCCAACTCTATAAAATACACTCCTATCAGTTCAGTACCTACCGTTTTAACTATTCATAATGCCCAATATCAGGGTCAGTTTGGATGGGAAAAATTATATTATATTCCAGCTTTCGATTTATGGAAAGGTGGCTTATTAGGTTGGGATGATGCGATTAATCCACTGGCTTCGGCCATTAAATGTGCTTGGAAAGTAACTACTGTTTCGCCAAGCTACCTGGATGAAATGATGAGCAATGCCCGCGGACTGGAAAGTTTACTGCGACAGGAACGCTGGAAGTCGGTCGGGATTTTAAATGGTATCGATAGTGAAGTATGGAATCCGGAAACAGACCCGATGCTTGGGAAAAGTTACAATTTAAAAACAGTAGAAGCTGGTAAATTGGCAAACAAAACAGCACTTTGCAATGTTTTTCAATTAGATGCGTCGAAACCATTATTTACCTTCATTGGTAGGTTGGTGGATGAAAAAGGTGCTGATTTATTGCCCGATATTTTTTATACGGCTTTACAGCAACATGGCGATAACATCAACGTACTGGTTTTAGGATCTGGCGAAAATTGGGTAGAAGGAAGGTTAAACCAGTTAAAGGATATCTTTCCGGGAAAATACAATGTTTACATCGGTTATAATGAGCAGGTTTCGCATGAGATGTATGCCGGGGCAGATTTTCTGCTTATGCCTTCTAGGGTTGAACCTTGTGGCTTAAACCAGTTGTACGCTTTAAGGTATGGAACAGTTCCTATTGTGCGCAGGGTTGGCGGCTTAAAAGATACTGTGATAGATGTAGGCGATGGCGGTTTTGGCATTTGCCACGATCAAACAAGCATTTGGGATGTTACCCATGCAATTAACAGGGCAGTTGATTTGTACAACAATAAAAAAGCTTTTAAAGCAGTAAGAAAAACAATGATGAAGATAGACCATTCGTGGGATAAAGCAGCATCGAATTATATAGAATTATACCAAATATTAAAATAAGCTTAAACATGACTGACAAAGTTTTAGGCGTTATCCTTGGCGGTGGCCAGGGCTCTAGATTATCGCCACTAACACAAACACGCTCTAAACCTGCAGTTCCGATTGCTGGTAAATACCGTTTGGTAGACATTCCGATTTCGAACTGTCTTAATTCCGGCATCCACCGTATGTTTGTGTTAACACAGTTTAATTCAGCATCGCTTAATAAACACATTAAAAACACCTATCACTTCAGCCATTTCAGTACGGCTTTTGTAGATATTTTGGCGGCTGAACAAACTGTACAAAATTCTGGCTGGTTTCAGGGTACTGCAGATGCCGTTCGTCAGTGCATGCATCACATCGTTTCACATGAGTTTGATTATATTCTAATCTTATCGGGCGATCAGTTATACCAGATGGATTTTAAAGATATGATTGAAAAACATATCGAAGCCAATGCCGAAATTACAATTGCAACCATACCTGTTAACGCCAAAGATGCTACCGATTTTGGTATTTTGAAAGCGGATGAGGAAAATATGATTACTTCTTTTATCGAGAAACCAAAAACAGGTTTGGAAGATTGGGTATCAGATACTGGTGCAGATATGCAATCCGAAGGCCGTAATTTTTTGGCATCGATGGGGATTTATGTATTCAACCGCGATTATTTAATCAACATCTTAAACGAGAATGAAGATGAAAAAGACTTTGGTAAAGAAATTTTGCCTAGGGCAATTACACAAAGCAGGGTTTTAAGCTTTCAATACGAAGGTTACTGGACGGATATTGGTAACATTTCATCATTTTTCGAAGCCAATTTGGGCTTGACTGACGAAATTCCTAAATTTAATATGTTTGATAGCAACCATGCCATATTTACCAGGGCAAGGATGTTACCTCCATCTAAAATTTCGGGTACTACTTTGGATAAAACCATTATTGCTGAAGGCTGTATTATTCAGGCCAGCAAAGTAGAACATGCTGTTTTGGGTATCCGATCGAGAATTGGAAAAGATACGGTAATTACCAATGCTTATATTATGGGTAGCGATCGGTATCAAACACTTGAAGAGATACAGGACGAAACAAGTAAGGGAAATTCATTAATCGGAATTGGCGACCGTTGTTACATCAACAACGCCATCATCGATAAGAACTGCAGAATAGGTAACGATGTAAAAATTAACGGTGGCGAACATTTAGAGGATGGAGATTTTGAACTTTATGCCGTTAAAGATGGTATAGTAGTTATTAAAAAAGGAGCAGTGGTACCTAGCGGAACCGTTATTTAAAATAATCATTAATCATTAACTAGGCCAGTCGCGATTTTCGTGGCTGGTTTTTTTTTGTGCTATCATTTAATAATTTTACAGGGAGTTAAAATCGTGCATTATTTGTCTTTGCAGAGTTGCATGAGACCAAAATCGCTTAAAATTGAGCGTTACATTTCAGCAGGAGGCTAAAATCGTGCATTATTTGTCTTTGCAGAGATGCAGGAGACTAAAATCGCTTAAATTTAAGCGTTGCATTTCTGCAGGAGGCCAAAATCGCGTATTATTTGTCTTTGCAGAGTTGCAGGAGATCAAAATCGCTTAAAATTCAGTGTTACATTTCTGCAGGAGGCTAAAATCGCGCATTATTTGTCTTTGCAGAGTTGCGGGAGACTAAAATCGCTTAAAATTTAGCGTTGCAATGGTGCAGGAGATCAAAATCGCACGTAATTGGATAATTATTGCGCTTCATGGTAATACTTCCTTATTAAATTTGATCATTGTAAACTAAATTAATAAGATCAAGGCTGAAAGATTCAGAATAGCCATTGCGATTGAGTTTTTATAGCTAAATATTTAATCAAAAGAGCATGTTATCGTATCAGCTGGCTTAATGATTGCTTTTAGCAAGTTTAAACTGTTAGCATCTACTATCAGAAAACTGCACCAGGAATTGCAAAATGATTTGGGCGTTACCCATACCGATGAAAAATCGGTAAAGGGTCGGGCTTTTCAGGGCTGCGCTGCGCTCCGGTACCGGTGAAAAACCGGTACTGAACCCTTACAATCCCTAACGCAAAACCCAACGTTTTAAAAATAAGTATAAAGGTTTTCGTTCCTACCCGGTCAGTTTAAGTATAAAAGGTCTTTTTTAATAATTCTATCCAACATTTTTCCAATCTTCTTGTTAGTAAAATAAACAAAAAATAGTTTATGGCCGAACAACACCTTTATCAAACAGGAATTATAGGAAATTGCGCTTTCATAGCACACGTTAATAAAAATACCGACATATCTTGGCTTTGCTGGCCCCGTTTCGACAGTCCTTTTGTATTTGGCAGTTTATTGGATAAAAAAAAGGGTGGCGAATTTTCAATATTGCCACAAGGTGAATACACATCTGATCAATATTACATCGAAAATACCAACGTTTTAAGAACTGAAATTACGACTGAAGACGGCAAATACCGCATTACCGATTTTGCACCGCGTTTTCATCTTTATGAGCGCTATTTTAAACCGCTAATGTTCATCAGAAAGATCGAGCCTTTGGAAGGAAACCCACGAATCACCATAAAATGCGAACCGGTTTGCGATTATGGTAAAAGTAAAATGAGATCAAGCCGCGGCAGCAACCATATTGATTATTTAGGCTGTGATGAAAATATCCGTTTAAGTACCAATGTTTCAGTTACCTATATATTGGATGAGAAAGCTTTTGTGCTCAATGATGTGAAATACCTGATCATGACATATGGGCAAAACCTGGAAGCCCCAGTAGTAAGTACCGCAGAAAATTTTCTACGTGAAACCGTTGCATATTGGCGTTTGTGGATTAAGCATTCTTCAATTGCAGGCTTTTATCAGCCCTTCGTAATCCGATCGGCCCTGGTTTTAAAAATTCATCAGTATGAAGATACCGGTGCAATTATCGCTGCAAGTACTACCAGTTTGCCCGAATCGCCTGGCAGTACCCGAAACTGGGATTACCGGTATTGCTGGCTACGCGATTCGCATTATGTGCTTACTTCGCTAAACCACATCGGTCATTTCGAAGAAATGGAGAAATACTTTAATTATTTATCAGATATTTCGCATGCCGAAGATACCCGCTACCAACCCCTTTATGGCATAGCAGGAGAAAGGGAAATTACCGAGCGAACCCTCGATCATTTGGAAGGATACAAAGGCGAACAGCCCATCAGGATAGGAAACCAGGCTTATGAGGCATATTCAAAATGATATTTACGGACAGGTGCTAATTTCAATGTTACCCCTATATACCGATCATCGATTTGTATTTTCTGAACGTAGCGATTCTATAAAATGGATCGAAAGTGTGCTATCTAAAATTGAAAGAACAATAGATGAAAAGGATGCCGGAATTTGGGAATTCAGAAATATAGCCAACGTGCATTGCTACAGCAATCTGTTTCAGTGGGCAGGGGCACAGGCGGCTTTAAAAATGGCCAAAACCATTGGTAATCAGGATTTCGAAAAAAGAGCACAGGTTTTAATTGATAAAGCTGCGGCCCATATCGAAGCCTGTTACGATCCTGAAAGAAAAGTGTATACCAATGCTGTGGGTAGTCCGCATTTAGATGCCAGTACGCTGCAATTAATTATGATGAATTACCTTGATCCTGCTTCAGATCGGGCAAAGGATCATTTAATCGCATTGGAAAAGGAACTGAAAACTGAAGATGGCTTGTTTTACCGTTACCTGCATGCCGATGATTTTGGAAAACCAAAAACTACATTTTTAATCTGTGCCTTTTGGTATGTAGAAGCATTGGCCTGCGTAGGTCGTACCGAAGAAGCCATTAAGGAATTCGAAAACATTATTAAGTATTGTAACCACCTGCTTTTATTCAGTGAAGATGTGGATGCGAAAACCGGTAGTCAATGGGGTAATTTCCCGCAGGCGTATAGTCATGTAGGCTTGATGAATGCAGCATACCGAATTGCAATAAAATTGGATAGACCAATATTTTTGTAGGTAGGGATACAGACCTCGGTTATAGTTAGTTTACTTTAAAACGATCGTCATTGTGAGGAGGAACGACGAAGCAATCTCTCATCTTAGTGATCTTTACAGGAAAGATTGCTTCGTCGGCTGAAAAAGCCTTCTCGCAATGACAATTTGTTAGGGCTTATCTGAAAGGTCTGTGAAGACACAGACCTTTGGTATAGTTAGTTTTCTTTAAAACGATCGTCATTGCGAGGAGGAACGACGAAGCAATCTTTCATGTTAGTGATCTTTGCAGGAAAGATTGCTTCGTCGGCTGAAAAAGCCTTCTCGCAATGACGATTCATTAGGGTTTATCTGAAAGGTCTGTGAAGACACAGACCTTTGGTATAGTTAGTTTTCTTTAAAACGATCGTCATCGCAAGGAGGAACGACGAAGCAATCTTGCATATTAGTGATCTTTACAGGAAAGATTGCTTCGTCGGCTGAAAAAGCCTTCTCGCAATGACGATTAATTAGAGCATATCTGAAAGGTCTGTGAGGACACAGACCTTGGTTATAGTTAGTTTCCTACGAAACTATCGTCATTGCGAGGAGGAACGACGAAGCAATCTTAATGCGATCGCTGTGATTTCAGACTTGTTAGCCACATTGTTTAAAACGATCGTCTTTGCGAGGAGGAACGACGAAGCAATCTTTCATGTTAGTGATCTTTACAGGAAAGATTGCTTCGTCGGCTGAAAAAGCCTTCTCGCAATGACGATTTGTTAGTCCTTATCTGAAAGGTCTGTGAAGACACAGACCTTGGTTATAGTCAGTTTCCTTTAAAACGATCGTCTTTGCGAGGAGGAACGACGAAGCAATCTTTCATGTTAGTAATCTTTACAGGAAAGATTGCTTCGTCGGCTGAAAAAGCCTTATCGCAATGACGATTTATTAGGGCTTTCTGAAAGGTCTGTGAAGACACAGACCTTGGTTATAGAAGTTTCCTATGAAACGATCCTTCTTGAAAAGCCTTCTCGCAACAATTACCCATTATTATCCCCGCTCAACAAATTCTTCCTTAACTAAACTCCAGAGTAATTTCCTTACCTCTTTAAAATCGTTTAGGTAATATTTTGCCTCCGAAATGTTGTTGCCCACCTTAATCGTAATGGCGTCATCCGATAAGGCCCTAAAAATATCTTCATCCGTATGGTCATCGCCAAGTGCTAAAATGAAATCAGGTTGTTTTCCATATAACCAGTTTAACGCGGCCTTGCCTTTATTCACTTCCATATTTTTAAACTCAATTACTTTATTTCCCGGCATTAGTTGCAGGCCCTTATCAGCAGCAAGTATTTTCATGTGGCTAATAATCTCGTTGGCCCTTAATTCGCCGAGCCCTTCTTCTGCTTTTCTATAGTGCCAAACCAGTGAGTAGCTTTTTTCTTCAATAAATGAGCCCGGTGTGCGGTCTGTATAGGTTTCTAATAAAGTTCTTATTTCTTGTTTCCATTGGTCGGTTAGAAGCGGCAGGCTGTTCCATTTGTCGCCATACGATTTTTGCCATGCCCCATGTTCTGCAATCAGATCTACTTTTAAATGTCCGAACCAGCTTTCCAAAGTTTCATTTCGCCTTCCGCTGATGATTACCACTTTGTTGGCATTATCAATGGTCAGGTTTTCGATGAGGTCGTAAAGTTCAGCATCTGGTGAGGCATCATCTATATTTCCGGTAAAATCAACAAGTGTGCCATCGTAATCTAAAAATAATACCCTATCGGCTGTTTGTGCGTATTTGGCAGCAATTACTTCATTAATTGCATTTACTGCATGTTTTGTTAATAATGATTTTTGAGAATCTTTCACTTCGTTTAATCTTAAAATAAAATTATTTACCCAATGTTTAACATTGAATTTTTCTACAACGGCGCGCATGGCTTTCATACGTTGCTGCTGTTCTTCTAAAGGCATTTTGAGGGCGGTAACAATGGCTTCCATAATGTCGCCCATGTTGTTTGGGTTAACAATAACAGCATCGGTTAACTCTTTGGAAGCTCCGGCCATTTCACTTAAAATAAGTACGCCATCATTGTTATTTCTGCTGGCAATATATTCTTTGCTCACCAGGTTCATGCCATCGCGCATTGGCGTTACCAGGCAAATATCTGCGCTGCTGTATAGGGCTGATAATACTTCAATTGGGAAGGAACGGTAAAAGTAATTTACCGGAATCCAGTTGATGGAGCGGTAACGTGCATTTAAATTGCCTACAAACTGATCAATCTGGTCTCTAAGCTCGCTATATTGGGGTACTGTATCACGCGAGGGAACAACGATCATAAAAAGTTCTATCTTTCCAATGTATTCGGGGTGGTGTTGAAGCAATAATTCTAACGCTTTTAACCTTTCTAAAATACCTTTACTATAATCGAGGCGATCGATGGAAAGAATTATTTTCATATCCTCTTTACCTGACCGGAAGTAATCGATTTCCTTTTTTACCTCATAAGTTTGGGTTAAGCCTGAAAATTTATCGTAATCAATCCCCATCGGAAAAGCTTCTATCACGATTTGCCTTTCGTTGCTGTTGAGCACATTTGATGATGAATTTACTGGGAGCAGGCGTGTTGCGGTACTGATAAAATGCCGAACATCATCATAAGTATGGAAACCGACTAAATCAGCACCAATTAAACCATTTAACAATTCTTCGCGCCATGGGATCAGCCTGAATATTTCGTAAGAAGGAAAAGGAATATGCTGAAAGAAACCTATGGTTGCACCTGGCAGTTTGTCTCTTAAAATACCAGGTAAAAGAAGTAACTGATAATCCTGAATCCAGATTTTATCTCTCCTGTTGAGTACATGCATGGCACTTTTGGCAAATTTTTCATTAACAGATTTGTAGCAGTCCCAATAACTTTGTTCGTAATTGGCGTAGGTTACCAGGTAATGGAAAACGGGCCATAATACCTCGTTTGAAAAGCCCTCATAATATAAATTGATTTCGTTCTGAGTAAGAAAAACAGGGTAGAGGTTTAATTGAGCGAGTTTTTGTGTAACTTCTTCCTGGCGTTCTTCCGGCACATCTATTCCGGGCCAGCCGATCCAGATGGAATTTCCGGATTTGTATACGTCTCCCAGTCCGGTAGCGAGGCCTCCCTCGCTCGGAATAAATGTATACTCGTTGTTTTCTTCGATGATTTTAACGGGTAGTCTGTTCGATATTATAACTGTCTTCATGCTTGTATTTAATGTATCCACATTAATAAAAGCATATCAAACTGGTTTTGTTTGGATTTTTAGGTCAAAACAACACTAATATGATCAAACATAATTGAACACCAATGAAAAAGTGGTACCCTCACCAGGAGTAGAAATTACCTCTATACTTCCCCTGTGCATTTTCATAATGTTGCGACTAATGGTTAACCCTATACCTGATCCGTTTTTCCGTGTGGTGTAAAAAGGGACAAAAATTTTCTCTAAATCGTCGGCATCTATACCTTTCCCGTTATCGGTAACATCTATATAAACTTTGGTGTTTTCTAACCGGTAATTTACGTTGATGTAGGGTTGATTGCTATTTTCTACAGCGTAAATGCTGTTGGTAATAAGGTTGATCAGCACTTGCTCAATCAATTTTAAATCGAGCTGAATAGTAATTTTAGAGGAGGTTTGTTCTACATCCAATACCACATTTTTAACTTTTGCAAAGGGCTGCATCAATACCTTGATGTGTTTCAGTATCTCGCCAATGGTATGCGATTCGAGGTTTGGCGTAGGTAATTCTGCAATCAACCTATAATCTTTAACAAAATCCAGTAAGCCTGATGATCTGCGTTGTATCGTTTGCAATGCAGTTTTAAGGTCGTCCATTTCATCCTCCGTAAGGTTTTTCTTATCGGTAACCATCTTGTTTATGGTATCGGATAATGAACTGATGGGGGTAATGGAATTTAAAATCTCATGCGAAATTACTCCGATTAGCCTATTCCATGCCTCTGTTTCTTTTTGCTCAATTTCATCTTTTATATTTTGAAAACTGATAATGGTATAATTTTTACCATAAAGGTTAAGTGGAATAACTTCTGTTGACAGTTGAATCAGTTTATCCTGGATTTTCAATTCGAGAAACCGTTTGCCCCCTGTTAAAATCTGTTCTACTTCTGTTGCAAAGCCAGGTAGGTGCTGTTTTAATCTGTGCCAGTATTTGTACGCGGGTACGCCTAAAAGGTTGGATGCGGCCTGATTAAAAAATGCAACCTCTTCATTTTCTTCTTCATTGGTATTGTTTACTACAATTACGCCAACAGGAACCTGCTCTAAAATGGTTTTAATGAGTTGAAACATGGCTTCCTGTTCCAGTCTGATCTGTTTGTGCACCTGTAAAATGTCACCAAATGATTCATAGAGTTCAGGAAAACTTCCTTTTGTTACTTTGTTTTTAAAATTTAAGGTATGATCGCGAGTTTTTACTGCAAGTATAAAGCGGTTAATGTCTGAGCGGATTTCGTTAATGTAAAACCAAAGCGAAATAATGGTACACAATAAAATTAAGGCAACGCCAATAATAGTAAACCAAAGCTGTGTATTTTTAATCAGGTAAAATAACAGATAGCCAAGCAGGTTGATTACGAGCAGGCGGGATATTAAACGGAAGGTAAAGCGTTGGTAAAACATTATTTTAAAGCTGAAAGCTTAAAGGTGAAAGACTAAAGTTTTAAGCTCTGGTCTTTTAGCTTTCAGCTTAGATTCCAAATTTTTCGATTCTTCTGTAAAGTGCAGCCCTTGTTAAGCCTAGTTCTGCTGCGGCTTTGGATATATTGCCTTTGTGTTTGTCGATTGCTTTTTGCACCATCATTTTTTCCATATCTTCCAATGCCATTTCATCCGGTATGGAATTGTTTTGTGCAAAACGCTGCGGACTTAACTGTAAATCTTCTTCCGATATGTCATTTCCGTCGCTCATAATTACGGCCCGTTCCAAAACGTGCTGCAACTCCCTTACATTACCCGGCCATTTGTAATTTAAGAGTACATCCTGTGCCTTATTGCTTAAATTTCTAATCTCTTTGTGGTATTTTGAGCTAAAAACCTGCATAAAATGATTGGCCAGCAGCAAAATGTCAGTTCCACGTTTACGTAAGGGTGGCAATAGAAGTTCTACTGTATTAATGCGGAAAAGTAAATCCTGCCTGAAGGTATTTTTCGTTACCATTTCATTTAAAGGCATGTTTGTAGCCGTTATTAAGCGTACATTTACTTTCCGTTCTTTACTTTCGCCCAGGCGTGTTACGGTACGGTTTTGCAAAACACTCAGTAGTTTGGCTTGCAGGGGTAAGGTTAAATTTCCAATCTCATCCAAAAAGATTGTTCCCCCATCGGCCAGTTCAAAACGACCTGGTTTATCTTCTTTAGCATCGGTAAAAGCACCTTTGGCATAGCCGAATAGTTCACTTTCGAAAAGATTTTCGTTCAGCGAGCCTAAATCTACATGCATAAATACCTGGTTTTTGCGTTGCGAGTTTCCGTGGATTTCGTATGCAAAAACCTGTTTTCCGGTACCGTTCTCGCCCAAAATAAGTACATTGGCATCAGTAGGTGCCACTTTTACCAGGGTAGATTGGAGCTGTTTTATGCCTTCGGCCTGGCCCACTATGTTTTCGAAACCACGTGTCAGGTCTTTTTGTAGCGAAGAATGTATTTTTTCGAGTTTCTTTACTTTTCTGGTCGATTCGCGGAGTTTTGATGCTGCAGAAATGGTGGCGAACAGCTTTTCATTTTCCCATGGTTTGAGAATAAAATCAGTAGCTCCTTTTTTAATTGCCTTAACAGCCAGTTCTACATTGCCGAAAGCAGTCATTAAAATAACCACATAATCTTTATCAATCGATAAAATATGTTCGAGCCAATATAATCCTTCCCTACCATCACTTGCTCCTTTTTGGTAGTTCATATCAAGCAAAATGATGTCTATTTCATCTTTGCTCAACAAAACGTTAATCTCTTTTGGCGATTTACAGGTAATTACCTGCTTAACCTGTTGCTTTAAAAACAAACGGGCACTAAGCAGAATGTCGTCGTCATCATCGATAATTAAAACTGTGGTATCAAGCATAACCTCTCCCTATTATTTAGTATGTATTTATTCTTTTTCAATCAATCTTTTGCATCCAAAAAAGAAAGCTTAGCTTAAGCCTGAACCTTGCTTTTATTCTCGGTGAAGCAAATTTAATAAAACTGTCCGTTCCCGCACATAAACTGTTCGATAATGAACATGTGGAATTGATATTAATATTTAATAGATTGTAATTTAAGGTTTTATCTAATGTTTTTGCTTTTGGCACAAGCTTGGTTATTAGAGAAACCGAACAGTACAACCGAACACATGGATAAGAAAATAGAGAAGAAAAGATTTAGCAGAAAAACCTTATTAATATTAGGTGGCGCAATTGCTTTTGTAGTGGTTGTGATTTATGGCTATACTTTATCACTAAAAAAAGTATACAGTGCCGACGCCGACAAATTAACAATCAGTAAAGTAGCGTATGGCGATTTTGAAGATGTAGTGTTATTGAATGCCAGTGTTGTTCCATTAACTTCTGTAATTGTAAGTTCATCAGAAGGCGGTACGGTTGCCGAAATTTTTACCGAAAACGGTGCTTCTGTAGTAAAAGGTACACCGCTGTTACGGATTTCCAATTCCAATGCCATGTTGAGTTATACTTCCAGCCAAACCGCGGCAACGGAGCAGATTAACCAGTTACGCAAATCGAGGTTAGATTTAGAGCAAAATCAACGGGTTTTAAATCAAGACGTTCTGGATGTAGAAAATAGCTTAAGAACGGCAAGTAGACAATACAGTTTAGACAGTTCATTATTTTCCAAAAAAGTAATTTCGCTGCAAGAGTTTAATAAATCAAGTCAGGATTACGAGTATTACCAGGGAAAATTAAAAATTGTTCGTCAGGCCATTAAACAGGAAAATCAAAGCAGAAAAATGCAATTGGCTCAAATTGATCAATCGATGGGGCAAATGAACGAAAGTTTAGAAATGATCCGTAAAAACATCGAAAACATGACCATCAAAGCCCCTGTTTCGGGCAAATTATCATCCTATGATCCGGTAATTGGAAAATCTTATAATTCTAATGAAATGATAGGAAAAATTGATGTGTTGCAAGGATACAAACTTCAGGCAGGTGTGGATGAATATTATATTAATAGGGTTAAAGAAGGGCAGACTGCCAATTGTGAATTTAACGGAAAAACCTATAATTTAATAGTGAGTAAGGTTATTCCGGAGGTTACTGCGGGTCAGTTTCAGGTAGAAATGGTTTTTAAAGGAGCAACCCCGGAAGGTTTACGTCGTGGTTTATCCCTACAAACAAAGTTAACCTTGTCTGACAATAGTAAATCACTGCTTTTAGCACAGGGTCAATTTTTTCAAAGTACCGGTGGCTCGTGGGTATTTGTGGTAAACAATGGCAAAGCGACCAAGAAAAATGTAAAAATTGGAAGAAAAAACTACCTCTATTACGAAATATTGGATGGTTTGCAGAAAGGCGACGAAGTAATTACTTCTTCATATGATCAATTTAATCAATACGATCAGGTGGAGATTAATAAGTAGAGTGGTTGGAGTTTGGAGTTTGGGGTTTGGTCTTTGGTCTTTGGAAAAAATAGAATATAAAGTTAAGAATTAATATAATCACGTATTGATACTTGATACAAAATAAATGATACTTGAATAATACTTAATAAGATGATTAAAATAGAAAATCTGGAAAAAGTTTACAAAACTGAAGAGGTAGAAACAACCGCACTTAATGGGATTAACCTCCATGTAGCAGCTGGCGAATTTGTTTCCATTATGGGTCCTTCAGGCTGTGGAAAATCTACTTTATTAAATGTAATGGGTTTATTGGATAAGCCTGAAAGCGGAAGTTATAAATTTATCGATACAGAGCTTTTAACGCTTAACGATCGGGAACGTTCTAATTTCCGTAAGCGGAATATGGGTTTTGTTTTCCAGAATTTCAACCTGATTGATGAATTGACAGTTTTCGAAAACATCGAACTGCCGTTAATCTATAATAAAATTGCAGCAGGAGAACGTAAAAAACTGGTAAACGAAATTATCGAGAGGATGAACATTGTAAACCGTAGCGGCCATTTTCCGCAGCAGTTATCGGGCGGTCAGCAACAACGTGTGGCCGTTGCCAGGGCTTTGGTTACCAAACCTAAATTGGTTTTAGCTGATGAGCCTACCGGAAACCTGGACAGCTCTCACGGTAATGAAGTAATGGAATTGCTTTGCGAACTGAATGAAACCGGAACCACCATTGTAATGGTTACGCACTCCAGTCATGATGCCAGTTTTTCGAACCGGATTATCAACCTGAAAGATGGACATGTAATATCTGAAAAGATAAATAAGAGTAGAAATGAAGAACTGATATAAAGGCTTAAAACCTGCAGTTTTCAACCCCAAAAAAGATTTTAGTTTAGTTAATGATAGCCGCCCAACAATCTTCCCGGATGGGGAGATTTGGGATAGGCGCAATGTTAAAAACCATCAGCGGTCAGTTTTAAATGTCACATGCTGAACACCTATTGCCAAACAAGAAAAAATATGTTTAAATTAAATTTTAAAATAGCATTGCGCAACCTTTGGAGAAACAAAGGTTTTACCTTGATTAACCTTGGTGGCTTGGCCATTGGTTTGGCGAGTTGTATGATTTTGTTATTGTATGTTGCTTATGAGTGGAGTTATGACAAGGAATTCTCCAATCACGATAAAACGTATGTAGTTTATCAAAACGCACCTGCAAATGGTAAAATTTTTAGCTGGGCATGGACACCTAACGCTATGGCTAGAGAGGTTGAAACAAAAATACAAGGGGTTAAATTTGCATCTCATTCTACTTACCCAAACAATAAGTTACTTAGCAGTGGTGAAAGTAAGATAAATAGTAGAGCTGTTTTCGCAGATCCATCATTTTTGAAAATATTAGATTATAAATTTATTAAAGGGAATCCCAATGAGGTTTTAAAAGGTGTTAATACAATTATTTTAACAAAATCTCTCTCCAAAAAATTATTTGGCAATGCGGATCCAATAAATAAAATTGTAAAGCTTGAAAACCAGGATGTATTAAAAGTTGAAGCTGTAATTGAAGATATTCCAGCAAATAGCAGCATAGCTTTTGAATGCTTAATGCCTTGGGCGTTATTTGAAAAAAGAGAATCGTGGTCACGAGATATTAATTGGGGAAATAACATGTGTTTAACACTGGTTCAATTAAAGGATAATAATTTTTTTACTGAATCGAATGCCTCAATGAAGGGTATCTATAAGCGTAATCAAAAAGAGAATAATGCAGAGGCTTTATTGCACCCATTAACCAAGTGGCATTTATATGATAATTTTGAAAATGGAAAATCTGTAGGAGGTAAAATAGAACAACTCAGAACATTCTTAATGCTTGCTTTTTGTATTTTATTAATTGCCTGTGTAAATTTTATGAATTTATCTACTGCCCGTTCTGAGCGTAGAGCAAAGGAAGTAGGAATCCGTAAGGCAATTGGCTCAACCCGTAAATCGTTAATTGGACAATTCTTGATTGAGTCCGTATTTATAACCTGTATGGCAGGTGTTTTAGCATTCATTTTGGTTGAAGTTAGTTTGCCCTACTTCAATAATTTATTAAATATTCAGTTAAAGCTTGATTATCGAAATGCCACTTTCTGGATTACTTTCTTTGCTTTAATGACTTTTACAGGATTTATTGCGGGAAGTTATCCTGCACTATACTTATCTTCTTTTGAACCAATTAAAGTGTTAAAAGGGCTAAGAATAAAATCAGATTCATCCGTTTCTATCCGTAAAGTTCTTGTAGTGGTTCAATTTGTTTTTGCTGCTTGTTTAATTGTTTGCACATCGGTTATTTATCAACAGCTTAATTATGTAAAAAACAAACCAATTGGTTACGATAAGTTTAACCTGGTCCAAATTGCGATACAGGGTAAAATGGCCGAAAATAGTAAACTTGAATTACTAAAAACTCAACTTTTAAAATCTGGGGCGGCATCTCAAGTTACTTTTTTTAGTAGAGATATTACTGAAAATGGCAACAATACTACAGCCATTTCATGGGAGGGAAAAAATCCTAATGAATCTATTTTATTCAATAACAGAGGCATAGGTCCAGATTTTATTAAAACTATTGGAACCAAGTTAGTTGCGGGGCGAGAATTTTTATCGACGACTAAAAATGATAGCGGTAGTGTAATGCTAAATGAGGCTGCTGTAAAAATGATGAGGCTAAAAAATCCTGTTGGTGCCATCATTACTTGGGGAGATACTAAATTAAAAAATGTTGGCATTATTAAAGATTTCGTTGTGGAAAGTGCTTATCAAAAAGTTGCACCAATGATATTTTATCCAAGTTATAGAGATGGTGCCGAGGTAATTATTGCCCGTCTAAGTCCGGAGCAGAATATTAGCTCATCGCTCGAAAAAATAGATCAATTGGTTAAACAAATGGAACCAAATTATCCTGTTACCAGAAAATTTGTTGATGAATCATTTGAGGTTAAATTCAAAAATGAAAAACTTTTAGGTACGCTTTCAAACTGGTTCGGTGGTTTTGCCATTTTCATTTCCTGTTTAGGCTTATTGGGCTTAGCATTGTTTATGGCAGAGCAGCGTAAAAAAGAAATCAGTATCCGGAAAGTTTTGGGTGCCACAACAGCCAATATCCTTACTTTGTTAAATAAAGATTTTATCAAACTGGTAGCTATAGCAAACGTAATTGCTTTTCCGTTGGCTTTTATTATCATCAATAAATGGCTCTCAAGCTACGAATATCGCGTATCTATCTCCGCATTACCGTTTATTGCAGCCATTAGTTTATCAGTGATAATCGCTGTACTTACCGTAAGTATTCAATCGGTTAAGGTAGCAAAAGCAAACCCTGTAGATGCTTTAAAATACGAATAAGGTGTAAGGTTGAAAGGCTTAGGGCGTAAGGTTAAAACGCCCAAACCTTAAACCTTATACCCCAAACCCCAAACCTTAAACCTTATGTTCAAATTAAACTTCAAAATAGCATTGCGTAACCTTTGGAAAAATAAGGTAAGCTCATTTATTAATATAATTGGCCTTGCTATTGGTTTGGCTGCATGTTTAACATTGCTGTTGTATGTTACCTACGAATGGAAATTCGACAAACAAGGTAAAAATGCAGACCATGTTTTTATGACAATGACCAATATTCCTGGCGATAATAATAAAATTTCAATAACTTTTGATGGTTCTACAACGGCATTCGCACCAACCATTAAACAGGAAATACCTGAGGTTAAATATACTGCAAGAATGGATTACGGTGGCAAAAATTTAATTGCCAATGGGCAGAATTCATTCAAGCGTCAATCTAAGTTTGCCGAAGCCGACATTTTAAAAATGTACGATTATGAATTTATTCAAGGCAATGCCAATACTGCTTTAAATAACCCCAATTCTGTTATCTTAACCGCATCCACAGCTAAAATACTTTTCGGAACTACTGATGTATTAAATAAAACCGTCCGTTTTAAAGATCGTTACGATTTGAATATAACCGGAGTAATTAAAGATCAGCCTGATAACAGCTCAAACAAATTTGATTATTTGATGCCTTGGGCTTTATACGAAACAGTTGATCCAAGCGCTAAAGACCTCAACTGGAGCAATTATAGTTTTTTAACCCTGGTGATGTTAAAAAATGAGGCAAATTTAGATTTAGTCAATCAAAAAATATTCAAAGTCCTCAAAAAGCACAACAACGACAACTACCAATCGCAAATGCTTTTTCCATTGGCAAAACTTCACCTGCATGGTAAATTTGAGGAAGGTAAAAGTGTGGGTGGTGCAATAGAACAGATTTATCTTTTTATGGGCCTTGCGTTTGGTATTTTGCTGATTGCCTGCATTAATTTTATGAACATGGCCACGGCCAAATCAGAAAAACGTGCAAAAGAAGTAGGCATCAAGAAAACCATTGGCGCAAACAGGGGCTCATTGATTATGCAGTTTTTAACGGAATCGATGGTGCTAACTTTTATTGCGGTAATTGTTGCAATTGCAATTTTAGAAGTCTTTTTGCCAACATTTAACAACCTGATTGCGATAAAATTAAATATGTCTTATTTCGACAGTAAAAGTTGGATAGGCATTTTAGGGATTGTATTTGCTACAGGTTTAATTGCCGGAAGTTACCCTGCATTTTACCTGTCATCTTTTAACCCAATACAAACTTTAAAGAGAAAAACTAAAACTGGCGGTTTCTTTTCAATCAGCTTAAGGCAGGTGCTTGTTGTAGGGCAATTCTGTTTTGCCATTATCCTGATCATTTCTACGCTGGTAATTTATAAACAGATCCAGTACATTAAAAACAGGCCTGTTGGTTTCGATGTAAATGCTTTGGCAGAGATGCCACAAGATGGAGAACTGAAAACAAAATATGATGTTTTACGTGCTCAGTTGCTTAAATCCGGAGCCGTAACCTCCATGTTTCAATCATCTGTGAGTTTATCTCATCGTGGGCATAACTTTATGGATATTAAATGGGAGGGCATGACTAAGCCTGATAATACACAACTGTTTAACCAGGTTTCTACCACTTATGGTTTCATTAAAACAAATGGAATTAAAATAACTGAGGGAAGAGATTTTTCCGAAAATTTTGCTTCAGATTCTAGCGCTGTAATGGTAAGTGCTTCTGCTGTAAAAACTTTTGGGTACAAAAATCCGGTAGGTAAAAGTGTAACTATTTTTGGAGATAGGTTTAATATTATCGGCGTTTTTAATGATTATGTGTGGGATTCTCCATACAAATCAAATAACCCGATGATTGTTTTCTTCGATCAAAAACGTACAGGAACAATTACCATGCGTCTTAATGAAAAAAATAGTTTACAAAGTAATATTGCAACCATTAGCAGAATCACAAAGTCTATAAATCCAGCATATCCAGCCGAAATCAATTTTTTAAACGCTTTATACAGTGAAAAATACAACGCCGAAAAAACTTTGGGTATTCTTTCCAATCTTTTTGGTGGTTTGGCAATTTTCGTTTCCTGTTTAGGGCTTTTTGGATTGGTAGCCTACAGCGCAGAGCAAAGAACCAAAGAATTTGGCGTGCGTAAGGTACTGGGTGCTTCATTGTTTAATCTGATGCAGTTATTGTCGCTTTCTTTTGTGAAAATGATTGCCGTTTCTATAGTTATCGCTATCCCATTGAGTTATTTGCTGATGAATAAATGGCTGTTGAAGTTTGAGTTTCATACCGAAATATCATGGTGGATTATGCCAGTTGCCGGATTTGGCACTTTAATGATGGCATTGATCACCGTAAGTTTCCAAGCATATAAAACAGCCCATGCCAACCCGGTTGATGCACTTAAATATGAATAAACCTGCGTGAGGCGTTTGGTGATAAGCAATAAATTTACGCTGACCGCCAAACGCTACGCCAAACCTCAAAAATATGTTCAGATTAAACCTAAAAATAGCACTGCGTAACCTTTGGAAAAACAAAGGTTTTACCCTAATAAATGTTGGTGGCCTTGCCATTGGGATGGCATGCTGTTTAATGTTATTGCTATATGTTAACTACGAGTGGAGCTTCGATAAGCAATATAAAAATGCCGATAAAGTATATTTTGCAGCTTTAAATTTAAAGTTTAACGGTAAACTGGCTACAACAATGGCCGTACCCAATAAACTGGCCAAAGCTGCAGCCTTAGAATTGCCAGGCATTAAAAGTGCTGCGCGGATATCAATGAATAACGGGCAGAAATTGTACAGCCGCAATCAGCATCATTATAAATTTGTGGGGATGAATGTTGATCCTGATTTTTTAAGAATTCTCGATCAGAAATTTATCTACGGAGATGCCAATACAGCTTTAAACGAACCCAATAACGTGCTCATTAGTCAATCTACAGCGCGAAAATTATTTGGTAATGAAAATCCGGTGGGGCAGCTTATTAAGTACGATAACCGCATTAACTTAAAAGTGAGTGCAGTAATCGAAGATCTTCCTAAAAACCAGAGCATGCAGTATGATCTGTTACAACCCTGGACCTTTTTAGAAAAGGAAGATCCTTCCCAAAATGAAAACGCGTGGGGGGCAATTACCTGTTTAACCTTGTTTCAACTTAAAGAAAATGCTTCATATACTGCCACAAACGCAGCTTTAAAGTATTTTATCGTAAACAAAGAGCCTGACTTAAAAAAAATGACCTATGAGCCTTTTCTTTTTCCGTTAAGTAAAATTCATTTATACGATGATTTTGAAGGTGGAAAAGCAGTTGGAGGTAAAATTGATCAGTTAAGGTTATTTGTTTTCCTTGCCATCTGCGTATTATTTATCGCCTGTATCAACTACATGAACCTTTCTACGGCAAAGTCAGAAAAACGTGCACGTGAGGTTGGTGTTAGAAAAGCATTAGGATCGACACGCAATACAATAATGGGGCAGTTTATGGTCGAATCATTGTTATTGTCGTTCCTTGCCATGTTAATTGCTTTTGCAATGCTCGAAGTATCTTTGCCATATTTTAATAACCTGCTCGATATTTCCATCAAAATTGATTACAATGCTTATCAGTTTTGGGGCGTGCTGCTTTCAATTGTACTCATTACTGGTTTTCTTGCCGGAAGTTATCCTGCATTTTACCTTTCTTCATTTATTCCGGTAAAGGTTTTAAAAGGCTTTAAAGGTTCGGCAGGTTCATTATCAATCCGAAAAACATTGGTAGTGGTGCAATTCAGTTTATCCATTTGCATGATTATTTCAGCAATTGTAATTTACAGCCAGATTCAGCACCTAAAAAATAAACCTTTGGGTTTTGATCAGTCTGCATTGGCACAAATTGATTTGGAAGGGGAGTGGACCAAACCCGAAAAATTAAATACGTTTAAAAGTGAACTCGAACGTTCAGGAGCTACAATTGCAACTACAGAATATGCCAGCTCATTTACCAATGGGGGATCAATTACTGGAAATATTGAATGGCCGGGCAAAGCTAAAAATGACGTATCCATCATTAATTATAGAAGTACAGGTTTCGATTTCGCTAAAACAACTGGCGTAAAAGTGCTTGAGGGAAGGGATTTTGATCCTAAATTTTCTGCCGATACCGCTACATCGCTTTTACTTAACCAAAGTGCAGTAAAGATTATGGGTCTTAAAAATCCTATCGGTACCATTATCCATTGGGGCGATAACCCGCCGCTAAAAGTAATTGGTGTGGTACAGGATTATTCAAGTGAATCGTTAGCTTCCAAAACACAACCAACAGTATACTATTATAATGTTAAAACCAGTCGCATTTTGCTGCTAAAACTCAATCCACAACAATCGCTTTCCACATCCATTGATAAGATAAAATCAATAAGTCAGCGTTTAAACCCAGCCTACCCGATCGAGGTAAAAATGATTAGTCAGGGCATGGCCGAAAAGCTCCGTAGCGAAAGGTTGTTAAGTGTGCTTTCGAATATTTTTGGTGGCTTTGCAATCTTCATTTCCTGCCTGGGCTTGCTTGGTTTGGCACTGTATACAGCAGAACAGCGCAGTAAAGAAATCAGTATCCGCAAAGTTCTTGGAGCCAATCTTTCTGATATCCTGGTATTGTTGAATAAAGATTTTATGAAGCTGGTGATTATTTCCAATGTAATTGCCATCCCGGTTGCTTATGTTCTGGTTGCCAAATGGCTCGAGAAATACGATTATAAGATTTCCATTAACCCATGGCCTTTTCTACTCGCACTTTTAACCTCGGTAATTATTGCCATTTTAACGGTGAGCCTGCAAACTTTTAAAGTGGCCAAAGCAAATGCTGTTGATGCACTTAAATATGAATAAGGTGGAAGGCTAGAAGGTTTAGGGCGTAAGGTTAAAGCGCCCAGACCTTAAACCCTACACCCTAAACCCTACACCCTATGTTCAGATTAAACTTAAAAATCGCATTGCGCAACCTTTGGAGAAATAAGGTAATTACTGCTATCAATATTGGTGGCCTGGCGATCGCCTTGGCTGCATTTATATTGGTTACAATGTATTTTACCTACGAAACAGGCTTTGATAAGGATAATCCGAATTACAATGATATTTATATCGTGGGCAGGCAGTTACCCGATTTAAAAACCAATAATACTCCACCGCCATTGGGTAAGGTGATTAAGGCAGAAATACCAGAAGTGGTATCTGTTGGTACTATGAAAATGAGCTTTTTCGAGTTTCAAGTCACCAGCCATAATGGAGTGGTTTTTTTAAGTAAGTGCCTTTACCTCGATTATGATGCAGCAAAAATGTTTAACATTAAACCCAGCGGTGGTTTAATCAGGCCAGAAAGCACGACCGAAAATCTGTTTTACCTTAGCAACGAAAACTATCAAACGCTTTTCCCGAATAATAAAAGCGGAAAGCCTGAAATGATTGGGGTAGGTAGCAAATCTTTAGGTATGACCGGCCGATTAAGTGGAAGTATTTTTGCCAATCCACATTCTAATATTGCTTTTGACGCCATTTCGGTTGTAAAAGAGATGGGTTTAGGTGAAAATTACGGCTATAACAATTACAACACTTACATTCAGGTAAAGCCGGGTACCAATATTAAAGCAGTTGAAAATAAAATTAATGCCCTTTATAAAAAGGAACTCCTTAAAGATGGAGAAGATCCAAATAATGTAACATTTAAGGCCGCAAAAGCATTTCTTGATCCGCTAAAAAATCAACACCTCAGGCCAAAGGCAGGTTCAGATGCAAATTATAAAATCCTGATCGCGTTATCTGTTTTAGGTATCCTGATTTTGGTTATTGCTTGTATAAATTTTACTAACCTGAGTATTGCACAGGCAGCCAAAAGAGCAAAAGAAGTGGGCGTTAAAAAAGTGATGGGAGCTTACCGTTTTCAACTGGCCTTACAATTTTTAACAGAAATTTTAATTCAATGTATTGCTGCCACCATATTGGCACTGATAGTTGCTGAAATTATTTTACCGGAATTTAATAATCTGTTTGTGGTTAACTTATCCATTTGGACGGCTAATAACAGCCTGTTCTGGCAACTTCCTTTAATTCTCATTCTTATAACCCTGGTTGCTGGCGTTTATCCGGCAATGGTATTATCCGGATTTAAGCCCGCACTTGTTTTAAAAGGTAATTTTCAAACCAGCAAGCAAAGTTACTGGTTGCGTAACAGTTTATTGGTTATTCAATTTAGTATAGCAGTCGTTTTTATAATAGGATTATTGATCATTAATGCACAGCTTAAGTACATGCGTACACAGGATGTTGGTTTTAAACCAGAACAGGTAGTGTATATTAAAAACATGGCATATTTTGTATCTCCAAGTAAATTTGACCCTATCCGGGATAAAATAATGAATATTCCGGGAGTAAAATCAGTAACTGTAGCCAATGAATTACCAGATGGTTCTAAAGGTGGCAAAAACAGGTATACAATTGATGGGAAAGAGCAAAGTTTAAGTTTTACAGATGTAGATTTTGATTACTTCGAAACTTTGAATATCAAGATTAAAGAGGGAAGGCTATTTTCGAGGGAATTTAAAACCGACACGGCAAATTCTGCCATTCTTAACGAAGCTGCAGTAGCCAAATACGGATTAACCGATCCAATTGGCAAAACAATTAAAGGTTGCCAGAATAAAGAATATAAGATTGTAGGAATAATTAAAGATTTTAAAACGCTAGGTTTTGAAAAACCTGTAGAACCAGCTATATATTCTATAAATGATCCCTGTGGAAATCCCAAAACACAAATTATGGTGAAAATAGAGGAAAGCCGGATGTCGGAAGTGCTCAACACCCTAAAATCACAATGGCCGGGAATAAATAAGTTGGACGGTGAAAATTTCCGCTACCAGTTTCTCGACGAAATGTACGGTAGGTTGTTTAAAAAACAGGAGCAATTGCAATCTGTGTTTTTTGCGGCAGCCATGCTCACTATTTTTATCGCTATACTTGGTCTTTTTGCCTTTGCAAAATACATTACAACCAGCAGGATTAAAGAAATTGCCGTAAGGAAAATTTTGGGTGCCAGCAATTTGCAAATTTTTAAACTGATTAACAGTTCGTTTTTCATTTTGGTTATGATAGCCAACCTCGTCTCTTGGCCATTAGCTTATATTTTAACCAAAAAGTGGCTCGAAACATTTGCCTACCGCATTGATTTGCCGCTTTTACCATTTATATTAAGTGCTGCAGTAACCATTTTGCTCACCATTATCACAGTAAGTATCCAGGCCAATAGTGCTGTAAAGGCAAATCCGGTTGATGCGCTTAAGTACGAGTAGGTGCGGGCGGCGTTTGGCGATTAGCGCGGTTTCTCGCCAAACGCAAACGCTTAACACCAAACGCTCCGCGCTACTCGCCGTTCGCTACCGTACAGCTACTGTTCATTAACGGACAAAATTTCTTATTGTGTATTTTTATCTAACTGGTAATCAGTTTTTTATATTTTTATTTGCGCTTGGTATAAAATTGGCATAAAGTAGTTAAGATATCATTCTATTAATTATTGGATACATGTTTAAATTAAATTTAAAAATTGCCTGGCGAAACCTTTGGAAGAACAAGGGTTACACCTTAATCAATATTTTAGGTCTTTCCATCGGGATGGCAAGTTGTATTCTCATCTTTATTTTTATCCGTTACCAATTGAGTTTCGATGAAGGCTTTAAAAACGAAAGCCGCATATATCGGGTAATTAGCAATTGGACTACTCCCGATAACTTTTTTGAATCTGCCGGAACACCGCGACCTCTTCCTGCGGCTATGCGAAATGATTTTAAGCAACAGTTTGATAAGGTTGCCGCTATCCAGTCGGGCGGTGGTATTATTAAAGTGAAAGATGAATCGGGTAAAGAAAAAATCAAAACTTCTGAAAGGGTATATTATGCCGAGCCAGATTTTTTTGAAATTTTAAGTTTCAAATGGCTCGAAGGGCATCCACAGCAATCACTTGGTCAGCCGAACACCGTTGTGCTTTCTGATGAAATGGCAGATAAGCTTTTTGGAGATTGGCATAAGGCAATGGGTCAAAGTATTAATTTTAAGAACAAGGTTGATCTTAAAGTAACAGGGATTATAGCAAAAACCCCTGATAATAGCTCCTTCCCGCTTAAAATTGTTATTTCTTATAAAACCTACCAAAATTTAGCTCCCGAGGAGTTAACAAATTGGGGTACAGTTTCGTCAAATTCAGAATGTTATGTGCTTTTAAAAGAGGGTGTTGCTATTGATGAGGCAAATAAAAGTATTCCTCAGTTTACAAACAAATATTACCAGAAAGATGCCATTTCTAAAGAAGGGCACCGCTTTCAGCCACTTCGGGATATCCATTACAATGCAGATCTCGGCAATTTTGCAAACAAAGTAATGCCCCAAAAAGAACTTTATGGCCTGGGCATCATCGGTGCTTTTTTACTGCTAACAGCATGCATTAATTTTATAAATCTTGCCACGGCCCAAGCCGTAAGCAGGGGTAAAGAAGTAGGTGTACGTAAAGTGATGGGCAGTTTGCGCAGGCAATTGATTGTTCAGTTTTTAACCGAAACATTAACCATTACCATACTCTCTTTACTTGTAGGGTGCGTGCTTACCGAAGTTGCCCTGCCGGGTATGCAAAGTCTTTTTGATGATCATATTTCTTTTAGCATTATCGAACACCCGGTCATATTTGTATTTATGGTTGTTTTGGTATTGTTGGTAAGCTTTTTAGCAGGTTTTTATCCCGCAATGGTGATGTCTGGTTATAGTCCTGCATTGGCCATCAAAAATAAAATTACTGCAAACGCAAGTGGTTTAAGCTTAAGGAAAATACTTGTTGTGGTGCAGTTTGCCATTACAATTATATTGATAATAGGTACTTTGGTGGTGTTAAGGCAAATGAATTACATGAGAGAAAAACCTTTAGGCTTTATCCCTACAGCAGTTGCTCTGATTGATGTTCCATCCGATAGTATCGCCATTACCCGTTACCATAGTCTGCAGGATCGGATCAGTAAAATTCCTGGGGTAATAACGACCAGCTATTGCAGTGCAGCGCCATCTTCTGATTTTAATAACGAAAGTAATTTCAGGTATAACGGAACAGCTCTGGCTAATTTCCAGGTCAATACCAAAACAGGGGATGATAATTATTTCAAAACATTTGGATTGGAAATTATCGCTGGTAAAGGTTTATCAAAAAGCGATACCCTTAAAGAATTTGTGGTTAATGAAACCATGCTCAAAAAACTAAACGTTGTTAACCATTACGATGCCATTGGTAAACCCATCAGGATTCATGGTAAAATAGGTATTATTAGTGGAGTGGTTAAAGATTTTAACAATAGAAGCCTGCATGAAGCTCGATTTCTCCGATAGTGATCAGCAGCGACAAAGAATCGTATACCACAATAGCGGTTAAACTAGATAGCAAACTCATTTTGCCCGCAATGAAAGCTATAGAAAGTACGTGGAACACTGTGCTGCCCGAGTACGTATACGATGCCAGTTTTATGGATGATAAGATCAGTGAATATTATGAAACTGAAAAAATAATGGGTGCCCTGTTTAAAGTATTTGCGGGAGTAATTATTTTTATTTCTTTTATCGGCTTGTTCGGTTTAATCTCTTTTGTAGCCACACAAAGAACGCGTGAGGTAGCCATCCGTAAGGTTTTGGGTGCTTCTACAATAGAATTGGTTAAAATGTTAAATGGTTCATTTCTGCTGATGGTTTTTATTGCCAACCTGGTGGCCTGGCCACTGGCATATTTATTTGTTTCCAAGTGGTTGGCTAGTTTTAGTTACCGTATTGATCTTAACATCTGGCCATTCATACTTGCTATGGTTGTTTCTATGGTGATTACATTAATAACGGTAAGCATCCGATCTTACAAAGCTGCGGTTGCCAATACCATTGATGCGTTAAAATATGAGTAAGACCTGCGGACAGCGTTTGGCGTAAGGCGATAAATCCACGCCAAACCTTAAACGCTTTGTGCTCAACCTTAAAAATATGTTCAGATTAAATTTAAAAATCGCCTGGCGAAACCTCTGGAAAAACAAAATCTACGCGGCTATAAATATCGGTGGATTGGCATTGGGTTTAACCGCATTCCTGTTAATGTTGTTGTATATCAACCACGAAGAAAGTTACGATACATGGTCGCCTGATCTGCAACACGTTTATCAAATCCGTGAAAAGCATGAGTTTTTCACACCCGATAATAAAGATCACTGGCAAGAGATCAGCAATTCTCGTGTAGCAGGAATTATAAAACAAAATGTGCCGCAATTTACAGCCGTTACAAAGGTAGATTCGGAATGGGGAAATGGCTTTTCGGTTAAGATCGATCATGCCGATCCGATATTAATTAAGGCTATCAAAGATGCTGATACAGCATTTTTTAATGTTTTTCCATACAAATTTATTCAGGGTGATAGAGAAAGAGCTTTAAAGGAACCTAATACAGTTGTTTTAAAGCAAAGCCTGGCCATTAAACTCTATGGAACCGACCATGTACTGGGAAAAGAATTTAAATTGGTGAGATGGCGGGATGATAAAGGCACACCGATGAAGATTACCGGCGTTGTAGCCGATGTAAATACGCCCGAAAGTGTAACCTTTAATGCCATCAGCCATACTGGCGATCAGGATCACGATCCCGATCAGCCGGGAAGTTCCCATTACAACCAGGTATATGCCAAATCTGCAAGCAAAGTAGATACCTTGGCGGCAAATAACAGTTTACAAAAAGTATATATAGATTATAAGAAAAAGTCATTTGCCGAGCAAAACATCAATTTTAAAGACATTTATAAGGATGGAAAAAGGCCAGGCCTTAAAGCAATTGCCCTTAAAGATGTTCATGCCAATCCACCGTTTGCAATTAATTGGTTAACAAAGCTCAAACCAGTAATCGGGATCTCTATTTTTTTACTGCTTGTATCCATTATAAACTTTGTTAATCTTGCAACTGCACAATCAGTACAAAGGGCTAAAGAAGTTGGGGTGCGGAAAGTGCTTGGCTCATATAAAAAACAACTTGTAAGTCAGTTTTTGATAGAATCGGCACTGCAAAGTATAATTTCATTGTTTTTAAGCATTATTTTAATTGAAGTACTTTTGCCTGCATTTAACCACCACTTCAATGTTGAACTGAGTTTTTGGTACAACGATCATTTGCTCATGTTAATGATCCAGCTTGTGGCGCTTTTTGCATTTGTTACACTTCTGGCAGGTTTTTATCCGGCATGGGTATTATCTAATTATAACCCTGTTGCTGTGCTAAAAGGCAATTATGGAAACAGTTTAAAAGGCATGGCTTTGCGTAACGTGCTTGTTGTTTTTCAGTTTATCATTTCGGTAACATTCATCATTGCAATTGGTGTGATGCAGCTGCAGACGAAATACATCAGCAATAAAGATTTAGGCTTTGAGCGCGATCGGTTAATTAATCTTCAAACTGGATACGAGCAAAATTTTGCCGATAAGATAAGACGTATTCCAGGTGTTCAATACGTATCTACAACTACCCAAGTGATGGGAAATGCCTTTAACAACAAAAGTGAGATTATTTATAAGGGCCAAACCTTTAACCTTAACGGGGTAAGCGTTAGCATGGATGCCTTACAAACCCTTGGTGTAAAACTGGTATCAGGAAGATTGTTTGCTAAAGAACATAAACAGGATACCATCAACGCAGTGATTCTTAATGAGGCTGCGGCAAATTTACTGGGCAAAAATATGGTTGGAAAAACCTATAATAAGGTAAATTATGATAACAAAATCATTTCATTTCAAATTGTTGGGGTGATTAAAGATTACCATAACGAAGGCTTTGATAAAACGGTGCTCCCTACAGTTTATAAGGTAACCAAATTAGGTGGTACCTCTAATACAAATAACCTACTGGTACGCTTTGAAACCAAAAATTATAAAGGCATTATTAACAACATTCAAAACGAATGGAGAAAACTCTATCCAGATTTTCCTTTGCATTATCAATCCATGGATGAAGCTTTTTCAAACGTGCTTGAAGAAAATAACCGCTTTATGAATATGATTATCCTCTTTAGTGCGGTTTCAGTTTCATTATCATTACTCGGTTTATTTGCACTTTCTACTTTTATAGCCAAACGCCGTACCAAAGAAATAGCTGTAAGAAAAATTTTGGGTGCATCTAATGTTCAGATTGTAAATTTATTGAATAAGTCATTCTTAATTCTGGTTATTATAGCCAATTTAATCAGCTGGCCTATAGCTTATATTTTAATTAAAAGATGGCTCGAAGGCTTTGCCTATCGGATAGAAATGCCTATTTTTCCTTTTTTGCTTGCAACCGCAGTTTCAATTATAATAGCTGTTTTAACAGTAACCATTCAGGCACGTAAAGCAGCAATAGGCGATCCGGTAAATGCCCTAAAATATGAATAAAACTGCGTGTAATGCTTATCCTATATCGGTAAATCGATGCCGTCACTTAACGCATATCACCTAATACACAAAATATGATACAATTAACCAACATCGAAAAATATTACGCCAACAAAGGCATTAAAAATTATGTGCTCCGTTTGGTTACTACGACCATTAAACAGGGAGAGTTTGTTTCCATTATGGGCCCTTCTGGAGCCGGCAAATCTACCTTGCTGAACATTATTGGCATGCTAGAGGAGCCTACTTATGGAACCTACGAATTTTTAGGTGAAAATGTAACCTCGCTGAACGAACGCAAACGCATTGAACTTTACCGTAACCATATCGGTTTTGTATTTCAGGCTTATCATTTAATTGATGAAATGACGGTTTACGAAAATATAGAAGCACCATTGCTGTATAAAAAAGTGGGTAGCTCAGAACGTGCAAGCAGGATTGCAGATCTGCTGGATCGTTTTAATATTGTGGCCAAAAAAGATTTATTTCCCAATCAGCTCTCTGGCGGGCAACAGCAATTAGTAGGTATTGCAAGGGCATTGGCAGCCCAGCCATCCATTATTTTGGCAGATGAGCCTACCGGAAACCTTCAATCTGCACAGGCTGAAGAAATTATGGAACTCTTTAAAAAATTGAATCAGGAAGATGGAATTACCATTATCCAGGTAACACATTCAGAGAAAAATGCACAGTACGGAAACAGGATTCTGCACATTGCCGATGGTGTAGTGAAAGAGGATTTAGCCGTATAAGTTAGCCCAACATCAAAATTTTTTTAGGTAAAGGCAGTGTTGAAATTTAACAATTTCTAGCTGTGTTTACCCATTTTTAGCTGTGGTTAAATTACCTTTGCCTCATGCAAAAATCATTCACCGATCAGATGGGGAGGGAAATCACTATTAATTTTCCACCGAAAAGGATTATTTCTATCGTTCCATCACAAACTGAATTGCTGTTTGATTTGGGTTTGGATCAAGAAATTATCGGATTAACCAAGTTTTGCATCCATCCGATAGAAAAATTTGCAGAGCGGACTAAAGTAGGAGGGACGAAAAAACTCAATATCGATTTAATCAAAGATTTAAAGCCCGATTTGATTATTGGCAATAAAGAAGAAAACACACAAAGTGATATAGAAGAGCTTGCTGAAGATTTTCCGGTTTGGATGAGTGATATTTTTACTTTGGAAGATGCGATAAAAACCATTGCTGAGGTAGGCGCTTTGGTAGATCGGGAGCCTGAAGCAGCATACCTTAACCATTTAATTTCTGCCGGGTTTAACGACCTTAAAACCCTTGCCCTTCAACACGGTATCGATAAAAAGGTAGCTTACCTCATCTGGCGTAAACCTTACATGGTAGCGGGTAAAAATACATATATCGACGATATTTTACTGATCAATGGAATGACGAATGTAATTAAACAAGACCGTTATCCATCAGTTACACTAGAAGAACTGAAAGCTTTAAACTGTGAATTAATTCTACTGTCGTCCGAACCATATCCCTTTGGCGAAAAACACATGCAAGAAATAAAAGAAGCTATTCCCAACGCCAAAATTATCTTAGTCGATGGTGAGATGTTTAGCTGGTACGGAAGTAGGTTGGTCAAAGCCGTTCAATACTTTTTTGAATTCCAAAAAGAACTTTATTAGTTATTGGCAATTATATTTTGGTAATTTGTAGCAAAAGGTTAAATCATCCCGTTAACAGTAAAACAAAATAATATCCATGAAAAAAATATTGACGTTATCCCTGTTCATAGCCGTAATTTCTGGCTGTAGTCCATTGAAAAATGCAAACTTAGGAGCTCCTGTAACGGCGAGTGGAACTCTTCAAAAGTTAGGAATGAGTACTTTTCAATATGGTACGCACTTGTTAAAAACAGAAAATAAAACTTACGCTTTAAAAAGTGGGTCTATAAATCTTGATATCTATTTAGATAGAAAGGTAACCATTAAAGGAAGAAAAGTTGTTGGTTATCCGGTTGATGGCGGACCAGAATTGATTGATGTTACACTGGTTAAGTTTTAAGTTGAGATGATAGGGCAAGAGAAGTTGTGGTTGACGATTTTTCTCGCTAACAATGATTTGTGCTGCACTTCCAACATCAATTAATTCTGTAGTTCATAAAGTATCGCAAAAATTTGATTATTCAATTTAGTTTCTATCTTTGCAATCCTTAAAACATCCTAATGCGGAAGTGGCGTAATTGGTAGCCGCACCAGACTTAGGATCTGGCGCTTCACGGCGTGGGGGTTCGAGTCCCTTCTTCCGCACAAAAACAAAAACCATTCTAAATAATTCAGAATGGTTTTTTTATGCCCCTGAGTCATCCTAGATATTGAAAAAGCCTTGGTTATTGAAATTTTTCTGCTTAAAAATTAAACAGTTAGCGGTTTTAGATGGAAATAATCAATAAAATATTGTTATTGCCTTTTGATTATTCAATCTTGTTTCTATCTTTGCAGTCCTTACAACATCCTAACTGCGGAAGTGGCGTAATTGGTAGCCGCACCAGACTTAGGATCTGGCGCTTCACGGCGTGGGGGTTCGAGTCCCTTCTTCCGCACAACAAGATAAAGGCCGTTTCGATTTAAACATCGAAACGGTTTTGTTTTTAAAAACATTGATTAATAAAAATTGATGTGCTGTTTTAATTGAAGTGATATGTTTCGTTTGTCTCATATCTCCATCATCAACTCTAATTGCACATCTCAATATCATATCTCAAAAAAATGAATATTACACAGGAAAAAACCGGCAACTTAAATGCTGTTGTAAAAATCAAAATCGCACCTGCTGATTACTCTGGAAAAGTAGAGAAAGCCATTAAAGATCAAGCTAAAAAAGCACAATTACCTGGTTTCCGTAAAGGAATGGTTCCTGCTGCCCATATTAAAAAAATGTATGGCAAAAGTATCCTGGTAGAAGAGGTTAACAACCTGTTAAACGATACTTTATCAAATTACATTGCTGAACAAAAATTAGAGATTTTAGGTCAGCCACTGCCTAAAATGGATGATGAGCGCGAATTCAAATGGGACAATACTGATGATTTCGAGTTTGATTATGAGTTGGGTTTAGCACCTGCTTTTGATGTAAATGTTTCATCTAAAGATAAATTTACTGAATACGTGGTTAAAGCTGATCAGGAAACTTTAGAAAGCCGCATTAAAAACATCCGTCGCAGTTATGGTAAAATGACTAACCCTGAAGTTGCTGCCGATGATGATGTTCTTTATGCAGAATTAACCCAGGTTGATGCAGATGGTGCAACTGTTGAAGGTGGTATAACCAGTACTGCAAGTGTTCGTTTAGATCAGATTAAAGATAAAAAAATCCTTAAATCGTTAATCGGTTTAAAGAAAGATGATGAAGTAACTATCGATATTCAAAAAGCATTTGACGATACTACGGTTATTTCTAAAGCTTTAAATATTTCTGAAGAAGAAGCTGCTGAATTGAAAGCAAACTTTAAACTTCATGTAAAAAACGTAAACCGTTTAGAAGAATCAGAATTAAACCAGGAGTTTTTTGATAAAATATTTGGTGAAGGTGTTGTAACTGACGAAGCAGGATTCAGAGCTAAAATAACTGAAGAAGTAGAAAGCATGTTTAAACAAGATGCTGAACGTAAATTATCGAACGATATTTACGAAGCACTTTTAGTAAAACACAACTTCGAATTGCCGGATGAATTTTTACGCCGCTGGTTAAAAGCAACAAATGAAAAATTAACCGACGAAGAACTGGCTGAAGGTTATGATGATTTTGCTAAAAACCTTAAATGGACTTTAATCGAAAATAAAATCATTAAAGATAACGCTATCGATATTAAATACGAGGATGTAGTTCAGGCAGCTAAAGCAAAATTAGATGCACAGTTCAGAATGTACAGTCCAAGTCCACTTCCTGAAGATCAATTGGCTCAGTATGCAGTTCAGTTTTTACAGGAAAAAGAAAATGCAAACCGTGTTTTCGAAGAAGTAAAAGCATTAAAAACTTTCGAACAAATCAAATCTATTGTTACTTTAGAACAAAAAGATATTGATTACGATAAGTTTATTGAGTTGGAGAAAAAGTAGTGCGTTTGGCGTAAAGCGCTTTGAAAATGATTGTGCTATGCCTATATTTAGTTATGGCTCAATTTAAATTTCAATCGCTCGAAGTTTGGCAGTTATCAATTGTATTAACTGATAAATTACTTGATATAGCTGACCGATTGTCAGTTGATAAAAAATATAGATTTGCAGAGCAGCTCAATGGGGCTGCTCTTAGCATATCCAATAATATCGCCGAAGGCTCAGGTTCTGTTTCCAATAAGGAATTCGCTCATTATCTGAATATTGCGCATCGTTCGGCCTTTGAGAATGCAAATATTTTAGTAGTTTTAGAACGGAGAAAATATATTTCTGACATAGAACTGAACGATTATCTAGAAGAATTAGATAAATTGGCACGGAAATTAACCAACTTCAGAAAATATTTATTAAAATAACTCGCGTATTTGATTAGGCACTTAGAACGCTTACCGCAAAACGCCAAACTCTATAACCATGAACATAGATTCACAAGAATTCAGAAAATTTGCCGTTAAACATCAGGGAATTGGCGGTTTACACGTAGATAAATTTATTGCACAGGCTAATCTGAACCCTCAGAACATGACGCCATATATTATAGAAGAACGCCAGATGAACGTAGCGCAAATGGATGTTTTTTCGAGATTAATGATGGACCGTATTATCTTTTTGGGAGATGCAATTTATGATCAGAATGCAAACATTATTCAGGCTCAGTTATTGTTTTTGCAATCAACAGATGCGGATAGAGACATTCAAATCTACATTAACTCACCAGGCGGTTCAGTATATGCTGGTTTAGGTATTTATGATACTATGCAATATATCCAGCCGGATGTTGCTACAATTTGTACCGGTATGGCCGCATCAATGGGTGCTGTTTTATTGGTTGCAGGAGCAGAGGGTAAACGTTCTGCCTTACCTCACTCAAGAGTAATGATTCACCAGCCATCAGGAGGTGCACAAGGTGTAGCATCTGATATGGAGATCAACTTAAGAGAAATGTTGAAATTGAAAAAAGAATTATACGATATCATTTCAGAGCACTCTGGTCAAACTTATGATTGGGTAGAGAAAGCATCAGATCGTGATTACTGGATGAGTGCCGAAGAAGCCAAAGGATTTGGTATGATTGATGAAGTGTTATCGAGAAACGCAAGAAAAAATGGCGAAACAAAATAAAGAATCCCGTTGCTCATTCTGCCATTCTGGCAAGCATGAAACTTTAATGTTAATTGAAGGCATGGATGCATTTATCTGCGATAAATGTGTAACACAGGCCAATCAGTTGCTTGCTCAGGAATTGGGGACAAAAGGGACTAAAAATATTCAGGAGGCGATTAATTTATTAAAGCCTCTTGAAATAAAACAACATATCGATCAGTACGTGATCGGTCAGGATGATGCAAAAAAAGTATTGGCTGTTGCAGTTTATAATCACTACAAACGACTAAATCAAAAAGTTGATAAAGACGAGATTGAGATTGAAAAATCAAATATCATGTTGGTGGGCGAAACCGGAACAGGTAAAACGCTTTTGGCCAAAACCATTGCAAAAATCCTTCATGTGCCATTCTGTATCTGCGATGCAACTGTTTTAACAGAAGCAGGTTATGTTGGTGAAGATGTTGAAAGTATTTTAACGCGTTTACTTCAGGCTGCCGATTATGATGTTGCTGCCGCAGAACGCGGTATTGTTTACATTGATGAAGTTGATAAAGTGGCGCGTAAAAGTGATAACCCATCCATTACACGTGATGTTTCAGGAGAAGGTGTTCAACAAGCTTTATTGAAGATTTTAGAAGGTACCGTGGTAAATGTTCCACCTCAGGGCGGACGTAAACATCCAGATCAAAAAATGATTCCTGTAAATACAAATAACATATTATTTATTTGTGGAGGGGCATTTGATGGGATTGAGCGTAAAATTGCCAATCGTTTGCGTACACAGGCTGTAGGGTATAGGGTAAAGAAAGATGAGACAGTGTTAGATCTTAAAAATCTTTATAAGTATATTACACCTCAGGATTTAAAATCTTTTGGATTGATTCCGGAATTAATTGGTCGTATACCAGTACTTTCGCATCTTAATCCTTTAGATAAAGAATCTTTAAGAAACATTTTAACTGCGCCTAAAAACTCATTAATTAAACAATATGTTAAGCTTTTCGCTTACGAAGATGTTAAATTGGTTTTTGAGGATGAAGTTTTGGATTTTATTGTTGATAAAGCAATGGAATATAAGCTTGGAGCACGTGGATTAAGATCAATCTGTGAAGCGATTATGTTGGATGCCATGTTTGATACGCCAACACAGACGGATGTCAAGGAATTGCACATTAATCTCGATTATGCGATAGAGAAATTTGAAAAGGCCGACTTTAAAAAGTTGCAGGCCGCATAAAAAATCAAATCCTTCCCGTAATCGGGAGGGATTTTTTGTAATATAGTATTGTTAACGCTTTGCGCCATGCTCTAAACCAAAAAGTATGAATGAAGAAAAAGACGTAAAAAAAGACGAAGAAATAGTAGAGAAAGCTAAAAAAATAAAAGAAGTAGAAAGTCCGGTTAAATCAGGCTTAAAATCCAAAGATGAAATTGTTAAAAACTGGTTGCCACGCTATACAGGCAGGCCGTTAGATCAATTTGGCGATTACATCCTGTTAACCAATTTCAGCAAATATGTATCCATGTTTTCTGAATGGAATGATAATGCCCCTATTATGGGTTTAGATAAGCCGATGCAAAGTGTTACCGCAAATGGAATAACCATTATCAATTTTGGTATGGGGAGTCCTTTAGCAGCTACGATGATGGATCTATTAACTGCAATTAAACCAAAGGCCGTTTTATTTTTGGGTAAATGTGGCGGTTTGAAAAAGAAAAATCAATTGGGTGATTTGATTCTTCCTATTGCGGCCATTAGAGGCGAAGGAACATCAAATGATTATCTTCCGGCTGAAGTACCTGCATTGCCAGCTTTTGCACTACAGAAAGCGATTTCTACCACAATACGCGATCACGGAAGAGATTACTGGACTGGTACTTGTTATACTACCAACCGCAGGGTTTGGGAGCATGATAAGGAATTTAAAAAATATCTGAAAACTTTGAGGGCTATGGCTGTGGATATGGAAACTGCAACAGTTTTTACGACGGCATTCGCAAATAAAATTCCTGCAGGTGCATTACTGTTGGTTTCAGATCAACCGATGATCCCAGAGGGTGTTAAAACTGCCGAAAGTGATAGCAGTGTTACCGAAAAATACGTAGAAACACATTTGAGAATTGGTATTGATTCATTAAAGCAATTAATCAATAATGGATTAACGGTTAAACATTTGTTGTTTTAACATAAGAAATCGTCCTCCTGAGTTTATAGCGCAATCGTCCTCTTGAATTTTTAACACAATCGTCCTCCTGAACTTGTTTCAGGATCTTTAACCTGTATTCTAATAGATGCTGAAATAAATTCAGCAGGACGTATGGGGTGGAGCAATTATATTCCTGAACTTCAAGTTTATGACTCGCTGAACTTTTAAAACAATCGTCTTCCTGAACTCGTTTCAGGATCTTTAACTTTTGTTTCAGTAGATGCTGAAATAAATTCAGCAGGACGCATGGGGTGGGGCAAGGTATTCCTGCGTTTATAGAGGCAATCGTCCTCCTGAACTCGTTTCAGGATCTTTAACTGTGTTTCAATACATGCTGAAATAAATTCAGCAGGACGTACGGGGTGGAGGAATCGTCCTCCTGAACTCGTTTCAGGATCTTTAACTTGTGTTTCAGTAGATGTTGAAATAAATTCAGCAGGACGTATGGGATGAGGCGATCGTCTTTCTTGATTTTAAAGAGCAATCGTCCTCCTGAAATAGTTTCAGGATCTTTAACTTGTGTTTCAATAGATGCTGAAATAAATTAAGCAGGACGCATGGGGTGGGGCAATGGTATTCCTGAGTTTATGAAACAAATCGTCCTCCTGAACTCGTTTCAGGATCTTTAACCTGTGTTTCAATAGATGCTGAAATAAATTCAGCAGGACGTATGGGGTGGGGCAATGGTATTCCTGAGTTTATAGCGCAATCGTCCTCCTGAACTCGTTTCAGGATCTTTAACTTGTATTCTAATAGATGCTGAAATAAATTTAAAAGGACATTTAGTGAGGGAATGTCAAGTTCGCCAATCTTCTACTTAATTTGTTTGAGAATCTTCAAAAAAAAAGACCGGCATTTGCCGATCTTTCAATTATTTGTATGATGATAATTACTTATCCTAAATACGATTTTAAAATTTTGCTTCTTGATGTATGACGTAAGCGTTGTAACGCTTTATCTTTAATCTGACGAACACGTTCGCGGGTTAAGTTAAATTTCTCACCAATTTCTTCTAAAGAAAGTGGGTGGTTAGAGCCTAAACCAAAGAATAAAACAATAATTTCTCTTTCCCTTTCAGTTAAAGTAGATAAAGAACGTTTAATTTCTTCTGATAATGACTCGTTAATCAACGAGCTATCAGTATTTGGTTCGTGGTTTTCCAATACATCCAATAATGTATTTTCTTCACCTTGAACGAAAGGCGCATCCATTGATACATGGCGACCAGAATTACTCAAAGTATCAGAGATTTTATCTACCGTAGTTTCTAAAATATCTGCAAGTTCTTCTGGAGAAGGCTCACGTTCGTATTCCTGCTCTAATTTAGAGAAAGCTTTACTGATTTTGCTTAATGAACCTACCTGGTTTAAAGGCAAACGTACAATACGGCTTTGTTCTGCAATTGCTTGCAAAATAGATTGACGGATCCACCAAACAGCATAAGAAATGAATTTGAAACCCTTAGTCTCATCAAAACGTTTTGCTGCTTTAATTAAACCTAAATTACCTTCGTTAATTAAATCTCCTAAGGTTAAACCTTGATTTTGATATTGTTTTGCAACAGATACAACGAAACGTAGGTTGGTTTTTGTTAACCGCTTTTAAATGCAGCCTGATCGCCTTCACGGATCTTCCTTGCTAAAATTACTTCCTCTTCTGCTGTTATTAAATCTACTTTACCAATTTCGTGTAGGTATTTATCTAACGACTGACTTTCACGGTTGGTAATGGATTGCGTTATCTTGAGTTGTCTCATTTATACGTTTTGTGTGCTCTTTAATTATTGAAGTGTGCAAAGTTACGAAATTGTATGGCAATCCGAAAGGATAAAATGCTGAAAATGTTACCGTTTGCACATGTTTTTTACACTTTTACTTATAACAAAAATCATTCCAAGAAAGTTTTTGACATAATTTAGGTATGTTGTTGTGTAGTAGATGATATTCAATTAATATTTATTGTAAATCAATAAATATATTTTGATTTGTAATAAATAAATTTTTATGTTTGTGGTGTAAATAATTAAATAAATATGACGTTTCTTAAATTTCTCATCTTTAAGCTTAAAAATTCATCTGCCAGTTATTGGAAGATTTTAAGCCTAAGAATTTTTGTCAGATTACTCGGCATGATAACCGTATTTTATTTTTTAGTCTGTTTTGATGCAGACAGGAACAATGGACCAAAATACTGGTATAGTTTAACATCTACAGTTTTTTATGCGCTATTTTTTGTGTTTTTAGAATGGTATTTAAAAGCTTCTTTAAAACACGATCTGAAAGACAACCTAATTAAATGGCTCAACATTTTAAAGTGGGTTCCGCTTTGCTTTACATTGATTTTAATTAGCTTAACAGCTAAAAACAACCTGTTTGCCTGGCCTAAAGAAATTACTGCATATCTTATTTATGCCTACACACGGGTGTGGCCGATGGTTTTTATTCCTAATATGAGTTTTATCATAATTACCCTATTAATTTTTTATGCTTCTGCTATTCTCAAAAGAAATGAGGTGCTAAAACTAGAAAACGATTTAACTATATAATAATGAACAATATTTTAAAAGTTTTTAGATTTGCAGGTTTGAGCTTAATAATTATTTCAATAATATTTATTTCCAACCATTTAATTTCATCAATCGTTGATTACAATGAAGGATTGATATCAGTTCACTTAGTAAAGAAAAATGTACCAAAAGATGTACAGGTGATTGATGGAGCAATGTTTACCAATAGTCATATTGGTTCATATGAATTTAAACCAACATTATTGCAGTCTATACTTTTGTCTAACGATGGAATTGCTGATAATGGCTCCAATGCAATGTTTTACCTGATATTAGGGTCGATTATTACTATGCTCGCCTACCTAAAACCAAAATGGCTCGAAAACCTAACTGAAAATAGGTTATGGCAGTTTGTTTGCGCAGGATCAGTTTTGTTTTTCGCTTTAAAGTTTTTAACAAAGTTTCTTGTTGATAATTGTGTTGATGATTTAACACATCATGCATTCGAATATTATTATTCAAGCATTGGAGATGTTAATTTGAATGTATTATCAATTGTAGCTGTTTTTACTGTAGTTTATGAGCTGCTCTCATATTCAAGAAAGTTGAAACAAGAAAATGATTTAACGATATAAGCTCATGCCTATAATTATAAATCTAGATGTAATGCTTGCCCGTCGTAAAATGTCGCTTACCGAATTAAGTGATCGTGTAGGCATCACCATGTCTAATTTATCAATATTGAAAACAGGGAAGGCGAAAGCCATCCGGTTGGAAACGTTAGAGGCCATCTGCAAAGTGTTGGATTGTCAGCCAGGTGATATTTTAGAATTTCGTGCAGAGTAAACCTCGCAGGTTTCAAAAACCTGCGAGGTTTGATCGGGTTCAGAATAACTACGAACCCATGTTAAATAAACCTGATAGAACGAAAAGCCCGCAACCCGATTTTTCATCGGGTGAGGACTTGAAGAGATAGCAGGAGAGGAGGCCGCCATAATAACAGTACCACTAATTTTCAAAATAATATTGACCACCTTATACACATATTACGTTTTAGTGAAATGGCTATTAAATTTAAACCTATCAGGTTTTGGGTAGTGATTAGGTTAAAAAATACCCCGGCTTGCGGAAACCCTTCTAAAAGAGAGTAATAAAAAAACCTTCCAGTTTTCACCGAAAGGTTTTAAAATGTGATTGCTTTAAGCTTTAGTTTTTCAACTTTGAGCCTAAGTTTATGCTTGTTCAGCCAATACTTTGGTTACTAAATCAGCTGCTTCTTTTAAAGCAATAGCCGAATAAACCTGTAAGCCAGATTCATCGATTAATTTTTTAGCTTCTTCAGCATTTGTACCTTGTAAACGGCAAATAATTGGCACTGGTATATTACCGATTTCTTTATATGCATCAATTACACCTTGCGCAACGCGGTCGCAACGAACAATACCACCGAAAATGTTAATTAAGATTGCTTTAACGTTAGGGTCTTTTAAAATGATATTGAAAGCCGCTTTAACGGTTTGAGCATTTGCAGTTCCGCCTACGTCTAAAAAGTTAGCAGGTTCACCACCAGCCAATTTAATAATATCCATGGTAGCCATTGCTAAACCAGCACCGTTAACCATACAACCAACGTTACCATCAAGGTTAACAAAGTTAAGGTTAGAAGCACTTGCTTCAACTTCCATTGGATCTTCTTCTGTTACATCACGCATTGCTGCATAATCAGCATGACGGAATAATGCGTTTTCATCTAAATTAACTTTAGCATCAACAGCAATTACTTTATCATCAGAAGTTTTTAATACCGGGTTAATTTCGAACATTGAAGAATCGGTAGCTTCGTATGCTTTGTATAAAGCAGTTACAAATTTAACCATTTCTTTATGTGCAGCTCCGCTAACACCTAAGTTAAAAGCAACTTTACGAGCCTGGAAACCTTGTAAGCCAACTTTAGGATCGATTTCTTCTTTGAAAATTAAGTGTGGAGTGTGCTCAGCAACTTCTTCGATATCCATACCACCTTCGGTACTGTACATAATAATGTTACGGCCCTTTGCACGGTCTAACAATACTGAAATGTAGAATTCTTTGGTTTCAGAAGCACCTGGATAATAAACATCCTGAGCAACTAAAATTTTACTCACCAATTTACCTTCCGGTCCGGTTTGAGGAGTAACCAATTGCATGCCGATAATATCGGTTGCGCGTTGTTTAACTTCTTCAAGGTTTTTGGCCAATTTAACACCACCACCTTTACCGCGACCACCAGCGTGGATTTGCGCCTTAATAACAACCCAATCAGAATTGTAATCTATTTTCAGTTGCTTAGCAGCCTCAACAGCTTGCTCGGGAGTATCGGCAACTATTCCTTCTTGAACGTTAACACCGAAACTTTTTAATATTTGTTTACCCTGGTATTCGTGAATATTCATTTGCTACAAAATTTGCCCAAAGCTACAATTTCAAACCCTTTAAACAAATAGCAATTGCCGATTTTTTCAGAAAATGAACGTTTTATGTTAATCGTTAAAAGCGGTGTGGTGCATAAATTAATAAATGTAGTTTAACCTTAATAAAAGCATCACGCCTAAAAGCCTTATAACACTCTTTTTGCTAAATTTTCAATTTCTTCTTTAAAATTCTGATCAAAAACACTTTTAAGCACACCCGTTTTTAAGTTGTAGGTAAAATATTCAATTTCATCCTTTTCATTAAACTCCTTGTCCTTATTGGTGTCCTTTATCAGATCCATTAATATTAAATCATGTTTGTCATCTATTTTCCAACTATACAAGTCGTAATTATTTGGAGAAATCCGGATAAATGATTTTCCGTCCAAAGTAGAGAGGTAAAGTTTATTAGGATCTTTGTCTGTTAGCTTTTTATTGCCATCATAATCCAAATCGGTGATGGTATAGTAGATAAACTGGTCGGATAAAGTATTTTGATTATTTTTTGCCTGACCAATATCAAAGGAATTGATAATAACTTTTTCTTTAGTCAATAATTCATTTTTACCGGAAATAACATTGTGAAAGATGAGGTTCCAGTAGTTGGAATTTACGTCTCTTTTATAACTTTCATAATCCCCACCATTAAGCCTTAATGGATATATTATAATATCTGTTTTTCCAATAATGATTGGAGAATCATATTGAATTTTTGGCTGACTTTTAGTTTCGATATTACTTTTTTCATCTGTTGATATGCTTTTGGCTTCCTCTGTACAAGATGATGCCAGTAAGGTAAAACCTAATACTGTTATTGAGATTGCTTTTTTCATTGTCGTTAATTTTGATTAGGCTGAAATATAGCCGATAAGTATTTATTATTTTTAAGTTGCGGATGCCAGGTCGTATCTCGCAGTACATTAGAACCTATCCTAAAAACAGGTTAACTCCCGGCAAAGGGTGTTCCGAAGATACCAACGGCCAACTCTGCCCACACAAGGAATAAGGCTAATAAAATTACAACAAGTACTATTGTTCTTAAAGTACCTGTTTTTAGATTCCTGATTACCAATTCAAAAGCAAGTCCGGTGCTGAACAACAAAATTCCTGCAATTAAGAAATCGGAGAAAGTCCATACTACTTCCTTGGTGAATTGCATTGCAATAAGTGGAATGGCCAGTAAAAATACGATTATACTCAAAATGATAATAATTCTGAATTTACTTGTACTAAGTGATGTTTGATTTTTCATGATTTTATATTTTTATTTTAATAAATACTTTAGGTTCCCCGATGCAGTTCGCACCAGGGAGCTAAATGATTGAGAGGTTAACTTTATATTTAATATAATTACTTATTCAACCCAAAATATTCTGCAGCATTCCAATCTGGTAAATTCCACGATAACCAACCTACGCTTTCATATCGTTCTTTAAAATAACCAATACGTTCGTCTAGTTTATTTTCATAAAAATCGGCAGTTCCCGGTTTTGCAATTTCTCTTTCATAAAGCCTTTTAGAAGGTTCATAATGTAATTTTGTGCGGTTTTTATCTAAAATAGGCAAAGTTTTATCTGAGAGTGAAAGCAAATAATCGGCGTCTACACCCACCTGGTCACTTTTGGCTAAATTATATTTTACAATAAATACATCCCAGTTAACAAGACTAAAAACTAGCAATAAAACGAACCAGATATGGCCATTTATTTTAAATAAATAAAATAAGGTTCGCTGTTTGGCTACTTTTAAATAAACTGTTGCCAAACCAATAATACAAAGAATGGCAAAAACCAGTACGCCAATTCTTTTGTGGGTTAAGCCATGAAATTCGATATAATAACCATCGCGGATAAAAACAGAAATAATGAGAATAAAATTTTGAACCATCCAGGTAATGGCCAAATTTTTAAGGGTTTTACTTTTGCTGTAGAAGTTTAAGTTGCCACGGAAAAAATATAAAATCACCGCCATAGCCAATATAATGCTAAAAATTAATGCATTGGTACCATCATGAAGGTCGGCAGAGAAATTACCGGCAGGTTTATAGCCAAACCATAGTGTAGAAATGTCGATTAAATTAACGCTGAGCAAGAGTACGTTTAGTGAAATAAATGAAATAAAACCGATCACATACTCCGTTTTTAACGCCATCTTTTTGGTAATAATTTGACTTGTAAAGGTATGAGCAACTTCATACCAGATGCTTTTCGGTTTCTGACTTCGCCTTATCCGTAAAAGTTGTTCATTACCAGCTTGGCCTCCAGTTTTTCGATACTTTTATTATAAAAAGTGATTATTAAACCTGCAGTTACCAATATACCCAGGCAGAAATGAAAGAAACGGGGCAGGCTTAAATCCTTAAATATAAACCCGAAGATATTATTGAAAAAATTAGAAATATTGGTGAGTAGCAGATCCATGTAATGTGCAAAAACTTCGTTTGCACCGCTGTAAATAGCTGTAAATACAATAAGAATAATTATTGGAAGTATGATGTATTTAATCGGCCTGAAAACGGGTTTCAAATTAAATTTCCCAATATTAACCTCCGACAGTTTTTTAATTAAACTTGCAGGAACAGTTACCATTTGCACAATAGTTGCCAAAACTGCAATATAAATGGTTTTTACGGCCGGGTAGTGTGCATAGCCAATAAACAGCATTAAACTAACATAATAGCTTACAGCGGTTAGTGCAGAATTATTTACCACTACCAAAACGGCTGCAAGTAAATGTGCCAGTGCATACATTTTAAACTTGGTACTTTTAATTACCTCTTGATTAAAAATGGTAACTGTGATTATAAAAACACTATAGATCAATTGGTTTAACGCTAACCATTGATCCCAAAAAATGTAGCTAAAGAGAAGTCCGCCAATTAAGGTAGAAATTAGCAAGAGGTTGGATTTATTTTTCATGTTTAAGAATTGAAATAACTTACAATAAGTATGTAGAATATGACTAAGGGAATATTTAACAGCATGATAATCATGGTTGCTACAATTTTTCTCCAATGATTTTGTTGTCTGAAACACTCGAGGAGGAGAACAAGGAAGAATAGTCCGTTTATGGCGGCTGCAAAATATATGTAGATGAAGCCAACTAACACCAGTTCGCTAACCTTTAACGCAAAATATGCTAATAGTATAATGGTGCCAATTGCCGCAGAAAGTACGGCCATCCATTTGCCGGTTTCAATAAGTAAAGGCCGTTTTATTTCCTTAGTTTCCATTTTTAAAAGTGCTTTGAGTTTCAAAGTAAATAGGTAAAAAAAAATTATAGTTTCTTGATCATTTTTTCAAGTGCATCCAAATGTGCTTTAAAGGCTTGTTTGCCTAATGCTGTAATAGAATAGGTAGTGCTTGTTTTTCTACCGATAAAACCTTTATGCACTTTAATAAATTCGGCCTGCTCCAAAGTGTTCAGGTGTGAGGCCAGGTTTCCATCTGTTAGCTCTAGCATCTGTTTAAGGTCGTTGAAGCCAATTTCATTATTAACCACCAACATAGACATTACGCCCAACCTGATCCGGCTATCGAATATTTTATTTAAATCTGCTATCGGGTTTTTCATCCTTACTGACCTCTCTCATATTTAAAATACATTAAAAGACCATAAACAATGTGCAAAACACCAAAACCGAAAGCCCAGAAAATTAAGCCATAACCTACAAAAAACATGCAGATTAATCCGAGGATAACCTCACAAAAACCCAGGTAGCGGATATCACTATAAGTAAATTTACTGGCGTTGATGAGTGATAACCCATAAAAAATCAAACAGCTGGGTGCAATAATACTATAGGTGTTGGGGTGATTGATCAAAAGCGCAATAATAAACAGGCCACCAGCCACCAAAGGTATCATGAGGTTGATCAGGAGTGATTTTGAAGTTTTATCCCAGATTGGAAGATTATTTTTTTGACTTTTCCTGTAAGTAAACAAAATCCCACCGGCCAAAGCAATAATCAGTACAAAAATACCAAGTTTTACCAGGTTAAATTCAAGATCCATTTCTCCATCAACACCATAACCGTAACCACGCTTATTTATGTATTTGTTGATTTCATCGTTGGCAAAATAAGCTCCAATTAGTGCAATAACCCCAGCAAAAACACCAGATAAGCCACTCAAAGAGATAAATCTCGACGACCTATCCATCATTTGTCTGATATCTTTTAAGGCATTTAATTGTTCTTCTTGATTACTCATTTTGAAAGTGCTTTGTTTTTCAAAGTTAAATAGAAATTTGTTATATCCAAATCTTTTTTAATTTAAATTGGTTGATGCTAACGGTTGGATAGCTTATGATGATGAAATTCAAACATTGGAATTAGATAATAGAGCTCATTGAGATAACCAATAATCAATCTTTGATACATTATTTTCTATTGAACTTTTGCCCAGTGAACGAAATAAGCTATGAACCAATTAACCCATGAACTAATGACCAACGATCTATTGAACTAACCAACCATTTTACTAAATTTGAAGCATGCTAAAAGCCACGGGAATAAGAAAATCGTACGGAAATCTACAAATCTTAAAAGGTGTAAATTTTGAAGTGCAAAAAGGGGAGATTGTAAGTATAATAGGTCCATCGGGTGCTGGTAAAAGTACTTTATTACATATTTTAGGCACTTTGGATAAACCTGATGATGGTACTGTAGAATTAAAAGGAACGGTAATCAATAAATTGAGTGGCGATTTGTTGAGTGCTTTCCGCAATCAGAATATCGGTTTCGTATTCCAGTTCCACCATCTTTTGCCCGAATTTAGCGCGATTGAAAATATTTGCATCCCGGCATTTATTGCGAAAACAAATAAAAAACAGGCAGAAACAAGGGCACTCGAATTATTGGATTTATTTGGATTGAAAGATAGGGCTCAGCACAAACCCAATCAGCTATCAGGTGGAGAACAGCAGCGTGTGGCAATTGCAAGAGCACTGATCAATAATCCTTCGATTATTTTAGCTGATGAACCTTCTGGTAACCTCGATTCTGAAAATGCTGCCGGCTTACACCAGCTGTTTGTAACCTTGCGCGATAATTTCCACCAAACGTTTGTAATTGTTACGCACAATGAACACCTGGCTAAAACAAGCGATAGGGTGGTGAGCATGAAAGATGGACTAATTGTATAGGATTAAAGGATTCTAAAAGGTTTTCGGGCATTCATTAAATTTCTCATTCAATCATTCAAAATTAAGTCATTTACTCACTCAATCATTAAATCTTGAAAATACTGATAACAGGCGGAAATAATGCCAAAGCTTTAAAGTTGATGAAAGCATTTCCGAGCCATTTTGTTTTGCTGGCAGATTATGGTGATGTACCAGGCATAATAACAGAAAACTATGCATTTTCATCGCTCGGTTTATTAAATAAAGACAGCATAGCACATATTTTACTTAATTTTTGCATTACAGAAGCAATAGATTGTATTATCCCGCTGCATGATTATGAAGTTGAACCCCTGGCTAAATCTTCAGTATTGTTTAGCGAATATGGTATTCAGGTTTTGCTTCCTGATGCTGATTTAATTGCAGGTTATATCACTGAGGAAAAAGTAAACTATCAAAATTTTGCGGTTTACATTCATGGCGACTGCATTTTCTCCAGTGAAAGCAATTCGGTGGCCAATAAATTACCTTCAACCTTTAATGGGGTATTCGGTTACAACAATAACAATGAACTAAAACTTTTTACAATTTAATGAACGCATACGAATACGTTAAAGACAAGCAGATTGTAATTTTTGAATTAGACAATGTGCTTTTTCCTGAAAAAGATTATTTGCTCCAGGTATATTACCTTTTTGCACAGTTTATAGAGTATACTGAACAAAAGGGGCGCAGCCTATAATTGAATTTATGCGGGCTGAGTATGAAAATACAGGAGCAGACAAACTTTTTGAAAAAACGGCAAAGCAATTCGGAATTGATCATAAATACCTACATAATTTCGATCTTTTGCATCAAAATGCACGCTTACCATTAAAGTTATTGCTCTACAAAAATATACTTGAGTTTATGCAGGAACTTGTGGTAGACCGTAAGCAGATATTTATTGTAACAGCCGGAAATCCGGAACAACAGCTGAATAAAATCAAGCAAACCGAGTGGAATGGATTAGAACAATACCTTACTGTTTTCTTTGCCGAAGAATTAGATCAGCCTAAAGCAGAAATTTTCCAGAACATACTAAACAACAATAATTTATCATCCGATAAAGCGTTAGTTGTTGGTGCAAATAATTTTGATGAGCAACAATCTAAATCAATTAATTTGCCGTATATTGAGTCACTAGAAATTTACAAATAAATATGCTTAGAAAATTCATTACGCAAAATGCTTTTATAGGTGCTTTACTTTTAGTTATTGGTTTTACAACATCATGTAAAAAATCCAATAACGGTGGCGATGCAAATGGAGTGGAGCAGGGTGCTTCCGGAACAAGGACAGAATTAACCAAAGATTCAATTTACCTCTACGCCCAACAAACCTATTATTGGAATGTTGGCATGCCTAGTTATGCATCTTTCAACCCAAGGCAGTATGCATCAAATAATGCGGTTTTATCGGCAATAAAATTATTACCGAGCACTGGAGGAAAGGATAAATATTCTTTTATTGATGATGGTAGCGTAGCAACTCAACTTGGCGGGGCAGGTGAGGATTATGGTTTTTCAGCCAATTTTGATCTCTCTGATCTTTTGCGTGTGAAATATGTTTATCCGGGCTCTCCTGCAGATGTTCAAGGTTTAAAAAGAGGATACCAGATTACTAAAGTTAACGGAGGTGGAACTTCAAGATCAAGCAGTACCGATATTGCTAACTTAAATGCTTCAATATTTGGAGATAATCCTTCTATTTCTCTCACGGTTAAAAAAATGGATGGAAGTTCACAGGACATTGTAATTAACCGGGCCAACTACAATATTAATCCTATTTTATACACCAATACTTATACAATAGGTGCAAAAAAGGTAGGTTATATCGTATTTAACAGCTTTACCACCAATGCAGTTCCTGCTTTGGATGTCGCTTTTGCAAAATTTACGGCAGATGGTGTAACCGAACTAGTTGTCGATTTAAGGTATAATGGTGGTGGTTCGGTAGCTACGTCTGAGGCCTTTACAAATCTGATCGCACCGCCATCACAAAATGGGAAAATAATGTATACTACCTATTGGACCAAAACCATGCAGGATGGGGCAGCAACGATTTTACAAAACCAGAAATTTTACGGTAAAGATACCCAGGGCAATACACGTCTTTTTTCTTTGTTTGATTATTCTTATAAACCAACAATAGCAGCCGAAAATCAGGAACTTTTTAAAAAACGTGGTGCATTGAATGGCTTAACAAGAGTATATTTTATAGTAACCGGAGGTACAGCTTCTGCCAGTGAGCTGTTAATTAATAATTTAAAACCTGTAATGGATGTTAAATTGATTGGTAAAACCACGTATGGTAAGCCTGTCGGATTTTTCTCTATAAGAATCGATAAAAACGACTTGTACATCCCACAGTTCCAGACCAAAAATCAACTTGATCAAGGTGATTACTTTTCGGGTATGACAGTTGATAAAGATGTAACGGATGATTTAGGCAGAGATTTTGGAGATCCGGAAGAAAGAATGTTGGCCCAGGCTCTATATTATTCATCAAACAATAATTTTATGGCTTTAGCCAAAGATAATGCATTAAGTAGCACCAGTGGAGCCTCAAAAATTGCAACAGACAATGCAAACGAAAAGTTAAACCATGAATTTAAGGGAATGGTTGAAACCAGGAAGCTGAAATTAAAGTAATTAACAATAAATAAGTTATTTAGGCCGGTTTTGTATTTCAAAATCGGCCTTTTTTTAATAATTATTACAAAAATTGAATAAATACTGTTGTTTATTTTCTAAAATTTTGATAAGCTTGTTTAACATTAATCGTTAAAGAGATACCATGCCAATAGAAATTGTAGAAAAGGAACATATAAGCTATTTAAATATTATCAATTCAAAAGAAGATCATTCCAGTGAATTAAAAACCAAACTAGAAGAAGCCCAACGCCTTGGTAACGAATTTAAATCCAAAGCCGTAATTACATTCAACACAACAATTGGCCCTAAGCGTGTTGATACTACAGTTTGGGCAGTTACAGAGAAATATATACAACTAAAAAATAACATTCACATTCCATTAAAAAGTTTAATCGATATTGATTTTTAAGCTTGCTTTAAGGAAATAAATCATCCCGCATTTATTTAACCTTATTAAAATATGAGCACGCTCCATAAAATTGCCTTAACATTTATTAAATCTATTGGACCGGTAACGGCCAAAAACCTTCTTGCATATTGTGGAAGTGCCGAAAATGTATTTTCGGCATCAAAGAAGCAGTTGCTGGAAATTCCAGGTATTGGAGAGAAAACAATAGCAGCAATTAACGGAACAAATGCCCTCGAAAGAGCTAGGCAGGAATTGGATTTTGTTGAAAAACACGGCATAGATGTTTTATTCTTCTCAGACGAAAAATATCCGAAACGATTAAAAAACTGTTTCGATTCTCCCATCTTGCTTTACGCCAAAGGTACTGTAGATTTGAACCATCAACGCATTGTGAGTATCGTTGGAACAAGAAATGCAACAACTTACGGCAAAAATCTGTGTAAAGAGTTATGCGAAGTTTTAGCTCCCTACAATGTAGTAATTACAAGTGGCCTTGCTTACGGGATCGATATTACTGCCCATAAAGAATGTTTGGCAAATCAGATTCCAACAGTTGGCGTACTTGGGCATGGCCTTGACCGTTTATACCCTAAAGTTCATAAAAGTATTTCACAGAAAATGGTTTTAAATGGTGGTTTGCTTACTGAGTTTCCGATATTAACTAACCCAGACCGGCAGAATTTTCCACAAAGAAACCGGATCATTGCAGGAATTGCCGACGCAACCATTGTAGTAGAGGCTTCGATAAAAGGAGGGGCACTAATTACAGCCGAAATAGCCAATTCTTACAATAAAGATGTTTATGCTTTTCCTGGACGAACAAACGATGTTTTTTCGGAAGGTTGTAATTTTCTGATTAAAACAAATCGGGCAGGCTTAATAAATAACGCCCATGATCTGATTTATTATTTGGGTTGGGATGATGAAGTGAAAGAGAAAAAAAGAGTGGCCCAAACTACATTGCAACTTAGTTTAACGCCAAACGAACAAAAAGTTGTTGAAGCTTTGCAAAATGGTCAGCTTTCAATTGATGAACTTAGCATTCAACTAAATATTCAGCAGAGTAAGCTTGCAATCGTGATCCTGACTTTAGAAATGCAGGGCATAATTGTTTCTTTGCCGGGTAAAATTTATAAGCTTGCATAACAAAAGGAATTGCCATTCGCCCAATAATCAATCTATAATGCCTATCATTATTATAGATTATGTAATTAAATTCTATAAATTTTTGATTTTCGAAATTATGTTTCAAATAAATAATAGTTTGTAAAATACTTAATGCCTTTGCTTAATTTTGTATCATGTGGTACAATAATATTTTAGAAACTATTGGCAATACGCCTTTAGTTAAATTAAATACGATAACGAAAGGCGTTCCCGGAACAATTCTGGCAAAAATAGAGACTACCAATCCAGGTAATTCAATTAAAGACCGTATGGCGGTTAAAATGATTGAAGATGCTGAAAAAAGTGGTAAGCTTAAGCCAGGAGGAACAATTATCGAAGGAACATCAGGAAATACAGGGATGGGTTTAGCTATGGCGGCCATTATAAAGGGTTACAAATGTATTTTCACCACAACTGATAAACAATCAAAAGAAAAGGTTGATGCCTTGCGTGCCTTTGGTGCAGAGGTAATTGTATGCCCAACCAATGTGGAGCCTGAAGATCCCCGTTCTTACTATTCGGTTTCTTCGCGATTAGAGCGTGAGGTGCCAAATTCATGGAAACCCAATCAATACGATAATCTGGCCAATTCTCAAGCACATTATGAGCAAACCGGACCTGAAATTTGGGCGCAAACTGAAGGGAAAATAACCCATTTGGTTGTTGGTGTGGGTACAGGTGGAACCATTTCCGGAACGGGAAAATATTTAAAGGAAAAAAATCCTGACATCAAAATCTGGGGAATTGATACTTATGGATCGGTTTTCAAGAAATACAAAGAGACTGGAATATTTGATAAGGATGAAATTTATCCTTACATCACAGAAGGTATTGGAGAAGATTTTCTTCCCGCAAACGTTAATTTTGATGTGATTGACTTATTTGAAAAAGTTACCGATAAAGATGCTGCTTTAATGACGCGTGATATTGCCCGCAAGGAAGGTATTTTTGTAGGTAACTCTGCCGGTGCAGCAATTGGTGGTTTGATTCAATTAAAAGATAAATTAAAACCTGAAGATGTTGTTGTCGTTATCTTTCATGACCATGGAAGTCGCTACATGGGCAAAATGTACAATGAAGATTGGTTACGTGAGCGAGGATTTTTACAAGATGAAAAATTAACTGCTAAATCTATTCTTGCTAAGAAAGAAAGTACGGAGATTGTAACCTTAGATGCTCAAAAATCTGTATTGGAAGCAATTAATACCATTAAATCGATGAATATTTCTCAAATTCCGGTTACTCAACAAGGAATGATTGTGGGAAAAATTGCGGAAAGCGATATTTTAAGCGCATTGTTGGAAAATCCTGGATTAAAATCTGCACCAATCTCAGAAATTATGACAGCTACTTTCCCTTTTGTAGATTTAAATACTTCAATCGACAAAATTTCATCTTTGATTAACAAAGAAAACTCGGCTGTTTTAGTAGAAGATGAAACCGGCAAGATTGAGATTATTACCCAGTATGATATTATTAATGCGATATCGGGGTAAGAGACAAGATGTGAGATGTGAGATGTGAGATGTGAGATGGAAAGTGGATTAAGTCGAGCGATCGTCTTCCTGAACTTGTTTCAGGATCTTGTAGTATGAAAGATGCTCATCCAAAAGCAATCTCTTGGTCGTCACCCTGAATATTTCAGGGTCTTAAGAGAAGATAAGTTGCTGAAATAAATTTAGCATGACGATATTTATAAAATAAGAATGCCCGAGTAAAATTTTACCCGGGCATTCTTATAATCGATGTTTTTGCTTTGGGTTTTACCTTCTACCCTCCACCTTTACGCCTTTACCCTTAGTGGCTTGGCGCATCAGCATTTACACGCTTAATCTGCGCACCTAAGGCACGCAAACGGGTATCGATGTCCTGATAGCCACGTTCAATCTGTTCGATGTTATAAATGGTCGATTTGCCTTCAGCTGATAAAGCAGCAATTAACAACGAAACTTCCCGCTTCTAATATCCGGAGAAGTCATGCTGATTCCACGTAATTTATATTTCTTATCGATACCATTAACGGTAGCACGGTGTGGATCGCACAAAATGATTTGAGCACCCATATCGATTAATTTATCAACAAAGAATAAACGGCTCTCAAACATTTTTTGGTGGATTAAAACGTTTCCTTTCGCTTGTGTGGCCACCACAAGTACAATGCTCAATAAATCGGGTGTAAAACCTGGCCATGGAGAATCGGCAATGGTTAAAATCGAACCATCTATAAAAGTATCAATTTCGTAATGCTTTTGAGAAGGTACATAGATATCGTCGCCTCGGCGTTCTAATTTAATTCCAAGTTTCTTAAAAACCTCTGGTATAACGCCAAGTTCATCATAACACACATTTTTGATGGTAATTTCAGATTCTGTCATTGCTGCCATCCCAATAAATGAACCGATTTCGATCATATCTGGCAGCATTCTATGCTCGGTTCCACCTAAAACAGCTACACCTTCGATGGTTAATAGATTAGATCCAATGCCTGATATTTTTGCGCCCATGCGGTTAAGCATTTTGCAAAGCTGTTGCAAGTATGGTTCGCAGGCGGCATTGTAAATAGTGGTAGTGCCTTTGGCCAAAACAGCCGCCATTACAATATTAGCTGTTCCCGTAACCGATGCCTCATCTAATAAAATATAAGCACCTTGTAAATTGGTTGCATCAACATTAAAGAATGCTTTTTTACTATCATATACAAACTTAGCTCCCAATTTTTCGAAACCGATAAAGTGGGTATCCAATCTTCTGCGCCCAATTTTGTCGCCACCTGGTTTAGGGATTGCTGCTTTACCGAAACGTGCCAATAAAGGACCAACAATCATTATCGAGCCACGCAAACCACCACCTTTAGCTTTAAAGGTATCAGATTCAAAGAAGTTTAAATCAATATTTTTAGCTTCAAAAGTATACGTGTCTTTATTGATGCGTTCAACTGCAACGCCTAAATCGCCAAGCAGTTCAATCAGTTTATTAACATCTTTAATATCAGGAATGTTGCTGATGGTTACTTTCTTTTCTGTGAGCAATACAGCTGATAAAATCTGCAGTGCTTCGTTTTTGGCACCCTGAGGGGTAATTTCGCCTTTTAATTTAATTCCGCCTGTTATTTCAAATGCGTTCATATATGCTTTTTTTGCTAACTCGTTCGTCATGCTGAATTTATTTCAGTATCTATTTTAAAGATTCTGAATCAAATTCAAAATGACGCATGGTTATTAATATTTAGGTTTATTGTTATTGTTCGGCCTGCGGTTATTATTGTTATTATTATTTTGACGGTTTTTTCCGTTGTTGTTATTGTTGTTGCTTCTGCCGCGGTTATTATTGTTGTTGTTACTTTGACGTGGATTTGGTGCCCTAAATTCAACTTTGGCAAGGTTTACGCCTTCATCAAGAGATAATAATCCGCCTGACAGGTATTTTAAATCCTTAATAATGGTATCGTCACTTACGTTATCCTTGTTCCAGGTAACATAAGCCATCTTCATAAAATTTGCAATGCCCTGAACCATTACTTTTTTATATTCAGGATTTTCTTCCCGCATGGCTTTCTCGATCAGATTTTCAACTGTTTTACCATAGTGTTTATAGGTAATTCTTTGTTGAGGATAGGCCAGAGGCTCTGGTTTGATGTAAGCATTTTCAATCAAAGGTTTTGGGTAAGGACTGTCTACATCAATCTGATAGCCAGAAATAATGTGTAAGTGATCCCAAAGTTTATGTTTAAAATCGGCAACATCGCGCAAATGCGGTTGCAAAAATCCCATCAGGTCGATAACCGCCTGGGCATATTTATTTCGTTCTTCAATGGTGGGCAATTCGCAGATATACTTCACCATATTTTGTACGTTACGGCCATATTCGGATAGAATTAAATGGCTACGCGTAGTATTATAATCAAAATTCATGTACAGATAAATTAATGGATAAATTTTCTGGCGATACGAATTATGAAATAACCAGAGGAGATTAGGTTATGAATTCACCGAAATGTCTATTGCCAGATTTTCGTTTTATATAGTCAAAGATAATAAAATTATTTGATTAGAGATGTTAATATTGGATTCAAAATATATACTTTAGTTTTTTGGAAATGAGGGTGCAGGAGTTCTTGGCCTTTATTGTCCCGTTATACGCTATAGCCCCGATGAAAAGGATCTGGGGCTACCGCTACTACCGGGCTTATCTAACTGAGGTTTGTGCTGTTCGGAGAAACCGTTCAAGCGTTCATTTGATTAATAAAGGCTAAACCTATGATTCTTCTTATAAGAAAGGGTAATGCTATGTAACCGTCGACGTGTTTATTTGCGCCCAATTTGGTGTTCACTGCTCCGTTAATGGCGCTATATTGCTCATTAACGGTGTTTTTTGTTTCGATGTTGCTGTTCTTTGCTCCGTTAATGGCCTTACTTACCCCAATGTTGGCGTTCCTTACTCCGTTGATGGCGTTCATTGCTCCATTATTGATGTAATTTGCTCCGTTAATGGCCTTGTTTACCCCGATGTTGGCGTTCGGAGCTGCAATGTTTTGTGTTTTTACTCCATTGATGGGGATCTTTACTCCGTTAATGGCGTTATCTACACTGATATTGGTGTTCTTTGAGTGGTTAGCTTCGATGAGATGCTTCATCAATTCATAGATTACGTGTCATTGGTTCAGTGGGCTAAACCAACCCAAGCTCGATTTGGCTCATTGTTCCTTTAATAAACTCGAATGTTCTTAATTGCTCAATGGTAAAATAAAACTAAACCTCATCACTATTCTTCGGGTAATCAAAAAAGACCAGTTCTCCCGTTCCCTTACTTACCATTTTCCACGAATCGAACGGAAAAGAGATTAACACCATACCCGCAGTTGGAATGTTATAAATATCGGCATCACTCAATTCGTTTGCGAAATCTGTAAAACCAGGGTTGTGACCAAATATCACTACTTTTTCAGCTTCATCATTTAAGCCATTAACTACTTTCAGTAAGGCAGTGGTATTGGCTTCATAAATAGATTCCTCGAATTGGATCTGATCAATATTATAGGCTTCGGCAAAGAATTTCGCAGTAGATTTTGCTCTTTTTGCCGGACTGCTTAGAATTAAATCTGGTTTGAAACCCCGTTTTACCAACCGCTCTGCCATTTCTGGGGCATTCTCCTTGCCACGTTTATTTAGTGGGCGATCGAAATCTTTTAAATCTAAATTTCCCCAATCCGATTTCCCATGTCGGACCAATAATAGTTGCTTAGCCATTTAGTTTCTCTTTGATTTTGTTAACAATTGTTTCAGGTTGAATTAAGTCTATACAATTTTCAACACCGCACATACAGGGTTTGTTTCCATAGATAGAATTTGGCCTTGATGGATGATCAATCTGAATACAATCACTTTCCGATTGTCCGTACCCTAAAAAGCCGGCATAAGGATGTGTTGGGCCCCAAACTGATACAACGGGTACGCCCATTAAAGATGCCATGTGCATGCCTGAAGAATCCATGCTTAACATCAGATCGAGGTTCGAAATAATGGACAGTTCTTCTTTAAGGTTGTAATTACCGATTAAATTATAGGTGTTGGCATATGTTTCAGCCCATTTTTCGGCAACGGTCTGTTCCGATTTTCCGCCACCAAAAATAAATAGATCATAGCCCAAATTACTTAATGAAGCAATTACGACTTCCATTTTTTGTAAAGCGTAAACCTTATAAATGTGCTGCGCAAAAGGGGAGATGCCTATTTTTTTGCTGGTTTTGCCGGTATAAAAGTTTTCGGCCTTCGCCGGGATAGGCTGAGGTGATTTAGTAATTTGATGACTCAATTTAATGTTAAATCCCAATGCACGAAAAACGTCGGCATAACGCTCTACGGTTTGGCGAAGGGGTTTAAAAATCTTATTGTGCTCTCTGGTTAGTGCTTTTTTTTCTGCCCTTCCTTTATCTATCCGCTTAATTTTCAATCCTGTTAAACGAAAGAAAGTAGATATCGCCCTGCTTCTTAAATTATCGTGTAAATCGGCAATTGCTGTTGGCTTGTAGCTGCGAAGTTCCTGATAAAGTTTATACAAGCCATCAATTCCTTTATGATTGGTTTTAGGTTGTATCGCATGAAAGATTAGGTTTGGGATCCCATCAAAAAATGGTTTAAAAGCAGGCCGGCTAACCATGATGATTTCTGCAGATTGGTTTTGCTCAGAAAACTCGCGTAAAACGGAGGCAACCATTGCTACATCGCCCATTGCAGAAAAACGTAAAACGATAATTTTTTGGGTTGATGACATGCTTTCCGCTTTCAGCTTGGTCTTCTTCTTTTTAACCTTTTTTATACAATACCGGGTTTAAACTCGGGTCGTTGTACATTTTCATTTGTTTATATACTTTCATGTATTTTTTGCCTGCTTCAATATCGGCCAATAATTCATCTATACTTGTTGATAAATCATCACGCTGCGATAAGAGTACATTCAATTTTGTTTGGCATTGTGCACGGTGATCTGCTGAAGCACTTTCGCGCGCTGCTTCTTCCTGCATGTGATAAATTTTTAATGCCAGGATGGAAAGCCTGTCTATTGCCCATGCCGGACTTTCGGTATTGATTTTAGCATCTGGAAGGGGCGAAACTCCCTGGTAAAGATTTAAGAAATAGCCATCAATAAATTCGACCATATCAGTGCGTACCTGGTTTTGTGCATCAATTCGTCGTTTCCAGCTTAAACCTTCAACAGGATCAATCTGAGGATTGCGCACTACATCTTCCATGTGCCATTGCGCTGTGTCGATCCAGTTTTTAACATAAAAAAGATGTTCCAAACTTTCGGCGTCGTACGGGTTTTCAACCGGATGGTCAATATCATCAAACTTGTGGTAGTCTGTAATTACCTGATTAAATATGCGGTTGGCAATTTCACTTATCATGGGGGCAAAGTTATGTTTTTTTACCACAGATTTTCACTGTGTTCATCCTTTTCATCCGTGGTTAATTTGGCCTTTTATGATTAAAGTATGCAGTAATCTCCTCTAAAGTAAAAGCATTCAAACATTTATCAGCACTTAAACCACCTTTGCGGGCTACTAAAACACCATAATGCATATCGTGGAAACCTTCGGTACGGTGTGCATCGGGATTTACAGAAAGCAATACACCTTTTTCTAATGCATATCTGTGCCAGCGCCAATCTAAATCCAAACGCAAAGGATTGGCATTGATTTCGATCACTACTTTGTTTGCTGCACAGGCATCGATAATTTTTTTATAATCGATCGGATATCCGGCCCTACTTAACAATAAACGACCAGTTGGGTGACCTAAAATAGTGGTGTATGGGTTTTCAATCGCTTTTAACAAACGCGCTGTTGCCTTGGCTTCATCCATGCGCAGGTTACTGTGAACCGAGGCCACTACGAAATCGAATGTTTTTAAAATATCATCCGAATAATCCAATGAGCCATCGCTTAAAATATCGCTCTCAATACCTTTAAAGATTTTAAAAGGGGCTAGTTTTTTATTTAATTCATCAATTTCCTGGTGCTGGCCAAATACGCGTTGTTCATTTAATCCTTTGGCATATACAGCGGTTTTAGAGTGATCGCAAATGCCTAAATATTGAAGATTTAAGTTTTCTTTGCAGTATACCGCCATTTGTTCGAGGGTATGTACACCGTCGCTCCAGGTAGAATGGTTATGCAAACTGCCTTTTAAATCTTCATATTGAATTAATGTAGGTAATTTATTTGCTTTTGCCAGTTCAATCTCGTCGAAATCTTCCCGTAGTTCGGGCGCAATAAATGATAGACTCGCTTTACTGTAAATTTCTTCTTCGCTGGCAAAAGGCCCTTCACCCGCCAAAGCCAAAACCTTTTGCACGTGTTCGGTATTTCCGGTTAGTTTAAACCAGTTCAAATAAAAATCAGTTTTTTCAACTGTGTAAATTCTTATTCTAAAACCAGCTTCAGTGGTGCAGATGAAAGAATTTTCTGTCTCTATGAGTGAAAGTGGTTCAAAAGCAGGTAAGTTTTGTTTAATGGCATCAATTTGTGCTGCACCGATTACAATTTCTAATTCATCAATAATTTCACAGGCACGGCGGTACTGACCAGCGAAAGCTAAAAGTGCATCAGTTTCAATGTTTGCCGTCCACGCAGATAGTTGAGTAAACAACATTTTGGCAAAACCTTCTACCTGGGCATATAAAAAGCGCCCGTTTGCTGCCAGTTTAAATTCGATGGCATTTTTAATTTCTTCCTGTGTTTTTAAACCGAAACCTTTCGCCTCAATTAAGCGGTTTTCGTTACAGGCATAATACAATTCACCAATACTTTCTATTCCCAGTGTGCGCCAGATGATGAAAATCTTTTTCGGTCCGATTCCCTTTATGGCTAGCATTTCTACTACTCCTTCAGGCGTTTTTTCCAGAATTTCGTTCAACTCTTTCAGCTCTCCCGTTTGTAAAAGCTCAATAATTTTGGAGGCCAATCCTTTACCAATACCATCAATTTTGTCAATTTCATCAACAGGTTTATCCTTTAAAGCCACTGGCAATTTGTCTATTTTGAAATAGGCATTTGCTACAGATTTAATTTTAAAAGGATTTTCTTCATGCAGTTCCATGAGCTGCGATAAAAGGCGTAAGGTGCGGGCGATGGTTTTATTTTCCATAAGGGGGTAAAATTAGGAAATAATGCCTCAAATCTTGTTCTGTGCTTATAAATTAAAACACAATTTTAATAAAGTGTTGTTTTACACTCATGAAAAATATAAAATTTGCACTCTTAGGGTTATCTATAGGTTTGGCGGCATGTAAATCCAACACTAAATCAGGTGAAATCAAGGCTGATTCATCAGCTAAAACAACTGCTGCTACAGTACAAACTTTAGATGAGCGTTTTTTAATTGTTGCTGGCCGTGCTGTTGGCGAAATTACGCTTGGCGAAGATATGGAGCAGGTTGGGAAAAAGTTAGGAAGGCCAAATGCAGGTGATGCCGCAATGGGAAAAGCCTGGGGCATTTGGTACAGCGATGATTCTACGGGGAATCAGCGCAACGAAATTGCCGTATATTCTTCCTATCGCGATACGAGCATGCGGGTGAAAGATGTTAAACAAATCAGAATTACTTCAGATAAATTTAAAACCCGGGATGGCCTGACAACTGGTAGTACTATAGAAGAAACAAAGAAGATGTTCCCAGCTATTGAAAAACTATCAGCCTATTTAAATGCAGATAAAGATACTGTTGCCGTTTATGATGCTATGAAAGAGGGTATAGGCTTTGAATTTTTAAAAGGCAGAAGTATTTCCATCACTGTTCATCCCGTAAATACTTCGGTTAATGCTACTTACCTTACTTTGCATCCGGAGTGGAAGTTGATAGAATAAAAAAGAAGTTAATTAGCTCATAGCTCAATGGTTCATGGTCAATTGTTTGCGGAGACATACGACATAGCTACTGGCTATTTATCATGAACGAGACAAATGATCTGAATTTTTATGTCTATTTTAAAGGAGCGATGTTGCTATTTTTTTTGGGGCGTTACCCAAGCTACGCAAGGGGCGGGCTTTTCAGGGCTGCGCTACGCTCCGGTACCGATGAAAGATCGGCACTGAACCCTTACAATCCCTAACGCAAACCCAGCGTTTAATGAAACCTATAATTGCAAAACCCCGCAGGTTATCTTGCTCTGCTGAGTTTATATTATTTATCCGGTCAATACTTGAGTTAATGCTACATACCTTAATTTGCATCCGGATTGGAAGTTGATAGAATAGAAAAAAGTTAATTAGCTCATAGCTCAATGGTTCATGGTTAATTGTTTACGAGGACATACAACATGGCTATCAGCTATTTACTATGGACTATTAACAATATATCCATTTTATAAATAACCTCGCAGGTTGTCGTGCTTTGCTGTGTTTACATTATTTTGATCCGGTCGATACTTCGGTTAATGCTACTTACCTTACTTTGCATCCGGAGTGGAAGTTGATAGAATAAAAAGAAGTTAATTAGGTCATAGTTTAATGGTTCATGGTCAATTGCTTGCGGGGACATACAACATGGCTATTGACTATTTTATCATGAACGAGACAAATGATCCGGAGTTTTTCTGTCTATTTTAAAGGAACGATGTTGCTATTTTTTTTGGGCGTTACCCAAGCTACGCAAGGTGCGGGCTTTTCAGGGCTGCGCTACGCTTCGGTACCGATGAAAAATCGGCACTGAACCCTTACAATCCCTAACGCAAACCCAGCGTTTAATGGAACCTATAATTGCAAAACCCCGCAGGTTTTTTGGTCTGCGGGGTTTTATGTTATTTAATTACTGCTTCAAAAGGCATTCGGGCCTGAATTCCTGAACTTGCTATAACCTTTTTCATTTGCTGGTAAAGCATGTAATTGTCGCCAAGTTCTTGTTTAGTGTAGTAGGTTTTAACCTTATCTGTACCTTCATCCATCAACGATTTCCATGGATCAATAACATCAGGGTATTCTACCACCTTATATTTTTTCAGTTTAGCTTTTTTAGCTGCTGCTTTAACCGCATCGTTAAAACTTCCTATTCTATCTGCTAAACCAATTTGTACGGCATCAGTTCCAATCCAAACGTGGCCACCGCCAATGCTGTCGATATATGCTTTGCTTTTCTTTCTGCCATCGGCCACTCTGCTTACAAAACCGCTGTAAATCCGGTTCAATTCATTCTGAATAATAAATCGCTCACCTGCTGTCATAGGGCGGTTAGTAGCCATAATATCGGCATATTTACCTGTTTTAACCCCATCAAAGGTAATTCCTAACTTGTTGGTCATTAAGTTTTGAAAGTTCGGTATAATGCCAAACACACCAATAGAGCCAGTAATGGTATTTGGCTGAACAAAAATACTATCTGCTGCACAGCCGATGTAATAACCACCAGATGCGGCCACATCTCCAAAAGAGGCAATAACAGGTTTTTCTTTTTTGGTGAGTACAATCTCTCTCCAAATTACATCCGAAGCCAAAGCGCTACCTCCGGGAGAATTTACACGCAAAACAACAGCTTTAATGTCATCATCTAAACGTGCTTTTCTGATGGCTCTCGAAATACGTTCCGAACCTATCTGGTTATCAGAACCTTCGCCGCCATTAATTTCACCATTTGCATAAATTACTGCTACTTTATCTTTTCCTTCACCGGTATCGGTGTTGTTTTTTGCATAATCGTTAATGCTAACCGAACGGATGTTTTCACCCCTGGTTCGGCCGGATAATCCTTTTAATTCTTCTAAAATCTGATCTTTATACTTTAATGCATCAATCATCTTAAAGTTTACCGCATCCTGTGGCTGTTGTACTTTATAATTATTAGCAATGCTGTATAAACTGTCTTTTTCAATGTTTCTGCTCTGTGCAATGTCGCTTAAAAAAGTGTTATATAAACCACCAACATAAGCTGTAACCTGTTTGCGGTTATAATCGCTCATTTTATCCAAAATAAATGGCTCCACAGCACTTTTATAGTTTCCTACGCGGATAACCTGCATTTCTACACCAACTTTTTCCAATGTTCCTTTAAAAAAAGTAAGTTCTGAGCTAAATCCTTTAAATTCTAATGCACCCTCTGGATTTAAATATACTTTATCTGCTACTGATGCCAGGTAATAAGCACCTTGTGTATATACTTCGCTATATGCGATAATTTTTTTATGTGATTTTTTGAAATCAATCAATGCATTCCTCACCTCGCGTAAGGTGGCATAACCAGCATTCGGACTGCTTACATTTAGGTAAATACATTTAATATTATCGTCTGTTTTTGCTTTCTGTACCGCTTTTAAAAAGTCGTTTAAACCAATGCCGTCTTTTTCTTCACTACCAACTATTGGCAGGTTTCCGAAAGGGTTTTTTGGTGTACGTTCTGTAATGGGCTGGTCTAAATTTAAAAACAGTACCGAATTGTTCGATACTACAACTGTTTTATCGCTATCGATAGATGATATGGCACCTACAACAATTACGAAGCAGATAATAAATATAATCACCATCGATAAGAAAAAGCCCAACATGGAGGCAAATAAATACTTAAAGAATTCTCTCATTTAAATGTTTTAATTTTGTGCTGTAAAGATATAAAAATACATGATGCTTAATAAAGCTTTAGAGTACCACACTGCTTATTTGTTACTTGGTGGAAATTTAGGGGATAGGGAAGGAAATTTAAAAAAAGCCATCGAACTTTTAAACGATAAAATTGGCAAGGTAACATCGGTTTCATCCCTTTACGAAACGGCTGCCTGGGGTAAAACCGATCAACCAGCTTTTTTAAACCAGGCGGTAGCGTTGGAAACTCATTTAAGTGCATTAGCAGTTTTGGATTTAGCGTTGGGTATTGAACAAGAATTGGGCAGGGTTAGAAAAGATAAGTGGGGCGAACGTTTGATTGACATTGACCTTATCTTATTTGGAAATCAAGTCATCAATATTCCCGATAAACTTCAGGTGCCACATCCTCACATGCAAAAAAGGAAATTTGTAATGGAACCCTTGGCAGAGATTGCACCAGATGTTGTACACCCTATACTGGGCGAAACAATGCTATCAATATGCCGAAACATCGAAGATCCACTGGAGGTTAAAAAGCTTTGATTTTATAAATTAATAATGTTGATCTCCTGTTAATGTAAGTATAAGCGGAGTAAAAGGATTTTATTAATGAAAATCAAAAGATATTACCTGCTCTGGTTGACCTTTTTCTTAATTATACCTTATTATTCGCACTAGCTCCCTTAAAATGCAGAAAAGATAAAGCAATATATAAAACCAGCACAAACGGAATTGCAGCAAATTTTAATGCGGCAATTAATACAGCTGATAGGATAAGAAAGATAAACTTAATTTTATTTTTTGTCCAGCTGAGATTGCTGAATTTTAATGAAAATATTTTGATTTCGCTTACCAGTAAAAAACTCGTTATAGCAGTAATGGCGATAAGTAAAATACTGGAAGAAATAATTTGAGGATAATCTTTAGCAATAAAAGGCAATGAACAGATAAATAAGGTATTCATTGGCGTATTTAAACCAATAAAATCTTCTGTTTGCCTTTCATCATTATTGAATTTAGCCAAACGCAAGGCTGAAAAAATAGTAATCAGAAAACCTAAATAAGGGAGGTAATCAGATGAATAATCGCTTGCTTTTAAAAGGTGGAACATAATTACACCAGGTAAAAAACCAAAGCTTACCATATCTGCCAAAGAGTCGAGATCTTTCCCGATTGCCGATTTAAAATTTAATAAACGGGCAACCATTCCATCGAAAAAATCGAAAATTCCAGAAAAAATAACGAAATAAGCTGCGGCTTCTAAATTTCCTTTAAATGCAAAAACGATTCCGATACAGCCTGATAAAAGGTTTGCACAGGTAATCGCATTAGGGAGATGTTTTTTTAGCATGGGGTTGGGCGCTAAGCGCGTGGGGTTTGAAACGCATTACTCCAAACCCCAAACGCCAAACTTATTTAGCTATTCATCGAAATTAAGAACTCTTCGTTGCTTTTTGTTCCTTTAATTTGAGATTGAACAAATTCCATCGCTTCCTGACTGTTCATATCAGCAAGGTGGTTACGTAGAATCCATACACGTTGTAAAATATCTCTGTCAAGTAATAAATCATCACGGCGGGTACTCGATGCAGTAATATCGATAGCAGGGAAAATACGTTTGTTAGATAATTTACGGTCTAACTGTAACTCCATGTTACCGGTTCCTTTAAATTCTTCGAAAATTACTTCGTCCATTTTAGAACCTGTATCGGTTAATGCAGTAGCTAAAATGGTTAATGATCCACCATTTTCGATGTTACGTGCCGCACCAAAGAAACGTTTAGGTTTATGCAATGCATTTGCATCAACACCACCTGATAATATTTTACCTGATGCTGGTGCAGTTGTATTGTAAGCCCTTGCCAAACGGGTAATCGAATCTAGAAGGATTACCACATCATGGCCGCTTTCTACCAAACGTTTAGATTTTTCTAAAACAATATTGGCAATTTTAACATGGCGCTCGGCCGGTTCATCAAAAGTTGAGGCAATAACCTCAGCCCTAACACTGCGTGCCATATCGGTAACCTCTTCAGGGCGTTCATCAATCAATAAAATAATTAAATAAACTTCCGGGTGGTTTTTGGCAATTGCATTGGCAACTTCTTTTAATAAATTGGTTTTACCTGTTTTAGGTTGCGCTACAATTAAACCACGCTGTCCTTTACCAATTGGTGTAAATAAATCCATAATACGGGTAGAGTAGTTACTGTTATCCGTAAATAAATTTAATTTTTCGGTAGGGAAAAGCGGTGTTAAATAATCGAAAGGAACACGGTCGCGAACCTCGGCAGGGATTCTGCCATTAATGGTTTCAACACGCACCAATGGGAAATATTTTTCGCCTTCTTTTGGCGGACGGATGCTACCTTTTACAGTATCTCCGGTTTTTAAGCCAAAAAGTTTTATTTGCGACTGTGATACATAAATATCATCAGGAGAGGTTAAATAGTTATAATCCGCAGAGCGTAAGAAACCATAACCATCAGGCATAATTTCTAAAACACCCTCGTTTGTAATTACATTATCGAAATCCAGGTTTGAATAACTGTTTTCATTTTTGTGGTGATTGCCTCCGCCTGGTTGCTTTTGCGGGCGGTTTTCATCACGTTGTTGTTTTTCCTGTTTCTCTTTTGGCTCTTGTTTCTGTTTTGGCGCTACAGGCAGTACTTCTGCACTTTCTTCAATTAAAGCTGAGATGGGTTTTACACTTTCCTCAGATTCAACAATTCTGTCTGGCTGCTGATGGTGTTGCGGCTCATCAAACAAAGTTACGGCATCTCTTCTTCTTTCAATTGGAGCTGCAGGTTCATCTTTACTTAACCGGGCTCTCTTTTTAACTGGCTTATCTGCAACAACAGGTTTATCTGCTGCAACAGGCTTATCAGCCACGGTTGCGTTTTCTGCTACTGCTACAGATGCGGCAGCAGCTGCAGCAACTTTAGAAGTTTTTGTAGCTTTTGTTTTAGGTGCAGGAGTTGCTGCAACAGGTTCAATTTCGCTATAAGGGTCTGCACCGGCTTTAGCGGCATTTATAATTTCTTGTTGGTGTAAAAGAACCTCAACAAGGTCGATTTTTCTTAGGGAGTCGGCACCTTCAATGCCATAGCTTTTTGCTAGCTCACGTAATTCTGTTGTGAGCTTATCATTTAATTCTGTTTTACTAAACATTCTAAATATATATGTTTCAAGAAATTTTTCATTTGTTTATAACGGATGTTTTCTGTTATAAATCTACACAGGCTTAAATATATTTGTGTTAGCGTATGCCCGGCAGTTTCATTGTGTATAAGTTCTTAAGGCTATAAAACATTAAATGAGTTCATTAGAGAAAATGCTCACATTGTTTCATAATTGTTTATAAGCTGAATAAAAAGCAAATTTTGCTTTTAAAAAATGGTAACAAAAAACAAGTCTTGATAAATTTTTCTGGGATATTCAGATAAACGGTTGAGAAATTATGTTGCAATTGTATGTATTTGAAACGTAATCTGCAAGCAAAAGTTTAAAATGTTTATAAAAATATTTCATGTGAGGATTATTTTGTCGCTCAGAAAACTTAAAAATCTTCATATTTGCAGCAAATAAGCCCATATATGACCAAGCAACAACTTTTCGAGCAGATACAAAAAAAACGTTCTTTTTTATGTGTCGGATTAGATTCTTCGTTAGATAAGATTCCAAAACACCTATTGAAGTACGAAAATCCAATTTTGGAATTCAATAAACAAATCATCGATGCAACAAAAGATTTGTGCGTAGCTTACAAACCAAATACTGCCTTTTATGAGTGTTATGGAAAAAAGGGTTGGGAAACATTAATCGAAACCTGGAAATATATTCCGCAAGATATTTTTCTATTGCTGATGCAAAACGTGGTGATATTGGCAACACTTCGGCCATGTACGCCGAAACATTTTTTAATGCTGCATCTTCCGAAATGAGTTTCGATTCGGTAACTGTAGCACCTTACATGGGAAGCGATTCGGTTACTCCGTTTCTAACTTTCAAAAATAAATGGGTAATTCTATTGGCTTTAACATCAAATGCAGGCCATGCCGATTTTCAATTGCAGGAGATTGGTGAAGATAAACTTTTCGAAAAAGTAATTAAAACCTCCCAAACCTGGGCCACAAATGAACAGATGATGTATGTAGTAGGGGCAACCCGTGGTGCCGCATTTGGCGATGTACGTAAACTTGCACCAGATCATTTTCTTTTGGTACCAGGTGTTGGCGCACAAGGTGGCGATTTAAATGAAGTATGTAAATATGGATTAAATTCGCAATGTGGCTTACTGATCAACTCTTCTCGAGGAATTATTTATGCCGGTAATGGAGAAGATTTTGCCGAAAAAGCAAGGGAAGAAGCATTGAAACTGCAAAAAGAAATGGAGCAGATTCTCATTACTGCTGAACTAGTTAACCACGGATAGAAAGGATAAACACAGATTTGGGTTTTCATCACTTGTGTTGAAATATTTCTAATAAACTGGTTTTATGGATAATTTAAATGAAATCACCGAAAAAATAATTGGAGCTGCATATAAAATTTCAAATACTTTTGGTAGTGGTTTTTTAGAAAAGGTGTATGAAAATGCATTGTTCATTTAAATTAAAAAAGCTGGATTAATCGTCACAAAACAACATGCATTGCAAGTTTTTTATGATGTTCAGGTTGTTGGAGATTATTTGTAGACCTGTTTGTTGAAAATGAAGTTGTGAATGAATTAAAGACAGCTAAAGTAATAACCGATATTCACCAGGTACAATTAATGAACTATCTGATCGCTTGTAACAGACAATGTGTTTTAATCATAAATTTTGGAATGCCCAGAGTTGAAATAAAAAGAATGCTCAGCGGTTATAACCTCTATACTATCTGTGGTTAAACATATATCAATCATGAAATCGAAAATAGATCTTAAACTTATACTCGCCTTATTTGGCGTAGCGCTGATATGGGGTACAACGTACTTAGGAATTAGCGTGGCTGTAAAAAGTATTCCTGCCTGGTATGTTACCGCTATCCGTCAGGCAATAGCATCTTTAATAATTTTTGTGCTCCTGATTAAACAGAAAGAATTAAAATGGATCGGATGGACAAGCTTTAAAAGGCAGATACTTTTATCGATATTAATGGTAGTAATTGCAAACGGAATGACTACTGTAGCAGAAAAAACCATTCCAAGCGGATTGGCTTCTCTGATTAATGCAACCTCTCCATTGCTTGTATTTATGGGTTGTGTGTTTTTGGGGATTCAAAAAGCAAGTTTAAAGGGCTTTATTGGTGTGTTTATAGGTTTTTTAGGTATCCTCTTTATTTTTAGAGATGGTTTGAATGATCTACTTGAACCCGGTTACCGGAACGGGATTTTATCTTTGGTTGTTGCTGTATCAGGCTGGACAATCGGCACCATCTATTCAAAAAAACATAGCGGTAAACCACAATATATTTTCTTAAATCTATTTTATCAATTTGTATTTTCAGCCATCATTCAATTGGGTTTAGCCAAGATTTTTTCTGGCGCAGCCGATGTAAGTTCGTGGAAGATAGAAAGCATATTTGCAACGGTTTACCTGGCAGTTTTTGGTTCCGTTTTAGGCTATTTTTGCTACCATTATGCGCTTAAAAAAGTTTCTGCATCCGAAGTTTCTATCCTTACTTATTTCAATACCATCATTGCAATCTTTTTAGGCTGGCTCATTTTAAATGAAAAAGTAGGGTTGGATTTAGTGGTTGCCACTGCTTTGATTATTGCCGGAGTATTTATAACCAATTATAAAAAGAAAATAAAAGTTGTAGAGGCATAAATATGAATTGTATTAGTAATAAATACTTAATAATACTTTACTACGACAAATAAATTTATTTAATACTACATTAAAGAATATTTTATTACTTTTAGGGATGAATTTTCCTGAAGATTTTCTTCATTATGTATGGCAGTTCAGGTCGTTTGATAACAATGGGCTGCAAACTACCAATGGAAAAAGCCTGAAAATTATTAATCCGGGTTTACTTAATAAAAACGCAGGTCCAGATTTTTTTTACGCGAAAGTTGAGATTGGTATAACTACATGGGCAGGGAATGTAGAAATCCATCTCAAATCATCAGATTGGCTAAAACACAATCATCAAATTAATCCTGCATACGAAAATGTAATTCTGCATGTTGTTTTTGAGCATGATATAGAGATTAAAAGAATAGATAATTCTACAGTACCGGTTTTAGAATTAAAGAACAGGGTTTTTCCTGCACTCATTCAAAAATACGAAAACCTGTTTCTTACATTAACTGATTTTCCATGTATTGCTCAAATTGGAACATTAGATAATTTAATAGTGAATTCCTTTTTATCCCGCACTTTAATAGAGCGTTTTGAAGAAAAAACGCGTGCTGTTACCGAAACGCTAAATGAACTTAAAGGCAATTGGGATGAAACTTTTTACCGTTTTATGGCGCGTAATTTTGGTTTCAAAGTAAATGCCCTTCCGTTCGAACTGTTGGCGAAAGCTGTTCCACAACAAATTTATGCCAAGCATAAAAATAATCCATACCAAATAGAGGCATTGGTATTTGGTGCTGCTGGCTTTTTAAATGATGATTTTGAGGAAGAGTATCCAAATAAACTAAAGGCTGAATTTCAGTTTCTCCGAAAAAAATATAACATCAAGCCTGTAGAAGTTTCGCTTTGGAAATTTATGAGAATGCGCCCGCAAAATTTCCCAACCATCCGGCTTGCACAATTTGCAGCATTAATTGTAAAAACCAATCATCTTTTTTCAAAGGTTATGGAGATTAAAGATGTAGCACAATTGCGCATGCTGTTCGAAAATTTACCTGTAAATGAATACTGGAAAACGCATTATCATTTTAAAAAAGAAACTGCTGCTGTTGGTATCCAAATTGGAAAAACATCTGTAGATAATATCCTGTTAAACACTGTTGCCCTGTTTTTATTTGCTTACGGAAAACATATAGCCACACAGTTTTATATCAATAGTTCGATAAAATTGTTAGAAAGTCTGCCTGCTGAACGAAATGCCATTACTGATAAATTTATGAGTGCAGGCGTTAAAATGGAACACGCTTTTGCTTCACAAGGAATTTTGCAGTTAAAAAAGCAATATTGTGATCAGAAAAAATGCTTATCTTGTGGTATTGGGATTAAAATTTTAAAGCAAGCCTAACCAATAACAATTGCATACAAAACTTTCTACCTTATAATCTGTTTTTAAATTATGGAATTCCCACACGAACTAAAAGAACTTTATCCAAATCAGATTATAGAAGTAAGAGGAAATGCAGATGCATTGACTGTTATTTTGAACAAAGATGTCGACATTCATAAATTTAAAGCAGATTTGATCGATAAATTTTCAGATTTAGAAGAGCAACAAACACTTTTTATAAAACATGAAGATAAACAGGATTTTGAAAAACTCGTGTTGGCATAAACTTCAGCCTAAAAATTAATCGCACCGTTAACCGATTAATTTTGTTAGATTAGGGTTTGCAATAATTGATTTAATATTGCCGTTATTATAATTTTTAAAATAGGCTTAATATGTTCCAGAGAATTATAACTTATTTTGAGCAACAGAGTTTTGGGGTTTCTACCTATTTAGCCAATAAGTTAAATATGAGCACTGCCAAAGTCCGTTTGTTTTTTATCTACTCCTCTTTTTTAGCGGTAGGTTTCCCGATATTATTTTATTTTTTAGCAGCAGTAGTGCTTGATATCAGGACTTACATGAAAAGAATGCGACTTAGAATTTGGGAATGATTTTAGTTGAAAGTTCTAATTTTGATTTGCAGTAAAGTCAATTGAAAACTATAAACTGTTAACTGGAAACTAATCATCATCTCTCAAAATTTCGGCTATTTCATTAAAACCCTTTTCTGCGGCTAAATCTGCCGGCAATTTTCCACCTTCCATTCGTAAAGAAACTTCAGCGCCGTGTTCAAGCAATAGAATAATCAGCTCTATATTTCCCAATTGTGCTGCCGTGTGCAAAGGAGCCAATCCTGCTTTCTGACAAACATTAGGATATGCACCAGCATCTAAAAGCATTTTGGTGATGTTGAAATTATTTGCAGCAACTGCTGAGTGGATTGGAAAAACATTAAACCCATTTTTAGATGCCAGGTTAACATCTGCCCCTTTTAATACCAGGAAGCGGGTTAAATCCTCATGCCCAAAATAACAAGCTAAGCCAAGTGGAGTAAAACCATCTTCAGAAAATTGGTTAATACCATCAGGGTTTTGAAAAATTAATTGTGACGCGGCATCAAATTTGCCAACTGCGCAGGCCTCAAATAAGGTAATATTATCAACAAATTCTGCAATTAAATCGGCTATTTCCTGTTTTTTGTAATAACAGGCCAATAATAACGGAGAAATGTGATGAGAGGTGTCAACATTTGCCAGTTTTGGGTTTTCAATCAGAATTTCTTTAACCGATTGTAGATTTCCTGTTTCTATTTGCTCCTCAAGTTGCGCTATGCTCATAATATTATTTCATAAATCGCTTTAAATTAACAAAAAATAAGAAAATGTTAAATTAATGCTTAAATATATATAGTGTAGAGCAATCTATCAAGATATAGTACCTCAAAAAGCTGCATACTGGAAAGCTTTTAACTGAAAGCTGTTAACTGAAAACTGCTAACTGAAAACTGTTAATTGATTTGGGCGTTACCCAAGCTACGCAAGGGCCGGGCTTTACAGGGCTGCGCTGCGTCCGGTACCGATGAAATAATCGGTACTGAACCCTTACAATCCCTAACGCAAAACCCAAGGTTTTAGGCAGAATCTTTATATCTGCCGCTAGGGTTCGTGTTCCCAAAAATCATTTGTTATACTTATTTAGAAACCTAATAATTAACATTTTAAGTAAAATAAACCTGATAAAGCGGAAAGCCCGGATCCTGATTTTTCCATCGGGAGAGGACTTGGAGCGGTAGCAGGACTGTTATAACCCAAAAGCACCGAACCCTGCTTTTCTAAAATAAGCCAACTATTCCAACCTAAGTAAGTTTGATTATATTCTACAATAAAAAATCCCGTTTAACCTCTCCAGGTAAAACGGGATGAAAACCTAAAACAAAATCCGTCTCATTTGACAAAACGTAACAACTTGTGCGTTGTTAAAATAATAGACAGTAATTTCTGTTTAAGGTTTAATGCCCGTTGAATATTTTTATTTAATTTAAGGCGGATTATAGAATTACACTAAATTAAAGATAGTTAATGTTTCTATCGTAGTTAATTAGATGTAATTATAATAAATGAGGTAGTAAAACTGCTTATTACAGTATCAGTTGCGATAAGTGATTATTTTTTTTGTAAGGCTTTCGTTAATGCTGCGCAGTTTTATCTAAGTTTGTTCAATATTAAATTATTTAGGATAGAAAATGTCGGTAAGGGGTAACCAGTTTAAAACCAATACATTCAGAGATAAAGGTGCAGAAAATGCACCCGGCAGATCATCATCAGGCCGCCAGGCAAAAGAAAAACGAGAATTTTTGCCAAGTTTCGATCTGGCTGATGGGCGTGCAATTAAAATTGTAGGTCTGTTTTTTGTGATATTGTCGCTATATTTTTTAATTGCTTTTACTTCGTATTTATTTACTTGGCAAGATGATCAGAGTTATGTAATTGATGCCAATGGTGGGTGGAGCAATCTTTTTAAACAACCGATGAGCTTAAAGAAGCCGGGGTAACCACACCTGTAGTACAAAACTGGTTGGGTAAATTTGGTGCTTTATTATCGCACCAGTTTATTTACGAATGGTTCGGTATTGCCTCATTTTTATTTGTACTTGCTTTTTTTATTATCGGCTACCGTTTGTTATTTAAGGTTAAAATCCTTTCCATTTCTAAAACATTGGGTTATAGCTTTTTCTTTTTACTGTTTATTTCTTTAACGTTAGGTTTTGCACACAGTTTCTGGTCAGAATCACCACATTATTTAGAGGGCGAATTTGGTTATTGGAGCAATAAATTATTGGGTGCTCAAATTGGGGCAGCTGGAGTTGCCGGCTTAATTGCCTTTGCTGGTTTAACCATTTTAATAATTGCATACAATATCGATTTTAAATTTCCTGAGCGTAAAGAGAAAGAAGTTTACCTGGATAATGAGACACCAGATTATGTTAACGATATCAGGGAGCAATCGGTAAAAAGCAAAACTTTTGAAGACCCAACTAGCCGATTGAATTCCCTGTGCGCGATAAACCACCTGTAAGTAATGAGCGTAAACAACAAAATGTAGTATTACAGCCTAGCCGTTACGAGAAGAAAAAGAAGAGGAAGAAGCAATAGCTCCACCGGTTGTATTGTCTCCATTGGCTACAAATTTACCTCTGGCCACTGCTGCGGCTGCTTCGTTGCCATTAACGGTTGAGCCACCAATAGAAGTAGAAAAAGAACCTGCTTTTACCATTGAGAAAACAGAAGAAGAAAAAAAATCAGAAGATCTGGTTGAGCAGTTTGGTAATTATGACGAGAAATTAGATTTATCAGGTTATAAATACCCTACAATCGATTTGCTGGAGAACTATGGTACCAATAAAATTTCGGTTAATGCCGAAGAATTAGAAGCCAATAAGAATAAAATTGTAGAAACCCTTAACCATTACAATATAGAAATTGATAAGATTAAGGCAACAATTGGCCGCAACGGTTACCCTTTACGAAATTATTCCTGCACCAGGGGTTAGGATTTCGAAGATTAAAAACCTTGAGGATGATATTGCACTTTCCCTGGCCGCATTAGGGATCCGTATTATTGCCCCAATGCCCGGTAAAGGTACAATTGGTATTGAGGTGCCTAACCAACACCCTGAAATGGTGCCGATGCGCAGTATTTTAAATACCGAAAAGTGGAGCCAAACCACTATGGATTTACCGATTGCCTTAGGTAAAACCATTAGTAACGAGGTTTTTATAGCCGATTTAGCTAAAATGCCCCATTTATTGGTGGCCGGAGCAACCGGTCAGGGTAAATCAGTAGGTATTAATGCCATTCTGGTATCCCTGTTATTTAAAAAACACCCTGCACAATTAAAATTTGTGTTGGTCGATCCGAAAAAGGTAGAGTTAACTTTATTCAACCGGATAGAAAGGCACTTTTTGGCCAAACTCCCTGGTGAGGCTGATGCGATTATCACCGACACCAAAAAAGTAGTAAATACTTTAAATTCACTCTGTATTGAAATGGATCAGCGTTATGATTTATTGAAAGATGCACAGGTAAGAAATTTAAAAGAGTACAACGATAAGTTTATCAAGCGCAAGCTTAACCCTAATAACGGGCACAGGTTTTTACCTTTCATTGTGTTAGTGGTTGATGAGTTTGCCGATTTAATGATGACGGCCGGTAAAGAGGTTGAAGCCCCAATTGCACGTTTGGCTCAGTTGGCAAGGGCAATCGGTATTCACCTGGTTTTGGCTACACAGCGGCCATCGGTAAATATTATTACGGGTACAATTAAAGCCAATTTCCCGGCAAGGTTAGCGTTTAGGGTTTTGTCGAAAATCGATTCGCGTACCATTTTAGATAGTGGTGGTGCCGATCAGTTAATCGGTCGTGGTGATATGCTTTTATCTACGGGGACCGACTTAATCAGGCTACAGTGTGCTTTCGTTGATACACCTGTAGGTTGATCGTATTTCTGAATATATCGGTAACCAGCGCGGTTATGCAGATGCTTATCAGCTGCCAGAATATGTAGATGAAGCAGGCGAGGGAAGCAAAGCTGATTTCGACCCAAATGAGCGCGATAAGTTTTTTGAAGATGCTGCAAGATTGATTGTGATGCATCAGCAAGGATCTACGTCGTTAATACAGCGTAAACTTAAGTTAGGATACAACAGGGCAGGAAGGATTATCGATCAGTTGGAGGCTGCCGGTATTGTTGGTCCGTTTGAAGGAAGTAAGGCCCGCGAGGTTTTATATCCTGATGAATACGCTTTGGAACAGTTCTTGAATAGCATGAACGACAAAGACTAGATTAAACCAATACCAAAAAATCTACTCTAACGTTTCAAAGAAAAAACTTAAAAAAGAAAAGATGAAGAAATTAATTTCAGCATTGATGGTTGTAGTTGCTTTTACAACATCAACCTATGCTCAAACTGATGCGAAAGCTAAAGCAATTTTAGCTGAGGTAAGTAAAAAATACAAATCGTATAATGTTGTAAAAACTGATTTTACCTTTACCCTGGATAATCCAAAAGCTAAAGTAAAAGAAACACAACAAGGTACTTTATACGTTAAAGCCAACTCTAACAAATACAAAGTTGCCATGACTAACCAGGAGTTGTTTAGCGATGGTAAAAGCCAGTGGACTTACCTTAAAAAAGATAAAGAAGTGCAGGTAAGCAATGTAGATAACAGCGGCGATGCCATTAACCCTGCAAAGATTTTTACAGTTTATGAAAAAGGATTTAAATATGTTTATACCGGCGAAGAAAAAGCTGGTGCTAAAACTTATCAAATGATTGATTTAACTCCTGTGGATGCAAAAAAATCGATTTTTAAAGTGCGTTTAAGTATTGATAAAGCTGCTAAGCAAATTGCAAATGTTGTTTTATTTGATAAAAACGGGAATAAGTATACTTACAACGTGAAAACTTTTTCACCTAATGTAAATGTGCCAGAAACTACTTTTGCTTTCGATGCAAAGAAATATCCTGGTGTTGAAGTGGTAGATTTAAAGATAATGATAATTTCTGCGCCAAGCGGATCAAACATAAAAGGTTCAGTTGGAAACAACTGAACCTTTTTTAGTTTTATTGAAATCAGATTTTTAGGTGTATCGCAGGCTATATATTGCTTTTTTGGAAAGCATTTACAGTAATTCTTAGGTTACACTAGTCCCGCCATTCGCTATAGGCCCGATGAAGAATCAGGCGCTGCCGCTGCTGTCGGGTTTAAGTGGCACGGTCCTTTTAAGAAACAATGGTTTTCTAGCAACATTCAAAAAATCGAATAAATTCTTTAGAATAATAAGGTTAGCACATTTCAATAAAACTGGTAGGGAGCGAACGCGGTTCCTGAACACTGGTAGAAGTTAGTATTTGGCTAAAACACAGGAACTCGATGACAGGTTTTACAATGAATCGTCTCGACCGTAGTGTTCTAAAGGAGCTCCCTTGGAGGAGAGATCTTTTCGTCTATTTCAAATATCTCTCCACTACGCTTTGCTCCGGTCGAGATGACGCTGATTTTTCGTAATGAACATAGTGGTTGATAAATTTTTCTCATGTGTTTATGAATGCTGCGCAGATTTATCTAAGTTTGTTTCCAATGTCGTTATCACTAACAAACCATACTTTAGAGAAATTAGAGGCCCTGCTTTTCGCAATGGGTTATAAGGTGCGCTACGAGAAAGGGAACTTTAAAACAGGTTCTTGCTTGCTCGAGCACAATAAGGTAATTGTAGTGAATAAATTTTCTAACCTGGAAGGAAAAATTGCCGCATTGGTTACACTTGTAAAACAGACCAATACAGATGAAAACGGGTTAGACGAAAAACAGCGTCAGTTTTATCAATCCTTACAACAAACCGAATTATTTTAATGAAGATACAGCACAGCCATTTTAGAAAGGAAAGTTTGAGCAGATGAAAGTTACTTTTTTAGGTACCGGTACATCACAAGGCGTTCCTGTAATTGCCTGTACCTGTGAGGTATGTCTATCTTCTGATAAGAAAGATAACCGTTTAAGAACTTCTATTTTAATTGAAACAGCCGATAAAACCATCGTGGTAGATAGTGGACCAGATTTTCGTTACCAGCTTTTGCGTGAGCAGGTAAAAGATCTTGATGCCGTTCTGTTTACACACGAGCATAAAGATCACATTGCCGGTTTGGATGATATTAGGCCATTTAATTATTTATTGCATAAGGTAATAGATGTTTATGCCACCGAAAGGGTACAAACGGCTTTAAAAAGAGAGTTTTATTACATTTTTGCCGAAACCAAATACCATGGTTTACCGCAAATTAATTTGCACACGGTAACCAATGGAGAAGATTTTAAAATTGGCCAAAGTACCATTATTCCTTTCGAGGTAATGCACCATTTACTACCGATTACCGGCTATAGGATTGGCGATTTTACTTATATCACTGATGCCAAAACCATATCAGCACAAAGTTTCGAAAAAATACAAGGCTCAAAGGTATTGGTGCTTAATGCCTTGCAAAATGAGCCGCATATTTCTCATTTCACCTTAAACGAAGCCATTGCTTTTGCCAAAAGGGTAGGGGCCGAAACTACTTACCTTACACACATTAGCCATAATTTGGGTAAACATGCCGATGTAGATAAAGATTTACCAGCAAATATTAAACTGGCTTTCGATGGTTTAAAAATAGAAGTTTAAAGGCTTTTTAAAATCCAAAATTAAATTATATTTGCAGCACAAACCCAGGTGGCGAAATTGGTAGACGCACCAGCTTGAGGGGCTGGCGCCTGTATGGGTGTGGGAGTTCGAATCTCCTCTTGGGTACCAAAAATAAAAATGCCTTGCAAATATTTTGCAAGGCATTTATTTATTAGATATACATCTAAATATACAATTCTTAGTTATATGTAGCTTGCAAACGCTATCTGTGGCAACCAGGTGTAAGGCTAACTTGCTGGCGGTGGTAAATTACTCTTGCTTTTAATTTGAATAAAATCACTTTCATGTTCGAAACCTTTGATCAAGCCAACTTTCACCAACTTTGCGATTTAACGGCCAACAGAGATGCAGATCTGCAAGCCATTTTAGATCAGTATGGTTATCCTCCATTTTGGTCGAGGCCCAATACCTTTGAATCGTTGGTACATATCATTTTAGAACAACAGGTTTCTTTGGCTTCGGCATTGGCTACGCTAAATAAATTGAAAGAGAAAATAGGTGAGCCTACGCCAGCAAAGTTGTTATTACTCACCGACCAGGAGTTGAGAGGCTGTTATTTTAGCAGACAAAAAACAGTTTATGTTCGACATTTGGCTGAAAGCCTCCTCAGCGGATCATTATCATTAAGCGAACTGGAAAAGATGGATGATCATAGCATCCGGAAGCAAGCTCAAAACAATTAAAGGAATCGGCGATTGGACAGTGGATATTTACCTGATTTTTATGCTCCACCACACCGATGTTTTTCCGATAGGTGATTTGGCAGCGGTTAATGCTTTGAAAAAAGTAAAGGGCCTGGCGGCGGGTACAAGTAAAGATGAGGTATTGGCTGCTGCGGATCAGTTTAAACCTTACCGAACCATCGCCACTATGCTTTTATGGCATGTTTACCTGGAAGAAAGGAAGAGAAAGTAATATGTTTCCTGAGCTAGTTACGTTTCATTCCCAACTTGATTTGGAATCTTAATGCAAGTAGGTTATATAGGTTTCGGTCTGTGAGGACACAGACCGAGGAGGCATGAAATAAATATAAATTTGTAGTTAAATCCATGGTCTGTGTCCTCACAGACCATTAAACTTTGTTCTTCATTTTGGTATTGGAGACACAGATTGAGGAAGCATGAATTAAATATTAATCTGTATTTAAATCCATGGTCTGTGTCCTCACAGACCATTAACTTTATTTTCATTTCGGTCTGTGGGGACACAGACCGAGGAAGCATGAAATATATAAATCCGTAGTTAAATCCATGGTCTGTGTCCTCACAGACCATTAACTTTATTTTCATTTCGGTCTCTGGGGACATAGACCGAGGAAGCATGAATTAAATATAAATCCGTAGTTAAATCCATGGTCTGTGTCCTCACAGACCATTAACTTTATTTTTATTTCGGTCTCTGGGGACATAGACCGAGGCGTTAGTGGTAAGTTACTTAAGCGAAATACGTCATTCCCAACTCGATTGGGAATCTTAATGCACTTAGGTTATATAGGTTTCGGTCTGGGGGGACACAGACCGACGAGGCATGAAATAAATATAAATCTGTAGTTAAATCCATGGTCTGTGTCCTCACAGACCATTAAACTTTATTTTCATTTCGGCCTTTCAGAACACAGACCGAGGGGTTTTTACAACAAAGCCCTATCCAAATGCACATAACCACCATCTACATGAATTAGTTGGCCCGTGGTATGACTTGATTTATCAGACAACAGAAACACCGCGGTATTTGCAATTTCATCAACGGTTGTCATTCTATTTTCGAATGGGATTTTATCGGTAATGCTTTTCAGTTTTTCATCCCGGTTTTCGAAAGAACCGATCCATTTTTCATATAGCGGAGTCCAGGCTTCGGCAACGATAATGGCATTAACGCGAATGCTAAATGGCAATAATTCTACCGCCCATTCGCGGGTGAGCGCATTGCGGGCACCATTGGATGCAGCATAACCAGAAGTTCCGCCCTGACCGGTTTCTGCAGTTTTACTCCCGATGTTTAAGATAGCACCTTTGCTTACTTTTAGTGCAGGTAAGGCATGTTTGGCCAGTAAATAATAATGTACTACGTTTTTATGCAACGATTCCATAAAGGCTTCATAGGTTCCGTTTTCAAGGCCCACACCGTCGTTAACACCGGCATTGTTCACCAAACCATCAATTCTGTTGTATTTTGCTAAAACAGCATCAACAATAGTTTTACAGCTTTCGGGTGCGGTAAGTTCTGCGGTGAAGTAATCGGCTGTTAAACCTAAATCTTTAACCTCTTGAAGCATTTTTTGATTATCATCCTCATTTCTGCCGATGATGATCGGAAACGCCTTCTCAATGGCCAAAGCCTTAACAATAGCAGCACCAATTCCTTTTGCACCACCACTTACAAGTATTATTTTTCCGTCTAAATTTAAATTCATATTTGGTTAATGTTTTGTTGTTGTATTAAATAGCAAAATGATCATGATTATCAGTTGAGCGTAATTAGACACTATCATTCAGTAACCATAAAAGATTGATCTTCGATTACTTTGACATTCGTTTACTTAAATAAGCAATGAATCTTTTGAGATTATATCGAAGATCTTATCCATCACCTAAAGGCTTACACCTCTTTTCCATGGAATAAAATCATCCTGATTGAGTTGTACAGCTTTAGGAATTTCTTCACCACTGGCCACTTTGATACAGTATTCTAAAATATCTTCTCCCATTTCGTTAATGGTTTTCTCACCATTTATTATTGCTCCGGTATCAATATCGATAATATCGCTCATGCGTTTGGCCAAAATGGAATTTGTTGCCACTTTAATAGTTGGGCAAACCGGATTTCCTGTTGGAGTACCTAAGCCAGTCGTAAACAAAATTAAAGTTGCGCCTGCGGCAGCTTTTCCGGTGGTGGCCTCTACATCATTGCCGGGTGTACAAACCAAACTTAAGCCTGGTTTGGTTGCCGGTTCAGTATAATCCAAAACAGCAACAACTGGCGAAGAACCTGCTTTACGTGCAGCACCAGCCGATTTTATTGCATCGGTAATTAAACCATCTTTAATATTACCCGGAGAAGGGTTCATGTAGAAACCCGAACCAACTTTATGCGCTAAATCGTCATATTCTGTCATTAAGCGGATAAATTTCTCTGCCGTTGGTCGATCTACAGATCTATCGATCATCTCTTGCTCTACACCACACAACTCAGGAAATTCTGCAGACAAAACTTTCGCACCCAAGCCTACCAATAAATCGGCGCAATAACCAACAGCAGGGTTGGCAGAAATTCCACTGAATCCATCGCTGCCACCGCATTTTACACCTACACATAATTTGCTCAAAGGTGCTGCTTCGCGTTTCTGCTGGTTAATAAACATTAATCCTTCAAACGTACTTTTTATCGAATTTTGAATCAATTGTTCTTCACTTTGTGCTTTTTGCTGCTCAAAAGTTAAAAGAGGTTTATCAAAATCAGGGTCAAGCGCAAAAAGATCACGTTTAAAATCTGCAACCTGTAAATGCTGGCAACCCAAACTTAAAACCGTAATGCCCGCTACATTTGGATGGTTTGCATAAGCGGCCAATAGCTTGCTCAACGTATCCGAATCTTGCCGCGTACCGCCACAACCGCCATTATGGGTGAGGAATTTAATCCCGTCTACATTTTTAAAAGTGCGGTTGGCGCTGTTTACCTTAGGCTCAAAGCTGATGTTGTTAATGTCTTCTCCATTTTCAAAGGCCTGAACGAGTTTGTGTGTGTATGATTTATATTGAGCATCCACAGCATAACCCAATTCGCTATATAATGATTCCTTTATGATATCAAGGTTTCTGTTTTCGCAAAACACCGTTGGAATGAAAAGCCAGTAGTTTGCTGTACCAACAGCTCCGTTTTTGCGGTGATAGCCATTAAAACTCCTTTGCGCATACTTGCTCACATCGGGTGCTTCCCACTTAAAATTAACATTGCGGTACGCAAAGGGTTCGGCAGCATGCTTGGTATTTTCTACATTCATCCGCATGCCTGCTTTCACATCAAACTGAACCTTACCTACCAAAACACCATACATTATAACTTCATCCCCCGCTTTCATATCCTGCATAAAAAATTTATGCTTTGCCGCAATCTCTTCAACGGTTATGTAGGTATGCCCATCGTAAAGTATTGTGGTTTGTGCTGGCAAATCCTGTAACGCAACCAAAACATTATCTGCACCGTTAATCTTAATGACTAATTTTTTCATCCTTACTTATACTTCTAAACTTATTTCTTTTTCTATATGATTGGGTTTCCAGCCTTTCCATCCAAAATAAAATACCACTAAAAAACAAACGAAAGGTACCAGGTAGCCGTATTGTATGTTGTGTGCGGCATCTGATATTAAACCCAATACCGGTGGTAAAAAAGCTCCTCCAACAATCGACATTACAATTAACGACGAACCCAGTTTGGTATCTTTACCTAAACCTGCTATGCCTAATGAGAATATGGTAGGGAACATGATTGACATAAAAAATGCTACTCCAATTAGAGCATACACAGTTATCATTCCGGTTGCAAAAATGGCCACCAGGGTGAGTGCTGCACTGATGATGGCATAAAGCATTAACAGTTTGTGGGGAGCAACAAATCTCATAAAAAACGTACCGGCAAATCTGCCCAGCAGAAAGGCTAATCCTGCCGCGCTAGCATACCATTTTGCTTCGTACTGACTGATTCCTGCAGATGATGTGATAAAACTGATGAACAAACTGAGTACGCAAACCTGTGCGCCAACATAGAAAAACTGCCCGATAATGGCCCAGCGCAAATGCCTATGCCCTAAAACATGACCAAAAGAACTTTTTTCATTTCCAGTTTCCTCCTCTTTAATATCGGGCAGTTTAGTAAAAATAAAAAGCACAGCAACCACAATAATCAGGATGCCTAAAATTAAATAGGGTGCTTTCACGGTAGAAGCCTCTTCGAGCACATAAGCCTGCTTTTCTAAAGGAAGCAGTTTAGCCAGTTCGGCATCAGTGTGTTTAGCTTCGGTAAAAATAAATTTGCCTCCTAAAACAGGGGCTAAAAATGCTGCTAAACCATTAAAAGATTGTGAAAAATTTAAACGCTGTGTTGCTGTTTCTGGCGGTCCCAATACTGTAACGTAAGGGTTTGCTGCTGTTTCTAAAAAGGTTAAACCGCAAGCAATTACAAAAAGGGCACCTAAAAAAAAGATATATTGTGCCGTATTTGCCGCGGGTATAAACAATAAACAACCAATTGCAAACAATACCAACCCCAATATGATACCGCTTTTATAACCATACTTCCGCATGATGTAACCTGCAGGCAGGGCCAAAAGAAAATAAGCAATAAACACCGAAGAATCGACCAATGTGGATTCGAAAACATTTAATTGGAAAGCTTTACGCAAATGCGGAATTAATACCGGATCGAGATTGTGTACAAAGCCCCAAAAGAAAAAAAGGCTGGTAACCAAAATTAATGGAAATAAGTATCCTTTACCATTCTTTGGTACATCAGAGACTTTAAAATTTGTTGGTGTGGTGTGGCTCATATTTGATTTGGTTATGGTATTGGTTAAGCAAAATCTGTCCAGGATGGTGAGATGTTGCTTTACAAATTAAGCCGATAAGTGCTAATAAAAATTTAACTTTATGATCTAATTATTAAATGATATTGTCTCAATTTTATACATTGCGAAATATTACTGCATATTAGATTGATTTTTTAAGAATTTATGAAACCGCATTTACTCAATGTATCTACCAATACGGTAGATTCTTTTAGTGCTCGAAGAGATATTATGCCCGATGTAAACAACCTGTGGCATTACCATTCTGCTTTGGAGTTAATCTACATCAAAAAAGGTAGGGGCACGCAGTTTATCGGTGATAGCATTAAAAATTTTAGTGATGGCGATGTTGTTTTACTTGGGAGCAATTTGCCGCATTACTGGCGTTTCGATCCTGAAGTTTTTTGAGCAAACAACCGATGAATCCGTTGATGTATATGCGATTCATTTTAAAGAAGATTTTTTGGGAAAGGAATTTATAGACCTTCCCGAGAATCAGGAACTCAAAAAAGTCATCGCACAATCTAAACAGGGAATTAAACTGGAGGGTGCTTCTAAAACAAAAATCGCTGCTTTAATGCCGCAGATTATTGCGGCTACAGGTACCATGCGCATCATCAAACTGTTGGAGGTTTTAACCGAAATAGCCAACTGTGAGGAGAAAAGTATCCTGGTTTCTTTAGGTTTTAAACCCAATTTCCTGGAGAATGAAAAAGACAGGATTCAATCAATTTACAATTACACCATCAGCAACTACAAAAATAAAATCGAACTGAAAGAAATTGCCGCCGTGGCGAAAATCAGTCCCAACTCATTTTGCAAGTTTTTTAAAACCAAAAGCAGAAAAAACCTACACGCAGTTTCTGAACGAAATCAGGGTGGGACAAGCCTGCAAACTGCTGATTGAAAACGACCTTACGGTAAAAGAAATCTGTTACGATTGCGGCTTTTACAACTTTACCAGTTTCCATAAATACTTTCGCGAAATTACTGGCAAAACCCCATTAAAATACCAGCAGGCATTTTCCAAACAATAAAAATACCCGAAGGCCTTATTTTAATAAATTGACTTCACTATGCTACAGGTTTTTAGCCTATATTTTGATCACTGTATTTAAAATAATTGCAAAGAATTTGGCTTTTGTTAGTATTTGACTCACTGAGGGCTGTTTTGTATAGCTTTATGAGTTTTTTTAATTTCTTTTTGAAATTAAATTATATATATGTTAAAACTAATTTTTGATTTATAGGTTTATAGCTTAAGTTTGCATTCCTAACTAAATATTTTATGAGCAATATATCTAATCCGAAACCAGAAAAAAGGGGTGAAAGGATGGACAATGACCATAATAAACTTGATGAGTCTTATATCCCGGCTTCAAAGCATAAATTTGAAGGATGGCCAATTTTGTGGATCCTGATTGCTATATTTTTAATCTCAGCAGTTCTATGGTACACTGGTGCAGCACCCTACTTAATTAAGTGGATCGCAAATAAATAATCAATAATTTTTTAAAGAAGAACGTGGACTAAGTTTAGCCATACATTTTATTGTCTTTCTGTGAGAAAGCCTAATGTATTTTATTTAAAGGGAGACGTTAATTTTGATGACGGGAAATAGAACTGATTAAAAATTTTCGTCTTCACTGGAAATCTGTTCAGCGGAGAAATAGCAGTATAACATTAATCCAAAGGAAATAATATAAAATGCCGCGGTGATTAAAAGGAATGTGCTCATATAAATAGTTATTTGGTTAGTGTAATTATAACGTTAAGTTATCTTAAATTATGCATGGTGGTGCATTTATTTTATGTTAATTATTAACATATTTTATTTTAATGTTGAAAACTATTTACGTAGTTAAACTTTCGTTTATAGTTATTCAGCCATCTCAGCCTAATATTATTTGTTTTTACCTCGCCTGAAATTTATCTCGGTACTGCGTCGGTGTCATCCCAACTGATTTCCTGAACACTTTTCGAAACGCTTTAGGGTCGTTATAGCCAGAGTTGTAAATCACCTCCGTCATCTGCTGTGCAGTTTGCTCAAGGAGTTTTTTTTGCCGCTTCTATTCGGGTTTGCTGGAGGTATTCGATAGGCGTAATGCCAATTACCTGTTTAAACCGGCGCACAATATTCCGCCTGCTTGATGGAATATCTTTAATCATTTCTTCAATAGTGGCTACATCCTGGTAATTGTTTTCTATTTTTTCTTGCGCCGAAGCTACCAGATCATCATTATGGTGGCGGATAGGCTGAAAGGTGCTAAAGTACAATTGGTTTACCCGGTCCATATCGATGGCGAAAATTTTTGCCACTTTAACGGCCATGTCCTTTCCGCAATGAAGCTGTAAAAGATGTAACAATAAATGGAAGGTGGAGGTTGCACCTCCGCTGGTAAATAATCTGCCATCCTGCGTTACCGTTTTATCGGCCTTTAAATTTACCAATGGGAAAGCCGAGGTAAATGCACTGCAGGCATCAACATGAGTGGTAGCTGCTTTGCCATCCAACAAGCCGGATGCCGCAAGCAGGAAAGCACCGGTACAAAAGGTGGCAATTTCTGCCCCCGCCTGGTGCTGTTTATTTAACCATGGTATGTATATACTGTTTACAGCAATACAATCTTTAATGTCATTGGTTGCAAACGATGGTACAAGAATGAGGTTAAGGTTTGTCGCTTTTTGTAAAGGAACGCATGGATGATCGCTAAAACGGTAATCTTTATCATCCAGTGTGATTAAACTAATGTTAAATGGAATTTCAAGATCATCTTTCCGGTAAAATCCGTTAACGGTATCAAATACGTCTAAAATGGCCGCTATGCTTAATAAACGAAAGTTTTTGGGTAGTAAAACACCTACTTGTATCATTTGGTTAAAAATTTAGGTATCGTAAATATATAAAATTTGTCTGAAATGCCCCTTAAGATTGACTTTTACGGCAACGCTGTGCAGCTGCATTTAGCTTTAACTTTATTTTACTTTCATCAGCTAAATATAAACGATATGAAAACCACCCCAACAAGTAGCAGAATGTATGGCTTTATAGTGCTGTACGAAATGCATACAGATTTTTTATTAAGGGCGCTTGATGGCATAGCGGAAAAGGATAAGCAAAAAAGATTGGATACCAATGCCAACCATATTGCGTGGATTACAGGGAGTATTGTGCAGGGCCGTTATTTCCTCGCCAAATCATTCGGTATCAACCTGCCATCCATAACCGACGAACTTTTTGCCAATAACAAAGGCATTGTTGATGATGCTGATTATCCATCATTGGAAGCACTTATTAGAGATTGGAAAAGCATTTCGCCGCAATTGCAGGATGCTCTAACCCCAGGCTACAGATGAAAAATTAGAAGAGAAGCTAAGTATGCCCGGGATGGAAATTACGCTGTTTGAAATGATTGGTTTTACCACCTACCGCGAGGCCAACTGTATCGGGCAGATTGCTTTGTGGCGCAGGTTATTGGGCTACGCCGGAATGAATTATATGTAATTATGGAAAAGGTATTGAATGAAACCAATGAAACATTATTGACATTGGAGCGTGTTTTTTCGGATTTTGAAGAAAATTTAATTAACCAAATCCCTTATGCAGGCAGCTGGTCTGCAGGGCAGTTGGCAGAGCACCTCGTTTTAGCTAACAATGGATTTTTACAGGTAATTAATGGTCCGGTAACAGAAACAGATAAGCCTGCCGATTTATTGGTAGCGGAAATAAAGAAGGATTTTTTAAATTTTAATGTAAAGTATAATTCGCCAAAAGAGATCTACCCTGAAGATAAAGCTTACAACCAGTTGGCATTACTGCAAAATTTAAAGCAGATCAGAGCAGGAATATCTAATGCGGTAACAGGGTTGGATTTAACCAAAACCTGTGCTTTGTACAAATTGCCCGGCTATGGTTATCTTACACGGTTAGAGGCTGTTTATTTTGTAATTTATCATACCCAGCGGCATGTGCACCAGTTAAAGAATATTTACCAAAAGCTTGTCGTTAATCCACTAAACTAAATGGTTAGAAACAATAAACTCGATCTGCTAAATCCTTATATTGGTAAATGGAAAACAGATGGTTTAACAAAAACAGGTGAAGTAATTACCGGAACAGATACTTACGAATGGATTGAAGGAGGTTTTTTCTTAACTCATCGGGTAGAGGTAATGTTCGGTAAAAGGCAGGTACAGGCATTGGAGATTATGCTTTATGATGACATGGAAGATGTATTCAGGTCACAATCCTTCGATAATGAAGGAAACATTTCAATAGCTACGCTTAAAATTTTTGATGATATCATTTTAATATTTGCTGATAACGAACGTTTTAAAGGGAATTTTAAACACAATACGATTGAAGGTACCTGGGAGCAGTTTGACGGTACAAAATGGGTGGACTGGATGGATATTAAATTGACGAAGCTTGTATCGTAAACGTACTTGGTTATTTAGATGTGATAGATTGGATGTAGCGAAGAATCTTATGATAAGCAGCCGTTCGACTACGCTACTATTAACGGACTACAGTAAAGCAATCTTTATCGCTGGGTTACCAAACATGAAAGATTGCTTCGTCGTTCCTTCTTGCATCCTATAGCTATCGGATGACGATACTTTGAAGCGATTTACCAACATTATCTCCTGTTATTTATATAGATTTTATAAAAATATATTATCCCTCAGGGTAACAACTAGTGTAATAATTAAACAAATAATAAATAACCAGTCTTAACAAGATAAAACAACAAAACAATGGCAACAGTAAACACGTATTTAAACTTTAATGGCAATACCGAAGAGGCATTTAACTTTTATAAATCAGTATTTGGAGGCGAGTTTGCGGTGGTGCAACGCTATAAAGATTCGCCCGGATGTGAAGGTATGCCAATTGGCGATCAGGAAAAATTAATGCATATCGCTTTACCAATTGGTGGGAACATTTTAATGGGAACAGATATCACCGACCCAATGCCGGCAGCTACTTTTGGTACTGGTATTTCATTATCGGTTGATGCACAAAGCGAAGAAGAAGCTAAACGTCTATTCGATGGCCTTTCTGCTGGTGGAAAGATAACCATGGCTTTGGAAAAAACTTTCTGGGGCGCACTGTTTGGTATGGCAACTGATAAATTCGGTATTCAGTGGATGGTGAATTATGATTATAAATAGTCTTGAGTCGGAAGTCTTGAGTCCTAAGTCTTTTGCAGATGGCTCATAGTCAATGGCTCATGGTTCGTGGTTAATGGCTCATGGTTGATAGTTCATAGCTGATAGTCAATGGCTCGAGGTTAATGGCTCATGGTTGATAGTTCATAGCTGATAGTCAATGGCTAAGGGCTCATGGTTAATAGTTCATGGCTCTTCGTTATGGTTCATAGTTCATAAATAATTGGCACAAAACCATAGCATTGGTCATTCATTATATATCGTCCACCTGAACTTGTTTCAGAATCTAATGAAAAAGGTGGCTTATTTAAACTTTTCGACTCCATGAACCAATTAACTATCCTGAGCAAAGCACTAATAAAATAATCTAATAAATTATTATTTTTAACTATATAAACCAAAATTTTAAGCACCATGAAAATTGCAGTTATTATTGTTCGCGTTCTTTTGGGCGCCATGTATCTTTTTGCATCCGTAAGCTTTTTTCTCCATTTAATGCCTAAAGATGCTCCGGCAATGTCGGCCGCACAAAGCACATTTATGTCTGGGGTAATGGCCTCAGTTTATTTAATGCCCTTAATTAAGGTTACAGAGTTAATAGGTGGGGTACTTTTGCTTATTGGTCGTACTGCGCCTTTAGCTGCACTCCTTATTTTTCCGGTTACCTTAAACATTTTTCTTTACCATGCATTCTTAGGTCCGAAACAATTACCAATGGTTGCAGTAATGCTACTCTTTAACTTATTCCTGTTTTATGCTTACAGGGCCAAGTATTTACCAATCATTTCTAAGTAAATTTGGGTTTTTAAAACTTTCTTATACTTTTTCTCTTTATTTAGTGTTTCGATATAAAGCTTAATTAATTATCTTTAAAAACTAACTAGAAATAAAAATATGAGAAAGTTACCATTTTTAATGCTGCTCTTTGTAGCGGTATCATTTTCTGCCTTTGCACAAAATAAAGATGCGATTGTAGGCAAATGGATTAATCCATCAGGAGAAGGACAAATTGAAATCTATAAAAAAGGCGATAAGTTTTTCGGAAAACTGGCATGGATAAAGGAACCCAATATCAATGGTAAACCAAAACTGGATATAAAAAACCCTGATGCCAGTTTACAGAAACGTGCTTTGTTAAATCTCGAAATCCTTAAAGATTTTGTTTACGATGATGGTAAATGGACTGATGGAACAATATACGACCCGAAAAGTGGTAAAACTTATAGCTGCAACATGACGCTAAAAAGTGCTGACGTACTAAACATCCGTGGTTATGTAGGCATTTCACTTTTAGGTAGATCGGAAACTTTCAGACGGGTTAAATAATACATAGATGAAGAAAATTTTATGGTGCCTTTTATTGGCACCTTTTTTTTGCGCCGCACAGTCGTATTCGATAAAACCATTGAATGAAAGTGCCAAAACCAGTATACGCGGCTTAAGTGTTGTTTCAGATCAGGTTGCCTGGGGTTAGCGGGAGCAACGGCTCGGTGGGTAAAACTACCGATGGCGGAACCACCTGGAAATGGATGAAACCAAAAGGGTATGAGAAAATCGATTTTAGGGATATTGAAGCTTTTGATGCGCAAAATGCTGTTATTGTAGGTATTGCATCACCAGCATATATTCTTAAAACAACAGATGGGGGCGAAACCTGGACAGAAAACTATAAAAACGTCGATTCTGCCATATTTTTGGATGGAGTAAGTTTTTGGGATAAAAACAAGGGTATAATCTTCGGTGATCCGATAAATGATAAACTGCAATTGCTTAAAACCATAGATGCGGGTAAAACCTGGCAGGATATTTCTGCAAACCTAAAAAGCCAAATGGCCAAAGGCGAAGCGAGTTTTGCGGCCAGTGGTACTACCATTAAAACATTAGCAGATGGTAAAACCTGGATTGCCACCGGCGGAACGGTTTCTAATATCTATTTCTCTCCTGATTATGGTCAAAACTGGCAAATATTTAAATGTCCTATTTTACAGGGCGAAAATAGTACAGGACCTTTCTCTATCGATTTTTTTAATGCGAAAAAAGGTATTGTTGTAGGCGGTAATTATGTTAAAGATAAGGAAAATGCAAATAATGTACTTTTAAGTAACGATGGTGGTAAAACATGGCAGAAACCAGTTAGCCCGGTTTTGGGCTTTCGCTCGGCTGTAAGCTATACCAATGCGAAAACATTAATTGCCACAGGTACATCCGGTACCGATATTTCTACAGATGGCGGTTTAAACTGGAAACATATTGCTGATAAAAGTTTTAATGCCGTTCAAAAAGCAAAAAAGGGTAATGTAGTATTACTGGCCGGAGAAAAGGGTGCTATTTATCAGTTAACCACTAACTAATAAAGGGTGCATAACAAATTCATTTTATCTCACCTCATCATCCTGCTGAACTTATTTCAGCATCTTTTAGCAAGAAAGACGCTGACCACGAAGTAGTTATCAGACCTTTAAAACAATAAAAACTGCTAATAAATAGATTCAGGGTGACGAAAGGTTATGAAATTTGGCGTAAACCCATTAATAAATTTCAATCCTGTACGTAACAGTTTTATCGATTAAGTATCTAATCCGTAAAACGATTCAATAAATAAAACTGAATGAGACAGCGGAAATGATAAAATTTTGTTTCTTTGTTGTCTAACTAAAACTTTAATTTAAAAAACACATTCACTCAATGGATTTTTTGCACACGATTTTAGGTGACGATATACAGGCCGGATTATTAATTATCTTAAACTTAATTGTGATTGAGAGTTTGCTCTCGGTTGATAATGCAGCAGTTTTGGCTACCATGGTAATGGATTTGCCAAAGTCGCAAAGAGAAAAGGCTTTAAAGTATGGTATTATTGGTGCATATGTTTTCAGGGGGATCTGTTTATTCCTCGCGGCGTGGCTGGTAAAAATCTGGTGGTTAAAACCACTTGGCGGTTTATACCTGTTGTACCTGGCCTTCGATTATTTTAGAAAAAAGAGCAGCAAAAAGAACGAGGAAGAAGAGGAAGTAGATAAAAGTAAAAGCTGGATTTATAAATCTACCGTTGGGTTGGTTGGTACTTTTTGGGCAACCGTTGCGCTGGTAGAAGTAATGGATTTAGCCTTCTCAATTGATAATGTTTTTGCTGCGGTTGCTTTTACCGATCATATCTGGTTAATTTATATCGGTGTTTTCATCGGTATCCTTGCCATGCGTTTTGTAGCGCAGGCATTTGTAAAACTAATGGAGAAGTTTACCTTTTTAGAAACAGTTGCTTTTATAGTAATCGGGGTTCTTGGTGTTAAACTTACTTCATCGTTATTTACACATTTTTATCCCGAATCTCCTGTTTCGCATGCTATAGAAGGTGAAAAAACAGATCTTTTCGTGTCTATTTTTACAGTAGCCATATTCATTATACCAGTAATAACATCTCTTTTGTTCAACTTTCCTAAAAAGCATAAAAGCGACATCATCATTTCGGAAGATGCGGAAGAAGTATTGGATAAATCTTAGTACTTAAAGCTTAGTATTTATAAAACAGATTAGAAAACAAGGTGCGATGGCTTTTTACAAACATTACTCATTCGATCTTTGGTTAACGCTGATTAAATCTAATCCAACGTACAAGCAGGAACGGGTACAGTATTTTTACAGGAATTATAACGGCAAGCATAAAACCCTTGATGAAATTGCCATTACTTTCCGGCAGGTAGATTTAATGGTGAATGCCATAAATGAAAAAGCAGGGAAAAATGTTGATGCTGATGAAATGTATCTAATGATCATCAGTATAATCAATGATTACGATTACAACTTTAGAGATGTAGACCTGAAAATGCTCGATCATGATATGGAACAGATTGTGTTTAACCACATGCCCAAACTCTATTGCAGCGATTGTTTGGATGTGCTTGCTAAAATTAAAGAATCGGGCGAAAGCTCTACCAACATACTCAGTAACACCGGTTTTATTAAAGGTAAAACCTTAAAAAAGTAATTAAACATTTAGGCATTGATGCCTTTATCGATTTTCAGCTATATTCTGATGAAGTGCGCATGTCGAAACCCAGCGCAGGCTTTTTTCAGCTGATGCTGGATACCATCGACAGGGAAAAACACCCTGAATTATTATTAACAGAGGTTATCCATGTTGGTGATAACCCTTATGCAGATGTACGCGGGGCAGAAGCCATGGGTATTAACAGCATGCTGATCAATTCCAACAACCTATCTATCTCAAACCTACTCTATGATACCGTTTAATTTCTCACTCCATAAAATTGACAATACCGTCGATTTTGGCTTTAATCCTGATGATTATAGCCGCTTTAAATTTGGCGATGATCTGGTTGCCCGTTCTTTCGGGAAAGATCTTGCCGATGGTTTTATCAGGTATTACCTCGCCGATAACCTCATTACCGATCAGATTGTGGTAATTTCCAGTCCTTACAGCTTTATTCCAACGGCAACTTTTGCCATGAAAAACTATTTCGTTTGCCAGCTTAACCGTTGGCTTGTCGAAAATGGAGGTTTGGCCGTACAGGAAACGAAAGTGCACCGCACCATTACTTACAAAGAAGATTATGGCGAATTAAGTGCCGAAGAACGCCTTTCGCTAATCGGAAATGATTCTTTCCATATTGATAAGGAATTTCTGGCAGGTAAAACACTTTTGTTTCTGGATGATATCCGGATTACCGGAAGCCATGAACGCATGATTTTAAAAATGGCGAAAGCATATGGCTTAAAAAACGAAATGCACATGCTTTATTTTGCCGAATTGGTGAATAAAAACATCCATCCCAATGTAGAAAATTTCCTCAACTACCATCAGATCAAATCTATATTCGACCTTGAAGAAATAATTGATGGTGGAAGTTTCAGTTTCAATACCCGCATTGTGAAATACATTTTAAACAGTACTTCGAGCAGTTTTACCATCTTTTTAGAACGTAGGAGCACCGATTTCATTAATCAGCTTTATGATCTGTCTTTAGGTAATAATTACCATACGATAGAAGCTTATTCTAAAAATTTACATCTTATAAAAGACTATATCAAAAACAATAATTATAAATTAATTTAAATATGGCTATTAATTTGCAAAAGGGGCAAAGAGAAAATATCGATGCTCCTAAATTTACAATAGGTTTGGGTTGGGATACCAACAGCTCTTCTACAGGTTCTGCATTCGATTTAGATGCCTCGATTTTTATATTAAACGATCAGAAGAAACTGGTTTCTGATGAGAACTTTGTATTTTATAACAACCTGATTTCTCCGGATGGTTCGGTTGAACATACTGGCGATAACTTAACCGGTGACGGTGATGGAGATGATGAGCAGATTAAAATTGATTTAACCAAAACAGATGCTAAAGTAAATGAAATCTGTATTGTGGTAACGATCCATGAGGCAGAAAGCAGAAGACAAAACTTCGGTCAGGTAAGAAATTCATTCATCCGTATTTTTGATGCGGTAACCAACGAAGTAATCTTAAAATATGAGTTGGAAGAAGATTTTTCTATCGAAACCGCGGTAGAGTTCGGTCGGATTTACAAACGTGAAGGCAAATGGAAGTTTGAAGCAGTTGGCGTAGGTATGAAAGGTGGTTTACAGGATTATTTAAACAAATATCAATAATATTATGGCAATCAATCTTGAAAAAGGACAGCGCATCAGTCTGGAAAAAAGCAACGGGAGCAAACTTCAAAATGTTTGTGTAGGCATTAACTGGGGTGCTATTGAAAAGAAGGGCTTATTCGGTTTCGGATCTTCAAAAGAAGCCGTAGATTTAGATGGAAGCTGTGCATTATATAACGAAAATAAACAACTTTTAGAGGTGGTTTACTTTGGTAACCTTAAATCTAAAAATGGTTCGGTAAAACATAGCGGCGACGATTTAACCGGCGATATGGGTGGTGATGATGGTTTGGATAATGAGATCATCACGCTCGATTTTTCTCAACTGGATGCAAACGTTGCTTATGTTGCTTTTGTATTGAACAGTTTTAGAGGTCACGATTTTGGGAGCATTCCATTTGCGTCCATCCGCATTTATGAAGGTACAACCAAGCGTGTAAACGAAGTTTTTGCTAAATTTGATATTGCGCACGGAGCTAACTTTGCAGGGCATGTATCGATGGTAATGGGTGTTTTTTACAAGAAAAACGGCGAATGGAAATTTAATGCCATAGGCGAACCAACCAAAGATAGAAAGCTGGAAGATACCGTTAAAACCGTAACCCAAAATTATTTATAAGCTGCAAAGCCGATAATTGATCAAACTATGGAAACCAACCCAAACGTTACCCAAGCCCTTACTCCGGTAAAACTGGATAAAGAGGGCAATGTGGATCTTGAGAAGATAACTTCCGAGGAAACGACTAAATATAAAGAGATTGGAAAATCGTTAGAACCATCAGATGTTAATTCGATCCTGAATTACGGAAGCGATGCCCAAAACTCAATGGAGAAATACAGTAACGAATTCTTATCGTCTGTACGTACCTATAATAGCGGCGAAGTGGGCGGTTTAATTAACGAACTGCTTACCGAACTGAACTATATCGATGTTTCTGAACTCGAACAAAGTGGTTTTAAGAGTTTTATCTCCAAAATTCCTTTCTTAAAGAGTTTGGTTGTTGATGTGAAAAAACTTTTTCAGAAGTATGATGTGGTGGTGAATAATATTGATAAAATTACCAACAAAATCAAAGCAGGAAGGTTAAATTCAATTAAGGATAACAGTTCATTGCAAACCATGTTCGATAGTAATGTTGGTTACATCCACCAGATGGAAGAACTGATTATTGCCGGACAGCTAAAATACAACGAACTGAATATTAAGCTTGCTGAAATGGAAGGAAGGCCGGCCGATTACCAGGATTATGAAATTGCCGATTTAAGGGATTTCATCAGTCGTTTGGATAAACGACTGGCCGATATGAAAATTGTTCGTTTTATTATGTTGCAATCACTGGCGCAAATCCGCGTGGTACAAAATAACAATACTTCAATTGCAGAAAAGGCACAGTCGATTGTTTCTACAACCATTCCGGTGTGGAAAAACCAATTAACCATTGCAGTTGCTTTACAAAGGCAAAAAGCCAATGTAGAAATGCAAAAAAAGATTTCGGACACGACGAATACCATTTTGCAAAAAAATGCGGAGATGCTGAAACAGAACAGTATCGATGTAGCCAAAGAAAATGAAAAAACTGTGGTATCTTTGGAAACCCTTAAACGTACCACATCATCACTAATTGAAACGCTAAATGAAGTGAAACAAATTCATGAGGCAGGTGCACAAAGCAGACGTGTGTTGGATGGCGAACTTAAAACTTTGGAAACAGAGTTGAAAAAGAACGTTACGCGGGTGAACTAATTTAATCTATGGATGAATACCGCTTAAATATTCTCAAAAAATCAAGCGCAGAGATCAACCGTTTACAGTTGCTCTCTGTGTTTTTTGATGATGAAGTGATTTATAAAATCTACTTAAGGAGCCAGGTTATTCATCAGCTTTTTGCCAATAATGAAGAACTTGAGGTTGAAAAATTAGATCTTTTTCACCTTCAGTTTACCGATAGTGTAATCGAACTGCTTAAAAAGATCAAAAAGAGCAATGAGAAAAATGTTTCACTCATTTACGATGAAATCGACCTGAACGAGGAGCTGATTGATCGTATGGCGAGTGCACTTGTTGATCAGAAAAGTTTCCAGCAGGATAAACAAAAACAATCTCTTAAAGTTAATTTATCACTGCGAAAATTATTTAGTGTACTGTCCGATTTAAGCGCTGATTTCCCTTTTTCAAAAAACATTAACGTTTTTAGTTCTAAATACGCCAACGATTTTTATTTCGATCTCACCACCGATCAATTTTCTAAACTGATTAATTTTCAGGATAAGCAGGTGTATACCAATGTGTATGCAACTATTGAGAAAAAACTGATGGGAAAGTTGTGTAAATATGATTTCCGAACTGAATTTTATATCGGATTAAAATCTGGTGAGCTGGTAATTGAAATTTATAAGTTTTTGGATATAGATAGTTATTACCTGTTTTTTCCGAGCAGGAACCTGTTTTTGTTCTGCGATTTAACCATTTTAAACGATTTGGATAAGTCAACAAATCTTTCTGAAAGAGAAAGAATTGTACAGGAGTTGCAGTATAAAAACGATAAACTGCAAAGTAATGCTGCGGTGTTGAAAACGGCTATCCCAAAGGAAGTTGTTAATTTACTGGAAGACAGTTATCATAAAATTTCGGATATTAATTTCTTAAATCACCTTAATAATTTCGACGTACAATCGAATATTTTAAAAACGATGCTTAAAACGGATTTGTTTTAAGGGTTAATTCCTAGCCAAAGGGGCTATCCTGCTAATTAAAGCGATTAATAATTTCAGTATATCATTTTTTTTGAAGCGCAAAACCAGTGGTGCTTGGTAAAATACTATCCCGCTTTTACTCCAAGTCCTCCCTCGTGCTTCGTTCCGGGCTTTCCGTACAATCGGGGCTGTGAATGAATGGTCTCTGCATCAATCATTAAGAAATACCGCCGCTTGTTAAAAGCTTATTGCTATTTAAGTGTTTTATTTGTTATCTTCTTAAATAGAAAGGTTAAGGTATTAAGAAGTCAAGTTTTTAAAACTTGACTTCTTTTCTCTAAGGTGCAACAATTACCTCGTCAATACCGCCAACTTATGTTTAAACAACTCAATTGTTCTACTCCAGGCCAGTTTTGCGGCAGCTTCATTGTATCGGGTAGGTGAGGTGTTATTGTTAAATGCATGGTTTACACCATCATAAATGTATATTTTATAATCAATTTTATTTTCTTTTAGGGCTTGCTCATAAGCTGGTATTCCTGCATTAATGCGTTCATCCAAACCACCATAATGTAGCATTACACTGGCTTTAATTTTCTGAACATCGGCAGCATTTGGCTGTGCGCCATAGTAAGCAACGGCAGCTTGCAATGAAGGATCGTTAACGGCTAATTTATTTGCCATTCCACCTCCCCAACAGAAACCCACACAGCCCACTTTACCGTTTCCATCTTTTCTATTGCGTAAGTATTCCAGTCCTTTTAAAAAGTTCTGCAAGTTTTTTTCAGGATCTAACTTACCTATCAGTTCGCGGCCTTTATCTTCATCGGCAGGTGTACCGCCCAATGGAGAAAGTGCATCCACTCCAAGAGCTAAGAAACCTTCTGCCGCCACACGTTTGGTTACATCAATAATATGTGGGTTTAACCCTCGGTTTTCGTGTATTACGAGTATGCAGCCTAAGTTCTTTTTTCCCTTTGGTTTGGCTAAAACCGCTTTCATATCACCATCAACGCCTGGATAGGTAATGTTTTCAACTTCAATATCATCACTATGAAAATCTGCAGCTGCAGCATAATTATTTTCGAGCATGGGCAAAATAGTTATTGCAAGTGCTGTGCTGCCCGCAAGAACAGCCAATTTTTTCATAAAATCTTTTCTGCCGATCTGACTATGGGTATACTCATCATACAGGTTGATTATTTTCTGATCCATCTTATTGATTTTGATTTACTTTACAAGATAAACAAGGGAGTTGAGATTTTAGCCGCATTGCCTAAAAGTTACAATACATTTCTTCCCATTTTTTAATCATTGCTACGCGGTGTTTGGTATATCTGGGCGTTAAAAAAGTATTCGACCAATCATCATAGTTGTCGTAAAAGAATTTTAAAAAGAAAATATGAAAGGTAATGCCCAGGAAAGGAATGGCTTTTAACTCATCATCAGTTAAGGGGCGCACTTGTTGGTAGGCATTTAAAAAAACTTCAAAATCCTTTTCAGCCTGTTCTTTAGCGATCAGGTTATTTAGCTGATGGAAGAAATAATGATTAAGGAAAGTCATTAAATCATTGATCAAATAACCTTCACCCGCAAAATCGAAATCAAAAAATGTAATGTTCCCTGCTTCATCAAAATGGAAATTTTTAGGGAAGAGATCGTAATGGCAATAACCGCAACTGAACTTGGATGTGTCAAATTCTTCGAATTTTTTCACCACTTTATCAGCAACATCAGAAAGGTATTTAAATTCTTCAGGCATTTCTGCAAAGTGAGGTTTTAAAGATTGCAATGGCCCGGATAAGGTAGTTTCAAAATTGAATACCGGACGTGGATTATGGAGCTTGATTGAAGAGGTACTTTGATGCAGTTTGGCTATATCCTTTCCCAATTGAATGAGCTGTGTTGATTCAAGATCTAAAATAACGTTTCCTTCAGCAAAAGAAAAAAGTATGCCGTTCCGTATCCCTTCAATGGCATTAAACTGCTGAATCTGTTTGCCATTTACATCTTTTATAGGGTAAGAAACCGAATTTCCATTTGCTTTTAAAATATTGAGCAGTTCTACTTCTGCTTCAATTTGGTTCAGCTTTCTGTGTGCATCACGGTAAATTTTGAAGATGTATTTTTTGTTCTTATTTTCCAGGATATACGTATCACTTACATTTCTAATCAAAAGCTTACAGGTTGTATCGGGCTGTAAATGATAAGCTTCAATTAAATAATCTTTTAAAGCAGTTGCTGATAAGGTGGAGTATTGTGCGGGGAAAATGTTTTGCATAAGTAGCGCGTTGGGGTTTCAAATATAAATGTTATAAACGACTTCCGAATCATTAAATATGACTACTTACCAACCTTAGCAGCGTCATACTGAACTTGTTTCAGCATTTTTTTTTGAAAACATTATTGATGAAACTTTAAAATTTCATGGATAGATTTCCAATACAAGATTCGGAATTGCTTTACACCGCGTTGAAATTAAAAAATAAAAAAGCGCCGTTTCCTCATTGTAAGATTGGCGCTTTGGATACTTAAACGACTAGTTTAAAAGTTTAACTCATTTGCAATTTAATTGGCCCGAAAACCTTTCGGGGTACACTGCATCTGGCGTTTGAAAAATATGTTAAAATTGGCTGGGTATTCAAAACCCAAACAATAAGCAATCTGTGCAATATTCCACTCTGTATGTTTCAATAAAGCTACAGCTTCAGTTGCTATCCTCCTCGAAATATGCTCTGAAGTGGTTTTTCCTGTTACTTCTTTTACTGCATGATTTAAATGATTTACATGCACCAATAAGCGGCAGGCGAAATCATGAGCTGTTTTTAACTCCAGAATATGCTCTGTAGAACCAATGGGGAACTGCCTTTCCAGTAATTCAAGAAATAATGAAGTTAACCTTGCCGAGGCGGTGTTCTGTTTGAAAACAGCATCCTGTGGTTTTACTTTTAAAGCCTCATGCACAATCAATTGAACATAATTTCTTAATAAATCATATTTATGGATGTAATCACCATCCATTTCTTTCATCATTTTGGTAAATATATCCCTTAAGGTTATTTCCTGCTCCTCATCAATATGTATTACCGGACTATCGTTAATGCGCCATAACAACGAATCGCGAAGGGTCTCGTTGCGGTTATGGATAAAATTTTCAGTAAATAAGCAGAAAAAACCAGCAGGCTTTGGCGAAGTACTTTCCCATGAATACGGAATATTCGGGTTGGTAAATAATAGCGCCCGGCCTTTAATTTCGATCTGTGCATCAGGGTAATGCAAAATCCCGTTGCCGATTATTAATGAAATTTTATAGAAATCCCTCCGGCTAAAAGCTGATGGTACATTGGTACAAACGGTACCGCGGTTAAAAACATTGAAATGGCCAATGTCGTTAATCATTCCTAAACTTGGCGTAGGGATTTCCGGACGGGTGATTTTTAATTTATTATAAAAATCTTCCAGGGTTTCCTTTTTTTGAAGGGTAGAAAGCTCTTGATTTTTTGATAACATAACTTAAGTGCTTAATACGTAAAGTTAGGGTTTAATCAGCGTTCCTTCATGCATTTCTTCCGTAGGTTCTGCAACTAATTTGTCACCTTCTGCCAAGTCCCCAAAAACTTCAACCTGATCATCCGTTTCTCTGCCTTTTTTAACAGCTACTTTAACAGCCTTATTATCTACTGCTTTTAATACAAATAATCCTTCGCTGGTATCTAACAAGGCTTTTTTGGAGATAATAAAGGTACTTGCATTGGCCGGAAGCGGAATATTTACTTCGGCCACCATACCTGGCAATAAAACTTTTGATGCATTTGGAACATCCATTTCAATACGTTCAGAGCGTAGGCGGAGATCTAAAGCACCTGATAAACGTTTCACTTTTGCTTTAAAAATTTGACTTGGCAAAGATTTAACCGTAAAACTGATTTCATCTCCTGCTTTTAAATAGCCTGTATAAACCTCAGGAATGGAAACCGCTAAACGCAAGTTTTTCTGATCCTGTAAAGTAAACAGCGGCAAATCAGAACCCTTGCCTGTTGGACCTACATAGGCACCTAAATTTACATTTCTAGCAGAAATAATTCCACTGAATGGTGCCCTGATTGTTAAATAATCCTGCACTGAACCCACTTCTTTATAGGCCGCTTTGGCTGCTTCAAGTTGGGCTAAATCAGCATTCTTTTTGGCCAAAGCCTGATCCAAATCGTTGGTAGAAATTGTACCAGGTGTTTTACTGGTTTCGTACAAACGGTTGTAATTGGCTTTGCTTGCTGTATAAATTGCTTCCTGTGCTTTTATTCTCGATTGAGTTGCGGCAAGTTGCGAGGTCATTTCTGGTGCTTCTAAAGTCATCAACAACTGGCCCTTACTTACTTCTGATCCAATATCTACCTTCAAGCTTTTTACAAAACTGCTTACTTTAGCATATAAATCAACCTGTTGTAGAGCAATTAGTTCTCCTGGCAAACTCAATTTGGTTGATAGCTTTTCCTTTTTAAGGTCGAAAGTTGCAATAGCTGCCTCTTTTTCCTTCTTGGGTGCTACTTTCGATTCTGAGTGCCCGCAGCCATAAATAGCTGTTAACATTAACAATCCTGAACTTATTAATCCTGTTGAAAATATCTTCGTATTCATTTGTTGATGATGATTTATTCGTTTTCTTGTAAACCTTTAATGTAATGGATGCTTTCTTCGTCTTCCGGATCGAGCGATATTGAATTGGTAGTCTGTTTACCTTGAACCCATGCAAATACCAGTGGCAATATAATTAATACTGCGAATGTTGAGGCGAATAACCCACCTATAACTGCCCTTCCAAGAGGTGAAACAGCTCCACCACCTTCTCCATGGCCAATTGCCATTGGTAACATCCCTGCAATCATCGCAATACTCGTCATTATAATCGGCCGTAAACGTAATGCTGCGGCTTCGCGTGCAGATTCGAGCGCATTACCATTGTGTTTTCTCAGTTGTTCGGCATTGGTAATCAATAGCACCGCATTGGCAATAGATACCCCAACCGACATGATAATTCCCATATAAGACTGTAGGTTTAAGGTTGATCCGGTGATGGTTAAAAGTAATAATGAACCTAAAATTACGGCCGGTACTGTAGCTAAAATAACCAAAGGCACTTTAAACGACTGGAAATTGGCTGCCAACATCAGAAAAATTACTACAATGGCCACAAATAGGCCCGATTGCAAACTGTCTAACGTATCGGTTAATACTTTACTTAACCCTATGGCGTTAACTTTTAGTCCCCGAGGCAGTTCGCCCACGTTTTGAATGGCTTTTTCTACATCTTTTGAGGCTGCACCTAAATCGGTATGGTAAAGGTTTGCCGTAACTGATAGAAAAGGCATGGCACCGATGTTGTCATTTTCACCAGCAGTGGTATCGGGTGTAATTTTAGCTACATCGCTTAGTACAGGTCTGGCCGAGTTTTTTAATAAAGGAATTTCTCCGATATCATCCTTGCTCGTCATTTGGTTAAGCGGTACCTGTACCTGTACGCTGTATGGTAAGGCGGCTTTTTCATCCAGCCATATATTTTTATCTGTATAACGTGATGATGAGGTTGAGGCAATCAATGATCGCGAAATATCTGCCATATCTACTCCGATTTGTGCAGCACGCGTTCTGTCGATATCGATATTTAATGAAGGGTATTTAATGGGTTGCGCAATCTGAACATCCCTCATGTAAGGGATCTGCTTCAGCTCTGCTAAAATTTTATTCGCATATTTTTCATTCAGTTTTTTGTTTTTACCGGCAATGCGTACCTCTACAGGGGTGGGAGAGCCCTGGCTCAATACTTTATCTGTTAATTCTATCGGTTCAAAAGACAGCTTAACATCAGGTAATACCTGTTTAATTTTCGCCCTGAACTGATCTTTAAAATCGTCCATGTCTTCTTCAAAATCTTTTAAGCTTACCTGGAAAACAGCTTCATGCGGACCAGCCATAAACTGGTAAATTGGGTTTACCGAAAATTGCGCCGGGTGCTGCCCAACATACACTGAAGAAATGCCCATATGCTCTTCGCCAACCATTTTTTTCAGCTCTGCCAATACTACATTTGCTTTTTCTTCCGTACGTTCTAAACGGGTTCCATCTGGTGCACGCAAACGCAACTGAAACTGGCTTGAGTTTACTCTTGGTAAAACATCGCGACCAATATTAACCAATAATAATGCAGCCAGACCAATAATAACTACTAAATATGCTAATACCACTGGTTTTCTATGTGGCAATATGCGATCAAGGAAACGCATAAAACGGTTCCTGAATTTATCGAAGAAACCAATTTTACCGTTGCCACTAAAATCTTCTCGTGCTACCAAAACCTTTTTTTGGTTAAGGGTATCTTTTTCCGATTCGAGTGTAATGCCTGTTGCGTTAAAATCAGCTTCATCCTGTGTAATGCCGGGATGGTTTTCATTTCCTTTTTTTGGATGTGCCACCATAAGCCAGTTGGCCATAATCGGCACAAAAGTTTGCGATAACAAGAAGGAGACCACCATTGAAAAGCCAATTGCCAATGCCAATGGTAAAAATAATGCACCAGGAATTCCCGTCATCGTAAAAGCAGGTGCAAATACGGCAAGGATACAGAACAGAATCAATAATTTAGGGAAAGCAATTTCCTTACAGGCATCCCAAATGGCCAGTGCCTTGGGTTTTCCCATATCAAAATGCTGGTGGATATTTTCTATGGTCACTGTAGATTCATCAACCAAAATACCAATAGCTAAAGCTAATCCGCTCAACGTCATGATGTTAATTGTTTGTCCGAATAACTTAAGGAACAATACCCCCGCAATGATTGATGTTGGGATTGTTAAAATTACAATTAAGGCAGCGCGTTTATCACCCAGGAAAAGTAAAACCATCAATCCGGTTAATATTGCACCAATTGCGCCCTCGCTGATTAGGCTTTTTACCGCATTAATTACATAAACAGATTGATCAAACTCATAAGAAAGCTTAACATCTTCGGGTAAGGAACTTTGGATGTTTGGTAAATTTTTCTTTAAATTTTTAACCACTTCCCAGGTTGATGCATCGCCAGATTTTGCAATACTTAAATATACCGAACGTTTGCCATTGATTAAGGCGTAACCGGCCACTAAATCGGCGCCATCTTTCACTGTAGCCACATCGCGCAGTTGCAGATTTTGTACGCTGCCTTTAAATAAAGGAATGTTTTCAAACTCTTTAACCTTTTTTATGGTGTAATTGGTAGGGGTAAGGTAGTTTTTATCACCTATTCTTACATTTCCTGAAGGCGCAGTTTGGTTGTTTAACCTAATGGCCTCCACCACCTGATCTACCGTTAAATTGTGCGAACGTAGCAGTGAAGGGTTAACGTTAATCTCTATAGTTCGGGGGCTACCACCGAAAGGAGCAGGAGAAAGCAAACCCGGAATGGCCGAGAAACTAGGGCGAACATAGGTATTGGCTAAATCCTGCAATTCATTATTGGTACGGATAGGGCTGCTTAATACCAACTGTCCAACGGGAAGAGAAGAGGCATCGAAACGGATAACGAAGGGCGGTTGCGAGCCCGGCGGGAAAATGGCCTGTGCCCTGGTAGAAAGTGCACTTAACTCTGCTGCGGCCTGAGCCATGTTTGTGCCTTCGTAATAGGTTAATTTCATTAACATTAAACCCTGCGTGTTTTTGGTTTCTATGCTTTTGATACCGTTTGCGAAAAGTAAAATATTAACGTATTGTTTACCAAAATAAGCTTCCATTTGGTCGGGCGTGTAACCGCCAAAAGGGTGGGCAATGTAAATCACCGGAAGGTTCATTTGCGGAAGAATATCAACTTTAATCTGGTTGATGGCCCCAATACCGAAAAAAAACAATCCTGCTACTAAAACCAGGATGGATATGGGTTTGCGAAGTGCGAAACGTATTAAGTTCATTTATATAACCAGATTAAAATTCGTTGATAAATATGTCATAATTGCCCAAAGCTGCCGATTTTAAAAGCAAGGCCTGCCAAACATTGGTAAATGCAATATCGCGATCGGTTTCTGCACGGTTTAAGGTAAATAATGCCTGTGTAAGGTCAACCAGTGTAGTTAATCCATTTTTGTAAAGCGTATTTTTTTGCAGGTATGCATCAGATGCTGCTTTTACCTGGATAGGTGCTTCGCGGTAATTCGCCAGTGCATTTGCGAGTTTAGTTTCTGCAAGGGCCAGTTGTGCTTTCAATTGTTGATCAACCATGTTGTATTCTTCTTTTAAACCCTGACTGATGTATTCTTGTGCCCGTACCTGCGGTCGGTTTTTAAGTAATGTGGAGAGATTCCACGTCATTCCTATGCCAATCAAATAGTTTCCGCGTGTAGGATTAATGCCATCAGCATAACTGGTAGAATAAGCAGTTTGATCTAGCGCATAGCCGGAGCCAAAGCCTGATCCTCTGCCCTGCATTACACCAAAAAAAGTAAATGTTGGATAGTATAATTTTTTGAAATAGCTAACTTGTTGCAGACTAACATCCACGCGGTTCTGGTAAAACTTTAACAGGGGATGCGAAGTTTTGATTACTGTATCCTGGAGCAGATTGTTAGGTATTCGCGTAATAGAAGCTGTATCTACATCATAGGATGTTGCTGTTACGCCCATTAAAACACCTAAGCGGTTGGCCTGTTCCTGTTCCAGATCTTTTGCTTTTGTGAGCGCAATTTTCGCATTCGAAACCTCTGCTTTTGCAAAAGAAGAATCAACGCCAGCAATTAAGCCATTTTTAGCCCTGATTACTGCAGTATTTTTAAAAGTAATAGCTCTATTGAGGTTGTTCTGTTGTGATCTTGTTAACCGTTGTGCGGCCAACAAATTAAGATATGCTGCAGAAACACGGATCTCTTGTTGAAACTTTTCCTGTTCCAGGTCATTTTTGTCTCTTTGATAAGCAGCATCAGCAATTTTGATGCGTTCTCTGATTTTTCCGAAAGTGAAGAAATCCCAGTTAACATTCGCAAGGTACAACCCGCCAAAGGCAGCGTTCCAATTTTGTTTGTCTAAAGCTGGTCCAGATGAAGCAGTTCCTAAGCCACCTAAACCATATTGTGGGCCATTTTGGCCATTTATTGTTCCATAATCCTGTTGCGCACTCAGGCTGAAATTTGGCAGATATTCTCTTCGTGCCTGCTGGATGGAGGATTTTGATGCATTAGCGTAATTATTTTTGGCTTTAATGGTGCCATAATTAATTAATGCGGTGTTTACAGCCTGTTTTAAACTCAGCGTTTGTGCGCTTACACTGAAAGGGGAACTAAAAAAAAGTGATAACGATAAACAAAATAAAGATATACGATGCATAGTGTATAATTTACACGGCAAATGTAAATTATGGCAGCAATATCAAAGTATTCGGTTCAAATCAAAAATTATGCGAATCAAATAATCATCGAATTGTTACTTAAGCAGAGTTGTAAATTATTTCGAAAGGTTAAATAAAATATAATCGTGTTTTTACATACTCAACATAACCACATTAGGCTTTATTGGGGCGGAAAAAGCAAATTGTGATTTTATCGTCCTCGCTAGAAATGAAACCATTGTTTTAATGATCTCTCCACTTCGCGTTGCTTCGGTCGGGATGACGATTTTTAGTCCTTGCTACAACGATTGCTTCGTGACTCGCAATGCCGACCGCTCTACCGGATTTCGTTAGTAATAGCTTGACGAAGAACCAAATTTGATGGGAAATTTCGTCCTTTTCGACAGTAGTGGAGAAATCTTCAAATTTTATATCAATAACATGATATAAAAAACATCGAATACTGCTTTACTGTTCTGTATAACTTTTAAAGTTATCAAGTATGGCCTGCCATCCTCCACGCTGCATTTCAACAGGATTGGTAGATTCAGCGTCGAAAGTTTCAGTAATCCTGGTTTGTTCACTTAATGCATTAAAAATAATGCTCACAGTTCTACCATCCTCAAGCGTGTATTCTATTTTTTTGTTGGTGTCAACTGTGGTGTACGTTCCGCCGAAATCAAAACTCATGCTACCATCTTTTGCAGCCATGGTACTTTTAAATTTACCACCAGCTTTTAAATCGTTTTCCGAATATGGAGTATGCCACTCAGGTGAGGCAAAACTCCATTTAGTAATATGATCAGGGTTGTTCCAAAATTCCCATACTTTTTCTACAGGTGCATTTACAGTGGTTTCAACAGTAATTAAAGTTCTATTTTCCATGTTTTGTTTGTTTAAATTGTATATGTAAAGTTATGTTAACTTTTACAAGTGCAAAAGTGCTAATGCGACAAAAAAGGGGGTAGAATAACCTCAATTACTATCCTTGAACAAAAAATTCTTAGCTAACGCAGTTCGTTATAAATAAAGATCACAGTATCTGTAGAAACCAATCCGCTAATGTTGCCACCAGTGTAGGTTACTTTATAGCTCGATCCTTTTTTTAGGTCGTAAGCTTTTAATAAATCAGCGTTTCCTACAAGGCTATCACCAGGGTTTACCTTGGTATAACTCGAGGCTGGAGGTGGCATTACCCTTTTAGCCATTGCGCCTTTGTATTGCGCTTCTTCGCCTTTCTCATTGGTTATGCTTAGGTAACTGCTCATTAGCGGTTCAAACGGCGTATGCCAAATACAAAAACTTTTGGTGGCAGTTGTATTATTGTATACCACAAATCTTAATAATAATGGATCGCCGGGCGTTACGTTTCCGTTTACTTTGATTTTAGCTACCAATGAATCGCATTCATTTTGAGTTGTACTATTTTCGCTTTTGCTGTTGGCTGTATTTCTGGTGGCTTCGCTGCAGGCAGAAAGTAATAATAAAAGAGCAGGGATAATCAATTTAATGTTTTTCATGAGATGTTTTTTGTTTATATAAGCAAATGGAAATTGATATTGTTTGATTGGAATCTGATTTTACTAAAACGATTAACTATTTTGATTAAATGAATTTAATGCAGGTTGTAAATTTGCATTTTAAATGGTTTTGGATTGCTATTCGCGAAGGATGAAAGTTTTAATGCAATTAATTAGCATTCACTAAAAAGTAGGCAATGCGGCAGGCGTAACCTGTTGATTTTTGGTTATGCATATCGCTGATGCGAACGCTCAACTTGTGTTCGCCAGCCCCTAATTGATCGGCAAGTAACAGGTACCAGGGTAAATGCAGGCCCGAACTCCATTGGGTGTAAAGATCGACCATTTTTTCAACACCATTATCTATCCGATAGTGCAGCGCGCCGGCATCGGGACCAGATAATACTGCAATTCCGACCGCATTACCTTTAAAAATCAAATCGAAAGTGCTGTTTCTGGTGGTGCTTTCTAAAACAGGGATATTTACAAAACCGGTTCTGGTATTGATGCCATCATTGGGTTTCCAGTTTTTATTGATGCTAAACGTATTTAAATTTCCGGCAGCAGTAATGTTAAGATACTGCCCTTTGGTATACGCAAATTTATCAATGATTTTGGGAATCCCTGCTGATGCTTTTTTGGTGTTTTTCTGGTTTTCTTCGAGAAAGGTTTTTATCGTGTTAAAATAAAGTTGTTGACCAAATGGTGATGGATGAAGATCCTTAAAATCAGTTTTCCAGGTAAATTCTCCGTTGGCTATGCGTTTATCTACTTCTAAAGCGAGGTTAATAAATGGCAAATGATAATATTCGGCCAAATCGCTATGTATTTTTACTTCAGCGGGGATTGTACCTTTGTTAAAATCTTCGTTTTTATTTTCATCGGCAAATGCCATCAGTACAATATCGGTTTTTGGATTTTTACTTAAAGCGTGCCTGATTATGCCTTCCAATGCCCGTTTTTGGGCTTGTTCTGGTGTTCCATTCACATGGTCATTCACTGCCGATTCTACAAATAACAGGTCTACTTTTCCACTATCCAACACATCGCGTTGCAAGCGGAAAGCATGGGGTAAACTTCCTAATGATGGAATACCTGCGTTAATAAATTTAAATTTGTTTTGAGGATAGGTTTTGCTGAGGTAATTGCATACCAAACCGCGCCAGCCTTCCATATTGGTAATTGATCCACCTAAAAATGCAACAGTTACAGGCTCATTTTTGGTCAGTTTTTCGGCTGTATTGCTGCTAAAATTATTAAATGTAATAAATGAAGAAGATTCAAGTTTGTTTTGTGCAACGCTTTTAGCATTTAATGCAGTTAACAAAACCATTAAGTAAAGAAAAGAGGTTAATTTCATATCAATCAGATTAAGCCAAAAGTAATAAAATTTGTAAAGTATTATTGGATAGATTCGTGCAGAAAACTGCCATCCATTTGGTATAATTTAACGTATGTAACTATAAACCCTAATAAATTTATGAAAACGAAGATAACAAGCCTTGTATTAACCTTTATATGCATTGTATGTATAGCCACTCAAGCTCAGGAAAAAGCACAAATGAAAACCCAAAGAATAGAGGTTGGGAGTAAAATTCCTGATTTTATACTTAAAGATGACGCCGGGAAAGATTTTAAGGTTAGCAATTATATCGGAAAGAAAAAACTGGTAATTTATTTTTACCCGAAAGATGAAAGCAGTGTTTGCACTAAAGAAGCCTGTGCATTTAGGGATAGTTACGAAGAATTTAAATCAACTGATGCTATGGTTATCGGAATAAATTCTGGAAGCGTGCAAAGTCATGCCGATTTTAAGAAACACCATAATTTGCCATTTACCCTTTTGAGTGATCCAAATAATGAAGTTTTAAAAATGTTTGGTGTAAAGGACGTGATGTTTTTAACCGGAAGAGAAACGTTTTTAGTAGGCCTGGATGGAAAAGTAGTATTCAAATTTAAAGGTATGCTTAAAGGTGATGAACATGCCAGTAGTGTGTTGGCTTTTTTAAAAAAGAAATAATTTAAGTCGCTAATTATAAATGCAGATGACCATTTGAAAGCAATCTTTCACTTGAAGGGCAATTTTAAAGATAACAATCATTTGAAAAATCAGGCGCGCAATTTGGACCCTCGATGTAGGCTTGTTCCCGCTTTCCATTTTATCCAGATTAATATTGTGGTGGCAATTAATAGGGGCCATGTAGCACAAGTAATGCCAAGCTAATCGGTTGTATGGATTGTTTTTAGCAAATTATTAATAAATCCGGTAGCAGCCGTTATGATTTTTCATCAGTATGAGCCGCTACCGAAGCATTGCTAAAAGCTAATCTTGCAATAATGTATTGTGATGTTAAGCTACTTAGTTATTTCCCAGCTAAGTAGTGGTTGCCAACTTTTTCTTTCTTCTAAACCTTTTTACCTGCCCCATGTGTTCAGTAGGTATATTGTCGCCGAGCAATTTGCCCAGGGTTTTAATCCTTCAATCCGATCGAAAATGATTTTTAGTACTGCAATAAATGGAATGGAAAGGAACATGCCTGGTACGCCCCATAATGCTGCTCCCATTAATACAATCACGATGGAAATTAAGGCATTTATTTGCACCTTGCTCGATACAATACGCGGTACAAGAATATTATTGTCAATAAATTGGATTAATGCATAAGCCGCGATAATTAACAGTTGAGTGGTAAAACCATCTTTGGTTAAAGTGGCCATTAATACGGGTAAAGCGATGGCTATAATACCACCAATATAAGGTAACAGGTTAAGTATTGCCCCAATAACGCCTATTAAAATCGCATTTTGCACGCCAAGAATTAACAAGGCTGCAGAATTCATTACCGCTACAATCGAGGTTTCGATCAGTAAGCCAATAATGTAACTTTGGATTGCAGCTTTGGTTTCGCCCAAAATCTCTGCAACTTTTTCTTTGTTTTCTTCCGAAAATACTTCGTAAATAAAATTAAGAATTAAGGTTTTGTATAACAGAATCAAGAAAGTATAAACAGGAATTAGAAACACAACACTTAAAACCCCCATTAAGCCACTCAGGTTTGGCCAATTAATGCTTTGCTTCCATTTGCAGCATCGTTAACCATTTGCATTTGCTTTTGCGACGAAATGCCTAAAGTTGTTTGCAGCCAATGCCTGATTTCTTCTAACAATTGAGATAGTTTTTGTTTAATGCTTTCCAGGTCATCAAAAAAGTGAGCCACTTGAGAGGAGAGAAAATAAAGTATGGCCACTACTACTAAAATTCCAATAAGCATTGATAATATGATGCTTAATATTTTGGGCATTTTTCGTTCGAAACGATTGGTGAGTGGATTTAGCAGAATGGCTATTAGCGCGGCAAAGGCCAGTGGCACAAGGATATCCCTCAGCACACTCATCATAAATACAGTAATTACAAGCCCTAATAAAATAACAGGAGCCTTGATGTAAAATGGGTAAGTTTTAAGCATTTGTATATTGTTTCGTCGTTCAATAACCGTAATGTAACAAAATTGTTTTAAAGTTATGTAGATCTTATGGGAATGCAATTTCGGTTGCAGGTATCTTTTTTATTTCATTCCATTGAAATGGTAAACAATGTTAAGTTATTTTATAAATTTATCATCAATTTTTGTCTTTTTAACGGTAAATTCCCAATGAAAAATTATTTTTCAATAGTCATCTGTCTCTTCCTTTTTGTAAATGTTATTCAGGCTGCCGAAGTTGATACGGCTTCTACCTATAGCAAATCGATGAACAAGAATATCAAAGCTGTAATTATTAAACCTGATAGTTATAAAACCGGAAAATCTTTTCCGGTGGTTTACCTGCTTCATGGTGCTGGTGGCAATTATGCAGAGTGGGTTAAAAAAGTACCTGGAATTAAAAATCTGGCTGATCAGTATCAGTTTATCATCGTTTGCCCTGATGGAAATGTAACGAGCTGGTATTTCGATAGTCCGGTTGATCCCGAATGGAAATATGAAACCTATGTAGCCAAAGAGTTGGTAACTTATGTTGATGAACATTACAAAACCATTGCCGAAAAGAAAGGCCGTGCAATTACGGGTTTGAGTATGGGTGGGCATGGTGCGCTTTATCTGGCCATTAAACACCCTGATGTATATGGTGCCGTTGGCAGTATGAGCGGTGGTGTGGATATTAAACCTTTTCCAAATGGATGGAATATATCAAAACGATTGGGTCCTGAGGATGAATATCCTGAACGTTGGAAACAGAATAGTGTGATTGATATGATTTACAAAATAAAACCTGGCTCGCTTGCCATTGCAATTGAATGTGGTACTGAAGATTTTTTTTATAAAATGAATGTGCGTTTGCACGATGAGCTTTCGTACAACAATATCCCTCACGATTTTACAATCCGGCCCGGTGTACATAACTGGGATTACTGGGCAAATGCCATCAAGTTTCAGAGTGTTTTTATGAATAATTATTTTAATGCCAAACAATAAGCAGTTTTTTTAGCAATAAAGAAGTTTAATGTGGTGATAAGCATACATGCTGCATTAAAACTGATACATCATTTTAGGTAAAAAATTAACTTTTAGATTACATACAAAATAAAGACTTACCATATTTTTGACCGTTCTCGAAATCTTATTTATAAAACAGGAAACGAAGATTTAAAACCAAAAATGAAATACTTAGTCAAAGAAATCAGTGAAGGAAACTGCGATATTACTTTATTGCCAGAAAACTTGAATGACAGAAATCTTTTAGCCGAAACTACAAAAGGCCTTCAGCACGATTATCAAGAAACTATCCAGGCACATTATGAGCACGCATTAAAAAATGAAGTTCATGGTAATGCTGCATTTGTTTCCTTAAACAACGAACAAAGTAACTATCCGAAAAGAGTAAATGTGAATTATCAGATTATTTTAAGCTAACAGTCTGTTTTGCTGAGCAAGCGTTTGAGGCTGTTATTTTAGTTAAGGCGTTTTGCATTTGAATTAATGGTCGGTGAGGAACCGACCATTAGGTAAATTTTAAAAGTATCATGGTATGGCTACAGGCACAACTGAATCGTCATTGCGCGAAGGCTTTTTCAGCCTGCGAAACAATTTACAACGATCACTATTAGCTATTGCTTTAAAAATGCTTCATACCTTAACAAGGTCTATCGTACAACTGGTGCTTTGTGATTTCATGTTTTTCTGTAGTTGAAAACGATTATTAAATAGAATTTCTCGCTAACACATAAATGCGGAGAACACTAATAATTAAAAGTAAAGCCCCCTCCAATCCCCATATCACTGTCGTAATGGGTAGAAATTGCAATGTATTTGGTAAGTATGTAGCGAAGGCCAGCGGCATACTCTTTATCGGTATTAACCATAAAATTAGCACGTAACCGTTTAGATACCGGTATATCTTCTCTCCCCAATTGAAACCTCAGTTTTCCATTTCCATCAATCCTGGCATCGGCAATCAATAGCATGGGTAGGGTATAGGCAATACCGGCAACAATTGTTTTTCTGTTTTCTTTGTTGCTAAGCTGGCCGAACATATTGCGTTCGTCACTTCCAAAGATATTTTTCTCATCAGGATTAAATTTTTTGTAATGGTAATCGAAGCCTACATAAGGAAACAGCCATTGGTTTCGTCCAATGTATCGGCCAAGCGTGGTTTCACTTTCATACCCCATCATGGCATTGGTGCCTAAATGCCACATGGTATTGAGCGACCAGCGGGTTTGTGCCAACATCAACTGACCATCGCTACCACTACTTTCTATACCGATCCGGCCCATTAAGTGCGGCATCCTATCGTCCCAAAATAATTTGCGTTGGGCAAGTTTTGGATTTGGCAGATCAGGGTTTGGTGCAGAGTTTTCATAACTGAATACCCTGCCCATGCCACTCATCATGTGGTATAATATATGGCAATGAAAAAACCAGTCTCCGCCCGCTTCCGATGCTGCAAATTCAATGGTATCCCTTTCCATAGGCATAATATCGAGTACATTTTTCATTGGTGCATATTCGCCCTGTCCGTTTATTACCCTAAAATCGTGGCCATGCAAATGCATCGGGTGGCGCATCATGCTATTGTTGTAAAGAATGATTCTTAAATTTTCTCCCCTTTTAATCAAAATCTTATCTGATTCTGAAACAGTTTTATTATCTAATGTCCACACATAACGGTTCATGTTTCCGGTAAGATCGAATTTTAAAGTTCTTAACGGCCCTTTAGGTAGAATCGTTTTTTTAGGATCGCGCAGCATGTTGTAATTTAAAGTAACAACCTTTGCAGGTTCTGTATTCATATTCATGCCCGCCATTTGGTCTGGGTCATGCGTATCAGTACCATTTTCCGGCCCTGTAATCTCCGGATACATTACGGTGTTCATGTCCATAACCTGATTCTGCATTTTCATTCCTTTCATTTCTACCATGTTTCCATTCATGTCCATCATGTCGTTCATCATCTTCATTCCGGCGAAATATTTTAGTTTTGGCATTTTTCCTGCTGAAACTTTTTCACCATCTCCCAGCCATAAGGAGGCCGATTTTGTCCTGTCTTCGGGGGTAACTAAAAACTCGTAACTTTTATTTTCCGGAATGGTTACCACCACATCATAGGTTTCTGATACTGCAATAATCAACCTGTCTACCTCTACAGGTTCAACATCATTTCCATCGGTTGCTACCACGGTTATTTTTCCGCCAGCATATTTAAGCCAGAAATATGAGGATGCACCTGCATTGGCAATGCGCAACCGTACTTTATCACCCGCCTTAAATTGAGGATTACTAACTTCATTTTTCCCGTTTATTAAGAATTTATCGTAATAAACATCGCTTACATCCATCGCATTCATTCGTTTCCACTCGTTGGCCACCTTGGTTTTAAAATTGCCAGTCCGAATGGCTTCCGTATAACTCTGGGTGGTTCCTTTTTTAATGGAAAACCAATCTGTAGCTGCATGTAAACTCCTTTGTACTTCCATGGGGTTCATATTGGTCCATTCGCTCAATACCAAGGGGATGGAAGGAATATCCCACTCTCTTCTTTTTTTGATGATAAATGCGCCATACATGCCAATCTGCTCCTGAAGCTTGGTATGGCTATGGTACCAATGTGTGCCGTTCTGCACAATCGGAAACTTATATAGATGCGTTGCACCTAGTTTAATAGGCATCTGTGTCATATTGGGTACACCATCATAACGGTTAGGCAAAAAAAGCCCATGCCAATGTAAAGAGGTTTCTTCTTTTAGCTTATTGTGTACATAAATTTCTGCGGTATCGCCCTCGGTAAAGGTTAGGGTAGGCATAGGGATGCTTCCATTAACTGCGATGGCATGTTTTGGTTTGCCTGCATAGGTAACCGTTGTATCTGCAACATATAAATCGTAGCGTACTGTACGGGGAGGATAGTGAGCCGGCAGGGTTTTAATCGGACCAAGGTTCGCCTTTGCATTTTTAATATTATCAAACAAAGCGGAAGGTTTGCCAATCTCCATATTACCCGTTTCTTTATTTTCCATCGCATCATGCTTTGCGTCATGTTGCATACTGGGCATATTTATGTTTTGGGTTTTGCTTTTTGCTGCACTTATTTTTTTTTCAACCAGTTTCATTCCGCATTTTGGGCAGTTCCCGGGTTTGGCCGATAGTACTTCAGGATGCATTGGGCAAGTGTATGTTGTAGGATTGGGATTTTCCTGATCGGGCATCTTCATGTTTTTCATATCCTGGGCAGAAACTGCCATTGAAAAACCCATTAAAATACTAAAAATTATATTTCTCATCTATATGCTGTTCATTGTACAGCAAACCTATCGCTAAATGAGGGTGGAAGTTTATATAATTTTAGGTAAATCTTATATCATTATATGGTTTCAGGATGGGTTTATGCACTAATTTATCAAACTGATGCATGAGTACAGAAGATGAATTAATTTTAGTGTTCAATTTTTGGTTTAATTGCAAACCAGCGAGCAATAGCTTTGTAAAGTTCGCTGTAATCTACCTCGGTTTCAGAAACCCAGGCCACAATTCCATCAGGGCGGATCAGGATTGCGCCAAAGCCAAGTTGATCTTTCGCATGATTTGAAATGTATTCAATTTGATTGCTGCAATCGGCCACAAACTGTTCAAGGTTAGTATCAGTATTAAAATCAAGTAATATTGCTTTGCCATTATGCATTAACTGTCCGATTGTTGTGCCGTTTTCCAATACAAAATCCGGTACGCTGCGGCCAACCAATGGATGTTGGGAATCTGATTTGTAATGGGTATTAACGCCCCAAATCCTCCCTGCAAAATAGGTAGCACCATCTTTTGTGTTCATCAGATCACGGAAAATTGCATACAATGCCTTTGCATGTGGGTTTGGTTGCATAATGGCTACCTGGGCACGCGACCAATCCAGTACCTGCTCTCCAATGGGATGTCTTTCTGTAAAATAAGTATCCAACAAAGTTTGTGGTGCCTTACCTTTAATCGTTGCTGCAAGTTTCCAACCGAGGTTCATGGCATCTCCTAAACCTAGGTTAAGCCCCTGGCCGCCCAATGGCGCGTGGATATGTGCGGCATCTCCGGCTAAAAGTATCCGTCCTTTACGGTAAGTGGTGGCTTGCCTCGCCCGATCGGTCCAGGTGGTGGCAATGTGCAATGCAGTTACCGTAACATCTGTATTTGATACTTTTCGTAAAACCTGCTGAACATGTTCGAGGGTAATTGGCTTTTTTGAATGGTGAAATGCACCGCCATCAAAATCTTGTATAATTACATAGCCTGGCTGCGATTGCAGATACATGCCAGTAGGGGTAACATTTCGCCCAGGACTGAGCTTTTCGGGATCTAAAAGATCAATTTTTGTAGAATAACCTGTAAATTCTGGTTCTGTACCTGCAAATTCAAAACCAGCGGTTTTACGTACTATGCTTCTGCTACCATCGCAGCCTACTAACCATTTACTTTGAAAAATTTGATGCTCTGATTGAACTGTTATACTCTCATCGTTTTGTTGGAAAGATTTTAGTGCTTTTCCGTATTCAATGGTTACCCCAAGTGTTGTTGCGCGGCGTTGCAGTATTGTTTCAAGCTCTTCCATTTCAGTTATTAAACTGGTTTGCGTTTTGCCTGGCAATCGATATTTCCATTGTGCAGTATCGATATGATCCTCATAAAACACGATGCCTGCAAAATGCCCGCCCTGGCGTTGGGATACTTGTTTTAAGTGAGGATTTTTTATCTGTTTATGTAACTGAAGATCTTCAAGCAGGCCGCGCCTGTGAAGTGCTTCGAATGCTGGTTGCATTAAGTCCTCTCAAACCAAAAGGAAGTTTTTTCAGGGGAGAATATCGATCATCAGCTTTTTCTAAGATCAATACCGAACATTTGGCCAGTGCCAGTTCGCAGGCGAGAAAAAGGCCTACCGGCCCGGCACCTGAAATAATAACATCGTAAATTAGATTTGTATCAGTTAAGGTATGGTTTTTAATTGTTGTGTTCATCATTAAATAATTGAAGCACAAAATTCACCACTAATATCTGTTTAGCCTTGTATAAATGCGACAAAATTATTGCTCACCAGCTTTTTGCCCTTTTTTGCCTTTCGGGCAAAGGCTGCTGGTGTGGTGCCGCTGTAACGTTTAAACTCCCTGCTGAGGTGCGGTTGGTCTGTATAGCCAAACTCGTGGGCCAGGCTGGCAATGTTTGCACTTGGATTAAGCCATAACTGGTTCCGTACTTGCTCAAAGCGCATTAAGCCTGCCACATCTTTAACAGTGTAGCCCGAAGATTGCTTAAAGTTTCTTTCCAATGTACGCACTGTGGCGTGTGCAGCTATAGCCACTTCGCTTACCTGGATAGCACCATTTGCCCACTGCATGGCCGCACCAGCTTTAAATAACAAACTGTCGGTAGCGATTCCCGATCTCAAATTCAGCAAAAAAGTTTGTAACTGTTCTATAGCCTCTTTTATTCTATCTTGCTTAACAAGGTCACTTAAAACAGGCTGTAGCTGTGCGAGCGGATGTTCAAAAATGTGTAATTCTTCTTTGTCGGCCGATAACCCAAGCAGATCGAATACCGTCCACGGGAAACACCTGATGGCCAAAATCTCCAACTGATTTTTTGCATAAAAATGAACAGGTTGGTTGAGCAGGCCAATCATAAATGGTGATGGCAAAGGTTGTAGTTTACCATTATAAAAAGCACTGCATCCATTTCCAAAATGAAAGATAATTTCTGCATAACCATCGGGAATTACCTCAAAACCTGATTCAATTGGCCCGAATTCTCTTTTGTTGTGCCAGAAACATTTTATGGTATCCTGAAGTGCTTCATAAGGTTCGAACTCTTGGTGCTGCATATCGAAAGTTAATCAATTTTGGATTGGTTTTCCAAATATTTGCCACGTTGCACATTGGCAATAGTTACGAAACAAAAAAACCTTTCATTTCTGAAAGGTTTTTGTTCGATTTTTTGTGTACTCGGGGCGGGAATCGAACCCGCACGCCTTTGAAAGCACAGGATTTTAAGTCCTGCGTGTCTACCAGTTCCACCACCCGAGCATTAGCCTGTTCCGAAATCCTTCGGTAGGTTAACTTTAAAATAAATGCCTTCTGGTAGGAAGGCATTTAGAGCGAAAGACGAGATTCGAACTCGCGACCCCGACCTTGGCAAGGTCGTGCTCTACCAACTGAGCTACTTTCGCAAATTAATACATTGTGTTGTATTCCTTTGGGGTTGCAAATATAGAAATTAAACTTTCCAAATCAAAAAAATAAAATAAAATTTTCAATAGTGATTGTTAAAGTCTCATAATCAGCGGGATAAAAATTGTGTTTTTTAAATAGAAACAAATTTTCTGTAGAAACTACGGTTCAAAGCGCATTGCTGATCATGTTTTTTGTTGCACTAACTTTAATGATCGTGGAATTATGGCTGATGAAAAAAATAAAACTAAGAGTAATTTTAAATTTAATGGATTCAAAAATCCTTATAAACAAAAAAACCTTTCATTTCTGAAAGGTTTTTGTTCGATTTTTTTTGTGTACTCGGGGCGGGAATCGAACCCGCACGCCTTTGAAAGCACAGGATTTTAAGTCCTGCGTGTCTACCAGTTCCACCACCCGAGCATTAGCCGCTACCGATCTCCATCGGCTTGGTTAACTTTAAAATAAATGCCTTCTGGTAGGAAGGCATTATTTGGAGCGAAAGACGAGATTCGAACTCGCGACCCCGACCTTGGCAAGGTCGTGCTCTACCAACTGAGCTACTTTCGCATTTACAAAACTGATGTTGTTGTTTCGTTTTGGTGATGCAAATATAGGCAGATTTATATTTCTGTCAAGAGATTTCTTGTTAAAAAATTAATATTTAATTTAAATTGCTGGCTTTCAGTGCAAGTAAAATTAAATCAGTTTCAAAACCTTTTGCCTGAAGATAGTTCATCAGCTTATTTTTTCTTTTAAACGGATCATTTTCACTTAAACTCTGTGCTTTTTTAAGGGCCAATTTTTCTATGGTAAGTATGTAATCATCGTCATCGATGCTGTAAATTGCCTTTTGCAAAATTTTATCCGGTACACCTTTCAATTTTAAACCTTGTTTAATTTTAATCCGGCCCCAGTGTTTAATGTTAAATTTACCTGATGCATAACTTTTTGCAAACCTTTCCTCATTTAAAAAATTGTTTACAATCAGCTCGCTAATTATTTCTTCAAGTTCATCGCCACGCATGCCCCATTCTACCAATTTATAACGTACTTCTTTCTGCGAACGCTCCTGGTAAACACAAAAACTTTCTGCTTTGGCCAAAGCTTGTTTTTTATCTAATATTACTGTCTCTTGTTTACTGCTTTTCATAATTAATTACTGAAATTCGTAAAAATTAAAGCGATTACCGTATTTTTCTGAATATAATAGCATGCTAAACCCAATATATACCGTTGCCAAAATAGCCGAAATTTTAAAAGCCGATACCAAAGTGGTTGATGGAGAGGTTATTATTCAATACCTGGTGATTGATAGCCGTTCTGTTTTGGTGCCGGAGCATTCTGTTTTTTTTGCACTATCATCCCACCGCGACGGACACGAATTTATAAAAGACGCTTACGCAAAAGATATCCGTAATTTCGTAATTACCGAAGCAAAATATGTAAACCAATACCCCGATTGCAATTTTTTATTGGTTTACGATGCCTTGTCTGCCCTGCAAAAACTAGCCGTTTATCACCGCGAACAGTTCGATTTAAAAACGATTGGCATTACCGGCAGTAATGGTAAAACGATTGTTAAGGAATGGTTGTATCAGCTATTAGCCGCTGATTTTAACATTGTTAAAAGTCCGAAAAGTTATAATTCTCAAATTGGCGTACCGCTTTCCATCTGGCAGATTGAAGCAGATCATACCCTTAGTATTTTTGAGGCCGGAATTTCTGCTGTAAATGAGATGCAAAGTCTGGCTGAAATTATAAAACCTGAAGTAGGGATTTTAACCAATATTGGCGAAGCACATGCCGAAGGGTTCAGTTCCAAAAAAGAAAAACTGACTGAGAAACTGAAACTTTTTGCTTCATCCGAACTTTTTATTTATTCGCCAGAATATGTAAGCGAAATAAGCATTAAAGAATTGCCAGGTAAAAAACAGTTTAGCTGGAGCAGTAAGCAGGCCGCTGATTTACAGGTGGTTGCTGTAGAGCCCATTGAAGGAAATTGTTATCTGCGGGCAATTTATCAAAATCGTGAGATTGAATGTATTCTGCCTTTTAAAGATAAAGCTTCGATAGAAAATGGCATGATTTGCTGGGCAACGCTGCTCGCTTTAGGTTACACACCAGAGCAGGCCGATTTGCGTCTGGAGAAGCTAAGTCATGTGAGCATGCGTTTGGAACTGAAAAACGGAATTAACCAATGTTCCATTATCGATGATTCATACAGTGCTGATATTTCATCGCTGGCGATAGCACTTGATTTCTTAAATCAGCAAAACCAGCATCCTAAGAAAACAGTTATTCTTTCCGAATTATTTGAAACAGGAAGGGACGATTTCGATTTATATACGGAAATAGCCGAATTGCTCTTGCAGAAGAAAGTAAACCGATTAATTGGTATTGGCGCACATATTTCGCGCTTTGCTGGCATTTTTAACTTCGAAACCCAGTTTTTTGATGATACCAATGCCTTTATTGAAGCTTTTCCGGGTTTGCAGTTTAACCATGAAACCATATTGGTAAAAGGAGCTAGGCGCTTCGAATTCGGTAGAATCAGTAAATTGCTTACCCAAAAAATACATGATACTGTTTTAGAAATCGATCTGAATGCCATGGTGGGCAATCTGCATTTTTATCGTGCAAAGGTTAAACCGGGAGTAAAAATAATGGCTATGGTGAAGGCTTTCTCTTATGGTAGCGGAAGTTTTGAAATAGCCAATTTATTGCAGTTTCATAAGGTAGATTATCTGGCTGTTGCTTATGCCGATGAAGGTATTGCTTTACGAAAAGCTGGAATTACTTTGCCTATTATGGTAATGAGCCCTGAAGAATCTGCTTTCGAAGCGATCATAAAACATCACCTCGAACCCGAAATTTACAGTCTTGAAATTTTGAACAGTTTTTTAAATTCCCTCTCTGATTATGATTTTGATTACCCTATACACATCAAAATAGACAGCGGAATGCACCGTTTGGGTTTTGATGAGTCAGAAATAGACCAGCTTTCCATGTTGTTGAAAGATTCGGAGCGGGTAAAAGTTCAGAGTATATTTTCTCATCTGGCGGCAAGTGATGCTGCAGAACACGATGGATTTACCCAACAACAGATTACTAAATTTAAAACCGTTGCCAATCAACTGATCAATGTTTTAGGTTACAAACCTTTGCTCCACATTTCTAATACTTCCGGCATTTCGCGCTGGCCTGAAGGGCAGCTGGATATGGTGCGTTTAGGCATCGGTTTATACGGTTTTGATTCTGCTTTGGCCAATAATCGGGGCTTGCAAACCGTAATGGTACTTAAAACAACCGTTACACAAGTAAAAACCCTGCAACCTGGTGAAACTGTTGGTTATAGCAGAAAAGGTGTAATGCCAAACGGCGGTAAAATAGCGACTGTAAAAATTGGATATGCTGATGGTTATACACGTTATTTTGGTAACGGTGTTGGTAAAATGCTGATTAACGGTAATTTAGTTCCTGTAGTAGGTTCTGTTTGTATGGATATGACCATGTTGGATGTAACCGGTATTGATGTAAAACCTGGTGATGAGGCCATCGTTTTTAATAAAGAACACAGTATTATGCAACTGGCAAAAGATATCAATACAATCCCTTATGAAATTTTGACAAATATCTCCCAGCGGGTTAAGCGGGTTTATTTTTATGAATAGTTTATCAATTGATGGATTATGCACCCTACACCGATGAATCAATTACGATTGAACCAATGGCGAATGACTATTGAACGTGCCACGCAAATGAATTAAAAATTGTTATTTTTGCACCATGAATAATAAAGTCGGGAAAGCTATTTTAAACTATTTGATTAAAGGTTTATTAATTGTTGTGCCCATTGCCGTGAGTATTTTTATTGTAGTTTGGGCAGTTACAACCGTTGATAGCTGGTTAAACGTAAACAATATTTTAGGTGTAAATCCACGCACAGGCGAAAGCCGGAATATCCCAGGTTTGGGTTTATTAACCGTATTAACCCTCATTTTACTTGCAGGAATTTTTGTAACCAATTTGGTAACCGAACCAATGTATAACTGGTTCCAGCGGATTATGCAAAGGCTGCCCTTGCTTAACTTTATCTATTCATCCATCAAAGATTTAACAGAAGCCTTTGTGGGCGATGAAAAGAAGTTTAATCACCCTGCGCCGGTAGAGGTGGAAGGTGGATTAAAAAAGATTGGATTTTTAACACAGAACGATCTGCATAAACGAACCTGCCTAATGAGGTAGCAGTATATTTTCCATTATCTTATTCTTTTGCCGGCCAGCTTTGGTATCGGAAGCAGAGAAAAGGTTACCGATTTACACATGACAGCAGCCGACGCTATGAAACTGGTAGTGAGTGGTGGCGTTAGCGGGCTTTAAAACAACTAGTAATTCCTGTAACAATTCTAGCTCTACTCTCCCGAGTAACCGTCCTTCTGAACTTGTTTCAGCATCTATCATATTATGAATTATTTAAGATTACTTTTCTAATCATTGTCACTTAAACTTAGCTACACGCTAACAATGACATTGAGTAAGCCCTAGTCACCGCCAAATAAAATTACCCACAGATCAAAAGAATATACTCAGCCCTAAAGATCCGTGTTTACCTGTGTCCATCTGTGGTGAGAAACTCTTAACTCAATAACTTGGAGGCGCAAAGACCAGGCTATGTACATAAAAGTTTCTAATAAGCTTTAAAAAACGCTTTTGAAACTAAGCATGATAAATACAACAATGATAAATCCGAAGAGGAGCCGTGAATAGTATTCTCTTATAAAAAGGCCGCACAATATAACCATATCATCATCTACATTCGTATGTATCAATCCATTACCCGCAGATGCGTTATATAAAATCTGTTTATCTTTATGGTTATTTAACGACCAGCGACTTAACCAACTGTTCTGGTAGCTCCAATCGAAAGTTTCGCCTGTGGCAAATATGATTCTGGCTTTAAAACTCAACCAATCATACGTAATTACGGCTAAAACTGTGTTTTTATGATCTACAATCTTAGTTTCGGGTTTAGAAAATCCTTCGCTCTTTAACAGGTAGATTCCTCCTAGTAGTGGCAATTGCAGAATTTTTCCATGAACTAAAATTTAAAGAAAATCTCAGCAAACCATTATTTACTACCTGATAGTTACTATCAAATAAACCTTTTCTCCAGTTTAATACCTGTTCCATCTCACAAAAGGGTTAATTTTACTATTAATTATGGTGATGAAGCGTTGATGTTGAGATAATTGGCATAATACATACAATAAGTAGCAATGCCCGTTTGTCTGGGCAAAATCTGTTTAATAAATAGACCTGCTAAAATCAATAATTCATTGTCGGTATCTGAAGAGATTGCGCCATAATTGTTGCTGGAACTGTACATGATGTGTTCGTTGTTATAATTGCTTACCGTCCACTGTTTTTTCCATATTCCACTTGATTTCCATTCATATTGCTCACCAGATTTTAAACTAATTACAGCTTTTGATTTCCAACAGTCGTAAGTAATCATGGCTACCGTTTCGTTCGTTTTTGATCAACCACTTTCGCAATCTATTGCCAAATCCCCTCATTTATAAACTGATAGTTTTTATCTTCAAAAACGCTTTCTGTATTACCTTCCACGTCGCAAAGTTATTGCACCTTTGCAGCCCATCAACAAAAAGTCGCAAAATTTGCCTTTGAAGCGGCGCACGAAAACGCGAAAGTGTTTCACGATAAATGCGAAAACCAGTGGTGTTAGCGAGGTAGACCTGGTTAATATCGGTGGCTGCACAACCGAACGAAGTACGGCAAAAAA